>NZ_BSTA01000005.1:0-601560 GCF_030269265.1 Kineosporia sp. NBRC 101677
CATCCTGGCCGCTCAACGCCGCGAACGAGCACGCATCCGTGCCGAGAAAGGCCTGCGCTGGGGCCGACCACGAGGTCAAGCCGCTACCGCGGCCTGACCCGGCCAACGTTCGTGGTCATCGCACTAGGTCGCTCAGCAGTACCTGGTCCCGGCCGGCCAGCAGATGATCACCCGAGATCGCCGCCACGAACGTTTCTCCGTACAAGGGGACAATGTTCAGGCCCCTTTCGTCATCGATGGGACGACGGGCGAAGCAGGCGTCGAAACGCCCGTCCCGCACGCCGGCAGTCTGCCCGGTCCAGGAGGTGCGGGTGAGCTGGACCCGCAGTCCGGGCCATTTCTCCTCCAGCTGACGCGCGACCGGCGTCACGATCAGGCCCGGCATGAAGGCGATGGTGAGCTCTTGCCCCTCACGAGCGGCCCGGCGCATGCGCCGCTGAAGAACAACCTCCGCCGCCAGCAGGAGCTGGCGTGCCTCCCCGCGCAGGAGTTCACCGGCGGGGGTCAGCCGTGTTCCTGATTTCGAGCGGTTGAAAAGAGTCACGCCCAGATCCCGCTCAAGCGCTGTGATGGCGCGGCTCAGCGCGGGCTGGGCCATGTGAAGAACCTCAGCGGCGCGGCCGTAGTTCAGCTCTTCGGCGAGTATCAGGAAGTACCGCAGCCGACGTAGGTCCAGATCGCTCACGTCAGGCAGCCTAATACTGCAGTACAGGGCCCTACTGTTTGCCGTGAAGCGCCCAGGATCTGCTGGAGGCTGGAATACGGATGGTAATGTCGGGCCCTATCGCTCGCCGGGATCAGAGGCGCTCGCACGAATAACGCGCGTCGGTGCCTCGAGCCTCAGGAGCGCTTTCCGGCGAACCCGCTCGGTGATTCGCCGAACCGACGGCGGAAGGCGCGCGCAAACGTCCCTTGGTCGTTAAAACCACTGTCGTGGCAAGCAGAACGAACGCTGGCACCGCGTTCGAGCAGCTGGCGGGCGAAATCCAGCCGGGCCGAGCGGATCTCGTCACCCGGGGTACGGCCCACCTCGGCGAAGAGCACCTGGACCGAGCGCACCGACAGATGGTTGGCCCGGGCCAGCTGCGCCACGCCGAACTGCGGGTCGCGAAAGTGCTGGTGCACCTGTTGGAACAGCTCGTCGCGTACTCGGGCCCGGGTGCGGATTTCGTGGGTGTCCGCCCTACGGGCAGCCTGACGTTCATTCCCGGGCCCACCCGTGCCGCGATGGCCGGCATCCTCGAACGACAGCAGCGTGGCGCCGGTGGGGCCGAGCGACCGGGCCATCCAGACCACCGGGACCGGCCGCCCCGAACGGGTGGTGAACCATTCGGTGCCGTTGCGCGGCCCGGACCCTGGACGTCCCACGATTGGGCAGTGTTCCTGGGGGTAGCGCGAACCGTCGGGACGGGTGTCGTGCAGCGTGCCGTGACTGGGCCGGCCCAGCAACTCACCGCGGTGGTGGTAGCCCAGCAGCGTTACCGCGGCCCGGTTGACCAGCTGCACGTGTCCCTGCGGGGCGATCACCCACAGCGGGGTCGGGGCCTGCTCGATCACCGCTTCCAGCAGTGCGCTGTCCGGTGCGGGGACGAGTGTGGGCATCGCGGTCATGCAGCTCACCTCTCCTCGGGTCGGCGTCGAGGCTCACACGCGGCCGTGTCCTGGCGATTGCCGGTGTGTCGCGGCTGTGTGACGGGGCGCGCCGGCTGCGCGTTTTGCCGCCAGGCCTGCGTTCAGAGCCTGGGCCGGCCGGGTGGTGGTGCGGTGGGCTGGGAGGAGAGCCACGACGAGCTGAAAAGGACTACGCATGGCATACAACCCCGCCCTCCGGGAGCACGCGGCGAACGAGGTCGACGAGCAGCGGATCGCCAAGGGCCTGACCTGGCGGGCCCTGGCCGAGCGCCTCGGGAAGCCGCCCGTCTGGGCCACCGCCGCCCTCCTGGGATCGCATCCGATGACCCGGGACGATGCCGAGAAGGTCGGCGAGTTGCTGGAGCTCAGCGACGAGACCGTGCGGGCGCTGCAGCGTCAGCCGTACCGCACCGCCGACCCGGTGATGGCCAGCGACCCGACGATCTACCGCTTCCACGAGCTGCTGGCGGTTTACGGCCCGGCGTTCAAGGCGCTGATCCACGAGCAGTTCGGTGACGGGATCATGAGCGCGATCAACTGCAGCGTGGACGTGTCGCGGCGTGAGCACCCGGACGGAGCCCGGGTCGTGGTCAGCATCGACGGCAAGTTCCTGCCCTACCAGTGGGGTGCCTGATGTCGTACGTGCCGCCCAAGGAACTGGCCGCCCGTATCCTCGACGCCGGTGAGTCCAAGGTGTTCATGTCGACCCGGGACACCCTGATCCGGGCCTTCATGGCCGGTGCCCTGCTCGGCCTGGCCGCAGCGTTCGCGGTCAGCGTCACCGTGCGCACCGGGGAGCCGCTGCTCGGCGCACTGCTCTTCCCGGTCGGGTTCTGCATGCTCTACCTGCTCGGTTTCGACCTGCTGACCGGAGTTTTCACCCTGGTGCCGCTGGCCCTGCTGGACCGCCGGCCGGGGGTGACCGTGCCCGGGATGCTGCGCAACTGGGGCCTGGTCTTCGTCGGCAACTTCGCCGGGGCGCTGACCACCGCGCTGCTGATGGCGATCTACTTCACCTACGGCTTCAGCGTCGAGCCGGACGCGGTGGCCCAGCAGATCGCCACGATCGGCGAGGGCCGCACGCTGGGCTACGCCGAGCACGGGGCGGCCGGGATGCTGACGCTGTTCGTGCGCGGGGTGCTGTGCAACTGGATGGTCTCGACCGCGGTGGTCGGGGCGATGATGTCGGACAGCGTGCCCGGCAAGGTGATCGTGATGTGGATGCCCATCCTGGTGTTCTTCTACCTGGGCTTCGAGCACTCCGTGGTGAACATGTTCCTGTTCCCCTCCGGACTGCTGCTGGGCGGCGACTTCACCCTGTCCGACTACTTGGTCTGGAACGAGATCCCGACGCTGCTGGGTAATCTGGTGGGCGGTCTGACCTTCGTCGGGCTGATCATCTACGCCACGCACGCCCGGACGGCCCCCACCCGGCCGCGCAAGGTGCCTTCCGAAGTCTGATCACACGCAGGTCGGGCTCTGGTACATCCGCATGGGTACGCTTTCGGGATGACGACCCTGGAGCAAGCCTGGGCGCTCTCGCGCGAGGATCACGGCCTGGCCATCGTGTCCACCGCCCGCGCGGACGGCTCGGTCCAGTCGACGCTGGTGAACACCGGCCTCCTGGCTCATCCGGCGAGCGGGGTGCCGGTGCTCGCCTTCGTCACCTACGGCAAGATCAAGCTGGGCAATCTACGGGCGCGTCCGCGCCTGGCGGTCGCCTTCCGCAACGGCTGGCGTTACGCCACGGTCGAGGGCACGGCCGAGTTGGCCGGGCCGGACGATGCTCAGGACTGGCTGGACCCCGAAAGGCTGCGCGTTCTCCTGCGTGACATCTTCAGCGCGGCCGGGGGAACGCACGACGACTGGGACGCTTACGACCGAACCATGGTCGACGAGCGGCGTACTGCCGTTCTGATTCAGCCACAACGCATTTACCCGACTCTCTGAGCCTCGAGGTCGCTGAGGTCGTGGAGCCGGCGGATGGGGGAGAGGCCGAGCACCAGAGGGGTGCCCAGGCTGATTGCCGCGAAGATCAGGAGAGTGGTCCCAACATCAAGCGGTTGTGCTCATGTGTCCTGATCAGGGGACCAGGGGCGACTCAGCTCTGGGCGGTGGGCCGTACGACGATCTCGTTCACGTCCACGTCGGAGGGCTGTTCGATCGCGAAAACGATGGCGCGGGCGACAGCGTCGGCTCCGATGGCCACGCGCTGCACCTGCTCGTAGATGGCCTGGGCGGCCGGATTGTCCGGGGAAGGCTCGGCACCGACGAATTCGGTACGCGTCATGCCGGGTGACACTGCGGTGACCCGGATCGACTCGCCCACCTCTTGGCGCAAGCCCTCGCTGATGGTCCTCACTGCGTTCTTCACGCCTGCGTAAATGGTCTGCCCGGGCACAATCCGCAGACCCGAGGTGGAGACCGTCTGGATGAAGTGCCCGCTGCCCTGGGTTCGGAAAACTGGCAGTGCGGCGGTGATTCCGTGCAGGACGCCCATGAGGTTGACGTTGACCATGTCGTCGATCTGTTCCGGGGTGAGCTCGTGCAGCGGGGCCACGGTGGCCACCCCGGCGTTGCTGACCAGTACGTCCAGGCGTCCGAAGCGCTCAACGGCCAGATCGACGAGGGCCTGCAGATCGGGGCGATGGCGGACGTCGGTGGGCAGCCAGGCGGCTTCTCCTGGCAGTCGCTCGGCCAGGGATGCGAGCCGATCGGCCCGTCGCCCGGCCAGGACGACCCGTGCTCTGGCGGCCGACAGCAGTTCGGCGGTGGCGGCCCCGATCCCGCTGCCGGCCCCGGTGATGGCTACAACCTTGTCCATGGCGACCCTCCCCATTAAGTGGACAAGTGTCCGTTTGGCTTGATCAGGCTAAGCGGACACTTGTCCGGATGGCAAGCGGCAGAATGGAGCCATGGCAGGGCAACAGACCGGCAGGCGAGCGGACGCCGAACACAACCGTGAGCGCATTCTGGCGATCGCTCGTCAGCAGTTCACCCGCAGTAGCGATGCCACGCTGAAGTCGATTGCCCAGGAGGCCGGGGTGGGTCAGGGCACCCTTTACCGGCACTTCCCCACACGGGAGGCTCTCCTGGTCGCCGTCTACCGGGTGGATCTGCGGGAGCTTCTCGACTCCGGGCCTGGTCTGCTCGAGAAGTATCCGCCCGACCAGGCGCTGCGTCACTGGCTGGACCGCTTAGCGGCGTACGGGCGGATCAAGCACGGCGCTGCGGCGGCGGTTCGCGCCGCCACCCGCGCTGATCTCTCGGCTGAGTACTACGCCGAAACGCTCACAACGATCGGAACCTTGCTGCACGCCGGCCAGGAACAGGGGCTGCTGCGTGCGGACGTCGACGCGCAAGACGTTCTGTTGCTGGTCGGGTTCTTGTGGCGGGTGCCCAATGAGGACTGGGAGGCCCGCACGGCCCACCTGCTCGACCTCGTCATGGACGGCCTTCGTCCCCTCTAGCGGCCACGGGTAGGCCGAAAATCGGCCGCCTGAGTACAGACAGGAACCGGGCCGGACGCTTCCAGTCTTGTCTGTGGAAGCGACCGGCCCGGTTGTCTTACGTAGAGTTTGGGGTGGCGCGAGCCGATCAGTCGAGGAGGACGTTCAGGTCGTTGACCCCGGACGCCTTGACGGCGTCAGCGTGCACGTCGGGGCACTCCTTCTTCAGCGTGTTGTCGACGTTGATGGTCGTGACGCCGGTGTTGGCGTCCTCAACGCCGTCGAGAATGCTTTCGAGCACCTCGCCGAGGGCGTCACTGACCACGACCGTGTCGTCCTTGGTGACGCCGGGCATCTGGCCGCCCAGCAGGGTGCCCTCGACAGAGTCGCAGGCCAGCTTCGCAAAACCGTCCGGCCCGGCCTGGCGCCCGGCCGCCTCGAGTTGGTCGGAAATCTGATCCCAGGCGTCGTCCATGTCCTGGACTGCGGGGCTGGTCCCGGTGCCCGGCGCGGCCGCCGCATCCGACTGGGACGGGTCAGGGGCCGGTGTGGTCATCTCGGTCGTCTGGCTCTGTGCCATGTCGTCGTCGTTGTCGTCATCGTCGTCGCCACCGCCGCACCCGGCCAGGAGCAGGGCCGCGACCGGCACCGCCACTGCCGCCTTGAACACCGAACGCTTCGCCCTCACCCGGAACATCACGTAGTCGTCCTCCTAGAGACGTCATGGGGAGAACCAGACGCAGGCTGCATCGTCCGTGAGTCTGGTCCTCGCCGCACCGACGGCGGCACGATCACCGCCCTGCCCTGTACTCAAGAGGCAATTCAGGAATCGGCAACCTGGCGTACAGCTGAGGTTCAGGCGCGACAGTCCAGTAGTTGCTTGACGAAAACATGTGCGCTTGATGACGAAGTGACGCGCGGGCGCCCTGGCCGGCGCACCGTCGGAGCAGGGCGGCGACGAAGAGGTTCTCCTGAAACATGTTGACTGGCAAGTCGAATGACTTTGGAAGGCGCGTGGATGGAGCGGCGAGTGCAAAGCAGCTACCTCGTTCTGGCACTGTGCGAGCCAGGGGATTGCGGGCCAACTCGCAACCGCACCGAGACGCTCCGGTCCGTATGGGTGTTGGGGAGATCACGCGCGAGTTCGCCACCTGAGGGCTGGCGTGGAGGTCCATGCGTAGGTGGCGGTTGGATCCGAGACTCGCCCGGCACAGAAGGGATCGGCCCGAAGGCAGGCCTGCTTCGGGACGGAACCGTGTACATGACGTGGCGCCAGTGCTTATCGGCGAATGATGGGCCGCGAGCATCGGAGTTGCGCTCCGAGGAGTACACCGATCAGACAGTGGCCGCCGTCAATGGGCCGGTGAGTGACCCCGCAGCAACGCCATGTCGCTGAGGGGCGCTCGCGGCAGGCTCAGTCCCTCTGAGCCTCAACCTGGGCGATCTCGGCCAGGGGATGGGTGCGGCCACTGAGCATTGGATCGAACTTCTTGTCCCCGGCCAGATGCCGGCGGAAGAAGGCCGACATATAGGCCATACCAACGTGACGTTGCTGCGGTTCGTCCAGCTTTCGGTCCAGGGCTCCCCCGGGACCGCACCTACCCGGCTCAGGTACGAACGCGTCGTCCTGAGCCTGTACCTGGCCGCTGTCGGGCGACCACTGGGTGTTGAAGAAATTGTGGTTGGCGCCGTGGATGTTCCACAGGTAGGTCGGCACCTTGGAGTGTTTCCTGGCGGCGTCGAAGTAACCCCTCGAGCCGTAGCCACAGTCGCCCAGAAGGGTGGCCGAGGGAATGCGGGTGACGCGGTAGGGCAGCTCCCACTTGGGGTCGTCGTCTGCGCGGTAGAAGCTCACTGCTTCCAGACCCAGCACCGCGCCGATCCGCACCCCCGAGGGTACTTTCGCGGCGTTCACGTCGGCGGCCTGGCTCATCACCCCACGACCGCCCCGTGAGTGCCCCATCAGCCCGACGCGCTGCAGGTCCACGTGCCCACGGAACGAAGGACGACTTCCGGTGAAGTGACCGGCCAGCGGGCCCTTGCCCCTGATCGCGAGGTCCCGCCACATCTGCAGGTGCTTGTTGGCCAGGGTGGCGCGAGCCTGGTCCTGGGCCTCGCCCATCTCTCCGACGTTGATCCCGTTGACGCCGATGGAGACGACGACGAATCCGTGGCTCGCCAACTGTTTGCCCAGGTAGTCGTAGCCACGAAGACTCGGCAGGCCGGGCGTGCCAGTGGCACAGGGCCAGCGGTTCAGCAGTTCACCGGTGCGCTCGACGACCGCTTCCAGCCTGGCCAGTTCGTCCGGGTCCTCCGGCGCATTCGGACCGTAGAGAAGAGCGGTAGCAGCGTCGAACTCCTTGGAGGCGGCCCGGTCGGCGCAGGTGGGCCATAGCCCGTGGGCCAGCAGAACCAAGGGGTAGGGGCCGTTCTTCAGGTCCCGGGGGTAGTGGACCCGGCCCGCCAGTTCCAGTGGGGCAGGCTTGTTGCTGCCGAACACGTGGAAATCGGGGATCGTGAAGGCCGAATCGCCCAGGTTGTAGTCGGCGACCTCGACCGCGTGCTTGCCGGGAGCCGCCGGGTCGATTCGCGCGGAGGCCTGGGCCGTGGGCGCGAGCGGCACCAGGAGAAGTACTGCGCCAGCAACTGCCGCGAGGCACGGTCCGATGCGTCTGATCACCATGGTTCCGATCGTGAGGATGCTTGTCTGTCCTGTGACGGACAAACGACGTCCGGGGCCCGGGCGAGGTTGTGTCCAGAACGGAGGGCCATGCTGACCGGCCCGATGGTGCGGGCAGTTCTGCTGAACGACGTGGCTTGCCTGGGTCTGCGCCGCGCCGACTCACCATCGGGGCGGGGCGGCACGAGTGTGCCCCGATCGACCGGGCCTGCTGCCTCCCGCCCGTCCATCCTTCGGCTGAGGCGGTAGCTAGTGCGTTCGGTCTTTCTTGTAGGCGTTTTCACCCTGCGCGCGCCGTGAGCCCTACCGTTCAGTCATGAGTGACGCACGGGGCTTCCCGGAACTGACTCGCGGGTGCCCTCCTTTTGCCATCTCTCTTCCCGAATCCGGTCCTCCACTGCTGGCGGTGGGCACGGAGTCGGGTCTGCGAGAGGTGCCCATCAGCGGGGCCATGCGAGAACTCCTGGACAGCATTGACTTTGGGGCCACCGTCAGGGATGCAATGAGCCGGCTGGGCGTGCTGGTGGCGCAGGAGCTACGGACTGTCCAGGTCGCTGAACGTCTGGCGGTCCGCCGGGGCGACACGAGGAGCGCGTAACGAAATCTCTGTCCGAGGCTGGATGTCGACCATTCGCCCTTTCCTAGCTCCCTTGGGAGGCAGGTTCACAGAGGTGATACGGGCGGGCTGCTCCTCGGCACCATGTGCACGATCTCGCCGGAGGGCCCCTGCAAGTGAGGTAGCGACCGGCGGGGCGTGGGCGTCGAGTGGGATCGCCGAGCGTTCGCGGCCCAGGACACGTGTCCGCGGCATCCGCCGTGGGCTGGTCTTCGGCACAAGTGTTCTCGTGGCCGTCAGGGGATTCCAGGACGGTGAAGCAGCAATCTCCGTGGCTCGCGACGAGGCTGGGTCCGTACTTGGGCCAGGGTGGCGGAGGCTGGGGTCGGTCATGATCTTGTTGCATCGGCCGCTGAAATATTTGGCCACGCCTGGCTGGCCGCCGAGGGTGCGGGAGCCTTTCGGGGCGGCGTGCCGTCACCTCAAGCCGAACTGGGTTCGTTGCGCACAGTTTCGACCCGTTCCGCAAAATCGCTGAAATGCCACCCCTCTGCGACGTAGAGTGAGCGGCCGTGACAGACTTGCGAGTATTCCGGGGTTCCCTTTACAGATCCGCAGCTTTCATGCTCCTAGGCCTCGTCCTCGTTCTGGCCTTCTGCCTGGTCAGCGGCGGCCTTGTCGCTCATGAGCGGCAGGTGGCCTTCTCGCCGCACCAGACGTGGACCACTGCAAAGTGGGGCGACCCCAAGACCGATGCCAAGGCGAAAGACGTCGGCGGCAAGAACAAGCCGAGCCAGGACGCCGGTTCGATGGCCACCGTCACCACCGCCGTCGGCGCCCGAGCGGTGTGGAAGAAGAAGGATTCGGCGGGCCGGGCGATCACCGGGCAAGGGGTCACGATCGCCTTGCTCGACAGCGGGGTCAACGACGATGTGGCCGGCCTCGACGATCCCGGCAAAGTGATCCACGGGCCTGACCTTTCTCTTGAGACGAACTCGACGGACCTGCGCGGTCGAGACACCTACGGCCACGGCACCCACCTGGCCAGCATCATCGCCGGGCGCGACTCGGTTCCGGTCAGCAACAAGGGCGTACCGATCGCGCCTGACACCAAGGTGCAGCTCGGTGTAGCTCCCGACGCCCGGTTGCTGGCGCTCAAACTCGCCACCACCGACGGCAGCACCGACGTCAGCCAGGTGATCGCCGGCCTGGACTGGGTCGTTCAGCACCGCAACGACAACGGCATGGCGGTTCGCGTGGTCAACCTCTCCTACGGCACGCTCTCAACGCAGTCGTATCAGCAGGACCCATTGTCCTCCGCCGTCGAGAACGCCTGGAAGCACGGCATCGTGGTCGTTGTCTCCGGGGGTAACGAGGGGTCCGCTCACGGCCGGCTGAACAACCCGGCGATCGATCCTTACGTCCTTGCCGTCGGAGCGAGCGACCCGCTCACCGAGGTCAAGGGCTGGAGTACCCCGGCGGTGGCCCCGTTCAGCAGCCGGGGCAACGCAGCCCGGCACGTCGACCTGATGGCCCCGGGTACCTCCATTGCCGGGCTGCGCGTTCCCGGTTCGTACATCGACGCTCACCATCCCGAAGGTCTGGTCTCAGGCGACACGACAGGCCGGCTCTTTCGCGGCAGCGGCACTTCCCAGGCCGCGGCGGTCACCTCAGGCGCTGTCGCCCTCCTGCTGCAGGCTCACCCGCAGCTTTCCCCCGACCAGGTGAAGGCAGCTCTGACCCGCACGGCCCATTCGACCAGCGGCACAGTGCTCGAGCGCGGCAACGGCCAGATCGACATCGACGCGGCGCTCAACGAGGCCAAGAAGATTCTCCAGCGGGCAGGCAAGAACAAGGGCGACGACACGGTTCAGAGCTTCCCCGAGGCCGGCGGGCTCGGGTCGCTGGAGGCCGCACGCGGTGGCAACCATCTGAGTGACGCCGAGACCGGAGCCCTGCTGTCCGGTGAGATCGACGTGCAGGGATCACCCTGGAATCCGGCCGCCTGGCGAGCCGTTTCAATGACAGCGACGGCCTGGTCCGGCGGGCGCTGGAACGGCGCCCAGTGGAGCGGCAGTACCTGGTCCGGGTCGAACTGGATCAGCTCCGGCTGGGACGGTGCCCGCTGGACCGGCTCTTCCTGGCAGGACGTGTCCTGGACCGGAGCGCGGTGGACGGGTGCCCGCTGGACCGGCAAAGGCTGGACCCATCAGGACTGGCAGTGACCGCCTCGCCCCGTACCGCCGTCCGTCGGGCCACGGCGATCACCGTGACCCTGGCGCTCGGTCTGGTCGCTGCAGGAGCGATCGCCCTGCTGCTCACCGATGGCGGTGCGGTCCTGGCGCAGAATCCGCCGATGCCTCCGGCGGTAGCGTTTGTGCTGCTGGTGCTGGCGTTCTGGGCCGCCGAACTGGCCCTGCTGCACGTCGAGTTCCGGCACCAGGCCCACTCGTTCTCACTGTCGGGGGTGGCGCTCCTGCTCGGTGTGCTCTCCTTCGATCTGCGCCTGGTGATCCTGGCCCGGCTGATCGGCGCCGGTGTGGCATTCAGCCGTCAGCAGCTGCCGTGGCTGAAACGCGGGTACAACATGGGCGCCTATCTTTTCGAAGCTGGGGCCGTCGGTCTCGTCCTGCATCAGGTGCTGGGGCCGGGAGCCGATCTGGGCCTCGCCGCAGCCATGATCTGCTGTCTGACGCTGGTCGTGATCGACCTGGTGATGAGTTCCCTGGTCCTGCTGGTCATCTCGGTCCACCAGGACCGGGTCACGTACTCCCAGGCGAAGGCGGTGCTGGGGCCCGCCGCCGTGCTGAGCCCGTTCAGCACCGTGTGCGCCCTCGCGGCCACCGTGCTGCTGGCCCACGGCCGGCTCGGCCTGGTCCTGGTTCTCGGCTTCACCGCGGTGACCGCTGTCTTCTACCGGAGCTATCTGAGCCTTCGTAACCGGCACCAGTCTCTGGCGCTGATGCATGATTTCGTCGAGCAGAGCCTGAGTGCGACCACGCTCGAGCAGTTGGCCGCGTTGCTCTTGGCCCCCACCCGACAGCTGCTGAACGCCAGCAGCGTCCAACTGATCGTCTACCGGGAGGAAGGCGATGTGCAGCTGCGCATCGCCGAGGACGAAGCCCTGAGTACTCTGCACTCACCCCCGAGCGGGCCCGGGGACGCTCTGATCGCCCGGGCCTGCGCAAGCAGGGAATTCATCGTAATTCCTCGAACCACGCGCGATCAGGGGATGCGCGACTGGCTGACCGCCCATGCGGCCAGGGACGCGATGATCGTGCCGCTCTCCTCCGAAGGTGTGCAAGGTGTTCTGATCGCCCAGGACCGGATGGGGGAGGCCTCGACGTTCACCGCCGATGATCTCACCCTGCTGGGAACCCTGGCCGGGCACCTGGCCACTGCCCTGCGCGGGATCCGGCTGGTCGAGCAGTTACGTTTCGATGCCACCCACGACGCCTTGACCGGGTTACCGAACCGGGTACTGCTGGCCGAGCGGATCGAGCAGGATCTGGCCCCGGGCACATCGCAACCTACGGCGAGCGCCCCTCCGTCCCAGCGGTCTGCGGTCCTGCTCCTGGACCTGGACCGGTTCAAGGAAGTCAATGACGCTCTGGGTCACCACGTGGGAGACGCACTCCTTCGAGTGGTGGGGGCCCGCATCCGCGCCTGCGTTCCCGAGGTCGGCACGGTGGCCCGGCTCGGCGGAGACGAATTTGCCATCCTGTTGCCGAAATCCAGTGCCGGTCCGGCCGGGATGCTGCGTGCGGCCGAGCGGACCGCCAAGAACATTGTGGACGAACTGACCTCGCCGATCACCCTGCCCGACGCAGTCGTCAGTACCCGGGCAAGCATCGGCATCGCCCTCGCCGGCGCCGGCATGAACGGCGCGGACCTGCTCCGGCACGCGGACACCGCAATGTACTCGGCCAAGGCTGGTAAAGGCCCCATCGTCGTCTACAGCCAGGAACTGGACCGCGGTCGGGCCGAACGCCTGACCCTGCTCGCAGATCTTGCCCTCGCTCTCGAGCACGGCCAGCTGGAAGTGTGCTATCAGCCGCAACTGGACCTCAGGACGAACGAGGTGACCAGCGTCGAGGCCCTGGTCCGGTGGCGACACCCCCGGCACGGGTTGCTGGGACCGGGCCTGTTCATTCCGCTGGCCGAATCCGGTGGCTTGATCGAGGAACTCACGCGGCAGGTACTGCGCCAGGCAATGCGACAGTGCCGGCGCTGGCGCGATGCCGGCCTGGACCTGGCGGTGGCCGTCAATCTCTCCGCTCACAGCGTGAACGATGCGAACCTGCCCGAGAACGTGGCAGCAGCTCTGGCCGCCGAAGGGCTTTCCGCCGACCGCCTGGTCATGGAGATCACCGAGAGCAGTGTGATGGGCGACCCCACCCGGACCGTGCCGATCCTGCAGCGCCTCGCCGACATCGGCGTCACCCTCTCTCTGGACGACTTCGGAACCGGATACTCCAGCCTGGCCTACCTGCAGAAGTTGCCGGTCCGCGAAGTGAAGATCGACAGGTCCTTCATCGCGGGTCTGAGCGGCACGGGCGAGGCCCTGGCCAGTGCTGTGCTGATCCGCAGCATCCTCACCCTCGGCGCCAACCTGGGTCTACGGGTCGTGGCCGAAGGAGTTGAGGACGCCGACGTGCTGGAATTCCTGCGCGGGCTCGGCTGTGACCTGGCCCAGGGATACTTCATCGCGCAGGCCCTGCCGGCCGAGGCCGTCGACGACCTCGCTGCCGGTCGGCTCAGGAGGACTGCTTTGAACTCCGCTCTGAGGCTCTGAGCTGGAGCTGGTCGGGTCGGATGGGTTCGGCGCTGTTCTCCGGGCGAACCGTTCTCGAGGGGCGTCGCGAAGGCAACGGGACTGACTACTTGATTCGGGTGCATCTCCTGAGACCAGACGAACGACCGGGGCCAAGCTACGTCTTGGTCTGCTGATCATGTACCTGAACGCGATCGGCATGATGTTCGGGTCGTGGGAGAACAGGAAGCTGACGAACACCGCGATCATGATTGCGGCGGCGGCCACCACGACCCGGCCGGCGTTGCGGCCACCGGCGGTCACGGCCACGTAGTCGCCCGTGTCGGTGCCGATCGGTTCCAGGGTGACGCGTAGATCGGCGACCAGGGCGTTCGTGGCCGCATCACGGGGACCGGTCTCAGGAATGATGCCGACCATGGCGGCCTGACTGTCCGGGGCCATCTGCACCGGGCTGCTACCCGCTACACCGGGAACGTTGTTCGCCCTCGCCGGCGCCTTCCGCCGCGAGTACGACATGGGCCCGGACGATTGCGTTGTCTCTAGGGGGATATGTCCGGCACAGGGGCGGTGATCTTCCCGGCCAGGTGGACCGAAGAATGGGTGCTGAAACTGGTGATCACCCAGGTCGGGACCGTTCCAAGGACGTTCAGCGGCTTGCAACGTCCAACCACCAGTTCGGTAAGGACTCCTGCGGAGTGCCCTCGTCCCGATGGCCAGGGTGTCGCTCGCCACCGGCCGAGTACTGAGCGAAACACCGGACCACAAGTTGCACTCTGTGGTGCACCGCGCGGGCGCCGGGCTCAGCCAGATCTGTCACCTCCTGCGTGAGGCCTGTTCCAGACCGGTCCGCCACGCTACTGGTGAACACCCTTTCGAATCTTGGCCTTTCACTCGTGATGCCAGTCGGATGGGTTCAGCGCGGGTGACGTGACATCCCGGCGCTCAACGTATGCTGCTTCGATGTCGATCGAGGTGCGCCGTGTCGATCCGCCGGACGATGAAGAGCTGCTTGAACAGTGGACCCGAACCGACGGTGGGGACTGGGGTCACGTCGAGGCTTTGTTGCCTCCGGAACACCCGTGGCAGATCGTGGTGGCCCTGGCTGAGTTTGCGCGGGAAGAGCCGCTCCAGACGCGCATGTCGGAGGCCCTCTACGACGCGCTGACCGCGGTTCGTGGCGTGACGAGGGTCGAGCGCGAAGATACCGAGGTCTGGCTCGCCTGGGGAACACCGGACGGTGACGATCTGGTGCGGGCGGCGTCCAGGGCGGTCGATCCCCTACTTCCCGCCGCTCAGAATGAGGATCATCACCGGCCCGGCCCCACGTCACCATCAGAACTCCCGCAGTCAACGGCTTCAGCCAGGCTCACACGCCCGACCGCCGCCCAGCGGGGCGAGCCGCCACTCGGCAAGGGCCCGCTGATCGCTGCAGCCATCTTGGCCGTGGTGGGCGCAGTGCTCTTGGTCAATGGCATTACGACGGGGGACACCTCGACCGCCGTGTCGGGCGGGGCCGCGCTCGTGTTCTTCGGCGGTGGGCTGGCCGTGATGCTGACACGTGGACGCTGACCTTGCGCCATCAAACACCGATGCGGCCCGTTCGATCAGGTACACATGGAGCGGTCTGGTCCGAAGAAGCGATCTGATCGCGCCCACGAGGCTGCGACCAGACCGATCAGTCTCCGTTGTTGTGACTGCGGCTCAGTCTGTGAGTCAGTCGGGGCGCGGGGTGAGCTGGATTGTCATGACGATGTTGTTCGTGGCGATACGGCTGCTGTGTGACGGGGTCAGCGGGGACGTGCTCGCGGTCGGCGCGAAGTAGTACGTCTGCGCGGCTTCCAGAGCGGGCACGACGAACTGCACCGTGGAGGAGGTTGTAACGGCCGAGGCCGCCAAGGGCCACGGCGTCGCTGGACGCCTGGTCAGTTCATTTCTGCGGACGTCGGTACTCGCGATCAGGCCGAGTGTGTAACGCCCTTTGCCCGTTGTCCGGTAGCGGAAGGTGACCGTGACCAGAGCGTCGTACGCCGAGGCGTCCCCCGGCACCGTGACCGGCAGACGGTCGATGCTCCCGCCCCCACCCACCCCGTCCATAGGTCCGTTCTCCTGGAAAGCCTCCGGGCCGTAGGCGGAGGTGAGGGTCATCTGCTGCACGGGCGCGAGTGTGGTGGTGGACGTTCGGTTCACCCCCCACGCCGCGCCTCCTGCCCCCAGGACCAGCCCGCAGGCCAGCACGACGACAGCACCCTTCCAGGAGCCGCCCATCCGGTTCACTTCGCCGCCCTCGAACGTGAGGGTCGGGTGGTCTGCCACGCGTCGATGAGTCCCATCAACTCCGTGCGCTGTTCGCTCAGGTCGACCCGGGCCACCCGGTTCGGAATGCTCGGGGCGACCGGCCGCGGGGCGGGGTCGGCGAACTGCTTGATCATGGCGACCTGGCTGCCCTGGGCCAGCAGATGACTCCACGAGTCCACGTCCTGGGTCTGCGGGGGCAGGCCGGCGGCCGGGATGTGGCCGGACACGTAGTTCCCGGTCTCGTCGTGACACTTCCACTCGGCTTCGAGCACACATTCCTCGCAGGCCAGCACCCCGACCATCGACGTGAAACGGCGCTGCCACTCGGCATCCAACGCCACGACTTCATGGGCAGGCGGGACCGGCCGCCGGCACAGACAGCAGGTCACCTGCGGAACGGGGAGTCCGTCAGCTACCGAATCCCGATCCTGCTGGCCGCTGTAGCTCGTCATGCCGGGAACGCTAGGGCGACGACAGTCCTACTCGTCGGTTCGTCACGGTGTCTCCGGGGCGTTGGCCTGAACGCCCCACCCTCGACCGGGGACGTTCGGTTCCCCGAGTCTGTGGGGCCGGCCCGTGAAGGCATCTGATGCTGGCTCCTTCGCGGGCTTCGGTCACGGAGTGGAGTACCCGGCTCGCTCGGTGCGGAAGACCGCCGCGGCCGGTCCCGCCGGCACCGTGACCACCGCATGATCCTCGGCCGCGGTGGTGTGCCATGCGGCACCGGAGGGGAAGATCTGCGTGAGTGCACCGACGTGCGGCAGCGCGAGATGGGCGCCCTCGGTTCCCCTCGACCACACGCAGAACACCGCTGAACCGTCCTTCTGCCGCAGACCCAGGCACAGGATGTCGTCGCCCCACCCCGGCATGCCGATCGGCCAAAACGGAGTGGCGGTCGCGAGGTCGCCGCGCAGGGTCTTCGCCGTCGCGACGGCCTCGTGTACCCGGGCCAAGGCGTCGGCACTCAGCTCGTTCAGGAAGCCGGCGAGGTAGAACCGGCCGGCCAGCCCCGAGACGAGCGTGACGTCGAGCTCGCCCTCACTCATGGCCGCGGCGGGGTAGGCCCAGTTCCCTGCCTGCTCGGGAAGGATCGTGGCCGGCGCCGCTGCGGCGATCGCGGCGTACCGCAGAGCATCCTGCTGGTCGCTCGTGGACTGCAGGTGGGTCACGGCGAGCAGGTGGTAGTCGCTGCGCATCGCACCCGAGGCGCAGTTCTCGATCAGCAGCTGCGGATGCCGTCGCTGGAGCGCGACGAGCCAGTCCCGCAGTGCTCTCGTGTGCGCGAGCAGCCCGTGCCCCGGCGCGAGGCCGCCGACGTCGGTGCCCGAGCCCGGCTCGATGTTGTAGTCAAGCTTGAGGTACTCAATGCCGAACGTGGCGACGAGGTGGTCGACGGCGGCGTCGAGGTGGGCCACCGCGGCTGGATGCCGCAGGTCAAGGTGCCGCCGTCGCTGCTCCACCACCGCCGCGCCGTACCTCTGGAAGAAGGCCTCGGCGGGCAGGGCGCCGGCGACGGGGGAGTCGAGGCCGACCGATTCGGGCTCGATCCACAGGCCTGGCCGCATCCCGGCGTCCCGGATCGCCGCGATCACACGTCCGAGTCCTCCGCCGAAGCGGGTCGGCGCCTCACGCCATTCCCCCACCTCGCTCCAGTAGTCGCTGCTGTCAGTGAACCAGCCCGCGTCGATGCAGAAGTACTCCGCACCGGCCTCGCCAGCCGCGGCGATCAGCGGGAGCAGACGTTCCGTGCTCGGCTGTCCCATGAGCGTGTTCATGTAGTCGTTGTAAACGACGGGCAGCGACCGCTCGATGTCGCGCACCTCGCGCAGGCCGCGCCGGTGCCGCGTGAGCGCCGCGAACGCGCCGTCACGGCCGCCGTCCGAGACCACGAGCCCCGCCGCGACCGTCTCGAAAGAGTCTCCCGGCCGCAGCCGCACCGCGGCCTGGTGCTCGCGCTCCGTGGGCCCACCGGCGCTCAGGACCACCCCTCCGTCACCGCGCGAGAGCGACCACTGCCAGCCCGCCGAGCTCTCGATCTGCCAGCCGACGCTCACGGCGTCCGCCGTCGAGAGGACCGCGACGGGGAGCACGCTGCCGGTCGGCCAGCCGCCCGCGCTGCTCTGCCCGAACCCCGTGCGATCGGGCTGGGCGACGGCAGCGAAGCCGAGCTCCGGCAGGAGATCCGCGACCGCGTCCTCACGCCACCGTCCCTCGCCGAGCCATTCGCTGCGCCCGGAGGTGAGAGTCAGCTGCGCCGGCTCGGCGGCTGTGGTGACGGAGAGCGTGGGGGCGGCGAAGACGACGACATCCTCGGACCCGTCGTTGCGTAGCTCGTGGCTCACGCGCAGGCCGCCGTCGTCGAGGGTCAGGCGCGTGCGCACCGAGAGGCCGGTGACCTGGTCGGTCTGGGTCACGACGGCCGCCGCGCTGCTCTTCTCCACCGCGGTCGGGCGCAGTCGCGCGCCGACCGTGGTACCCCGGTACCCGAGCGTCATGCGCTCATGGCGTTCGGCCGCCGTGAGCACCTCGACGAGCGGATGCGGGCGTACCGCCTCGGCGCCGTGGAGCGTGAGCGAGCGCAGCTCGGCGGGCGCGTCACCGGATGTGCCGAGCACGGCCTGCAGCGCGCCGCGGCTCAGGACCACCTCGACGGGGACGCTCACTGGTGCACCATCTTCGTTTCGGACCCGCGGAGCGGGAGTGTCGAGGCATCCATGGCGCAGTCTCCTTCAGGGGTGCGGGCGCTCGGCGTCGAGGGTTCCGAGCGAGCGGGGCCGCTCGAGCGTGGGGGTGCCTGCGGCGTCGGCGGCGTCGGCGGCGTCTCCGACGGTCGAGGCGCGGACGATCAGCTCGGGGTCGACGATCTGCTGGCGCGAGTCGAAGGTGCGCACGGGTTCGCCGAGCTCCGAGAGGAGCAGGTCGTACGCGGTCTCGCCGATCGCCTCGCCCGGGGTGCTGATCGTGGAGAGCGGGATCGCGGAGACGGCGGCGATCTCGTCGCCGTCGAAGCCGATCACGGCCACGTCGCGGGGAACGTCGATGCCGAACGAGGTGAGCCCCCGTACGACGCCCAGGCCGACCATGTCGTTGACCGCGAAGACCGCGTCGGGGAGCCGGTCGCGCTGCGAGGCCATCTCGACGCCGGCCGCGAAGCCCGCGTTCATGTTGCGGTTGTCGGCGCGTAGCACCGTGAGGCTCGCGCCCGAGACCTCCTGCACCGCGCGGCTCGCCCCGTCGAAGCGCTCGCTGACCTGTTTGACGCTGAACGGACCGCCGACGAACGCCAGACGGCGACGGCCGATGTCCAGGAGGTGCCAGGCGGCGAGGTAGCCGCCCGCCGAGTCCGCCGCTGACACCGATGCCTGATCCGCCACGGTCGCGCGACGGCCGGTGATGACGCTCGGCGTGCCCCGTCGGCGCATCTCGGCCAGACGCGGCTCGATCTCGTCCAGCGTCGCGATGATCAGGCCCGAGACGCGCTTGCGCTCGAACAGCTCGAGGTACTCCAGCTGGCGCGAGGCCGACCCCGCGGAGTTGCCGATCATGACGGTGCGCCCGGTCTCGGCCGCACGGCGCTCGATCGCGTCGGCGATCACGCCGGAGAACGGGTTGGTGAACTCGAACGCCACGTACCCGATCGTGCGGGTGTCCCCGGAGCTGATCTTGCGCGCCGCGTCGCTGGGCACGAACCCGAGTTCGTCGATCGCGCGGGCGATCCGCTCCCGCGTCGCCGGGGACAGGATCTCCGGTCGGTTCAGGTAGTTCGACACGGTCGACCGGGAGACCTGCGCCGCCTCGGCGACATCGGTGATGGCTACGCGCTTCATCGCTCCAGTCTCTTTCGTCCTCACCTGCGAGCGGGCGGGCGGCCATCGAAATTGGAGTGGTCCAATCCCATCAGCCCCGGTCCCTCTTCGTCAGGATGACACTAACTATGCAGGTAAGGGGACCTTGACGCAATGGCGGGCTCTTGTCCAGATTGATCCTTGTTGAACCGATCCAATTGAAGTACGTTCGCCACCGAACCGCACTCTGCCGGAGGTCTGCGCCCGAAGATCCGTGACCCCCGACGACGCGGAATGACGTTTCTACAAAGGGGTACGAACATGTCACGACACCCGCGCCGCGCAGCCGTCGGGCTGATCGCCGCGATGACCACATCCGCACTCCTGCTCACCGGCTGCAGCGGCTCGAGCGGGGACGCCGCCGGCGGCGAGGTCACGCTCACCGTCGGCGGTAAGCCGCAGGCCACCGACCAGGCCGCCCTTGCGCTCTGGGACCAGAAGGTCGAGCAGTTCGAGAAGGAGAATCCCGACGTCACGATCGAGGGCAGCGAGGTCGTGTACGACCCGCAGACCTTCGCCGCGCAGCTCGCCGGTGGCACGCTGCCGGTCGTCATGGGCGTGCCCGTGACCGAGATCCAGTCGCTCATCAACCGTGAGCAGCTCAAGGACGTCAGCTCGTACTACGACTCCGAGGACGTACTGAAGGAGCTCAACGAGTCGGTGACCGCGAACCTGCAGGGCCCGGACGGCGCGTACTACGGCATCCCCGTCTCGGCGTTCACGCTGGCGGTCCTCGTCAACCGCGAGGTGTTCGAGCAGGCCGGACTAGACCCCGACCAGACCCTCGAGAGCTGGGAGGACATCGCCGCCGCCGCGTCCACGATCACCGAGAAGACGGATGCCGCCGGCCTCGGCCAGCTGACGACGACGAACCAGGGTGGATGGACCCTGACCGCGATCAGTGCCGCATTCGGCGGCCTGGTCGAGGAGGCGAGCGGCGAGGAGACGACCGCGAACCTGGACAACGACGCGACGAAGGCCGCGCTCGAGTACCTGTCGGACCTGCGCTGGAACAAGGACGTGCTGGGCAGCAACTTCCTGCTCGACTTCGACTCCGCCGGCCCCGCGTTCGCCACGGGGGAGTACGGCATGCTCGTGGGCGCCTCCGAGTGGTACAACCCGCTGGTACGCAACTTCGGGATGGCTCCCGAGTCGTACGGCCTGTTCCCGCTCCCGCAGAAGGACGGCGGTCTCGGTTCGCTGGGCGGCGGTTCGGTGTCGGTCATCCGCGCCGACGCCAGCGATGCCGAGACGGCGGCCGGCGTGGCCTGGACCAACTTCTACTACCTCGACCGGTTCTCCGACCTCGACTTCGCAGCCGAAGAGGCCGCGGGCATGGCGAAGGACGGCGGCACGGTGCCGCGCGTCGGACTCCCGCTGGTCGCTCCGGAGACGTACACGGCCTACCTCGAGGCCATCAAGCCGAGCATCAACGTCCCGCTCGAGAACCTCGAGACGTACTACTCGGCCACCGAGTCGCCCGACTTCGCGGTCGTGACGGAGCCGCGCACGGAGGCGCAGCAGATCTACGGTCTGCTCGACACCGCGCTCCAGGCCGTGTTCACCGACGAGAACGCCGACATCGACGCGCTTCTCGCCGAGGCCCAGAGCCAGGCCGAGACCATCGTCGCCGACGCGCAGCCGCAGTCCTGACCGAGCGGGGGCGTCAGGACGCCCCCGCTCTGGCCGTCCTCATCGTCCTCACGCCGTTTCCGACGAAGGAGCCCGCATGGCCTCCGTTACGTCCCCGCCTCTCGTCCCACCCGGGGCGGCCGGCGAGGAGTCCGTCCCGCCGCCGACCCGGCGTCGGCGTCCGCTCCTGCGACGGGGCGGGCTCAGCACGATGCTCATCCTGCTGCCCGCCGTGGTGCTGTTCGCGCTCTTCTCGTGGTGGCCGATCCTGCGCGGGCTCGTCATCGCCTTCCAGAAGACGAACTTCATCACGACCAGCTGGGTCGGCATCGAGAACTTCGAGCGCGTGCTGGCCGACCCGCTGCTCGGTCAGGCCCTCGAGAACACGGCCCTCTACGCGGGTCTCGCCCTCGTGGTCGGCTTCCCCGTCCCGATCTTCCTCGCCGTCCTGCTCGCCGAGATGCGCCGCTCACGTCGCATCGCGAGCTTCCTGGTGTTCCTGCCCACCGTGATCCCGCCGGTTGTGTCGATCCTGCTGTGGCAGGTGTTCTACGACCCCGGCGCCAGCGGCCTCTTCAACTCGATCCTTGCGACCGTGGGCATCGGACCGCTCCCGTGGCTGCAGTCCCCCTCGAGCGCGATGCTGTCGATCGTGCTTGTCGCCACCTGGGGCGCGGCCGGATCGACCACGATCATCTACCTCGCGACGATCCTGTCGATCGACTCGCAGCTGTACGAGGCGGCCGAGATCGACGGCGCCGGCATCCTCCGCCGCATCTGGCACATCACCCTGCCGCAGCTGCGCGGCACGATTCTCCTGCTCCTTCTCCTGCAGCTGATCGGCACGTTCCAGGTGTTCACCGAGCCGTTCCTGCTCACCGGCGGCGGGCCGAACAACAGCACCGTGACGCTGCTCATGCTCATCTACCGCTACGCGTTCGTCTTCGGCAACTTCGGCCAGGCCGCGGCCCTGAGCCTCATGCTCGCCGCCGCCCTCAGCGTCTTTGCCGCGATCTACCTGTGGCTGTCCCGGAAATGGAGCAAGTGATGGCCCTCAGCGGATGGACCCGCACCCCGACCTCCGTCGCCGGCTCTGCCCGGCGGCGCTCGGGCGGCCGCTCGCTCGAGCGCTCGAACATCTCCGACTCCGACCTCTCCCGCGCGAGCACCCGCTTCACCTTCCGCGTCGTGGTCGGGGTGGTCCTGGCCCTGCTCGTCCTCGTCGCGGCCGGGCCGCTGCTGTGGCTCGCGAAGTCCGCGGTCTCGACCACGCAGGACATTCTCCGCACCCCGTTCGCCCTGTGGCCCGCGGGCATCCAGTGGCACAACCTCGCTGACGCGTGGAACCAGATCCAGATCGGCCGGTTCACCACCAACTCGCTCCTGATCACGGGCGGCGAGGTGATCGTGGCCGTGTTCTCGGCCGTGACGCTCGGCTACGTGCTGGCCATCCTGCGCCCGAGGTACGGGCCGGTCCTCAACGCCGCGATCATGGCGACCCTGTTCATTCCCGGGGTGATCTCGCTGGTCCCGCTGTACCTCACCGTGATCGACCTCGGGCTCCTCGACAGCTACGCGGCGCTGTGGCTCACCAACGGCGTCAGTGCTTTCAACGTGCTGATCATGAAGCAGTACTTCCAGACCATCCCGTCCGAGCTGTTCGAGGCGGCGACGGTCGACGGCGCAGGTCCGCTGCGCATCCTGTGGTCGATCGTGCTGCCGTTGGCGCGTCCGATCATCGGCGTGGTCGCCCTCCTGGCGTTCATCGCGTCGTGGAAGGACTTCCTGTGGCCGCTCCTGGCCCTGCCCTCGCCCGACAAGCAGCCGCTGTCGGTGGGACTCGCGACGGTCGCGCCTCAGGCCGATCTCGCCATGCTCATGGCCGGCATGTTCATCGCCGTCCTCATCCCGATCGCGGTGTTCGCGATCTTCCAGAAGCAATTCCTGACGGGCGCCGGATCCGCCGGCGCTCTGAAGGGCTGAGCGTTTCCTGCCCGTCCCACCTCGGATCAAAGGAGATCTCTGTGCGCTTCCGCCGCCATCGCGTCGCCGGCATAGCCGTCGCGGCCGCCGTCATGCTCGCCACGGGTCTGCTCGTCGCAAGCCCGGCTCAAGCCGCCGAGCCCCTCACGATCGAGGGTGAGAACCCCACGGCCACAACCATGGTGCCCGGCGCCGCTGCGCAGACCGGGGCCAGCGGAGGTTCGTCACTGCGGCTCTACACCGCGGCGGAGGCCCCCGAAGGCGGATACACCGCCACCTACGAGGTCGAGGTCGACGACGCCTCCCTGTACCGGCTCGACGCGACGACGATCCCGACCGGGGTGGAATGGGCGTCACCCTTCCGGGTGCGGGCGAACGACGGAGCCTGGCGCGAGAGCCGTGACGCCCGGCAGCTTTCGGTGGTCACGAACGAGCTGCGTCGCTACGAGCTGGGCACCCTCGCCCTCGACGCCGGCGTCAACACGATCGAGTTCCAGGTCAACGAGCGCCGGGTGTCTCCGAACACGAACTACACGCTGTTCCTCGACACGTTCACCCTCACGCCGGTCGAGATGACCCTCGACTCAGTGACGGCCCCCGATCGCTTCGGCGTCTTCGAACAGGGCCAGAGCGTCACGCTCGCAGCCGCGCTCAACGGCGAGGCGCCGGGCCCCGTGCCGGTCACCTGGAGCGTCACGGACTATGAAGGGGCCGTCGTGGCCGAGGGCGAGGCCACGACGGAGACCGGCGAGTCCGCCGCATCCATCGACCTCGGCGCCGCGCTCGACACCGGGGCGTACCGGGTGTCTGCGCGGATCACGGGGTCGCAGACCGGCGTCGAGGGCGCGTTCGCCGTTCTGCCCGCGGCATCGTCCCGACCCGCGCTCGACGACAGCCCTTTCGCGGTCGACGTCTACGGTTCGAAGCTCATCGCGACCGACGACGCCGAGGCCTTCGCGCATGTCCTGTCGCTGACCGGCGTCGACTGGATCCGCGATCGGCAGCGCTGGAACGACGTCATCAATCCTGAGCGGGGCAGCTTCGATTTCTCGGGTGAGCAGCAGCCGTGGAACTGGCTGCAGGCAGCGGATGACGCCGGGCTGAAAACCCTCTCCTCGTTCCACGACGGGCCGTCCTGGACGCGAACCGAGAAGCGGGAGCTCCCGCAGGACCTGCGCGACATGTACGACTTCGCCTTCGCAGCCGGGGAGCACTACGACGGAATTGTGGACGCGTGGCAGCTGTGGAATGAGCAGAACCGCAAGTTCGCGCACGAATCGGAGGGCGCCGACCGCTACGCCGCCGTCATGAAGGCCGCGGCCCTCGGCTTCCTCGACTCGGGGACGGACGCGCTCCTCGTGAACGGCGGTCTCGCCGGCGTCGACCCGCACTACGCGCAGTGGCAGTTCCGCAACGGCATCCTCGACTACCTCGACGCCTACGCCTACCACACGCACACGACCGTGAACTCCTCGGCGTCGATCAACGCGCACCCGGACTTCTCGTCGCAGCTCGACGCCGCACAGCCGTACGGAGGCGACGGCAAGGGCCGATGGGTCACCGAGAGCGGCATCGCGCTCAACAACGTCGACGTGAACAAGCTGCCGACCGCCGCGCAGGAGAGCCTGCAGGCGCGCTACATCGTGAGCTCAGCGGCCGAGTCGCTCGCCCAGGGCTCGACCAAGCAGTTCTTCTTCATCGCCGCGCCGTACCGCGAAGGTGCCTCGTACTGGAGCATGTACCGCAGCCCCGACGAGCCGATGGCGGCGCTCGCGGCGCAGTCGGTCATGACCCGCGAACTCGGCAAGGGCCGATATGCGGGACGGCTGACCGGCCTCCCGAAGGGCGTCTCGGCCTACGTCTTCGACACCGGCTCGGGTCCGGCCGCCGTGCTCTGGGCGCCCACCGACACCGAGGTCACGGTCCCCGTCGAAGGCGAAGCCGCGCTCGTCGACCTCATGGGGCGCGACGCCGACCTCAAGGTCTCCGGCGCCACCGCGGCGTTCACCGTCGGCCCCGATCCTGTCTACCTGTCCGCGGCCGAGTTTCCCGATCTCACTGCCGCCCCGGCGCCCGCTGTCCCCGCCGACCCGATCGACGCCGAGGACTTCACCGCGGCCGAACGCGTCGTGATCCAGCCCGTGTTCGACGCTGAGACCTCGAAAGACTCCCAGCTGTACGGATACGGACTCGACAGCACGGCCACCACCACGGTCACGGCCGAGGTCTACAACTTCAACGACACCGACGTGAGCGCCGAGGTCGCCGCCACCGCCCAGGGCGGCTGGCAGGTCGCAGGCGCAGCGCAGCAGGTCACGATCCCCGCCGGCGGCAAGACCGACGTACCGTTCGAGATCACCGCAGGCAACGACCTCCAGCAGACGATCGCCGATCTCACGATCGAGGCGAGCGTCGACGGGAAGACCTCGTCTCCGGCGGTCGCCGAGCTGCGCCCGCGGGCGTCGTCGCTGGCGCTCGAGCACGCGATCGACGGTGCCGACGACGTGGTGAAGGCCGAGTACACGAACACGACGGATGCCGCCCAGCACATCTCCGAGGCATCCTGGACCTTCGGCGAAGACACCGAGACGCTCGAGGTCGACCTGGACGTCGCACCCGGGGCCACGGTCTCGCTCCTGTCGGGCCCGGCGCCCGCGGGCGTCGGCGAGGTGACCTACACAGCAGCTCTCACGATCGACGGCGCCGCAGCAGACGTGTCGGCGTCGGGCACGCTCTCGGCCCTGCCCTGGCTCGACGTCCCCCGGGTGCCGAAGCGCACCATCGAGATCGACGGCGTGCGCGACGACCTCGACGCACTGCCGTCAACCACGCTCAGGGCACCCGGCGTCAGGGACGCGAGTCTCACCGCCAAGACCTGGTTCACGTGGGACGACGACAACCTCTACCTGACGGCCGAGGTCGCCGACGACATCCACATCCAGCCCTTCACGGGGAACGCGACCTGGCAGGCCGACGGACTGCAGTTCGCCGTCGCCCCGAACTGGCCCGGCGAGAGCGACCTGCGCCCCGAGATCCAGGAGCGCATCGAGTTCGGCTTCGCCCTGACTCCGGAAGGCCCCCAGCTGTACCGCTACGCCTCAGGGTCGGTCGCTGGCCACCTCACCTCGGCGGATGTCGCAGCCGTGCGTGACGCGACGACCAAGACGACCGTCTACGAGGCCGCGGTCCCGTGGTCCCTGCTCGAGCCGATCGGCATGACGCCGGCCTCCGCCGCCTCCCTGTCGATCGTCGCGAACGACACCGACGGCGACGGCACCCGCGGATGGGTCCAGTGGGGCGGCGGGATCACCACGGCGAAGGACAGCGAACTGTTCGAACCGGTGATCTTCGCGGCCGATGCCAACAACGCCGTCGCAAGCTCCGCGAACGTGCGCGCTCAGTGCTGGGGCGACGGGCCGGCGCTGGCGACCCACGCCTGGAACGACTCCGCGACCCCGGTCGACGTGCGCTTCTCAACCTCGCTCGGCGACCACGTCGTGCACGATCTCGCCGCAAAGAAGGGCGGTTACCACGCCTTCCGTCCAGATGGCGCCTCGGTCCCGGCCTGGGAATCACTCACGGTCGTGGCCGGCGACGCTGGCACGCGGGCGTTCGCGAACAACGGAAAGAAAGTGACCTGCGAGTGATCGAGCCGTACCGTCTGCGCGTCGATGCCCGCGCCGAACCACGAGAGGTCGACGCCCCCAACCCCGAACTGTCCTGGGCGCTGCGCAGCGACGAACAGGGCGCGATCCCGGCCTCCCACCGGGTGACCGTGCGCCCCGCCGCCGACGCGCACGCCCTGTGGGACAGCGGGGTGCGCGAGGGCGACTCCACCGGGCTGCGCTATGACGGCCCGAAGCTCACCCCCGAGACGTCGTACGTCTGGAGCGTCGAGGTCGAGGACCGACAGGGCGCACGCTGCTCAGCGGAGTCGACCTTCGAGACCGGCGTCTGCGACTGGTCGGGGGTCGTGTGGATCGGCCGCGACCCCGAGCCGAATGGCGCGATCGACGCGACCGATCGCGACAGCGACACCCCCGTACGTCCGACGCTGCGCACGAACGACCTGAGTCCGCCGCTGCAACTGCGCCGCGCGTTCACGATCTCGGCCGCGCCGGCGCGCGCCCGGCTCACCGTGACCGCGCGCGGTCTCGTGGTGCCGTACATCAACGGGGCCAGGGTCGGCGACGATGAACTCCTGCCCGGCTGGACCGATTACCGCACCCGCATCCAGTACCGCACCTTCGACGTCACCGACCTCGTGCACGCCGGGGAGAACGTGCTCGCGGCGGAGGTCGGCGAAGGATGGTGGTCGGGCTTCGTGGGCTTCGACCACCGCCACCACGCCCACCACTACGGCACGGCACCCCAACTGCTCGCGCGCCTCGTGATCGACGATCCCGACGGCGAACGCACCGTCCTCGGCACCGACGAGTCGTGGCGCGAGCACGACGGCAGACGGCGCTGGGCCGATCTGCTGATGGGCGAGTACATCGACAGCACACACGGCACACCGGGCTGGACCGGTCGCGGATTCGACGACTCGAAATGGCGCGCGGCGCGCGTGCTCGACCCCGACCCCGGTCCGCTGATCGGGCAGCGCGACGAGCCCGTACGCGTGGTCGACGAGCTCGCCCCCGTCGCCATCGACCGCACCGCGAACCGCACGATCATCGACTTCGGGCAGAACCTGGTAGGCCGCCTGCGTCTGCCGGCGAGCCCGAACCATCCGCTCACCGTGCGCCACGGCGAGGTGCTCGACACGCACGGAGAGCTCTACACCGACAACCTGCGCTCCGCCGAGGCCACGGACCACCTGCGCTCCAGCACCCCGACGGAGCCGGTGTTCACGTTCCACGGCTTCCGGTACGCCGAGCTGAGCGGCGCCGACGTCGACCCGATGCAGGTGCGCGCCGCCGTGCTCTCGAGCGACGTCGAGTGGACGGGCGAGGTCACCACCTCCTCGCCCTTCCTCAACCGGCTGATCGAGAACATCCGCTGGGGCCAGCTGGGCAACTTCGTCTCGGTGCCGACGGACTGCCCGCAACGCGACGAACGGCTCGGCTGGACCGCCGACGTGCAGGTGTTCGCCCCGACGGCCACGCTGAACGCCGACCTGCAGGCCCTGCTGCGGCGCTGGCTCGACGACCTCGTGTCGGCGCAGCTACCCAACGGGTCGGTGCCCGACGTCATCCCCCGTTCCCCCGGCACGACCCTGTTCGACTACGGCGCCCCCGGCTGGGGCGATGCGATCGTGCTCGTCCCCTGGACCCTGTACCGCGCCTACGGGGACATCGACGTGCTGCGGGCGATGTTCGGGCCGATGCGGCGCTGGCTCGACTACGTGGCGGAGCGCAACCCCGACGGTCTCTGGCGCTCGCGACGCGGCAACGACTACGGCGACTGGCTGTCCGTCGACGAGCACACGCCCAAGGAAGTGGTCGCCACGGCGTACCACGCGCACGCCACCGCGACGGCGGCCCGCATCGCCCAGGTCCTCGAAGAACACGAGGCGGCCCGGGAGCTCGACACCCGCGCCGCGCTGATCCGGGCCGCGTTCGTCGAGGCGTTCCTCGGCGAGGACGGCCGCGTGCACGGCGACTCGCAGACCGCGTACCTGATGACCCTGGCGTGGGACCTCGCCCCGGAAGATCGCCGCCCGGCGCTCTTCGCCCGCCTCGTCGACAAGATCGAGCAGCGCGGAGCACGCCTCACGACCGGTTTTCACGGCGTGGCCCTGCTGTGCCCGACGCTCGCGCGATTCGGCCGCCCTGACCTGGCCTACGACCTGCTGTTCCAGCGGGAGTTCCCGTCGTGGGGGTTCTCGATCGACAACGGCGCCACGACGATCTGGGAGCGCTGGGACGGCTGGACCCCGGACGGCGGCTTCCAGACGCCGGAGATGAACTCCTTCAACCACTACTCGCTCGGGTCAGTGGGCCAGTGGATCTACTCGGATGTCGCGGGCATCGCACAGGCCGACGATTCGGTGGGCTTCCGACGCGTCATCATCGCGCCGTCGATCGACCCGCGGTTGGAGTGGGTGAACGGCCGACTGCAGGCCCCGCACGGGGAGATCACGACGCGCTGGGTGCGCGAGGGCGATGAGATCGTGCTCACGGTCACGCTTCCGCCAGGGACGACGGGGATCGCCCGCCTCGGAGCGCGCGACGCCGAGCTCTGCGCGGGAACGACCGTACTGCGCGCGCTCGCCACCGAGGTGTGACGGGACTGCCGGGCCTATCGAGGCGTGACGGGCAGGCGTGTCAGCCAGTCAGCGCACAGGCTCGTCCACGCGGAGGCGTCGGTGTCGGCGGCGAGCGCCACCCCGTGGACGTCGCCGGGGAAGACGTGCAACTCGTGCGGGACGCGCGCTGCAGCGAGTGCCTCACCCAGGAGGTACGAGTGCCGCACGGGCACGACGTCGTCCTCCGCTGTGTGCCACACGAACATCGGAGAGGAGTCCGGACGCACCAGCGTCTCCAGCGAAAGCGAGCGTGCCACAGCGTCATCGGGGGAGTCCGCGTCGTCGCCGAGCAGCACGGCGCGCGAGCCGGTGTGCGGACCGTCGACCAGGCTCACGACCGGGTAGCCGAGGATCGCGAAGTCCGGACGCTCGTGCGGCTCGAGGCCGGGAGCGAGAGCGGACAATCCGGCAAGGTGTCCTCCGGCCGAGAACCCGATTACGCCGACCCGGCTGGCACCGTCCGCACGTTCTTCCGCAACCGCGCGCGAGACGAAGCGCAAGGGAGCGGGGTGTGCCGTGTTCAGCGGGTAGTTCATGATCCTCGCGAACCAGCCCTGTGCGCCGAGCCACTCGACGATCGGTTCCGCCTCATGCGGGGCATGGACGCGGTATCCCCCGCCCGGCAGCACGAGCACGACATCAGACTGAGGTCCGGTCACACCGTCCACCCTACTCACTTGACGAATCAACTTCTTGGCAAGGAGATAGACCCTGCGACCTGGTCGATAGACCTCGCACTTTCCACCAGGTCACAGGGAGTCAGAACCCCAGAAGGGCCAGCAGGAACCAGACAGCGCATGAGCCCACCGAAAGAGCCACCCAAAGGATCGCTTCCATGACGAACCGATTCTTGCGCCGGGCGATCACCGCCACGGCCTGTGCCACCTCCCACGCCTGCCTGCTGTGACTGTTGCTGGGCACTACCATCGTTGGCAGGTCATGGTGTATGGGTACTGAAAAGGGGTTCGCCGCCGGATACAGACCGACGCGTGGCCACATGGCCCGTACGATAGCGATCCCTCCGGCGATGAAGGCCACGAGGTATGCGATGGCGACTGCTGTCCGAAGGGTAGTGAAATCCGCCGTGAGCAATTCTGCTTGAGCCAATGTGAGCGCGGCTATGCCGAGCTGCACGGCCACGAGCATGTTGGCCTTTGCATCTGCCTGCTGCGTCAGCCCTTGAAATGAGGCAAGAGCGGCCAAGGCGGCAGGCAGTTCCAGTGACTCGTCCTGTGGTTCGGTCATGGTCGGCCTCCTTGCTCGGGGGCTGGGGGGAACCCGTGTTGCAGCTCGTCAGCCAGTTCAGGCTGCTCGAAGTTGCGGAAGACCGCGTCCAGCCGATCCACGACCAGGTAGGTGCGCTGCTCATCCGAGAGTTTCGACCAGAAGGACTCAATCATGCGGACCAGATTGAGCGCCTCCGACGGCCGGCTCGCGGGCGGCGACAGGGCTTGGGCTGCCCTTTCGAAGATCGTGTCGCCATCGATGAGCTGCTCGAGACGCTCTGGATCGCCCTTGAGCCACCACATGCGGATCCGGAGAGGATCGTGAAAAACATTCTTCTGCAGATTTTCCCACTGTCTGACCTGGATCTGCTGCTTCTCCTCCTCGAAGACCTGCGCGCGACGCAGCTCCTGGTGCCGAAGGGCGGCCTGCCGCACTTCCTCGTCCACCTGAAGCTGAACGGTGACTGCGCACGGTGCTGAGCTTCCGCAGCGGCTGGCGATGTTCACATGCAGGTCGTACTCCGCTTCCTCCCGGAAGACGACGGAATACTTTTCCGTCAGTGCGCCGGCGGCGACGCGGAGATGTCTGATGACCTCACTCCTGTCGACAGCTGGCGCATCGGAACGAAGCGCTGGCCAGTCGATGGTGACCTGAGCCCGGAAGGGAAGATCCGGTACGTCGCTGGGCAGCAGGAACGAGGCCGTCGTCTGCTGCGCCGGGACCCAGGGCTGGCTTTGGGTCAGGCGCGCCCACCACTCGAGCCAGGTCATGAGTGCTCTCCGCCGGAGCCGCCTGTGATCCCGGGCACGAACGCGAGCCCATCGTTGCGATGGATCAGCTTGATGATCTGCAGCTGGAGCTCTTCGTAGCCCGGGACCACGTTCCTGGTGTTGCCGGGCCAGTCCAGCACCATCTTGCTGACGACGGCCGCATCGCCGGTCGTTCGGCTGGCCCGGGCGAACGTGTTCACGATCAACTCCTGTGGAGCGCGGCCTTCGTTGGCCGCGTCCAGCCATCCCCAAGCCGTCTCCCGGGCTTTGGCCCGGGTCGTGGCGTCGAGCAGGACAGCACGCCATCCATTGCCCAAGACCTCGGTCGCGTCGATCGACGGTGAGACCCGGGCCACCATGAGGGGCGTCATGCTGTTCGGCTCCCACTCACGTGCCAGAGCGAGAAAGGCCTTACGTCCGCAACGGGCGCGCAAGGACTCAGCCGCTCCGGTCCACTCGATGACCTCGCGTTCCAGCGCGAACTTCATGACTCCGTGTGAGGCCATGTGGTGGACCTTGGTGACGACTTCCTGCCGGACGAGGTCGTCGTCGCGGTTGGCCAGGTGCCGCAGCCGGGTCAGGGCTACTTCCGGGTAGCTCAATGCCATGTCCCCGGAGCAGACCTCGGCGACCAGGAAGTGAATCCGGTTGTCGATGTTCGACAGTTTGGACCAGTCGTAGAGCCGTTTCCGGGTGGCCCGCCCAATCGAGGAACTGGTCGCCGCCTCGGAAACGAGGCGAGCGGCCGACGCCATCCGGTCGGTCCGGACCCACTCCTGGGCGAGATCCAGGACGGGGCTGGCATCGCACTGCCGGTCAGCCAGGTTCAGAAGTGTCTGCCCAGCTCGTTCGATGTCTTCGCCGGTGAAGGTCTTGGCCTGGATGCCTTTCAGCCAACGAGCGATGACCTTCTGCAGGTCCGGCCGGTCGGTCCAGGTGCGATCAAGAAGCGAACGCCCGTAGCCGACGCGATTGAACGTGACCCTCTGGTCGTCCACGCGCGCATGGACCCGCTGGAGGCGTTGGTCGATTCCGGGCCCGGCCAGGGCGGCTCCCCGCGGGGATTCCAGCCCCGCGACGTCCATGAGCTGAGAGGCGGCCTCGAAAACAGCTGCGGGGGATGAGCCCTCCAAGGCTGCGATCGCAAGCACGGTTGCCCGGTCGCGGGCTTCGTTCTCCCTATCCTCGATTTCCTGTTCCCAGGCCTTGAGCTCGTCGAGCCAGTTCGCGTGCGCTCCCAGCACTTCGGACAGTGGGTCTTCATGCTGGGAAGCGAGAACGGCAACCACCAAGGAGGCGAGCCGACAGGCGTCCTCGAGTGTCGCCCCTCGAAGCCGGTCCTGAATCTCAGAGAATCGCAACCAGTGATTGGCTGTATCGATATCGTAGGATTTCTCGATGATCTTCCCGAATACGTCCCGGGCATTGGCCGGCTGGATCAGCACGGAGAGGTCCTGGAGCTCCCGATCGAGATCCCGCAGGTTCGCAGGCGTTGCGATGATGACGAGGGAGGATCCGGCTTCGACGACCTGCTGAAGATACTTGTTCACCAAGCCGGGCATGCGGATCTCGCGCACCGCAGGGAGCGTCAGGATGTACCCGCAGCCGGCATCCGCCGAGAAATGGCGGTCCAGATCGTTGTCCTCTGCGACCAGCAACTCCTTGACCGGCAGGCCCTGACTGGCAAGAAGATTGATAGCAGTGGTGCGCCGTCCACTGCCGGAATCGGCGGTAAGTGCGACAACCTGGCGGTCACGCAGTCGCGCCCAGGCTTCGTCCCAGCCTGGGGGCTGGACGAACATGTCCTGCAAGCGCTTCAGGGCGTCCTTGTTCAAGGAGGACATCCGGGTCAGAGAACCGTAGTACCGGTCACCGATCTGGTGCACTTGATTCGCCGTGACGGCCAGACGAACGTCGCCATAGATGGCAGTGGCCGGCTCAGAGGTTTCAGCCGCGAAGTTGCCGTCGTCGAGATTCATCGCTTTCCCTCACCATTGTTTCGGGAGTGATCGTTGGTCCAAAAATCATTGGCGTTGAGGGCCTGATTGATGGGAGCGTTGAAGTTCTGCCCCACGATGTTCTGTCCCACGTTGCCTGCCACGTTCGTGGTAGGTGCCCCGAATCGATGGCCCGCAGTTGAAGGCGGATTCGCTTCGTCCTCCGGGTTGGATGTTGTACCTCGCCCAATCGACGAAACACCCGGCACATACAGCCACGCCGGATGCGCAAAGTCCTTCTCCGGCAATGCCGCCACGACCGGAGTGAACTGATCCTCGTGCACGCCGGAGTACCCGCCCACGACGACGTCGTCAAAGACCCTCTGCGAAAGCAGAGCAGCCAGGAATGTGACGTTCGGGTTGCTGTCGCGAAGGGCGTCCCGCGTCGGTGACGCGTTGAGGTATCGGAAGACCTCGTTCATTGGCGTTGATGCCGGATCGGGCACATCGGGGCCGACTCCGGGCACGGGCCCCAGATGCATGCTGACTCTCAGTCGGAGCCGCATGTCCCGGCTGTGGCGACGAACTTCTTCGTCCATGTCGGTCAGGGCCAAGTGCAGCAGGTTGAGCCACGGATCGATGAGGAACGGGAGGACCTCCAGGTCGGCCATGAAAACCATTCCGTCCCCAGTGGACTCGCGAAATCGCAACCGGTTCCAAATGTTCCCGACCGAGGGGTGGGAGAGCGTCTGCTCCACCACGCGTCCCAGTGCCGATTTCAGAAAAGGGAGCCGCACGCTCGGATTGCCGCTGTAACGCTCGGCATCTACGGCGAATAGGGCTCGATATGGCGGGAGGGAAACCGCTTTTGAACGGCTTTGTGGCATTTCCATCGTCTGGGGCTCCATGAGGTCGGGCGAGAACTTCCGCTCACGACGATGGAGGAATATTGCGGGGCCATCTGTCCAGAAGTGGACACATGGCCCCGTGCGTGTGCGGCGTCACATCCTTACGTCGCGGGGCGAGTCTCTTCGGCCAGGGCCCTGAGCTTCGCCAGGTCGTGAAGAACGACGCGCTGTCGGCTTGTACTCACGAGGCCGCAGCGACGCAAGGCAGCCAGCTCAGCGGTGAAAGCCGATCGCGAAAGGCCGGCGGCCCGGGCCATGTCTTCCTGACCAAGGCCCAGTGTCACGGTCGAAGACAGCTCCGGAGCCACAGAGTGGGCAAGCCGTAGCAAGACATTGACGACGCGTTGCATCGCAGAGGGGCCGACGAGCTCGGCCCGGATGTCCTCGCCCTCCCTCAGGCGCTGCAGAACGTGACGGAACAGCACATCAGAAGCGTCGAGCTCATGGACCGCTCGGCGGAACTGGGCGGCGGACAGGACGTAGGCGATGCACGGGGCAATGGCCTCGACGGTGGCGGACCGGTGGGAGTCGTCCCAGGCGGACATCTCGCCGAGGGCCTCTCCAGGGCCCCGTACGGCCAGCAGCAGTTGCCGGCCGTCCGGCTCGACGCGGCTCACCTTGACGAGCCCGGAGGTGAGGAGAAGTACGTGCGTGCCCCGTTCCCCCTGTCTCATCAGCACCTGGCCTTGCGAGTATCTGGAGGCCCGTCCCTTCCTGAGCAGGCTCTGCCAAACACCAGTCGGTAGAAGATTCACGATTCCCAAACGACGCCTCCCTTGATTGACCTCCCTGCAAGGGAATCGTCGATACGGATGGGTAAGTCGTTTGCGAACTGCACTCACGCTGCACGCGGGCCCAGAGACTGGACGGGTTATCGAGATTAGGGACGTCGGAGTCCCCCTCCGAATCGGAGGTCACCTTGGGCCTGAGGCTCTGGTCACGGTGGCGAACCGCAGCAGTTCGACCAGGCACCCAAGATTCTTGATCGCAGCGGGATCTACCGTCGGAAGGACGACAAGAGTCCTAAGCAAGGGGCAGCCCGTCCGGAGATAGGAAAGAGGCGCACAGTCCAGGCGTCACCGGCTGATTCGGCCCGAGCCGACGATCCAGGCCTCGCTCCGGGCGTGCTGCCGAGGGGCTTGGAAGCGGAAGCCCAACGACAGCGGTCGGTGTTCCGGTCATGACGTTGGTGACGCCGGTGTGGAAGCGACTGGCTGGGGGTTGGTTCCGGCAGCGATGAGGGCTCGATGGTAGTTGTAGTGGGTCAGCCAGATGCCAACCGCCTGCGCCCGATGGGTTTCTGAGGTCCAGACACAGGCGTTAAGGAATTCCCCGGCAAGGATTCGGTGGTAGCGCTCGACCCCGCCGTTGTGGCGGGGCGTGAACGGCCGGATTCGCTGATGGGTGCTCACGCCGAGGTTGTTCATGGCTCTTAGGAATGCGCCGGATCGGTGGCAGGAGCCGTTGCCGGTGACGACTCGGGTGATCCGCTGGATGCCGTGCGCAGCGAAGAAGGCACGGGCTCGCGCCATGAAAGCGATCGCCGTGGTGGCTTTCTCATCGGGCAGGTGCTCGGTGTAGGCCAGGCGGGAGAACCCTGCAAATTGTGGTCCGCTCGTCCGCGCGGATCAGCGGACCAGGCGAGAGGGCTTGAGGGTCTGGATGCCCGAGATCAAGGCTTCTTGATCTCGGGCATCCAGTCAGCCACGAACATTTCGCGGTCTACCGTCCGGTCATAGGGCTCGTCATGCTGCTGAGCTTCGTAAGCTACGAAGAGGGCATCCTCGCGCTCTTCGTATTCCCTACTGGTCAACAATTCGCCTCGGCTGGAGCGACACCAGGTATTTCCCTGACCATCCATGAAAGTAATATACAGCAGCGGCATTCGGTCTAGTTCCGTAAAGAGAACGCGCTGGCGAAACGACCAAGCTCCAGACTCGGTGGTTGATGGTGCTACGCCACCGATGCGAGCCAGGGCATTGCGGGCGCCGGTCCCGTGTCGTTCTTCAACGATCACTCCGTATATAGGAGCGGGCGAGGCGTTGGATATATGAACTCGGACGGCGGCGAAGATTTCCCCGTACTCCGATGCAGGGTCTACATCCGTGAAGTCGTGGTCCGCCCAGACGCCGATCATTTCGGCCTGGGACCGTCGCCGCTGTTCTCGCGCCTCCCGCTCTAGTTCCTGCTGGTGGGCGAGCTGCTGCTGTTGGAGCGTCAGAGTCTGCTGTTGGGCTCGGTTGGTTTGCACCGTCGCCTTCGCTGCCCAGCCAGCCACGATGAGTGCGGCCAGTGCCACGACCGCTGTGCTCGCGTCGGCGACCGCAGAGACGGCATCTGGGGAGGGCATGGGGTGATCGTCCTTCGCGTCCGAGGGTTGGGTGCGCATAGAACGCCGCTGGCGCCCACGGCGTTGCACTGAACTACACCCAACTCCACAGATATGGCAGAGCAAAAGGAGGCTTGAGGCTCGAGCGGCTATGTACGGCATGCCCTGAGTCCCTCTTGAGCCAGGCCAGAGACTTCTGAGCCGACAGGGCAATGCCCGAGTGGCCAACTCAGCTCAGTCGACTGCTGCCGTATGAGCCCACGATCAACAGCCGGGTCGAGCAGCTGGATGAGTGAATGACCCAACAGCCAGTCGAGTCGGAGCAGAGAGAGTTCCGGTTCAAGAATCGGCGAGGGCCGCACGCTGGGCTGCGCCGGGCACGGGCGGCCGCGATGCTGACGCTGTTCGCGCGCGGGGTATTGTGCAACTGATGATCGTGATGTGGATGCCCCGCCGGGAACGGTCCCGCCCCCGGCTGTTCCATCCCGGTGTTCTTCTACCTGGGCTTCGAGCTTGCTGCTGGGTGACGACTTCACCCTTAGCCAGAAATGATCCGATGACAGTCACTGCCACGTTCAGAGTTCCCAGCTTCGGCGCTACACCCGCCCAGCACCCAATCCCACAAGCACCTACGGCAACAACCACGTTCGCTGCTGCGTTGACTGTCAGGTCGTAGCGCCCGTTTTCCCCATTCCAGACACCCGGCCAATAACTCCGTGACCAGTCAGTAGCAAGGCCACTCACCGCCGCAGCGCGCGCGGCTTCGGTCGCGGCTTCCGCGACCTCGGCGCACGTTGCCGGGCAAGGTTTGAACCATCCTGGGTTGATGTCGCCAAGAGCCGGATGGCAGCTTGTGTGACCCGTCAGGCACATTCGTGCTATGCCTGTACTTTTCGGGATCCTCCGCTACCGCAAGCATGCCTCGATCGAGTGCTCCCACGAACTCAGCCTCAGTATGCTTCTCCCAAAGGCCCTGCGCGTCTGCCACCAATAGGCCGCGACCGGAGACCGGAAGTTGTATGCGGCCACGTCCTCCAGTTCTCGCTCCCCAATTAGTTCGAACCGCCAGTTCATAAGCAGAAGCTAAAGTACTGGTTGATGTGAATCGTGCACCGCGCCAAGTCCACATTCTCAAAGGCAGCTCGTCCGGTGCGGAGCAAACGGACGTCGTCCATTTCCGCCTTCGCGATCTCCCAAAGAATCTGCCGCTGAGCAAGATACACCGAAATTTCAGGCTGCCGGGCCTGATGCCGCAGCGTCCGCACCGGGCCAAGTAGTGCAACTCCGTTCAGCAGCACCGTTGCAAAACCGTACGCCTGCCCAATTGCGCTCAGTTGATTCCAGTTCGTATCCCACTGGGCGAAAGCGAGCAGTAGGGCCGGCGAGGCCACAGCGGCCACGAGCAGCAGCCCGATCAGCCGCACCATCCCAGACCGCTGCGGCCGCACACGACGCTTCATCCGTGCCACCCCCGTGGTCAAGACGCCCGCCGCCTCCGAAGCATCCTGCCGCAGAACTCAACCGGCCATAGCGCACTGATGGTCCAGCAGGACCGATCGCTATCGCGGCCCCCAGCTGCGGGTTAGCCCCCTGAATGCTCGAACCCACAAATGGGGCACGCATGCAGTTCTCCGGAAGCCGTGTCGAGCGGGCGCTTGTGCCCCTTCCTTCCAACCACGGTGTCTTCGTTGTCGTCGCCCTTGGGCGCTCCCTCATCGTCAGCCATGCGTTGAAGCTAGCCCCGCCGAACGAAAGAATTTGGCCCGGTTCAGCAAGAGGGCATTGACCATCCCGGCCTGCACGGCCACCGCTCCGGAATCGCGGACCGCACGCACGAGATCAAGACCGCCTGGGCCAAGAACGACCCGAAGGCTTCGCTAACCACACCCAGCAGAAGCACAAGAAGTTTCAGGGCGTCTCCGCCAGCTATCCATTGGCGCTCAAAGACGGCAAGGCTGTCGGCTGGGAACTCTCCGGTCAGCAGTTGGGCCCCAGGAATACCTCCGTCAGCCAACTGACCAAGGTCGTCTTACTCTTGTCGATGGGTGCAGAACCGGAGCAACGCAGTCCAGCGCTCGATCCACTCATCCGGATCACAACTCAATCCCCATAGCGCATTCCAGTTCAGTTCGTCACCGACCAGGCGCGCAAACACCACCCGCGCAGCCCATTTCATCGGCTCGGGGGTGTCATCCGCCATGGCGAACTCATCGGGTTTGCTTTCATCCGCACAAAGATCGATCCAGGTCAGCACTACCATGTCCATAATCTGTGGGTTGAAGTCCCGAACGAGCTGCTCAACCAGATGACGAGGTTGAGCCCGTCCCTGCGCAGCCATGTACAACGCAGCCACGGCCGGGACATGCCAAGGTGGCGCTGAAGCAGGACGGGGCGGCAAGGCCATAGCGCTCCTTCGAGTCAAGATCACGTTCCTGCAGCATCCAGGTGCAGCACCACGGAAACCATCGGCTAGCCGGTCGAGTTGTGACCCATTGCCAACCAATGCGAATCACCTGCACCATCTGCCCGCACGGCCACACTGCCAGCTCCGACAGGGAGGGCAGCACGATGCGATCATCGTCCACAACGCTCTGATGCTCGGGATCCCCACGAGGCTGCCCTGTGGCACGGGAGGCGGCAGTAGCGGATGGAAGCCAGCGCAACGATCACCTGCAGGCGCGTTTGCGGGCGGGAAGGCACCGTTCAGGCGACGACGCCGAGGTCGTGTTACGCGCATAGCCTCCCGAACTCACCCTCAGGGTGCTACTGCGCATCCCTTCTCGGTGCAGACGAGGCGCAGCACATTCGCATGCGTCGTGGTCGAGGGCCCTTGCGAAAGGCGTCGCGAGACCCTCCGGAAGAAGCTGCAGGCGTGTGAGACCAAGATTGCCCGGTACCGCGAGGCCTTAGAGGCCGGGGCCGACCCTGCGCTGATGGCGACATGGACAAGTGAGGTTGTTGCTGAGCGTGCCCGGATGGCCGTCGCACTGCAGGAGCTTCAACCGGCCAACGAACTGAGTAAGAAAGAGTTGCTGCAGGTCGTTGAGGAGTTGGGTTCGCTGTCGCGGGCATTGAAAAAGGCCGAGCCGCGAGATCGTGCTGATCTCTATCTGCAGCTCGGCCTTCATCTCTGCTACGAGCAGGAGAACCGCCTGGTCAGGGCCTCGATACTCCCTGACTCATGTCCCACTTACGTGTCCGAGGGGGGACTTGAACCCCCATGCCCGATAAAGGGCACTAGCACCTCAAGCTAGCGCGTCTGCCTATTCCGCCACCCGGACTTTGTTCTCTGGGGTGTTCCCTTCGAACGTGTAGAAGATTAGCATGAACGAGAGGTGGCTGTTGCACGCCCTGACACGGCCCCGCCGAGCCGGGGCGAAGCGGTCATTGGGGGATGAGTGGGCCGCATCGATCACTACGACGACCCGGCCGCGCCCAGGCCCAACAGCCTCGTCCCGTCGGCAAACGTGCTGGTCACAAACGATCAAGGCCAGGTTCTGCTGATCCGCCGGTCCGACAACGGCAACTGGGCGCTGCCCGGCGGCGGCATGGATCTGGGCGAGAGCATCGTCGCCTGCGGCGTGCGGGAAACGCTGGAAGAGACGGGCGTCACGTGCCAGGTCACGGGCCTGCTGGGGATCTTCACCGACCCGAAGCACCTGATCGAGTACACGAGCAACGGTGAGGTCAGGCAGGAGTTCTCCGTCGTCTTCACTGCCGCGTACATCAGTGGCCGGCCCACGCCCTCCAGCGAGTCCAGCCAGGTCAGGTGGGTAGACCCGGATCAGCTCGCCGACCTCAGGATGGACCGGTCGATGCGGATGCGGGTCGACCTCTGGCTCCAGGGCGCCGACATGCCCCACCTGGGCTGAGCCCGCCGGCCACAGCCGGCACATAAGTCCCAGCACGCGGGAAGTGGTCGCTCTGGGTAAGTTAGAGCCATGGGTTCCCTTACTATCCGTGAACGCTTGCAGTGGCCGCTGCTGACTCCCGTGGTGGCCGCCGTGATCCTGGCCATCACCTGGTTCTGGCATGACAACTGGTTAGCCCTGGTCATCGTGACCCTGGCTCTGATCGGGTCGATCGTGGCCGCTGTGCACCATGCGGAGGTGGTGGCCCACAAGGTGGGGGAGCCGTTCGGGTCACTGATCCTTGCGGTGGCCGTCACGATCATCGAGGTCGCGCTGATCGTGCTGCTGATGAGCGACGGCGGGAAGGGCGCGAGCACGTACGCCCGCGACACGGTGTTCGCGGCGGTGATGATCACGTTCAACGGCATCGTGGGGCTGTCGCTGCTGGTGGGGGCGCGCAAGCATCACATCGTCAGTTTCAACGCCTCGGGCACCAGTTCGGCCGTGACCACGGTGATCACGCTGGCCGGTGTGGCGCTGGTGCTGCCCAGTTTCACCACCTCGGCCGCGGGCCGGGAGTACTCCACGTCTCAGCTGGCTTTTGCGGCGGTCGCTTCGCTGGCCCTGTACGGGGCGTTCGTGTTCACCCAGACCATCCGCCACCGGGACTTCTTCCTGCCGGTCTCCAGTGACGAGATGGGGCAGGTCACAGGGTTGCTCGACCTGGACGAGGACGGGCACGCCGACCCGCCGCCGGCCTCGGTGGCCTGGACCAGCCTGGGCCTGCTGGTGATCTCCCTGGTCGCCGTGGTCGGGCTGGCCAAGCTGCTCTCGCCCACGATCGAGGACGTGGTGGCCGACCTGGGTCTGCCCTACGCCGTGGTCGGTGTGGTGATCGCGCTGTTCGTGCTGGCGCCCGAGTCGATCGCGGCCACCCGCAATGCTGCCCGCGACCGGGTTCAGCTGAGCCTGAACCTGGCCTACGGCTCAGCCATGGCCTCGATCGGCCTGACCATCCCGGCCGTCGCGCTGGCCATGATCTGGATCAGCGGCCCGCTCGAGCTCGGCCTGGAACCGACCCAGATGATCCTGTTCGCCCTGACCATCGTGGTCACGGCGTTCACGGTGGTGCAGGGCCGGGCCTACACGCTGCAGGGCTTCGTGCACCTGGTACTGCTGGGCGCCTGGCTGTTCCTCACCGTGCAGCCTTAGGCCTCAGTACCAGCCGTGTGACTCGCTGTGGCTCCAGGCGCCGCAGGGGCTTCCGTAGCGGTCGGCGATGTAGTCGAGCCCCCAGCGGATCTGGGTGACCGGGTTCGTCTTCCAGTCCGAGCCGGCCGAGCTCATCTTGGTGGCGGGCAGGGCCTGCGGGATGCCGTAGGCCCCGGACGAGGGGTTCTTGGCCCGGTAGTTCCAGTTGCTCTCCCGGTTCCACAGCGAGTCCAGGCAGGTGTACTGCCTCGACGACCAGCCGCGATCGCCCAGCAGCACCTTGGCTGCGGCCCGCGGGTTCTTGCGAGCGTTGGCCAGTGCCTTCTTCCGGCTGGAGGTGCTGGCCTTCTTCTTCTCAGCTTTCGGTTTCTCGGCCTTGGGCTTCTCAGCCTTCGGCGAGGACCTGACGGTGGGCTTGGCGGGGGGCTTGGCGGCGGGTTTGGCCTTCTTCGGCGCAGGTTTCGCGGCGGCCCTCGTCGGCGCGGTGGTCTCAGCCGGGCGTTCCGCGGCCTGAGCCTTCTTGCGGGCCTCGGCAGCCTCAGCGGCTTCGGCCCGGGCGGCCGCCTTGGCCTTGGCCTGCGCCTTCAGGTGCCGGATCTGCGCGGCCTTGGCCTTGTGAGCCTGGTCCAGGGCAGCTTCGGCCTTGGCCGGTGAGGCCTCTTTCACGCTCTCCAGAGCGACCGCCGTGGTCTTGCGGCGTTCGGCTTCCGCCGTCTGAACCTGGCGCAACGCGGCGGCGCGACGCTCGGCCTCAGCCGTATCCCGCAGGTCCTCCAGCGAGAACGTGGCGGTGGTGGGCCCGTTGTCGGTGTCGGTGGGACCGGCGAACTGAGCCACCGCAGCCCCTTCCGCACCCACCACGAGAGCCATGACCAGCAGGCGGGTGGCCGTTCCCGAGAAGCGCCCGGCCCGCTGCGCGTCGACGCACTCAGCAGGAGCCGTTTGAGGACGGGTGAGGTCGAGTCCCCATTCCGGCGTCGGGTCGGCGAGGGCGGGCGTAGAGCGGAAGGCACCCCCGCGAGGGGCGGCCAGCGGAATTTGAGGACGCTCGTGGGCGGCGATCGCAGGGGAGCGGCGGCTGTCGGCGGGGAGACTGTGCGAACGGCGGCGCGCGCTGGCCCGGGCCTCGGCCCTGCGCAGATCTGCCCGCCGGGGGTAGACCTTCGACCCGTCGTGACCGATCACCGGTATGCCCCCGGTGTCGAGCCAGTGGTTCACAAGATCCGCTTCGGTCTCTGATCCCACCGTTGTCGTCACGACTTCCACCGTGACGAATTGGGACAAGAAGCACAACGGGGTTGGAAAGAGTTGAGGGAGGTTTGATATTGCCTACACGTCCGGAGCGTCGGTCGACCGTGCTCAGGACGGACCAGAAGGCTGCACGAGTATCGAACAAACTCGTCTGTCGTGGCATCTCACTGGGGGACAGCGCCTGACAGCCAGATGAGGGACTACTGACTGAGGCATGTGGGCCTTCGAGCATGATGACGAACTGGTGCAAGACGGGATGCGGACAGAAGTGGATGAGCAACGGTTCATGGTCATGAAAACCGGCGGAGGACGCTCCTGGTTCGGCCCGTTGGCCCGGGGGGCGGCCATGGCGGTCGCGGGGGTCATTGCCCTGGCGGGATGCGCGAACGAGACCTACGCGGCCGACGCGGTTGCCGTCGAGGGCACGGCCGGCCCGGCCGGCCTCGGAACGTCAGCCGGTGCCGGGCCTGGCTGCCCGGCCGGTGGTGCAGCCGTACCGAAGGACTCCAACCGCGTCGCCACGGACGACCTGGACGATGACGGGGAGGCCGACGAGCTGTGGCTGGCCCATGATCAGGGCCTGCGGCTGCTGGGGGTGAGTACGGCCAGCGGGGCCAGTTTCTCCATGGTCCTGAATCAGTGGGACGCAGGCGCGCTGGAGCAGCGGGTCGGTGACCGGGTGAACGCCCTGGCCGGGCGCCTGGGAGACGGATCGGCCGTGATCCTGCTCGATCTGGGCCGGTCGGCGGCCCTGTACAGCGTGGTCAACTGCTACATCGTGGCCACGACGAATGCCGAGGGGCATCCGTACCTGTTCGATCTGGGCTACGACATGACCGGTGACGGGGTGGGCTGCCTCGGCGACGGCTCCGAACGGATCCTGGTCGGGTACCGGGCCGAGTACGACCCGGACCAGCAGACGTACAAGGTGTCCCGCCGGGCGGTCGAGCTCGACAAGGACGGCAAGCGGGCCACGAATGGCCCGGACGTGCTGATCGGCAAGGACCTTGCGGAGCGGGCGGACGAGGTACGTCGCGCTCAGTCGATCGCCTGCGGGGAGAACAGCAAGGTCGCTGAACCCCCGTTCCGGTGACCGCCGGTCCGGACCCGACCCCGATGACCGGGGCAGAACGCCCATCTGGTGCACTGACGGTCTCCACGTGATCAAGAAGTGGAGATTCACCAGGAAACGGAGACCCCGCACCACATGAACAGGCTCGGCCACCAGGCCGCCGCGCAGGCGACCTGGCTCAGCATCTGCTCCTATGAACAACTCTACGGCGACTGGCATCTGGGCTGGCAGCACGTGGTGGCCGGCGCGGTCGTCGCCTCGAGCATGTGCGCCGACGACTGGTCGCCCGACGCCGACCAGGGCGGGGTGATGGCCAAGATCATCCCCGGCGGTCACCGCGGGCCCACGCACATGCCCGAGCTAGTCTTCGCCGTCCTGTACGGGCTGAGTCTGGTGCTGACCCCCGACCTCGACTGGTTCCTCATGGCCGCGGCGGCAGCCTGGGGCTCACACCTGGCCGCCGACTTCCTGTTCGGCGGCATCCCGTTCGCCCTGGCCACGCTGACCGGCAACAGCCGACGCATCGGGGCCGGGTTCAAGACCGGTGGCAAGGTGGAGAAAGTGCTCACCGGCACGCTGACGGCGCTCAGCCTGCCACTGGCCTACATCGCCGTCGGCGGGAACATCCCGTTCCAGTACCCAGGGGCCTGAATCGTCTGAGCCCGGCCTCCAGGAAAGGCCGGGCTCAGAGCAGGATCAGGGTGAGAGCGCTCACCGCGGTGGCGCCCAGCACCACCCTCTCGAACACGCTCTGACGCAGCCGGTTCACCACTTTGACGCCCACCAACGCACCGAGCAGAACAGCGGGGGCCAGCACCAGCGTCCGTAAAAGCATTGGCCCGTCGAACAGACCCAGCCCAGCGGTGAAGGGCACCTTGCACAGGTTCACCCCGGCGAAGAACCAGGCCGACGTGCCGAGGAACCGTTGCTTGTCCAGCCCCCGGGCCAGCAGATACAGCGTCATCACGGGGCCGGCGGCGTTGGCCATCATCGTGCAGGCGCCCGCCCCCAGCCCCGTCACCGTCGCCGCACCCCGGGGAGGCTGCGGCGTGCGGGGGAGAAGCTGCAGCGCGGCCATCAGCAGAAGGATGCCCCCGATGAGACGCCGCAGCAGGGAGTCGGGCAGAGCCGCCAGGAGCACCGCGCCGATCAGCAACCCCGGAATCACCGCGGGCACGACCTGACGGATCAAAGCCCAGTCGGCGTGCCGTCCGTAACGGAACACCGCGCAGGCGTCAGCAATGATCAGCAGCAGGAGCACCGCCGCAGTCGACTCGGCCGCCGGCATCACCAGCGCGGCCAGCACAACGGTGAACAGGCCGATCCCGCCCACGGCGGTCTTGGCGAAGCCTGCGCAGAAGGCCGCGGTGACCAGGACGAGCCAGGTCACCGCGGCCGGCGCGGTCTCAAGGATCACGAGTGGAGCCGTTCTTCAGCGGGAGCAGTTGCCCCTGAAGTAAAGCTCAGCGAGCGGCGCGGTACGCCTTACCGGGCGCCGTGATCGCCCCACCCGGGCGGTACAGGCCGGTCTCGTCCTGCCCGTTCGTGGAGGTCGGGAACGCGAACCAGGCGTACTGCTCCACGTACTTGAGCTTGTTCAGCATGGCCGTGGACTTCTTGACGAAGCTGGCCTGGTTGGCCGGCGCCGGGAAACGGTCGCCGGTGCCGAACTTCATCAGCGCGTACTCGGTGATCCAGATCGGCTTCTTCGGGTACTTCTTGTGCACCGCCGTCACGTACTGCTTCAGCTGCTTGGTCGCCTGGGCGCTGCGGAAGTCCGAGCCGTACCAGTGCAGCGTGATGAAGTCGACCCGCAGACCGCGCTGCTTGGCGCCCTTCATGAACCGGTCCAGCCACTGCCCGTCCTGGTCGGCGCCCCAGGCCACGGCCGGGCTGCCCAGCCGCATCCCGGTCTTCTGCAGTTGCGGCCACAGGTCCAGGGCCTGCTCCACGCTCATGTTCGACTGCTCGCCCAGGTCCGGCTCGTTGAACCCGAGCAGCGTGTTGCCGTTCTTCTTGGCCTTGGCCAGGTTCGACTTGGTCACCGAGTCCGCGCCCCAGATCATCGGCACGAAGTCCACGCCCTTGGGCGCCTTCACCCCGGCCGGCACCGGCGACCAGTTGTAGTACCAGGACACCTTCGAGTTCTTCAGGCTCTTGGTGATGCCGTCCTGCTTCCACAGCGCCGCGCCCTTCTTGGGCCCGTCGATCAGGTCCTTCTTCTTGGCGGCCTGGGAGGCAACCGAAACACCTGAGGACGTTTGTGAGCCTTCGGCGGCGGCGCTCGCCTTCGCGGGGGTGTCGGCGGAGGAGCGGTTCACTGCGGTGGCCGCCGTCGCGGAAGCGGTCAGGGTCACGGCCGCGGCGGCCAGGAGAGCGGTGGTGCGTTTTGTCAGGGACGGCATGGTGGCTGAGCGTAGAGCCTGGTCGGAGCGCGGTGGCTAGTGCGAAAGTCCCAGTGTTTGCTGTGGCATACGGCCTGAGCTGCGACGACGAATGTCCGGGCGGGTTCCGGCGGTCTGGATCTTCACATGGACTTAGATCTGACTTGACTGGTGGCGGGTGAACGCCATCGCGTGAAGAGGGGGGAGCGCGGGTTTGAGCAGTTACATCCCTGACGAGTTGCTGTCGCGGCTCGTGGGTTATCGGCTGTACTCGGTCGAGTTCGTATTGAACGACTATGTGCAACTGCGTTTCGATGGCGGGGACAGTTCTGATTCGCCGTGCCTCAACTGCTATGTCTGGCCCGTGCTGGAGCGGGCGGGCACCGTTTGGCGGGAGCCGGATCTTGGTTATGCGGACGTACTGCGCCGGATGACGCCGGCTTGGGTTGTCTCGGCCCAGGAGGCGAGAGGGCGCGGTCTCAGAGTTGAGCTGGAATCAGGGGTCATCGTCCTCAATCCCACTCTGGACGAAGTCTTTGTCGAGATTGCCTTGCTCTCAGGGTTCGAGGACGGCGGCTGGATGTGCTGGCGGCCGGGAGAGGACTCCTTCGAGGATCTGAGGTGACCGGTTTGCGTGCAGGGGGGTTGCCCGCTCCCGGAGGCGAGTCCTGGAGTGGCCGTTAGGGTCGCAGGCAGGAGCCACCCCGCCTACCGGAAGATGATTCAGCACCATGCGCGCAGTGACCATCAATGACCGGGCCCTCAGCATCACCGACCTGCCGGCCCCAGAACCTGGCAGCGCAGAGGTGCTGGTCCGTGTCCGGGCCTGCGGGCTCAACGGTGCAGATCTGCTGCAGCTGAAAGGGCGGTACGCCGCTCCGCCCGGTGCCCCGGCCGACATCCCGGGCCTGGAGATGGCCGGGGAGGTCGTCGGCCTGGGGCCTGGGGCGACCCGCTTCGCGGTCGGGGACCGTGTCATGGGCATCCTCGGCGGGGGTGGTCAGGCCGAACTGTGCGTCGCCCACGAGCGGGTCCTGATGCCTGTTCCGGAAGGGCTGTCCTGGGCCGAGGCCGGTGGCCTGGCCGAGGTCTTCACCACCGCTCACGATGCACTCTTCACCCAGGGCGGCCTCCGGGCCGGTGAACGGCTCCTGGTGCACGGCGCGGCCGGGGGAGTGGGCAGCGCCGCCGTCCAGCTGGGCCGGGCGGCCGGTGCGAGGGTGACTGCGAGTGTCCGCAATCCGGACTCCCGCGATCAGGTCGCGGCGCTCGGTGCGAAGGTCATTGCTCCCGACGGCTTTGAGGACCATGGCCCATTCGACGTCATCCTGGAGCTGGTCGGCGGCCCCAACCTGCCCGGCAACCTGGAAGCCCTGGACCTGGACGGGCGGATCGTGGTGATCGGTGTCGGGGCCGGGCGCACCAGCGAACTGGACCTGCAGCAGGTCATGCAGAAGCGGGCGCGTATCTTCGGCTCCACCCTGCGGGCCCGTCCTCTGGAGCAGAAGGCGGCCACCGCCCGCGCGGTCGAACGCTCGGTCCTGCCCTTCATCGCCGACGGCTCGGTCACCGTCCCGGTCGCCGCGACCTTCCCGCTGGAGCAGGCCCAGGCCGCCTACGACCGGTTCTCGGCCGGGGGCAAGCACGGAAAGATTGTTCTGGTGCTGCCGGAAAAATCCTGAGGAACAGCTCACCTGAGCGTACCCGGCTGCGAGGCCGACCGGGCCGGTGCGTAGCTCGGGCAGGCCGGCGACGTGGAGGCGTTCGGGTTCGGTGACGGAGTCGCCGGATTCCTCCTCGTACCGCTGGGCCATCGGCTTGAGCCGGCCGACGTGCTCGAGGCACAGTTGGTGCACCACACGTGAACGTGACGCTGTCAGCGCTACCGAGGCGGACATTCGTCCTGAATTTCAAAGTTGGCCGCTCTGAGAGGTCTTCTCCGAGGAATTGGGGGCGTCACCATCGGCCCGGCCCTGGTGGCGAAAGCGTCCGGGGGCGATGCCGTAGTGCCGCCGGAAGGCGGCCGAGAAGCTGAATTCGGTTGCGTAGCCGATGTTCTCGGCCACCGAGGCCAGCGGCAGGTTGGTGTGGCGCAGTAGGTACGCAGCCTGTTCCAGACGTCGCCGGGTCAGGTAGGCGCTGGGTGTCTCGTGTACTGCGGCGGTGAATCTGCGGGTGAAGGCTGCGCGTGACATCCGGGTCAGGTCGCTCAGTTCCTGAACGCTCCAGGCCCGGTACGGTTCGTCGCCGACGACTTTGAGGACGTGTGCGATCTGCGGGTCTGTCGTCCGGCGCCAGGTCTGTTCCTCCTGCAGGCCGCGCCAGGCCCTCAGCAGGTGCACCAGCAGCAGGTCCACCACGGCCGCCAGGCCGATGTCGTTGCCGGGGCCGGCCTCATCGGCGTGCTGGCCGAGCAGTTCGGCCAGGACCGGAAGTTGTGGGTTCTGCCGGCCGTCGATCGTCAGGGTGATGACCTCGGGCAGGCCGGTCAGCGACTCGTGGACCTGACCTCGATCGAGGTGGTAGCAGCAGGATACGAATTCGACGTCGAAGGGATCGGCGCCCGGCACCCACGTCCCGGTCTCGGCCAGTGACGAGAACGGGGCGGGTTCGTGGCTGAAGCCGTGCGGCGGACCGTGGGGCACGAAAACGGCGTCGCCTGCCTGCAGGAACACCGGGGCGCCGTCCTGCGGAACGAGCCACAGGGAGCCCTGCCGGAACACGTGCAGACCGGAGCCGTTGACGGCCGGGAAGCGGGTGGCCCAGGCACCGGCGTACCGGCTGCGCCGGGCCACGGCACGCCCCGCGCGGGCGCTGGCCACCACCTCGTTGATCAAGTCCATCGCGGAGGATTCTAGTGGGCGGGGTGGAAGAAGTCGTATGCACACTGACGCATCCGGGCATGGTGGGCGGGCCTGGCGCCGAGATGCAATGAGGGCATGCCAGACAACACCACCGACTCCACCGCGGGGCTTCTTGCACCGGGCGCCCACGAGATCGACATCGACGGAGTTCGGCAGAGCTACCACGTCGCCGGCCGCGGCCCGGTCTGCGTGGCCCACCCGGGTGGCCCAGGCCTGAACTGGTCCTATCTGCGCTCAGCGGAGCTCGAGGAACACTTCACGGTGGTCTACGTCGAGCCGGTCGGGACGGGCCGCTCGGGCCGCCCGTCCCGCTACGGCCTGAGCACCTACGTCCACTTCCTGAGCGTGCTGATCGAGCGCCTCGATCAGGCGGTGTACCTGCTGGGGCATTCGCACGGGGGATTCGTCGCCCAGGCCTACGCGCTGACGCAGCCCCAGCTCCTGGCCGGGCTGATCCTGTACTCCACCTCACCGCAGGCCGGCCCCGGCTTCTGGTCCGAGGGTATGAGGTCCCTGGCCTCCTACCCGCAGCGTCACCCGGATGTTCCGGAGGCCGCCATCGTTCCGCAGGCCTTCCAGCAGGCGGTGAACGCGCCCGACGACGACAGCATGAGCCAGGCGTTCGCCACCGCGATCCCCGTCTACTTCGCCGACTTCCATTCTCGGAAGCTCGAATTCGCTTCCTTCCGAGAATCCATCCGGATGAGCAGGGAAGCGGCGAGCGCAGCCGACCCGGTGGTGTTCGACGTCACCGAGCGGTTGGGCGAGATCGTGGTGCCCACGGTGGTGCTCGTCGGCGGGCAGGACTTCCTCTGTGGCCCGCGGTGGGGCTCTCTTCTGGTCCAGGGCCTCCCGGATGCGCAGCTGCACCTGTTGCCGGACAGCGGGCACTTCGCGCATGTCGAGCAGCCTGATGCGTTCGCTGCGGCTGCGACCTCCGTGATCCAGTTGGCGAGCTCCCGGCTCGGATAGTCCAAGGGCGGCAACTGCGGGGGAAGGCGGCGCCGGTGGAGAAGGGGCAGAGCACCGAGCTGCACTGGGCTCTGGGTGACGAATCGATCACTTTGGGTGGCTGTTCAACTGCTGCCCCAGGCGTAGGACAACGTAATCATCCTCACGTGAGGCGCCATCACTGGTCAGCCGTCCGGAAGGTGTTCAACTGCTGCCGTATCGGTTGAATGCCCCACTTTGGCCCCCTGAGCGATGGCATAGTCGGCAGCCGCGAGCCCCCGGGGAGTCGGTGGCCACGTCGTGGGACGCGGCCGCTGCAGCCAGAAACCTTTCCGGAACGAGGGTTTTCGATCTTGGTGATCGCACTACCGGAAGGCTTTGATGACTCGCGCATTCGTTGCCGAGGTCGAGGCGGCCGGCCGGAGGCTGCCGGTCCGGGCCTGCGCGTACGAGGACGACCCGCCGGTCTGGCTGTTCCCTTCCATCGGCGAGTACCCGCTGTACGACAACTTCGCCTACGGGCAGATGCTGAACGACGAACTGCGGATGCAGCAGTACGCCGCAGCCGTGGCCAAGCACGCTCCTGGGCGCACGGTCCTGGACATCGGTACGGGCCAGGACGCGGTCTGGGCCCTCGCGGCCGCACGCGCCGGAGCGCAACACGTGTGGGCGATGGAGGTCATCCCCAAGTCCGCGCAGATCGCCCGGCAGGTCATCGAGGAGGCCGGCTACAGCGACCGGGTCACCGTGGTGGAGGGCCTGTCCACCGAGATCAGCCTGCCCGAGCGCGTCGACCTGTGCGTCTCGGAGATCATCGGCACTCTGGGTGGCTCGGAGGGCGCCGGTTCGGTGCTGCGCGACGCCCGTGAGCGCCTGGTCAAGCCGGACGGCCTGTTCATCCCGCACGTGAGCGTGACCACCGTGGTCGGCCTCGACCTGGGTGCAGTCACCGCCGAGCCGCCGGCGTTCCCGCTGTTCGTTCTGGACTACGTGGGCCAGGTGTTCAACTGTCTCTCTCGTCCCTTTGACTTACGGCTGTGCCTGGTCGGCCTGCAGGACAACCCGGCCCGGCAGGACCTGGCCTACCTGAGTGGGGCCGCCGAGGTCGAGACGCTGCACTTCAACGGCGACCTGCAGCCGGAGAGCACCGACGCCGCCCAGATCCACTTCGGCAAGGCCGGCCGGCTGCACGGCCTGGCTCTGGGCATGCGGCTGTGGGTCGACCCCGACGGCACCGGTGACCCCCTCGACTCCCTGATCCAGCCCAGCAGCTGGACACCGGTGTACGCGCCGCTGTCTCAGGCCGGGCTGCCGGTGCGTGAGGGTGACCGGTTCGAGTTCACCTGGAGCACCGAGCTCAGCGACGACGGCGTCCACCCGGACTACGCCCTGACCGGCACCCTGCACCGCCGGCTCGGCCCGCCGGTGCCCCTGCGCTGGAGTTCGGGTCACCACTCGTCGCAGTTTCGCAAAACGCCCTTCTACCAAGCCCTCTTTCCGGTCGAGTGATGAGCGGTACGGATCACGACGCTGTCGTCTTCCCCGGCCTGGCCGGTGCCACGTTCGCCGACCTGGGCCGGTTCCTGGCGCTGGACCAGTTCGCGCGCCCGCTGCTGCGCCGGGCCCGGACCGTGCTCGGTTACCCGGTTCTGCAGCGTCTGCACGACTCGGGCGAGGACGACTACTCCGAGGCCGCCCAGGTCGCCTCGCTGATCAGTTCCCTGGCGCTGGCCGAGCGGGCCCTGCTCACCGCGAGCCCGGCCTACTGCGCCGGGCCCAGTTTCGGGGTCCGGGCCACGGCCGTTCTCAGTGGTTGCCTGTCTTTTGAGGACGGGGTGCGCGCCACCGTGGGGATGGCCCGTCAGGAGCGCGCCTACTTCGAGAACGAACACACCGATCTGGTCACCCAGACCGTGGTGCGGGTGCCGGACGAGAAACTGACGACGCTTCTGGGGGAGTGGAACGCCCGTGGGGAACGCCTGGAGCTGTCGGGCGACCTGGACCAGGGCTTTGCCATGATCACCCTCAGCGAGACCCGGCTGGCGCAGTTCCGCCGGGAGATCGGTGCCCTCGGCGGCTACAACATGCACACGATGCGCCCGCCGGCGCACTCGGTGCTCTTCGGGGGTCTGCGCGAGGCCGTCGCCGCCGAAGTGCTGCCCGCGCTGACGTTCCGCGAGCCCGTCCTGCCCGTGGTCACCGACCAGGACGGCACGGTGGCGGACACCGCGCAGGGGGTACGGGAGATGCTGCTGAACACCTTCGACCGGCCCTTCTCCTGGCCCGCGGTGGTCGCCTCGCTGACCGCCCACGGGGTGCGGACCGTGCACCTGGCCGGGGCCGACCCGCTCTTTCACCGGCTGGACAGCACCAAGCGCCACTTCCGGGTGGTCCGGGTGGACCCGCGCTCCGCCCTGCGGCCCACCCCCGCCCTGGCCGGCCGGACCTGATCGATGCCATGCAGCTGGGAGCCTTGCCAATGAGCACCGAGAACCTCCTCGACCGGCTCGGAGCGCTCGCGCCGCAGCAGGTCCGGCAGGAGTTGCTGGAGCTGGTGCTGCGCACCGCCCGGCCGATGACCGAGGCTCCCCTGCGGGCGGAACAGAGGTTCGCCGACCTCGGCCTGGGGTCGCTGGGCGCGGTCGAACTGCACCGCACGCTCAGCGCCACCACCGGCCTGGACCTGCCGTTGGCCATGGCGTTCGACCATCCCACCCCGCAGGCCCTGGCCGGCTTCCTGGCCGAACGGCTGCTCGGCAGCCCGAACGAGCCGGACGAGCCGGAGGCGACCTTCGCCGCCCCGGCCCTGAGCGACGACCCGGTCGTGCTGGTCGGCATGGGCTGCCGATTCCCCGGCGACGTGCGCTCGCCGGAAGACCTGTGGCGCCTCGTCCTGGCCGAGACCGACGCCATCGGCGAGTTCCCCTCCGACCGCGGCTGGGCCCCGTCGTTCTCCGAGGACCCCGACGAGCCGGGCACCAGCTACGTCCGCAGTGGCGGTTTCCTGCGGGATGCGGGCGGTTTCGACGCCGCATTCTTCGGTGTCTCACCCCGTGAGGCCGAGGCGATGGACCCGCAGCAGCGTCTGCTGCTGGAGGTCTCCTGGGAGGCGGTCGAGCGGGCGCGCATCGATCCCCGGTCGCTGGCCGGCACCCGCACCGGCGTCTTCGTCGGCCTGGAGGACCACGAGTACGGTCCGCGCCTGGTGGACGCCCGGGACGGCGCCGAGAGCCACCTGATCACCGGCAACGCCGCGAGTGTCGGATCGGGCCGGATCGCCTACGTCCTGGGCCTGAACGGGCCCGCGCTGACGGTGGACACGGCCTGCTCGGGGTCGCTGGTCGCGCTGCACCTGGCCGCCCAGTCGCTGGCGCGGGGCGAGTGTGATCTGGCCCTGGCCGGCGGGGCCGCGGTGATGGCGACCACCGGCGGGTTCCTGGCGTTCAGCCGTCAGCGCGGTCTGGCCGCCGATGGTCGGTGCAAGGCGTTCGGGGAGGACGCGGACGGTACCGGCTGGGGCGAAGGTGCCGGAATCGTTGTTCTCGAGAGGCTTTCGGACGCTCGTCGCCACGGCCGCACGGTGCTGGCAGTTCTCAAGGGGTCGGCGGTCAACTCGGACGGTGCCACCAACGGCCTCACCGCGCCCAGTGGCCGCGCCCAGCAGCAGGTGATCCGGCAGGCCCTGGCCGGGGCCGGGGTGCCGGCCGCCGGGGTGGACGTGGTCGAGGCGCACGGCACCGGGACCACGCTGGGCGACCTGATCGAGGCGCAGGCCCTGCTGGCCACCTACGGCCAGAACCGCACCGAGCCGGTGCACCTGGGCTCACTGAAGTCGAACATCGGGCACACCCAGGCCGCGGCCGGGGTGGCCGGGGTGATCAAGATGGTGATGGCGATGCGCGCCGGCGTCATGCCGCGCACGCTGCACGCCGACCAGCCCTCCACCCGGGTGGACTGGGACTGCGGCGCCGTTTCGCTCCTGCAGTCGGCCCGCCCCTGGAACGCCGTCCCCAGCAGGCCCCGCCGGGCGGGCGTCTCGGCCTTCGGCTTCAGCGGGACCAACGCCCACCTGATCCTCGAGGAAGCGCCGCCTGCCGCCGTTGTCCCGCCCGAGCGCGACGACTTCGCCGTGCTCTTCACCGAATCATCGGCCGGGACACTGACTGCGGCCCTGCTGGAGCGGTTCGGTGCCCTGGGCGAGACGCATCGGGCTGCCACCGCCGAGCTGGGGGTGCATGGGGCCGTCGTTTACTCGTTCGCCGACCAGATCGCTCTTTTCCGGCTGCTGGAAGCCCACGACCGACGTCCTGAAAAGCTTTTGGGCCAAAGGACGGGTCTGGTCGCCGCGGCGCACGCGGCCGGAGTGCTGTCGCTGGCTGACGCAGCCGCGCTGGTGGCGGTGCACGAGCAGCTGAAGGCCGACGTGGCCGCCCGTCTCGTCACGGCCGACGAGGCCGCGGGCGAGCTGCGCTGGGCGGCATCGGTGCTGTCCTACGCGCCCGCCCAGGTTCCGGTGTGGGCGTACGGCCGGGCGCTGAGCGACGCCGAACTCGGATCGGCCGACTTCTGGGTCTCGCACCTCCTGGCCGAGGACGACCTGGACCTCGGGCCGGCGGCCTCCGGCTGGGGTGGTGAAGCTCTGGCTCTGAGCCTGGACGGACAACCCCGGGACGTCGTGCGGCTGCTGGGCGCCGCCGGTGTTCGTGGTCTCACCGTGGACTGGGACCGGTTCGCCTGGCCCCTGCTGTTGTCCGGTCGCACCGCAACGGCGGCCCGCGAAGCCGCCGCCCGGCTCGCCGATGCCCGAAGCGCCGAGTCGCCGTCGGCCGCTGACCTCGCCTGGTCGCTGGCCCGTACCCGCAGCACTTTCGAACACCGGATCGCCGTGCTCGGCGACGAGGTGACTGACCTGCGTGCGGCCGCCGCCGGTCAGCCCTCGCCGCACGTGATCGAGTCGGTTGCCGGGGTGCAGTCCCGGCCGGTGTTCGTCTTCCCCGGCCAGGGCGGGCAGTGGCCGGGCATGGCCACCGAACTTCTGCGGACCTCCCCGGTGTTCGGCCGGTCCATGGCCGAGTGTGCCCGCTCGCTGGAGCCGTTCGTGGACTGGAGTCTGTGGGACGTCCTGGACGACGAGCAGGCCCTGGAACGCGTCGACGTCATCCAGCCGGTGCTCTGGGCCGTCATGGTCTCCCTGGCCGCCCTGTGGCGCTCGTGCGGCGTGGAACCAGCTGCGGTCGTGGGTCATTCGCAGGGCGAAATCGCAGCCCTGTGCGTGGCCGGGGGCCTCTCGCTCGACGACGGCGCGCGGGTCGTCGCGCGGCGCAGCCAGGCCATCGCCCGGTCACTGGGCGCCGGTGGGGCCATGGGCGCGGTGGCGCTGCCCGCCGGGCAGGTGGCCGAGGCACTCGAAGAGGGTGTGTCGATCGCGGCGGTGAACGGGCCCGCCTCGGTGGTCGTCTCCGGTGAGCTCGTGGCCGTCACCCGGCTCGTCCAGCGGTTCAAGGACGGGGGCGCCCGGGCCCGGGTCATCCCGGTGGACTACGCCTCCCACTCACCGGCCGTGGACGCTCTGCGCGAGGAACTGCTGCAAGAGCTGGCACCGCTGGCACCGCGGACCTCGAGCGTGCCGGTGTTCTCGTCCGTCACCGGCGCGCCGATCGACACCGCCTCGGCCGACGCCGGGTACTGGTTCCGCAATCTGCGCCAGAGCGTGCTCTTCGAGGACGCCACCCGTTACCTGGCCGCGCAGGGCCACACCCTGTTCCTGGAGATCGGCCCGCACCCGGTCCTGACCGAGGCCATCCAGGAAACCCTCGATGACAGCGAGAACATCGACGCCGGGCTGGTTCTGGCCACCCTGCGGCGCGGCGACGGCTCCACCAGCCGCTTCGTCGCCGCCCTGGCCGAGGCGTTCGTCAACGGAGTCCAGGTCGACTGGGAGAGCGTGTTCGCCGGCAGCCCGGCCCGCCCGGTCGACCTGCCGACCTACCCCTTCGAGCACCGCCACTTCTGGATCGATGACCGACCCGCGGGATCGGCGCGCACCGCCCCGGTCCCGGTGCCCGTCCTCGCGGCCGAACCATTCGACGCGGCCGAGCCCGCTGATCTGCGGGAACTGGTCGGCCAGCACGTCGCCGCCGTGCTGGGGCACCGCTCGGCCGACGAGATCGACACCGCCAAGGCATTCCGCGACCTGGGCTTCGACTCCCTGGCCGCAGTGCAGCTGCGCAACCGCCTGGGCGCGGCCACCGGCCTGGACCTGCCCACCACCCTGATCTTCGACCACCCCACCGTCCAGGCCCTGGCCGGGCACCTGGCCGCGCTGCTGGGCCAGGGCCCGGACCGGTCGGTGCGCGCCGTGACCGGCGCCCCCGCAGGCGCGGACGACGACCCGATCGTGGTCGTCGGCATGGCCTGCCGCCTGCCGGGCGGTGTGCAGCGTCCCGAGCAGCTGTGGGACCTGCTCCTGGCCGGTGGCGACGGCATCACCGCCTTCCCCACCGACCGGGGCTGGGACCCCGAGGGCGTCCTGGGCTCCTCCACCGACCAGGGCGGTTTCCTGCCCGAAGCCGGCGACTTCGACGCCGCCTTCTTCGGCATCTCCCCGCGCGAGGCGCTGGCCATGGACCCCCAGCAGCGCCTGGTGCTGGAAACGTCCTGGGAGGCCCTGGAAGACGCCGGGATCGATCCCACCTCGCTGGCCGGGATGCCGGTCGGCGTGTTCGTCGGGGCCATCGCCTCCGGCTACGGCGAGGTGGTCACCCGCTCGGCCCCCGACCTCGCCGGCCAACTGGTCACCGGCGCCGCCCAGAGCGTGCTCTCCGGCCGGGTCTCCTACTCCCTCGGGCTGCAGGGGCCGGCCGTCACGGTCGACACCGCCTGCTCCTCCTCGCTGGTCGCGATGCACTGGGCTGCACAGTCACTGCGTTCGGGGGAGTGCACGAGCGCCCTGGTCGGCGGGGTCAGCGTGATGGCCACCACCGAGCCCTTCGCCGGGTTCTCCCAGCAGGGCGGGCTGGCCCCGGACGGGCGGTGCAAGGCCTTCTCCGACGCCGCGGACGGCACCAGCTGGTCCGAGGGCGTGGGAATGATCGTGCTGCAGCGCCTTTCCGAGGCCCGCCGGGACGGCCGTCCGGTGCTGGCCGTTCTGCGCTCCAGCGCCGTCAACCAGGACGGGGCCTCCAACGGCCTGACCGCCCCCAACGGCCCGGCCCAGCAGCAGGTGATCCGGCAGGCGCTGGCCGGCGCCGGGCTCCGCGGCGCCGACGTGGACGCGGTGGAGGCCCACGGCACCGGCACCGTGCTCGGCGACCCGATCGAGGCCCAGGCCCTGATCGCCACCTACGGCCAGGACCGTTCCGAACCGCTGTACCTGGGCTCGCTGAAGTCGAACATCGGCCACACCCAGGCCACCGCCGGGGTCGCCGGCGTGATCAAGATGATCCTGTCGATGCGCCACGGCGTGCTCCCGCGCACCCTGCACGTCGAGCGTCCCTCCACCCAGATGGACTGGGCGGACGGCACGGTGCAGCTGCTCACCGAGGCCACCGCCTGGCCGACTTCGTCGCAGCGGCCCCGCCGCGCGGGCGTCTCCTCGTTCGGGGTCTCCGGCACCAACGCCCACGTCATCCTCGAAGCACCCGAACCTGAGGACGTCCCCGCTCCGGTTCCGCTCGAAGCGCCGGTTGCGTGGGTGTTGTCGGCGCGCACACCCCAGGCCCTGCGCGAGCAGGCCCGCCGCCTGGCCGGGTCCGCCCCGGACGCGACCGCCGCCGACGTGGCCTGGTCGCTGGTGAACACCCGGACTGCCTTCGCCGAGCGGGCCGTCGTCATTGGTTCCGACCCTGTTGACCTGCGTTCCTCACTACAGGCGTTCGCTGCCGGCGAGGCCGCTTCACCGATCGTGCGTGGCCGGGCCCGGGGTGGCTCGGTCGGCGTGCTGTTCAGCGGCCAGGGGTCGCAACGTCTGGGGATGGGCGCGGGGCTCCGCGAGCGTTCGGCCGTCTTCGCCCAGGCGCTCGACGAGGTGGTCGCGGAACTGGACCAGCACCTGGACGGATCGCTGAGCGAGGTGATGCGCGGCAGCGACGCGGATCTGTTGCAGCGCACCGGCTGGGCGCAGCCGGCCCTGTTCGCGATCGAGGTCGCCCTGTTCCAGCTGCTGCGCTCCTGGGGGGTGCGGCCCGCATTCCTGGCCGGGCACTCGGTCGGCGAAGTGGCGGCGGCCCACGTCAGCGGGGTGCTCTCGCTGCCCGACGCCGCTCGCCTGGTGGCCGCGCGCGGTCGCCTCATGCAGGCCCTGCCGGCCGGCGGGGCCATGACCGCGCTCGAGGCCTCCGAGGAGGAGGTCGCCGAGTTCCTGGGCGAGGACGTCTCGCTCGCCGCGGTCAACGCGCCCGGCTCGGTGGTGATCTCCGGCGTCGAGGCCGCGGTGCAGCGGGTGGGTGAGCACTTCGCCGGCCTGGGGCGGCGCACCACCCGGCTGAAGGTCTCGCACGCCTTCCACTCGGCGCTGATGGAACCGATGCTCGCCGATTTCCAGGCCGTGCTGGAAACGCTGGACTGGAAATTGCCCAGCATCCCGGTCGTGTCGACGCTCACCGGCGCGCTGGCCGACCCGGCCGAGTTCGCCGCCCCCGAGTACTGGCTGCGGCAGGCACGTTCGGCCGTGCGCTTCGCAGACGCGGTCGCCGCGCTGGAGTCCCTGGGCGCGCGTACCCTGATCGAGCTGGGGCCGAACGGGTCGCTGGCGGCCATGGCGCAGCAGACCGCATCGGCCGACGTGCTCGCCGTGCCCATGCTTCGCGGGGCCGACCACCCCGAGTACCGGTCCGCCCTGACCGCGGCCGGGACGCTGTGGGTCCACGGCGCCCCCGTCCAGTGGGACGAACTGGTCAAGGGTGGACGCCGGATTGCGTTGCCCACGTACGCGTTCCAGCACGAGCGGTACTGGATCGAGGACGCCCCGGTCGCCGCGGACGTCTCGGCTGCGGGAATGGCCGGGATCGAGCACCCGGTACTGGGCGCCCGGCTGGACCTGCCCGCCCATGCGGGAGTGGTGTTCAGCGGGCGGGTCTCGATGCGCACCCTGCCCTGGCTCTCCGGGTACGAACTGCACGAGCAGATCGTCCTCCCGGCCGGTCTGGTGACGGACCTGGTCATCCGGGCCGGTGACGAGGTCGGCTGCGGGCGCATCGACGAACTGGTCATGGAAGCGCCCGCCGTGGTGCCGCCCACCGGCAGCCTGCAGTTGCAGGTGCTGCTGGTCCCCGAGCGCGACCGCTGGCTGGTCGAGGTGCACACCCGGCCGGAGGGAGCCCAGCAGTGGCGCAGCTGCGCCACGGCCACGCTCTCGCTGGGTGGTGAGACCTCGGACGGGCTGCGGCAGTGGCCCCCGGCGGGTGCACAAATGCTCGACCTGACGGCTGGAGCCGGTTCTGCCTTCGACGTGGCCGTTCAGGAGCCGGTGACCGGGGCTGGGGCGCTTGCCTGCGTGAGCAGGGCCTGGCGACGGGGCCGGCAGGTGTGGGCGGAGGCTGAACTCCCTGAGGTGGGGTCCGAACTGGGCCTTCACCCGGCATTGCTCGACGTGGCGCTGCAGGTGGCCGGTCTGGCCGACACGGCTGAGTCCGGTGCGGCCTTGATCGAGGTGGTGCCGGCCGCGCTGACCGACGTCGAGCTGTACGCCACCGGCGCGCAGCGGATACGGATCCAGGTCGAGCTCGGTGATGACGGCCTGGGAGTGACGGTGGCCGACGCGGGTGGGGAGCCGGTGCTCACCGCCGGGTGCCTGCAGACGGTGCCCGTGGACGAACTGGTGCTCGGCGACGCCTCCGATGACACCGTTGCCCTCGGCCTGGACTGGCTGCCCGCGGCCGCGCAGAACGTCGCCGGTGACTGGGTGGAGGTGGGTGGTGAGACCGGATTCGCCAACGTGGCAGCGCTGCTTGCCTCGATCGAGGCCGGGCGGGCGGTGCCGGACGGCGTGGTGCTCCTGCCCAGCGGCGTGACCACCGACCAGCCCGATGACGGCGCGCCGGAGCGGGCCCTGCGCGTGACCGCCTGGACCTTGGATCAGCTTCAGACGTGGCTCACCGACCCGCGTCTGGCCGCGGGGAGCCTGACCGTCATCACCCGCGGGGCAGTGAGCGTGGGCGTCGATGAGGCGATCGCCGATCCGGCCGGCGCTGCGGTCTGGGGTCTGGTGCGGACCGCGGCCACCGAGAATCCCGGCCGCATCTGCCTGGTGGACCTGGAACCCGGAGCCGCTGTCCGGGTACTGGCCGGGGCCGGGCAGTGGGCCGTACGCGGTGAGACCGTGTACGCGCCGCGTCTGGTCCGGCGGGCCGTTCCGGGCACAGAAGCCACCGAGATCAAGGGACGGGTGCTGGTCACCGGGGGGACCGGCGGCCTGGGGCAGCGGGTAGCCCGTCACCTGGTCACCGCCTACGGCGTCAGCGACCTGCTCCTGATGAGCCGGCGGGGCGATCAGGCCGCCGGGACGGCCGCCCTGATCGAGGAGCTCGCTGCCCTGGGGGCCCGGGCCACCGTCGTGGCCTGCGACGTGGCCGACCGGCAGGCTCTGGCCCGGGTGCTCGCAGAGCATCCGGTGACCGGCGTCGTCCACACTGCCGGTCTGGTCGAGGACGGCACCCTCACCTCGCTGAGCGCCGGGCACCTCGGGCGCGTGTTCGCGCCGAAGGTCTCGGGCACCTGGAACCTGCACGAGCTGGCCGGGGACCTGGACCTGTTCGTGGTGTTCTCCTCCATGGCCGGGATGCTCGGCGACGCAGGCCAGGCCAACTACGCCGCCGCCAACCACTTCGCTGATGCCGTGGTGGAGCTGCGCCGCGCCCAGGGCCTGCCCGGCGTCTCGATGGCCTGGGGCGCCTGGTCCGCCGAGGCCGGACTCACCGCGGCCCTGTCCGAGGCCGATCTGCGCCGGCTGAACACCTCCGGTCTGCCCACCCTCCGGCCGGAGCAGGGTCTGAGCCTGTTCGACCGGGCATTGTCCTTCGTGCACGGGCAGAGCGGCCCGTCCGCCGTGCTGGGTCTGACCCGGCTGGATCTGGCTGGTCTGCGCGCCCGCCCGCAACTGCCGCCGGTGCTCACCGCGCTGGCCGGGCGCACCGCCCGCCGGAGCGCCGGGAGCCAGGAGTTGACCGGCTTCGCCCAGCGCTGGGCCACCGTCCCGCCCACCCAGAGGGCGTCGTTCCTGCACGACCTCGTGCGCGATCATGTTGCTGCCGTGCTGGGCCACCGCCCCGGCACCACCGTCGATCCCGCCCAACCGTTCCGGGAGCTGGGCTTCGACTCACTGACGGCTGTCGAACTGCGCAATCAGCTGGCCGCCGTCACCGGGATCGCGCTGCCCGCCACCCTGGTCTTCGACCACCCCACCGCCAACGCCCTGGTCGAGCACCTCACCGAGATGCTGCAGGGCAGTGCGGTGGTGCCGGAGGGGGTCGCTGGGGCGGCCGCTGGGGTGGCGGACGACCCCATCGCCATCATCGGGATGGCCTGCCGCTACCCGGGTGAGGTCACCACCCCCGAGGAACTCTGGGACCTGGTGCTGCAGGGCCGCGACGCGATCAGCGGCTTCCCGGGTGACCGCGACTGGGACCTGAGCACCCTCGAGGGCGGCGCCTCGGTGACCTCCAGCGGTGGGTTCCTCACCGGGGCCGGGGACTTCGACGCGTCCTTCTTCGGCATCTCCCCGCGCGAGGCGATCGCCACCGACCCCCAGCAGCGGCTGCTGCTGGAGACCTCCTGGGAAGCGCTGGAGTACGCCGGGATCGCCCCCGACTCGCTGCAGGGCCAGCCGGTCGGGGTGTTCGCCGGGGCCTTCGAGTCCGGCTACGCCCAGCTCGCCGCCTCAGCAGGGGACGACCTCGCCGGGCACCTGATGACCGGCGGCTCGCAGAGCGTGGTCTCCGGGCGGGTGTCCTACGTGCTCGGCCTGCGCGGACCGGCCCTGACCGTGGACACGGCCTGCTCCTCGTCGCTGGTGGCGCTGCACCTGGCCGCCCAGGCGCTGCGCTCGGGGGAGTGCAGCATGGCCCTCGCCGGTGGAGTGACGGTGATGGCCACGGCCGAGACCTTTGTGGGTTTCACCCAGCAGGGTGGCCTGTCGGCGGACGGGCGGTGCAAGGCGTACGCCGACGGCGCCGACGGCACGGGCTGGGCCGAGGGTGCGGGAATGCTCGTGCTGCAGCGTCTTTCTGATGCTCAGCGGGAAGGCCGGCGGGTGCTGGCGGTGCTGCGCTCCAGCGCGGTGAACCAGGACGGCGCCTCCAACGGCCTGACCGCCCCCAACGGCCCGGCCCAGCAACGCGTGATCCGCTCCGCGCTGCACTCGGCGGGCCTGGCCCCCGCCGACATCCAGGCGGTCGAGGGGCACGGCACCGGGACCGTGCTGGGCGACCCCATCGAGGCCCAGGCACTGCTGGCGACCTACGGCCAGGACCGGCCCGGCCCCCTCTACCTCGGCTCGCTGAAGTCGAACATCGGGCACACCCAGGCCGCCGCCGGCGTGGGCGGTGTGATCAAGATGGTGATGGCCCTGCGCCACGGGGTACTGCCGCGCACCCTGCACGTCGGCCGGCCCTCCACGAAGGTCGACTGGGCCGCCGGAGACATCCAGCTGCTGACCGAGCAGACCCCGTGGCCCGCGACGGACGGGCCGCGCCGGGCCGGGATCTCGGCCTTCGGGGTGTCCGGGACCAACGCCCACGTGATCATCGAGGCGGTCCAGGCCGCACCCGTGGCCCTGGCCGAGACCGACGTGGAGGGCTCAGACGGCCCCCTGGGCCATCTCGGCCCGGTCGGCGTGAACGGCCCGCTGGTGCCCTGGGTCCTGTCCGCACGCTCCGCCAAGGCGCTGCAGGGTCAGGCCCGCCGCCTGCTCACCCGGCTGGGCGAGAACGCCGGAACGGTCGATGCGGTCGACGTCGGACGGTCGCTGATCCACGCCCGCAGCGCCACTTTCGAGCACCGGGCCGTCGTCACCGGCCGGGCCGGGCTCCAGGCCCTGGCCCAGGGCGAACCGGCTCCCGAACTGACCACCGCCCGAGCCCGCCCGCTCGGGGCACCCGTCTTCGTCTTCCCCGGCCAGGGAGCCCAGTGGGCCGGGATGGGACGGGAGCTGCTCCGCTCGTCCACTGTTTTCGCCTCCGCCCTGGCCGACTGCCAGCGGGCACTCGACCCGTATGTCGACTGGTTGCTCACCGACGTCCTGGCTGACGCCCAGGCCCTCGAGCGGGTGGACGTGGTCCAGCCGGCCTCCTGGGCGCTGATGGTCTCGCTCAGCGCGCTCTGGCAGGCGCACGGCGTGCAGCCAGCTGCTGTCGTCGGGCACTCGCAGGGCGAGATCGCCGCGCTGTGCGTGGCCGGAGCCCTGTCGCTGGAGGACGGCGCGCGCATCGTGTCGATGCGCAGCCGGATCATCGCCGAGGAACTGGCCGGGCGCGGCGGCATGATCGCGGTCGGTCTCGGCGCCGAGGCCGTGGCTGATCTGATCCGCCCCTGGGGAGAGGATCTTTCGCTCGCCGCCGTGAACAGTCCTTCGTCCGTGGTGCTGGCCGGTACCCCGGCTGCTGTGCAGGAAGTAGCCGCCCGCTGTGAGAGCGACGGGGTGCGCGCCCGGATCCTGCCGGTGGACTACGCCTCGCACTCGGCGCAGGTCGATGCGATCGCCGAGCGACTGCTCAGCGACCTGCACGGCATCGCACCCCGGCCGGGCGAGATCCCGGTGTACTCGACCGTGACCGGTTCGCTGTTCGACCCCGCGCAGGCCGACCCGGCCTACTGGGTGCGCAACCTACGGCATACCGTGAAACTGGCCCCGGTCGTGCAGGACCTGGCGGAGGCCGGGAAGAACGCCTTCGTCGAGATCAGCGCGCACCCGGTGCTGGTGGGCGCCATTCAGGAGACGGTGGCCGACGCTGTCGCCGTGGGCACCCTACGGCGCGAGGACGGTGGTCCTTCGCGGCTGCTCACCTCGCTCGCCGAGCTGTTCGTGGCCGGCGGGCCGGTCGACTGGAGAACGCTTTTCGCGCAGCCGGGACGGTTCGTCCAGCTGCCCACCTACCCCTTCGACCGACAGCGCTACTGGCCGCCGGCCGGCACACACAGCGCCGACGTCCGGGGGGCCGGACTGGCTCCGGCCGGGCACCCACTGCTCGGCGCGGCCCTGGAACTGCCCGAGGACGGAGCCGTCGTTCTCACCGGCCGCCTGTCGGCCCGTTCCCACCCGTGGCTCGAGGGGCGGACCACGTTGCCCGCGGCTGCGCTGCTCGAACTGGCCGTGCGAGCGGGCGACGAGGTCGGGGCCGAAGCAGTCCGACGGTTCACCCTGGAGACGGCTCTGCTCCTGCCCGAGCAGGCCGCTGTCCAGCTGCGGGTGACGGTGAAACCCTCCGGGGACGAATGGACGGTGGGGGTCTACGCCCGTCCGGACGTCGACGGGGAATGGACGCGGCACGCCACGGGTGTGCTCGGATCAAGCGTCGAAGCGACGTTCGACGCCGACGAGCCCGGCATCGCGATCGCGGTCTCGGACGTTCCCGGATTCGGCCTCCACCCGGCCCTTCTGGACGCCGCCCTGCAGTCCGCGGCTCAGACGTTCGAGGGGGCAGACCTGGTCGTGGGTGAGTTCCACGACGTGACCCTGCATGCTTCGGGCGCCTGCGAGGGGTCGGCGGCGCTGCAGGCGCTGGCCCCAGGCTCGTACCGCCTGCGCATCACCGACCCGGTGGGTCTGCCGGTCCTGAGCATCGGATCCCTCACCCTCGTACCTGCGGCCGAACCGGCCGCCCGCACAACGGACGTCACTGTGCTGGTGCCGGACTGGGAACGGGTGAAGGTGGATCCAGCCTCTTCCACCGGCTGGGTCGTGGTGGGTGAGGGCGGCACACAGCCAGACCTCGGAGCCCTCATCGATCTCGTGGACACCGGCGCGGCCGTCCCCGGTGCCGTTGTGCTGGCCGTGCCGCGCACTCCGGACGTGCCGGACTCGCCGGCCGGGGTCGCTGTCAGCGCTGTGGTCAGTCCGCTCGATCCGACGGGACCGATCGAGGCCGCGCACAGCAGCGCCATCTGGACGCTGGCGCAGGCTCAGCGTTGGCTCGGCGACGCGCGGTTCGCCCACACCCGGCTGATCGTTGTGACTCGCTCGGCCGTGACCACCAGCCCGGACGAGGTGGTCGACCTCGCGGCGTCCACCGTGTGGGGCCTGATCCGCACCGCACAGACCGAGAACCCCGACCGCATCGTGCTCGCCGACCTGCCGCTGAACGCCGGGCTCGACCTGGGGCTGCTGGCCGGCGTCGCGGCGTCGGCGGAGAGCCAGGTGGCGCTGCGCGGCGCCAACGCAGGGACGGTGCTCGCTGCCCGGCTGGTGCGGCACCCGGCCCCGGCCTCGCCCGGATCGGCAAGCCCGGATCTGAGTGATGGCACTGTCCTGCTCACCGGAGCCTCGGGCGGCCTCGGCCGGCTGTTCGCCCGCCATCTCGTGCACCACCACGGCGTGCGCAACCTTCTTCTGGTCAGCCGCCGCGGCCCGGCCGCCGAGGGCATGAGCGCCCTGACCGGCGAGCTCACCGACGCCGGTGCCCACGTCACCGTCGAGGCCTGCGACGTCTCCGACCGGGACGCTGTAGTCAATCTGTTGCGCAAGGTGCCGGACACCCGTCCTCTGATCGGGATCGTGCACACCGCTGGGGTTCTCGACGACGGGGTCATCACCTCCCTGACCCCCGAACGGGTCCGGAACGTGCTGCGGGCCAAGGTGGATGCTGCCTGGCACCTGCACGAGCTGACCCAGCACCTGGATCTGCGCCTGTTCGCCCTGTTCTCGTCGCTGGCCGGGCAGCTGGGTGGGCCGGGGCAGGGCAACTACGCGGCCGGCAACGTGTACCTGGACACCCTGGCCCAGTGGCGCGAGGCCCAGGGGCTGGCCGCGACCTCGTTGGCCTGGGGCGCCTGGACCCCGGAGACCGGGCTGACCGGCACGCTGAACGAGGTCGACCTCAAGCGGATGGCCAAGGCCGGCATGCCGCTGCTCACCCTGGACCAAGGGCTGGAGTTGTTCGACCGTGCGCTGGCCGACGAGGCCCCGGTGCTCGGCCTGACCCGGCTCGACATTCCCGGACTACGCGCCTCGGGGGACGTTCCGCCGGTGCTGCGCACGCTCACCGGTGGCAGTGCGCGCCGTAGTGCATCCCGCTCCGCCCCGGACGATTTCGCCCAGCGGTGGGCCGCGATGGAGCCCCGCCGGCGTGGCCAGACGCTCCGTGACCTGCTGCGCCGGCACCTGGCCGCCGTGCTGGGGCATTCGTCGTCCGAAGACATCGACGACGCGCAGGCCTTCCGCGAGATGGGCCTGGACTCGCTGACTGCCGTCGAACTGCGCAACCAGCTCGGCGCGGCCACCGGCCTGGCCCTGCCGGCCACCCTGGTCTTCGACTTCCCCACCGTCTCCGCCCTGAGCGCACACCTCGCTGTCCTGCTCGGCGGCCCCGAGAACACCCCGGCCCGGCCCGAGGTCCCGGTGCCCACCCCGGTCGACGACCCGATCGTCATCGTGGGCATGTCCTGCCGCTTCCCGGGCGGGGTGAGTGGCCCGGACGAGCTGTGGAACCTGCTCGCCGAGGGCCGCGACGCGATCGGTGCCTTCCCCACCGACCGCGGCTGGGATCTGGAGGACCTGATCGGTTCCGGGGCCTCGGTCACCGCCCGCGGTGGCTTCCTGGAGGATGTCGGTGGCTTCGACGCCGCTTTCTTCGGCATATCGCCGCGCGAGGCGCTGGCGATGGACCCGCAGCAGCGCATCCTGCTCGAGACCGCCTGGGAGGCCGTCGAGGACGCCGGGATCGATCCGACCGGCCTGGCCGGTGAACCGGTCGGCGTCTTCGTGGGTGCCTTCCCCTCCGGCTGGACCGAACTGGCCACCCGCGCCGACCGCGACCTGGCCGGGCACCTGATCACCGGCGGCTCGCAGAGTGTGCTGTCCGGCCGGGTCTCCTACGTGATGGGCCTGCAGGGACCGGCCGTCACCGTGGACACGGCCTGCTCGTCCTCGTTAGTGGCCCTGCACTGGGCGGCTCAGGCACTGCGCACGGGCGAGTGCTCGATGGCCCTGGCCGGCGGGGTGACCGTGATCGCCACCCCGGACACCTTCATCGGCTTCAGCCAGCAGGGCGGGCTCGCCCCGGACGGCCGCTGCAAGGCGTTCGCCGACTCTGCCGACGGCACCGGCTGGTCCGAGGGTGCCGGAATGCTCGTCCTGCAGCGTCTTTCCGACGCTCGCCGGGACAAGCGCCCGGTCTTGGCGGTGCTGCGCTCCAGTGCCGTGAATCAGGACGGCGCCTCGAACGGCCTGACCGCACCGAACGGCCCGGCCCAGCAGCGGGTGATCCGTCAGGCGCTGGCCGCGGCGGGCCTGTCGGGCTCGGACGTCGACGTCGTCGAAGGGCACGGCACCGGAACCGTTCTCGGTGATCCGATCGAGGCTCAGGCGCTGCTGGCCACCTACGGGCAGGACCGGGACGAGCCGCTGTACCTGGGTTCGCTGAAGTCGAACCTGGGCCACACCCAGGCCGCGGCCGGGGTGGCCGGCGTGGTCAAGATGGTGCTGGCCATGCGGCACGGGACGGTCCCGGCCAGCCTGCACGTGCAGGCGCCTTCGGCCAAGGTGGACTGGTCGTCCGGCGCCGTGCAGGTGCTCACCCGGAACACGCCGTGGCCCTCCAGCGGGCGCCCGCGCCGGGCCGGTGTCTCCTCCTTCGGGGTCTCGGGCACGAACGCCCACGTCATTCTCGAACAGCCCGAACCAGAGGACGTCCCCGCGCCGGTGACGCCTGAGGGCCCGCTTCCGTGGGTGGTTTCGGGAAAGACCGAGGACGGGGTCCGCGCCCAGGCCGGGCGGCTGGCCGGGTACGTGGCCGAGAACCCGGCCGGGCCGCTGGACATCGGGTGGTCGCTGGCCAACCAGCGCGCCCGGTTCGGGCACCGGGCCGTGGTCGTGGGTGCCGATCGGGACGAACTGCTCGAGGGCCTGCGTGCTCTGGCCGCCGGTTCACCCTCCGCCGCAGTGACTCTGGGTCAGAGCCGGGGTGCTTCGGACGTTGCCGTGGTGTTCAGCGGTCAGGGTTCGCAGTGGCCCGGCATGGGCCGGGAACTGTACGAGGCGGCACCGGCCTTCGCGCAGGCCTTCGACGAGGTGACGCGGGCGCTGGACGAGCACCTGGAGCGACCTCTGCGCGAGGTGATGTGGCCTGACGCCGGTCCCGCCGAACCGGAGGCGGGGCAGTTGCAGCAGACCGGCTGGGCCCAGCCCGCGCTCTTCGCCCTCGAGGTCGCCCTGTTCCGGCTCCTGCAGGCGTACGGCGTGTGCCCGGCCCACCTGGCCGGGCACTCCGTCGGCGAGATCGCGGCTGCCCACGTCAGTGGTGCCCTCACGCTCCCGGACGCGGCTCGGCTGGTGGCAGCGCGTGGCCGGCTCATGCAGGCCCTCCCGGCCGGTGGAGCGATGGTGGCCATCGAGGCCGCCGAGGACGAGGTGAGCGGCCTGCTGGGCGAGGCGGTCACGGTGGCCGCGGTGAACTCGCCGACCTTCCTGGTCGTAGCCGGCGCGGAGGACGACGTTCTGGCCCTGGCCGAGACGTTTGCGGCGATGGGGCGGCGCACGAAACGGCTGAAGGTCTCGCACGCGTTCCACTCGCCGCTGATGGAGCCCATGCTGGCCGAGTTCGAGCAGGTGCTGAAGACGCTGCGGTGGGGTACCCCGGACACGCCGATCGTCTCCACGCTCACCGGCGGCCCGGTCACGCCGGAAGACTTCTCGACGCCGGAGTACTGGGTGCGCCAGGCCCGCGAGGGAGTTCGCTGGGCCGATGCGGTGCGTGCGCTGGAAAGCCTTGGTGTGCGCACGCTCATCGAGGCCGGGCCGAACGGCTCCCTGGCCGCGGCGGCCCAGGAGAGCCTGTCGCCGGCGGTGAGGGCAGTCCCCGTACTGCGCGGCGCGGACAACGCCGGACTGCCGAGCGTGATGAACGGACTGGCTGCGGCCTTCGTGAACGGCGCAGCGGTCGACTGGAATGCCTTCCTCGCTGGTGGCCGGGGGACGACGTTGCCCACCTATGCCTTCCAACGCGAGCGTTACTGGGTCGAGGTACCTGTGGAGAAGACGGACGAGTCGGCTGTTCTCGAAGCGTGGCGTTACCGGGAGTCCTGGACGCTGCTGCCGGAGAGCGGTCAGGCCCAGGTCGCGGACGGGCCGGCGGACTGGGTGGTGGTCGCACCGGTCTCGCTCCTGGACGATCCGGAGGTCTCGCTGATCGCCGCCGCGCTGAGCGCCCGGACGGTCGGCTTCGACGGATCGGCCTTCACCGGTCAGCTGGGTGCGTCGGAGCGTGTGCTGTCGCTGCTGTCGTGGGACGAGTCGACCCCCGGCTTCGTACCTGCCGGGGTGGTGCCCACGCTGGCTCTGCTGCAGAGGCTGGAGCGCGAGAGCGTGGTCTGGGCGGCCACCCGCGGTGCGGTCTCGACCGGTGCCGGCGATCCGGTCCTGAACCCGCGCCAGGCCGGTATCAGCGGCCTGGGCCGGGTCGCGGCGCTGGAACGACCGGATCAGTGGGGTGGGGTCGTCGACCTGCCGTCGCAGATCGACTCGGCCGCCGCCCGCCGACTGGCCGGGCTCCTGCGCAGGGCCGGCACCGACAACCGTGAGGACCAGCTCGCCCTGCGCCCGCACGGGGTGTTCGGCCGGCGGCTGATGCCGGCCCCCGCACCCGGTGGTCTCACGCAGTGGAAGGCCCGCGGCACGGTCCTGGTCACCGGCGGAACCGGCGGGCTGGGCGCGTTGGTGGCCCGCTGGGCTGCTACGGCCGGTGCGGAGCACCTGGTTCTGCTCAGCCGCCGGGGCGAGCAGGCTCCCGGCGCCGATCGGCTGGCCGAGGATCTGCGCAACCTCGGAGCCAGTGTCACTTTCGCCGCCGCCGATGCCGCCGACGAAGGTGCGCTGAGTGACGTACTGGAGCAGATCCCGTCCCACATTCCGCTCCGGGCAGTTGTTCACGCGGCGGGGGTCAGCCACGGTGTGGTCGAGATCGACGACACCACGCCCGAGCAGGTGGAGGCTGAGGTGCGGGCCAAGGCGGGTGGGGCCGCGCTGCTGGACGAACTGACCCGCGGCCTGGACCTGGACGCCTTCGTGCTGTTCTCCTCGGGAGCCTCGGCCTGGGGCAGCGGGGGACAGGCCGCCTATGCCTCGGCCAACGCCTACCTGGACGCACTGGCCGCCCGGCGCCGGGCCGAGGGGCTCCCGGGCCTGGCCATCGCCTGGGGCAACTGGGCCGAGGCCGGCATGGCCGTGGACAACCCCGAGCAGGGTGAGTACCTGCGCAGGCTGGGGGTTCTGCCGATGCCCCCGCGGCTGGCTCTGATCGCGCTGGGCCAGGCCCTGCAGGCCGGCGAGAGCGGGCTCACCGTCACGAACATGGACTGGGCCAAGTTCGCCCCGGCGTTCACCGTGTCCCGGCCCAGCGCCCTGCTTTCTGAGCTGCCGCAGGTGCAGGAGGTGCTCGCCGGGCCGATCGGCGGGCAGGACGACGCTTTTGCCAAGCAATGGCGTGAGACCCGGCCCGAGGAACGGCAGAAGTTCCTGCGCGCGCTGGTGCGTGAGCACGTCGCGGCGGCCCTGGGACACCGCTCGGGAAGCCGGATCGAGGCTGGGCAGGCCTTCAAGGAGCTGGGTTTCGACTCGCTGACCGCGGTGGAGCTGCGTAACCAGCTCGGCGCGGCGACCGGCCTGAACCTGCCCGCCACGATGGTGTTCGACCACCCCTCGATCGCCGAGCTGGCCGAGTTCCTGGCCGCCGAGCTGACCTGGGAGCCAGCCGGCGCGGAACCTGAGCGCCCGGCCGCAGCTGTGCCGGTGACCGACGAAGACGACGAAGCCCTCCTCACCGCGGATGTCGACGACCTCATCCGCCTGGCCCTGGGGGAGGACGAATGACCCCGCCGCAGAAGGACACCACTGTGAACCAGCCCGCCCGAGCGCAGGACCAGCAGAGCCGGATGGTCGAGGCCCTGCGGTCGGCCATGCTGGAGAACAAGCGACTGCAGCGCCGCAACCAGGAGCTGGAGGCGGCCGGCAGCGAGCCGATCGCGATCGTCGGGATGGCCTGCCGGCTGCCCGGTGGGGTCACCGGCCCCGACAGTCTGTGGGACCTGGTCGAGCAGGGCCGCGACGCCGTCACCGCCTTCCCCACCGACCGGGGCTGGGACCTGGACGCCCTGGCCGATGGTTCCAGCACGGGCCGGGGTGGCTTCCTGGACGGGGTCGCCGACTTCGACGCCGCGTTCTTCGGGATCTCCCCGCGCGAGGCGCTGGCGATGGACCCGCAGCAGCGGCTGCTGCTGGAGACCGCCTGGGAGGCTCTTGAGCACGCCGGGATCTCGCCCACCGCCCTGGCGGGAGAGCCGGTCGGGGTCTTCGCCGGGGCCAGCCCTTCGGGCTACGTCGAGATCGCCGACCGCGCCGACAGCGAGCTGGCCGGGCACCTGATCACCGGCGGTTCGCAGAGCGTGGTCTCCGGCCGCATCTCGTACGTGCTGGGCCTGCGCGGCCCGTCGATGACCGTGGACACGGCCTGTTCCTCCTCGCTGGTCGCCCTCCACCTGGCCGCCCAGGCGCTGCGGGCCGGTGAGTGCAGCACGGCGCTGGTCGGTGGCGTGTCGGTGATGGCCTCCGACGACGTGTTCGTGGGCTTCTCCCAGCAGGGCGGCCTGGCCCCGGACGGCCGCTGCAAGGCGTTCGCCGAGGCGGCCGACGGCACCGGCTGGGCCGAGGGTGCGGGCGTGCTGGTGGTGCAGCGCCTGTCCGAGGCGCACCGTCAGGGCCGCCGCGTCCTGGCCGTGGTGCGGGCCAGCGCGGTCAACCAGGACGGCGCGTCGAACGGCCTGACCGCGCCCAACGGCCCGGCCCAGCAGCGGGTGATCCGGGCCGCCCTGCAGGCGGCCGGGCTCCGCGGCGCCGACGTGGACGTGGTCGAAGGTCACGGCACCGGAACGATTCTCGGCGACCCGATCGAGGCGCAGGCCCTGCTGGCCACCTACGGTCGTGACCGTTCCGAGACGGACCCGCTGTGGCTGGGTTCGCTGAAGTCCAACCTCGGGCACGCCCAGGCCGCGGCCGGGGTCTCGGGTGTGATCAAGATGGTCATGGCCCTGCGCAACGGGGTCCTGCCGCGCACCCTGCACGTGGACGCGCCCTCCGCCAAGGTGGACTGGTCGCGGGGGGCGGTGCGCCTGCTCACCGAGGCCCGGTCCTGGCCGCAGGTGGATCGCCCCCGCCGGGCCGCGGTCTCGGCCTTCGGGGTCTCCGGCACCAACGCGCACGTGATCCTGGAAGCGGCCCCGGACGAGGCCCCCGCACCGGCGGCGTCCGGGCTCTCGCTGGTTCCCTGGATGGTCTCGGCCAAGTCGCCGGCCGCCCTGCGCGAGCAGGCCGCCCGGCTGCGGCAGTGGCCCGTCGAGGATGCCCAGGCCGCAGCACGCACGCTGGCCATTGGCCGGGCCGCGCTGTCCTACCGGGCCGTGGTGACCGGCGCCGACCTGAGCGAGCTGCGGGACGCCCTGCAGGCCGTGGCCTCCGGCGCCCCGGACGTCACCCGGGCCCTGGAGGCCGAGGACGGCCCGGTCTTCGTCTTCCCGGGACAAGGGGCGCAGTGGGCCGGGATGGCCCGGGAACTGCTCGGTTCCTCACCGGTCTTTGCCTCTTCGTTCGACGACTGTGCCCGCGCCCTGGCGCCGTTCGTGGACTGGCAGCTCACCGACGTCCTCAATGACGAGAGTGCCCTGGAACGAGTTGACGTGGTGCAGCCGGCCCTGTGGGCGGTGATGGTCTCGCTCGCGGCCACCTGGCGCTCGTACGGGGTCGAACCCGCCGCGGTGGTGGGGCACTCACAGGGCGAGATTGCCGCGCTGTGTGTGGCCGGCGCCCTCACCCTGGCCGACGGCGCCCGGATCGTGGCGCTGCGCAGCCGGGCCATCGCCGAGCAGTTGGCGGGAGCCGGGGCGATGGTCGCCGTCGGCCTGCCGCTGGAGCGGGCCCAGGAGCTGCTGACGGCCTGGGGCGGGCGGCTCTCGGTCGCCGTGGTCAACGCTCCCGGCTCGGTGGTCGTCGCCGGTGAGCCCTCGGCGGTGCAGGAACTGGCGGCGCAGTGCGAGAGCGACGGCGTGCGGGTGCGGATCCTGCCGGTGGACTACGCCTCCCACTCGGCGCAGGTCGACACGATCACCGAGCGGCTGCTGGAGGACCTGGCCGATGTCGCCCCCGTCCGCGCGGCCGTGCCGGTGTACTCCTCGCTCACCGGTGAGGAACTGGACACCACCACGGCCGATGCCGGGTACTGGGTGCGCAACCTGCGCGAGACGGCGCGCTTCGACCTGGCCACCCAGGCCCTGATGGACGCCGGGCACCGGCTGTTCGTCGAGGTCAGCCCGCACCCGGTGCTGGTGCAGGCGATCCAGCAGAGCGCGGACGGTCTGGAGCCGGACGATTCGGCCGCCACCGTCCCCACCCTGCACCGCGGCGACGGTGCTCTGCGGCGGATGTTTTCGGCGCTAGGTGAGTTCTGGGCCGCAGGGGGCAACGTCGACTGGGCCGGCCTGCTGGGCGAGGGGCCCCAGGCCTCGGTGCCCACCTACGCCTTCCAGCACGAGCGCTACTGGCCTTCGGCTCCGGCCGTGGCCGGGGATGTCGCGGGAGCTGGGCTGGACGCTGCGGGGCACCCCCTGCTGGGGGCACGGATGGAACTGCCCGGTGACGCCGGGCTGCTGTTCACCGGACGGCTCTCGGTGCGGACCCAGCCCTGGCTGGCCGACCACGTGGTGCGCGGATCGGTGGTCTTCCCCGGAACCGGGTTCGTGGAACTGGCGGTGCAGGCCGGGGACGCGGTCGGGTGCGGGCACCTGTCGGAACTGGTTCTGCAGGCGCCGCTGGTGCTGCCCGAGCACGGTGGCTGCCAGATCCGGGTGCACGTGAGCGGAACCGGCGCCGAGCGCCGCGACATCTCTGTCCAGGCCCGCCCGGACGGGCTCGAGGTCTGGACCGAGCACGCCGTGGGTGTCCTGGTCGCCGCCTCGCCCGCCCCGGGCCCGACGCTGACCTCCTGGCCCCCCGCAGGCACCGAAGCCGACATCTCCGGCCTGTATTCCGCGCCCGGAGACCTCGCGTACGGCCCCGCGTTCCAGGGCCTGCGCAAGGTGTGGCAGGACGCCGGCAGCGTCTGGGCCGAAGCCGAGATCGACGTCCCCTCCGAAGGGTTCGGCATCCACCCGGCGCTGCTGGACTCGGTCCTGCACGCTGCCGCCTTCCTCGGCGGCACGACGGCCTTCGAGGACGTGCGGCTGCCGTTCACCTTCAGCGGTGTGGAACTGTTCGCGACGGGTGCGGCCCGCGTCCGGGTCCGGATGGACCAGATCGCGCCGGACGAGGTCGCGGTGACCGTGACCGATGCCTCCGGGGCGGCCGTCCTGACGATCGCCTCGCTGCTCACCCGGCCGATCCCGGCCGGGAACCTGACCGCGCCCGACGACTCGGCCGCCCTCACCCTGCGCTGGCTCGACCTGCCCGATGCACCCGTCGCCACTGATGCCACGGCCGGCTCGGACTGGGTTGCGGTCGGGCCGGTCCCGGTGACCGGCGCCGCGCTGCAGCACCCCGACATCACGGCCCTGAGCGCCGCGGTCGAGGCCGGGGCACCAGTGCCGGGCCGCATCCTCCTGGCCGTCGCCCACCAGCCCGAACCCGAGAACGTCGCGGCCGCCGCCCACGCGGTCGCGGCCTGGACGCTGGAGCAGGTGCAGACCTGGCTGGGCGACGAGCGCCTCGAGCGCACCCCGCTCACGGTGGTCACCACCGCCGCGGTCGGCACCGCCGAGGACGACCCAGTCATCGACCTGCCCGCGGCCACGGTCTGGGGCCTGGTGCGCTCGGCGCAGGCCGAGAACCCGGGCCGGGTGACGCTGGTCGACCTCGAGATCGGCGCCGAGCCCGACCTGGTCGGTCTGACCCTGGCCGTGGCCACCGGCGAGCCCCAGGTCGCCGTGCGTGGCCGGGTGCTGCGCCGCCCCCGCCTGCTGAGCGCCGAACCGGTCGTGGAGCAGGCGTCCTCGGCCGGCCCGCTGGGCAGCGGCACCGTCCTGATCACCGGCGGCACCGGCGGGCTGGGCGCCCTCACCGCCCGTCACCTGGTCGCCGAGCACGGCGTGCGGCACCTGCTGCTGGTCAGCCGCCGCGGCGGCCAGGCCGAGGGCGCCGAGGCCCTGACCCGCGAACTGAGCGAGCTCGGCGCCGAGGTCACGATCGCCGCCGCCGATGTGAGCGACCGTGCGGCCCTGACGGCCCTGCTGTCCTCGATCCCGGCCGAGCACCCCCTGACCGGGGTCGTGCACACCGCCGGGGTGCTCGACGACGGGGTGATCAGCTCCCTCACCGCCGAACGTCTGGACGGGGTGCTCACCCCCAAGGTCGACGCCACCTGGCTGCTGCACGACCTCACCCGCGAGGCGGACCTTTCCCTCTTCGCGGTCTACTCCTCCCTGTCCGGTCTGCTCGGCAGCCCCGGCCAGGCCAACTACGCGGCCGGCAACGTCTTCGCCGACGCCGTGGTGCAGTGGCGCCGCCAGTTCGGGCTGCCCGCCGTGTCGATGGCGTGGGGCGCCTGGACCCCCGAGATCGGGCTGACCGGAACTCTTTCCGAGATCGACCGGCGGCGCCTGGAGAGCACCGGCATGCCTCCGCTGTCGGCCCGGCAGGGTCTGGCCCTGCTGGACCGGGCCCTGGCCGCCGACGAGCACGTGCTCGGCCTGACCCGCCTGGACCAGCCCACCCTGCGGACCCTGGGCGACCTGCCGCCGGTGCTGCGCACCCTCGTGCCGTCCCGGGCCACCCGCCGGGTGGCGGAGGAAGCCGCCGAGGGCTTCGCGGCGCGCTGGGCCCAGTTGCCCCTGGCCGAGCGCCGCCGCACCCTGACCGGCCTGGTCAGCGAGCACGTGGCCGCAGTGCTCGGACACCCGGCCGGCACCACCGTGGACACCGCCCAGGCCTTCCGCGACCTGGGGTTCGACTCCCTGACGGCCGTGGAGCTGCGCAACCGTCTGACCGGGGTGACCGGGCTGCGCCTGCCGGTGACCCTGGTCTTCGACCACCCCACGGTCACCGCGCTGGCCGCCCATCTGATGAGCCGCCTGGGCGATGCACCGGCCGTGACGACCACCGGGGCCCCCACGAAGGCCACCGTGGCCACTGACGACGACCCGATCGTCATCACCGGCATGGCCTGCCGTTTCCCCGGTGACATCGGCGGTCCCGACGCGCTGTGGCAGGTCGTGGAGCAGGGCCGCGACGTGGTCTCCGGGTTCCCCGCCGACCGTGGCTGGGACCTGGCCGCCCTGGCCCGGACGTCCGCCACCGCCAACGGCGGCTTCCTCGAGCGCGTCGGTGGTTTCGACGCCTCCTTCTTCGGTGTCTCGGCTCGCGAGGCGATCGCGATGGACCCGCAGCAGCGGCTGGTCCTCGAAACCTCATGGGAGGCACTGGAGCACGCCGGGATCGACCCGGCCACACTGGCCGGCGCCCCGGTCGGGGTGTTCGTCGGGGCCTTCGAGTCCGGCTACACGCAGGTCGCGATGGACTCGATCGACGACGTCGCCGGGCACCTGGTCACCGGCGGCTCGCAGAGCGTCCTGTCCGGCCGGGTGGCCTACGTGCTCGGCCTGCACGGGCCCGCGGTGACCGTGGACACGGCCTGCTCCTCCTCGCTGGTGGCCCTGCACTGGGCCGCGCAGGCGCTGCGTTCGGGCGAGTGCTCGATGGCCCTGGTCGGCGGGGTGACCGTGATGGCCACGCCGGACGCCTTCATCGGGTTCTCGGTGCAGGGCGGGCTGGCCGCCGACGGTCGGTGCAAGGCCTTCTCCGACGACGCAGACGGCACCGGCTGGTCCGAGGGTGCCGGAATGCTGGTGGTGCAGAGGCTTTCGGACGCCCGCCGCGAAGGTCGCCGGGTGCTGGCGGTGCTGCGTTCCAGCGCGGTCAACCAGGACGGCGCCTCCAACGGGCTGACCGCGCCGAACGGGCCGGCCCAGCAACGGGTGATCCGCGCGGCCCTGGCCGCGGCCGGGCTCGACCCGGCCGACGTGGACGTGGTCGAGGCCCACGGCACCGGCACCGTGCTGGGCGACCCGATCGAGGCCCAGGCCCTGCTGGAGACCTACGGGCAGGACCGTTCCGAGCCGCTGTACCTCGGCTCGCTGAAGTCGAACCTGGGGCACACCCAGGCCGCCGCCGGGGTCGCCGGAATCATCAAGATGGTCCAGGCGATGCGGCACGGGGTGGTCCCGCGCACCCTGCACCTGGGCACCCCCACGTCGAAGGTGGACTGGGCCGAGGGCTCGATCCGGTTGCTGGAGGAGAACACGGCCTGGCCCTCCAGCGGGCACCCGCGCCGGGCCGGGGTCTCCTCGTTCGGTGTTTCCGGCACCAATGCCCACGTGATCATCGAGGCGCCGCAGCTCGAGGAACCGGTCGGGCCGGTTGCTGCTGAGGGCCCGCTGGCGTGGGTGATCTCGGCGCGGACGCCGGAGGCGTTGCGGGGGCAGGCGGTTCGCCTGGCGGACGTGGACCAGGACCCGGCCGATGTGGCCCACACCCTCGCCACCGCCCGTGCTCGCTTCGGCCACCGCGCCGTCGTGCTCGGCCCGGGCGCCCAGGAACTTCTGGCCGGTGTGCGGGCCCTGGCCGACGGCACCCCGCGGGCCGGGCTGGTCGAGGGCCAGACCGTCAACGGCGGCGTGGCCGTGCTCTTCGGCGGTCAGGGCTCCCAGCGCCTCGGCATGGGCCGCGAGCTCCACTCCTCGTCCGAGGTCTTTGCCCGGGCTCTCGAAGAGGTGACCGCCGAACTCGACCGGCTGCTCGGACGTCCTGTGCTGGAGGTGATCTGGGGGAAGGACGCCGACCTGATCGAGCAGACCGGCTGGGCCCAGCCCGCCCTGTTCGCCATCGAGGTCGCGCTCTTCCGGATGCTCCAGACCTGGGGCATCACCCCGGACCACGTCGCCGGGCACTCCGTGGGCGAGATCGCCGCCGCCCACGCGGCCGGGGTGCTCTCGCTGGCCGACGCCTGCCGTCTGGTGGTCGCCCGTGGGCAGCTCATGCAGCAGTTGCCGGCCGGGGGTGCGATGCTCGCCGTCGAGGCCACCGAGGACGAGGTGGCACACCTGCTTACGGACGAGGTGTCGCTGGCAGCCGTCAACGCCCCCGGTTCCGTGGTGGTCTCCGGTGTCGAGGATCCGGTGCTGGCCGTGCAGGAGCACTTTGCCCGCCAGGGCCGCCGGACTCGCAGGCTCGCGGTCTCGCACGCCTTCCACTCGGTCCTGATGGAACCGGCGCTGGCCGAATTCGAGCAGGTGCTGCAGACCCTGCAGTGGCAGCCCGGCCGGATCCCGGTCGTGTCCACCCTGACCGGCACACTGATCGATCCGGCCGAGTTCGCCACTCCCGGATACTGGCTGCGTCAGGCCCGCTCGGCCGTCCGGTTCGCCGACGCCGTGACCACGCTGGAGGCCCTGGGCACCCGCACCCTGATCGAGGCCGGCGCCGACGGCACCCTCAGCGCGATGGCCCAGCAGAGCGCCTCGGACGACGTGGTCGCCGTGCCGGTGCTGCGCGGGGGCCGGGCCGGTGAAAACGTTGACGCCCTGACCGCTGCGGCCACCGCCTTCGTCCGGGGCGTCCCGATCGACTGGAGCGTTCTGCTCCCGGCGGGCCGGGTCGTCGACCTGCCCACCTACGCGTTCCAGCACGAGCACTACTGGGTCGCTCCTGCCGCCCTCGCCGGTGACGTCGTGGCCGCCGGCCTGTCGAAGGCCGAGCATCCGCTGTTGGCCGCATCGGTGCAACTGCCCGGCTCGGGCGGGATGCTGTTCACCGGCCGGATCGGCCTGGACACCCATCCCTGGCTGGCCGACCACGTCGTGCGCGAGAGCGTCCTGTTCCCCGGCGCGGGTTTCGTCGAGCTCGCGGTGCGGGCCGCCGATGCGGTCGGCGCAACGCGGGTGGCCGAACTGGTGCTCGAGGCGCCGCTGGTGCTCCCCACGGTCGGCGGCGTGCAATTGCAGGTTGCGCTCGCTCCCGTGGATTCCGCTTGGGAGGTGCAGATCCACGCCCGGGCGGACGGTTCCGAGACGTGGGTGCGGCATGCCACCGCCACGCTCGACCGCCCCATCGACGACAGCTTCGACGGCTTCGACGACTCCTGGCCGCCGGCCGGAGCGGACGCGGTCGATGCGGGGGAGATGTACGCCGAGGGCCTGGACATCGCCTACGGCCCCGCTTTCCAGGGCCTGACCCGGGTCTGGCGCCAGGGGAGCGACGTCTGGGCCGAGGCCGGCCTGCCCGATCTGGACCAGGCGGGCGGATACGGTCTGCACCCGGCGCTGCTGGACGCCGTGCTCCAGGCCTGCGCCTTCGCCGACCTCGGCTCCGACGCGGTCCGGTTGCCCTTCACCTTCACCGACGTGGTGCTGCGGGCCTCCGCGGCCGGCCACGTGCGGGCCCGGCTGCATACCCACGGCGACCAGGTCTCGATCACCGTGACCGACCCGGCCGGTGCGCCGGTGCTGAGCATCGGCGCCCTGACCCTGCTGCCCCTGCCCGACGGGGAAATGGCCCAGGCGGCCGACGATTCCGTGGTGCTGCAGCTGGAATGGCAGGATGCCGACACTACGGGAGGGACGGCCGCATCCTTCCTCGAGGCTGATGGCGGGCTCGCCGGCCAACCGCACCTCGCGGGTGCCACCGACGTCCTGCTGCGCGTCCCGGCTCCGGAGGCCGGGCAGGACCCGGTCGAGCGGACCCACCGGATCACCACCTGGATGCTCGAGCAGCTGCAGACCTGGCTGAGCGACGAACGTCTCGCCGCCGCCCGGCTCACCGTCGTCACCAGTGGCGCCGTCGCCGCAGGCGGGACGACGCCGATCGACCCGGCGGCCGCCGCCGTGCAGGGGCTCATCCGCTCCGCGCAGACCGAGAACCCGGGCCGGATCGGCCTGATCGATTCGGACTCGGACGGGGCTTCTCTCGGGCTGGCGGTGGGTCTGGCCCACGATCAGCTCGCTGTTCGGGACGGTCGCATCCTGGCGCCCCAGCTGATCCGGAGCCTCAGCGAAAGTGGAACCGCTCCCGTCATCACCGGCCGCATCCTGATCACCGGCGCCACCGGGGGCCTGGGGGCCGAGGTCGCCCGGCACCTGGCCGCCACCCACCCCGGCCTGGAACTGCTCCTGCTCAGCCGCAGCGGGCACCAGGCCGAGACGGCGGCCGGCCTGCTCGCCGACCTGGCCGAGCTGGGTGCCTCGGTGGTGCTGGAAGCCTGCGACGTCACCGACCCGGCCGCCCTGGCCGCGGTTCTTCGCAAGCACCCGGTCACCGGTGTGGTGCACACGGCCGGGGTGGTCGACGACGCCACCCTGACCTCGCTCACGCCGCAGCAGCTGAGCGCCGTGCTGCGGCCCAAGGTCGACGCCGCCTGGCACCTGCACCAGCTGCTGCCCGACGCCGAGCTGTTCGTGCTCTTCTCCTCCCTCGCCGGGGTGCTGGGCGGCGCTGGCCAGGCCAACTACGCGGCCGCCAACGCCTTCACCGACGCCCTGATCCAGCTGCGCCGGCAGGCCGGCCGCAGCGGTATCGCCCTGGCCTGGGGCCCGTGGACCCACCAGGCCGGTCTGACCCGGGCGCTGTCCGCGCACGACCGCCGGCGCCTGGAGGAGTCCGGGCTGCCGCCGCTGAGCGTCGAACAGGGCCTGGCCCTGTTCGACCGGGCCCTGAGCAGCCAGGCTGATGTGCTCGCCGTGACCCGCCTGGCGCCCCCGGCGCTCCGTGCCCAAGGCGACGTGCCCGCCCTGTTCAGCACCCTCGTCCCTCATCTGCCCGTCCGCCCGAACGCCGGTCCGGCCCGGCCCGAGGGACTGGCCGCGACCTGGCAGAGCCTGGCCGAGAACGAGCGCGAGGAGTTCCTGCACACCCAGGTGCGCGCCCACGTGGGCGCGGTCCTGGCCCATCCGGACCCGGCCCGCATCGATGTCCGGCAGGCGTTCCGCGACCTGGGCTTCGACTCGCTCACCGCCGTGGAACTGCGCAACCGGGTGGCTGCTGCGACCGGGCTGCGCCTGCCCGCCACCCTGGTCTTCGACCATCCTTCGGTCGCCGCCCTCGCCGGCTTCCTGAGTGGTGAGCTCGGTGGCTCCCGACCCTCAGCGCCGGAACCGGCGGCCGCGACCACCGACGTCGACGACCCGATCGTGGTGGTCGGGATGGCCTGCCGTTTCCCCGGTGGGGTGAACGGCCCGGACGAGCTGTGGCGGCTGGTCGCCGATGGCCGCGACGCGATCTCCGCCTTCCCCACCGACCGCGGCTGGGACCTCGAGGAGCTCTTCGGGGACGGGACCGGCGCCTCGGTCACCGCCGAGGGCGGATTCCTCGACGGGGTGGCCGACTTCGACGCGTCCTTCTTCGGGATCTCGCCCCGTGAGGCGATCACCATGGATCCCCAGCAGCGCCTGCTGCTGGAGACGTCCTGGGAGGCTCTGGAGCACGCCGGGATCGACCCGAGCGGGCTGTCCGGCGCACCGGTGGGCGTTTTCGTCGGAGTGTTCTCCTCCGGCTACGCGGAGATGGCCGGGCGGGCCGCGCCGGAGCTGTCCGGGCACCTGATGACCGGTGGTTCGCAGAGCGTCGCCTCCGGCCGGATCGCGTACGTGCTCGGGCTGCAGGGGCCCACCATGACGATCGACACCGCCTGCTCCTCCTCTCTGGTCGCCGTGCACCTGGCCGCGCAGGCGCTGCGGGCCGGGGAGTGCTCGGCGGCCCTGGTCGGCGGGGCCACGGTGATGGCGGCCCCGGACACCTTCATCGGTTTCACCCAGCAGGGCGGCCTGGCCCCGGACGGGCGCTGCCGGGCCTTCGCCGACGGCGCCGACGGCACCGGCTGGTCCGAGGGAGCGGGCATGCTCGTACTGCAGCGACAGTCCGAGGCGCTCCGGCAGAACCACCGCGTTCTGGCCGTGATCCGTTCCAGCGCAGTGAACTCCGACGGTGCCAGCAACGGTCTGACCGCACCCAACGGTCCCTCCCAGCAGCGCGTCATCCGGCAGGCCCTGGCCGCGGCCGGGCTGCGCCCCGACGAGGTGGACGCGGTCGAGGCGCACGGCACGGGCACCGCCCTGGGCGACCCGATCGAGGCTCAGGCCCTGATCGCGACCTACGGTCAGGACCGCCGGCAGCCGCTGCTGCTGGGCTCGCTGAAGTCGAACGTGGGCCACACCCAGGCCGCGGCCGGCGCCGGCGGGCTGATCAAGATGATCATGGCCCTCCAGCACGGGATGCTGCCCCGGACCCTGCACGCCGCTCAGCCCTCGACCCGGATCGACTGGCAGGCCGGGCAGGTGCGCCTGCTGAGCGAGAACACGCCGTGGCCGCAGACCGGCCGCCCGCGCCGGGCCGGGGTCTCGGCCTTCGGAGTCTCGGGCACCAACGCGCACGTCATCCTGGAGGAACCGGCCCCATCCTCAGCCGCTTCGGGAAGTGCGCAGTCTCCCGCGATCACGCCGTGGGTGCTCTCGGGCCGCACGCCGGACGTGGTGCGCGCCCAGGCCGGGCGCCTGCTCAGCCACGTGCGTTCCGGTACGGTCGGCCCGGCCGACATCGCCTTCTCACTGGTCACCACCCGCGCCCGGTTCGACCACCGGGCGGTGGTCACCGGCGCCGACCGCACCGAGCTGATCACGGCCCTGGCCGCCCTGGCCGCCGGTGAGCCCTCGCCCCAGGTCGTCACCGGCACGGTGGCCGACACCTCCGGCCCGGTCTGGGTGTTCCCCGGCCAGGGCGCACAGTGGGCCGGGATGGCCCACGAAATCCTGGCCACCTCGCCGGTCTTCGCGGAGGCGATGCAGGAGTGCGGCGCCGCGCTGGCCCCGTACGTGGACTGGCAGCTGGCCGATGTCCTGAACGACGAACAGGCCCTGGAACGGGTGGACGTGGTGCAGCCCGCCCTCTGGGCGGTGATGGTCTCCTTGGCGGCGATCTGGCGTTCGCACGGCGTGGAACCGGCTGCGGTGATCGGGCATTCACAGGGCGAGATCGCGGCCCTGTGCGTGGCCGGCGGGCTGAGCCTGCCCGACGGGGCGCGGATCGTGGCCCTGCGCAGCCGTGCCATCGCCGAGACGCTCGCCGGGGCCGGCGGCATGGTCGCCCTTCCACTGTCCGAGATCGCAGCCGGCGAGCTCGTGGCCCGCTGGGAAGGGCGTCTGGAAATAGCGGCCGTCAACGGACCCTCCTCCGTGGTGGTCTCCGGTGACGCCGCGGTGATCCCGGAACTGGTCGCGGCCTGCGAGAAGGCACAGGTCCGGGCGCGCACCGTCCCGGTGGACTACGCCTCGCACTCCGCGCACGTCGAGCGCCTGCAGGAGCGGCTGCTGGCCGACCTCGCGCCGATCCGGCCGCAAGCCTCTACGGTGGCCGTCTACTCCTCGGTGACCGGCGAGCTGTTCGACAGCGAGAGCGCCGATGCCGCCTACTGGTTCGCGAACCTGCGGCGCAGCGTCCAGTTCCAGGACGCGGTGAGCACGGCGGTCGCGGCCGGGCGGCGCACGTTCCTGGAGATCAGCCCGCACCCGGTCCTCGTCACCGGGATCCAGGAGACCTTGGAGACGCTCGGGGCCACCGGGACGGTGAGCGGGACCCTGCGTCGGGGGGAGGGCGGCGCGCGACGACTGACCGCCTCCCTGGCCGAGGCCTTCGTGGCCGGGGTCCGGGTGGACTGGTCCGGGCTGTTCCCGGGCGCCCAGGTCACGCAGCTGCCCACCTACGCGTTCGCCCACGAACGGTTCTGGATCGACACCACCGGTGCGCGCCCGGACCTGCGCGCAGCCGGCCTGAAGGGGGCCGACCACCCCATTCTGGTTGCCGTCACCGACCTTCCGGAGACCAGGGGCATGCTGCTGTCCGGCAGCCTCTCGGTGCCGGCGCAGCCCTGGCTGGCCGATCACCGGCTGGGCGAGCAGATCGTCTTCCCCGGCACCGGGTTCGCCGAGCTGGCCCTGCGGGCCGGGGAAGCGGTGGGCTGTCACCGGATCACCGAACTGGTGCTGCACACGCCCCTGCTGCTGCCCGAACGCGACAGCGTCCGGATCCAGGTGGCCCTGACCCCCGACGAGGCCGGCGCCTGGCAGATCGCCGTCCACGCGGCTACCGCGGACGGCGCCTGGACCCGCCATGCCAGTGGCGGACTCGGCGTGGCCGAAGAACCGCCGACCTTCACCTGGGCAACGGCCGACGCAGTGGAGACCGACCTCAGCGGGCAGTACGCGGGCGGCTCGGACATCGTCTACGGCCCGGCCTTCCAGGGCCTGAAGCGGGCCTGGACGGCGAACGGTCAGGTCTGGGCCGAGGCCGAACTACCCACCGAGCCGGAGGGCTTCGGTGTGCACCCGGCCCTGTTCGACGCCGTGCTGCAGGCCGCGGGCCTGGCCGGGCTGGACGAGGCCGGCACCCAGCTGCCGTTCCTGCTCACCGACGTGACGCTCTGGGCCACCGGCGCCACCCAGGTACGCGCCCACCTGCGGCGCACCGGGCCGGACCAGGTCGAGATCTCCGTGGCCGACACGGACGGCGGCGCCGTTCTGCGGGCGGGGAAGCTGAAGGTCCGCCCCGTCGACGTCGCGGCGCTGACGGCCACACAACCGGCCGACGACTCGGCGGTGCTGCGGCCGCACTGGGTCGAGGTGAGCCGGCCGGTGAGCATCCCCCCGGTCACCTGGACCGTGACGGACGCCCTCACTCCGCAGACCCTCGGCGCGATCGCCCTCGTCGTCCCGGCCAGCCCGGCCGACGCTCCGGCCGAGCGCGTTCACGAGGTCATCGGGTGGCTGCTGGAGAACCTGCAGACCGCCCTGCGCTCGGGCCTGGACCGGCTCGCCGTGATCACCCGGGGAGCCGTCGCCACCAGCTCGCAGGAGCCCCCGCGCGACCTGGCCGCAGCCGCGGCCTGGGGCCTGGCCCGCTCGGCGCAGTCGGAGAACCCGGACCGGATCACCCTGATCGACCTCGAGGCCGGCACTCCGGTCACCGACCTGCTGGTGGCCGAGGCGGCAGCCGCCGGAGAGCCGCAGATCGCCTGGCGCGGTGGGCGGCTGCTGGCCCCGCGACTGGCCCGCAGCGGCGACGTCGCCCGGCTGATCCCGCCGGCCGGCCGGTTCTGGCACCTGGACACCACCCAGCCCGGCACCCTGGACGCACTCACCTTCACCACCCGGCCCGAACTGGCCGCCCCGCCCGCCCCCGGACAGGTGCGCATCAGCGTCCAGGCCGCCGGGCTGAACTTCCGCGACGTACTCAACGCCCTGGGCATGTACCCGGGCGAGGCCGGGCCGCTGGGCAGCGAGGCCGCCGGGATCGTCACCGCCGTCGGGGCCGGGGTCAGCGGGTTCCAGGTGGGCGACGAGGTGATGGGCATCGTCCCGGCCGCCTTCGGGCCCTTCGCCGACACCGACCACCGCTGGATCACCCGGATGCCCGAAGGCTGGTCGTTCACCGAGGCGGCCGGTGTGCCGATCGTCTACCTCACCGCCTACCACGCCCTGGTCGACCTGGCCGGGGTCCTGAGCGGCGAACGGCTGCTGGTGCACGCCGGCACCGGCGGGGTCGGGACCGCGGCGATCCAGCTGGCCCGGCACTTCGGCCTGGAGGTGTTCGCCACCGCCAGCACCGCCAAGCAGCAGACCCTGCGCGAGCTGGGCCTGGACGAGGCGCACATCGGCGACTCGCGCACCCTGGACTTCGAGGCCCGCTTCCTCACCGCCACCGCCGGTCAGGGCGTCGACGTGGTGCTCAACTCCCTGGCCGGTGACTTCGTCGACGCCTCGCTGCGGGTGCTGGCCGAGCGCGGCCGGTTCATCGAGATGGGCAAGACCGACATCCGCTCGCCCTACGACGTGCTGGGCGCCCACCCGGGCGTGGGCTACCAGGCGTTCGACCTGATCGACGCCGGCCCGGAGCGGATCAGCCAGATGCTGGGCGAACTCCTGGCCCTGTTCGAGGCCGGCCGGATCACCCCGGTCCCGGTCAGCGCGCACGACCTGCGCTCAGCCGGCGCGGTGTTCCGCTCGATGAGCCAGGCCCGGCACGTGGGCAAGCTCGTCTTCACCATCCCACCCGCCCTGGACGGGCAGGACCTGGCCGCCGGCACTGTGCTGATCACCGGGGGTACCGGGGGCCTGGGCGGCATCACCGCCCGGCATCTGGTCAGCGCCCACGCAGCCACTGACCTGCTGCTGGTCAGCCGGCGCGGAGCACAGGCCGAGGGGGCGGCCGAACTGGCCGCCGAACTACGGGCACTGGGCGCACGGGTGCGCATCGAGGCCGCAGACGTCTCCGACCGGGACGCGGCCGCCGCCCTGCTGGCCTCTGTGCCGGCCGAGCGTCCCCTGCGCGGGATCATCCACACCGCAGGGGTTCTCGACGACGGCCTGATCGAGAACCTGACCCCGCAGAAGCTCGACCGGGTCCTGGCGCCCAAGGTCGACGCCCTGCTGAACCTGCACGACCTGACCCGCGGGGCCGACCTGGCCTTCTTCGTCGTGTACTCCTCCCTGGCCGGGACCACCGGCAACCCCGGGCAGGGCAACTACGCCGCAGGCAACCTGTTCGCCGACACCCTGATGCAGTGGCGCCGCTCGCAGGGTCTGACCGGCACCTCCATGGCCTGGGGCGGCTGGACCAGCGAGGCCGGGTTGACCGCCACGCTCTCGCAGGCCGACCTGCAGCGGGTGACCGAGTCCGGCCTGCCGCCCCTGGGCGCCCGCCAGGGCATGGAACTGTTCGACCTGGCGCTGCGCTCGGGCCAGGCCACGCTCGGGCTCACCCGGATCGATCCGGCCGTGCTGCGCGCCGCCGACCTGCCGCCGATGATGCGGCCCCTGGTCCGCCTCGAGAGCGCCTCCCGCCCGATCGCCTCCGTGCAGAAGCGACCGGAAACGAACAGCTTTGCCGATAAGTGGGCGGCCGTCGCGGCCCCCGAACGCCCGGCCTTCCTGCACAACCTGCTGCGCGCCCACGCTGCGGCCGTGCTCGGGCACTCCTCACCGGAGCGCATCGACGTGCGCCAGGCCTTCCGCGAGCTGGGTTTCGACTCCCTGACCGCGGTCGAGCTGCGTAACCGCATCGCCGCCCTGACCGGGCTCCGGCTGCCGGCCACGCTGGTGTTCGACTACCCGGCCATCGACGTGCTCGCCGAACACCTCACCGGGCTGCTGGGCGGTGCCGGGACAAGTCCGGTCGTGCCCGTACCGGCGCCGGCCACCGAATCCGACGACGACCCGATCGTGATCGTCGGGATGGCCTGCCGTTTCCCCGGCGGCATCGACACCCCCGAGGGCCTGTGGCAGCTGCTGGCCGAGGGCCGCGATGCGGTCTCGCCGTTCCCCACCGACCGCGGCTGGGACCGGGAGCGTTTCACCTCGGTCGCCGATGAGGGCGGCTTCCTCGAGGACGTCGCCGGCTTCGACGCCGCCTTCTTCGGGATCTCCCCGCGCGAGGCGCTGGCGATGGACCCGCAGCAGCGTCTGCTGCTGGAGATGTCGTGGGAGGCGGCCGAGAACGCCGGGATCGACCCGGCCACGCTGGCCGGCACCGACACCGGCGTGTTCGTGGGCGCGTTCAACTCCGCCTACGGGGACGTGGCCGGGGCACTGGGCGACGAGGTCGTCGGGCACCTGATGACCGGGGCCTCGCAGAGCGTCGCCAGCGGCCGGGTCGCCTACGTGATGGGTCTGCAGGGCCCGGCGGTGACGGTGGACACCGCCTGTTCCTCCTCGCTGGTCGCCCTGCACCTGGCGGCCGCCGCGATCCGCCGGGGTGAGTGCTCGGCGGCGCTGGTCGGTGGGGTCACCGTGATGGCCACCCCGGGCACCTTCGCCGGGTTCACCGCCCAGGGCGGGATGGCCACCGACGGCCGCTGCAAGGCCTTCTCCGACTCCGCGGACGGGGCCGGCTGGGCCGAGGGCGGCGGCATGCTCGTCGTGCAGCGCCTTTCGCAGGCCCGCCGGGAGAACCGCCCGGTGCTGGCCGTGATCCGCTCCAGTGCGATGAACTCCGACGGCGCCTCGAACGGGCTGACCGCGCCGAACGGGCCCTCGCAGCAGCGGGTGATCCGCGCCGCCCTGGCCCAGGGCGGGCTCACCCCGGCCGACGTGGACGTGGTCGAGGCGCACGGCACCGGAACGGTTCTCGGTGACCCGATCGAGGCCCAGGCCGTTCTCGCGACCTACGGCCAGGACCGGACCGCCCCGCTGTACCTGGGCTCGCTGAAGTCCAACCTCGGGCACACCCAGGCCGCGGCCGGGGTGGCCGGAGTGATCAAGATGGTGCTGGCGATGCGCCACGGCCGGCTGCCCCGGACCCTGCACGTGGACCAGCCCTCCTCGAAGGTGGACTGGTCGGCCGGGTCGGTGCAGTTGCTGACCGAGGACCAGGCCTGGACCGAAGGCCCCCGCCGGGCGGGCATCTCCAGCTTCGGCTTCTCCGGCACGAACGCCCACCTGATCCTGGAGGCACCCGGAGCCGGCCCTGCGGTCTCCGCCCAGGAGCCCGCTCTCGCGGCGCCGGCCGTGTGGTCCCTCTCCGCCAAGTCCGATGCGGCATTGCGGGGCCAGGCGGCCCGGCTGCTCGAAATGATGGACGGGCGGACGCGCCTCGATCTGCGGGCGGTGGGTCATGCGCTGGTCACCTCGCGCACGAGGTTCGACCGGCGTGCCGTGGTCATCGGCGACGACGTGGGGGAGCTGGCCACCGGGCTCACCGCCCTGGCTTCTGGCGAACCGGCCGTGAACGTGGTGGTGGGTGCAGCGAAGTCCGCCGGCGAAGTGGTGTTCGTCTTCCCGGGCCAGGGTGGCCAGTGGGCCGGAATGGCGGTCGATCTACTCGCTGAGTCCACGGTCTTCGCCGAGCGGATGGAGGCGTGCCAGGAGGCGCTGGCGCCGTTCGTGGACTGGCGTCTGGCGGATGTTCTGGGGGATGAGCGCGCGCTGGAGCGGGTGGAGGTCGTTCAGCCCGCGTTGTGGGCGGTGATGGTTTCCCTGGCCGGGGTGTGGCGGTCACTGGGCGTCGAACCCTCCGCGGTGGTGGGGCATTCGCAGGGTGAGATCGCGGCGTTGTGTGTGGCGGGCGGTCTGAGCCTGGAGGACGGGGCTCGGGTGGTGGCCCTGCGCAGCCGGGCCATCGCTGAGGAGCTGGCCGGGCGCGGGGGCATGGCAGCGATAGCTGTCTCCGGGGAACAGGCTTCGGCCCTGATCGAGGGAACGGGCCTGTCCGTGGCCGCGGTCAACGGCCCGCAGGCCGTCGTGGTCTCCGGCGACGCCGTCGCGATCGAGGCCCTGGCCGCCCGGTGCGAGAGCGAGGGCGTGCGGGTGCGCGTCCTGCCGGTCGACTACGCCTCCCACTCGGAGCAGGTCGAGGCCATCCGCGAGCGACTGATGCGCGACCTTGCCGACATCGAACCGGAAACGTCCGCCACCGACGTCCATTCGTCGGTCACCGGTGACCTGATGGACACCGCAACCGCCGACGCCACCTACTGGGTGCGCAACCTGCGCGAGCCCGTCCGCTTCGCCGAGACCACCAGCAACCTGATCTCCGCCGGACGCCGGGTGTTCCTGGAGATCAGCCCGCACCCGGTGCTGACCCTCGCGGTCGAGGAGCAGCTGGAGAGCGCGGAGGTCGACGGTGCGGCCGTGGGGACACTGCGGCGCCAGCAGGGGGGAATCCGGCAGCTGGTCACGGCCATGGCCGGGCTGCACGCGGCCGGAGTGACGGTGAACTGGGAACCGGTGACGGGGGTTCCGGCCACCCGCACCGTCCTGCCCACCTACGCCTTCACCCGGCAGCGCTACTGGCCCGACGACCTGTCGCTGACGGCCGACGTGAGCGGCGCCGGACTCGACGAGGCCGGGCACCCGCTGCTCACCGCCATCACCACCATCTCGGCCAGCGGCGAGGTCCTGCTCACCGGACGCCTGTCCGTGCGGACCCAGCCGTGGCTGCGCGATCACCAGGTCCGAGGCCAGATCTACTTCCCCGCAGCAGGATTCACCGAGCTGGCGGTTCGGGCCGGAGACGCGGTGGGGTGCGCGAGCATCGCCGAACTGGTTCTGGCTGCCCCGCTGGTGCTCTCGCCGGATCAGGCACACCGCATCCAGGTGCTCCTGCGTGAGGACGGCCAGGCGTGGACGCTGAGCATCAGCTCCCGTCCCGACGGGACCACGATTTGGACCGAGCACGCCAGCGGACGCCTGGTGGTCCAGCCGATTCAGGCCCCCGACCAGGACACCCGGCCCCCGGCCGGGCTGGAGCCGTCGGACCCGGGCGAGATCTATCGCCCCGACGCCGATGTCCGCTACGGACCGGCCTTCCAGGGGCTGCAGAAGGTGTGGAAGCAGGGCGAGCAGGTCTGGGGTGAGGTGATGCTGCCGGACGGGCAACGCCCCGACGGGTACGGCATCCACCCGGTGCTGTTGGACGCCGTCCTGCAGACAGCGATGTTCCTGGACTGGGACGGTACGGGCCCGGCCCGTCTGCCGTTCCTGCTCGGGGAGGCCGGCCTGTTCGCCTCGGGGGCCGCTCGCGTGCGGGTGCTCACCACCCGGACCGCTCCGGACGAAGTGAGTGTCCTGGTCACCGACGAGGCCCAGAACGCGGTCCTGTCGATCGGGCGGCTCGCACTGAGGCCGCTGCCGGAAACGGCTGCGGCGACCGACGACCACGACCTTGCCGTCCTGGTGCCGCAGTGGGTCGAGGTGGCGACCCCGGCCGGATCGGCTCACGTCGCCGACCTGGCCTGGGTCCGGCCGGGAGATTCGCGGCCCGACGAGGGTTGCGCAGTCCTGGCCCTGGACGTGCCCCACTGTCCGGGTACGCCGGTGGTCGAGGCCACGCACGAGATCAGCGCCTGGGTGCTGGCGGAGCTGCAGACCTGGCTGGACCAGCCCGGCCCGCCGGATGCGCGCCTGGTCGTGGTCACCCGCGGCGCGGTCAGTGCCGTCCCGGACGAGCCGATCACCGATCTGCCGGCCGCTGCCGTGCACGGTCTGGTCGCCTCGGCCCAGTCGGAGAACCCCGGCCGGATCGTCCTTCTCGACCTGGACGCGGATGCCGAGCCCACCACCGACACGATCTCCGCTGCCCTGGTCACCGGTGAGCCGAGGCTGGCGGTGCGCGGGACGACCCTGCGCGCGCTGCGCCTGAACCAGCAGTCTCAGCAGGCTGGTTCGGTCCGGATCAAGGACACGGTGCTGGTCACCGGGGGCACCGGTGGTCTGGGCGCCGAGGTGGCCCGGCATCTGGCCCGCGAGCACGGCGTGCGCGACCTGCTCCTGATCAGCAGGCAGGGCCCGGCCGCCCCGGGCAGCGCCGGACTGGTGCACGACCTGGCCGGGCTCGGCGCCCGGGCCGAGGTCGTGGTGTGCGACGTCACCGACCGGGCGGCCCTGGCCGCCCTGATCGATGCCCACCGGATCGGTGGGGTGGTGCACACTGCCGGCGTCCTGGACGACGGTGTGATCGGCTCCCTGGACGCCGGCCGGCTCGATCGTGTGCTCGCGCCCAAGGCCGACGCCGCCTGGCACCTGCACGAGCTCACCCAGGGTCTGGATCTGAGTCTGTTCGTGCTGTTCTCGTCGCTGGCCGGTCTGCTGGGCAATGCGGGGCAGGGCAACTATGCCGCCGCCAACGTCTTCGCCGACGCCCTGGCGCAGCATCGCCGTGACCGCGGACTGCCGGGAGTCTCGCTGGCGTGGGGGGCCTGGCAGTCCACCACCGGCCTGACGGGTCAGCTCTCGGCGGCCGGCCGCCGCCGGATCGCCAGCACCGGCCTGCCGGCCCTGAGTACCCGCCAGGGGCTGCGCCTTTTCGACCAGGCGGTGGCCGGGGATCAGCCGGTGGTGGGCCTGACCCGGCTGGACGCGGGCGCCCTGCAGGCCCAGGAGAACGTTCCCGTGCCGTTACGAGACCTGGTCCCGGCCGTGGTGCGGCGCCCCGCCGTGGGCGCCGGGGGCGAGGGTTTCCCCGGACGCTGGGCAGCCCTGGCCGAAGCCGAACGCGGCCGTTTCCTGAACGATCTGGTGCGTCGCCAGGTCGCCGCCGCCCTGGGACATGCAGACCCCGGCCTGGTCGCGATCGACCAGTCGTTCCGGGACCTGGGTCTGGACTCCCTCACCGCGGTGGACCTGCGCAACCGCCTCACCGCGGCCACCGGTCTGCGGCTGCCCGCCACGCTCGTGTTCGACCACCCGACCGTCATCGAGGTCAGCCGGCACCTGGCCGGGCTGCTCGGCGCCCCACAGACGCCGTCACAGTCGCAGTCGCCGTCGCAGCTGCCGGCCCAGTCGGCTCCCGCCGCCGACGACCCGATCGTGATCGTGGGCATGGCCTGCCGCCTGCCCGGCGGTGTCCGGAACCCCGACGATCTGTGGACGCTGGTGTCGTCGGGAACCGATGCGGTGCAGCCGTTCCCGGCTGACCGCGGCTGGGACCTGGCCGAGCTGCGCGAGGGTGCCTCGGCCACCACCTCGGGGGGGTTCCTGGACGGGGTGGGCGACTTCGACGCCGACTTCTTCGGGATCTCCCCGCGTGAGGCCCTGGCCTCGGACCCGCAGCAGCGGCTGCTGCTGGAGACCTCCTGGGAGGCGCTGGAGAACGCCGGCATCGACCCCAGCACCCTGCACGGCAGCCCGGTCGGGGTGTTCGTCGGCGCCATGCCCTCCGGCTACCACGACCTGGCCCTGGCCTCCGACCCGGCGCTGGGCGACCACATGGCCACCGGAGGCTCGCTCGGTGTCGTCTCCGGCCGGATCGCCTACGTCCTGGGTGTGCAGGGTCCGGCTGTCACGGTGGACACCGCCTGCTCCTCGTCACTGGTGGCCCTGCACTGGGCCGCGGCCGCGCTGCGCACCGGCGAGTGCACCACCGCCCTGGTCGGCGGGGTGTCGGTGCTGCCCTCGGCCGACAACTTCATCGGTTTCTCCCGTCACGGCGGCCTGGCCGCCGACGGGCGCTGCAAGGCCTTCGCCGAGGCTGCGGACGGCACCGGCTGGTCCGAGGGCGTCGGGGTACTGGCCGTACAGCGGCTCTCCGAGGCTCGCCGCCAGGGCCGCCGCGTGCTGGCCGTGGTCCGGGGCAGCGCGGTCAACTCCGACGGCGCCTCGAACGGGCTGACCGCCCCCAACGGTCCCTCCCAACAGCGAGTCATCCGGAACGCGCTGGCCGCGGCCGGGCTCAGCCCGGCCGACGTCGACGCGGTCGAGGGCCACGGCACCGCCACCGTCCTGGGTGACCCGATCGAGGCTCAGGCCATCATCGCCACCTACGGCCAGGACCGGCCCGCCGAGCGCCCGCTGCGGCTGGGCTCGCTGAAGTCCAACATCGGTCACACCCAGGCCGCGGCCGGGGTCGCCGGGGTGATCAAGACGGTGATGGCGCTGCGCCACGGCGTCCTTCCCCAGACCCTGCACGTCGACCGGCCCAGCACCCGCATCGACTGGGAAGCCGGCCACGTCCAGCTACTCACCGAAGCGGTGGACTGGCCCGAGACCGGGCGCCCGCGCCGCGCCGGGGTCTCCGCGTTCGGGGTGTCCGGCACCAACGCCCACGTCATCCTCGAAGCCCCCGCCGACGAAGCGGCCCCCGAGCCCGAACGGCCGGAGCAGGTCCTGAGCCCTCCGGCCACGCCGTGGGTGCTGTCGGGCAAGACCGAGGCGGCGCTGCGGGCCCAGGCCACGCGGATGCTGACCTGGACCCAGGAGAACCCGGACGCCGACCCGGACGCCGTCGCCCGCACCCTGGTCACCGAGCGGGCCACCTTCGCCCACCGCGCCGTCCTGGCCGGCAACGGCCTCGACGGCCTGCGGGACGGCCTGGCGGCCCTGGCCGACGAGCGCCCCTCCGCCCAGGTGCGCTCCGGCCGGGCCCTGAGCTCCGAGGTGGTCTTCGTGTTCCCCGGCCAGGGCGGCCACTGGGCCGGCATGGCACTCGACCTGATCGACTCCAGCCCGGTCTTCGCTGAGGCGATCGGCGAATGCGCCGCCGCCCTGGCACCTCACGTCGGCTGGAAGCTCACCGACGTACTGGGCGACGAGAAGGCCCTGGAACGCGCGGACGTGGTCCAGCCCGCCCACTGGGCCGTCTCGGTCGCCCTGGCCCGGCTGTGGCAGGCCTGCGGGATCGTGCCGTCGGCCGTGGTCGGGCACTCGCAGGGCGAGATCGCGGCAGCCCACGTGGCCGGCGCGCTCACCCTGGCCGAGGCCGCCCGGCTCACGGCCACCCGCTCGGCGGTGATCGCGGCCGGCCTCAGCGCAAGCGGGGCGATGCTGTCCCTGCCGCTGTCGGCCCCGGAAGCGGAGGGACTGCTGCGCCCCTGGGCGGGCCGGCTGTGGATTGCCGCGTACAACGGCCCGCAGTCGGTGGCGGTCTCCGGGGAACCGCAGGCCGTTCAGGAGTTGCTGACGCACTGCGAAGGCCACGACATCCGGGCCCGGCGCGTGCCCATCGGCTACGCCTCCCACACCCCGCTGGTGGAGCCGGTGGCCGAGGAGCTGCTCGCGGCCCTGGGAACGGTGACGACCCAGGCCTCAAGCGTGCCGCTGTACTCCACCGTCAGCGGCCGGTTGCTGGACACCAGCAGCCTGGACGCCGGGTACTGGCTGGACAACCTGCGCAGCCCGGTCCGCCTCCAGGACGCGGTGCAGGAACTGCTCTCCGACGGTGCGCGGATCTTCCTGGAGGTCGGCCCGCACCCGGTGCTGACCGCGGCCATCGGTGACACCGCAGCCGCCTCGGGCATCGAGGTCGCAGCGCTGGGCACCCTGCGCCGGGGCGAGGGGGGAGCCGCGCGGATGCTCTCCGCGCTCAGCGAGGCCCACGTCCACGGAGCCACCGTGAACTGGCCCCTGGTGCTCCCGAAGGCTTCGGTCGCTGCACAGAGGTCGTTGCCCACCTACGCCTTCCAGCACCAGCGGTTCTGGCCGGTGGCTGCGGGCACGAGCGCGGACGTCGGCGGAGCCGGCCTGGTCTCACCCGGGCACCCGCTGCTGGGGGCGGTCGTGGACCTGCCGGAGGGCGACGGCTGCCTGCTCACCGGTCGGGTCGCGGTGCACACCCACCCGTGGCTGGCTGACCACCGGGTACGCGGTGCGATCGTCTTCCCGGCCGCCGGTTTCGTCGAGCTCGCGGTCCAGGCCGCCGACCAGGCCGGGTTCGACCGGATCGCCGAACTGCTGTTCGAGGCCCCCTTGGTGATCCCGGAGGCCGGCGGCTGCCGGATCCAGGTCCGGGTCAGCGGTGAGGAACTCACCGTGCACGCCCGTACCGGCCCGGACGGTGAATGGGTCCGGCACGTCAGCGGAAGCCTGGCCCACTCCGAGGGCTCCGATCTCGATGACATGGCCAGGGCGGCTCTCGCGCCGACCGGAGCCCGGCCGCTCGAGGTCGGTGCTCTCTACGCCCCGGACGCCGAAGTGCTGTACGGGCCGGCCTTCCAGGGCGTGGAACAGATCTGGGTGCACCAGGAACAGGTGTACGGCGACGTCGCCCTGCCGCCCGGGCAGAACACGGCCGGGTTCGGCATCCACCCGGCCCTGCTCGATGCCGTCCTGCAGACGACGTTGTTCACGGACCCGAACCGGGCTGCGGGAGCGCAGCTTCCGTTCACCATCGAGGACATCCGGCTGCACGCCTCCGGGGCCACCCGGCTCCGGGTGCGGGCCGAGCGCCTCGGCGAGGACGCCAGCACGCTGAGCGTGACCGATCCGGCCGGTGAGCCGGTGCTGAGCATCGGCTCGCTGCGGGTGCGGCCGCTGCCCGACGGCGCCCTCACCGCGCCGGCCGTCGCCGACGAGACCGTGGTGCTGGTGCCGCGCTGGAACCCCGTCGCGGACGGCCCGGTGCACACCGCGGTCTCCGACGTCGTGGCCGGTCTCGGCGAGGCACCGGGGCAGATCCGGGTGCTGGTGGCCGAAAGCGACCGCGCAGCCGACCCGATCGCTGAGGCGCAGACCCTCGGCGCCCGGGTCCTGTCCGACCTGCAGACCTGGCTGGGCGACAGCCGGTACGAGCGCACCCAGCTGGTGGTTCTCACCCGCGGCGCGGTCTCCACCGGCCCCCACGAGCCGGTCGGCGACCTGCCGGCGGCCGGGGTGCGGGGTCTGGTCCGGGCCGCCCAGTCGGAGAACCCGGGCCGGATCGTCCTGCTCGATCTGGACCTCGAACTGAACCCCGATCTGGATCCCGAGCTGGGCCCCGAGCTGGACCCCGAGCTGGACGAGGTGCTCATCGCCCGGGCGATCGACACCGGCGAGATCGAGCTGGCGGTGCGGGGCGGCGCGTTCCTGGCGCCCTCCCTCCTGCCCGCTGCACAGGCCGGGGCGCTGATCCCGCCGGCCGGGGCCTGGCGTCTGGACACCGTCCAGCGCGGCACCCTCGACGGCCTCGCCCTGGTGCCCGACCCCGAGTCCGGCCGCGCACTGGAGGCCGGTGAGGTACGGATCCGTATTCATGCCGCGGGACTGAACTTCCGCGACGTCCTCAATGCACTGGGGATGTACCCCGGTGATCCCGGCCCGCTCGGGGGCGAGGCCGCCGGTGAGGTCATCGAAACGGCCGCTGACGTGACCGGTCTGGCGGTCGGGGACCGGGTCACCGGCATGATGGGCGGCGCCTTCGGCCCGCTTGCGGTCGCCGACGCCCGGCACGTCACCCGCTACCCGGACGAGTGGAGTCACGCCCAGGCCGCGGCCATGCCGACGGTGTTCCTGACCGCCTACTACGGTCTGAGCGACCTGGCTGGACTGCGGCGCGGCGAGAGCGTCCTGATCCACGCCGGGACCGGCGGTGTGGGCATGGCCGCGATCCAGCTGGCCCAGCACCTGGGCGCCGAGGTGTTCGCCACCGCCAGCGAGAGCAAGTGGGACGTGCTGCGCTCGCTGGGCCTGGACGAGGACCACATCGCCTCCTCCCGTTCGCTGGACTTCGAGCTGAAGTTCGGCGTCGTCACCGCAGGGCTGGGGGTCGACGTCGTCCTGAACTCGCTGTCCGGTGAGTACGTGGACGCCTCGCTGCGGCTGCTGGCCGAGGGCGGGCGGTTCGTGGAGATGGGCAAGACCGACATCCGCACGGCAGAACAGGTTCCCGGCGTCCGGTACCAGGCGTTCGACATGATGGACGCCGGCCCCGACCGGGTGCAGGGCATGCTGGGCGAACTGCTGTCGCTCTTCCGGGCCGGCGCGCTGCGGCCCCTGCCGGTCACCCGGACCGACGTGCGCGAGGCCCCGCAGGTCTTCCGGGCGATGAGCCAGGCCCGGCACACCGGCAAGAACGTCCTGACGATCCCGCAGGCACCGGCCCACGGAACGGTCGTGATCACCGGCGGTACCGGCGGGCTCGGGGCCGTCCTGGCCCGGCACCTGGTCACCCGGCACGGGGTCCGTGACCTGCTGCTGCTCAGCCGCAGCGGCGACCAGGCGGCATCCGCCGGCCGGCTGCGCCAGGACCTGAACGCCCTGGGCGCCCGCGTGGACATCCAGGCCTGCGACGTCGCCGACCGCTCGGCCCTGGAGAAGGCCCTGGCCGCGGCCACCACCCCGATCACCGGGATCATCCACACCGCAGCGGTTCTCGACGACGGGGTGATCACCTCGCTGGGCGCCGGCCGGCTGGAGACGGTGTTCGCGCCCAAGGCCGCGGCCACCTGGCACCTGCACGAACTGACCCGCGACCTGGACCTGTCCTGGTTCGTGGTGTTCTCCTCGATGGCCGGCCTGACCGGCAACCCGGGCCAGGGCAGCTACGCCGCCGCGAACGTGTTCGCCGACGCCGTGGTCCAGCACCGCCGTGACCTCGGCCTGCCCGCGGTCTCGATGGCCTGGGGGGCCTGGACCGCCCGGACCGGTCTGACCGCAACGCTGTCCGAGGTGGACCAGGCCCGCATCGCGGGCAGCGGGATGCTGCCGCTGTCCCTCGAGCAGGGCCTTGGCCTGTTCGACCGGGCCGTGCTGTCCGGCCCGGCCGTGCTGGGCCTGATGCGCCCGGCCGCACCCGCCCGGGCAGTGGCCGCGCTCCGTCGTACGGCCGGAACCGATGCCTCGGCAGAAGGCTTCGCCCAGCGCTGGGCAGCCGTCCCGGCGGCCGAACGACCGGAGTACCTCACCACCCTGGTCCGCTCGCACGCGGCCGCCGTGCTGGGGCATCCGGGCCCGGACGACATCGATCCCGAACGTTCCTTCCGGGATGCAGGATTCGACTCCCTCACCGCGGTCGAGCTGCGTAACCGGCTCACCGCGCAGACCGGGCAGACACTGCCGGCCACCGTCGTCTTCGACTACCCGTCGGCGCAGGCCCTGGCCGGGCACCTGATCGGGCTGATCGCGGCCGAGGAACCCTCGCCCGCCGAGCCGGTGCTGCGGGCGCTGAGCAGCCTGCGGGGCGGGCTCGGCGCGGCGATCACCGACCCGGGCGATCGGGCCGAGATCGCCCGGCGGCTCAACGAGTTGCTGGCCCTGGTCTCCGGACCCCAGGGACCCCAGGAGCAGACCGGGAACGACGAGGCCGCCGACGACCTCGACTCCGCCTCCGACGACGAACTGTTCGCCCTGGTCGACAAGGGCTTCGAGTGAGACGGCAGCGACCCGGCCAGGTCAGGACGACCCGGCCGGCCCGACGCCGCCATGTGAACCGGACGACAGGAGTTGACAGGTAATGTCCAACGAGGAGCAGCTTCGTTCCTACCTCAAGCGGGCGATCGCCGACTCGCGCGAGGTCCAGCGGCGCCTGCGTGAGGTCGAGGACCGGCAGAACGAGCCGATCGCGATCGTGGGCATGTCCTGCCGTCTGCCCGGTGGGGTCACCGGCCCGGACGACCTGTGGGACCTGGTGCTCTCCGGCCGGGACGGCGTCGGCCCGGTGCCCGCCGGACGCGGCTGGGACCTCGCTGAACTGGCCGCGGCCGGCCTCACGTCGGTGCAGGGCGGCTTCCTGGTGGGCGCCGACGAGTTCGACGCCGGCTTCTTCGGCATCTCACCGCGCGAGGCCCTGGCCATGGACCCCCAGCAGCGCCTGCTGCTGGAGATGTCGTGGGAGGCTTTGGAGGACGCGGGCATCCGGCCGCAGTCGCTGCACGGCAGCGACACCGGCGTCTTCGTCGGCACCTTCGCCTCGCACTACACCGAGGTGGCGGCCGCCTCGGCGGACGACCTGAGCGGGCACCTGATCACCGGCGGCTCACAGAGCGTGGCCTCCGGGCGGATCGCCTACGTGCTCGGGCTGCAGGGACCGGCCCTGTCGGTGGACACGGCCTGTTCCTCCTCCTCGGTCGCGGTGCACCTGGCCGCGGGCGCCCTGCGTAAGGGTGAGTGCTCGGCCGCCCTGGTCGGCGGGGTGACCGTGATGGCCACGCCCGGTGCGTTCTTCGGGTTCTCCGCACAGGAGGGCATGGCCCACGACGGGCGCTGCAAGGCCTTCGCCGACTCCGCCGACGGTGCCGGATGGGCGGAGGGCGGCGGCGTCCTGGTGCTCATGCGGTTGTCCGAGGCACAGCGTCAGGGCCACCGTGTCCTGGCCCTGATCCGCTCCAGCGCGGTCAACCAGGACGGCGCCTCCAACGGCCTCACCGCGCCCAACGGCCCGGCCCAGCAACGGGTGATCCGCTCGGCACTGGCCGCCGCCGGACTCGCTCCGGCCGACGTGGACGTCGTCGAGGCGCACGGCACCGGGACCGTCCTGGGTGACCCGATCGAGGCTCAGGCCCTGCTGGCCACCTACGGTCAGGACCGCCCGGCGGGGCGTCCGCTGCTGATCGGCTCACTGAAGTCGAACATCGGCCACACCCAGGCCGCGGCCGGGGTGGCCGGGATCATCAAGATGGTCCTGGCCCTGCGCCACGGGATCGCCCCGCGCACCCTGCACGTCGATGCCCCGACCGCCAAGGTGGACTGGACGCAGGGCGAGGTGCGCCTGCTGACCGAGAACACCGAGTGGTCCGGCACCGGGCAGCCCCGCCGGGCAGGCGTCTCCTCGTTCGGGGTCTCCGGGACCAATGCCCACATCATCCTCGAAGAGGCGCCCGTCGAGGGCCTTTCGGAGCAGGCTGGGGGCGCCCCCGGACCGTGGGTGGTCACGGCGAAGAGCCCCGAGGCCCTGAACGAGCAGGCCGCCCGCCTGGCGCAGCACCTGCGCACGCACCCGCACCTGCCGGCCGAGGCCGTCGCCGCCTCGCTGCTGGGCCGCACCCGGTTCGACCACCGCCTGGTGGTGCTCGGGCCCACGCGCGATGCACTGCTGAGTGGACTGGACACTTTCGTTGCTGGGCAACCCTCCGCGACCACCGTCCACGGCCGGGTGCGACCAGGCCCGCTGGGTGTGCTGTTCAGCGGACAGGGAGCCCAGCGCCTGGGCATGGGACGCGAACTGCACGCCGGCAACCCCGTCTTCCATCGTGCTTTCGAGGAGGTGGCCGCCGAACTCGGCCGGCACCTCGAGCATCCGCTCACCGACGTCCTGTGGGGTGAGGACGGCGACCTGCTCGACCAGACCGGCTGGGCGCAGCCGGCCTTGTTCGCCATCGAGGTCGCCCTGTACCGGGTGCTGGAGGCCACCGGGGTTCGGCCCGCCTACCTGAGCGGGCACTCGGTCGGCGAGATCGCCGCCGTGCACGTAAGCGGGGCCCTGAACCTGGCCGACGCCTGCCGTCTGGTCGCGGCCCGAGGGCGCCTGATGCAGGCCCTGCCCGCGGGCGGGGCGATGATGGCGATCGAGGCCTCGCAGGCCGACGTGCGGCCCTACCTGTCGGCCGAGGTCGCCCTGGCCGCGGTGAACGGCCCGGCCTCGGTCGTCCTGGCCGGTCCGGAGGCGGCGGTGACCGAGGCCGCCGGCCACCTGGCCCGGGCGGGGCGGCGCACCCACCGGCTGAAGGTCTCCCACGCGTTCCACTCGGCGCTGGTGGATCCCATGATGGGAGCTTTCCAGCAGGTGCTGGAGACCCTGACCTGGCACGAGCCCACCGTGCCGATGGTCTCAACGCTCACGGCTGGCCCGGTCGCCGTCGGCGAGTTCGGCACCGTGGGCTACTGGCAGCGCCAGGCCCGCGGCACCGTCCGTTTCGCCGACGCCGTGCGCCGCCTGGAAGAACTGGGTGTGCGCACGCTGGTGGAGGTAGGTCCTTCGGGCGCGCTGGCGGCCGCCGCGGCCGAGATCGTCAGTGCCGAGACCATGACCGTCGCGCTGCAGCGAGGCCGGGAGAACTCTGAGAGCAACGGCCTTGAGTCGGCCCTGGCCACCTTGACGGTGCGCGGCCTGCCGATCACCTGGGGCCCGGCGCCGCTTCGGCCGATTCCCCTGCCCACGTATGCTTTCCAGCGCCGACGCTACTGGCCCACGCCGGCGCCGCAGACCGGTGACGTCAGCGGAGCCGGTCTGATGCCTGCGGGGCATCCGATGCTCGGCGCCACGGTGGTCCTGCCCGAGTCCGGCGGCACGCTGTTCACCGGCCGCATCTCCACCCGCACCCATCCCTGGCTGGCCGGGCACGTCGTGCGCGGTGCGATCGTCCTGCCCGGCACCGCCTTCGCCGAACTCGCGCTGTGGGCCGGCGCGGGCCTGGGCTGCCCGCGCATCGCGGAGCTCACACTGCACAGCCCTCTGGTGCTGGAGCCGGGGGTGGGCTGTCTGCTGCAGGTGCTGCTGACCCCCGGCGAGACAACCGCCGAACAGTGGACGTTCGTGGTCCACGCCCGGCCCGAGGACAGCCAGGAGTGGACCCGTCACGCCGGTGGCACCCTGACCCCGGCCCACGCGCCGGAACCGGTTTTCGTCTGGCCGCCGGCCGCACCGGAGATCAGCCTCGAGGGTGTGTATGCCGCCGCCGCCGAGGGCGGCCTGCTCTACGGTGAGGCCTTCCAGGGCCTGACCCGGGCCTGGAAGGCGGGCGAGCAGGTCTGGTCCGAAGTCGCCCTGACCGACGATGCCGGCGACTACGGCATCCACCCGGCGCTGCTGGACGCGGTGCTGCACGCGGCGCTGCTGCTGGACGATCGGCAAGGCAGTGGGCTGCCCTTCGTCTTCGAGGACGTGCAGCTGTACGCTTCCGGCGCCTCGCGGGTGCGGGCACACGTGCGGCGTACCGCCGCGGGAAAGCTGCGGGTGCAGGTCAGCGACGAGGCCGGCTCGCCGGTCCTGACCGTCGGCTCGCTGCTGACCCGGCCGCTGCCGCAGGGCCCGCTCAGCGGAAGCCTCGGCAGCACCGAGAGCACCGACACGGTGGTGCTGCAGCCGCGCTGGAACCGGATCACGGCCCCCGGTGCCGAGCGGGATGTGACGGTCGCCCGGCTGGCGGATCTCAGTGACGGCCAGACTGGTCCGGAGGCAGCTTTTTTCGAGATTCCGACGGCCGGTGGAGACGTGCTGGCGGACACGCGGCAGCGCACGGCAGCTGTCCTGGAGACGGTGCAGCATTTCCTGGCCCAGGACGCCTGGGCCAGGACGCGCCTGATCGTGATCACCTGGGGCGCGGTCAGCACCTCGCACGACGACGTCGCGACCGATCTGGGGGCGGCAGCGATCTGGGGCCTGGTACGTTCTGCCCAGTCCGAGAACCCCGGCCGCATCGTCCTGCTGGACCTACCGGCTCCCGAACCACTGGCCGGCCAGACCCCGGCCGGTGGGCCCGCGGTCCTGGTGTGGGCCGGGCCCGCCCTGGCCACCGGGCACCCCCAGCTTGCGCTTCGCGCGGGCGAACTGCTCATCCCCAGCCTGGTGCCGTTCGACCAGGCACCGGCTCACGATCCGCGGACGGCCTGGGCCGTGGCCCGACCCGACACCGTTCCTGGGGGTGCCTGCGCAGCCGAGGCAGGCAGCGGCACCGTCCTGATCACCGGTGGTACCGGCGGTCTGGGCATGGTGTTGGCCCGGCATCTGGTGCTGCAGCATCAGGTCCGCAGCCTGCTCCTGGTCAGCCGTCGCGGCCCCTCCGCCGAAGGCGTGTCCGACCTCGTGGCCGAGCTCGAGGAGGCCGGCGCCCGGGTCGTCGTGCAGGCCGCCGACGTGGCCGACCGGGAATCAGTGCGCCACCTCCTGGCCGCCCACCCGGACCTCACGGCGATCGTGCACACCGCAGGCGTGGTGGACGACGGGGCGATCACCTCGCTCACCCCGGAACGCATGCACACGGTGTTCGCGCCCAAGGCCGAGGCTGCCTGGCACCTGCACAAGCTGACCGCAGACCGCGATCTGCGCGCATTCGTCGTGTTCTCTTCACTGGCAGGGCAGTTCGGTACCCCCGGCCAGGCGAACTACGCGGCCGCCAACCTTTTCCTCGACACCCTCATGCAGTCGCGCCGCGCCGCCGGCCTGCCGGGTACGTCGCTGGCCTGGGGCGCCTGGGCGCCCACGACCGGCCTCACAGCCCGCCTGTCCGAGGCCGACCAGAAGCGCATCGAGCGCTCCGGGCTGCCCCCGCTGTCGCTCGAGCAAGGTCTGCGTCTGATGGACCACGCCCTCGGCCTGGCCTCCGACGACGACGACCGCGACCCGAGCCAGGACCCGAGCCAGGACCCGAGCCAGGACCCGAGCCAGGACGGGGCCGGGGGTCCGGCCCGCCGCACCGGCCCGGCGGTGCTGGGGCTGACCCGTCTGGCTCCCGCCGACCTGCGGGCGGCCGGAGCAGTGCCCTGGCTGTTGCGCGACCTCGTGCCCGCCGCCGTTCCCACCGCCCGCGCCGGCAAGGTGGTGCCCACGGGGGACTTCGCCCGAAAGTGGGCCGCCCTGACCGAGGCCGACCGGCCCGGCTTCCTCCTGCGCCTGGTCACCGGCCACGTCGCCGCAGCCCTCGGCCACCCGGACGGCGCCGGACTCGAGACCACCGTGCAGTTCCGGGACCTCGGATTCGACTCACTGACCGCCATCGACCTACGCAACCGCCTCAGCGGGGTCACCGGGCTGAGCCTGGCCGCCAGCCTGGTCTTCGACTACCCCACGATCACCGCGCTGGTCGATCACCTGGCCGACCTGCTGGACCAGAGTCCCGCCGTCGGCGCGAGCGCGGCGGGCCTTCCGCCGGTCCTGGCCGATGCCGGCGACCCGATCGTCATCACCGGTATGGCCTGTCGCGCCCCCGGCGGGGTGAACAACCCCGACCAGCTGTGGGACATGGTCCTGCAGGGCCGCGACGGGATCACCCCCTTCCCCGAGGACCGCGGCTGGGACCTGGAGCTGCTGCTGGGCGCCGACGGCCCGGGATCGGGCATCTCGGTCACCGCCGAGGGCGGGTTCCTGCACGGCGCAGCCGACTTCGATGCCGGATTCTTCGGCATCTCACCGCGCGAGGCGCTCGGCGCCGACCCCCAGCAGCGCCTGCTGCTGGAGACCTCCTGGGAGGCCCTGGAGAGCGCCGGGATCGATCCCAGCGCCCTGCGCGGCAGCCCGGTCGGGGTCTTCATGGGGGCGATGACCTCCAACTACATGGAGGTCGCGGCCCGCTCCGCCGACGACCTGATCGGTCAGCTGGTCACCGGCGGCACGCTCAGCGTCACCGCAGGGCGCCTGTCCTACGTGCTCGGGCTGCAGGGCCCGTCGGTCACGGTGGACACGGCCTGTTCCTCCTCGCTGGTGGCCCTGCACTGGGCCTCCCAGGCGCTACGAGCGGGGGAGTGCACCACTGCCCTGGTCGGCGGGGTCACCGTGATGGCCACCCCGGACGCCTTCGTCGGGTTCTCCGCCCAGGGCGGACTCGCCGGGAACGGCCGCTGCAAGGCCTATTCCGACGATGCCGACGGCACCGGCTGGTCCGAGGGTGTGGGTGTGCTGGTGGTACAGCGCCTTTCGGACGCCCGGCGACAGGGGCGGCGGGTCCTGGCGGTGGTCCGCTCCAGCGCGGTCAACTCCGACGGTGCCAGCAACGGGCTCACCGCACCGAACGGGCCCGCGCAGCAGCGCGTGATCCGCCAGGCGCTGGCCGCGGCCGGGCTCGGTCCGGCCGACGTGGACGTGGTCGAAGGTCACGGCACCGGGACGGTTCTGGGCGACCCGATCGAGGCCCAGGCCCTGCTGGCCACCTACGGCCAGGAGCGCCCGGCACACAACCCGGTGCTGCTGGGCTCGCTCAAGTCGAACGTCGGGCACACCCAGGCCGCGGCCGGCGTGCTCGGCCTGATCAAGATGATCCAGGCCATGCGCCACGGCATCGCCCCGCAGACCCTGCACGCCCAGCAGCCCAGCGCGAAGGTCGACTGGACCCAGGGCGAGCTGCAGTTGCTCACCGAGAACACGGCCTGGCCGGCCACGGACCGGCCCCGCCGGGCAGCGGTCTCCTCGTTCGGCGTCTCCGGCACGAACGCCCACGTCATCATCGAAGCCCCGCACGAGCAACCGGCCCCCCTCACCCCGCCGGACCGTCCGATGCCGGTCAGCGCGCTCACTCCCTGGCTGCTCAGTGCCCGTTCCCCGCAGCAGGTACGCACGCAGGCCTCGCAGTTGCTGCGCGCCCTGCGCACGCACGCGCAGGAACCGGACCTGGCGGACGTCGGGGTGAGCCTGCTCAGCCGCACCCACTTCGATCACCGGGCCGTCGTCCTGGGCCGCAGCCTCGACGAGATGCTCACCGAGCTGGAGAACCTGGCCGCCGACGGCAGCCCGACGCGGACCGGTTCCGGCTCCCTGGCCGTGATGTTCGCCGGGCAAGGATCCCAGCGCATCGGGATGGGCCGCGAACTGCACGCCACCTCCCCGGTCTTCGCCGAGGCCTTCAAGGCCGTGACCACCGAGCTGGACCGGCACCTGGAGCGCCCACTCCAGGACGTGGTCTGGGGTGAGGACCCCGGCCTGCTCGCCGACACCGGCTGGGCGCAGCCGGCACTGTTCGCAATCGAGGTGGCGCTCTACCGGCTCCTGACCTCCCTGGGCCCGGAACCGGCCTATCTGGTGGGGCACTCGGTCGGTGAGATCGCCGCCGCTCACGTGTCCGGCCTGCTGTCCCTGCCGGACGCGGCCCGGCTGGTGAGCGCCCGGGGCCGTCTGATGCAGGCTCTGCCCGAGGGCGGCGGGATGATCTCGGCCCGGATGGGACGGCAGGAGGCCGAACGCCTCGTCCGGGGAACCGGTGTGGCCATCGCCGCCGTCAACGGTCCCGAGTCGGTGGTCTTCTCCGGCGAACGCGAGCAGGTGCGCGAGCTGGCCGCCGCTGTGGAGGTGAAGACCAGCTGGCTCAGGGTCAGTCATGCCTTCCACTCGCCGCTGATGGACCCGATGCTCAAGGACTTCCGCGCGGTCCTGGACACCCTCACCTGGCACGAGCCGCGGATCCCGATCGTCTCCACCCTCACCGCGGACGTGGCCGGTCCCGAGATGGCCACGCCGGAGTACTGGGTACGCCAGCTGCGCGAGCCGGTCGACTTCGCCGGCGCCGTCGCCCGCCTGGAAGAACTGGGCGCCACCACCTTGGTCGAAGCCGGACCCGATGCCGCGCTCACCACAGCGGCGCAGTACACCTGCAGCCCACAGGTCAGCACGGTGGCCTTGCTGCGGGGCCGCGATCGCCCCGAGAGCAGCGACGTGATGACGGCTCTGGCCGCGCTGCACGGTCGCGGCGTGCCGATCACCTGGGACGGCTTCTACCCCGGTGGGCGGCACGTCGAGCTGCCCACCTACCCGTTCGCGCACGAGCACTACTGGCCCAGCGCCCCGTTGAGCGGGCAGGACGTGCACGGCGCCGGGCTGAGGGCCACCGGGCACCCGCTGCTCGGCGCGGTGCTGACCCGCCCCGACGGCGCAGAAACGGTGCTCACCGGGCACCTGTCGCTGCGCACCCATCCCTGGCTGGCCGACCACCGCATCGGTGAGGAGATCGTCGTGCCCGGCACCGGTCTGGCCGAGATCGCGATCCAGGCCGGTGACCAGGTCGGCCGCCCGCGACTGGCCGAGCTCGCCCTCGAGGAACCACTGGTGCTCCCCGCCCGGGGCGCCAGCCAGCTCCAGGTCACCGTCACCGAGAACGAGACCGGCCGCTGGGGCGTCACCATCCATTCCCGCCCCGAGCACGAACAACGGTGGACCCGTCACGCGAGCGGCGTTCTGCAAGAGCCGCAGCCGCTTGCGGGGGAGGCGCTGGAGGAATGGCCGCCTGCCGCTGAGCCGGTCGACGTGTCCGGTCTCTACCCGGCCACCGCAGCTACGGGTCTGCTCTACGGCCCCGCCTTCCAGGGGCTGACCCGGGCGTGGCAGCAGGACCGGCAGGTCTGGGCCGAGGTGGAACTGCCCACGAACGTGGGCGTGCAGGGCTACGGCATCCACCCGGCCCTGTTCGACGCCGTCCTGCACGCGGCGGCGTTCCTTGGCCAGGAGCAGGCTCCGCAGCTGCCTTTCGTCTTCACCGACGTGCAGATGTGGGCTTCCGGCGCCCGCCAGGTCAGGGTCAGGATTGAGGACGCCGGTGAGGACGGACGCGTTCGGGTCGCCGTCGCCGACGCGCTGGGTAACCCGCTGCTCAGTGTCGGCTCGCTGCTGACCCGTCCGCTGCCTGAGGGCGGGCTGCGGGCCCCCGACGACACCGTGGCGCTGGTCCCGCGATGGAGCCCAGTGACTCTCCCGCCCGCCGCAACTGCGGTCGGGCACCTACTGCTGCCGGTCGCCTCGGGCGGCGGCCCGATGCTGGACGACGTCCACGCATTGACCGCCCACACCCTGCAGCGGCTCCAGGGCTGGCTCGAGGATCCCGCTCCAGGGCAGGAGAACCTCGTCGTTCTCACTCATGGCGCGGTCACCACCGGCCCCGGGAACACGGTGAGCGACCTGCCCGCGGCCGCTGTCTGGGGCCTGGTCCGGGCCGCCCAGAACGAGAACCCCGGCCGGATCCTGCTGCTGGACCTGGACGAACCCGCCGCCGAACCGGAGGCCTCCCTGATCGGGGCCGCCTTCGCCGCCGGCGAGTTGCAGGTGGCCGTCCGTAACGGCGTCGCCCACACCCCGGCCCTGGTCCCGGCCGGCCCGTCGTCGCCCGTCGCCGAGCCCGCGCCGATCAGCGGACCGGTCCTGATCACCGGCGGCACGGGAGGGCTGGGCAGCAGCATCGCCCGTCACCTGGCCGCGACCACGCCCGGCGTCGAGCTCCTCCTGGTCAGCCGGCGCGGCCCCGAGGCCGACGGTGCCCAGGCCCTGGTGGCCGACCTGACCGAGGCCGGCGCGCAGGTCACGATCGCTGCCTGCGACGTCTCGGACCGCCGGGCCCTGGCCGCTCTTATGGCTCGTCATCCGGTGCGTGGAGTGGTCCACACCGCGGGGGTGCTCGACGACGGGGTGCTGACCTCGCTGAGCGCCGAGCGTCTGCAGCGGGTGCTGCGGCCCAAGGCCGACGCGGCCTGGCACCTGCACGAGCTGGCCGGTGACCAGGAGCTCTTCGTCGTCTTCTCCTCGATCGCCGGGCAGATCGGCTCGCCCGGCCAGGGCAACTACGCCGCCGCCAACGTCTTCGCCGACACCCTGGTGCAGTGGCGCCGCCAGCAGGGCCTGACCGGCACGTCGATGGCCTGGGGCCCCTGGAACGCCGAGGCGGGCCTGACCTCGGGGCTGGCCCGGGCCGACCTTGAGCGGATGGACCGGGCGGGCCTGCCGCCTCTGGATCACCGGCAGGGCCTGAACCTCTTCGACCGGGCCCTGTCCACCGACCAGGCTCTGCTGGCCCTGACCCGGATCGACCGGGACGCGCTGCGCCGCAACGGTGTGCCGCCGATCCTGCGCACTCTGGCCGGCCCGGCGCCCCGGACGCGGCCGGTTGTCTCCTCCGGCCTGACCCGCAGATGGGACGGCGCCGGCGCCGCCGATCGTCCGCGGCTCCTGCGTGACCTGGTCCGGGCCGAGGTGGCCGCGGTCCTCGGACACACGTCGGCCGAGGCGATCGAGACCGGAACGCCACTGCGTGAGCTGGGTTTCGACTCGCTCTCGTCGATGGAGCTGCGTAACCGGCTCGGCGCCGCGACCGGGCTGAGCCTGCCGGCCAGCCTGGTGTTCGACCACCCCACGGTGAGTGCCCTGGCCGATCACCTGGCCGAGCTTCTCGGTGTCAGCGGGCCCAGTGAGGGCGGGCGAGTCTCTTCCAGACCCCTCGTCGACGCCGGCGACGACCCGATCGTGATCGTCGGCATGGCCTGCCGGTATCCCGGTGAGGTCGCCACCCCGGACGACCTGTGGAACCTGGTGGCCGAGGGCCGCGAGGGGATTACCCCGTTCCCCACCGACCGGGGCTGGGACCTGAGCGACCTGGACTTCACCCCCGAAGGCGGGTTCCTGCACGAGGCCGCCCACTTCGACGCGACGTTCTTCGGCATCTCGCCGCGTGAAGCCCTGGCTGCCGATCCGCAGCAGCGCCTTCTGCTCGAGACCTCCTGGGAAGCACTCGAGAACGCCGGAATCGACCCGGCCGGGCTGGCCGGCGCGCAGGTCGGGGTGTTCGCCGGTGCCCTGCAGTCCGGGTACAGCGAGGTGGCCTCCCGCTCGGCCGAGGACATCGCCGGTCACCTGGTCACCGGTGGCTCCCAGAGCGTCCTGTCCGGGCGGGTCTCGTACGTGCTGGGCCTTCAGGGCCCGACCATGACGATCGACACCGCCTGCTCCTCGTCGCTGGTCGCCCTGCACCTTGCGGCCCAGGCGCTGCGGGCGGGCGAGTGCACGATGGCCCTGGCCGGCGGTGTGACCGTCATGGCCACTCCGGGAACCTTCGCCGGGTTCGCACTGCAGGGGGGCCTGGCCGGTGACGGCCGGTGCAAGGCCTACGCAGACGCGGCCGACGGCACCGGGTGGTCCGAAGGTGCCGGGATGCTGGTGCTGCAACGTCTCTCGGACGCGCGCCGGCAGGGCCGGCGGGTGCTGGCGGTGGTGCGTTCCAGCGCCGTGAACTCCGACGGCGCCAGCAACGGCCTCACCGCCCCCAACGGCCCGTCCCAGCAGCGCGTCGTCCGGCAGGCTCTGGCCGCGGCCGGGCTGCGGCCCGGCGACGTGGACGCGGTCGAAGGGCACGGCACCGGCACGGTTCTCGGTGACCCGATCGAGGCCCAGGCCCTGCTGGCCACGTACGGTCAGGAGCGCGAGACCCCGCTGTACCTGGGCTCGCTGAAGTCCAACATCGGCCACACCCAGGCCGCCGCCGGGGTCGGCGGCATCATCAAGATGATCATGGCTATGCGGCACGGGCTCCTGCCCCGCACACTGCATCTGGACCAGCCCTCGACGAAGGTCGACTGGAGCACCGGTTCGCTCGAGCTGCTCGCCCACGAGCAGGCCTGGCCACAGCTGCCGGCCGGGCGCCCACGCCGCAGCGCCGTCTCCTCGTTCGGTGTCTCCGGCACCAACGCCCACGTGATCCTCGAGGCACCGGAGGCCGACGACGCCGTCTTCCCGGCAGGCCCGGCCTCAGCGCCCACCCTGAGCGGAAACACTGTGCCCTGGCTGATCACGGCCCGCACCGAGCCGGCCCTGCGCGATCAAGCGGCTCGGCTGCACGCCCACCTGGCCGCTCGGCCCGACGCCGCACCGCAGGACGTTGCCTGGTCCCTCCTGGAGCACCGCTCACGCTTCGCTCAGCGCGCCGCGATCACCGGCGCCACCCGGGAAGAACTCCTGAACGCACTGGCGGCGCTCGCCTCGGGCGAGCCCGCGGCCAACGCGGTCACGGGTGCTGCACGGGCAGGCGATGGGGTGGTGTTCGTCTTCCCGGGACAGGGCGGCCAGTGGGCCGGTATGGCAGTCGACCTGCTCACTGAATCAACGGTCTTCGCCGAGCGGATGCAGGCGTGTCAGGAAGCTCTGGCGCCGTTCGTGGACTGGCGTCTGGTGGATGTGCTGGGGGATGAGGCGGCGCTGGAGCGGGTGGAGGTGGTTCAGCCGGCGTTGTGGGCCGTGATGGTGTCGCTGGCCGGGGTGTGGCGGTCGCTGGGGGTGGAGCCGGCTGCGGTGGTGGGGCATTCGCAGGGTGAGATCGCGGCGTTGTGTGTGGCGGGTGGTCTGAGTCTGCAGGACGGGGCCCGGGTGGTGGCCCTGCGCAGTCGGGCCGTCGCCGAGGAGCTGGCTGGGCGAGGCGGCATGGTCGCTGTCGCCCTGCCGCGGGCCGAGGCCGAAAAGCTGGCCAAGGGAACCACTCTCTGTGTAGCCGTGGTGAACAGTCCCGGTTCGACCGTCCTGTCCGGTGCCGTCGCCGACGTCAGTGCGATCGCCGCCCGGTGCGAGGCTGATGGTGTGCGGGCGCGTATCCTGCCGGTCGACTACGCCTCCCACTCCGCCCAGGTCGACGCACTCCGCGAGCGGCTGCTGCGGGAACTGGCCCCGGTGAGCCCGCAACCTGCGTCCGTCGTCGTCTACTCCACGGTCACCGGTGCCCCGCTCGACCCGCTCCAGGCGGACGCCGCCTACTGGGTCGAGAACCTGCGCTCAACGGTTTGTTTCGAGGACGCGCTGCGGTCCCTGGCCGGGGCCGGCCACCGGTGCTTCCTGGAGATCGGCCCGCACCCGGTGCTGCTCGGGGCTGTTCAGGAGACGATCGCGGACGCTGTCGTCACCGGCACCCTGCGGCGTCAGGAGGGTGGCGCCGACCGGGTCGTCGCCGCATTGGCCGAACTGGCCGTGAACGGAGTCGAAGGCGACCTGCGGGACGTGCTCGGCGCGGCCCGTCCCCTGGAGCTGCCCACCTACGCCTTCCAGCAGCAGCGCTTCTGGCCCGACACCCTGGTCGCCACCGACGTCTCCGAGGCCGGTCTCGCTCCCACCCGGCACCCGATGCTGGGGGCCGTGGTGCCCCTGCCGGAGGACGCCGGAACCGTCCTGACCGGGCGGCTCTCCCTGCACACCCATCCCTGGCTGGGCGACCACCGGGTCCGGGGCGTGGCGGTGCTTCCCGGTACCGGCCTGATCGAACTGGCGCTGCGGGCGGGCGAGGAGGTGGGCGCCGCTCATCTGGCCGAGCTCACGCTCGAGGCCCCACTGCTCGTCCCCGACCATGCGAGCCTGAGCATCCGGGTCACCGTGAGCACGCAGGAGGAGCCGGACGAGAGCTGGCGTGTGGCGGTCCACAGCCGAGCGGGTGAGGACCAGGAGTGGACCCGACACGCCTGGGGCGTCCTGGACCAACGCGAGAGCGCGGGCCAGGCACTGGCCTGGCCGCCCGCCGACGTGAGCCCGGTGGACCTGGCCGGTTTCTATCGTGAGGAAGGACGCGAGTTCGAGGACATCCACTACGGGCCGGCCTTCCAGGGCCTGCAGGCGGTCTGGGCCGGTCCCGACGGTGACACGTGGGCCGAGATCGCCCTTCCGGAAGGCCTGGACGACGAGCGCTTCGGCCTGCACCCGGCGCTGTTCGACGCCGTCCTGCACGCTGCCCTGGCCGCCGCCGGGACGAACGCCGAGGCTCCGGACGAAAGCCCGCACCTGCCGTTCATGTTCACCGAAGTCCAGGTGCACGCCGGCGGCGCGACCCGGCTGCGGGCCCGGATCAGCCGGGAGGCGAGCGACCGGATCAGCATCACCGCCACGGATCCGGCGGGCGGGCCGGTGCTGACCGTTGGTGCTCTTCTGGGCCGCCCGCTGCCGGACGGGCCCTTGGTGATCGCCGGAACGAACGACAGCGTCGTCCTGGGCCTGGAGTGGACGCCCATCGAGGCCCCGGCTCCCGCCACCGCGCCGGGCTGGTCCGTGGCCGGGGACCTGAGCACCTCCGGTTTCGCCGAGCCCTGGCCCGCCGGTCTGGTGCTGAGCGTCCCCACCACCGACCCGGCCACGGTCGGCGACTCGCAGCAGGCCGCGGATCGGGCCCTCGAGGTCACCACCTGGGCCCTGGAACAGCTCCAGAGCTGGCTGTCCCGTGACGAACTGGCGGCCACGCACCTGGTCGTCCTGACCCGCTCGGCGGTACACACGGGCCCCGGCCACCCGGTCACCGACCTGCCTGCGGCAGCGGTCTGGGGTCTGGTGCGCTCGGCCCAGTCGGAGAACCCCGGACGGATCACCCTGCTGGACATCCCCACCGGGATCGAGGTCCCCGAGCCGGCCGCCATCGCCGCGCTGGTGGCCACCGGCGAGCCGCAACTGGTAATGGACCCCACACCCCGGGCGCCGCGCTTGACGCGTCGTCGTGCCGGCGCCGAGGCCGTGAACATCCCGGACGGACAGATCCTGATCACCGGCGGCACCGGCGGGCTGGGCCGTGCGCTGGCCCGGCACCTGGTGCTGCGCCACGGGGCGCGCGACCTGCTTCTGGTCAGCCGGCGGGGAACCGCAGCCGAGGGGACCGGGCAGCTGGTGGCCGAACTGAGCGCCCACGGCGCCCGGGTGAGGATCGAGGCCTGCGACGTCTCCGACCGCTCCGCCCTGGCCGCCCTGCTGAAGGGGCGCGTGCTGGGCGGGGTGGTGCACACCGCCGGAGTGCTCGACGACGGAGTGATCAACTCGCTGACGCCCGAGCGGCTGCAACGGGTGCTGCGGCCCAAGGTCGACGCTGTGGCCCACCTGAGCGAACTGGCCGAACTCACCGATCCCGGCCTGTTCGTGGTGTTCTCCTCGATGGCCGGTCTGCTCGGTGGCCCGGGGCAGGGCAACTACGCGGCGGCCAACGTCTACCTGGACGCGCTCATGCAGCAACGCCACCAGGCCGGCCGTCCCGGCCGTTCGCAGGCCTGGGGTCTGTGGACCTCCGAGACGGGCCTGGGCGGCACGCTGAGCGCGGGCGATCTGCAGCGGATGGCCCGCAACGGCATGCCACCGCTGTCGGTCCAGGAGGGCCTGAGCCTGTTCGACCAGGCCCTGGCCGTCGACGAGCCGGTGCTGGGCCTGACCCGGCTGGACCCGGTACTGCTGCGCAGGCCCGATCGCCTGCCGCCGCTGCTCAGCTCGCTGGCCCCCCGGGCCGTACGGCGGGCCGCAGGTGCAGCCCAGGAACAGCCCGGCAGCATCGCTCAACGCTGGCTCGCCCTGCCGGCGCAGCAGCGGCCCGACTACCTGCGCCAGGCCGTGCGCGCCGAGGTCGCCGCCGCCCTGGGCCACGCCTCGGGGGAGGGCATCGACGCCGACCGGGAGTTCCGGGAGCTGGGCTTCGACTCCCTGACGGCCCTGGAACTGCGCAACCGCCTGTCCGCCGGGACCGGCCTGACCCTGCCCGCCACGCTGGTCTTCGAGCACCCGACGGTCAGCGACCTGGCCACCGCTGTGGCCACCGCCCTGGCCCTGTCACCGCAGCTCGGCGTGCACGCCATGGCCGCGGCCCAGGGACCGGCCCAGCGGGCGCAACAGGACCCGGTGGGTCAGCTGTACCTGAAGGCGATCGCCGCCGGGCAGACCGAGACCGCGCACGCCTTCGCACTCACCGGCGCCGACCTGCGTCCCAAGTTCCACAAGCCGGAAGAACTGCCGGCGCTGCCCCCGGTGGTGCGGATCTCGGCCGGCGACGGCGGGCCGCACCTGATCTGCGTGGTGCCGCCAGTGCCGCTGCCGCTCACCGGCCCGGACGTGTACCTGCGCTTCGCCGCCGAGTTCACCGGCACGCGCCGGGTCTCGGCGATCGCCGCGCCGGGCTTCGGCCCGGGAGAGGATCTGCCGGGCACCAACGAGGTCATGATCTCGGTGATGGCCGACGCGATCGTGGCGCACGTGGGCCAGGAACCCTTCGCCCTGGCCGGTTCCTCCTCCGGCGGGGTCCTGGCCTACGAGATCGCGCAGGAACTGGAACGACGCGGCACCCCGGCCGCCGGGGTGGCCCTGCTCGACACCTACCGGATGAACGACTCGACGATCAAACGCTGGGACACCGAGCTGTCCTCGCGCTCGTTCACCGGAATCGACACCGGCACCATCGGTTTCGAGGAGATCACCGCCTTCGCCTGGATCTGCAGCCGGCTCCTGATCGACTGGGGCCCGGGCGACCTGGACACCCCGGTGCTGCTGCTGCGGGCCACCGTTCCCCTGGCCGAGGGCGAGGAGGGGATGCAGTGGCAGACCGACCTGCCGCAGATGTCCGCCGTCGTCGACGTGCCCGGTGACCACTTCTCGATCCTGGAGAACGAGGACGTCCCGTTCGTCGCGCAGACCGTGCACCGCTGGCTCACCGACATCGAGCACCCCGCCGAAGGAGAATGAGACCCTCATGAGCGCCACCCTTTACGGACCGGACTCGGCGCAGACCCTGGGCGAGGTGGAACGCGACGCCACCGCGGTGGCCGCCCAACTGCAGGGCCTGGGCGTCACCCGGGGCACCCGGGTGCTCTACCGGGCGGAGAACTCACCCGCCTACGTCACTGTGCTCCTGGCCCTGATGCACGCCGGTGCCTCGATCGTGCTGGCCGATCACCTGGAGAACACCGACGGCACCGTCCGCATCTACCACCGGGCGGCCTGCCGGCTGCTGGTCACCGACGAGGGCGCCGTCCCCGAAGGTCTGCCCGTGGCCCGGATCGGTGACCTGGTCGCGGGCATCAGCCAGGACGACGAGGGCGACTTCGACCTGCAGCCCTGGGCGAAGATGCCCGACGGCCTGATCATGTGGTCGTCGGGCTCCACCGGCGAGCCCAAGGGGATCGTCAAGAGCGGCGGCAAGTTCCTCGAGAACCTGCTGCGCAACGCCGATCTGGTCGGGCACGTCGCCGACGACGTGCTGCTGCCGCTGCTGCCGTTCTCCCACCAGTACGGCCTGTCCATGGTGATGATCGCCTGGCTGCGGCGCTGTTCGCTGGTGGTGGCTCCGTACCGGCGGCTGGACGTGGTGCTGCGGATGGCCTCGCGTACCGGCGTCACCGTCATCGATGCCACCCCGCCCACCTACCGCAGCATCCGCAACATCGTGACCCGGCGCGCCGATCCGATGGCAGACCTGCGAACCGTACGGATGTTCTGCTCCGGCGCCGCACCGCTGGACCCGGCCCTTTCGGACAGCTACCGGGACTTCGCCGGGCACCCGCTGCTGGACAGCTACGGCAGCACCGAACTGGGCAACGTCTGCTTCGCCACCAGCCAGAACCCGGTGGGCACGGGCCAGGTGGTCCGCGGTCTGGGGGTGCGGATCGTCGACGACGCCGGAGCTTTCCTGTCGGCTGACGAGGTGGGGGAGATCGAGGTGCACTCACCCGACATGATGGAGGGCTTCCTGGCCGACGACGGGTCGGTGGACGTGGTGGAGCGCGGCTGGCAGAGCACCGGTGACCTGGGCTATCTGGACTCCGGCGGCAACCTGTTCGTGCTGGGCCGCAAGCTGGCGGTCAACCGGATGGGCTACACCATCTACCCGGAGATCCTGGAGAACAAGGTGGCCCGGGGCGGGTGCTCGGTCAAGGTCATCGCCGTGCCCGACCAGCGGCGGGGCGCCTCCCTGGTCTTCTACGTGGAGGACGAGCAGGGCCGCGACCGGCAGTACTGGCGGGAGCGGCTGAACGAGCTGCTGCCGCCCTACGAGCAGCCCAACCGGGTGGTGGTGCTGGACCGGCTGCCGCTGAACCACAACGGCAAGCCGGACCGCAAGCAGCTGACCGGTCTCGCAGAGGCCGAGATGGCCTCCCAGTAGGCGCGGTTCAGGAGTAGGGCAGGGTGACCGGGGCGATGTCGTCGTAGACGTCCCCCGGTCCCGGGTTGTCACGGTGGCTGCTGCCGCCCAGATGTCGCACCACGGCCCAGACCGCGTTCAGGCCGGTGGTGACGGCGCCCTCGGAGCAGCCGCTGAACCAGGAGACGTCGTCGCCGGCCAGGAACAGCCCGTTGCGGGCACTGCGGAACTGACCGAAGAGGCGGTGCTGGTAGCGGTAGTGGCCGGGCAGGTTGGCCCGGAAGGCGCCGAGGAAGTTCGGTTCGTCCTCCCAGGTGATGCCGACCGGCTCACCGATGATCCGGGCCCGGATCTCGACCTCGGGATGGATCCGGGCGATCCGGCGCAGCAGCAGGTCGGTGCGCTCGGCCAGGGACAGCGGCCCGAGCTTGAGCGAGTCGTCGTTCCACACGTACGACAGGCAGATGATGCCCGGGCAGTCCGGTCCGTCGTCCAGCAGATACATGCTGCGGGGGAGCCGGTCGGTGAGGGTCATGCCCAGACGCGGGCCCTGGGCGTCCTTCCAGAACGGCCGGTCGGTGGCGACGAAGACCTTGGAAGCGCCCATGTAATGCGTGCGTTCGATCGCCGTCCACACCTCGGTGGGCAGCAGCGACTCCTCCACGTCGATCCGCGTGGCCAGAAGCCGGACCTGGGGGGTGACGACCGCGGCCGGGTAGTCACGGTGCCCGTCCGCAGTGCTGATCCGCAGACCCTCGCCGCAGCGGGTGATGCTGGTGACCGCGGGGGCCGGCCCGTGCGGGTGCAGCGTGGCCAGTGAGGTTCCGGCGGGCCAGAAAATGCTGTCAGAAGCGTGCTTCCACAGGCCGTCGGGCAGGGACTGAGCGCCACCGACAATTCTCTGCTGGTCGTGTTCGGCGCCGGTCAGGACGACCCGCAGGATCTCCAGGATCGAGTTGGGGAAGTCGGTGTCCCAGCCGCCCGCCCCGAAGCCCACCTGGCCGAAGATCTCCCGGTGCCGGAACGAGGCGAAAGCCTTGGACCGGCTGATGAAACCGTAGAAGGACTGGTCGTCCAGCTCGGCCACCAGCCGGTTCCACACGGTCTTCAGAGCGGCCACGTCGCGGCCGCGCAGCGCCGCCTCGATCAGCTCCGGTTCGGCGCCGTCGGCGATCGTCCGCTGCCAGGCCTCGCCCACCTCCCGGTACACCGGGGGCAGGTCGTCGGCCGAACTTACCTGGTGGGTGCGGCCGTTCAGGTCGACGAACGTGGTCCCGGCGGCGGGACTGAGTGGATTGGGGAACGCCTCGGTGCGCAGGCCCAGCCGGTTCACATAGTGAAAGAGCGTGGTGGCGGCCGGGGCGAAGCGCATCGCGCCCAGGTCGGCCACGGTGTCAAGCCCGTCCGCGAAGCGCACCGAGCGCATCCGACCGCCCAGCCGTTCCGCCTCGTAGACCACCGGTTTCAGGCCCAGGCGCATCAGCTCGTAGGCCGTGACCAGCCCGCAGATCCCACCGCCGACCACCGCGACCTCGGTGCCGTGCCGTTCGGCCGGCAGCCGGCCGAGCCCGGAGGGATGTCTGAGCCAGTCGTCGTAGGCGAAGGGGAAGTCCGGACCGAACATCGTCAGCGGCGCCAGGCCGGCAGTCATTTCCGAGGCCCCTCATCAGCCGTGCCCGAAGAGATCTGGCCGGAAAGCCTAACCGCTGCCGTACCACTCACCCAGGTCGGCGGTTGAACAGTTTCCCTAGTCTGTCCCGAGAACGTCGTCGGCCGTGACCACCACCACACTGACGCCCTTGCGCAGGAACGCTTTCTGGGCTTCGTCCCGTAGGTCACCGGGGGTCGTCACCCGCACGGCGTGGGCACCGAAGCCTGCCGCGACGGCGACCAGGTCGAACGCCGTGACCTCGGTGTCTGTGCGCGCAACACCGGCCCGGTCGAAGGAGTCGCGGATCTCGCCGTAGCCACGGTTGTCCCACACCACGAGCAGCAGTTGCCGTCCCGCGTCCACGGCCGTAGCCAGTTCCGGCAGGGTGAACAGGAGCCCGCCGTCGCCGCAGACAGCCAGCGTGGGCCGGTCGGGCGCTGCGATCCCGGCCCCCACGGCCATCGGAAGGGCCGGGCCCAGCGTGCCCAGGCCGTAGGGGGCCAGCCAGGTGGCCGAACGGGTTCTGGGCACGTACTGGTGCGCGGTGTAGGCGAGCTGGGTCGAGTCGAGGGTCGTGATCAGGTCCGGCGGGCACATCGACCACAGGGCGTCCAGCCAGGGCATGTGCCGCCTGGAGTCGGAGGTCCACTCGATCCGGCTGCGGGCCCGCTCGGCCCGCTGTGCCCCCGCCCTCTGGGGCTCGACGCCGGCCGGTTCCGGCAGCACGCCCAGCAGGGCTGACAGGAAGGTTCTCACATCGGCGCACACGCCGATCCGCGGGCGGTGCGCCGACAACTGGGCCGGATCGACGTCCACCATCACCAGATCGCCGCCCGCCGGCAGGGGGATGCCGGTGTAGATGACGTCCGTCTCGGAGAACTCGGTCCCCAGCGCGAGCACCACATCCGCCGCGGCCACCAGGTCCCGGGCGCCCGAGAACGGCAGCAGGGTGCCCACCGCCAGCGGATGCGACGCATCGATCACCCCTGACCCGTTCCCGGTGGTCAGAACGGGTGCGTCGAGGCGCTCGGCGAGTCGTTGCACCTCGGGTGCGGCGCTTCGGGAACCGCCTCCGGCGATGATCACCGGACGCTCGGCGGCGGCTACCAGGGCACGGACCGCGTCGATCGAGGACGGCTCGAGGCTGGGTCGGTCTGCGGCGGGAGCCCGGGTCCAGGGGCCGGGGACCTGTGAGTCGAGGACGTCGATCGGGATGTGCAGGCAGGCCGGGCGGGGACGGCCGGTGGTCAGAACGCCCCAGGCCTCGGCCAGCAGTTCGGGAAAGGCCTCCGGGCTCCTGACCACCTTCGACCAGCCGATCGCCCCGGCGGCGGCCGCGGCCTGGTCGGGGATGTCGTGCAGCGCGCCCCGGGCCTGCCCGGCCAGGTCGCTGCGGGTGGAGGCGGCCAGGATCAGGATCGGTACGGAGTCGTGCCAGGCCTGGGCGGCCGGGGTGAGCAGGTTCAGCAGACCCGGCCCGGTGACCACTGCACAGACCCCCACCCGCCCACTGACTCGCGCATAGGCGTCCGCCATGAATCCACAGCCCTGCTCGTGTCGGGCCACGTGCGTGCGCAGTCCCGCCGAACCGAATCCGCGGTACAACTCGACCGTGTGCACCCCGGGGATGCCGAAGACGTCCTCGATGCCGTACTGGCTCAGCAGATGGGCGGCAGCCTCGCCGAACCACATGACGCACTCCTCGTCCGACGCCGGTCTGACCCGGGCCCGTCACCCGGGCGGGTGACGAGCGTAGCCGGGTACGTCAACGACCGGCCGGCAGCAGTTGAACACCCGAGTGCAGGTGAGTGATCCAGGTCACGGACGGTGCTTCTGGCGTTGATCAGGTTCCCGTGTGGTCGGCGGGCAGATCAGCGGCACGACCGAAAGCGCCCACCGACGAAAGACGTGGGTGGGCGCCTTGGTCAGGCCATCGTTCGGGCCGTGGGGGTGGGGAGTTTCAGGTGGTCGCTGATGGCGGTTCCTCCAGGCCCTGGACGATCCGCATGATGCGGGCGGCGCGCCCGGCCGGAGTGGAAGCCGTGATCACAGCATGAATATGACTGTATCGGTCAGCTTTGGACAGGGTGGCGAACCTGGTCTGCGCTGTGGGGGAGCCTGCGAGGGCCTGGCTGAGGTCGGGCGGTGTCTCGGCCCGGGCCTGTCCGGCATAGGCGCGGGCCCAGCGGCCGTCTGCCTTGGCCCGGTCGATCTCGGCCGTACCCCGTGCTCGCATGCGCCCCTGCTCGATCAGGGCCTCGACCAGGCCGATGTTGCGCTGGGACCAGAGCGAGCCCGGCCGGCGGGGCGTGAAGTGCTGCTGGAAGGTGCGGTCGTCGATGGCGTTGCGTCGTCCGTCGATCCAGCCGCTGCACAGCGCCTCGAGCAGAGCCTGCGCGTAGGTCAGGGACGTCGGGTCGGTGACGCCCTTCTTGGCCAGCACCAGTTTCACGCCGTTGGACGAGGCCTCGTTCGCATCCAGCCAGGCCCGCCAGGCGGCGGTGTCGGGCACGGTCAGGCGATCGTCGGTGTGTTCGTCGTCCATGCGGACCAGGCTGTCAGGGCATGCGGTCAGCTGGTGACCTCTTTCGCCAACTTCGGACCCGGCCGGTGAGAGTGGTGGCCCGGGCGCCCCCCCCGAAGCAGTTCCGAACCAAACCGGGTCTGGCTGCATCTCATCTGGGGACAGCAACCACAAGCCGCCTGGCGGCCTGATCGACTCGAGGAAGTTCCGATGCGTAAGAACAAGCCGGCCGTCTCCGTCCCTGTTGCCGCCCTGGGCCTTGCCCTGACTGCGGCGGTCATCGGCACGGCCGGTCCAGCCAACGCCGACGTCTCCAGCCGTACCACCGACGTGAGCAGCGCGGCCCGGGCCAGCCACTTCCAACAGGCACGTGCGTACTGGAAAGCCGGTGCCGAGGGCCCCAACGCGACTCGCTACGACGCGTTCAACGCCGCCCGCAAAGAGCTGGCGGCCGCCAAGGGTGACCGCTACTGGCACGAAGAGGACAACCTGGTCGCGCTGACCAAGATCCCGGGCACCCAGGTGACGCCGAAGCAGCGGGCCGCCGTGGTGCGCCTCACCCGAGAGCTCAACGGCTTCTTCCACACCCCGGGCCTGTACTCGATCAAGCCCGGCAACCCGTTGAAGATCGCCCGGGCCGACTGGATCAAGAGCCAGCAGGTCGCCTCGGCCGAGCAGAAGGTCTGGATCGCCGGCGCGATCGACGAGCTGCACTCCTACAAGAAGCGTTACGCCAAGCAGCGGAACCTGCTGAGCGAACTCCTGGAGATCCCGAACACCGGCACCACCGCCGAAGAGCGGGCGATCGCGCGTCGTAACAGCCGCGCCCTGAACGACTTCTTCGAGGTCTCCGCCTAGGGGAGTCCTGCCAGACACGCACCGGCATGAGCGACGTACAGACCTCAAGAGCAGGCTGTCCACCTGCCGATGTCTGAACAGGTCAGGCGTCCTTGGAGGTACCCATGCCGGTGAGCCCACGCGCGGTCTCTGCGCTCGTCGGCGGGTTCCTCCTGGTCGCCGTGTTCGTCCTGTTCTGGGTCCTCTGGCCGTCGAGGGCCTCCTCCGGGCCGCCCGACGACCGGGCCATCACGATGCCGTCCACGTTCATGGAGCTTGACGTCTCGCCCTACAACACCGGAGACGACCCCGAGAGCGTGGCGACGCTGCGGGAGGACGTGGGTGGGGCTCAGCTCGCGTTCGCCATGTACGGCAAAGCGGGCGGAACCACGGTCTCCGTCACGGCGACACGAACGGATCTCACCGGCAGGGTGGATCTTCGGATGCTCAACGACAATGGTCAGAGATACAGCAATTCCTACTGCAGCAGCAACCTTTCACTGCGCACGGCGGACCAGGGCCCAGATGGCGAAGGCTCTCCCTACCCCGGCGGGCTCATCTGCTGGCGTACCTCCGACCGGCTCAGCGTCTCGGCTTTCGCCCTGATCAAGCCCCCGGCCGAGGAGGAGCTGGCGCGGGCGGTGGACTTGTTCTGGGAGTCTCTGCGCTGAGCTGCGGCCCTGCGCAGAAAGTGCTGGTGAGGTTCACGGCCGGTCGGCGAAGAGGTCCGCGAGGCTGACGCCGGCGAGCGTGGTCAACTGCTGGTCGGCGGCGGACAGGTCGTGACCGATGGTCGTCGGACCCGGCACGGCGATGCACCGCACCCCTGCCGCCTGGGCCGCGGTCACGCCCGTCAGGGAGTCTTCGACCGCCACCGCCTGCCGAGCGTCGACGTGCAGCCGGGAGAGTGCGACCAGGTACAGGTCCGGAGCAGGTTTGCCGGCCCGGGCGTCTTCCCGGCACACCACCGCGGCCAGGCCCGGCAGGACGCCGGCCCGGTTCAGGTGGCCGAGGACCCAGTCGCGACTCGCGCCGGAGGCTACGGCCACCGGCACTCTGGCGGCACTCGCCTCGGCCAGCAGTTCCCGCACGCCGGGCAGGACCGGCAGTTCGGCGCTCGCCGCGCGCAGACGCCGCCGCACGTTGGTGGCGAACGCCAGGGGATCGACGGTGCCCGCGCCCAGCAGAGCCGCCACCCGCTGCGGGGTCAGGGACGGTACCCCGACGGCGGCGGCGAACGCGGCCTCGTCGAAGATCAGCCCCGTCTCGGCGCATTCGGCGCGCCAGGCGGCAATCACGGCGGACTCGGTGTCCATGATGACGCCGTCGAAATCGAGAATAACGGCCCGTTTTCCCATGATTCGTAATATAAATGGCTGAGGGGTGAGCCGTGTGCCATGGGGGGACACACATGGTGCGCAGTTCGCCGGTTCGTCGGATCAAGGAGGATGGATGGACATCGGCCTGGTTGGTTTGGGACGGATGGGCGGCGGTCTGGCGCAGCACTGGCTGCGAGCCGGACACCGCGTGGTGGGGTACGACCTGAGCTCGGCGACGGTCGATGTGCTCGCGGCGGAGGGGCTGGAGGCCGCCGTCGATCTTCCGGACCTGCTGGCCCGTCTCGGTTCCGGACCGCGGCTGGTCTGGATGATGCTTCCCGCCGGTGAGCCTACCCGGGCAGTGTCACAGGCACTGGAAGGTGCCCTGGCGCCTGGTGACATCCTCATCGACGGAGGGAACACCAACTTCCACGAGACGGTCGACAGGGCGGCCAGGTGCGCCGAACGCGGCTTGCGCTTCCTTGATGTCGGGACGTCTTCGGGTCTGCTCGGCAAGGACCTGGGCTACTGCCTGATGGTGGGCGGGGACAGGATGCTCGCCGAGGAACTGATGCCGGTGCTGCAGCAGGCAGCACCGGACGGAGGCTGTAAGTACGTGGGCGGCTCCGGGGCCGGCCACTACGTGAAGATGGTTCACAACGGCATCGAGTACGGGCTGTTGGAAGCCTACGCCGAAGGATTCGAGATTCTGCGGGCCAGCGACTACGACCTGGACCTGGCGCAGATCGCGGAGCTGTGGCGGCACAACAGCCTGGTCACCTCCCGGCTGCTGGACCTGCTCAGCGCCAAGCTCAGCGCCGACCCGCACCTGTCGAAGTTCGGTGACTACGTGGAAGATCTGGGCACCGGCCGCTGGACGGTGCTGGAGGCGATCGCCCGTGACGTACCGGCGCCGGCGATCACTGCTGCCCTGCTCACCCGCATCCGGTCCCGGCAGGAAACCTCTTTCGGTGGTCAGGTGCTCTCGGCCCTGCGCGAGGAGTTCGGAGGGCATGTCGTCAATCGCCCTGGTGGGCCGCTGAACTGAGTCCGGCTGTGCGACGGGGGGCGCGGCTGCGGGCCGGCGACCGGGTGGCCGTGGTCGCGACCAGCGGCCCGGTCTCGCCCGAGCAACTTGCCGGCGGTTGCGCCCGGCTGAGCTCAGCCGGACTGAAAGTTGTCCTGGGCCAGCATGTGCTGGCCCGGGACGGCCTGTACGCCGGCAGTGATGAGCAGCGTGCGGCGGACCTGACCGAGGCCTGGTGCGACGACGGGGTAGGCGCAGTGCTGTGCGCTCGGGGCGGTTACGGGGCGCTACGCCTGCTCGATCACCTGGACCCGGCGGTTTTCGCTGCCGCGCAACCAAAGCCGTTGGTCGGCTACAGCGATGTCACGGTGCTGCACCGTTGGCTCGCCCGGCACGCGGACGTCGCCACTCTCTACGGGCCGATGGTGGCCGGTCAGGCGCTGGCCACCGACACGCACGGCGCTGAGTGGGGAGATCACCTGATCCGGACGCTGATGAGCCCGGAACAGACGGTGCGGCTGCACAGCCCCGCAGCGCGCGTCCTGGTGCCCGGGCAGGCCGTCGGACCGGTGATCGGAGGCAACCTCAACCTGCTGGCAGCGCTGCTGGGCAGCCCCGAGGCCGGGTCGGCCCGCGGTTGCATCGTTGTGCTGGAGGACATCAACAAGGAACCGCACCGTCTCGACCGTCTGCTGACCCAGCTCCTGCGGGCCGGGTGGTTCGACGCAGCGGCCGGCGTGGTGGTGGGGGAGTGGGTCAACTGCGGGCCGGATCCCGACGCGATCCTGCTCGAACGGCTCGGCCCTCTGGGAGTGCCCATCCTGTCCGGCTTCGACGTCGGGCACGGTCCGCGACAGCTCACCGTGCCGCTTGGCCCCTCGGCGGTACTCGACACCGCCGACCGCTCACTTCACTACTCCCAGCCTGCGCTGGGCTGAAGCCGTAGCAACGACTATCGGCTCGCGCACCACGTTCATGGCGCGTCCAGAGCGGCGACAGCCCGTTCGAGTGCCTGCCCGAGAGCGTCCGCCTCGGCATCGTTCACCAGCCCACGATCCCACTCCAGCCGCAGCACGAACCGACTGCCGATCGGCTTCACCTCGAGCGTCACCGCGAACTTCGGTGTTGCGGCGGGCAGATCGACAATCCTGCATTCGGCGCCCGGCAGCGTCAGAACGTTTTCCTCGTCAGCACTGAAGTAGAAGCTCGGGAAGGCTGCAGGCACCGGACGTTCACGGCGAAGCGCAGGGATCACCGCAGCGAGCGGCGCCAGCACCGGCCTGGAGAGAACCTCGGCGGCGTGGGCCGACGCCCCGCGCAGGTACTCGCCCACCGCCCGGCCTCGCGCACTCGCTCCGACCACCAGCCGCGTGTCCACCATGTAGCCGGCCACGTTCCACTCCCTCGCCGCGCGGGCACGCCCGTCGGCGCAGCCGACGACGAACCGCGGCAGATCCAGTGCGCTGGCAAGCGCGTACTCGTACGCCGCGAGAAGCTCGATGAACGGGGAGGTTCCGTGCGCGATCGCGGCGGCTCGCACAGCGCTCGAAAGGTGCTCGGACAGAACAGTTCGGCTGTGGCCGGCGGAGCCTGGTCCGCCCTCACGCGACCAGGTCAGTGACGTGCCTGCCGGGAAGTCCGCCAGCAGCCGGCTCACCGTCACCTCGGTCTCGCTGCGTAGTTCGGGGGAGGCTGCGTGCTCGATGGCCCGTACGTTGGCGTCGCAGATCGTTCCTTCGGCCCTGGCCAGGGGACGGCCGGGCTCGGCGTAGACGCGGCCCAGATCGGCGAGGAAGAGCCGCAGCGACCAGCCGTCGACGACGGCGTGGTGCCAGACGAACGTGAGCAGACCGCGGCCCGGCGCGAACGGCGCCCACTGGGCCCGCATCAACGGCCCGTCAGCCAGGTCGATCGGAGTCCGGGCGAGCTCGGCGGCGAGCCGGAGCGCGGCGGCCCGGTCGCCCGGACGGATGACCTCCAAGAAGGGCTGGTGGGCGAGCAGTTGCATGGTGACGGACTCACCGTCGTCGCGAATCACCGCGGTGAAGGCCGGATGTGCTGCCGCTGCTGCGGCCACGGTCGCACGCAGGCGCTCCTCGTCCACGCCGGGCTCGTGCGGGCCCTCGGTGACGACGGCCCAGGATATTTCCACGCAGTACGACTCCACGTAGCGGGCAGAGTCCGGGTCGAGCTGGTCGTGCATCCAGATCCCCAGTTGCGCCGGCGTGAGAGGGCCACTCAACCGTCCCTCGTGCCGATGGTCGATCCCGGTGGGCGCAGAAGGTTTCAGCGAGTCCGCGAGCTCACCCAGCGTGGTGGCGGCCAGGATCTCGAACGGCGTCAGCTCCTGGGCGCCGTAGGTACGCAAGGCAACGGCCATGCGCACCGCCGAGAGAGATGTGCCACCGGACTCCAGAAAGCTCCAGTCCGGGGACGGCGGGGATCCGGTTGCTTCCCTCACCGCCTCTCGCACCAGGCTCCATGACTCGTCCGTCCTGATACTCGCCGACGCGGAGGTCGGGGCTGGGAGCCGGGCCAGCGCCGCACGGTCGATCTTGCCGTTCGCGGTCTGCGGAAGATCTTCAAGCGTAAGGACGATGGTGGGGACCGCCGCCGGCGGCAGCGTTCCCAGGAGTGCCCGCCGTAGTTCCTGCGCGTCGATCGATCCGCCTGGCTCCGGCACGATGTAGGCGGCGAGGACCGAGTTCTCCCGTAGGTCGGCGACGACCTCGCGCACCGGTGCGCTCGCCCGGATCGCCGCCTCGACCTCCCCGGCCTCGATGCGGGAACCGCGAATCTTCAGCTGCCCGTCGCGGCGGCCCTCGAACAGCAGGTTGCCGTCGGGCAGGAACCGGACCAGATCACCGGTCCGGTAGGCCCGCTCGCCCTCGATGTCGGCCAGGAACCGGCCGGCGGGGTCGCCGTCGAGGTAGCCCCGTCCGACGTTCGCCCCCGCCACCACGAGTTCACCGGCTCCCGACGTGTGCAGCCGGCCCTGCTCGTCCTGGACGTAGAGGGTGTTGCCGGGGACAGCGGTGCCGATGGGGGTGCGGGCGGCGCGCTCGCCCCCGGCTGGGGGCACCGGGTACAGGGTGCAGTAGATCGTCGCCTCCGCCGGGCCGTACGCGTTCACGACCTGCAGGCCGGTGCGTTCGGCCTGCAGGTCCTGGAGCAGCCCGAGCGGGATCGGTTCGACGCCCACGAGCAGCCGGGACAGATGCGAGCATCGTGTCGGATCGGCTGCCAGGTACTCGCGTAGCCCCTGCAGCAGCCCTGGCGGGGCGTAGACGCTGTGGACGTCCGCGGAGTCCAGGAACGCGCCGAACCGCTCGGCGTCCAGTCGTGCGCCGGCCGGGACGACCGCCACGGTGCCGCCGCTCAGCAGCGGTGACCAGCATTCCCACAGCGACACGTCGAAGGTGGGACTGGCCCACCAGGAGCCGGTGTAGGGCCCCTCGACCGGCGCGCACCGATCGAGGGCGGTGAGAGAGTTCAACAGGTTCCGGTGCTCGATCTGCACGGCCTTCGGCGGCCCCGTGGAGCCCGACGTACTGACGACATAGGCGACGTCGAACGGCGTGGGGGCCGTGCCCGGCCGCCCGGAAGCGAGCGGCCCGTCCCTGTCGACGATGACCTGAGGCGAGCTCACCGCGAGGATCTGCTCGATCCTGGGCCCCGGCAACACCGGATCGATCGGTACGTACGCCGCACGGAGCGCGAACGCAGCCAGCGCGACGGTCAACAGGTCGGCACCCGGAGGAAGAACCGCCGCCACCCGGTGGCCCGCCTCCACCCCGAGCTCGCGCAACTGCTGGGCGAGGCGTTCGCTCTCGGCGGCCAGCTGCGCGTAGCTGGTGATCCGCCCCGCCTCCACGACAGCGGGGCGCGACGGCGCCGTTGCCGCCGTGGCGAGCACCCTCCGCAGCAGCTCAGACATCAAGGCCTTCGAGCCTCTCGACGATCACGTCGGCCGCGCGCCGGATCGACGCGGGGCGGTACAGCTCGGTGCGGTAGGTGAGGATGCACTCGAGGCTGGATGCGCTCTCGAAGACGTCGAACCGGACGTCCCGGTGGGTGCCGTTCTCCTTGCCCCGCGTGGACAGCGTCGATGCCACCAGGCCGGCGAAGTCCGGCTGCTCGGCGGGGGCCTTGTTCATGGAGAAGTCCAGTTGGAAGGCCCGGTCGGCGGGCACCGGCGGATGCAGCGCCCGGTAGTGGATGCCGGAATGCTGTTCGACCTGTCCGAAGCTGTCTGCGGCGGCCCGGCAGACCTGCGTGAAACCTGTGGCCCTGCGCAGATCCAGCCGTACCGGGTAGGTGCCGGTCAGCTCGCCGATGATCGACTCGTCCGCCAGCGTGCGGCGCTGGGAGATCGAGACTCCCACCAGCAGGTCGCTGCGCCCGGAGATCTCAGCCATTGCGGTGCCCACCGCCGCCAGGAGCACCGGGAACCGGGTGAGCTGGTGGTGTGCGCAGAACGCATCAAGGCGGGCCAGTGTCACTGCCGGAAGTCCGAACGACACCTCGCCGGCGGCGAAGCTCGGGGTGGCCGGTCGTGGGAAGTCGCAGGGCTGGTCGCTCAGGTCGAACCCGTCGAGATACCCGGCCCAGAAGTCGAGGTGCTCCTGAACCGACTCCGGCGATTTCGCGGCGGCCCTGGCGGCCACGTAGGCCCGGTACGGGGTGGCCGGGGGCAACTGCAGCGTCTGCCCCCGGGCCCGGGCGGAGTAGGCGGCCGCCAGCTCCCGGTAGAGCACGGAACTGGAGTAGCCGTCGAAGAACATGTGATGCGTCGCCATCGCCAGCAGGCTCTCGGCCTCGCCCATCCGGTACAGCGCCATCCGGAACGGTCGTTCCTGACGCAGATCGAAGCGGCGGGTCACCTCCTGCCGTGCACGCTCGGCCACCTCGGCCAAGGGCGCCCCCGGCTGCTCGCGGACCGGCACGTCGACCCGTCGCGCGGCGTGGACGACCTGGACCTGGTCATCGACGGTGCTACGAAGGGCCTCGTGCCGTGCGGCGACGGTGTTGGCGGCGTACTGCAGGGCATCCAGATCAACCTCGCCGCGTAGGTGGATCAGGTGCGGTATCTCGCAGATCGAAGTCCGGTCGCCGGGGCCGCCGAGCAGTTGTGAAAGGGCCCGCTGCGCGTCGGACAGCGGAACGATGGGCTCATTGGTCTCGGCCGGGCTGATGGCTGGGCCGGTGACTGGGCCGGCGGTAGGGGGAGCGGGCGCAGGGTTCAGCTGGGCCGCGAAGTCCTGCAGGACCGGGTGGCTGAGCACCAGACGTAGCGAGGCGGAGTAGCCGTGCTGCTCGCGAAGACGGGTGACCACGCGGATGCCGGTGAGCGAGTCGCCCCCCTGCGCGAAGAAGTTGGCGTCGCGATCCACGGGCGTCTGCAGCACGGACTGCCAGACCTGTATCACCGCCTGCTCGACGGAGCTCGGGGCCTGGGCGTTGACCGGGGGCTGCTGCGGGGCGCTCGACGTCAGCGCCTGAAGAGCGTCGCGGTCGATCTTCCCGTTCCCGGTCAGGGGAATCTCGGACAGCACCCGCAACTGGGCAGGGATCATCGCGGCGGGCAGTTCCGCCACCAGCTGATGCCGGACCCGGGCCGGGTCGCACTCCCCGGTCACGTACCCGAACAGCTGCGGCTCAGCGCCACTGAGCACCACCGCGGCCTGCCGCACCCCTTCGCAGCGCAGCAGCGCATGCTCGATCTCGCCGAGTTCCATCCGGTTGCCGAGTACCTTCACCTGACGATCCCGGCGGCCGCGAAAGTACAGCTCTCCATCCAGGCCCCAGGTGCACAGGTCGCCGCTGCGGTACCAGCGGCCGCCCTCGGTCGTATCGTCGGGAACGAAAGCTGTCTGTGCGGGGTGACTCTCGCTGATCAGGTAGCCACGCCCGACGACCGGTCCGCGGATCCATACCTCCCCGACCTGGCCGGGGTCGGTGACGACGTGGCCGGCCTCGTCGAGCAACCGGATCTCCGCGCCGGCGACAGGACGTCCGATGGGCGGCAGGTCACGCTGCTGATAGGCGCGTAGGTCGCCGGTGAGCGTCACCAGCACGGTGGTCTCGGACGGCCCGTACGCGTTGAACACGGCAGCGGGGTAGTCGGGGGCCGGCCAGATCCGCATCAGGTCACCGCCGAGGCGAAGGGAGCGCAGGGTCGCCGGGCGGCGGCTCGACCCCAGCAGCGCCTCGCCGATCGGCGTCGGTAGGTGGCACTGCGTAACCTGCTCGGCGTCAAGGAAATCCAGCAGCTGTTCGACGTCACGGACGGCCGGTTCGGGGGCCAGGACGAGCGTCGCACCAGCCGCGAGCGTTCCCCAGAAGTCCAGGACCGACAGGTCGAAGCCCGGAGCCGTCGCGTTGAGCACCCGTTCATCCGGCCCGACCTGGCAGGCAGGAACGAACCAGGCGATCAGGTTCGTCAGGTTGCCGTGCTCGATCGCCACGTTCTTCGGGGTGCCGGTGGAGCCGGACGTCGAGATCGCGTACGCCAGGCGGGACTGCTCCGGCTCCGACACGGGCCGGAGTTCGTCGCCGCCGCTGCCGACCAGTAGGAGAACGCCGCTGAGCCGCCCGGCAAGATCGTCTGTAGTGATGACGCCCAATGCGCCGGCGCCACGAAGCGCGGTCAGTATTCTCGCGTCCGGCAGCCGTGGATCCAGGGGCAGGAAGGCGGCACCGGCCAGCCAGGCTCCCAACTCGGCCGCGACAAGATCGATGCTGCGCCGCATGACGATTCCGACGACGGGGTCGGGCTCGGGCGTCCGGGGCACCGCGGCGGCGAACCCGGCTGCCCGCTGCCAGAGCTCACGGTAGGTGATCTTCTCCGACGCGGTGACCACGGCAATGGTGTCCGGTGACGTCTCGACGTGGTGTGCCACTCGTGTCAGGGCACTCCTGGCAGCTGAAACCATGCGCGTTTCCCGTCTGTTGTGGGGGCCGTGACCTGGTCCGATCTACGCCAACCGGGCCACGTCGGGCTCCGTGCGGGTGCGTTCGCCCCAGCGGGTGGTCGGGCCGACCAGGAGGCCGAGTGCCAAGAAGATGCCGGCTACCACCAGCCAACCGGAAAATCCCCAACCCACAACAATGTACGTTGCGATAAGGGGCCCCAGGACACCCTCGACCGAGGTGCCGAGGTTGTAGATGCCCTGGTACTCACCCATCAGCGCGTCGGGGGCCAGCGCGTAGCCCAGCCCCCAGCGCGACGAAACCGTCCAGAGCTCGCCGAGCGTGAGCAGAACGACTCCCGCGGCGAGTGTCGTCACCGCCCAGAGGGTGTTGCCGAAACCGGCCAGCCCCAGCAGGATGCAGGCCGGGACGAGGACGAACGCACCGCTACGCCCAGCTTTCGCAGCACCGAGCGTTGTCTCCGAACCCGCGCTCAGACGGACCTGTAGCAGCACCGCTATCACCGTGTTCAGGGCGATCAGCAGACCGACGGTGAACGTCGGTGCGTCAGTGGAGCGCGCGACCCAGAGGGGGACGGCGATGATCAGCAGGCTGTGGTGCAGCAAGAGAAGCCCGGAAAGCAGCGCGGATGCGATGTAGGCCGGATCTCGCAGTGCCTGCCAGCCCTGTGGGCGCGCCTGCTGCGGACCGCCCGCCGGGGGAATCGCCGCGAGGCACAGTGCCGCCACCGCGTAGCAGAGCACGTAAAGAGCCAGTAGGCCGAGGTATCCGGCCCGGGTGTCCAGCTGAAGAGGGACCGCCGCCGTCAACGAGCCGCCGGCAGCGCCGGCGTTGAAGACCACCTGCTGCTGAGCCCGGAACCTGACCCGCTGTTCGGCAGCGACGACCCGAACGGTGAGGACGCTGCGTGCCACCCAGGTGCCACGATCGACGAACGTCACGGCCGTGACCACGACGATGAACATCCATGAGGTACTCGTGAACGCGTAGCAGGCGACCAGCGCCGCCTCGAACACGAACAACCACAACGCCAACGTCCGGACGTCCAGCACGTCGGACAACCGGCCGAACAGCAGCGGGCTGCCCAGCCCCACGACACCGGCGACCGCGAGCCCGATGCCCACCAGGTTCGGCGTCAGATCGATGAATCGCACGAAGAACAGGCCGCTGGCCGTGGCGAAGGCCGCGAAGCCGAACGAACTCGCCAACGTCGCGATGATCAGTGCACGCTCGGCTCGAGAACCAGGCCAGAACGCCTGCAGCATGCCGCGTCTCCCCTCGCGGACCTCGTACAGTGCCGCGCTAGCCCCTGCCGGCGGAATACCGGAACAGGCCCCTTTTCCCCGCTAGCGCGCTCTTTGAGGTCCCCCGAGGAGTTTGTGCGATTTGGGGGTTCGATGTTGTCGGTCAAACAACCGACATGCCAGACAGTTCATGCGCCGGTACCGCGGCAGGCCTACGTGGACCCGCAAAGCGAGGCAGTTCGTGCCGGATCGACGACCTGGTCTCCGGCCAGTCGCACGAGGGTCGCTTCACCCCGGGTCTGCTCCTGACCGGATGGGCAGGAGCAGACCCGGGGATCGCCAGTCAGTTGATGACGGTGTTGGTCCCCGTCCCGCCGGACAGCGTGTCCTCACCCGGGCCGCCGGAAATGTAGTCGTCGCCGCTGTTGCCGAAAATGACGTCGTCACCGCTGTTGCCGTACAGGGTGTCGTTGTGCCGGCCGCCGTACAGTTCGTCGTTCCCGGTGCCGCCGGTGATGTTGTCGTCCCCGTCGTTGCCGTAGATGACGTCGTTTCCGGCCTCACCGTGCAGGATGTCGTTGCCCGGCCCGCCTTGGATCTCGTCGTTCCCGTCGCCCGCCAGCACTTCGGCGCGTAGGCCGCTGATGGTGACGGTGTCCTTGCCGCCGCCGGTGCGGATCCAGGCGTCGTCACCCACGACGTTGATGACGTCGTCGCCAACGCTGCTGCTCACGACGGCGTTGTTGCCGACCGTGAAGGTGTTGCCCTGGTGGCCGCCACCCACGATGTTGGCGTCGGGCCGGTTGGGATCGCCGGTGGTGTAGGTGTTGCGGCCCTCGCCCTGGAAGTCGACGTTGGTGATGTTGTGGTCGGTCTTGTTGGTGAAGACGACCGTGTTCTGGCCGTCGTTGAAGCCCAGGTAGCCCCACAAGGACGCACTGGTACCGACCGGGGCGTTGTCGATCTCGCAGGTGACCTTCGTGAGGTCGCTGGGGTCGGGATGGACGCAGCCGGAGCCGATCTCGATGTCCAGGACGTCGTCCACCGTATAGACGAGTTTCGACCCATCGGCCGACTCTGCCAGCGTGACCGTGGCATCGTTGTCGACCCCGCTGCCGCTGTATTAACCGAAGCGGGTGTCCTTGCCGTCGTGGGTCTCCACCTCGGCGAGGGCCCAGGTGGTGGCCGCCTGGGCCGAACCGGCCAGAGCTATCGGGATCAGACCCGCCGTGGTCAGGCAGGCGACGCCGAGGGTTGCGGTGAGCCGGTTCGTGCGGGGGATCATTCAGGGCCTCCAGGCATGTGGTGCTGCGGTGCCTCCAACCTCGCAAATCGCAACCGCCCGCGGGCAAGGATGCCAGGAACGAGACATATGTCCCATGAGGATCTCTCGGGCAACCTTCTGAGGACTGAGTCCAGGAACGGTTCCGTGAACTGCGAGGGGAAGACTTCCGCTGCCACCTGCTACGAGAAGATCCCCATCGAGTAGGCGGACATGCCCGGTGCGTGTTCGGAGCCCGGTTTTGTCAGTCCTTCTTGATGACGTCCTTGCCCGGACCACCGGAGATCGTGTCCGTGCCCTTGCCGCCGTAGAGCTTGTCGTTGCCGCTGTTTCCCCAGATCCTGTCGGCCCCGGCGTCTCCATACACCGTGTCGTTCCCGGGGCCACCCTGCAAATAGTCGGTGCCGGCGCCGCCGCGGATCAGGTCCTTGCCGGTGCCACCGTAGAAGTCCTGCCGTCCGGCGCCGCCGTACAGCTTGTCGTTGCCGGTGTTCCCGTAGGCGATGGTCCAGTCGCCCGACGTGCGGATCGTGTCGTTGCCGTGACCGCCGTGGATCCGGGCTACATCGCCGATCTGCGGGGCGGTGGTGATGGTGTCGTTCCCTTGCCCGCCCTGGATCAGGTTTGCGTCGGTCTTCCCACCGGTGCTGGTGTACGTGTCGTTCCCGCCGCCGAGGTCGAACATGTCGTTCTCGTAGTGGTCACCACTCAGGTCGACGTACGTCACCGTGTCGTTCTCGGTGTCGAGGTGGAAGCCTGCGACCGTGCCCGGGTCCTGCCCCCAGAAGCCCAGGAACGTGCACACCACCAGGGTCTGGTCCGAGGCCGTGGGGTAGAGGCAGGTGTCGTCCGGGTCGCTCTCGATCTTGATGTCCACGCTGTCGTCGATCCGGTACTGGTACCAGGCACAGCCGTAGGCGTCGCAGATGTCGTCGCTCGGGCCGTCGACGATGTCGCGCGTGACCTTCAGGTGGTTGGTCTGACCGACCTGGGCCTGGTAGTTCAGGTGGTGGTTGACCTTCACCACGGCGGGCAGGTCCTGCGCCTGCGCCGAGGCCGGGAAGACCAGGCTCACCCCACTGGCCATCAGCAGTGTTCCCCACACCGCAGACACCGCAGGCAGTGTGCGGCTTTTCGGCACGATCATGGACGCCCCCCCGGAACTCCGAATGCTCACTGCGATGCGGCGTGCATCACGCTGAGCAGCGTGCCAGAAGCCGGCTTCTGTCTACAGGCCCAACTCCACCGGCGCGTCGGACGATGTCCGGGCGGTGAGACAGAGGCAGACGGTCACGGTAATGAGGCATTCGACCACCCGTCGGGTCCGGCCCAGTTCCTACGATCGACCGGAAAGGTGCAGCGAACAAGGAGAATCATGGAACTGCAGGGAAGTACAGCACTGGTCACCGGCGCCGGTCGTGACCTCGGTCGCCTCTTCGCCGAGCACCTGCTGCAGCGAGGGGCGAAGAAGGTCTACGCGGCCGCGCGACGCCCCGAAATGGTCGACCTGCCCGGCGTCGTGCCGCTGCGCCTGGACATCACCGACCCGGCGTCGGTGGCAGCAGCCGCCGAGGCCGCCGGCGACGTGACCCTGCTGATCAACAACGCAGGCGTCTCGCTGGGGCAGAACCTGATCGAAGGCGACCTGGGCCAGATCCGGACGGTCGTGGAGACGCACCTGTTCGGCACGCTCAACATGGTCCGTGCGTTCGCGCCGGTGCTCGGCGCCAACGGCGGCGGCGCCATCCTCAACGTGCTGTCGAATCTGTCCTGGATCAGCTTCGACGGCAACAACTCCTACGCGGTGGCCAAGGCCGCACAGTGGAGCCTGACCAACGGGATCCGGCTCGAACTGGCGAAGCAGCACACCCTCGTGTCCGGGCTGGTCTTCGGACCGACGAGAACCGAGACCATGAAAGCGTTCAACCCGGCTGCCGTGATGAACGACCCCGTCGACATCGTCAACGCCGCGTTCGACGGTATCGAAGCCGGCCAGATCGAGATCGTGGCGGACACATACGGTGCTGCCGCCAAGGCGTCGCTGGCCGGCGAACCACGCGGATTCACTCTGCTGACCAACAGCTGAGGCCGACGAGGCACGCGCTGAGCGCACGTCCCGGGTGGCTACTGCGACGCCACCCGGGACACGGCGCGATAGCGCAGCGGCGACTGCCCGCGGGCCCGCTGAAACGCCCGACGGAAGGCGTGCGACGAGCCGTAACCGACGGATTCAGCTACCACTTCGATCGAGTCGTCCGTGTCCCGAAGGCGGGCGGCGGCCACGTCCATCCGCCACGACGCCAGGTAGGCCCCTGGTGACATACCGAGCGTGGCGGGGAAACGGCGGCTCAGGGTGGCTCGAGACACCCGGACTGCCGAGGCGAGATCGGCCGTGGTCCACGGATACGCCGGACGCCGGTGCATGAGGGCGAGGGCATCGCGTACCACCGGGTCGCTCACCGTGGTCAGCCAAGGCGAAGTCGCAGGGGCGAAGCCGCCACCACCGACGGCCCGGACGAACTGTACGAGCAGCAGATCGACCAGACTGTTGACCGCCGCGGTGGCGCCCATCTCCGGGTGTGAGAGCTCGTCGCACAACAGGCCGATCGTGGCGTCGAGCTTGCGGCTGCTGGCCGCCTCGACGTGCAGGACGGCTCCCGGCATCGACCCCGACGTCCGGCTCACCGCGGGGTCAAGGTCATAGTTCACGGTGATGAACCGGGCCGACACCGGTCCGGATCCGAGCCGCACCACGCCACCCTGGTCACGGGCCCGCGAGGCGGCGACCAGATCACAGGGCACCATGCGTACGCCTTCGCCGCTGGACAGCCCGTGGGCCGTGCCCGGTGGCAACAGGACCGCATCGCCCGGGCGGAGCAGCCGCCGTGGCTCTTGGGGGACCTCCAGCCAGACGTTCCCGGAGGAGATGAGGTGCATCACCGCACCCGGGCAGTTGGCCAGCCACAGACCCCAGTCGCCGCCGCCGTCGGTCCGAGTCCCGACCGACCCGTGCGCACCGAAAAGACGGACGGTCTCGGCCAGCGGGTCAGGCGCCTGCGCCGTGGCGGAGGCAGGTCGACGGACCTGCGTGTTCGCGGCAGCGGTCTTGAGCCGGCTCTGTGGCCCCGCCGCTTGACGAGGGCTGCGCCGCCCAGCGGTCGGCGCTCCTGAGACAGGCGGCGGGTTGCTCACGATCAACGCAGCGCCGGCCGTGTTCCTGAGTATTCCGGCCCAGGTAGCCAGCCTGATTGTGGGCGCATTGGGCGATCGAGCGAGTCCATGGGTCGCAGGCCTCGGGTCGGTCGAGCCAATTCCCGTCGGGCTAATGCCTGACACGCTGCGTATCTGTCGGCAGGATCAGGGGCGCCACCCGCCGACGGGTCGGGGCGGTCGAGACCGGGGGGTCTGATGGTCGAGGTCAAGGTAGCGACGGGAGAGGTTCGGGCGGGTCTCTCGGGGGGCCGGCCGAGAAGGTGGAAGGCGTGGGCGAGCATGGTGGCGGTATGTGCCGCTGGTACCTGGGTCCTGACCACCGGATACCTGGAGGTCGTCGGCGACTGGTTGACCCGGGACGTCTCGGCGGACACGTTCCTGTGGCCGCTCGTCCTGGGCTGGTGGGGGCGGGTGGGCAAGGTGCTGCAGTTCGTCGCCGGCCTGACCGTCCTGCTCGACCTCGTCGGCCCGGAGAAGCTGCGCGCTGTGGGGCTCCGCGCCTCCCGCGAGGTGGAGCAGTTCCGATCGGTTCGAGCCGAGAACCAGTTCGCCCACGAATTGGAAAGGGTGCGCCACCTGACCGGAGTGCGGTTTGCTGCTCGCTACGACGACACCTCGGCCACGTATTTCTCGGCCATGGGCGATCCCGGCTCGTTCGGTTGGCAGGCGGTCCCAGATGACGCTCCGTTCACCGAGGAGCAATATCTGGCCGCTCACGAACGTTTCGCCGCAGAACGCGGTGAGCATTGCGGGCACGCGGAACACCCACGGATCTGCTCCGAGCAACTGCCGTTTCTCACCTCAGTAATCGAAGAACTGATCACGGCGGGCCTGACCGAGGACGAACGCCGCCAGTGGGACGCCGTTATTGCACGCACACCACGACATCCAGCCTTGACCTACGTGTCGTTCGTGGTGGCCATCAGCGCCTTCATAGCCGTCGGCACGTGGACTTCGCAGGACCGAGGCGGCCCTCGCGTCGTGCAGTTCGCGCTGCTGTTCGCCACGTTGGTGGTGTGGCTCAACATCATGGTGGACAGCGCCGGGCCGGGGCGCACCGTCCGCAGAGTCGTGATGTGGTTGCGGTACGGAGTTGTCGCGGCGAGCGCACCGGTGGTCGCTGACCTTCTGGACGCCGCCCGCCCGGCCCACCGGCTCCGCTGGGCCGGGTTCATCCTTTTCGCGATCGGGTTCCACTTCGATCTGCTGGCGTCATGAATGACCGCGACCCGCTGGTAGGGCGGATCAGCCGGCCCGCAGGGTGGCGATGACCTGACGTTCACCGGGCGGCCCACGTAGCGAGGCATGGCGGAGCTCACGACGGTGACAAAGTGTCGCCTGAGTGCCTGTTGATCATGCAGACTGTCGCCCGTGCTGCATCTGACCCTGGCCGACGTGCTCAACCTCCCCGTGGTCCGCCAGGGCGCCCCCGTGGTCCTGGCCGGAGAGGTGAATCTGCACGCGGCGGTGCGCTGGGTGCACGCCACCGAGCTGGTCGACATCGCGCCGTTGCTGCGGGCCGGGGATCTGGTCCTGACCACCGGGGTCGGTCTGCCGGCGGACGGCGACCGGGCCGGACTCCAAGGGTTCATCGACAGCCTGGCCGAGGCCGGGTGCGCCGGGCTGATGGTGGAGTACGGGCGGCGCTGGCAGGAGGGCACGCTTCCGCCGGTTCTGGTCGGGGCGTGCGACGAGGCGGGCCTGCCGCTGGTGGCGTTCACCCATGAGGTCAGGTTCGCGGCGGTGATCCAGACGGTGGGGGAGACGGTGGTGGACCAGCAGTTGGCTCAGTTGCGGGAGGCGGAGCGGGTGCACGAGACCTTCACCGAGCTGAGCTTCGAACAGGCTGAGGCGCAGCAGGTTCTGGAGGCGGTGCGCCGGCTGGCGGGTGCGCCGGTGGTGCTGGAGAACGACCAGCACCGTCCGCTCGACTTCCTGCCCGGCCCGGTGGTCGTCCCCGATTTCCTCGACGGCTGGCGGGCCCGCTCGGCCCGGGTCAGCGTCAGCGGCCGCACGAGCTGGGACGAGGCGAACGGCTGGCTGGTCACCCGGCTGGGCAGCCGGGAGCAGACCTGGGGGCGTCTGATCATCGGTTCCGAGCAGCCGCCGTCCCAGCGCCTGATCGCGGTCGCCGAGCGGGCGGCGGCCTCGCTGGCCCTGCACCGGCTGCGCGACCGGGACCAGGAGAATGCCTCCCGGCGGCGGCATCACGAACTTCTGCTGGCGCTGACCAGCCAGCCGGTGGACGACGATCTGGTGCGCCGCTGTGAGCTGGCGGGGTTCCCGATCGCCCGGCGTCAGTTCGCCGGGGTGGTGCTCAGGCCTGCGGCGCTCGGGGGTGGGCGGGACAACCTGGACGAGGTGATTGCCGCGGTCGTGGCGGCCGCGCACGCGGTCAAGGTGCCGGCGCTGGTGGCCCAGGTCGACCGGGAGGTGCGGCTGCTGCTGTCGATCCCGGCCTCGGCGCAGGCGGATCCGCTGGTCGACCGGCTCGCCGCCCGGCTGCGGCAGGCGATGGTGGCGGGCGCGGGGCGGGCGGTGATGGTGCCTGAGGCGATCGACCGGACGATGGCCGAGGCCCGGCACGTGGCCGACTCGGTGCCGCCGGTCGCCCCGGGCGGTGGGCCGTCCGGTCAGGCGGTGACGGTGCACCGCCTGCCGGACGTTCACCTGCACGGCCTGCTGACCCTCCTCGGTGAGGACGAGCGGGTCCGGCTGTTCGTCGATCGTGAGCTGGAACCGCTGCGCCGGCACGACAGTTCGCCGGCCGGCAAGCAGATCCAGTTGCTGCCGGTGCTGCGGGCCCTGCTGGAGCATCCGGCCAGCAAGTCGGAGGCCGCCGCCGGCCTGCATCTGTCCCGGGCGGCGTTCTACGACCGGCTGAGCAAGCTCGAGCGGGTGCTGGGGGTGGACCTGGACAATCCGTCGATCCGGGTGTCCCTGCACGTCGCCCTGATCGCCGACGACCTGGCCCAGGCCCGCGCCCGGTGACCTGCGTCAGTAGGCGGTGGACACGGGAACCCGGCGCTCGTCCGTCTCGAGCGACTCCCCCTCGGCGTCGATGTGCGGTAGCACCCGGTCCAGCCAGCGCGGCATCCACCAGGCCGTCTCACCCAGCAGCGCGAGCAGGGCGGGCACCAGGATCATCCGCACCACGAAGGCGTCGACCAGGACCCCCGCGGTCAGGGCCAGGCCGATCGAGGCGATGATCGACATGGGTGCGATGGCGAAGGCGCCGAACACCGAGGTCATGATCAGCGCGGCCGCCGCGACCACGATGGCGGTGCGGCCGAACCCGTCGAGAATGGCTTCTACCGGGCGCATCCCGTGCCGGTGGGCCTCGTGGATCCGGGAGACCAGGAACACCTGGTAGTCCATCGCCAGGCCGAACAGGATGCCGACGATCAGGATCGGCATGAAGGTCAGCAGCGGGTTGCCGGACGGGGCGGCGAACAGGCCGCTGAGCCAGCCCCACTGGAACACGGCCACGGTCACACCGAACGCGCTGCCCACCGACAGCAGGAACCCGAGGGTGGCGATCACCGGCACCAGGATCGAGCGGAACAGCACGATCAGCAGCAGCAGCGACAGGCCGACGACCAGGATCAGGTAGACGATCAGGGCCTGGTTGAGGGCGTGGTTGAGGTCGATGTCGATGGCGGTCTGCCCCGTCACCGAAAGTTGGACGCCGTCGAGATCCGATGCTGCAGAGCGGATGTCCCGCACCAGCTGGTAGGTGCTTTCGTCGATTGGCCCGCTGGCGGGGGTGATCTGGAGAATGGCGGCGTCACCGGCCTCGCTGACGCCGGCGGGGGTGACCCGGGCGACGTCCGGCAGGCTCTGGATCGTGCTGGTCACCGGCCCGACCTGAGCCTGGACGTCCTCGCCCTCGAGCAGCACGATCAGCGGGTCCTGCGCGCCCGCGCCGAACTTTTCGGCGATCAGGTCGTAGGCGGCTCGCTGGGTGCTGTCCGGGTCCTCACCGCCGGGTGTGCTGAGGGCGGTCTGCATGGACAGGACCGGGATGCACAGCACCAGCAGGGCGGCGATCACCGAGACGGCGACCACGGCCGGGCGGCGCACCACGATCGCGATCCACCGCTCGAGGAAGGTCAGGCGGTCCGCATTCCTCGTCTGACGACCGTGACGTTCTTTACGCGGCATCATGCGGGGGCCCATCGACCGGGACAGAGCCGGCAGCAGGGTGAGGGCGGCCAGCACGGCGACGAGGACGGTGAAGGCAGCGGCCAGGCCCATCTCGGTGAGGAAACCGATGCCGACCACCGACAGCGCGGCCAGGGCGATGATCACCGTGGTACCGGCGAACACCACGGCCGATCCGGCGGTACCGGCGGCCCGTCCGATCGCGTCCTCCAGGGATCGGCCCTCCCGCAGTTCGTTGCGGGTGCGGGCCAGGATGAACAGGCAGTAGTCGATCCCGACGGCCAGGCCGATCATCAGGGCCAGGGTGGGGGTGGTGCTGCTGATCGGCTGGAGGGCCGAGAAGGCCAGGACGCCCAGCAGGCCTACGGCCACACCGACCAGTGCCATCAGGATGTTGGCGCCAGCCGCGACCAGCGAGCCGTAGGTGACCAGGAGGACCACGAACGACAGGGCGATGCCGACCAGTTCGCTGGCGTGCCCGCCCTCCCCGGCGCCCCCGGCCCCGAGGGAACCGCCGACCTCGACGTCCAGCCCCTGAGCCTGCTCGGCGAGGTCCACGACCTGCTCGTGCAGGGCCTCGGCGTTGTCGTCGGTGACGCCGGTCAGGCTGATCGTGGCCACGGCGGTGCTCTTGTCCGGTGAGACGTAGGGCATCTGCCGGTCGAAGGGGTCGCTCACGGCGGCCACGTTGGGCAGGCCGGCAGCCTGCTCCAGGATCTGCTCGACCGCGCGCCGGTTCGCGCCCACGCCGATCGGGGAGTCCGTACGGCTGGTGAGAGTCAGTTGCAGGCTGCCGGTGTCCTCGCTCTCCTGGGCCGCGGGGAAGTGCGTTTCCATGCGATCCAGGGCGCGGCTGGATTCCGAGCCGGGCATGGAGAAGCCGCCGTCGCTGAACTGGCTGCCGGTGGCCGCGCCGACACCGAGGCCGACCGCGGCCAGGAGCCAGATCGCGAAGACGAGGGGGCGGCGGCGGGCGCAGAACACGCCCAGCCGGTAGAGAAGTCGGGCCACGTGAAAGAGCCGCTTTCTGAGCAAGGAAGAGGGCGTGATGGTCGTTCACCACGCGGGGGCCTGCTCACGATCGCGGCCTGGGGCAGGTGCTGTCGTCGTCTGCGTAAGGGATCTGCGTGTACGCCGGCGGCGGTAGTGCTGGGCGCCCTACTGCTGCGGCGGTACGTCGAGTACGCCGCTGTCGTACACCGCGACCACGAGCGCGGCCCGGTCACTGACACCCAGCTTGCTCATCGCCCGGTTGACGTGGGTCTTGACCGTCAGCGGGGAAATGGTGAAGTGAAGGGCTATTTCGTCGTTGGTCAGGCCCTTGGCGGCCAGGACCACGACCTCCAGTTCGCGGCCGGTCAGCACGTCCAGGGCGTCCGGGCGGCGCGGGCGGGCCGGCTGGGCGGAGCCGGCCCGGGAGGCGAGGGTGGCCATGGCCCGCGGCGAGAGCAGCGAGTGGCCGCGGGCCACCACCCGGATGGCGTCGATCACGGTCTCCGGGTCGGCGTCCTTGCCCAGGTAGCCCTTGGCCCCGGCGCCCACTGCGGACAGGATGTCGGCGTCGGTCTCGAAGGTGGTCAGGACCAGGACGGCGACGCCGGGGGACAGGCCCGGGTCGGCCAGGATCTGCCGGGTCGCCTCGATCCCGTCGGTGCCGGGCATGCGCAGGTCCATCAGCACGACGTCCACGCCACCGGCCCGCACGGCGCGCACCGCGGCCGCACCGTCGGCGGCCTCCCCGACCACGGCCAGTCCCGGCTCGGACTCCAGGATGCCGCGCATCCCCACCCGGATCAGGGCCTGGTCGTCGGCGATCAGGACACGGACGTCCCCGGTCATGGTGCGTCTCTTTCTTCAGGACGGTCGGTGGTTGCGTTTGCGTCGGCGGGTTTGAGGACGTCGGTGGTTGCGTTTGTGTCGACGGGCTCGAGGACGTCGGTGGTTCCGGGAGCGTCGATGCTCAGGGGCAGTTCGGCGGTGACCGTGAACGTCCCGTCCCGCCGGGAGACGGACAGCCGGCCACCGAGCGTCCGCACCCGTTCGCGCATGCCGATCAGACCGTAGCCGCCCTCCGGATCACGGGTGACATCCCGTTCCCGGGCCACGGCGGTGTCGGCGGCGGGAACGGCGTTGTGGGACCGGAGCCGCAGGACGTCGGCGTCGATGTCCAGGGTCAGGGTCACCGGGCCGGCGCCGTGCCGGCGGGCGTTGGTCAGGAGTTCCTGCGAGACCCGGTAGGCGGTCATGGCGACCAGTTCCGGCACCCGCTCCGTGTCGCCGCGGCGGTGCAGGAGCACGTCCATCCCACCCTTACGCAGGGTCTGCACCAGCGTGTCGATGTCGTCCAGGCCCTGGGCCGGCGGGGCCGGCCCGTCGAACTCGCTGTCGCGCAGCACCTTCAGCATGCTGGACATCTCCCGCAGCACCATCTGGGTGGCCGACTCGGCCTCGCGCAGGGCACTCTCGGCCCGCTCGGGAGAACTGTGCAGCGTGCGCCGGGCCAGCCCGGTGTGCAGGCGGATCACCGCGACCTGATGACCCAGCACGTCGTGCAGGTCGCGGGCGATGCGCAGGCGTTCCTCGGCCACCCGGCGGTGGGCCTCGGCCTCCCGGGTCTCCAGGGCCCAGCGCGCTCGTTCCTCCACGGCTGCGACGTACTGACGCCGTGAGCGCAGCGCGGTGCCGATCCCGGCCGCCCCGGCCGTCCAGATGATCAGCGTGATGGTCTCCAGGCCGAGCACCGGGAACGGCTCGTGCAGCGCCATCACCAGGCAGCCGACGGCGAACGTGGTCCCGGCGGCGGTCACCGCCCGCCAGCGCGGCAGGGAGGCCACGGCGTTCAGCAGCAGCAGCTGGCACATGCCCAGGCCGGTCGCCGGGCCGTCGCCGGAGACGATGAACACCAGGAACAGCAAGATCCCCAGGATCCAGGCCCGGGCGGCGGGCACGCGCAGCCACACGAGCAGGCACTGGGCCAGGACGACGAGGAGCGACAGGTGCACGCTCGGGGCGTCCGGGCCGCTGAGCGCCCCGTACGCCTCGCCGCCGAGCACGAAGAGGCTGCCGGCCGAGAGCCAGGTCCACGACCTGGACACGAAGTTCACGAGCACCCTTTCCACGCCGGACTCCGGACGGCTGTCCTGCGGTTGCGTCCACCGGGGAAGGTATCGGCTGAGCAGGTGTCCGGATCGCAGCACCGGCTCCGACGTACCCTCGAGGCCGCGGCAGAGGCGAGCCCAGAGCGACAGGAGCCAGTCTTGAAGTACGTCATCCTGATCCACTCCAACCCCGACCCCTGGGGCCACCCCACCTCGCGTTTCACCCCGGAGGGCAAGGCGCTGCCCCCGGAGGAGCACGAGGCGGCGGACAAGGCGTTCGAGGACCTGCTGGGGGAGATCTCGGAGTCCGGCGAACTGGTGCACGCCGAGGCGCTCGCGGCCCCGGCCACGTCGACGCTGTACGGGTGGAGCCCGCAGGGTCACCTGGTCACCGACGGTCCCTACGCCGAGGCCAAGGAGCAGCTGGCCGGGTTCTTCGTGATCGACACCGCCACGCGCGAACGCGCGGAGGAGATCGCGGCGCAGTTCGCCCAGCCCGGGGGCACGATCGAGTTGCGCCCTGGGATGCAGTGACGCCGACCGACACAACAGCAGAGGACGTGTGGCGCGAGTGTGCGCCGCACGTCCTGGCTGCGCTGGTACGCAAGTTCGGTGACTTCGAGGCGGCCGAGGACGCGCTGCAGGAGGCCCTGGCCGATGCGCACGTGCAGTGGCCGGCGCAGGGGATCCCGGAGCGTCCCCGGGGGTGGCTGATCCGGGTGGCCGAGCGGCGCCTGATCGATCACAGGCGCAGTGAGGACGCCCGCCTGCGGCGGGAGGAACGTCTGGCCGTACAGCCGGGGCCGGAGGCCGCGCCGGACACGGACGACTCGCTGACCCTGCTGCTTCTGTGCTGCCACCCCGCGCTCAGCCCCGACCTGCAGGTCGCCCTCACCCTCCGGGCGGTCGGCGGGCTGAGTACCGCCCAGATCGCCCGGGCGTTCCTGGTGCCCGAGGCCACCATGACCCGCCGCATCACCCGCGCCAAAACCCGCCTACGGCAGGCGGATGCCCGCTTCACCAGCCCGCCACCCCACGAACTGCCCGATCGCATCCGCGCCGTGGCACACGTCCTCTATCTGATCTTCACCGAGGGCCACACTGCCACCACCGGCACCGAGCTCACCGACAGCACACTCGCCGCCGAGGCCATCCGGCTCACCCGCCAGCTGCACACCCGGCTGCCCGCCGACACCGAGATCACCGGGTTGCTGGCCCTGATGCTCCTGACCCACGCCCGACGGGCTGCGCGCCTGGACGCACACGGCAACCTGCGCACCCTGACCGACCAGGACCGCACCCGGTGGGACACCGCGATGGTGACCGAGGGCGTCCATCTGCTCGAAACCGCCCTGCCCACCGGACCGGTCGGCCCCTACCAACTGCAGGCCGCCATCGCCGCGGTGCACGCCGAAGCGAAAGACGCGGCGCAGACCGACTGGCCGCAGATCGTCCTGCTGTACGAGATGCTGCAGCGGCTGACGCCGAGCCCGGTTCTCACCCTGAACCACGCCGTCGCGGTCGCCGAAACACGGGGGCCGGCCGAGGCGCTCGCCATGATCAGGCCTCTGCTCGAGGATCCGGCGCTGCGGCGCCAGCACCGCGTTCACGCCGTACATGCGCACCTGCTGCGGGCGGCCGGGCAGGAGCAGGCGGCCAGGGCCAAGTACGCGCGCGCGGCCGAGCTGGCCACGAGCATCGCCGAACAGCGTTATCTCAATGCGCAGGGGGCGAATCAGGGCCGTACCTGATGTGAGCGCTCGTTGTCGGCGCGTAGCGTCCTGAACGACGCTGATCAAGGAGCACCGATGGCCACCAGTAAGACGCCGAAACTTCCACCTCGCTGGGTGATGCGCTCGTTCTGGCGTTCCCACCGGCGGCTGTACGTCCTGACCGGCGGGCGCAAAGGGCTGCGGGTGCAACGGCCGGGGCACGAGGGGCTGATGCGGCTCACCACGACCGGCCGTCACAGTGGGCATTCCCGGTCGGTCATGCTCTCGTACCTGGCCGACGGGCCCGATCTGTGCGTGGTGGCGCTGAACGGTGTGGCCGCGCCCGATCCGGCCTGGCTGCTGAACCTGCGCGCCCAGCCCGAGGCCGTGGCCGACCTGGCCGGAACCGGCGGGCGAGGTCGCCCGGTGCTGGCCCGGGAGGTGGAAGGGCCGGAACGGGAGCGGCTGTGGGCGCGGTGGCTGGAACTGGATCCTCACCTCGACGCCTACGCCGCCCAGCGGCCGGGACGTACGGCGGTGGTCGTACTCCAGCCGCGCTGACGGGCCCGTCCGCCGGTGCACATGATCCATTCAGGTCACGACCTGGACAAGACACGGCAAACGAGTGCCCTGCGAGAGTGCGGTCAGCCCGTCACCAGTGCAGACTCCGCCGGTGATGCCAAGTTCAATGAGCGCCGCCAAAGCCAACCGCGCGCTGACTGCCGCCGCCTGGAGCACCGCCAAGATCGTGGTGGTGCTGTTCGGCCTGTGGATGTTCATCCGTGTGCTGAACGCGTCCTGGTCGGTGATCTGGCCGCTGGTGATCGCTCTGCTGCTGACCACGCTGACCGAGCCGGTCTCGCGCTTCCTGCGCAACCATGGCTGGCCGGCCGCGCTGGCCGCGAGCGTCACCACGCTCCTGGGCCTGCTGGTCGTGGCCGGGGCCGTGGTGCTGATCGTGGTGCCGGTGTCCTCGCAGTCGGGGGAGCTGGCCGACGGTGTGCAGCAGGGCATCCAGCAGACCCGTGACTGGATGGCCGGGCCGCCCCTGAACATCGAGGACGACCAGGTCAACGAGGCGGTCGACGCCGGTGTCGCGCGGGTGCAGGAGAGCGTCAGCGACATCATCAGCGTCACCCTGACCGGGGTCAGCACCATCGTGAACGGCCTGATCACCGCCGTTCTGGCGGTGTTCCTGATGTTCTTCTTCCTGAAGGACGGCTACCGCTTCCTGCCGTGGCTGTCCCGGCAGCTGCCCGGCCGGCTGGCCCAGGACGTGCCGATCGTGGCCACCCGCAGCTGGTACATGCTCGGCTCGTTCGTGCGCTCGCAGGCGTTCGTCGGTCTGCTCGACGCCGTCTTCATCGGTATCGGGCTGTGGCTGGTCGGCGTGCCGCTGGTGCTGCCGCTGGCCGTGCTGACCTTCCTGGGCGCGTTCATCCCGATCGTCGGGGCGCTGTTCGCGGGCTTCGTGGCCGTGCTGATCGCCCTGGTGTTCAACGGTTTCACCGCGGCGCTGATCGTGCTGGGCATCATCCTGCTGGTGCAGCAGCTGGAGGGGAACGTCTTCCAGCCGATCATCCAGAGCCGGGGCCTGGGCCTGCACGCGGCGGTCATCCTGCTGGCCGTGACCCTCGGCGGAAGCCTGATGGGCATCGTCGGCAGCCTCCTGGCCGTGCCGGTGGCCGGCCTGATCGCCGTGATCTGGGGCTACCTGCGCGAGCAGCTTTCCGAGCCCACCGAGGAACTGCCCCCCGAGCACAACCTGCACCACCCCTCACCCGAGGTGGGGGAGCAGGACGTGGTGCCGGTGGTCGCGGAGACCGACGGCCCCCGCGAGACCGACGACCCGCCGGCAACGGAGAACCCCAGCGACCGCCCGGCGGCCGCCAACCGGCTGCGGGACTGGTTCCGCCGCGACTGATTCCTTCTCCCGGCGGGCGTGAACCCGCCCGCCGGGATGCCGTACGTTCGCCCTGTGCAGCGTGTTCTGGTGGTGGAGGATGACCCGGTCATCGCCGATGCGCTGCGGCGCCGGCTGGAGGCGGAGGGGTTCGCGGTCGAGGTCTGCCACGACGGGCGGGTGGCGGTAGAGCGTTTCGACGACAGCGTGGACCTGCTGGTGCTCGACGTGATGCTGCCGGGCCTCGACGGCCTGGAAGTGTGCCGGCGGGTTCAGGCACAACGCCCGGTACCGGTGCTCATGCTCACCGCCCGCGCCGACGAGACCGACCGGCTGATCGGGCTGGGCGTCGGCGCCGACGACTACCTCACCAAACCGTTCAGCCCCCGCGAACTGGTGGCCCGGGTGAGGGCACTGCTGCGGCGGGTGCAGCGGGCCGAGGAACTGGCCCGCGCCAAGGTCTCCCGGTCGGAACAACTGGACCTCGGTAAGGGCCTGATGGTGGACGTCGGTGGGCGCCGGGTCGAGCTTTCCGGGCAGGAGGTGCACCTGACGCGCACCGAGTTCGACCTGCTGCACGCCCTGGCCCAGCGGCCGGGGCGGGTGGTCACCCGGGAACAGATGCTGGCCGAGGTCTGGGCCTGGCCCGACCCGCCCACCTCGGGCGCCTCGCGCACCGTCGACTCGCACGTGAAGACGCTGCGCCGCAAGATCGGCCCCGAACGCATCCGAACGGTGCACGGGGTCGGATACGCCCTGGAACCTTCATGAGCGGGACCTGGCAGGCGGCCGGGGACTGGATCGTGCGCTTCTGGGACCGCTGGCGCCCCCTGGACCCGGTGCCCTCGATCAAGCTCAAGTTCGCCCTCCTGGTCGGGCTGAACCTGGTGGTCACGGCCGGAGTCACCTGGTACGCGGTGGTGGTGCTGGGCTGGCGGGTGCGCTACGGGATGATCTGGGCCAGCCTGATCGTGCTCGTGGTCAGCCAGCTGGTGGGGCACGGGATGACCCTGCCCCTGCGCCAGATGACGGCGGCGGCCCGCGAACTGGCCGCGGGACGGCCGTTCCCGGCCCTGCAGACCAACAGCCGCGACGAGGTCGGCGAGCTGGCGCGGGCCTTCACGACGATGGCCACGCAGCTGGAGGCGGCCGACCGGCAGCGTCGGCGGTTGCTGGCCGACGTCGGTCACGAATTGCGGACGCCCGTGGCGGCTTTGCGCGCACAGGTCGAGAACCTGGTGGACGGGGTGCGCCCGGCTGATCCCGAGGCCCTGGCCGAGGTGCTGGGGCAGGTCGAGCGGCTGGGTGGGCTGCTCACCGACTTCCTCACTCTGGCCAGCACCGACGGCGGGGCCGAAACCCTTCACCGCAGGCCGGTGCCGGTGGACGACCTGGTCCAGCCGGTGGTGGCCGAGGTGAGACTGGCCCGGCCTGGCGCCTCGATCACCGTCGACGTGCCGCCGGACCTGGTCGCCGACCTCGATCCCCGGCGGATGGCCCAGGTGCTCACCAATCTCCTGGACAACGCCTCCCGCCATGCCGGGGACGGGGGAGAGGTGAGCGTCCGCGCGCGGGCGGGACAAACGTCCTCAAGTTTGGTTCTCGAGGTGACCGACAACGGGCCGGGCATACCCCGCGAACGCTGGAACAGCGTCTTCGAGCGGTTTGCCTCGGGGGAGCCGGGGGATTCGCGGCAGGACGGGGGCACGGGGCTGGGCCTGGCCATCGCGCGGTGGGTGGTGGTGCTGCACGGCGGGCGGATCGACGTGGTGGACTCGGACGGGGCCGGATGCCGGATTCGTGTGGAGATTCCTTCACAGAATCCTCACATGATCACCCCGGAACGCTCCCAGCGGCGGTCCTAGCGTGATGGCTCATGAACGATGGGCCAAAGGCAAAGGGTTCCGCGGCCGAAAGTGCTGCGGCGGCGAATGCTTCGGCGGGCGCCGGTAAGAGTGCTGCCGCGCAGGGGAGCGCTTCGGCGACTGCCGGTACGGGCCCGGCAGTGACGGGGACCGTGGTGGCGAGTACGACAGCGGCTTCGACCGGCGGTTCTCCCAGGGCCGTTTCCTCGGGGGCCTGGGATCCGGGGGCCGGGGAGCCGCTGCCTCCGATCTGGCCACGTGATCACTGGGCCGAACCGGCGCCGCCCCGGCTGGCTCTGCCCTTGGCGGCGGTCGGGGCCGGAGCGGTTGCAGCCCTGGTGATCCCGGACGCCGAGATGGGAATCAACATCTTCGCGGTCGCGCTGCTGATCGCCGGCGGTGTGCTGCTGTCGGTGCGGCCGAGGCCGGTGACCGACGTGCAATCGCGGCTGTTCAGCGTGGCGCTGGTCGTGCTCGCGGTGCTGCTGAGCGCGGTGTCGGTGGTGCGGGCCAGCGAATGGCTGTCGTTCGTCTGCGTACTGGCCGCTGCTGCGCTCGCGGCCGCCGCCGCTCTGGGGGTACGGCAGTGGAGCACGCTTCTGGGGACCGGGCCGCTGATGCTCGAGGCGGTGATCCGGGCGGTCCCGTGGGCCGGGATCACGCTGCAGCGCAACACTCCTCGGCGTCTTCCGGTCCAGGCTCCGGTCGCGGTGCTCACCGGCGTGGGAGTGGGCGTGGCCTGCGCGGGAGTGATCGGGGCGTTGCTGGCCAGTGCGGACGCCAAGTTCGCGTCCCTGCTCTCGTCGGTCGGGGAATGGTTCCGGATCGAGGAGCCGCCGACCGACCTGCTGGTGGGGCGGGTGGTCGTCCTGGTGCTGGTGACACTGTTCGTGCTGGCGCTGGGCTTCGCCGCCTCGAGCACCCTGAAGCAGCGGTCGCGTGTGGTGAAGGGCCGGCACCCGGCCGAGTGGATGGTGCCGCTGGTGCTGGTCGCAGCCACGATCGCGGCGTTCCTGGCGGTCGAGGCCGGGCAGTTGTTCGGTGGCTCGACGGTGGGTCATGCGGCGCGGGCCCGGGAAGGCTTCGGGCAGCTGATCGTGGTCACCGTGCTGGTGCTGCTGCTGATCGCCTGGTCGGGGCGCTCGGCGGGCGGGAAGCACCGGCGGCTTCTGGGGGCCGGGGCCGGCACGCTGCTGGCGCTGACCCTGCTGCTGGCCGTGTCAGCGCTCAGCCGGTTGTGGCTCTACCAGGACGAGTACGGCTGGACGGTGGCCCGGCTGAACGCCGGCGCCTTCGAGCTGTGGGTGGTTGTTCTGCTGCTCGCGGTGGGCCTGACCTGGCTGCTGCGGCGCACCGACTGGCTGCCGCGGCTGGCCATCGGCTCCGCCGGTCTGGGGTTGCTGGCTCTGGCGGTGGCCGGCCCGGACGCGCTGGTGGCCACGGCCAACGTTCATCGCTTCGAGCAGGGGCACGACCTGGACGCCTACTACCTGTCGCAACTGTCCGAGGATGCGGTGCCGGCGCTGATGGAACTACCCAAGGACGTACGGCCGTGCGTGCTGTCCGCGACCACGTGGGACCGGCCCTGGTACGCCTGGAATCTCGCGCACTCGCGGGCCCAGGGGCTGATCGAGGACCAGATCGTTACCGCGCCTGCGTGCGTGTCGGACGTGATCCCGGGGTCGTCCGGGCGAGGGTGAGGTACCAGGGGGCGGCGGCTCAGCTCCCGTTGGCGAAACGTTCATAAACTGCAAACTTGCAGAGGCTGCAAGATCGCCCCTACTCTCGTCGCATGGACGACGGGGGTGGGGGCGAGGCCGTTCGCGTGCCGGGCCTGCGCGAGCGCCGAAAGGTCGCCACGCGCAAGGCCCTCGTGCACGCCGCCCTCAGCCTGATCGCCGACTACGGCTTCGAGCACGTCACCGTCGAGGCGATCAGCGAGTCGGCCGGGGTCTCCCAGCGCACCTTCTTCAACTACTTCGCCACCAAGGAAGACGCCCTGGTCAGCGATCAGGCCGACGAGGCCGCGCGGCTGTGCGAGCGGGTGCGCGCCGCCCCGCCCGAGCTCAGCGCCCTGGCCGCGCTGCGGTACGGCCTGGTGCACGAGGTGGAGCAGATCGAGCACCACCCCGAGGTCTTCGCCCTGCGGATGAAGGTGCTCGAGCGCAACCCCGAGCTCTTCCCCCGGCTGATGGCCAGCAGCGAGACCGCGCTGGCCAACCTGGCCGACGTGATCGCCGAGCGGGTGCGGGTCCCGGCCGACCACGCCTTCCCCGGGCTGCTGGCCTTCGTCGGGGCCTCCGCCTTCCACGCCACCCTGCGCCGCTGGCACCAGGGCGGGCGGGCCGGCGAAGCGGCCGTCCTCGTGGCCGAGACCTTCGACCTGCTCGCCGCCGGGTTCCCCGATCCGGCCCCTCAGGAACCTGATCCGGCGATTGCGATCAGGTCCGGGCGCCATCACGCCGACGGCAACGAAGCCGGTCCCGATCCCTCGTCCCGCCCGACTCCCTAGCCCCTTGCCCCAGACAAGCCAGCCCTTTACCCCAGACAAGCTGGCCCCTTCCCCCAGACAAGAGAGCGCAGGCATGTCCGTCCTGACCCGGCTCAGCCTGGCCAACCGCGCGTTGGTCCTGCTGGTGTCGCTAGCCATCACCGGGTTCGGCCTCCTGGCCATCCCGTCCCTCAAACAGCAGCTCCTGCCCTCGCTGGAGTTCCCGGCGGCGTTCGTCACCGCCACCTACTCCGGCGCGGCCCCCGACACCGTGGAGTCCCAGCTCGTCGAGCCCCTCGAAGGTGCCGTACGCGGCGTCCCGGGGGTGACCGGGGTGGTCTCCACCGCCTCCGAGGGCTTCGCCACGGTCCAGGTCGAGCTGGAGTACGGCACCAACATCGACCAGGCCAGCAACCGGATGCAGACGGCCATCACCCGGATCAGCTCACAGCTGCCCGACGGTGCCGACCCGCAGGTCCTGGCCGGCAGCACCGACGACTTCCTGCCCGCCGTGCTGCTGTCCGCCTCCGGCGGCGACACCACCGCGCTCGCCGACAAGCTCGAGCAGCTGGTCGTGCCCGAGATCAACGAGATCGACGGGGTGCGTACGGCCGAGGTCACCGGTGCTCCCGACCGGCAGGTCGTCATCACCCCCGACCCGGCCAAGATGGCCAAGGCCAAGGTCGACGCCCAGGCCATCACCACGGCCCTGGCCAGCGCCGGCACCGCCGTCCCGGCCGGTTCGGTGGCCGACGGCACGCAGTCGCTGACCGTGCAGGTCGGCGGCGCGATCTCGACGATCGAGCAGCTGCGCAAGGTCTTCGTGGGCGCGGTCCCGCTGGAGTCGATCGCCTCGGTCGAGTCGGTCGACGTGCCGCCCACCTCGCTGACCCGTACCGACGGCCAGAACAGCCTGGGCATCTCGGTCACCTCCACGCCCGACGGCAACCCGGTCGACATCTCCCACGCCATCCAGGACAACCTGGACGAGTGGAAGGCCGCCCTGGGCCAGGACGCCCAGCTGGTCACCGTGTTCGACCAGGCCCCGTTCATCGAGCAGTCGGTCGAGTCGCTGGCCACCGAGGGCGTCCTCGGCCTGGTGATGGCCGTGATCGTGATCCTGGTGTTCCTCACCTCGATCCGCTCCACCCTGGTCACCGCCGTCTCGATCCCGCTGTCGGTGCTGGCCGCGTTGATCGTGATGTGGGTCGACGGCATCTCGCTGAACGTGCTCTCGCTGGGTGGTCTGACCATCGCCATCGGCCGGGTCGTGGACGACTCGATCGTGGTGCTGGAGAACATCAAGCGGCACCTGGAGTACGGCGAGGAGAAGATCCACGCGATCACCACCGCGGTGCGTGAGGTGGCCGGTGCCATCACCGCCTCCACCATCACCACGGTGGCCGTGTTCCTGCCGCTGACCCTGGTCGGCGGGATCATCGGCGAGCTGTTCCAGCCGTTCGGCATCACCGTCAGCGTGGCCCTGCTGGCCTCGCTGCTGGTCTCGCTGACCATCGTGCCGGTGCTGGCCTTCTGGTTCCTGAAGCAGCCGAGCGCCGAGCAGCTCGAGCACGCCGACGAGATCCGGGTCGCCGCCGAGGAGAAGGAACGCAAGAGCTTCCTGCAGCGGATGTACGTGCCGGTGATCCACTTCGCGGTGGACAAGCGCTGGACGCGGTGGACCACGGTCGGCGTCTCGGTGGTCATCCTGGCCGCCACCCTGGCCATGGTGCCGCTGCTGAAGACCAACTTCCTGGACCAGTCCGGGCAGAACACGATCAACGTCACCCAGACCCTGCCGGCCGGTACCAGCCTGCAGACCACCGACGCGGCGGCCAAGAAGGTCGAGCAGGTGCTCTCCCAGGAGGGTGAGCTCGAGTCCTACCAGGCCACCGTGGGCGGCGGGGCGATCCCCGGCCTGGGCGGCAACGCCAACAGCGCCACCTTCTCGCTGACCGTGAACGAGGACGCAGAGATCGAGGAGGTCACCACCCGCCTCGAGGACCGGATCGGCGCCCTCAAGGACGTCGGCGACGTGGTCGTGGGCGGCGCCCAGGGCGGTTTCGGCGCCAGCGACATCCAGGTGCAGGTGCAGGCCGGTGACGCCGAGGTGCTCTCCCAGGCCTCCGAGCAGGTGCGCGAGGCGGTCGCCGAGGTCACCGAGCTGAAGGACGTGACCAGCGACCTGTCCGAGGAGATCCCGCGCGTCGAGGTCGAGGTCGACCCCGAGGCGGCCGCCGCGGCCGGGCTCACCGAGCAGGCCGTGGGCGGGCTGGTCTCCAATGCCTTCCGCGGTTCGCAGGCCGGTCAGGTCACGATCGACGGCGTTCAGCAGAACATCGTGATCAGCAGCGGCACCGAGGCCCCGGCCACGATCGCCGACGTGCGCAAGATCCAGATCCCGACCGCCCAGGGCCCGGTGCGCCTGTCCGAGATCGCGGTCGTGCGTGAGCAGCCCGGCCCGGTGCAGGTCACCCGGATCGACGGCGCACGCAGCGCCACGGTCAGCGGCACGCCGACCAACCCGGACAACCTGGGTGCGGCCACCTCCTCGGTCACCGAGAAGCTCGAGGCGCTGGAGCTTCCGGCGGGTGCCAGCTACACGATCGGTGGGGCCTCGGCCGAGCAGGAAGAGGCGTTCGGCCAGCTCGGCCTGGCGCTGCTGGCCGCGATCGTCATCGTGTTCGTGGTCATGGTGGCCACCTTCCGCAGCCTGGTGCAGCCGCTGGTGCTGCTGGTGTCCATCCCGTTCGCGGCCACCGGCGCCATCATCCTGCTGCTGCTCACCAACACCCCGCTGGGTGTGGCGGCCCTGATCGGCATGCTGATGCTGGTCGGCATCGTGGTCACCAACGCGATCGTGCTGATCGACCTGGTGAACCAGTACCGGCGTGAGGGCATGCCGCTGCAGCAGGCCGTGGTCGAGGGCGGGCGGCACCGTCTGCGCCCGATCCTGATGACGGCGCTGGCCACCATCTTCGCCCTGCTGCCGATGGCGGTGGGCCTGACCGGGCACGGCGGGTTCATCTCCCAGCCCCTGGCCGTGGTGGTGATCGGCGGCCTGACCAGCGCCACCGTGCTGACCCTGGTGCTCGTGCCCAGCCTGTACACGCTGGTCGAGGGCGGCAAGGAGAAGCGGGCCGCGAAACGGGCGGCCAAGAAGGCGAAGAAGGCCGGCAACGACCAGGACCCGGCCCCGGCCGAGCCGGTCACGGCCGGCCACGCCTGAGCCCCGGCAGTCATCTGAGCCCAGGCTCGATGTAGGAGGGCTCGGCGTAGAACGAGCCTGAGGACGGAACGGCCCGCTCGGCAGCTTCGGCTGCTGGGCGGGCCGTTCCTCGTTGGGGACCTTCTCGGGGCCGAGCCGTGCTCGCAGGGCACTGTTCGGGGCGAGGCGACTCAGTGCTCCTGAAACGGCTCGTGGTGCCGCCGCCACCGGGCTTCGTCGCCATCGATGTGCAGGAGGTACTCCGGCACCTCAGTGCCGTCCGGGTAGAGCAACTGGGTCGCGCCCTCGATGAGGTCGTAGTGCGCGCTCCACTCCGCGGCCTCCTCCTCGAGGGTCTCGAGCAGCCGGATGTCCTCGGCATACAGCGGAGCAAAGGCCTCGAAGCCGGCCAGCCGTTCCACGCGGGCACGGATCCACGGCATATCCATCTGGGTCACGTGGAGCTCGGCGACCACGCGTCCCTCGCAGCGAAGCCGCCACACGTCCCCAACAGCCGCCATGGCTCACCCGCTCATTCGCTCGTCGGTCTCATGACTCCAACAATCTCCGCTCAGCTGGTCCAGCCGACGGCGCGGACGACCGCTTGCGCCACCTGGGCCGGAGTCTGCTCAGCCTTCACGGCCACCTCGACATCAGCGACCTCGGCTGCGTCGAGGACGGCGTCCAGCTCCCCACTGCGCTGCAGATGCCAGTTCAGGGCCTCGAGATCGTCGCGGTGCCTCCGATGCAGACGGGCCTGAACATCGGCAAGGTCAAGGCGCAGACGGCACACCGACAGCGGCATCCCGACGGCCTGCTCGTACAGCGGCCGCTGCGCAAGATCCTCCAGAACCCCGGCCACGACCAGGCGAACTGCGCCGGCGACCACGTGGTTGCGGGCTACGGCGCCCAGGTTGGCCAGCATCAGGCGTTCGTGGAACGGGTCGTCGGCAGGGCTGGGCCAGGCGTTGCGCAGAGCGTCGAGATCGATGACGGCGTGGGGGATCGCATCCTTACGCAGAAGCCCACCGATGGCCTGAGCAGTGGTCGACTTACCCGAACCCACCGTGCCGGTGATCAGAAGGGCGGCCGGGGTCGAGAGGGGAATCCGCACCCGTGCGACGGTAGCGGCCTGCCGCGCAACCTCGGCCACACCGTTGGTCGAGCCGAATGCCAAGAGGGCGCTGCGGAGCAGTTCTGCCTCTGGGACGGCCGAACCCGGCAGGCGGCTCATTCACCGCGCGAAAGGCGGCAGTCTCGGCTCAGCGCTGCGTGCTGTTCACCGCGTTCCGGTTAAGGCCGATCCGCTCCCGCTCTCTGGCCGGTGCGCGGTGGCCTGCGTTCCACCCGCCGGTGGTGTGGGTGCGGTTCTGACGGACGGGTGAGCCGGTGCCGACCCGGCGGATCGCGATCGAGGGCCGATCATCGTTACGTGGATGACGCTGTCGGCCCGCTGAGGAGCACCGAGATGACCCACCCGACACCGTTCGGCGACCCGGTGCTGCTGCGGACACTGGAGGCGGCGGGCCTGCACGCCACGGGGAAGTTCCACCTCAAGGCCGGCTGGGTGAGCCGGGCGTGGGTCGGCGATGAGTACGTCGTACGGCTGAACACCGACAGACGGCACCGCGACGCGTACCGGCACGAAGCCGCCGTCGTCAGCCTGCTGGCGGGCAGCGAGGTCCCGCACGCTCGGCTGCTCTCCCACGGCGACGGTCCGGATGGGCCCTGGTACATCTCCGAACGACTGCCCGGCCAGACCCTGCACGAAGCGTGGCCGGCTGCGGACAGCGCCACTCGGCAGGCGATGATCGAAAGCCTCGGCTCAGCGTTGCGCGCGCTCCACCGCATCCAGGCCCCGGCCGATCTGCTGCCGCCCTGGCTGGCCGGCGCACTGAGTGGGGGGCCCTGGCCTGCGTTCCACCCGCCCGTGGTGGGGGCGACGCTGCAGCACGTCGAGGCCGCCCGGCAGCTGCCCGGTCATGACCCGCGCCTGCTCACGGAGGTTGCCGGCTGGGTCCAGGAGCGGTTGACGTTGTTCGCCGCCGACGAGCCCGTGCTGGTCCATGGCGATCTGCACGGGTCCAACGTGATCGTCGATCAGGGGCGTGTCACCGGGCTCATCGACTTCGCCGAGGCGCTGGCCCAGCCGGCCGATGCCGAGCTCGACACTCTCCTGCGCTGGTGTGCCCGGGCGCGCGAGTTCCCACCCGCACCTCACGAAACGGGGCTCGACGAGGGCGCACTCGCGGACGTTCCCGGCTGGTTGCACGGCGCGTATCCGGAGCTGTTCGAGCGCGAGCATCTGCGCGAGCGGCTGGACTTCTACGACCTGTACGTCGAGCTCGCGTTGTACGCACGCCACCCCCGGCCCGAGACGCGGGAAGCGGCGCAGGAGCGCATCACGTGGCTGATGTCCGGTCGCAACCATCTGGATCGACTCACCTGGTAGGTGACCCGCCGAAGGGGCAGGGTCCGCCCGAAAAGGCGGACCGAACGATCGTCGGCAAGAATGCGTTGGGCCGCGAGCGCGAGCCGGAAGTGGTTGGCCCCCGGCAGAAATACCTCCGGAGAGCACGTGATCCGGGCTCTCGCCTGCGGCGCTGTAGCGCCGCAATACGTATTTCTGCGTATCCCCAAGATCCTCCTCGCCGGTCGATGCTGACTGTTCCAAGAGCGGCCGGAGGAGGCGTGGGATGGGCGGTTTCGTCGATCGGACCCTCTTGCGGCTGGGAGACCCGGCGCGCCTGGCGGTGGAACTGTCCACTCCTGCGCCCGATCCGCAGGCGCTGGGAATGCTGCTGGCGTCGGTGCACGACCTGGAGCATGTGCGCCTCGAAAGCATCAGTCAGGTAGCGGTTCCTGAGCTGCGTGTGCAGCTGCCGCTGTTCCCGGCCGCCCGGCAGGTGGGCACCTGGACACGCACGCAGCCCTCCTACGTGGTCACCGAGGTGGCGGTGGAGAACCGGGGCGGTGTGGATCCGGTGTGGGTGGACCTGCTGGCCCGGCTGCGGGTCACGCTGGTCGCGGAAACCGATCCGGGCGGGGTCGAGTCGGTGCTGGCGAAGAGCATGGACGACTTCGCCACCCTGGAGGAGTTCCGGGAGCAGTTCCGCTACATCGACGTCGACGACTTCATGGCCCGGCACCGCCTGCAGACCGTGGAGGACCTGCGGGAGGCGTTCGAGTACCTGATCACCGAGGTGCGGTTCCGGGCGCCGGAACCCTTCGACCCGGCCGACCCGCGCAACCAGCACGACGTGGAGTTCGAACTCGCCGTGCTGATCGAGGCCGGCCTGGGCCTGACCGAGGCACTGCGCCGGGCCCGCACGGTGCGTGAGGTGGCGGCGCAGACCCGCGGTGGGGTGAAGGACGCGCTGCTGGGCCGCCCGGACCGGCCGCTGGCGGTGGCCGTGGTGCTGGATGCGGCGCAGGCCCGGGCCGAGGGCCTGCAGACCGAGCTCGTGCAAGAGCTTTTCGCCCGCGAGCAGGTGCTGTGCCTGTTCAGCGAGACCAACTGACACCCGTCGTGAGAGAGGGCCGAGCAGATGCCCGTGCGCTACATCCGCGTCAATCCGGTCGCCGACCTGTTCGCCCCGGCCGTGCGCGCTTTCGGCAACATCGCCGTCGTCGGGGCGGTGACCCCGGACGACGACCCGCCCGACGACCTGCTCGAGGTCAACGCCCCGATCCTGTTCGCCGACCCCTCCGAGGCGCGCCGGCGGGCGCCGGGCACGCTGGGCGACTCGATCGCGCTGTGCTTCGCCCAGAGCCCGGGCCCGACGGTGGTGCAGGGGGTGCGGGTCGACGCCGACGACCCGGACTGGCCGGCCGCGCTGGAGAGCCTGTCCACGCTGGACGTGCAGATCGTGTGTGTGGCCGACACCCCGCTGGACGACGCCTCCGGTGCGGAGGAGGGCGCGATCCACGCGCTGGCCACCCACGTCAGCGAGGTCTCGACCAGCGGCGGTGACGGACTGGAACGCATCGGGGTGGCCATGCTCACCCAAGGTGACACCGACCCGTCCATTGTTGCCGGCTCTCTGGCCCACGAACGGATGGTGTACGTCGCGCACAAGTCCGCGCAGGACGTCGCCGCCGCCGTGGCGGGCACGATCGCCGGTTACGAGCCGCACGTCTCGATGCTGCTGAAGCAGGTCAACGTCAGCAGCGCCCCGTTCACCGGAGCCGAGATCACCGCGCTGAACGGCAGTGAGACCTTCAGCAGCGGACCGGCCGGAGCCGGCGTCAACTGGCTGGTCGACCCGCCGCTGATCCCCGGGCAGGGGATCTACCTGGGTGAGGGGTACACCGGGAACCCGGGCGGCAAGAAGTACATCGACATCGTGCGCTGCATCGACAACGTGTCGTTCCTGCTCAAGGCCCAGCTGATCCGCTCGGTCGGCACCGCCCGGGTCAGCCGTTCGGGGCTGCGGGCGCTGATCGCCCAGATGGAGGCCGTGCTCGACCCGCTGGTGCGCCAGGAGGTGATCGAGGGGTTCACGCTCACCGTGCCGATCCTGTCGCTGCTGGACAAGCCCCCGGCCACGCTCACGCCGAGCGAGCGCACCCAGATCAGCAAGGCCCAGAACGAACGGGTCGCCGAGGTGCTGGCCGCGGTCGACTACGCCGGGGCGATCCACCGCGTCGCCATCACCCTGCGCTTCGAGTAGGAGCTGAAATCCCATGGCCGACTGGAACACCCGCCTCGAGGTCAAGCTCGGGGACAAGACGATCACCCCGATCTCGAACTTCTCCCCGACCTTCAACGTGCCGCACACGGTGGTGCACAGCCTCGAGGCCGACAGCACCGGTTACGTGCGCCAGCCGTTCACCGTGACCTTCACGATGACCGTGCCGGCGGTGGCCGAGGCGGTGGCCGACCTGACCGAGCTGGCCGTCAACGGCACCGAGTTCTCGGTCAGTGTGGCCGAGAAGACCGGTGACGACTGGGCCTTCAAGTCGCTGAAGTTCGCCCGCTGCGTGGTCACCTCGGCCACGCCCAGCAACATCACCATCGACGGGGTGCCGCAGGCGAACTTCTCCTGCATGGCGCTGACGGTCAGCGTGGAGGAATGAGATGGAGGACGCCTCGGGGCCCGACAGCGGGTCGGTTCCACCGGGTGCCGACCGGGTTGAGCGGACCGGGCTGGCGTTGGTGCACGAGGGCGAGTACATCGTCCCGGCACCGGGCAGTCAGGCCGTTCTCGCCCCGGTGGGTGAGGGCGGGACGGTGGTCAACTACTGGTTCCCGGTGGAGGTCGAACTGGTCGGGGAGCTGCGCCCGGCCGCCGTCGAGCAGGTCGCCGCGCACGTGTTCGCCGAGCTGGAGCGCGAACTGAAGAGCCGGCGATGAGCCTGCCGGTGCTGGTCGGGGCGGTGCCGCTGTTCCACGTGCAGAGCCTGTCGATGAGCCAGGGCTACAAGATCGAGCGGGTGCGCGGCAGCCGCTGGTCGCAGGCCACCCAGCCGACGGTGAAGACGATCGCGATCGAGGCGGTGCTGCTCGGCCCGGAGCGGCTGCTGCTGAAGAAGGCGCTGGAGGCGATGGCGCTGACCTCGCGGGCCCTGCTCGCCGCCTCGGCACCGCTGCTGGCGGTGACCGGGATCCCGGTGGTCTCGGGCCTGACGATCAGCCTGGACATGCAGATCACCGAGCTACGGGTCACCCAGAGCGTGTCCAAGCGGGAGGCCCTGGACGTGACGATCAGCCTGCAGCACGTACCCCGTTCCAACCTGACCGCCCTGGCGGGGGAGGCGGCCGACCTGGCGCTGGCGATCGCCACCGCCGCGGTCGGTCCCAGCCCACCGGCCAGTCCGGTCGCCCGTACCCCCGGCCCACCGCTGTAAGGACCCACGTGAGGAGAGACCGTGAGCGTTGCGACGTTCCTGCGTCTGCCGGTGGACCCGGACGAGGGGTTCCCGCAGTCGTTCCGCCTAGTCGTGGGTGGGCGCGGCTACGTGTTCGGGCTGCAGGTGGTGGTGCTGGAGGAGGTGCTGCCCCCGCGCGACACCGAGCTGGGACTGTCGGCGGCGCTGGACCTTCCCACGGACGGCGCCTACCTGGTGATGACGGTGGTGCGGGAGGACAGCGAGCGGGGCACCACGCTGCTGCGGCGCAAGCTGGTCCCCGGCCACGTGTATCGCGCCGGGGAGCTGGCGGTGACGCTGCGCTCGGCCCGGGTGGCGATCGGGAACCTGAACGGCGTCGGGCGGCACGGGTCGCAGATCGTGGCGGGGGTGGCCGTGCGATGAGTTTCGTTCTGTGGCACAAGGTCGAGTTCGCCGCGGTGGAGGCCGGCGGCGGGGGACTGCTGGCCGCCGTGGCCTCCTACGCCGGGCTCGGGCTGCCGCTCACGGTGACCAACGACGTGTTCGGCGGCGGGCTGGTGCTGGACGTGGCGGTGCGGGTGACCATGGGCGAGACGAACAGCGCCACCTTCGAGGTGACCCTGGACGACCTGCCGGAGAAGAGCATCGCGCTGCTGAAGTCGGTGCCCAAGGGCGGCCTGAGGGCCACGGTCCGGCTGGGCTACTTCGACCGCCCGCTCAGCCGGGCCACGGTGATGACCGGCCGGGTCAGCGACCTGACCATCGGCCAGGGCACCGGCGGGGTGTCGCAGGTGGTGCTCACCGGGCAGGACGAGGCCGGGTTCAAGCTGCTGCGCCGCCCGGGCAGTCTCGACCGCCCCTCGGCCCTGCCCCGGATGCACATGGTCCGCGACCTGCTGCAGGAGGCCGAGGTCGAACTCGGCGCCGGCTCCACGGTCCCGGGCACGCTGAACGACTTCACCTCGTGCGCGCGCACCACCCTGGGCGCGGTGCAGGACCTGGCCCGCGAGGCAAAGGTGTCGATGGTGGTCCGCGACGGCGCCGTGTACCTGGGCGCCGCAGTGGGCAAGGAACCGGCCCCGGTCAGCGCGGACGCCCAGGCCAACGTGGTGGCCCGGGTCGACCGGCAGGGGCAGGACCTGCTGCCCGGCGAGCTGGTCGCCGACCCGCCGGTGCGCGACCAGCTGGAGATCACCGTGCTCGGGCATCCCGGGCTGAGGGCCGGGCAGAAGCTCGAGGTGAAGAACCTGGACTCGGTCCCGGCCGGGCCCCTGCGGATCGCCCGCGCCGTCCACGAGTACGGCTCCGACGGCTACGTGACCAAGCTGCTGGTCGTGGCCGCCCCGGCCGGTGAACCGGTGCGGATGAGCGGCGGCGTGCAGGGCGTGGTCGACCGCCTGGAGGACATTGCCTCGCGGGGCCGGGAAGACCATCCGGGTGTGGACGTCGGTGAGGTCACCACCTATCGGGCCGGCAAGGACGGCAAGCACCTGGGCGATCTGCACTACGGCCAGAAGGTGGCCTCCGGGGTGGTCGCCCCGAGCGTGGCCAGCCCGGTCACCGACGACGTGGAACTGCACAACAAGCCGATCGCCTCACCGTTCGCGTTCCACCAGGTCGGCCTGGTCACGCCGGTGTACCCGGGCATGCGGGCGCTGCTGGCGCACAACCGGGGCCTGGTCAACGACGCGGTGGTGGCGGGCTGGCTGTGGCCCGAGAAACCCCGGCACGCACCGCCGAAGAACGAGCCGGGCGACTACTGGCTGGCCCTGCCCACCGAGATCGGTGATCAGGGTCTGCCGGTGGGCAAGGGCGTGAACGACCTGACCGACAAGCAGGGCGCCCGGATCATCCAGGCCCGCTCGCTGCGGATCGTGGTCGGCACACCGGCCCTGCCGCCGGTGGGGGAGCGGCCGAGCCCGCCGCCGGAGAACACGGTCGTGATCGAGCACCACAGCGGCACGACGATCGAGATCACCTCCGACGGAGAGCTGAAAATCACCACCGCGCAGAAGAAGATGACGCTGACCAACGGCCAGGTCTCGCTCAGCCTGGACGGCGCGAAGGTGGCGGTGCAGTGATGCCGGCCGTGCTGACCACCGCCTCCACGCTGAAGTGCGCGCACCAGGGAACCGTGATGGTGCAGGCGTCCACCTCGGCGCTGAGCGCCGGTGGGTCGCCGGTGCTGGTGCAGGCCGACCTGCTGGCGGCCACGGTGGCGGGCTGTACGAACACGAACGCCGCAGCCGGTCAGGTGCCGTGCGCCAAGGTCACGGCGGTGACGGCGGGGATGAGCACCACGCTGAGCGTTGCCGGGCAGCCGGTGATGCTGCAGACGGCGCAGGGACTGACGAACGCCGTGCCCCCGCTGCCGGTGCTGTGGCAGGTCGAGTCGGCCGGCCAGAGCGTGCTGGAGGCGTCATGAGTGTGCAGCCGGGCAACCGTTTCGGTTCCAGCCTGCGCCTGGAGGACGGCGACCTCGTGCTGAGCGGCGGCGATCTCAGGCCGGTGCACGGCGACGAGAACCTGCGTCAGGCCCTGACCCTGCGCCTGCTCACCCCCTACGGCAGCGACCAGGTCAACGCCACCTACGGCCTGGACGTGACCCGCGCCTTCACCGGCAACCACGGCCGGCGCATGGTCAAGGAACTGCTGCGCCTGGAGATCGTGCGCACACTCGCCTCCGACCCCCGCGTGGCCGACGTCCTGTCGGTGGTCTTCGACGACGAACCCGGCTTTCCCCCGGAGAGGCGAAACCCCGTCAAGGACCGCCTGAGTCAGGTGGCGGTCAGCGTACGCACCGCCCAGGACACCACCGCCCTGATCCTCACCGACGTGGAGCTGTAGGAGCCATGACCGAACAGCCACTGAGCCCACAGTTCGGCGTGACCCAGGACGGGTTCGTCCTCAAGGGCTTCGACGCCGTCCTGGCCGACGCCCGCACCCGGGCCCGGCAGATGTGGGCCACCCTGGGCCTGGAACCGGACCTGACCTCGACCAGTTCGCTGGGCAAGCTGATCGAGGCCACCGTCCACGAGGACGCCGAACTGTGGAAACGGCTGGAGGACTTCTACTACGCCTCCTTCGTCTGCACCGCCACCGGCGACAGCCTGGACCTGCTCGGCGACGACGGGAACCTGCCCCGGCGGGAACTCCCGGCCTCCGGCGAGGTCACCCTGACCCTCGGCGGCGGCCTGCCCGGGCGCAGCTACATCGTGCCCGACGGCACCCAGCTGGTCACCGCGGCCGGTCCCGGCCGGCTCTCGTTCGTCACGCTCGCCCCGGTCGAGCTCAGTTCCACCACCCCCAGCCAGAGGGTCGCCGCCCGCAGCCTGACCCGCGGCTCCCGCGGCGACATCACCGCCGGCGAGATCGTCGGCGTCGACCCGGCCTACGAGCAGATCTACCTGTCCGGCTTCGGCGTGGCCACTCTCACCGTGACCAACGAGCAGGCCTTCACCGGCGGCCTCGGGATGGAGGACGACGACTCCTACCGCGGCCGTCAGCTGGGCATCTCCCGATCGCTGTGGACGGTCGAGGCGGTGCGCCAGAGCGTGCTGAACGTGGACGGCGTGGTCGACGTGCTGCTGTCGGACCCGCTCGGCGGGGTGGACGTGTCGCAGAGCTTCTTCGACGAGTTCGACTTCGGCGAGCGGCTGTTCAGCGGCGAACGGCAGATCGGCGCGGCCTACACCTTCGACGTGGTGGTGGCCCACGACTTCCGCTGGCCCTGGCGCACCACCGGTGCGGTGGAGGGGGTGTACGAGCGGGTGCTGCGCGAGGTGGACCGGGTGCGCCCGGCCGGGGTGCACCCGAACATCGTGGCCGCCGACCACATCGACGTGGGGGTGCGGGCCCGGATCGTGGTCGAACCCGGCTACGACCCGGCCGCGCTGTCGGCCGCGATCCGCACCCGCCTGGCCGAGGCCCTGGGAACGCTGCGGCTGGGCGGCGACGTGCTGTACAGCCAGGTGGTGCGCGCCGTGGTCGAGGTCCCCGGCGTGCTCGACGTGCAGCGCCTGCACCTGCGCCGCCACCCGCCCGCCTTCGGCCGGATCACCTTCGGCGAGGTCGTGCACCAGACCCCGGCCGTGGACGCCGCGATCGGCCGCAACCTGCTGATGGGCACCACCGAACTGCCGGTCTTCCGGGCCGACGCCGACCTGCACGACCTGGAACTGGTGACGCCATGAGTCCCGTCGCAGGGCTCGAACAGGTAGTGCTCGGCCGGGGAGCGGCCGGGCGGATGTCGCTGCGCCTGACCGAACCCTTCGCCGCCGGCGGTGACGTGCTGCACCTGACCCTGCTGCCGCGGCCCACCCCTGGTACGGCGGCCGTTGCACCGTATGACTTCCGCGAGCACCAGGCGCGTTTCGGCACCACCCCCACGCCCTCGTACGTGCTGCGCGCCCGCCGCGACCTGCAGCACGACACCGAGGTGACGCTGCGCTGGACCGGGATGCCCGGCGGCCCGGTGAACGTGTCCCTGACCTTCAGGGCAGGGACGCTCGCGGGGGAGTCCCTTCCGGTCCCGCCGCCCGCGAACGCCACCCCCACCAGCACCCTGACCGGCATCGTGGCCCGCCGGCGCCAGGGCACCGGTGCCACCGAGGTTCCCGATCCGGCCAACGAGTGGGCGCTGTCGGCGCTGCTGGGCAATCTCGCCCGGGTGCTGTGGGTGCTCGGCGGGGAGCGCGACAGCCTGCGCCGCCAGATCGCCCGCACCGCCAGTCAGAGACAACTGGGGACGGCGGTGGGCGCCAGTCTCGATCTCATCGGCATCGACCTGGCCGTACCGCGTTTCCCGCCCCTGCCGTACTCGGTCGACGACGACACCCTGACCCTTCACCATCTCGACGAGACCAGCGGAACCAGCGTGGTGGACGCGGTGGGCCGCTTCCCGGGCCGCACCGCGCACGACGGCCTCCTCACCGGGCCGGCAGCCCCCGGGGCGGCCGGCCGCTTCGGCCCGGGGCTGCTCCTGGCCGGGGCCGGCGCCGCGGTGATCCCTTCGCACCCCGACTTCGACCTGCCCGGCACGGCCGACCTCACCGCCGAGTGCTTCCTGCGCCCGGACGCCCAGCCCGGCGAGGCCCGCATCCTGGCCCGGCGCGGTGCCACCGGACCCGGATGGTCGCTCGAGATCGGCGAGTTCGGCCGGGGCCTGCCCCGCAACGTCCGCGCGCGGCTGTCCGACGGCACCACCACCCAGGACCTGTACGCGGACACCACACTTGCGAGCGACCGCATCACCCACATCGCCCTGGTGATCGACCGCGCCGGCCACACGGCAGCCCTCTGGCTGGACGGCCTGCGCCTGGCCCTGGCCGACATCACCGCCCTGGGCGCCCTGACCGCGGGCGAGCCGCTCACCGTGGGGGGCACGCTGAACGCCACCGTGGACGAGGTTCGCCTCAGCCGGGTGGCCCGCACCGCATTCGCGCCGGTGCTGGGCGAGGACGACGAGCACTACCGCCGGCGCCTGCACCTGTTCCGGCGCTGGGTGCTGCCCACCCCCGCGGCCCTGACCGACCTGCTCAACGACGCAGCCGGGGAGATCGGCGGCGTGAAGAAGCCTCTGGAGGTGATCGACGAGGACACCCCGACCCTGCGCAGCGTGCACCAGGTCCGGGTCCTGCCCGCGCTGGTACCGGTCGGCACGAGCATCCACGCCTCCGGGGTCTGGAACGTCACCGAGCAGCAGGCGTTCGGTGACCAGGACGATCTGGACCGGCCGCCGGAACTGCTGCTGCGTTACAGCAATCCGGCCGTCGAGCACGTGACGGACCCGGGCGGGGACTCCCGGCTCATGCAGCCCGCGCTGGCCCGAAGGCTCGACCGCCTGGCTGCTCTCGCACTGACTGAGGCTCCCGGCACCAAGGTGCGGGTCGTGGGAGCCTGGCACCCACGCGTCCTCAGTTCTCGTTCTGCCGGACGCCTGGCCCATCTGACCCACCCGAGCATCAGCACACCCCGCCTGGCCGCGCTGGCCCATCAGGCCGGCTTCGACCTGGTGGGGGTGCCCCGCGCCGGGAACCCGGACGGCTTCACTCAGGCAGTCGTGGTCGCCGTGGCCCCCGGCGGTTCCCTGACCGTGGAACCCGACGGCGGACGTCCCCAGGTCGTCGAAGGTACGGATCTGATCCTGCGGCTGCAGCCGAATCCACCCGCCGGAGCCGAAATCACCTGGCACACGGCCCGCGTCGGCCCTGGTCGCGTCACCATCACCCCCACGGCACCCGGCGTGGCGCTCGCCCGCGGCGTGGCCCCCGGAGATGCCGCGATCTCCGCCGACCTGACCTGGGAGGGGCACACCAGCACCGCTTCCCTGACGGTCCGTGTGCTACCTGCCGCCGTGCCCGCCGGTTCGTCGATCGCGGCCGACGGCACCCGCAACGCCGACCCGAAGGTGGCGGGAGAGCCGGCCGCGACATTCGACCCGGCGCTACTGGCCACCGTCAGCGACCCCCGGGCGAGCTTCGCCGGGCAGTCCGCGCGCATGCAACGCGGCACCGCCGCCCGCCTGCAACAACTGCTGGACCTGTTGGCCGAAGCTGCCCCCGGCGTGCTCGCAGTCTCCGGCGGGTTCACCACCCTACCCCCGGGCGACCCGCAAACCCTTGCCGCACAAGGAAGAGCCCTCACCGTGCAGCATCCGACCCTGGCGGCGGGACGGCTGGCTGCGCTGGCGCACACCGCGGGTTTCACCCACGTCAGCGTCTCCGGCCCTCAGGTGCAGGTACGCCAGCGGGCCGAAGACCTGATCGCCGTCAGCGGACCGCACCAGGTGCAGGAGGGGCAGAGCATCACCGTGCAGGTCCAGCCCGCCCCCGCCGACATCTCGCCCACCACCCGGCTGAGCTGGGGCAGCGGGCCGATCACCTCGGGGAGGGCCGATCTGGCCACCACCGGCGCGGACACGGTACGCGTCACCGGCCGCACCCCCGGGCTGCTGTGGGTGCAGGCGGCACTGCGCGAGGCCGGCGCCAACGGGCCCTTCGCCCTGCAGGTGCGGCTACGCCCCGAAGTGCCGGCCGACGCCACGGTCAGCCGCGACCAGTACGAGCTGATCATGAACGTGGTGCACAGCCTGCGCCCCCTGGGCGTGGAGGTGCTGACCCGCAGCCTGCGCCCGGCCGTGGTCGAGCTGCCCGGCGGGCCGAGCCGGGCCGAGGACCACACCTACCCCCGATACCGCCTGCACCGGCCGGTCCCGCGCCTGACCCGACCGGCCCGACCGACCCGAAAGGACAGCGAGCATGGGTGACATCTCGTTCACCAAGACCTTCCACCACACGCCCTACGTGGACAACCGGGACCGGGTGCAGGCCGGCGGCCCGAACGGGTTCAACGCCCGCTTCGACGCCCTGGAGTCCGACCTGACCTCCCTGGCCGACGTGGTCACCCAGGTCGACACCGCCCTGGACACGCTGGGCGCCGGGCCCACCCCCACCCAGCAGGCCCTCACCCTGGCCCCCTCCCTGGTGACCGTGGCCGGAGCCAGCGGCTGGGCCCACGACGCGCAGGGCTACGCCGCCCGCACCGGCAACCTGGTCACCCTCTCCGGCGTACAGGCGGTGCCCCTGCCGCACGGGTCCCGGCTGGTGCAGCTGCGGGTGGTGGGCCAGAACAGCGGCTCCGGACTGCTGCGGGTGGCCCTGATGCGCAACCGCCTGATCTCGTCGGTCACCCCGGCCGAGCGGATCGCCCGGGTCACCGGCGACGCCAGCCCGTTCGACCGCAACGACCCCGCCGACCCCAACTTCGTGCAGGTCGACACCCAGAACTACCGCTACTACCTGCTGGCCACCCTGGACGGCGCGCAGAACACCGACACCGTCACCCTGTCCGGGTTCCAGATCACCTACGTGGCCTGATCACTCACCAGCGAAGGAGCTGCTCACGTGGCCGGAGATCTCTACTTCAAGGTCGACTTCGGGGCCTCGCCCGCACTCGACGACGGCACCCGTCCGTGGACCGGCGCCAACCCGTTCTGGAACAACTTCAGCCTGTTCCTGGAGGGCGGGCCGAACCAGACCCAGACCCGCGTCGGCACCCCCACCCGCGTCCGGGCCCGGGTGACCAACAAGGGCCGCGACGCGGCCGAGAACGTCCGGGCCGACATCTACGTGATGAACCCGCACGTCGGGGCCAGCTCACCGTCGATGGCCGTCCGGCAGCTGCGCGGCCAGGTGAACACGCTGGCGCCCGGCTCGGGCGGCACCAGCCCCAACGACGCGCACGTGCTCACCTGCCGGATCAACGACCCGGTGCTCGGCCCGGTGGACTGGGAACCGACCCAGGCCGAACTCAACGCCACCGTCAACGGCGGCGGCCACCTGTGCCTGATCGCCAACGTCTTCTCCGACACCGAAGGCCAGGAACTGGCCCTGGACTCGGTCTTCGACGTGGTCAACGACCAGCACCAGGGCCAGCGCAACTGCACCCTGCTGCCGCGGCAGAACTTCTGGGAGGGTTTCCAGGAGTTCCAGGTGATGGCCGCGCCCGAACTGATCGAGACCACCGTCGCGGTGGAACCGGTCGAGGCGAAGGTGGCGCTCGGGGCCGGCGAGCGGTGGCTGCTGCTCTCCGACGACAGCATCACGTTCAGCCGCGAGCACAAGGCGCCGGTGGTGCTGGTCAAGGGCAAGCCGTACCCGCTGTTCCTGGACGACGAGCTGCCCGAGGTACGGATGGAGGCCGAGGAGATCGGTGCGCTCGACCCCCGCGAGCCGCTGCCCGGGTTCGAGCGCCCGCTGCGGGCCCGGTTCCGGTTCGAGCCCGGCCACAAGCGCAAGTTCGGGGCCGTGCAGGTGTTCCAGATCGTGCAGCGCGACCTGAAGGGCAATCCGGTCGGCAGCGGGCTCAAGGTGCTGTCCGTGATCAACGGCTGATCATGGCCCTGCCGCCGTCCCCGTCGCTGCACTGTCACGTGCCGATCCGGGTGCGGGTCACCGGAGTTCCCGACGAGGAGACCCTGCAGGCCCTCACCCGGCAGGTCGCGGCGCAGGTGCGCTCCCGGCTGGCCGCGGCCCGCCGGGAGCTGCCCGAGAGTGCAACGCTGGAGGCGGTGGAACAGACCCACGAACGCTACGACGCCGAGAGGGATCTCGGCGACGGCTACGCGGTGCCCGGCTATCAGAACAATGGACGTCCTACGACGGTGCCGCTGTCGCGGCGCCGACCTTGGATCGTGTTGCGTACGGTCAACTTCCGCGTGCCCATCGGCGAGTATCTGGACGTGGTGGAGCGGGTGCGGGGGGAGGAACTGCCGGCCAAGGTGCTCTACGACGACCGGGCCCAGGAGGAACGCTGGGTGGAGGTCTGGTGGGTGCAGGTCAACACCACCACGAGCCTGCTGGACCTACAGACCGCGGTGAACGCCCGGGCCGGCCAGCTGTCCAGGCTCGGCCCGCGGCAGATCCTCGCCGACCTCATCACCCCGTTCGACGGCGGCTGGCGCGAACTGACCCACCTCGACCGCAGCGGCTCCATGCGCTCGGCGATCCCCTCCCCGGGGGAACGCAACCAGCGGCGGGTGGAGGGCAACGGCCAGGACGCGGTGGTCAGCCACGGCGGCTGGGTGCTGTACGCCTTCATGTCGCTGCCCGGGATCAGCGTGTCCGAGGTCCTGGACGCCGGGCCCCTGACCCGCCTGAACGTTCCCCTGCCAGAGGCCGGCTTCCTGGTCGACCGCGGGGCGTTCCAGCACGACGTCCACGTGCCCTGGGAACGTTTCGCCGAAGAGTTCGCTTCCGAGTCGGTGCCGGTCTGGGTACTCGCAGCCCGCGTACGCCGCCCCACCCTGGCCCAGGCCGTCTACTACCTGGCCCAGGTCTCGGCACGCGAGCAACGCCCGGCCACCCAAGGCGAGCCGTTCATCAGCGACGCCGTGCAGGTGCTTTCACCGGGAGTCGGGGCCCGCCTGCCGTCCTGGCTGGCCCGCCACGTGGGCACGGAGAACCTGGCGCCGGAGGGCAGCCACGCCGCCCGGGGAGTACGGCTGGAGGCCGGATGGCCGGTGCTCTACGCCTACGTCGAGATCCCCGTCGGGCCCGATCGCACCGCCGCAGCGCTGCAGGGACCCAAGGCCCGCGAGATCGCCGGGCGGATCCGGGCTCTGCTCAAGGCCGGCATCAGGGCCGAACGCTGGACCTGGTGCATGCTCGACGAACTGGACGAGGCCAACGCCGGGGGCCCGCCCGCCCAGCGCCCGCCCGGCGGCACCCTGGCCGAGCACGTGCTCGCCGACCTCGAGCGCACCGGTGACTTCTCCGGACTGTTCCAGGCGGTCCAGGCCAACGGCTACTTCCTGGTCGAGCACCGGCTGCTGATGATCAGCCTGCCCACCCGGTTCGCCGACCGTCCCGAGGTGCGGGCCCTGCACGAACGCCTCGCCGGGGCCCGGGCCGCGAGACAGAACAACCTCTACCGGCCCGAAGAGCAGACCGTTCTGCTGCAACGCGATCCGCGGCAGCGCTGGGCCAAGGGCAGTGTCCTGGGCGACCTGGACGAGACCTACCTGATGGAACGCGAGGAACAGCGGGCCACCACCGCCAAGGCCGAGCAGTTCCGCACCGAGCTGGCCGCCCAGCAGATCGCCGTGATGGCCGACATCGCCGCCGGCCGCCTGGCCCGCGACCTCGACGACGAGGCCTTCGCCCGGGAGGTCCTGGCCCGCACCACCGCCAAGGTCCCGGTGACCAAGGACGACGTCGAGGACGTCACCGTGCAGCGCAGCATCCGGCTGCTCGGGGTGACCCGCCGCGACCTCGACGGCCTGCCCTCCTACGACCTGCGGCTGGAGTTCGTCGAGCGGGTCGCCGGCGGGGCCTGGAAGAAGGTCAGCCAGGAGTTCACCGAGACCTCCGGCGACTTCGAGGCCCGTCAGATCTACCTGGCCCTGGGCCAGGCCGGGAAGTTCTACGAGAGCCTGCTGATCGGCATCAGCGCCGTCGGCCTGATCGCCGTGGCCTGGGAGGCCGGGCTCGTCGCCGTCCTGGTCGACCTGGCCGGCGGAGCCACCACGGTGATCGTCTCGATCGCCGTCTCCGAACTGATCTACCTGCTGCGGGTCGCCTTCGGCGACGCGAAGCTGACGCTGCGCGGCTTCCTGGTCGCAGCCCTCGACGGCTACCTGATGGCGCTCGGCTTCCGCCTGGGCGCGGTGGCCGGCCGCTGGGGTGCGACCCAGATCGGCACCGCCACCGTGCGGCGGGTGGTGGCCGGCTGGATCGCCGAGCGCCTGCTGGCCGGCGCGGTCAGCGGCGCCGTCTCGGCCGGGCTGGAGCGCTTCGCCCACGACGTGATCGCCGTGGCCACCGGCGAGGGCTCCTGGTCGGGGATCGGCACCTACGTCAAGTCGATGGCCGTGGGGGCAGCAGTCGGGGTCGTTGCCGAATTCACGCTCCAGCCGGCCCTTCACGCCGTCCTCGGCGGAGGGCGCACCGCACTGGAGTCGGCCGTCGAGATCGCCCGCCGGGTGCGGGCCGAGGGCATCAGCGCCGTGCAGTTCTCGGCCGGCGTCACCGAGGCCCTGGCCAACCTGCGCGCCAGCCTCTCCACCCTGGCCGGGGACGGCGCCGCCCGGGGATTCGCCGGAGCGCTCGGCGAGCGCCTGGAGACGGTGCTGCGCGAGCTGGGGGCCAGCGCGATCGCCACCCGCACCCTGCAGCTGTCCGGAGCCAAGTTCTCCCAGCAGGCCACCGAGGGGCTGCAGCGCTTCCTGCGGGCCTCCGAAGCCTCCGGAAACATCACCCGCTCACACGAACTGGCCACCGTCTTCGCCCGTCACCCCCAGGAGACCGTGCACTTCCTTGAGGCGCTGGCCACCATGGACGCGGCGGCCGCAGGCCACCTGGCCGCCGGAACCTTCGGCTCACCGCAGGAACTGGCCGGCTTCCTGGGCCGCATCGGCCGCTACGAGCCTGGGCAGCAACGCGCGGTGGTGCGGCTGCTGGGCGAACTCGGTGTGGTCGCCGCCGACCCGGTGGCCACCCAGACCTCCGAGCAGATCATGCAGCACCAGCTCGAGCTGTCCCTGCGTCTGCAGGCCGCCGGGCGCGAGGCCGAGGCCGCGAACCTGCGGGCCCAGGCCACCCGGGTGCGGGCCAACGCCGACCTGGCCCGCCAGACCGGTCGCACCGCCCGGGCCGACATCAAGGCCGCCGAGGCCGACGAGCTGACCCGCAACGCCACGCTGATCGACGCGCGCGCCGCGCAGGCCCGGGTGCAGGCCGACGATCTGGCGGCCGGGCGGATGAACCCGGCCGACGTGGTGCCGACCAGCGCCGAGCTCGACACGGCCTTCGCCGCCCTGGAGGCCGGCACGAACGCCACCGGCGGGCCCCAGGCCTGGATCCGGCTGCCGGTGCGGGCGGTTCAGGGCAATGCGCCGGTGCTGGAACGACTGGTGCGCCCGCTGTTCCGCAGCCGCAGCGGTCACCGGGTGGTGTTCCGGGTCGAGGGCGGTTCGGGTGTGGCCCGCAGCCGGGACTTCGTGCAGGTCGACCCGGCCGGCAACGTGCGCCTGGCCACCGGTGGGCGGGCGCTGAACCTGAACTTCGGCGTGTTCGAGCGGTCGGTGGAGTTCCTGCTGGAGAACCGGGCGGGGGCGCGTCTGAAGGTGTTCGAGGTGGAGGAGGGCTGGTTCCGGCAGCTGCGCGGGGTCTCCACACCCGAGCAGGGCAGGGCCCACCAGGTGCTGGTGGTCGACGAGGCCACCAGGACCGCCACCCCGCTGCACCCCGACGGAACCGCCCCGGGCATCACCGACGTCAAAGGCCTGCCGCGCATCGTCGACACCCGCTACGGGATCGACCAGCTGCAGGTTCCCCCCTCGCTGCTGCGTGAGCTGAACGAATTCATCGTTCCCGGCAGCGGGCGCGTTCTGGAGTTCACGCCGTGAGGCACGTGTACCACCGGCCCACCGAGCCCCAGGCTGCCGATGCGCCCGGGGGGAGCTCCGAGGCCGAGTTGCTGCGGCTCGTGCGCGCGGCGGTCACTCAGGCGGTGGCCCAGGTAGTGAACGAGATTGTGGACGACGGTGGGCCCGTCGATCCCGTCATCCGCCTGGACCGCCCGCCGGTACGTCAGCGAGCAGTGCCCGAGAACGAGGTGCCCGAGAACGCAACGGGCGGGGGTCTGATCGGGATCCCCAGCTATCAGGACAAGGGACGGCCGGTGGGGGTTCCGGTCGCAGCCGGTGGCTCACCGACGTCCCCAGTCGGTTCTGGTGTGAAAGCCACCACCGACCCCCTGGTGACGGCCGTGAACGACCTGGCCGTGCGGGTACGGCAGGCCGAACTCGCCCCACCGGTCAGGCCGAGCACCGCCCCGGGCGGGGGTTTGTTCAACTGGATGTGGGCCTCGGGGCAGGCCAAGGACACCGCGCGCCTGATGGCGCCCACCCGGGCCGACCTCGAACGCCTGGAAGAGCGGCTGATCGGCGCCGTGAGTCGACGTGCCCTGCAGAAGGCCAAGGGGCTCCTGGACAGCAGCGAACTGGTGGCCCGGCGCGAGGCCGTGCGCTACAACTCGCCCACCGGCAGTGCCTCCGAGCGACTGCGCAGCGCCGCCGGGGAGATGGCGGTTCTGCAGAAGCAGATCCTCGACCGGGTGAAGCAGACCGGCAACCAGCAGGCCGCCGCCTCCGGGGCCCCGATGGCCGGCCAGCTCGACCCCAACCAGTTCGACGACATCCTGACCGGCACCTACGCCCGCAGCGACCAGGTCGTGCAGGGGCAGCTCCTGCCCCGGCTGAAAGACCTGAAAAGGATCTACGGGCAGGAGTTCCCGATCCTGCTGCGCCGTAACCTGGACTACACGAGGCTGACCGCCACCCATCCGGTGCGCTTCGCGTGGGACGTCTCGGCGATCACCACCGAAGTGCTGGACAGCATCGCGACCATGCGCAAGCGCCTCGACGAGCAGAGCGTGTGGGAGCTGGACCACGTGATCGAGGCCGCCCGCCACGAGATGGGCGTGATCGCCGGAACCCCGGCCGCCGCGGCCCTCGACCGCTACCTGCAGATGCGCAAGCGCGACGAGCTGATCCGCCAGCTGCTGCTCGGCGCGGTCGGCCTGGCCCTGGCCATCGGCGCATCGATCGCCACGGCCGGCGCCGCCGCCCCCGGAGCGAGCGCCGCCGTGATCGCAGTGGCGGGGGGCCTGTCGATCGGCTCGGCCGCGTTGTCGGTGTACGGGGCGGCCGAGCAGTACCAGAACTACTCCTTCGCCAACGCCGCCTCCCACTCCTCGCTCGACCCGGCGACCGCGCTGGCCCGCGAGGACCCCTCGATCGCCTGGCTCGTCGTGTCGATCTTCGGTGCAGTGATCGACGTGGGCGCGGCCGGTCTGGCCCTGCGGAACCTGGCCGGGGTGGCCAAGGCCGGGATCCTGGCCAAGGAGCTGTCCGCCCTCGAGGCCGCGGCCCGCGCCCAGGCGAAGGTGCTGGCCGCCGAGGGCCGGCTGGTGGGCACCGAGCAGGACTTCGTGGAAGCGGTGATGAAGGCCGGGCGCACCCGGATCGGCGGAGCGGCGATCGCCCTCGAGCACGGCGGCATGGTGTTCGCCAGGAATGCCGGCGGTCAGCGCCGCACCCTGGCCGAGGCGGTGCAGCTGGCCCAGCAGAACGGCGTCCACATCGGCGACGACGTGATCGTCCGGGTGGTGCAGGAAGGTGACCTGCCCAAGAACGCGTTCGCCGACTACGGCAGCAAGATCGCCAGCACCGAGACCCGGGTGGTCTGGGAGAAGACCGCCAACGAGACCGGCAGCGCCCTCACCGGCCAGGTGCAGGCGCCCCGAGGGGGGATCACCCCGACCTACTGGAAGCGCGCCCCGGTCACCGAGCCGACCGACGTGATGATGGTGCGCCTGAACGCCGACGTGCTGGACTCGGACGAGGCGATCGTGGCGGTGCTGGCCCACGAGATGCACGAGATCAACTGGTTGCGCGACCGCCTGCTGCCGGGCAAGCCCCCGTTGACCGCCATGGAGTACAACCGGCTGGTGAACGGCAACTCCGGCACACTGCACCTGGAGGCCTGGGAGGTGGCCCTGGCCGCAGTACGACGGATGCGCGCCCGGCCCTGACGCCGCCCTAGATCAGCAGCCCGGCGTCACGCAGCTGCAGAACGGCCGAGAGCCGGTCGTGGCAGCCCAGTTTCGTGTACGCGTGCTCCAGGTGTTTGTGCACGGTACGGGTGCTGATGCCGCAGCGCCGGGCCACCGCCGCCGCGGTCAGCCCGGCCGCCACCAGGCTCAGCACCTCGAGCTCGCGGCTGGTCACGCCCTCGCGCCGCAACCGGGTCAGGTGCCAGTGCCGGCGCAGCACCGGCGCGATCAGCCGGGCCAGGTCCAGCTCGGCCCGGCCGAACTCGTCTCCCGGCCGGCTGAGCACCCAGGTCACCAGCTCGGGCGGGCCGCCCTGGTTCGGCACCTGCGCCTGCACGGGCAGGGCGAGCAGGCGCCCGAACGGTTCCTGCGACGCCAGGTTCACCGGCTCGGTGCGCCCGGCCGCCGCCGACAGCCACGTCAGCAGTTGCCGCTCGGAGGGTTTCGCGTACGTCTCCCGCCCGTCCCACAGTGCGCCCGGCCAGCTGCTGATCTGCTGGCCGGGCACCACGGTGACGGCGAAGGTGATCCACTCACAGGGCAGCAGCCGCTGCAGCAGCCCCGCCACTGCCGCGGCTCCGCTCTCGTCGCCTTCCGGAGCGCTCCTCGGCGCGAGGGGGAATGAGCCGTTCGACACCGGAGCACCTCCTGTGGGCCCGGGCCCGGTCGTCGGCAAGTGTTCCGATCGTGCCCCACAGAACGCGCTGACCTGGCAGAACCGGCCGGGCCCGGCACTTTGAGGCAGCCGCCGCAGGCTACCGGCGAGTCCGTGATCAGCTCACCGGTTGGCCGCCGCCGCGTACTGCCGGACCAGTTCGGGCACCAGCGCGGGCGGACAGTCACTGACCTGGCCATCGCCCAGCTCGATCACCCGCCACACCCCGTCGGTGCGCAGAGCCAGATCGAGCGTGACGAACCGAAGAGCCAGCTTCTGGATCAGGGGCGTGCAGACGTCGGTCGCCGGTAGGGACGAGGGCAGCGACTGCGGGGTGTCGGGGTGAGCGCCGACCAGCCGGCACTCGCCGTCGACCCACCACGTGCGCACCTCGTCCGACGTGAATTCCTCGAACTGCCGCAGCACGTAGCCGCCGGTGAAGGCCTCGTCGCGCAGCTCCCGGAACCGGTCGGCCACCTTCCCGGCGGCCTCGGCGTCCTGCAGATCGGGGATGAAAGCGGCCTCGTGCCAGTGATGCTTGGCCGACTTGGTGTAGTCCCGCAGCACGGCCGCCCCAACGCCCAGAGCGGTGCGCGCCGCGTCGAAAGCCTCACGGGTGTCGCCCTCGCGCCACTCGGCCCGGGGCGTGACCTCCCGCAGAGCCTGGTACCAGCCCGGCAGTTCGTGGGCGCGCCGGTACTGCCCGGCATCGGTCACCAGCCGTACCCCGCGCTCGCGCAGCGCTGCCTCGAATCCGGCGTACTGCTGCGCGGTCAGCATCCACCCGCGGTACAGCGCCTCCCCGGAATCGTGCGGCACCCGGGCCACCCCGGCTCGGGCGCCGTCGGGTCGGGTCAGCTCGTCGTGGTCGACGAACGCCACCGTCAGCCCGAGCTCGCGCGCCGCAGCCACTTCCTCGGCGTAGTGTTCGTCCGGGCGTCGGGGGCGCAGCGGATCGGCGGGGAAGAGAAGCATCACGAGCAGCAGTATTCAGCGGCTATAACGGCTCTGTCATGCACGTTTACGCGCTGCCTCTACCTCACGCATACGTTCCGACGGTGCCGAAGACCGGGATGAACACCACGACCACCGCTGCCGTGCCGGCCAAGGTGAGGACCAGCGGCGCCCGTCCCCGGATACGCCGCGCCAGCATCCCGAGCAGGAAGAGCAGCCCCGCCAGCCCGCTCACCGTCCAGTACACCGGGCTGGTGCTCTGGCTCACCGCCGTCAGGCCGTACAGCGATTCGCCGATGGTCACGCCGGTCAGCGCCGCCGTACCCAGGGCAGCCCGACCGCCGCGTTCACGCAGCCACGCGGCGGCCACTCCGATGAACGGACCAGCAACGGCGCCCGACAACGTCCACAGCAACGGGTCGTACGCGTGCCCGTACAGCGCCAGCGCGGCCGTGTACCCCAGCATGAGCAGCACGCCGCTGACCGAACCGAGCACGGCGGCCAGCCGTACGCCGGGGCGCACCCACAGCAGGAGCACCACCATCAGCGCCGTCCACCCGTTGGCCGAGTTGGCCAGGGAGAACATCGAGTAGGGCAGCACGGTCTGCGCGTACGCGGTGAGGCCACCCAGAACGAAGCTGAGCACCGCCACCACCAGCGCGGCGACCGCCGGATCATCGAAACGGTTCTCGTACAGCGGATTCTGACGCATCGTCGGCTCGCTCACCCAGGTGATCCTGCCCGCACTGGTGCGGGCCGGCGTCCTTCTGTGGTGCCGGGCCACTGAACAAGAGGACGATTCGAGCGGTACCTGAGGCCGACGTCCTCTGGTTCGGGTCGGGTTTGTGCTTTGAGGACGTCGGTGGTGGGCACGGCTACTTGGGCGACAGGATGGCGAGTTGGCAGTTGTGGTCCCAGTCGAACGCGGCCTGGTAGAAGCGGCCCTTGGGATCGCGGTGGTTGCTGCCGGTGAAGGCCGCGATCGGGGAGTCGATCTGTTTCGTCGCCTTGGCACCGGGGATGCTGTAGCTGACCAGCCGGGTGCCGCCGCCCTCGTCGCCGGCCGTCGGGGCGATGATCGGCCAGCCCAGGAGCTGTTTCTCGTTCGCTGTGAGCCCGATGCCGTAGAGGTACATGACCCGGTACTTGCTGGCGTGGTCGTAGTCGGCCGGGTCGATGAAGGATCCGAGTGAGGTGAAGGCGCCGGTGGCGACGTCCAGCCGGTACAGGTTGCCGGTCACCGTGGTGAGGTAGATCTTGCTGCGGTCGGCGGTGACCGCCTGGCCGTTCCAGAACCCGCCCTTGAGCTTGATGCCGGTGTTGCGGTGCTTGCCCGTGGCGATGTCGTACTCCCACACGGGGTTGCTGTTGCCGCGCAGCGCCGGGTCTTCCGGGCCGCGATAGGTGTACACCCTGCCCGTGCGGGTGACCACGATCTCGCGGCTGACCATCTTGTTCAGCGCCCAGGGGATGCCCTTGACCACCTTGCGCACGGTGGCGGTGGCCGGGTCGAACAGGATGATGTCGCCGTGCGGGTGGGACAGCCCCACCAGCAGTTTGTGCTCGGGGGAGTAGCTGAGCGCCACGATGCCCTGGTGCTTGATCACCACGCCGCCGGGCAGGTGCCGGCTGACGTCGTCGAAGGCGCCGGTGTCGAGGTCGAAGCTGAACAGGTGGGCGCCCCGGTAGTCGGGCAGCGTGTCGATCGCGCCCTTGAAGTCGTGGAAGCCCTGCGAGCCCATGTACAGCTTGCGCCCGACCTGCACGATCCGGGTGTGGCCCTTAGGGATCTGCTCGCCGCCGGCCAGGTTGTTCTGGCGGGTGGCCACGTCGATGAAGCTGCCGAGGAACTCCTTGCGGCCGGAGCTGGGGGTGTAGCGGAACAGCGCTGTGTCTTCCCGGCCGTCGGAGCGTGTGCTGGTCCAGTTGATGTACAGCCGGTTCTGGTCGTCCAGGCCCAGGGAGTTCCAGCACTGGGTGGGCGTGAGATAGCTGGGGGTGACCGCGGCGAAATCGGTGTACGTGACCGCGAATTTGGCCGCCCGCCTCTTCGGACGGGCTCCGAGGGCGGTGAACTGCGGGGACGCCGGCAGGAGGGGGAGGAGCCCGGCCGCGGCCAGCACCGAACGGCGGGACGGTGCCTGGGCCGAGGTAAGGGCTGAGTGGTGGGCAGGCTGGCTGAAGGTGTCGTTGTCCATCCTTCGTTCCCCCAACGGAAGGAAGCCGACGTCAGCGCCCCGGCGTCTGTGGTCGGCTCTCGCGGAAGGCGCAGCGCGCCCTGAGAAACCCCAAAACCCTTTGGGCAAGCGATCTTCGGAACCGATTGCCTCCAACAGGTTCACTCCGACCCGCGGGTCCGTCAAGGGATACGCGGCGGTTCGATCGGGCGGGCATAAGCGGACATATTGCGCGCGGTTGGGTGGCCAGGGGGTGGGCGCTCGTGGCGCAACGTCGGACGGGGATGAGCTCCTGATGGCTGAGGGCAGGTTTGTGGCGTTTTGAGATGCGGAGCGTGATCACCGACGTGATCATGTGCGGGTGGCGGACACGGAGAAGGACCAGCCGAACGATTCCGGGGTCATACCCAGGACAGACCCGGGGTTGGTAACCGCGAGGCCGGCCACAACCGGCGGTGACGACCAGGAGCTCGCCGAGATCGGGGCACGAGCCAAGCGCCGCACCGACCGCTGGTTCTTCGGCACGATGATCGTCTGCCTGCTCGTTACCCCGCTGGCGGTGGCCATGGGCATCATCGCGGCCGAGGACTCGGACGACGGCGGAACGCCCTGGTGGGTCTGGCTTCTCATCACCCTGGCCGGTGTGCTGCCCATCCTGGTGACGCTGCCGGTGTTCTGGTGGCTGCGGCGCCGGGGCGTGCGCTGGCTGAGCCCGGTGCTGGCCGCCGGCGTGGATCGCGAACGCCGTAAGGCGATCAACAAGGCCATCCGGTCTGGCCAGGCGGTCGAACCCCGCGACCAGCCGCTCGCCCAGGATCTGGCCGAGCGCACGGTGATGCAGCGCTGGACGCTGTACCTGCTGCTTCCGGTCATGGTGCTGATCAGCGCGAACCGGCTCCTCTCGGACGAGCGGGTACTCGTCGCCGACCTCTTCGTCGGGGTGGGGGCGCTCGGCTTCTTCTGCTCGCTGCCGTTCACCTGGCGCAACGTACGACGGGCGAAGGCCTGGCTCGCCCAGCACGGCACCCGCGCCGATGCGGCATGACCAGTCCGGGGGAGCCACTTGCCTCGGTCCGAGAACGGGCTCGTCGTGGGCCGAACCGCTGGCTGTTCGCCGGCCTGCTGATCTGTGGGCTGGCCGGGCCCCTGGCGCTGGTCTGGTGCGCAACCTTCGCGGCGCCCAGCGTTGGCTCGCGACGTACGGGCAGCGGCAGGACGCGGGATGACTGACCAGAAACGAACCACGCACCCGAGGTGAGTGGCCGCAGTCGGTGCGCGCACTCGTCCTCAAGCTGGTAGCTGTTCGCCTACTCTGCGTGCCAGTGGTAGAGATTTCGCGGCCGGCCCGAGCTTCCGTAGCGCTGGGTCTGGGCGGCCATCCGGCGGGCGGTGAGCTCTTCCAGGTAGCGGCGGGCCGTGACGCGGGAGATTCCCAGGGCCTCGGCCACCTCGTTCGCGGTCACCGGGGTGCTCGAGGTGCGCAGGTGTGACGCCACGTGATCGAGCGTGCGCAGCGAGGTGGCGCGGGAGGCAACGACTTCCGAGCGCACGTCGGGGCGCAGCTGGGCGATGGCCGAGTCGATGTCGAACTGGTTGATCGGCCCGGTGGAGTCGGTGGTGCGGCGGTGGTAGGTGGCGTAGCGACGCAGGTGCCCCTGAAAACTGCGCAGCGTCAGGGGTTTGAGCAGGTAGTGCACCACCCCGAAGGAGAGGGCCGAGCGCACCAGGCCGATCTGGCGGGCCGCGGTGATCACGATGATGTCCACCGGGCTGTTGCGGGCGCGCAGGATCCGGCACAGCTCCAGGCCGCTGATGTCGGGCAGTTGCAGGTCGAGCAGGATCAGGCCGAAGGGTTCGGTGTCGAGCAGCTGCAGAGCCTCGGCACCTGTGTACGCGACGCCACCGACAGTGAAATCGGCCGTCTTCTTCACATACTCGCTGTGCAGACTCGCGACAACCGGATCGGGTTCCACGATCAGCGTGCGGATCAGGTGGTCGGGACTCATGCGCCCGCCCGGGCCACGCACGGGGAGAAACAGGCCGGACAGAACGCTGCCGGCTGGAGGCGGAACCTCATCATCCTCCTTGCGCGAGCGGCCGATCCCAGATCATGGCGTGACGTACGACGCTCGCAGATTCGAGCCCCAGGTTGGGAGACATCGTAGGGGTAGGTGCCACATGTGAGTGGGCTGTGGATTTTCGTCGTATCCGATGAAGGACGTCTGTGGCGGGCCGGGCGGCATGATCTGGATCACTCGGGAACGAAGTGAATCCTCTGTGTCCACGCAGAGTTTGCATCAGTGTGCCGAGAGTAGTTGAATTGCCGGAGGGCGAAGCCTGATTGGAAATTGTCGCCCGCTTTTGCATGACGCCGGAATGTTTGCTCGGCGAACCGTGTTTCCGGGCAGCTAGATTCATTCTGATCTTGACGCGGTTGCAGCGGTTGTGCCCTGCGCTCCCGCGTCTGTGCCGGCCAAAGAGATCCTGTGCACCACGACTTCGTATGAGTGCTGGTCATCGCTTCAAGACGGGCTGTCACCGGGTTTCGTAAGTTTTGTCGAGCTTGCATGTTCTTTTGGTTCTTTTGTAGAACGGTGCTCGACGCTTCGTCATCCGGTGGCCCTGCTCCTGCCTTGCGCCTGCCGACGGTTGCATCTCTAGGGAGAACTGGATGTTTCGCGAACCGCGACGACTGGAGGAACTCCCTCCATTCGATGCGCGGACGATCGAGGTCGTGCGCAAGAGCTGCCAGTCCCTGCCGAAGGACAGCACCGCGCTGACCGAGGAGTTCTACAAGCAGCTGTTCGACATGGCGCCCCAGGCCCGTCCGCTGTTCCCGCCGGACATGACCCAGCAGAACGATCGTCTGCTGAAGGCCATCCTCATGGCGGTCAACCACCTGGACCGTCCGGAGATGGTCGAGGCGCAGCTGCGCCGCTGGGGAGCGATCCACCGGCACAAGTACGGCATCACCAACGACCTCTACGTCTACGTGGCCCACGCCCTGGTCCGCGCCCTGCGCGCGTTGAACGGCGGGTACCTGGAGACAACGGTGGCATCCAGCTGGATGGCCGTGTACGAGTGGATGGCCGCGGTGATGATCGACGGCGCCGACGGTGCCGAGGTCGAGGACAAGCAGGTCGTGGCGCAGTCGGCGCCCCAGCGGGACGCGTCCCAGCTGGCCGCTCCCGTGGCTCCCGAGCGGCGGGTGCCGGGGGCGACCGGGGCGGGCGGTCGCGCCGGTGCGGCGGCTACCTCAGGCGGGGCTGTTTCGGCTGCCCGGGGCGGTTCGGGGCCCAGCACGGGGGCTGTTCCTGCGGTGGGTTCGAGGGCTGCTGCCCTTGGGCCGAAGACCACGCCGGCCGGGGTTCGGCGGCCGCGTACGGGGCAGCTGCCGGTCGATCGCTCGGGCCAGGGGCAGGCTCAGGGGCAGGAGGCGCCGCAGCTGTACGCCGCTCCTCCGGCGATGTATGCCGCTCCGCCCGCTCTGTACGCGCCGCCGGCTCAGCAGGAGGCGCCGCAGCCTGCACCTTCGCAGCACGAGCAGCAGTACATCGATCACCAGTACGGCAATCAGCAGCAGGCTGCCCAGCAGCAGGTTCTGGCCCAGCAGCAGGCGGCTCAGCAGCGGGCTCTGGCCCAGCAGCAGGCCGGAGTGCAGCAACCGGCGACGCAGCAGTTGGCTCTCGGGGCGGGGTCGCAGTTCGCGTCCGGTCCGCAGTACGGGCAGCAGAACAACCAGCAGTTCGCCGGGCAGTCGCAGTACGGGGATGACCAGGCTGCGGCCCAGTACGGGCAGGTGGAGCAGTACGGGCAGGCTGCGCAGTACAGCGAGGCGGGGTACGCCGCTGCGCCTGGTGATGCTCAGCACGGCCAGGGGTATGCCGGTGGGCAAGCCGTTGAGCCGTACGCCGGTGGGCAGGCTGTTCAGCAGTACGGGCAGGGTGCGCAGTACGCCGCTGCGCCCGGTGATGCTCAGTACGGCCAGGGGTACGCCGGTGGGCAGGCCATGGAGCCGTATGCCGCTGGTCAGCACGACCAAGGACAGTACGCGGAAGGTCAGTACGGGGACGCTCAGTACGCCGAGGGGCAGTACGCAGAAGGTCAGTACGGCCAGGAGCAGTACGCCCAGGGCCAGCACGGCCAGTCGCAGTACGTCGAAGGCCAGTACGCCGAGGGGCAGTACGCCGAAAGTCAGTACGCCGAAGGTCAGTACGCCGAAAGTCAGTACGGGCAGCAGCAGTACGCGCAGGGGCAGTTCGCGGAACAGCAGTACGCCGACCCCCAGAGCTACGCCCAGGGCTATGACCAGGCGGCCGAGGGGCAGTACGCCCAGCAGGCCGGCGCGGGTCAGTACGGTCAGCCGGACGCCCAGCAGCCTGGCCAGGCTCAGTACGGCCAGGCTGAGTCCGGTCAGGGCCAGTCCGGTCAGGCTCACTACGGTCAGGCCCAGTCCGGTCAGGCTCAGTACGGCGACGCCCAGTACGGCCAGGCTCAGTACAGCCAGGCCCAGTACGGCGAGCCGGGCGAGGGGCAGTACGGGGCCCAGTACTCCGACGCTCAGTACGCGCAGCCTGCTGACCAGCAGTACGGCGAGACGTCGTATGCCGCGCCGGGCTCGGCTCAGGCCACCGGCAACCGGTACGGCGGGGCCCACCAGGGCGCGGCCGAGTACGGCATGCAGCAGTACCAACAGCAGCAGCAGGAGGTGACCGGCGAGCAGTTGATGCAGCCCAGCCCCTACGCCACGCAGCCTCACGGCATACCGGTCGCCACCCCGCGCGCCACGCAACCGCAGCCGGGGCAGCCGGCCGAATCCTGGCAGGGCACCGTATGACCCAGCACCTCCACCGCGGCACCGGCTACGGCGAGACAACGTTCGCCGCTGCGGCGCCCACCGTGCAGGTGAAGACGGGTACGGCTCCGGCCGGCCTGCCGCTGTCGGTTCCGAGTACGGGGGAGCACCCGCTGTTCCGCCCCACCACGGCGTTCCGGCACGACACCGAGCGCCCGCCGATCGACCCCGACCGGGTGGTCGCGGAGTGGCAGCTCATGTACGAGTGGCTGGACCGTGACCCGGAAATGGCCTCGGTCTGCGGGTTCACGGCCGAGGAACTCACCGCCAACGCCCGCCGCGCCCGGCTGGTCGAGCTGATCGCCGAGGTCGGGCCGGGCCGCACGTTCAGTGTCCGGCCCAACGAGATCCAGTTCTGGGTGCGCTACTCCTGGATCAACTCCGACCGCTGCTCGGGCCGTCAGCACGCGCTGCAGCACGCCGTCATCCAGTACCGGCCCGAGGTGCGCAGCGCGGTCGACATGCTGCATGCCGCCGTGGAGCACGCCGACCTGGCGATGAACGCGCCGGTGCCGCCGCAGACCGTGATCACCGTGCTGGGTGCGCCGATCGCGCCGGGTGAGCTCGGGCAGATGTTCGTCACCGAGCAGATGCTGCGGGCCGCCGGGTACCGCACGGCCGACGGTGGGTGGACCGGCGACGGTGGGTATCTCGACGTCACCGACTGGGTGCGCTCCTACGGGGCCGAGGACCTGATCGAGCCCATGCCCGGGTACCGTCCCGGCTCGTTCGACGTGCTGCCGATGATCGCGATGGGCGCCGACGGCGAGCTGGTCATGGCCTCGGTGCCGAACAGCAGCCGCTACCTGATCGACATCCCCTGGCCGCACCACCCGGAGAGCAAGGGCCGCGCCGACGACTCCGGCTACGGCGAGCCGTTCGCCTGCTGGCCGGCCATCCCGCTGCAGACCAACTTCGACCTGGACATCGCCGGGCAGCGCTTCTGCACCATCTTCAACGGCTGGTACGTGGACGAGGAACTGGCCACCAACTTCCTCGACCCGCGCCGCTACAACTGGGCCGACCGGATCGGCGAGGCCATCCACGGCCCGGTCGACCAGCAGATGCTCTCGGCCACCGACCGGTTCGACGAGTACCGGATGGCGCAGATCGAGATCGCCACGCTGCGGGCCATCCGTGCCGGGTTCAAGCAGTCCCGGATGAAGATGAACAACCTCTCGGCCAGCCAGAGCGGTTTCGCCAAGTTCTGCCAGCGCCACCTGACCACCCACGGCGAGATGCCGCCGAACGACACCGGCTGGACGTCCAACCGGATCGGCTCGCGGTTCCGCTTCCCCAGCCACCCGCTGCCGCACCTGCCCCAGGAGCGGGGCGCGACGCTGGTGAAGCACTGGCTCACCGTGAAGTCGCTGCGCCCGGGCGTGCCGGTGCACATCGCCGACCTGGACCGCACCACCGAGACGGGGCTGCAGGCGGGCCAGCACGGCCGCCACGCCAAGGTCACGGCCGCCCAGCCGGTGGGCACGTACGAGTACGCGCCGGCCTGGAACGAGGACGACCAGCCGACCGAGCCGCGCGGCTGCCCGGTGACGCACCGCCAGATGTAGCCGGGCGGGCGCCGGCGCGCCGAGTGTTCACCCGAAGGTCGCGGCGCTCGCGCGTAGCTTTCACGCCACGGATCGTCACGTCCGGTTCGATCGGGAAACGTGACGAGGGTCAGGCAGACACCGGCTGAACAGGGCTTTTGGTCGAAGTGCAGTACCGGGGCCGGATCCCTTCTCAACTTTTCGTCTCGCCTCGTCCCTCTCCCCGGTGGGGGCACCTCCCGGCCCCCTAGGGGCTGGGGGAGGACGGGGTTTGCCCGGGGCCAGAAGCAGACACCCCACGCCGCGCTGGCGTGTCTGGCCGCGGCGTTCGTCCTGCTGTTCATCCCCTCGCTCCTGGGCGCCTCTGCGGCCACGCCGCCCCTGGGCCCCCGCCACTGGTCACCGCCTTACGACCTCGGACTCGCCCCGGCGCCCGCACTCGTCATCGTTCTGCTGACCGGCGGCTACCTCCTGGCGGCACTGGGCACCTGGCAGGCGCTCAAAGCGCTCCGGGCGGGCTGGGCCCCGCGCAGGAGCCTGACCTGGGCGGCGGCCGGACTGATGACGACGCTCGCGGTTCTCGTCGCACCTTTCGGTTCGGCTGACCATCTCAGCTACGCCGCCTACGGCCGGATCAGTGCGCTGGGGGCTGACCCGTACGTGGTCGCGCCGAACACCTGGCCCACGGCAGACGCGGTGATCGGGGCGGTTGAGGCTCCGTGGGAGGGCACGACCAGTGTGTACGGGCCGGTCGCCACGGCGCTGTTCGAGGTGGCGGCGATGGTCGGGGCGGGGGACCTGCGGCTGACCGTGTGGCTGCTGCAACTCGTTGTGGGGGCGGCGTTCCTGGTCACCGGCGCGCTGTTGTACCGGCTGGCCGGCGAGAACCAGCGCGTCAGAGGGCGAGTGGCGGTGTTGTGGCTGCTGAACCCCGCGCTCCTGGCCGTGCTTGTGGGTGGTGCCCACCTGGACACGGTGTCCGTGGCGGCCGCGGTAGCGGGCGTGGCGCTGCTCATCCTGACCCGCCGCCAGAACCCAACAATGGACGGGTTGCTGGTGCGGGTGCCGCTGTGGGGCCTGGCGGGCGTGGCCTTCGCCCTGGCTGCAGGCACGAAGCTGCCCTACCTGGCCGTGGCCGCGGCCGCATGGTGGGCGATCCACCGGCGGCCGGCCGTGGAAGTGGCTGCAGCCACCACGTCGGCGCTGGTCGGCGCCGCCCTGGTCCTGGTGCCGGCCCATGCGTGGGCCGGGCCGCACACCTACGCCCAGACGCAGAAAGCCAGCCACTTCGTCTCCATCGCCAGCCCCTGGCGGACCCTGATCAGCCTGCTGGAGGTGCTGTTCGGGCCGGCGGCTCGTGACCTGCTGCCCCTGCTCTTCGCTGCGCTCGCCGTGCTGGTGATCGTTGCCGCGCGCCGCATCTGGCAGCCCGTGCACTTCGCCAGCGTGGGTACCGACGTCGAGCTCCGTAGCGCAGCCCGCGCCCTGCTGGTGCTCTCCCTGGCCTACCCCGTGGCTGCTCCGTACGTTCTTCCCTGGTACGACGCACCTCTGTGGATAGCGTTCGTCCTCGCCGACGTCCCCTTGTTGCTCGAAGGTCTGTTGGTGACGAGGCTGGCCGTGATGGCGATCTCCTACGTGCCGGGCCGCGCGGACGTGCCCTCATCGCTGGCCACGGAGGTCATGCTGGGGGTGCGCCACGTGGCCGCGCCGCTGCTGGTCTGCGGGCTGCTCGGCTGGTTGTTCGTGGTGGCTCGGCGTTCCCCGGCGCCCTGGCTACCGGTGGGCTTGATCTCCAGGCTCCGAGCCAGCACGAATGCCAGCGCCAGCACGGTCAGCCCCCGCGCCAGCATGGCCGCGTTGCCCATCCAGCCCGGGGTGCCCCACAACCACGACCACTGAGCCCACAGCCAGATGTCGGTCACGGTGAACACCGCGACCCAGCGCCAGGGCACGGCCAGCACGACCAGGAACGGCACGAGCCACAGGCCGTACTGAGGGGAGTCGACGCGGCCCACTGCGATGTAACCGGCCACCATCGCCCCGGCCACCGCGAGCGCCGGGAAGCTTCCCTCGCTGCGCCAGCGCTGCACGCCCACGCGGATCAGCACGCCCCACAGCGCGAAAACGGCGGCCCAGGCGCACAGGTTGGCGATCGAGGTCTGATGCGCGTCGAAGAGCCAGTACCAGATCGAGTTCGTGGTCTTGTCGTTCACGCGTCTCGACTGCATGGCGAAAGGCCCGTACCAGCCTTCGAAGTTGGCCACCATGAACGGCACGTTCAATGCCAGCGCCGTGCCGACGGCCGCCGCGACCATCCGAGCGCCGTCGGCCACCCGGCGGTCCAGGAGCAGCGCGATCAGGAACGGCAGCAGCAGGAAGCCGGGGTAGATCTTGGCGCACGCCCCCACCGAGGCGAGCACTCCCACCAGCAGGTAGCGCTGCCGGTGCCAGGCCCACAGCGCCCCGGCCGTCGCCGCGACCGGCAGCAGGTCCCAGTTCAGGTAGGCGTAGGCGGCCAACTGGGGGGAGAGGGCGAACAGCAGGGCCCGGGGGCCGACGATGCGGTACAGCGGCAGGACGCTGAGAAAGGCGAACGGGGTCAGGGCCAGGGCCGAGACGATCCAGAACCCGTTCACCGAGTCCACCGGCAGCGAGCTCAGCCAGGCGAACACCCCCGTCACCACCGGGTACTCGATCTGCCCGGCCCCCAGCCGGATGACCTCGTGCCCCTGCGCATCGACGGTGTGCTCGACCGCGCCCTGGTAGGGAGCGACGTGCTGGTCCATGTCGCGCAGGTGCCAGAGGGTCTGGATGTCGTTGTAACAGACCTTCGGCTGGTCCCCGGGTTGCCAGTCGGTCAGGCAGTACGACTTCAGACCGGCGGCGACCACCAGGGTCAGACCGGTGAGCAGCAGCAGGGGCAGCAACCCCAGGGCGAGCGCGCGGGTAGGCCGGGACACGGGGCCTGACCATAGGGGTTGTGTGCGAACGGGCCGGTCGCGTCGGCGCGAATGATCGGCCAACATCCGGTTCCACGACGTCAGCCGCCGTTCCCGCGTCGGAGCCACAAACGTCCATAGGACTGTTCGGACACTTCACGTATGACGCTCGACCGGCCGCTCTGCCCGCGCGGCAGGGGCGTCGCTGGCCCCTAGGTCGACACTGGGTAGGTTGTCAGCCGCATCGGGTGAGTGGGGTGAGGCATGCCGGAGGGTCCGGAGGCGGTGGTCGCGCGGCAGCTCCAGGAGCTGCAGGCCGACCGTGAGCGGTCCGCCGTGCTGAGCGGCTATGTCGCTGCGCTCATCGACGAGGCCGGCTGGGGTGTGGAGCAGATCGCGGGTCTGCTCGGGGCGTCGCGGCAGTCGGTGTCCAAGCGGCGTAAGCAGGGGCGGGAGCTGGCGGGGGAACAGCGGGCCGACGTGCAGGAGCTTCCGTTGCCGCAGGCCCCGGCCAAGGAGCAGCGCACCCGCTCGGGGCTGCGCATCCCTGACGCCGACGAGATCACCGCCCGGGAGTCGGCCTGGGTGAGGGCCGAGGTGGGCGGCGCCCCCACGGCTACCGAGCTGCCGGCCCGGCTCAAGGTGGTGGCGAGCCTGCTGCAGGAGGTCGAGGGGGTGGTTGACCGGTGCCGCAGCGAGCGCGCGCGTCTGGCCTGGATCCTGACCTGCTTCGATCCCAGGGCCGGTCAGGGCCTGCAGAAGGCGGGGCACTGGCAGCCGGACGAGTTCTTCGCAGCCCGAGCTGCGGCTCTGGCCCCCGCCGCCGAGCTGAAGCTCATGGGCGAGAGCGAATTGAGGACGCTGGCGAGGGCCCGCGCGGTTGAGGCGCCGGTTGACGTCGAGTCGGCTCGGGTTGAGTACTACCAGGTCACGGTGGAGTTGCTCACGGCGCAGGCGCGGCGGCGGGCGGCCACCGAGGTGAGGGATGTGCTCGTGCGACAGTACGTGAAGCGTGATGCGAACGGCCGCTGGAAGGGCGTGACCGAGGTGGCGGGGTGGATCGGGCGCAGCCAGTCGCAGGTCACGCAGATCTGCGACGCCGGCTGAGGCCAGCACCGCCGGCTGGAACTCACCAGGCCTGAACGCGGTGGGCCAGGCTGCGGGCGAGATGCGCCGCCACGGCCGGGTCGAGCCGGGCAGTGACCATCAACCCGATCTGTGCAGCGGTGAGGATCTCGGCTTCTGGCGCCGGATCGTCCCTGGTTCGGCCGGCAATACCCAGGAAGGCCGCGTGGACCCGGGCGCGGTAGTCACGGATCAACTGGGCGGCGTCCTCGTCGAGGTCGTTCAGGTCCATCGAGGTGTTCAGCAGCAGGCAGCCGCGCCGCGTGACGTGCTCGGGAGCGCGGGTGAAGTAGTCGGTCAGGCCCTCGAAGTAGGCGACCAGTTCGTCCCGCCCGGCGTCAGCTTCCTCCAGGGGGCGCAGACGTGGCGTGATGATGTGCTCGAGGTAGTTCTCGGCGGCGCGGGAGAAGAGGCCGCGTTTGCTGCCGTACGTCTCGTACAGGCTGGACTTGCTGAGGCCGGTGGCGGCCTGGAGCTGGGCCAGGGAGGTGGAGGCGTAGCCGCGTTCCCAGAACACGTCCCGGGCCGCCGTGACCGCGGTAAGGTCGTCGAACTCCTTGCTGCGCGCCATCTTCGTCTCCTCCGCGGCCGGTTGACTTTCCGGACCGGTCGGTCCAGAGTAGCGGATCGGACCGAGCGGTCCGGAATGTTTCCAGGCCGATCGAATGAGATCAGGCCGGTTCAGAGGAGAAATCGTGCTCATCGCCGCGACCGTCACCGGAGTTCTGGCGGTGCTCTTCCATGTGGCCGCGTTCGCGCTGGAGAGCGTGTTGTGGACCCGCCCGGCCGTGTTCGGGCGCTTCGGCGTGGCCGGTGCGGCCGAGGCCCAGACGATCCGGCCGATGGCCTACAACCAGGGCTTCTACAACCTGGCGCTGGCGATCGGCCTCGCCGTGGGGCTGGTGCTGATCCACGGCGAGGGCGATGCGCTGGTGGTGGGTAAGTCGCTGGTGGTGTTCGGTAGTGCCTGCATGGCCCTGGCGGGTGTGGTGCTGGCCACGACGGGCCGGCGCTACCTGCGTTCGGCGGTGCCGCAGTTCGTGCCGCCCGCTCTCACCCTCGTACTGGTTCTGGCGAGCTGACCGGCTCCTCCTCGCGCGCCGCGCGGCCGGCCGAGAGGCTGGAGCCGACGCTGGCGGCGACCACCAGGACGACCGCGGCCAGGCGCAGCGGCCCCGCGTGCTGGTGCAGCAGCAGCCAGCCGATCGCGGTGGCGGCGACGGGTTCCAGGCTGAGCAGGATGCCGAACACGTTGCGCGGAACCCGGCGCATCGCAGCCAGTTCCAGGGTGTAGGGGATCACCGAGGCCAGCAGCGCGGTGCCGAGGGCGATCAGCAGCAGGTGCGGGGCCTCGGTCACGGCGGTGGCGCCGGACAGGCCGAGCGGGGAGACGGCCAGGGTGGCCACGGCCAGAGCGATGGCCAGGCCGCCGGTGCCGGGCACGAGAATGCCGACTCGGGCGCCGGTCTGGATGTACAGGGCCCAGAACACCGCGGCGATCAGGGCGAAGCCGACGCCCAGCGGGTCGAGACCGGTTGTGCTGAGCAGGCTCTCGAGGCCGAGGACGGCCATGCCGAGCAGGGCCAGGCCGACCCAGACCAGGTCGCGGCCCGTGCGGGTGAGCAGGGCGGCGAGGGCCAGCGGGCCGAGGAACTCGATGGCGACGGCGGTGCCCAGCGGGATGCGCTCGATCGCGGCGTAGAAGAAGCCGTTCATCCCGGCCAGGGCCAGGCCCAGGGCGAAGGTGGCGCGCCACTGGTCCCACTTCCAGGCGCGGACCGCCGGGCGGGCGATGGCCAGCAGTACCAGGGCCGCTATGCCCAGTCGCAGCGTGGTGGTTCCCCAGGCGCCGAGGGTGGGGAACAACTGGGCTGCGAGGGCGGCGCCGAACTGCAGGGAAATGCAGGAGCCGAGAACGAGCAGGACGGCAGGGTTGGACGTGTTGGACGTGCGGGGCATGCGGTCAGCATCGTGGGCCAACCTTCATTTAGTCTAGTGAACGTTAGTCAACGGAAAGCATTAGCTGAGCTGATGGGTCTGTTTCTGTGCTCAATCTGTCCCGTTTGCGAATCCTGCACGAACTGAACCGTTCTGGGACTCTCGCGGAAGTTGCCCGGGTGCTGAGCTACACCCCCTCGGCCATTTCCCAGCAGCTCACCCAGCTGGAGCGGGAGGTGGGGGTGCCGCTGCTGGTGAAGGTCGGGCGCCGGGTGCGGCTGACCGACGACGCGCTGAACCTGGTGCGGCACACCGAGGCGGTCCTGGCCCAGCTGGAGCTGGCCGAGGCCGAGCTGTCGGCCGCCCAGCCGGAGATCCGGGGGCTGCTGCGGGTGGCCTCGTTCCAGAGCGTGGTGCTCAGCCTGGCCCCGGTGGCGCTGAGCGTGCTGGCCCAGGCCCATCCGCGCCTGGAGGTGGCGATCACTCAGCGCGAGGTGTCCCCGGCCTACGACGGGCTGCTGGCCCACGACTTCGACCTGATCCTGGGGGAGGAGCATCCCGGTGTGCCCGAACCGGTGCGCGCCGGGGTGGACCTGTCGGTGCTGACTCACGATGCGATGCTGCTGGCCCTGCCGCGGCACGGGCCGCTCAGCGAGCGCCCGGCCTCGCTGTCGGACCTGGCCGAGCTGCCCTGGGCGCTGGACCCACCCAATTCCACGGCCCGGCGCTGGGCCGACATCGTCTGCCGTGAGGCCGGGTTCGAGCCGCGGGTGCGGTTCGAGAGCCCCGACCCCTCGCTGCACGTGCACCTGGTCCGGCAGGGGCACGCGGTCGCCTTCCTGCCCGGCCTGATGGGCGCGCTGCTGGAAGGCCTGCAGCTGGTGCAGCTTCCGGGCCGCCCGCACCGGCGGCTGTTCACCGCGGTGCGGGCCGGGAGCTCCAAACACCGTGCGGTGGAGGTGTTCCGGCAGGCCCTGGGCGAGGCGGCCGAGCAGAACCCGCCCCCGCCCGCCGTGGTGAGGCTCTAAGGCTGCTCGGCGAGCAGGGCGGCGGCGGTGTCCAGGTCGGTGATCAGGATGTTGACCCAGCCGCCGGTGAGGGCGGCGCGGATGGCGGCGTGCTTGTCGGTGCCCCCGGCCACGGCCAGACGGCGTTCGACGCTCAGCAACTGCTGCGGGGTGATGCCGACGACGCGCTGGTCGAAGGTGGAGGGCACGAGCCGGCCCTCGGCGTCGAAGTAGCGCAGGCAGACGTCGCCGACCGCGTTCAGCTCCCGCAGTTCGCGCTGGTCGGTCTCGGTGATCGCGTTGCCGCTGCTGCGCAGGAGCGGTGAGGGGGACAGGGCGCCGATGCCGACCAGGAGCAGGGTCAGCTCGTCCCAGGCCCGCACGATCTGGGCGACCGAGGCGTCCTGGGTGAGGGCCTCGCGCAGTTGCGGGCTGCCGACCAGGCCCGGGGTGGGCATGAACAGCGGCTGGCCGCCGGTGACCTCGGCGAAGCGGGTGAGCAGGCGGGTGGCCCGCATCTGGGCGGTGGGGTCGCCGATGCCGCCCAGCACCTGGCTGACGTTGCGGGCGACGGCGGGCCGCTTGGGCCGCATCGCCTCGACCGTGGCCAGCAGGGAGGCGCTCCAGGCGGACAGGCCGATCTCGTCGCCGCCGTGCAGGGTGGCGTCGAGGTAGGCGGCGGCCGCCCCGGCCAGGACCGAGAGCAACCGGTCCTCGTCGCCGGCCGGGACCTCGGCGACCACCGCGTCGCGCAGGCCGTAGCGGGCCTTGAGCCGTTCCTCCACGTCGGCGTGGATGCCGGTGGGAACGGTGACGACGGTGTGCACGATGCCCAGCTGGGTGGCCTGTTTCAGCAGCCGGGACACCCGGGGCTGGGAGATGTGCAGGTCGGCCGCGATCTGCGGCTGGCGCACGCCCTGCTCGTGGTACAGCCGGGCCACCCGCACCAGCAGGCGCAGCTGTTCGGGCTCGAGGTCGCGGCTGCGCGCGGACGGGTCCGGAGGGGGTGTGCTGGTCACCGCCGCATACTAGGCCATTGGTGAATAGCTATTCCAACGGCCTCCCCTTCTAGAGTCCGGTCATGCGCCTTCTCGTGATCGGTGGCAGTGGGTACCTGGGCGGCGAACTGATGAAGCAGGCCGGGGTGGCCGAGGGTGAGGTCCACGGCACGTACCTCTCAGCCCGGCCGGCGGGCGAGGGACGGTGGCACCGGCTGGATGTGACCGACCGGGCCGAGGTCGCCGCCCTCCTGGACCGGCTGCGGCCTGACATGGTGGTCAACACCGCGTACAAGCAGTCCGACTGGGCCACCACCGCCGAAGGTGCCATGCACGTGGCGGCCGCAACGGCGTCCATCGGTGGTCGGCTCGTGCAGGTCTCCAGCGACGCGCTCTTCTCCGGGAAGGCGGTCGTCTACGACGAGAGTGCGCGACCTGACCCGGTGCACGCCTACGGCGCCGCGAAGGCGGCGGCCGAGGTGGCCGTGGCCGGCCTGCTGCCGGGCGCGGTGATCGCCCGCACCTCGCTGATCGTGGGCAACGGTGACTCGCCCACCGAGAAGCTCGTGCACGCGCTGGCGAGCGGGGCCACGTCGGGGGTGCTCTTCGCCGACGACGTAAGGTGCGCGGTGCACGTCGCTGACCTGGCGGGCGCACTGCTGGAACTGGCCCGCGCGAACGGGCCGGGCGGTGTGTGCCACCTGGCCGGTGCCGACGCCGTGAGCCGGCACGAGCTGGGCCTGCTGATCGCCCGTCGCGACGGGCTGGACGAGACCGCGCTGCCGGTGGGCAGTCGCGCCGCCTCGGGAGTGGCCGGGCCGCTGGACGTGCGGCTCGACAGCACCCGCACCCAGGCCCGTCTGGCGACGCGGCTGCGCGGCGCGCGGGAGTTCCTGGCCCGGGGTTGAGACGCCCCATCTCTACCCTTACGTCACTGGTGACCCACCTGCCGCCTGCCGCTCAGGAGTTCCGCCAGCCTCACGCAACTGGAGAGTTGGCCGACGAAGACCATTGTGGCGTAAAACTTTTCGTTCCGGACACCGGCAGCTCATTGGTACGGTCGTCGTCCCCGACGTCCTAGGAGTGACCCGCAGGTGTCCAGTAGCCAAGACGTGCACACCGATGTGTGTGTGATCGGCGCGGGTCCGGCCGGGCTCACCGTCGCCCGGGAATGCATCGGTGCCCCCTTCGAGGTGCTGGTGCTGGAGAGCGGTCGGTACGAACCCGACGAGGCGGCCCAGGACCTGGCCGGCAGCCAGATGGAGTCGCCCTACTACCAGCCGCACGCCATGGCCGGCGCCCGCCGCCGCCAGTTCGGTGGTACGGCCAACGACTGGGTGCACGTCACCTGGCCCGGGCAGAGCCGGGTCTACGCGCGCACGCTGACCGGCGAACCGGTCGACTTCGAGGCCAAGGCGTGGCAGCCCGACAGCGGCTGGGCGGTGGGCGGCCAGGAGCTCGCGCCCTACTACGACCGGGCCCACCACACCTGGGCCGGCAGCGTCATGAACGACGACCCGGCCGCCTGGTCCACCCCCTCGACCCCGGTGCTGCCGGTGGGCCGGCTGCAGACCCGCATGGCCCAGTACGCCCCGGCCGACACCTTCACCCTCCTGGCCCGCGACCAGCTGACCGCCGCCCCCAACGTGCGCGTGATGGTCGGCAGCACGGTGATCGCCCTCGACGGCGGGCGCGACGACGACCGCATCCACCGGGCCGTGGTCGTGCGGGCCGACGGCAGCACCTTCTCCGTGTACGCCGAGATCTTCGTCCTGGCCGGCGGCGGGGTCGAGAACAGCCAGGTGCTCCTGTCGTCGCTGCCGTTCCGCCCGGGCGGTCCGGGCAACCGTCACGACAACGTGGGCTGCTGGGTCACCGACCACCCGGAACTGCGGCTCGGGGCCATCGAGCCGTCCTCGCCGGACGTGCTGGAGCGGGTCGGGCTGTACGACCTGCACTACGTGGGCGGCCAGATGGTCAACGGCGTGCTCTCGTTCGACCAGGAGTTCAAGCGCCAGGAGGAACTGCTGAACATGGGCGCGGTGTTCGTGCCGCGCCGGCCCGGTTTCAACTCCACCGCCGAGCGGGCCCTGCGATCGCTCAAGCCCCTGCTGCACGGCCGGCTCGTCTCCCAGCCCTGGGAGAAGGCCCGCACGCTGCTGTCCCGTCCCGGCGAGACCGCCGCGGTGCTGCGCACCTTCGACCGCTCCGGCCCCTCCGACTGGTACCGCTCGCCGGACGCCTACCAGTGGTTCCGCGGGGGCTGGTCGCGCCCGGAGGTGGACCGCTCGCAGTTCTCCCTGCTGCAGGTGCACGTGGCCACCGAGCAGTCGCCGCTGCGCGAGAACCGGCTGACCCTGGCCGCCCAGCGCGACGCCCTGGGCCGTCGCCGGCTGCACCTGAAGATGAACTGGACCCAGAGCGACCAGCGCAACCTGCTGCGCAGCATGGCCTACTTCGGGGTGGCGGTGGAGAAGGCCGGGCTGGGCCGGTTCGAGCCGTGGATGCGGTTCGACGGCCCGCTGCGCCCGCACTTCGGGGGGATGCACCACCCGATGGGCGGCACCCGCATGCACCCCGACCCGAAGCTCGGGGTGGTGGACCCGGACAGCCGGGTGCACGGGCTGCGCAACCTCTACGTGGCCGGCAGTTCGGTGTTCCCGACCAGCCTCGGCTACGTGAACCCGACCCTGACCATCGTGGCCCTGAGCACCCGCCTGGCCGACCACCTGCGCACCCGGCTCTCGGCCGCGTTGCCGGGCACACAGATGCCGGTGTCACCGTCGACCCGGGAAAATGTCATGGGTGGCTGGTGACTTCACCGCACTGCCGATCCGGCCGGGCCGGCGGTGGGATGGAGTCATGTCCACCACACCAGTCATCGAGGTTCAGCAACTCAACCTGAAGTACGGCGACTTCCACGCCGTCAAGGACCTGTCCTTCGAGGTGCGCAGCGGTGAGCTGTACGCCCTGCTGGGGACGAACGGGGCCGGCAAGACCTCCACCCTGGAGACGGTGGAGGGGCACCGCCGGCCCACCTCGGGCACCGTGCGGGTGTTCGGCCAGGACCCCCGCGACCGCCGGGCGGTGCGGCCCCGGATGGGCATCATGCTGCAGGAGAGCGGCTTCTCGCCCGACCTCACGGTGCGCGAGTCGGTGCAGGTGATCGGCACGCTGACCCGCCGTGAGGACGACCCGGCCCGGGTGATCGACGCGGTCGGCCTGACCCGCAAGGCCGGGACCCGGGTCTCGCAGCTGTCCGGCGGCGAGAAGCGGCGCCTGGACTTCGCCACCGCCGTCTACGGCACCCCGGAGCTGGTCTTCCTCGACGAGCCCACCACCGGCCTGGACATCCAGTCCCGTGACGACCTGTGGGAGTCGGTCGATCGGTTGCGCGAGGCGGGTTCCACCGTGGTGCTGACCACCCACTACCTGGAAGAGGCGCAGCAGCGTGCCGACCGGATCGGCCTGATGCACGGCGGCACCTTCTACCGCGAGGGCACGGTCGCCGAGCTGACCCGCACCCTGCCCGCAGTGATCAGCTTCGGCCTGCTCGCGCCGCTGTCCGGCCTGCCGGTGAGCGCGACCCGCACCCACGAGGGCCGCTACCGGGTGGAGACCCAGGAGCTGCAGAAGGACCTGCACCTGCTGCTGGGCTGGGCGTTCGACAACGGCGTGGAGCTGGTCGACCTCGAGGCCGGGCCGACCCGCCTGGACGACGTCTTCCGCGCCATCGGTCACAGCACCCCCGGCACGACCGCCGCCTGAAACCCCTTCACTTCCGAGAGGATCCCCCCCATGCTGTCGATCGCTCGCGCCGAGCTGATCCAGATCTTCCGCAACCGTCTGGTCCTGGTGACCAGCCTGATCATGCCGGCCGCGGTGAGCGCGCTGTTCATCCGCCAGCACGAGACCTGGGCCGAGATGGCCAGCCTGGGCTACATCGCCGCCCTGGTCACCTTCACCGTGGGCGCGTTCGGGCTCTACACCACGATCGTCACCACGCTGGCCTCGCGCCGGCAGAACCTCTTCCTGAAGCGGCTGCGCTCCACCGCTGAGAGCGACACCGGCATCATCGCCGGGCTGGTGGCCCCGGTGGCGCTGCTGTCGCTGATCCAGGTGGCCGTGATCCTGGTGGTGCTCGGCGCGGTGACCCGTGCCCCCGGCAACGTGCCGCTGCTGGCCCTGACCGTGCTGTCGATGATCGCCATGCTGATCGCCCTGGCCCTGGCCACCGCCGGGCTGACCAACTCGCCCGAGCACGCCCAGGTGACCACCCTCCCGGTCAGCCTCGGGGTGATCGGCGTGGCCAGCTGGGTGGGCATCAGCGGGATGGAGGAGCTGGCCGCCGTGAAGCGGCTGCTGCCCGGTGGTTCCGCCACCGAACTGCTGGTGCAGGCCTGGAACGGCGGTATCGGCCTGGGCGAGTCGGTGGCCCTGATGGTGCCGACCCTGGCCTGGGTGGGGCTGTCGGTGGCCCTGGCCACCCGGATGTTCCGCTGGGAACCGCGCCGCTGAGCGCTCTGACGCCAACAGCCCCCGGAGATGCTCCGGGGGCTGTTGGCGTGATGCGTGTCAGCGCAGGTTGATCCGGTCACTGAGCGGAAGGGACCGCGACGAGTCGCCGACCTGTACCCGGTAGGTGCCCGAGGGCGTCCGCCATTGGTCCTTCTTGCTGTCCCAGACCGACAACGGACGATCGGCGGACTTCTCGTGGATCGTCACCGAGACCGTCTGGGCGGCTCCCGGTTTCAGGGAGACCTGGTCGAAGGCGACCAGGCGCTTGCCCGGTTCCCCGGCCGCGGCGGGCAGGGTGAGGTAGACCTGCGGGGTCTCGGTCCCGGCCCGCTCGCCCGAGTTGCGGACCCGGAAGGTGACCTTGACCGAGTCGCCCCTCACGGACGTCCTCAGGTCCGAGTACGTGAACGTGGTGTACGAAAGACCGTGCCCGAACTCGAAGAGCGGGTCGATGTTCTTGCTGTCGTACCACTTGTAGCCCACGGCCAGGCCCTCGCTGTACTCGACCTGACGGATGCCGTCGCGGACCACGCCCGGGTACTGCTCCGGCGTGCGGGTGGGCAGGTCGGTCTCGGACTTCGGGAACGTCATCGGCAGCTTGCCGGTGAAGTTCACGTCGCCCCACAGCAGCGCGGCCAGGGCGTTGCCCTGCTGCTCGCCCGGGTACCAGGCCTGCACCACGGCCCTGACCTGCTTGAGCCAGGGCATCGTGACCGCGCTGCCGGTCTCCAGCACCGCGACGGTGTTCGGGTTCGCCGCGGCGACCGCACTGATCAGGGCATCACCGTTCTGCTGCAGCGAGAGGTTCGGGATGTCGGCGAACTCGCCCATCCCGAGCCAGCCGAAAACGAGGACGACGTCCGCCTCCTTGGCCAGTCGGGTCGCCTCGGCGACGTCGTCACCGTTGGAGTAGGTGACGGTGCTGCCGTTCTTCTGCGCCCTGGCGGTGATGCCGTCCAGGGGGGAGATCGGGGTGCAGGTGACCGCCGGGGTGGTGCGGAAGAGCATGGAACAGGTGCTCTTGGCGCTGATGCCGTTGGCGTTGGGCTCGTTCGAGGCCGTCGGGCCGATCACCGCGATGGTCTGCTTCCGGCCCTTGAGAGGCAGGGCCTTGCGGTCGTTCTTCAGCAGCACCGACCCCTGTTCGACCACCTCACGGGCGATCGCCTTGTTGGCCGGGGTGGAGACGTTCGCGGCCGCCTCGGCCGGCAACGGGTTGTCGAACAGCCCGGCCCGGATGTAGCTGCGCACCACCCGGAAAGCGGCCTCGTCGATCTCCTTGCGGGTGGTGCTGCCGTCGGCCAGGGCAGCCTTGATCCGGTCGGGGGTGTACCAGATCGGCCGGTTCAGTTCCTGGTCCAGCCCGGCGTTCAGGGACGGGCCGGTGGAGTGCACGGAGCCGAAGTCGGACATCACGTACCCCTTCCAGCCGGTCTCCTTCTTCAGGTCGTCGAGGATCTCGTTCTCGCACGCATACACGCCGTTGACCTGGTTGTACGAACACATCACGGAGGCCGGGTCGGCCTTCAGCGCGACCTCGAAGGGCAGCTGGTAGACCTGCCGGAAGGTGCGTTCGTCGATGTTCGAGGAACTGGTCTGGCGGTCGAGTTCCTGCTCGTTGGCCACGTAGTGCTTCAGGGTGGCGCCGACCTTGCCGTCCTGCTGAATGCCTTTCACCCCGGCGGCGGCGAGAGTGCCGGTGAGCAGCGAGTCTTCACCGAGGTATTCGGGGGTGCGACCGGACAGCGGGGTACGGCCGCTGGCCAGGCCGGGGGCCAGCAGCACGTTGCGGCGCTTGCCGTAGGCCTCCTGGGCCTGGGCCCGGCCCTTCTGCTGGGCCAGGCGCGGGTTCCAGGTGGCGGCCTGGGCCAGCGGAGTGGGAAAGGCCGTGACTCCGCCGGGGTTACGCACGGAGTCGGGGCCGTCGGAGTAGACCACGGTCGGGGTGCAGGGCACCTGGACCGGGTAGGTGGCGCCGTTGAACGTGGTCTGCGCCGGGTTGTTGGCGGCCTGTTCGTCGAGCCAGCGCAGGGTCTGCTCGAGGGTGCTGGCCTTCAGCAGCAGCCGGGCCCGTTCGTCCGCCGACTTGCCCGTGTCCATCCAGGCACATTCTTCGGCAGCGCTTTTCGTCGGAGCAGCCTGGGCGGGTGTGGTGACGGCCAGAACGGGGGCGGCCACCAGAGCCGCGAGCACCGGCACCAGCCGTGGGGGGAAGGTACGCATGGAGATCCTCTCCTGTCCGGCCCGTCGACCGGGCCGGGTAGATCGTTCAATTCCGCGGCGGCCGGCCGATAGGACGGAAGGCGCCGGAACTAGGCGGAAATTGATCTGCCGGTCGGAGGTCTGCCGTTCGGCGCGCTGGGACCCGGGGAATTGTTGACTTGCCGGGCCCGGCTACCTAGCGTCTTGAACGTTTCACTCAGGGCAGAGGGGGACTCGCGCGTGCGGCTGGCCGAACCTCCGGTGGACGAGGTCGACGGGACGTTGTTCATCACCGACGGGTCCCCGGTGTGGGCCGGGCACTACCTGCACGAGCGCCGGCACCCCGATCACACCCACAGTTTCGTGGAGATCGCGATCACCCTGGCCGGAGCGGGCGTGCACCGTTCGCCCGCCGGGCCGCGCAGCCTGCAGGTGGGTGACGTGGTGCTGCTGCGGCCGGGAGCCTGGCACGGCTACGCGGACTGCTCGGACCTGGTGCTCTACAACTGCTGCTTCTCCGTCGACCTGCTGCGCCAGGAGCTGGCCTGGAGCCGGGACGACCCGCTGCTGGGGTACCTGCTGTGGACCGGGCCCTACGCGGAGGACCGGCGGGGCATCATGAGCACCCGGCTGGGCGAGGAGGACCTGGCCCAGTGCCTGCCCCACCTCGACGCCCTGAGCCGGCTGCGCGACCGCCCCTCGGGCCGGCACCGCGCGGAGATCATCGGGCGGCTGATCCTGGTGCTGGGCATCCTGGCCCGGGCCGTGGAGCACCCGGAGCCGGGCCGGGTGGCGCATCCGGCGGTGGCCCGGGCCCTGAGCCTGCTGGAGGGCGACCCGGCGCACCACTGGACGCTGACCGAGCTGGCCGGTGAGCTGCACGTGGCCCCGGCGCACCTGGTGCGGCTGTTCAAGGCCACCACCGGGCTGCCGCCGATGGCCTACCTCTCGCAGCACCGCCTGGAGAGCGCGGCCACGCTGCTGGTGCGCACCCGCGAGCCGATCACCGCGATCGCCCGCTCGGTGGGCTGGCCGGACCAGAACCAGTTCGCCCGCCGGTTCCGCGCGCACTACGGCTTCTCGGCCTCGCAGTACCGTTCGCGGTTCGCGCAGTCGCTCAGGCCATGACGGCGGTGAAGGTCCAACTGAGGACGTCCGTGGTGGCGTTGCGTACGACGCTGCGCAGCCTGACCAGGTGCGGTTGCCGGTCGAGGACCTCGATCCGGGAGGTCAGGGTGTCGTTCTCGTGCACCGGGGCCAGATGGTCGCAGCCGGTCCAGCCGGCCACCGTGACGATCGCCGGCAGGGCCCGGCAGACCTGGTGGAAGGCCAGGCCGATGGTGTGCCCGCCGTAGACCAGCCGCTGGCCTCCGGCGGCGGCCGCGTCGTGGTGCACGGCGGCGACATTGCCGGTCAGCCGGGCCAGTTCGGGGGCGGACGAGACCACGTCGCCGCCGGAGACCGACCAGGTCTGGCCGACCTCGAGGTCGCCGTGGTGAGGGCCCGGCACTCGGCGGTGGTAGGCGGCCAGGTCCCAGTCGGGCACCCGGAGCGGCCTTTCCACGCCGACCGCGTCGAGGTCGTCACGGTGCCCGGTGCCGGCGGAGCGCGAGGGCAGCATGGCGCAGCGCCAGAAGTCGAGCACCACCCGCTCGTGCTGGTCGGTGGTGACGATGTGCAGGGCGGCCACGCCGGTGGGGGCGCGGCCGGGCTTGGGGGTGTTCTCGCGCAGGGCGTCGACGGTGGTGACGGTGCGCAGGGTGTCGCCCAGGCGGGGATGGCGGTGGAAGCTCAGGCCCCGGTAGAAGAGGTTGGCCTTGACGTGCTGGGTGACCACGGTGGACTGGCCGATCGCGGTGTCCCAGACCAGTGCCGGGGAGGCCAGGCCGGGGGCACCGGTGACCTCCTGGGCGAGCGTGTCGTCGAGGGTCAGGCGCAGCCGGTTGCCCAGCACGGCCTGGTGGGCGGCGGCCCGGCCGCTGGTCAGGGTGATGGCGGGGGCCTGGTCGAAGACCTGACCTACGTGCAGTTCGTCGAAGTAGGGCCCGCGCACCTCGCTCACGTGCGGGCCCGCCGGACCAGGGCCTCGGCGTGGCGCAGCACCGGGGCGTCGATCATGCGGCCCTCGAAGGTGAAGACCCCCTGGTTGCCGGCCGCCAGGACTCGCCGGGCCCAGTCGAGTTCGGCCGCCGGGGGGCGGTAGCCCTCGCGTACGACCGGCACCTGGCTGGGGTGGATGCAGGCGGTGGCGTCGAAGCCGCTGGCCGCCGCATCGTCCACCTCCGAGCGCAGCCCTGCCTGGTCTTTGATGTCGAGGTGGACCGCGTCGAGCCGGAACCGCCCGTGGGCCCCCGCGGCCAGCAGCACGGCCGAGCGCGCGGCCAGGGCCACGTCGCGGTAGCGCCCGTCGGGCCGGCGGCTGGAGGTGCCGCCCAGTCCGGCGATCAGGTCTTCGGCGCCCCACATCAGCCCGGCCGTGTTGGCGGCGGCCGCGATGCCGGCCACCTCGAGCACCCCGCGCGGGGTCTCGACCAGGGCGATCACCTGCAGCGGGGCCAGGTCCGAGATCTGTTGCGCGGACTCGGTCTTGGCCAGCATGACGGTGGTGTAGGCGGTCTGCCGCAATGCTTCCAGGTCGGCGTGGTGGTCGGGGGTGCCGCTGGGGTTGAGCCGGATCACGGTGGTGGCCGGGGGGAGGGGGTGCTCGATCAGTGCCCTTCGGGCGGCCGGGCGGGCCTCGGGGGCGAGGGCGTCCTCCAGGTCGAGGATGACCACGTCGGCCGCGGCGGCCGCCTTGGCGTAGCGATCAGGGCGGTCGGCGGGGCAGAAGAGCCAGGCCGGGCCGAAGCTCATGACTGCCCCCCGCCCAGTCTGACCAGCGCGGCCCGGGTGGCCCGGGCGACCACCTCGTCGTCCTGGTTGCGTCCGACGTGCTCCAGGGTGACGATGCCCTCGCCCGGCCGGGACACGGACTCGCGTTTGTGGTGCACCACGGTGGAGCCGTAGAGCGTGTTGCCGACGAAGACCGGCCGGGGGAAACTGATCTCGCTGAAGCCCAGGTTGGCCACCAGGGTGCCCTCGGTGAGCTGGGCCACCGACAGCCCGACCAGGGTGCTGAGCGTGAACATCGAGTTGACCAGGCGCTGGTGGTAGGGCTCCTGACCGGCCGCGAAGGCCGCGTCCAGGTGCAGCGACTGGGTGTTCATGGTCAGGGTGGTGAACAGGACGTTGTCGGCCTCGGTGACGGTGCGCCCGGGGCGGTGCAGGTAGCGGGCCCCCACCTCGAACTCCTCGAAGTACAGTCCGCGCTGCTGGATCTCACGTGCCACGCTGCATCCTCAGGGCCTGCCGGCGCGCGCGGCGCCAGTCGCGAAGTGGGGCGGGTTCTTCCGGCCGGGCCCTCAGGGCCACGACCACGGCGGCGATCTCGGCCTCGGTGGCCGGGCCGTGCACCTCCAGGCCGCTCACACCGGCCTCACACCGTGGTGCTTCTCCGTCCGCCGGCGCACCTTTCCGGCGAGCAGGCCGAACCGGCGGGCTAATTCCGAGCGCAGCGCCCCCGGCTCGACCACCGCGTCGATGACCAGCTCCGAGGCCAGGTGCAGCAGGTTCACGTCCTGCTCGTACTCCGCCTTGCGCTCGGCCACGAACGCGGCCCGCTCGTCCGCGTCGGCGATCTCGTCGATCCGGTTGGCGTAGACCGCCCGCACCGCCGGATCCGGGCCCATCACCGCGATCCGGGCGGTGGGCAGGGCCAGGCAGGCGTCCGGCTCGAAACCCGGGCCGTTCATCGCATACAGGCCGGCGCCGTAGGCCTTGCGCACGATCACCGAGATCTGCGGCACGGTGGCCTCGGAGACGGCGGTGATCATCTTGGCCCCGTGCCGGATGATGCCCTGCCGCTCCACCTCCTTGCCGATCATGAAGCCGGGCACGTCGGCCAGGTACAGCAGCGGGATGTTGTACGCGTCGCACAGCTCCACGAAACGGGCCGCCTTGTCGGCCGAGTCGATGAACAGCACGCCCCCGCGCACCGCCGAGTTGCTGGCCACCACCCCCACCGGCATACCCTCGATCCGGCCCAGCCCGGTGACCAGCTCCGCGGCGAAGGCCGGTTTGATCTCGAAGAACGTGTCGGCGTCGAGGATCCCGTCGATCAGCCGGTGGATGTCGAAGGGCACCTGCTCGGCGGCCGGCACGGTGGTCTCGTCGATCACGGACGCCGGGGGCACCGGATCGCTCTCGGGTGCCGGTTCGCGCCAGCAGGTGGGCAGGAAACTGAAGAACCAGCGGGCCTGCTCGATCGCGTCGGCGTCGTCGGTGGCCAGAAGGTCGCCGCAGCCGGAGATCTCGGTGTGCACGCGGGCCCCGCCCATCTCCTCCAGTGTGACCTTCTCGCCCACCGTCACCTCGGCCATCCGGGGGGAGCCGAGGTACATGCTGGCGTTGCCGTCGACCATGATCACGATGTCGCAGAACGCCGGGATGTAGGCGCCCCCGGCCGCGGAGGGCCCGAACAGGCAGCAGATCTGCGGGACCTTGCCGGACAGCTTCACCTGGTTGTGGAAGATCTTGCCGGCCCCGCGGCGGCCCGGGAACAGCGCCACCTGGTCGGTGATCCGGGCCCCGGCCGAGTCGATCAGCCAGAAGATCGGCAGCTCCTCAATCAGGGCGCGTTCGGTGATGCGGATGATCTTCTCCACCGTGCGGGCGCCCCACGAGCCGGCTTTCACCCCGCTGTCGTTGGCGACCACCAGGGCGGGGCGGCCCTCCACCAGGCAGGCGCCGGTGACCACCCCGTCGGCGGGAAGGCTTGTGGCCAGGGCATTGGCGAGCTGGCCGTCCTCGACGAAGGTGTCCGGGTCGGCCAGGAGGGCGATGCGCTCGCGCACGTAGAGCTTGCCGGTCCTGGCCAGCTTGGCCGCGGCGGCCGGGGTGGGGGAGAGGGTGGCTGCGGTCGCGTCGGCCAGGGTGGGGGTCGCCGGGGCAGTGCGGTTGCCGGTGGTGGGGCTCGAGCCGGTGCCAGGGCCAGCGCCAGTGTCCGAGCCGGTGCCACGACCAGGGTCCGTGCCGGTGCCAGGGGCGGTGCTCTGGGCGGGCCCGGGGCCCCGGCGGGTGTCGACGCCGGTCATTCGACGTCCAGTCCCAGACCGCGGCTGATCACCAGGCGCTGGACCTCGGAGGTGCCCTCGCCGATCTCGAGGATCTTGGCGTCGCGGTAGAAGCGGGCGACCGGGTACTCCTCCATGAAGCCGTAGCCGCCGAACACCTGGGTGGCTGCCCGGGTGGCGTCGACCGCGGCCTCGCTGCTGAACAGTTTCGCCATCGCCGCAGCCTGTTTCACCACCTTGGCGGGGGCTCCCTCGTCCTTCAGGGCGGCGGCGCGGTAGGTGAGCAGCCGGGCCGCCTCGATCGAGGTGGCCAGGTCGGCCAAGGAGAACGCGACGGCCTGGCGGCTGCCGATCGGCCGGCCGAAGGTCTGGCGCTCACCGGCGTAGCGCAGCGAAAGCTCCAGGCAGGCCCGGGCCAGGCCCAGGGCCAGCGCCGAGATGGCGATCCGCCCGTCGTCGAGAATGGCCAGGAACTGGTGGAACCCGCGGCCCTGCACGCCCAGCAGGTTCCCGGCCGGCACCCGCACGTCGTCGAGGGTGAGCGGATGGGTGTCCGAGATCCGCCAGCCCAGCTTGTCGTACGCCGGCCCGGCGGTGAAACCGGCTGTGCCGCTGGGCACCAGGAAGGTCGAGATCGAGCCGTCCTCGTGCCGCGCGGTGACCGAGACCACCGAGGTCACCGGCGTGCCGGAGTTGGTGATGAACTGCTTGGCGCCGTTGAGCACCCAGTCCTCACCCTCGCGCCGCGCCCGGGTGCGGGTGCCGCCGGCGTCGGAACCGGCGCCCGGCTCGGTCAGGCCGAAGGCGGCCAGGGTGCGCCCGGCCACCAGGTCGGGCAGCCAGCGTTCCTTCTGGGCGTCGTCGCCGAAGGTCAGGATCGGGTTGATGCCCAGGCCGACACCCGCCGAAAGAGTGATCCCCACAGACTGATCGACGCGGCCGAGTTCCTCGATGGCCACGCACAGGCTGGTGAAGTCACCCCCGGCGCCGCCGAACTTCTCCGGCACGACCAGCCCGAAGAGCCCCAGATCGCCCATCTTCGCGACCAGCTCCACCGGGAAGTGGTGCTCCCGGTCCCAGCCGGCTACGTGCGGGGCGACCTCCCGCTCGGCGAACGCCCGCACACTGTCCCGGAAGTTCTCGTGTTCGGCCGAAAGCTCGAAACGGCCGCCGCGTCGTGCAGATCCCCATTGGTCCACGGACCCCACGGTACCCAGACCACGTTGCCGCGGGCTACATTGTGCGTGATCCGCCTCACCCGGTGGATCGACGCACCATCCGCGGGTTCCGTCGGCGGCCACCCCTCGTCGCGGCACCCACCACCTGACCTGGTGTTGGATGCAGGAGGAATGCAATGGAGCAGTCCGAGCAACACAGGCACCACGAGCGAACCACCGAGCCGCTGCAACTGCTGGCCCCCGGCGGTGATCTGGCGGCGCCCGAGCAGTGGCCCGCCGATCTGGCCCGGCATCTCGAGGTCGGCGCCGACAGCGCCGAACTCGTGCGTGACCTGTACCGATGGATGCGCCTGACCCGCCGTCTCGACTCCGAGGCGTTCGCCCTGCAGCGGCACGGCGAACTCGGCCTCTGGGCGCCCAGCCTGGGCCAGGAGGCCGCGCAGGTGGGCTCGGTGGCCGCGCTACGGCCCACCGACCAGATCTTCCCCAGCTACCGCGAGCACGCCGCGGCCCTGTTCCGCGGGGTCACGCCGGCCCAGATGCTCGAGCAGTGGCGTGGGGTCTCGGGCTGCGGCTGGGACCCGGCCGAGCTGCACCTGAGCGCCTACTCGGTGGTGCTGGGCGCGCACCTGCCGCACGCCACCGGCTACGCCATGGGGGTGCAGCGCGACGGTAGCGACGAGGTGGTCACCGCCTACTTCGGTGACGGCGCCTCCAGCCAGGGCGATGCGAACGAGGCATTCAACTGGGCCGCGGCCTGCTCGGCGCCGGTGCTCTTCTTCTGCCAGAACAACCAGTACGCGATCTCCACCCCGACCCGGCTGCAGATGCGCACGTCGGTGCACCAGCGGGCGCGGGGCTTCGGCCTGGACTCGTACCTGGTCGACGGCAACGACGTGCTGGCGGTGCACGCGGTCACGAAACTGGCCGTCGAGCAGATCCGTTCGGGGGCGGGACCGGCGCTGATCGAGGCGGTGACCTACCGGATGGGGGCGCACACCAGCTCCGACGACCCGACCCGCTACCGCGACCAGGCCGAGGCCGACGCCTGGCGCTCGCGTGACCCGCTCACCCGGGTGGAGAAGCTGCTGCAGGCGCGGGGCTGGGCCCCGCCCGAGTGGCTCGGCGCGCTGGAGGAGGAGTGCGAGGAGCTGGGCGTGCAGCTGCGGCGGGCCTGCCAGGAGTTCGGGCCGGTGGAACTGGGCGGGCTCTTCGACCACGTGCTGGCCGAGCGCACGGCGGCGCTGAGTGCTCAGAAGGCCGAGTACGCCGACTTCGTGGCGAGTTTCGAGGGGGTGGCGTGATGACCCGGCTGAGTCTTTCGGCGGCGCTGAACTCGGGGCTGCGGCAGGTGCTCGAGCAGGACCCGAAGGCCGTGGTGATGGGTGAGGACGTCGGTCCGCTGGGTGGGGTCTTCCGGGTCACCGACGGTCTGAGCAAGGACTTCGGGTCCGATCGGGTGATCGACACCCCGCTGGCCGAGTCCTCGATCGTGGGCACCGCGATCGGGCTGGCGATGCGCGGGTACCACCCGGTGTGCGAGATCCAGTTCGACGGCTTCGTCTACCCGGCGTTCAACCAGATCGTCTCCCAGCTGGCCAAGATGCGGGCCCGCACCGGCGGGCGGGTGCCGATGCCAGTGGTGATCCGCATCCCCTGCGGCGGTGGGATCGGCGCGGTCGAGCACCACAGCGAGTCCAACGAGGCCTACTTCGCCCACACCGCCGGCCTGCGGGTGGTGATCTGCTCCGACCCCCAGAGCGGGCACTACATGCTGCGCCAGGCCCTGGCCTGCGGTGATCCGGTGATCTTCTACGAGCCCAAGCGCCGCTACTGGGAGAAGGGCGAGGTCTCCACCGACCTGTCGCTGGCCCCGGCCTTCGACAAGGCCGTGGTGGCCCGGGCCGGCTCCGACGCCACCGTGGTCTGTTACGGCGGGATGGTGGCCACTTGCCTGGAGGCGGCCCGGATCGCCGAGGAGGAGGGCCGCTCGCTGGAGGTGGTGGACCTGCGCTCGCTGTCGCCGCTGGACCTGGACACGGTGTGTGCCTCGGTGGCCCGTACCGGCCGCTGCCTGGTGGTGCACGAGGCGCCCGGGTTCGCCGGGCTGGGGGCCGAGGTGGTCAGCGGGGTCACCGAGCGCTGCTTCTACCAGCTGGAGGCGCCGGTGCTGCGGGTGACCGGTTTCGACCTGCCGTACCCACCGGCCAAGTTCGAGGAGCAGTACCTGCCGGACACCGACCGGGTGCTGGCCGCCGTCGACAAGTTGCTGGAGTTCTGATGACCGTGGTCACCGGCCGGCAGTTCCGGCTTCCCGACGTCGGTGAGGGCCTGACCGAGGCGGAGATCGTGACCTGGCGGGTCGCCCCCGGCGACCGGGTGGCGGTGAACGACCCGCTGGTGGAGATCGAGACCGCGAAGTCGCTGGTCGAGCTGCCCTCACCGTACGCCGGGGTGGTCGCCGAGCTGCTGGTGCCGGCCGGGCAGCTGGTACCGGTGGGCACCCCGATCATCGCCATCACCGATGATGGGGAGATGGCCAAGCCCGGTATCGGCAAGCCCGACGAGGAGAAACCGCCGTCCACGCTGGTCGGTTACGGCCCCGGCCACAGCCGGGGGCGCGCCCGCAGGCGTCCACCGGCCACCCAGCCCGCCACCCCCGAACCGCCGGCCGAGAAACCCGCGTCGGCACAATCCCCCAACCCCTCCGGGTCCGGGAGGTACCCCCAGTCCGCAAACAACAGCAACGGCACCGGGCGGCCGCTGGCCAAGCCGCCGGTACGCAAACTCGCCAAGGATCTCGGCGTGGACCTGGCCTCGCTGAGGGGCAGCGGCCCGCACGGCGACGTCACCCGCGACGATGTGCGGCAGGCGGCCACGGCCGTTCCCGAAAGGCCGCAGACCGTGGCCGCAGTGAGCGACGACGAGCACATCCCGGTGCGGGGTGTTCGTGCCGCCACCGCGGCGGCGATGACGGCCAGTGCCTTCACCGCCCCGCACGTCACCGTTTTCCACACCGTGGACGTGACCCGGTCGGTGAAACTGGTCGAGAAGTTGCGGGCCGACAAAGCGTTCGACGGCTCCCGGGTCACCATCATGCTGCTGGCGGCCCGGGCCCTGTGCCTGGCCGCCCGCGAGTTCCCCGATCTGAACGCCACCTTCGACCAGGACGCGAACGAGATCGTGCTGCACCACCGGGTGAACCTCGGGGTGGCCACGGCCTCCGAGCGCGGCCTGCTGGTGCCCTCGGTGGAGGGCGCCGGCAGCCTGAGCCTGCCGGCGCTGGCCCGTGAGGTCACCCGGACCACCGAGCTGGCCCGTTCCGGGAAGGCCAGCCCGGCCCAGCTTTCCGGCAGCACGATCACCCTGACCAACATCGGGGTGTTCGGGGTGGACTCGGGTACGCCGATCCTGAACCCGGGGCAGAGCGCGATCCTGTGCCTGGGCTCGGTGCGGCGGGCACCGGCCGAGCACCAGGGCCGGATCGCGCTGCGCTGGATGACCCAGCTGGCGATGTCTTTCGACCACCGGATCATCGACGGCCAGCAGGGGGCCCGGGCCCTGGCCCGGATCGGGGCGATCCTGGCCGACCCGCGACGGGAGCTGCTACTGGCCTGACCTCAGCCCGACTTCAGCTTGGCTTCAGACCGACTTGCCGGTGGCGAGGTCGACCCCGAGCCCGAGGTCGGCCACGTCCACCGGAAGACGGCTGGTCAGGCTGCGGTTGGCGGCGATGCCCACGGCCACCGCCCGCACCCCGTCGAGGTGGCCGGCCGCCCGGCCGAGGGGGTCGTCGCCGATCCGCAGGTCGCGGCGGAAGACGTCTTTGAGCAGGATGGCGTCCCCGCCGCCGTGCCCGCCGATGCCGTCGGGGATCGGGTACTCCTCGGCGCGCGCCCAGTGGGTCTGGACCAGCAGACGGTCCCGCTGGGGGCGCAGGTCGTCGCTGGCGTCGTCCGGGGTGGCGGAGGGGTCGAGCACGGCCCGGCCCTGCTCGTCCAGGTCGATGTGGCTGCGCTCGACCACGTCGAGCTCGGCGCGGCCGCGGGTGCCGTTGACCGTGACCCGGTAGCCCTCCCAGGGGGAGTGGGCGTTCAGCGAGTAGGTCAGGCTGGCCCCGCCGGCGTACTCGACCAGCAGGGACATGTTGTCCTCGATGCTCACGCCGGGGGCGAACGGGTCCACGTCACGCCGGTAGCCGTCGTGGTGCTCGGCGTCGAGGTAAAGCGCCTTCAGCCGGGGGTCTTCGCGCAGGTCGAGCGAGAACGGGTCGTTGCCGGCGCCGGTGCCGCGGTCCGGGCGCTCGCCGAGACCGCGCTGCTGGGCGGCCTGGTCGCCGTAGAACCGCAGCCCGCCGGTGGCGTACACGCGCTGCGGCACGTCGCCCAGCCACCAGTTGACCAGGTCGAAGTGGTGGCTGGACTTGTGCACGAGAAGCCCGCCGGAGTTGGCCTTGTCGCGGTGCCAGCGGCGGAAGTAGTCGGCGCCGTGCAGGGTGTCGAGCACCCACTCGAAGTGGATGCTGGTGACCGTCCCGATCCGGCCGGAGGCGATCACCTCCCGCAGGCTCGAGTTCCGGGGCGCGTAGCGGTAGTTGAACGTCATCACCACGTCGCGGCCGGTCTCGGCGACCGCGTCGGTGATCAGCCGGCAGCCCTCGGCGGTGGTGGTCAGCGGCTTCTCCACCACCGCGTCGGCCCCGGCCCGCAGGGCCCGGTCGACCAGGCCCGCGTGGTGCACGTCGGGGCTGGTGACGATCACCGTCTCGACGGCCTGTTCCTGGATCATCCGCTCCAGGTCGCCGGGGGTGTAGGCGGGAAGCCCGGGCCCGGCCTGCTGGTCGTAGTAGCCGATCCGGGCGGGGTTCGGGTCGCACCAGGCCACGATCCGGCCCACGTCGGCGTGCTCGCCGGTCAGTGCGCCGATGTACATGCCGGCCCGGTGGCCGGTGCCCACCACCGCGTAGCGGCGGCGAGGGCGGTCGGCCGGGACCGCTTCGAACTGGGGGACGACCTGTGCTGAGGGGGTTTTCGGGGGGCCAGCGGGCGGGGCGGTCGGGTTCTGGTCGATCGGGCTGCTCATTGCGGAGGGCTCCCTAGCGGCGGGCGTAGGCTTTCTTGGGCAGGTGGTAGGCCAGGTCGAGGGCCGTCTCGGTGGCTTCTTCCTCGCTGAGGCGGTGTTCCAGCACCAGCGAGGCCAGGTAGCCGGCGTCGATGCGCCGGGACAGGTCGTGGCGGGCGGGGATGGAGGCGTAGGCCCGGGTGTCGTCGACGAAGCCGGAGGTGTTGTAGAAACCGGCGGTCTCGGTGGCGGCCTCACGGAAGCGGCGCATGGCGTGTGGGCTGTCGAGGAACCACCAGGGGGCGCCCAGCCGCACGGCGGAGTAGACCCCGGCCAGCGGCGCGAGCTCCCGGCTGTAGGTGGTCTCGTCGACGGTGAACAGGATCAGCCGGAACGCCGGGTCCATGCCGAACTGCTCCAGCAGGGGCCGCAGCGAGCGGGTGAACTCGGTGCGCACCGGGATGTCCCAGCCCCGGTCGGGCCCCAGGGCGGCGGCCGCGCCGGGGTGGTGGTCGCGCAGGACCCCCGGGTGCAGTTGCATGACCAGGCCGTCCTCGGCCGACATCTGGGCCATCACGAAGAGCATGTGCCCGGTGAACGCTTCGGCCGCCTCGGCGCTCAGTTCGCCGTCGAGGGCGTTTCGGTAGATGGAGGACGCCTGTTGCGGGCTGAGGGGGGTGGTGTCGGTGGCGAGGTGGCCGTGGTCGGTGGCCAGGGCCCCGGCCTCGACGAAGGCGTTGCGGCGCTGGCGGAGTGCGGCCAGGTAGCCGGTGTAGTCACCGGTGTCGATGCCGGCCGCCCGGCCGAGCAGCGCGACGTCGGAGGCCCAGCCCGGGCGGGCGGGGTGGGTGACGGCGTCGGGCCGGAAGGTGGGGATGACGCGCTCGCCGAAGCCGTCGGCGGCGAGCTTGGCGTGGTGCTCCAGCTGGGAGGCGGCCGGGTCGGTGGTGGCCAGCAGTTCGATGCCGAAGCGTTCGAGCAGGGCCCGGGGCCGGAACCCCGGATCGGCCAGGACGGCGGAGATCTGGTCGAACAGGGCGTCGGCGCTCTCGGCGGAGGGGGCCGTGCTCACCCCGAAGACCTCGACCAGCTCGTGCTCCAGCCAGTAGCGCGAGGGGGTGCCCCGGAACAGGTGCCAGTGGTTGCAGAAGGTGCGCCAGATCTCCCGCGCGGTGGCCGGGTTCTCGCCCACGCCGAGCTGGTGGGTGGGCACGCCCTGGGAGTAGAGCATTCGGGTGACGTAATGGTCGGGGGTGACCAGGAGAGCGGCCGGGTCGCCGAACGGTGCGTCGTCGGCCAGGGCCTGTGCCTCGACGTGGCCGTGCATGCTCACGATGGGCAGCGCGGCGGTGTGGGAGTAGATGCGCCGGGCCAGTGCACGGGCGGCCGGTTCGGAGGGCAGGGCACGGTCGGGATGCAGCGTCAGCGCGGTCGGCATGTGCAAACCTTTGCATCTGAATCTGCTGTGTCAAGGCCCGGTTCCCATTTCGACCCGGCCTTGCAAACGATTGCAGGCGGGGGCAGGATGGAGGCCCGAAGGCCAGGGAGGGTGAACCGTGTCGGTGACGCTTCGCGACGTGGCGCAGGCGGCGGGCGTGTCCGCGTCGACCGTCTCGCGGGCGCTGACGGTGCCGGAGAAGGTGGACCAGCGCACCCGGGAACGCATCGTGGCCCTGGCCGCCGAGCTGGGCTACCGGCCCAACCGGGCCGCCCGGGGGCTGATCACCGGCCGCACCGGCAACCTGGGCCTGCTGGTGCCCGACCTGGCCAACCCGTTCTTCCCCGGCCTGGTCAAGGCGATCCAGGCCCGGGCGCTGGAGTCGGACTACCAGCTGTTCGTGATCGACTCCGACGAGAACGCCGCGGCCGAGCCGGAGCTGGTGCGGCAGCTGGCCAAGCAGGTCGACGGCCTGCTGCTGTGCTCACCGCGGATGCGCCCGGCCGCGCTGCACGAGGCGGTCGAGGCCACCCCCACGGTGCTGGTCAACCGGGCGCTGCCGCGGGCCTCGTCGGTCACCTTCGAGAACGCCGAGGGCGCGGCCGAGCTGATCGACCACCTGGCCGGCCTCGGCCACCGCGACATCGGCTTCCTGGGTGGGCCGAGCGGCAGCTGGTCGGGGGCGCAGCGGCTGCGCGGCGTGCGCCAGGCCTGTGCCCGGGCCGGGGTCGTGCTGCACGAACTGGGGCAGGTGTCGCCCACGTTCGAGGGCGGCGCGGGCGCGGCCGGGCTGGTGCTGTCGGCGCCGGTCAGCGCGGTGGTGGCCTACAACGACCTGGTCGCGATCGGCCTGTGCCAGGCGCTGGCCGAGCAGTCGGTGGCGGTGCCCGCCCGGCTGAGCGTGGCCGGTTTCGACGACATCCCGATGGCCGGCATGATCCGGCCCTCGCTGACCACGGTGGCCATGCCGCTGGCCCGGGCCGGTGCCGAGGCGGTGGATCTGCTGCTGCAGCAGCTGGCCGAGGCCGAACCCCGGGCCCGGCAGCGGCGGGTGCCGGCTGCGCTGGTGGTGCGGGGCTCGACCGGCCCGAAGCGACGACGATCGGAGTCTCAGTGAGCTTGTTGTTGCGTCTGGCCGCCGGTGACGATGTGGCGGTGGTGCGCTCGCCGGTGAAGGCCGGTGACCAGCTCGCCCCCGACCTGGTGGCGCGGCAGGAGATCCCGGCCGGGCACAAGGCGGTCCTGCGGGATCTGCCGGCCGGGGCCGAGGTGCGCAAGTACGGTCAGGTCATCGGTGTGACCACCCGCGACGTGCAGGCGGGCGAGCACCTGCACACCAGCAACCTGGCCTTCGTCGACGGGGGCGCCGCGTCGGAATCCGCCGTCGGGCACGGTTCCACGCTGGAGCTGCCGGCCGGCCTGCGCCGCACCTTCCTGGGCTACCACCGTGGCGACGGCCGGGTCGGCACCCGCAACAGCATCGCGGTGCTGACCACGGTGAACTGCTCGGCGGGGGTGGCCAAGGCGATCGCCCGCCGCACCGACGAGCTCGTGCGCACGGAGACCGACGGCTCGGTCGACGGGGTGGTGGCCCTCACCCACGGCACCGGCTGCGGCATGGCCAACAGCGGCCCGGGCTGGGACATCCTGCGCCGCACCCTCACCGGCTACGCGCGCCACCCCAACATCGCCGGCCTGGTGGTGGTCGGCCTGGGCTGCGAGATCAACGAGATGTCCGGCGTCCTGTCCGATCTCGATCTCTCGCCCGAGGTCCCGGTGGTCTCCTACACGATTCAGGACGCCGGTGGCACCAAGGCGGCCGTGGCCAGGGGAGCGGGCGTGGTGCGGGAGATGGCGCAGTCCCTGGCCGGGCTCCGACGCGAACCGGCCGGGGTCGAGCACCTCGTCCTGGGCCTGCAGTGCGGGGGCTCGGACGGCTGGTCCGGCCTGACCGCGAACCCGGCCCTCGGGGTGGCCAGCGATCTGCTGGTCGCGGCCGGCGGCACCAGCATCCTGGGCGAGACCCCCGAGATCTACGGCGCCGAGGTGCTGCTCATGCGCCGCGCGGTCAGTGAGCAGGTCTCGGCGGACCTGCGCGAGCGGATCGAGTGGTGGCGCGAGTACACGGCCTCGCTGGGCACCACCCTCGACGGCAATCCCTCCCCGGGCAACAAGGCCGGCGGCATCACCACCATCCTGGAGAAGTCGCTCGGGGCGGTGGCCAAGGCCGGCCACAGCCCGCTGTCGGCGGTGGTCGGCTACGGCGAGCAGGTGCCCCGGCCCGGGCTCGTGTTCATGGACACGCCCGGCTACGACCCGGTGTCGGTCACCGGCATGGTGGCCGGCGGGGCGAACGTGCTCTGCTTCACCACCGGCCGCGGATCGGTGCTGGGCAGCCGCCCGGCGCCCACCCTCAAGCTCGGTACCAACGCCGAACTGGCCCGCACCATGGCCGACGACATCGACATCAACTGCTCCGGCATCGTCGAACAGGGCCTGGACGTGGCCGACGTGGGGCGGCAGATCTACGACCGGGTGCTCGACGTGGCCTCCGGCGAGCCCACCCTCAGCGAAGAACTCGGCGCCGGGCAGGAAGAGATCGTGCCCTGGCAGATCGGAGCCGTGCTGTGAAACGACTTTCCCCTGAGGCGCTCGACCGCGGGGAGCACGAGTTCGGGCCGCAGGCTCCGGTCGGCATCGTGCACCTCGGCATCGGCGCGTTCCACCGTGCCCACCAGGCCGTGTACACCCAGCTCGCGGCCGCGCCGGGGGAGTGGGGCATCTGCGGGGTCACCCAGCGCTCGGCCACGGTCGCCGAGCAGTTGCGGCCGCAGCAGGGCCTGTACTCGGTGCTCGAACGCGGCCCGCAGGGCGTCCGCCTCGATGTGATCGACGTGGTGCGTGACGTGGTCGACGGCAGCAGCGAGCCCGAGCGCCTCACCGAGCGCCTGGCCCAGGAACAGGTGCAGGTGGTCACGCTGACCATCACCGAGAAGGGCTACCGCCCCGGCCCGGGCGGCGCCCTCGACCGGCTGATCACCGGCCTGGCCGCCCGCCGGGCTGCCGGGGGCGCGCCGCTGACCGTGCTGTCCTGCGACAACCTCAACGGCAACGGCGAGGTGCTGCGCGACCTGGTCCTCGAGCACAGCCCGGCCCCGCTGGCCGCCTGGGTGGCCGACCACGTCCGTTTCCCCTGTTCCATGGTCGACCGCATCGTGCCGGCCACCACCGCCGCCGACCGCGCCGAGGCCGCCGAGCGTCTCGGCCTGCTCGACGAGGCGCTCGTGGTGGCCGAACCGTTCCGGCAGTGGGTGATCCAGGACGACTTCGCCGCCGCCCGCCCGGCCTGGGAGAAGGCCGGCGCCGAACTGGTGGCCGATGTGGCCCCCTACGAGCGGCGCAAGCTGCGGGTGCTCAACGGCGCCCACTCCCTGCTGGCCTACCTCGGCGCCCTGGCCGGTCACACCACGATCGCCCAGGCCGCCTCCGACGACGCCCTCGCCGCGGCGGCGTGGCGCCTGATCGAGGAAGACGTCGCCCCCACCCTGGCCCCCGACGGCCTGGAGGTTCTGGAGTACGGGCGCACGGTGCTGCAGCGCTTCGGCAATCCGGCCCTGCCGCACCGCACCGTGCAGGTGGCCATGGACGGCAGCCTCAAGCTCGGCCCCCGCCTGCTGGGCACCATCCGCGACGCCCGCGCGGCCGGCCGCCTGCCCCAGGCCGCGATCCTCGGCGTCGCGGCCTGGATGGCCTACGTAGAGGCGACCACCCACTCCACCGGCCTTCCCCTCGACGACCCGCACGCCGACGTCCTCAGTTCTGCTGTTACCGCTGCCCCCGACAGTGCCGCGGGGCTGGTGGAGGCACTGCTGGGGGTGGACGAGGTCTTCGCCCCAGACTTACGGGACGACGGGGAACTGCGGGCCGCGTTGGTCGAGCAGGTTCAGGTGGCGCGAAGCTGGCGCCGCAAGGGGTAGGTCAGGCTCCCGGCGTGCGGGGGTTCGCGTCCGCGTGCCAGGGAGCCGATATCGTGATCAGTTCATGGACATGGACCGGCGGTTGCAGGCAGGACGCCCTTTGCGCATTGCGCTGCTGTCGTACCGCAGCAAGCCGCACAGTGGCGGGCAGGGCATCTACGTCCGGCATCTGTCCCGTGAGCTGGTCACGCTCGGCCATCAGGTCGAGGTGTTCTCCGGACCGCCGCTGCCGGAGCTCGATCCGGGGGTGCGGCTGACCCACCTGCGCAACCTCGACCTGTACCGCGAGCCCGATCCGTTCCGTACCCCGCGGCTGCGTGAGTTCCGCTCGCCGGTCGACGTGCTGGAGTGGGGGCTGATGTGTACGGCGGCGTTCCCGGAGCCCCTGACCTTCTCGCTGCGGGCGTGGCACCATCTGCGCTCGCGGTTGGGCGAGTTCGATGTGGTGCACGACAACCAGTCGCTGGGCTACGGGTTGCTGGGGTTGCGGGCAGAACTGGCGCGGCGGGGGATTCCGCTGGTGGCCACGATTCACCATCCCATCACCGTCGATCGTGACCTGGAGCTGGCGGCGGCGCGGGAGGCGGGCGACCGGGCGAAGCAGTTGTCGCTGCGGCGGTGGTACGCGTTCTGCCGGATGCAGGGGCGGGTCGCGCGGCGGCTTCCCTGGCTCACCACCGTCTCCCAGGCCTCGCGCGACGAGATCGTGCGGGCTTTCGGGGTGCGCGCTGAGAAGTTGCGGGTGATCGGGGTCGGAGTGAACGAGGAGACGTTCGCCCCGACCGCCGGGCCTGAGCCGGTGGCCGGGCGGGTGGTGGCCGTGGCCAGTGCCGACGTTCCCCTGAAGGGGCTGAACGACCTGATCGAGGCGGTTGCCAAGGTGGCCGTGGAGCGGCCGGTGGAGCTGGTCGTGGTGGGGGCGGCGCGGCCCGGTGGGGCGGCTGATCAGGCCATCACGCGGCTGGGGCTGAGCGGTGTGGTGCGTTTCGTGAAAGGGCTTACGGACGAGGCGCTGGCGGCTTTGTTCCGCAGCGCCCAGGTCGCGGTGGTTCCCTCGCGCTACGAGGGGTTCTCGCTGCCGGCGGTGGAGGCGATGGCCTGCGGTGTGCCCCTGGTGGTCACCACTGCGGGCGCGCTGCCGGAGGTGGTGGGGCCGGACGGGCTGGCCGCCCTGCACGTGCCCTCCGGGGACGTGGACGCCCTGGGCCGCTCGATCGGGCGGCTTCTGGACGATGCCGCCCTGGCCCGCCGGCTGGGCGAGGCCGGAAGGTCGCGGGTGGTCGAGCATTTCACCTGGCGGCTGACGGCCAGCCGTACGGCGCAGTGGTATTCGGACGCGATTGCGGCCGTGGGTTCCTGATGTGTTCGACGAGCGGAATGGTAGGGCGGGGTAGGTGCTGACGCTGGACTACGACCGGCTGGACGTGCAGGCCGGGATGGATGTGCTGGACCTGGGGTGTGGTGAGGGCAGGCACACGTTCGAGGCGTACCGGCGCGGCGCGCACGTGGTCTCGCTCGACCTGTCGCACAAGGACCTGGCCACCACCCGCACCTGGACCGGCGCGATGGACCTGGCCGGGGAGACGCCGGCCGGTACCCGCACCGCCCCGGTCGTCGGTGACCTGCGCACCCTTCCGTTCCCCGACGCGTCCTTCGACCGGGTCATCGCCTCGGAGGTGATGGAGCACATCGAGGACGACGCAAGTGCGGTGGCCGAGCTGGCGCGGGTGCTGAAACCGGGTGGCCGGGCGGCGATCACCGTTCCGCGGTGGCTGCCGGAGCGGATCTGCTGGGCGTTGTCGGACGAGTACCACGCCAACGAGGGTGGGCACGTACGCATCTACAAGGCCTCGGAACTGGCGTCGCTGTGCCAGGACGCGGGCCTGCAGCACACCGGCACCGCCCACGCCCACGCCCTGCACAGCGTGTACTGGTGGCTGAAGTGCGCGGTCGGCGTGAACCGGGACGCGGCCGTGGTGCGCGCCTACCACCGGCTGCTGGTCTGGGACATCGTGAAGAAGCCGCGCACCACCCGGGTGCTGGAGGCGGCGCTGAACCCGCTGATCGGCAAGAGCGTCGTTCTCTATCTGCACAAGCCGGCGTGAGCCACACTCTTCCGGTACTGCCTCAGGCTGCGGACCTGCTGGAGACGGCGCACAGCATCGCCGCGGTGCAGCTTCCGGACGGAGCGGTGCCGTGGGAGGCCGGCGGGCAGGTCGACGCCTGGGACCACGTCGAGTGCCTGATGGCGCTGGACGTGGCGGGCCTGAACGACCAGGCGCTGGCCGGTTACGAGTGGTTGCGGCGCGAGCAGCGTGCCGACGGCAGCTGGGCCGCCCGCTACGCAGCGGACGGATCGGTCACCGACGCGACGGCCGAGAGCAACCACGCCGCCTACGTCGCGGTCGGGGTGCTGCACCACTGGCTCAGCGGGGGTGGCGACGAGTTCCTGGCGCGGATGTGGCCCATGGTCCGCCGGGCCCTGGGATTCGTTCTGGGGCTGGCCAATCCGAACGGCACGATCGGCTGGGCCCGCTCACCCCAGGGTTCTGCCGATCCCACGGCCCTGCTCACCGGCTGCTCGAGCATCCACCACGCTCTTCGGTGTGGGGCCCGGATCGCGCACCAGATGGGACGTCTGGACGTTGCGGGCGAGTGGGAGCGCGCGGCGACGCGTCTGGCTCTGATGATCAGTGGACACGGCAGCCCGGTGACCCTGCTCGAAAAGTCGCGCCAAACGTCCGTTTTTGCTGATCGTAACCGCTTCTCGATGGACTGGTACTACCCCGTGCTCGGGGGCGCACTGCGTGGCCAGGCCGCCCTCGAACGACTCTCGGCCGACTGGGAACGGTTCGTGGTGCCGGGCTGGGGAATCCGGTGTGTGGACGACCGGCCCTGGGTCACCGGGGCCGAGACCTGCGAACTGGCCCTTGCCCTGGCCGGCGCGGGCGACCTGGGGCGGGCTGCCGAACTGGTCGCCGCCATGCAGCATCTGCGCGAGAGCGACGGCTCCTACTGGACAGGGCTGGTGCTCGAGGACGGCAAGCGCTGGCCGGTGGAACGCAGCACCTGGACCGGCGCGGCGGTGGTGCTGGCCGTCGACCTGATCGGCGGTGGGCAGGCCACCGCCGATGTGTTCGGCCACCGGTCGGCCGAGGACGACGACCTGGACGGCGTCGCGTCCTGACCGCCCGCTCTCAGGGTTTGCGGCGCAGCAGCCGCAGCGAGTGCGTCCCTTCCAGTTCCTCGTAGGCGCCGGTGGCGAGGGCGGCCTGGTACATCCGGTACGGGGCCTGGCCGCCGTCGTCCGGATCAGGGAAGACGTCGTGGATGGCCAGGGTGCCGTTCGGGGCCAGGTGCGGGGCCCAGGCGGCCAGGTCACGCTGCGCCGACTCGTCGGTGTGGCTGCCGTCGATGAACAGGAACGCCAGCGGGGTGCTCCAGATCGCGGCCAGGGTCTCGCCGCGGGCGACCACGGCCACCACCACGTCCTCTGCGTCGGCCTCGGCGATGGTGCGGCGGAACGCCGGGAGGGTGTCGATGCGGCCGAGCCCGTCGAGCAGGCCCGAGTCGTGGTACTCCCAGCCGGGCTGGTGCTCCTCGGAGCCCCGGTGGTGGTCGACGGTGACCACCTGGGTTCCGCGCTGCCGGGCGGCCGCGGCCAGGTACAGCGCCGACTTGCCCATCCAGCTGCCCACCTCCAGCAGCGGCCCCTCGGCGCTCGCGGCCAGGGCGGCCCGGTACAGGGCCTGGCCCTCGTGCGGCGGCATGAAGCCCGGGGCGGCCTGGGCGGCGGCGAGCAGGGCGGTGGGCGAGGCCATGGCGTGAGGATAGGGGAGCCCCTGGTGCAGGGGTTTGTCCGGTGACCGGGGCACTGCGCATAGGCTGCGGACCATGGCTGGGAACCTGACCCGAGACGAAGCAGCACAGCGTAGCCGACTGCTCACCGTCCACTCGTACGACGTCGAGCTCGACCTCACCACCGGGCCCGAGACGTTCCGCTCCACCACCCTCGTGCGGTTCACCTCCTCCCAGCCCGGCGCCACCACCTTCGCCGAGATCGCCGAGGCCACCTGCCGCGAGGCCGACCTGAACGGCACCCCGGTCACCGCCGACCCGCACGGCCGGATCACCCTGGCCGGCCTGGAGGCCGAGAACACGCTGCGGGTGGTCGCCGACTTCGCCTACTCCGGCACCGGCCAGGGCCTGCACCGCTTCGTCGACCCGGTGGACGATCGGGTCTACCTGCACAGCCAGTTCGCCACCGCCGACGCCCAGCGGGTGTTCGCCTGCTTCGACCAGCCCGACCTCAAGGCCCGCTACACCTTCACGGTCACCGCCCCGGCCGACTGGGAGGTGGTCTCCAACTCGCCCGAGACCGCGGTCGAGCCGGTGGCACAGGGCCGGCGGTGGCGCTTCGCCGAGACCGAGCGCCTGTCCACCTACCTGGCCGCGATCGTCGCCGGGCCGTACCACGTGGTCTCCGGCGAGTACCGGGGTGAGGTGGACGGCGCCGAGGTGGTGATCCCGCTGCGCACGCTGTGCCGGCAGTCACTGGCCCCGCACTTCGACGCCGAGGCCGTCCTCGACGTCACCCGGCAGGGCTTCGGCTACTTCCAGAGCGCGTTCGGGATGGCCTACCCCTTCGGCAAGTACGACCAGGCCTTCGTGCCCGAGTTCAACCTCGGCGCGATGGAGAACCCCGGCTGCGTCACCTTCACCGAGACGTACGTGTTCCGCTCGCGGGTCACCGACGCCGAGTACGAGAACCGGGCCGCGACGATCCTGCACGAGATGTCGCACATGTGGTTCGGCGACCTGGTCACCATGCAGTGGTGGGACGACCTGTGGCTGAACGAGTCGTTCGCCACCTACGCCGCGGCCAGCGCCATGGTCGGGGCCACCCGCTGGAGCGACGCCTGGGTCACCTTCGCCGACAACGCCAAGGCCCGCGCCTACCGGCAGGACCAGCTCAGCACCACCCACCCGATCGCGGCCGACATCGTCGACATCCGCTCGATGGAGGTGAACTTCGACGCGATCACCTACCACAAGGGCGCGTCGGTGCTGAAACAGTTGGTGGCGACGATCGGCCAGGAGACCTTCTGGGCGGCCCTGCGCCGCTACTTCGCCCGGCACGCCTGGGGTACCGCCACCCTGGCCGACCTGCTCGCCGCGCTGACCGAGGAGACCGGCCGGGAAATGAACGGCTGGGCCGCCGAATGGCTGCAGACCACCGGCCCGAACACCCTGCACGCCGAGTTCACGCTGGACGAGTCCGGCACCTACAGCAGCTTCGCCGTGCTGCAGACCGCCCCGCCGGAGCACCCCACGCTGCGCTCGCACCGGATCGCGATCGGCCTGTACGACGAGAAGGCCGGTGCCGTGGTGCGCCGGCACCGGGTCGAGCTGGAGGTCTCCGGCGCCCGCACCGAGGTGCTGGAGCTGATCGGGCAGGCCCGCGCCGACCTGGTGCTGGTCAACGACGACGACCTCACCTACGCCAAGGTCCGCCTCGACGATGCCTCACTGGCCCTGGTCACGGCCCCGGACGGGCAGGGCGTGGGGCGCATCGGCGACCCGCTGGCCCAGGCCGTGTGCTGGACGATCGTCTGGGACATGGTGCGCGACGCGCAGTTCCCGCCCGGGCGCTACGTCGACCTGGTGCTCGAGAACGTGGGCACGGTGCCGAACGCGGTGGTGCGCCGCACGCTGCTGAACCAGGCCGTCACCGCGGCCAAGCGGTACCTGGAGCCCTCGGCCCGCGCGCAGAAGCTTCCCGAGCTGGCCGCCGTGACCCTCGAACTGGCCCGGGCCGCCGGTGCCGGATCTCCCGAACAGCTCGCCTACGTGCGCGCTTTCGCCGCCTCGGCCTTGGCGCCCGAGCAGCTCGACCTCGTCGAGGCGCTGCTCGAGGGCACCGACAGCGAGACCGTGCCGGGGCTGGTCGTGGACACCGACCTGCGCTGGAGCCTGCTGCTGCGCCTGGCCACCACCGGCCGGGCCACCCAGGAGCGCATCGACGCCGAACTGCAGCGCGACCTCACCGACAAGGGGCGCTCGCAGGCCGCTGCCTGTTCCGCGGCGCGTCCGGCCGCAGAGGCGAAGTCGGCCGCCTGGAAGGCGATCACCTCGGGCACGCAGCCGCTCGGCACTCTGCAGTGGGCGCTGACGGGGCTGCGGGCGGCCGAACACGGCGAGCTGGTGCATCCTTTCACCCAGGCGTACTTCGACGTGCTGGTCAACGTGGCCGCGGTCTGGCCGAGCGAGCGCACGCAGGCGTTCGCCGAGGACGCCTATCCGGCAGCGGCCGAGACGGCGGCCGAGGCCCTCGCGCTGACGGAGCAGTATCTGGCCGAGGCGCAGCCGCCGTCGTGGCTGCGCCGGCTGGTGCTGGAGGGGCGTGACGAGCTGGTGCGGGTGCAGAAGATCCAGGGCCGCTGAGCGGGAGCCCCTAGCCGGGGGCGTGTGCGGGCAGCTACGGTTCGGTTGCTACGCGCAACGCCGTCGGTGGGTCAGTGTCGACCATGGGGGATCGCATGTCCGTACGCTCCTCGTCCCTGAGTGCTCTGGCCGTCCTGGCCGCGATCGGTCTGCCGCTCGGGGGCATGGCCGCTCTGGAGCGCGACCGCCCGGCTCCCCCTGAACAACAGGTGGTGCAGGCGGCCGGGACGGGACGTTCGGACGTGATGGCCAACCTGTTCGAGTGGAACTGGACGTCCGTGGCGAAGGAGTGCACGAACGTCCTCGGGCCCTCTGGGTACGCCGGCGTCCAGGTCTCCCAGCCCGCCGACTCGCTCAAGCGCACCAAGCTCGGCGACGGTAGCGACACCGTGCTCCATCCCTGGTGGGAGATCTATCAGCCGGTCTCGTACGAGCTGGCCGGGCGGATGGGCACCGAGGCCGAGTTCCGGGCCATGGTGAAGACCTGCCGGCAGGCCGGGGTGAAGGTCTACGTGGACGCCGTGGTGAACCACATGACGGGGCAGGGATCGGTCTCGTACGGCGGCCGCTCGTACTCGCACTTCGAGTATCCGGGACTGTACGACGCGGCCGACTTCCATCAGAAGGGCACCGACTGCCCGTCCGCCACCGGTGGTATCGACGACTTCAACAACCTGCAGCAGGTGCTGAAGTGTGAGCTGGTCGGTCTCGCCGACCTGCGTACCGACCGGCCCGAGGTGCAGAAGGAGCTGGCCGGCTACCTGAACAAGCTGCTCGGCTGGGGAGTCTCGGGGTTCCGGGTGGACGCGGCCAAGCACATCGGCCAGGCCGACCTGATCGCCCTGCAGAAGAAGCTGCGCGACACCGTGGACGGCACCCGCCCCTACGTGGCCTTGGAGGTGTTCGGTGGGGGACCGGGCATCCTCTCGCCGCACGCCTTCACCGAGGCGGGCTCGGCGGTGCTCGGGCTGGACGCCGACATCCAGCTGAAGAACGCGTTCAAGAGCTACCCGGAGAACGCCACCGGCAGTCTGGCCACGTTGCAGGGGTTCGGTGAGGGCTCCGGGCTGACGCCGAGCAAGAAGACGCTGAGCTTCGTGCAGAACCACGACACCGAGCGCAACGGCGACTCGCTGAACTACAAGGACGGCGCGACCAACGTGCTGGCCAACCAGTTCCTGCTCGGCTACGGCTACGGAACCCCTCAGGTGTACAGCAGTTTCGCGTGGGAGACCACGGATGCCTCGCCGCCCGCGGACAAGGATGGGTACATCACCGACACCGACTGCACCTCGAAGGCGTGGGTGTGCGTGCACTCGGACCCGGCGGTGACCGGGATGGTCTCGTTCCACAACCACGTGGGCCGTTCCCCGGTGCGTAACTGGTGGGACGACGGCGGCAACCTGATCGCCTTCAGTCGCGGCAAGGCCGGTTGGATGGCTCTGAACAACGACAAGCAGCCGCGTACGGCCACTTTCGACACCGGGCTGCCCGGGGGCACCTACTGCGACGTCACCACCGGCACGGTGAAGAAGGGCAAGTGCTCGGGCTCGACGGTCCAGGTGGGCTCGGACGGGCGGGCCAAGGTCACCGTGAAGGGCAAGAGTGCGGTGGCGTTCACCAAGGCCGACCGCCTGTAGGGGCTCGGGCGCTGGCAGGGACTTCGGCGCTGGTAGGACTCCGGCGCTGGTAGGGACTCGGGCCTTTATGTCCCAACTGCCCCGGCATCATCTGCACGGCTCTCCCGACACGCCGAGCTAATTACCTCTCTGTAATTCGCGCTCTACCTAGAGTCACTCACGCCACGTCGGGGGATGTGGGGGACTCTGGGGGAGTGCGGGCATGCGCGCGTGGCATCGGTTGCTCGGTGATAACAGGCTGGCAGCCTGGGTAAGTGGACGGGTTCGGGGCGAACCAAGCACGGACGTCGGTGGCCACGGTCCGCTCGATCGACCGGGTCGCTCAGGTGGCCCGGTTGGGTCGCCCGATCCTGGTCGCTCGGGTGGCTCGGTCGGGTTGCCCGGTTCTGGTCGCTCGGGTGGCTTGGTCGGGTTGCCCGGTTCTGGTCGCGCGGAGGGTTCGTCCGGGTGGCCCGCTCCTGATCGGGCGGACGGCCGGGATGGGGTGCCTGGTTCTGGTCGCGCGGGTGGCCGGGTTGGGTTGCTCGGTTCTGGTCGCGCGGTTCGCTCGCCCGGGTTTCCTGGTCCTGGTCGAGCGGACGGCCGGGGCAGGTTGCCCGGGTCTGCTCAGGCGGCGGGGTCGGGTGGGCTCGGTCGGCTGGGCGGGATGCGCCGGGCGACGGCCCGGGGCCTGGCCGCGGCGCTGGTCGCCGGGGCCGTGGTTCCGGTTGCCGCGCAGCCGGGTTCGGCGTTCACCGGCACCGTCATCTCCAATGCCAACGTGCTCAACGGCAGCGTCGCCCTGCTCGGGGCGGCCAACGTCAACATCGCCAGTGTGATCGCCTCGCAGTACCCGGGCACCACCAGCAACTCGGCCGTGAACACCTCCGGTCTGGGCCTGGACTCGGTGCTCTCGGCCGGCGTGCTGCAGAGCGCGGCCACCGCCGATCCGCTCTACGACCGGGCCAACTCCAGTGCCGAACTGGCCAACCTGAACGTGGCCAGTGGCCTGGTGCGGCTCGGTCCGACCCAGTCGCAGTGCGCGGCCACGGGCAGCGGGGTCACCGGCTCCGCGACCGTGACCGGCCTGCAGTTGGGCGGCGGGTTGAATCTGGGGGCGGCGATCCCGGCCGGGCCGATCCCGGCCAACTACACGATCCCGCTGACCGTCACCGTGCTCGGTGCGCCGGTCTCGGCCGGGTCGATCATCCTGAACTACCAGAGCACCTCCAGCCAGGGCGCCGGGCAGTACGCCCGGAAGGTGGTCGCCGTAAGGGTGTCCATCAACGTGGCCGGCCTGGCCGCGGTGAACCTGGACGTCGGTACCAGCGAGTGCGGCACCACCGTGCCGCCCACGCCCGCGGTCACGGGGATCTCGCCGATCCGGGGCAGCGAGGCGGGAGGCACCAGCGTCACGGTCACTGGCACCGGCTTCCTCGGCACTACGGACGTGCGGTTCGGCTCGACCAGCGCCACCAGCTACACCATCAACTCGCTGACCAGCATCACCGCGGTCGCCCCGCCGGGCACGAGCACGGTGGACGTACGCGTGGTGAACCCGACCGCCACCTCCGCCAACACGGCCGCGGACGACTACACCTACGTCCCCAAACCGGTCATCACCGCGATGAATCCGACGCGCGGCCCGACCGCGGGCGGCACGAGCGTGACCATCACCGGCACCAATCTCACCGGCGCGACCGGCGTCAGCTTCGGCGGTACCGCCGCCACCAGTTTCAGCGTGGACAGCGCCACGCAGATCACTGCGGTGGCCCCGGCCGGCTCGGCCGGGCCGGTGGACGTGCGGGTGAATACGCCCGGCGGCCAGTCCGACGTGGTCACGGCCGATGAGTACACCTACGTCGCGGTTCCGACGGTCTCCGGGCTCTCCCCGTCCGTGGGCGATCTCGCCGGTGGAACGAGCGTCACCATCTCCGGTACCGGGCTGGCCAACGCGACGGCCGTGAAGTTCGGCAACGCCAGCGCCACCATCACCGCGAACACCGGCACCAGCATCACGGTCACCGCACCGGCAGGCTCGGCCGGCACCGTGGACGTCGCGGTCACCACCGCCGGGGGGACGTCGGCCAACACGAGCGCCGACAACTTCACGTACGTCACAAAGCCCACCGTGACGAATGTGGCGCCCTTCAGCGGCCCGAGTGCCGGGGGTACGTCGGTCACCATCACCGGCACCGGGTTCGCGGGTCTGACCGGGGCCGCGGCCGTGAAGTTCGGCAACGCCAACGCGACCAGCTACACGGTGAACTCGCCGACCAGCATCACCGCCATCGCCCCGGCGGGCACTGCCGGCACGATCGACATCACCGTCACGAACCCGTCCGGCACCTCCAGCGCCTCAGCCGCCGACCAGTTCACCTACATCGCTCTGCCCACCGTGACCAACGTCAGCCCGTCCGCCGGGCCGACGGCCGGCGGTACGCCGGTCACCATTACCGGCACGGGCTTCACCGGTGCGAGCGCGGTGAGCTTCGGCGCGGGGAACAACGCCTCGGCGTTCACCGTGGTCAGCCCCACCCAGATCACCACCACGGCGCCGGCGCACTCGGCCGGAACGGTCGACGTCCGGGTGCTCACGCCCGGTGGCACGTCGGCCGACACCAGCGCCGACAACTACACGTATGCGGCCGCGCCCACGGTGAGCGGCATTTCGCCGTCAGCCGGTCCGGTGGCCGGGGGTACCAGCGTCACCATCACCGGATCCAACTTCACCGGGGCCACCACGGTGCGTTTCGGCGGTGTGGACGCCACCAGCTACACGGTGAACAACTCCACCAGCATCACCGCCGTCACTCCTGCCGGCGCAGCCGGCCCGGCAGCCGTCGCCGTGACCACCGCCGGTGGCACGGTCACCACCAGCGGAGCCAACCGCTTCACCTACGTGGCGGCTCCGGTCGTGACGTCGGTGACGCCTGACCAGGGGCCGGCCCTGGGGCTGCCGGTGACCTCGGTGGTGATCCGGGGCAGCGGATTCAGCAACGCCAACGCGGTCAGCTTCGGGGGCACCAACCCGCTGGCCTTCACCGTGGACAACGACACCCAGATTACCGTGCCGGTCCTGCCGGGCCACCCGACCGGGCCGGTGTACGTGCGGGTGAGCACGCCCAACGGCGGGATCAGCGCCCAGGACCCGGGGGCGGTGTTCACCTATCGCGGTGCCCCCACCCTGACCACGCTCAGTCCCACCAGTGGTCCGGTCTCCGGCGGCACGAGCGTGACGATCACCGGTACCGGGTTCACTGGTACCACCGGCGCCGCAGCGGTGAAGTTCGGTGCCACGAACGCCACCAGTTACACCGTGGACTCGGACACGCAGATCACTGCGGTGGCTCCGGCCGCACCTTTGGGGCTGGCCGGACCGGTGAATGTCACGGTGACCACGCCGATCGCCGCCACCCTCAACCTGGCGGCCACCTTCACCTACGTGGCTGCGCCGACCGTGTCCGGGCTGCTCCCGTCCTCCGGACCGGAGGCCGGCGGGACGAACGTGGTGATCGCCGGTACCGGTTTCACCGGGGCCACCAGCGTCACCTTCGACGGTGTCCCAGCCGACGGGCCGATCACCGTCTCGAGTGACCTGAGCATCACCGCCAAGGCGCCGGCCGGCACCGGAACGGCCCAGGTCGTGGTGACCGCGCCCGGCGGAACCTCTTCCACCGCAGGGGCGGGCAACGACTTCACCTACGTCACCGCGCCGGCCGTCACGTCGTTGTCGCCCAGCAGCGGCCCGGCGATCGGGGGTACCACGGTCACGATCACCGGCACCGACTTCACCGGCACCAGCAGCGTCACCTTTGATGGAACACCAGTCGTGTTCACCCAGTTCACGCCCACGACCATCACCGTCCCGCTGACTCCCGCCCACGCAGCCGGGGACGTGGACGTCGTCGTCACCACCCTCAACGGTGGACCGGGCGCGCCCGCGACCTACACCTACCTGGGCGCGCCAACCCTGGGATCCGTCGCTCCCGCCCGCGGGCCGCTGGTCGGCGGCAACCAGGTCGTTCTGACCGGCACCGGGTTCAACCAGGCCACCGACGTCGACTTCGGCATTCTCGCGGCCACGTTCACCATCAGCTCGGACACCCAGATCACCGCCACGGTCCCGGCCGGCGTCGGCACGGTGAACGTGACGGTCTCCTCGGGCCTGGGCAACACCTCGAACTCGCGCCCGTACACCTACGCGGGCGTGCCCACGGTGCTGACGCTGTCGAAGAACACCGGGCCGATCGGCGGGGGTACGCCGGTCACGCTGACGGGCACCGGATTCACGGGGGCCACCGAGGTGAGGTTCGGCACGACTTCCGTGGTGCCGACCGTGAGCAGCGACAACAGCCTCGACGTGCTCGCCCCGCCGCACGGGGCAGGCACGGTTCAGGTGACCGTGGTGGCGCCCGGGGGTACGTCGGTGCCTCTGGCCCTGCTGAACGACTTCACCTACATCGCCCAGCCCGTGGTCAGCACGGTGAGCCCGGACGCCGGCCCGACCACGGGGCTGACCGCGGTCACGATCAACGGCAGCGGCTTCGACACGGTGAGCGGCGCTGCGGCGGTCAGGTTCGGCGGGGTCAACGCGGTCAGCTACCTCAAGGTGAGCGACTCCGTGATCACGGCGGTCACTCCGGCGCACGGTGCCGGCACCGTCGACGTCACGGTCACCACCGCCGACGGAGGGACCTCTGCCCCGGGTACGTTCACCTACCTAGGGGCGCCGGCCGTGAGCGGGATCAACCCGAGCACGGGCCCGCTGGCCGGTGGGAACACGGTGACCATCACGGGTGCCGGGTTCACGCCCACCAGCACGGTGACCTTCGGCCTGAGCGCGGCAACCAGCGTGGTGGTGAACAGTCCGAGCAGCATCACCGCCACCGCACCGCAGTCGCTCCTGCCGGGAACGGTCAACGTCCGGGTCAGCACCGCAGGCGGAACCTCGCCGGGCACCGCGGCCGACGACTACACCTACGTGGGGACGCCGGTGGTCTCCGGGCTGTCCCCGACAGTCGGCGGGGAGGCCGGTGGGGAGACGGTGAGCATCACCGGGACCGGGTTCACCGGCGTCACCGGGGTCGACTTCGGGGGGACAGCAGCCCAGTTCACCCGCCAGAGCGACAACCTGATCACCGCGACCGCCCCGGCCCACGCGGCGGGCACCGTCAACGTGCGGGTGAGCACACTGCTGGGCGGGACCTCGGCCGACGCCCCGGCCAACCAGTACACCTACGTGCCCACCCCCGTCGTCAGTAGCATCGCCCCCACCTCAGGGCCCGTGGCCGGGGGAACGACCGTCACCATCAGCGGTTCCGGCTTCACCAACGCCACCGGCGTGCGCTTCGGCAACGTCCTGGCCTCGAACCCGAACGTGGTCAACGACAACCAGATGACGGCCGTGGCCCCCGGGGGTAGCGCGGGAACGGTCAGGGTCACGATCGTCGGGCCCTACGCTTCCTCGGCGAGCACCTCGGCGGGCGAGTTCACCTACCTGGAAAGCCCGGTCGTCACCGGTGTCGCCCCGGACTCCGGGTCGGCCACCGGCGGCACGGTGGTGACGATCAGCGGCACCGGCTTCACCCCGGGCTCGACGGTCAGCTTCGGCGCGACCCCGGGCACCAACGTGCAGTTCGTGAACTCCACGACGCTGCGGGCGAGCGCCCCGGCCGGGACCGCGGGAGTGGTGGACGTCGCGGTCACCACCACGGGTGGCACGTCGTCGACGGCGGGCAGCCGGGACGACTTCCGCTACGTGGGGCAGCCGACGGTCTCGGGGGTGGCCCCGGCGGCCGGACCGCTCGACGGCGGCAACCAGGTCGTCATCACCGGTACCCAGTTCTTCGACGTGACCACCGTGACCTTCGGCGGTACCCCGGCCACCAACGTCACTCGTGACAGCGCCACCCAGCTCACCGTCACCGCCCCCGCGCACGCGGCCGGGCCGGTCGCCGTCGTGGTCACCACCGCAGCCGGCGGCGCCTCGGCGGCCGGGCAGTACACCTACCAGCCCGCGCCCACCGTCACCGGGCTCAGCCCGGCGTCCGGACCTGTGGCCGGCGGCACCCCCGTCGTGATCACCGGTACCGGCTTCACCACCGTCAGCGGCCCGGGCCGGGTCAAGTTCGGCACCGAGAACGCCACGTACACGGTGGACTCGGACACCCAGATCACCGCCACCAGCCCGGCGATGAGCATGGCCGGAACCTTCCACGTCACCGTCACCGGCCAGTTCGGTACCTCCCCGGAGACCACGGCCGACCAGTTCACCTATGCCGGGCTGCCGACCCTGGGCGGCATCACGCCCAACCGGGGAGCGCTCGGCGGGGGCACACCGGTGACCGTCACGGGTACCGGATTCACCAGCGCCTCACGGGTTTTCGTGGACGGCGTGGAGGTCACCCCGGTCACCTTCGTCGACGCGACCGAGCTGCGGTTCCTGACCCCCGCCCACGCGGCCGGGATCGGTCAGGTGAGCGTGCAGACCACCTACGGCACCTCGGGTTCGGTCAACTTCACCTACGTCGACATCCCGCAGATCACCTCGGTGACCCCGGCAGAAGGACCGGAGACCGGAGGGACGGCCGTAGTGGTGCGTGGTTCCGGGTTCGCCACGGCCACTTCGGTGCGCTTCGGTGGCGACACCGCCTCGTTCAGCATCGTCGGCGACACCGAGATCCGCACCACCTCCCCGGGCGGCACCGGCACCGTGAACCTGCGGATCACCGGCGACGGCGGGCTCTCGCAGATCAGCCCGGCCACGGCCTTCGAGTACCTCCCGGCCCCGACCGTCACCTCGATCGCACCGGCCTCGGGCCCGCTCGCCGGCCGGGCGGTGGTCATCACCGGAACCGGGTTCACCGGCAGCACCGCGGTGCGCTTCGGTGCCACCGCGGCGACCACGTTCAGCGTGGACAGCCCCACCCAGATCACTGCGACCGCCCCGCCCTCGGGTACTGCCGCCACCGTGGAGGTCGTGGTCAGCACGCCCAACGGTGACTCCGGCACGGCCGGGAACGGCAACGACTTCAGCTACGTGGCCGCGCCGGTGGTCGGCGACGTCACCCCGGACGCGGGCCCGCTCGCCGGTGGCACGGTGGTCACGATCACCGGCAGCGGTTTCACCGGGGCGACCCTCGTGCGTTTCGGGTCGCTGCCGGCCACCCTGGTCACGGTCAGCACGGACGGCCTGATCACGGCCACCGCGCCGGCGCAGTCGGCGGGCGTCGTGGATGTGACGGTCACGGCTCCGGGCGGTACGTCGGCGACGAGTCCGGCGGATCAGTTCCGCTACCAGGGCCCGGCGGTGATCACTTCGATCACCCCGGACTCGGGCTCGGTCCAGGGCGGCAGCGCGGTCACCATCCGGGGCTCCGGCTTCAGCGGGACCACCCAGGTGTTCTTCGGTGGGGTGGGCGCGCAGTCGTTCACCGTCGTGGACGACACCACGATCACCGCGGTCACCCCGGCCGGTCTGGTGGGTGACCGCAGCGTGCGGCTGCAGACCCCGGCGGGTCTGTCCCCGGCGGCGACCTACACGTACGTGGCCGCTCCGAACATCACCGGCCTCGACCCGTCCGTAGGCCCGATCGCCGGTGGCACCCGGGTGACCATCACGGGCACCGGATTCACCGGGGCCACCGCCGTGTCGTTCGGCGGTACGAGCGTGACCCCGACGGTCAGCAGCAACACCTCCCTGACGGTCACCACCCCGGCGCACGCGGCCGGCACGGTGGACGTCACGGTCACCGGCCCCAACGGAACCAGCGCCCCGGACGCCAGCAGCCGCTTTCGGTACGTCGAACCCGGTGCTGCACCGGTGCTCTCACGGGTCGATCCGAACCGGGGCCCGGCGGCCGGGGGTAACACGGTGACGTTGAGCGGGATCGGGTTCACCGGCGCCACCGCAGTGACGGTCGGGGGTACGGCCGCGCAGTTCACGGTGCTCAGCGACACCCAGATCACGGTGACGGTGCCGCCGGACGGTACCGGCACCCTCACCGTCCAGGTGACCACCCCGAACGGCACCAGCAGCGAGAACGTCGGCTACACCTACGTTCCGCTGTCGGAACTGCCGCGGGTGGACTCGCTGAGCCCGAACGTGGGCCCGGTCGCCGGTGGCACGGTGCTGACCATCAACGGGGCCCGGTTCGACGAGCAGACCACGGTGACGTTCGACGGCGTACCGGGAACCGGCGTGACGCTGGGCCCGGACGTCGGTGGGACGGGTCTGCGGCCGGTGGCACCGGCCGCGTTCCGCGCCGCCTACTCGAACTCGCTCAGCGTGGTGGCCCCGCCGCACCCGGCCGGCCCGGTGACCATCGAGGTCTCCAACGCGGCCGGTACGACCAGCTTCGTGCAGTCGTTCACCTTCATCCCGGTGCCCTCCGCGACCACGTTCGCGATCGAGGTGCCGGCCGGGACCACCTCGGTGATCGCGCCGCGGGGCCCGGAGTACACCGGCCTGAAGGTGCAGGCCTGCGGCACCCCCACCGGTGGCGGCTCGACGCAGGTCGGCGCCGGCGACCTGGCCTGCGCGTACACCGCCCCGACGGAACCGGGGACGGACTCGTTCACGATGGACGTGGTCGACGTGATCGGGCAGCAGGCCACCCAGACCGTCCAGATCACGGTCGTGGAGGAGGGCGACGGCACCGGCGGTGGCGGCGGCAACAACGGGGGCGGCGACGGTAGCGGTACCGGCGGCGGGGGAGGCAACGACAACGGCGAGGGCTCGGGCACCGGGGGCGGCGGAGGTAACGACGGCTCAGGTCCCGGCGATGGCCCCGGCGATGGTTCCGGTGACGGCTCCGGCACGGGTTCCGGCAGTGGCGCGGGCGCGGGCGCGGACTCGGGCGACGGGCTGGCCTTCACCGGCACGCCGTACTTCCTGGTGCCGGCCATCGCCTTCGGTTTCGTGCTGATCCTGCTGGGCAGTGGCCTGATCAGCCTCGACCGGCTGCGCAGCCGCCCCGGCCGGCGCAGGTAACGACCCGGCCGGGGGCATCTCCGTCTCAGGAGGGATGTCCCCGGCCGCCGCCCTGCCTACGGTGGAAGCGTGCTGAACCGGGTGTTGCTGGGGGTGGTGCGCCTGGCCGACGCGGCGTTCCCGTTGGTCCTGGCCCTCTTCCTGATGTCGTTGGTGGAATGGAGCACCACCGACAATTCGTCCGCGGTCCGCTGGGGTACGGCGCTGGCCGCCATGGTCGCGGGCCTGTCGCTGTACAAGCGGCGCACCCACCCGGTCCAGGTGATGGTGGCCAACCTGGTCGCGGGGGTCCCGCTGCAGCTTCATGCCCCCGAAGGCCTGTTCCCCTGGGGGGCGCTGGTGGCTCTGTGGGCCCTGAGCGCACGCCGCCCGGTGGTCTACTCGCTGCCCGCGCTCGCCGGGGTGGTCGGGTTGACCTTGCTGGTGATGCCGCAGTCGGTGTTCCTGCGTGAGGACGTCGAGTTCGCCGTGATCGTGGCGGTGGCGGTCTGGGCCGTGTCCTGGGGCATGCGCAGTCACCGCCTGATGATCGAGCAGGCCGTGGCCCGTCAGGCCGTGGAGGACCAGTCCCGCCTGGCCCGGGACATCCACGACGTGATCGCCCACAGCGTCTCGGTGATCGTGGTGCAGGCCGCGGCCGCGGACGACGTGTTCGACAGCCGGCCCGAGCGGGCCCGTGAGGCGTTGCGCTCGATCGAGGCCACGGGCCGCGACGCCCTGACCGAGCTGAGACGCCTGCTGGCGGCCGGGCCGGGCCCGAGTTCCCCGGTGAACTCGGCGGTGAACTCGCTGGTGACTTCGGCGGTGAACTTGGCGGCTGCCGAGCCGCCCCAGGGGCCGGGGCGTCTGTGGGTGTTCCGTAGGTTCCAGGAGGAGGGCGCCGAGGCCGTGAAGCCGCTGGCCCCCCAGCCCACGCTGGCCCGCCTGCGTCCTGACATCATTTCCCCTCTCGAAGCGGCCGGTCTGGAGATCGACCTCGCTGTGGACGGGGACGTGGACGGGCTGTCCCTGGGAGTTCAGCTGACCGCGTTCCGGATCGTTCAGGAGGCCCTGACGAACGTTCTGCGTCACGGCGGGGGAGCTGGGGCGCAGGTGCGGTTGGACGTGGGGGACAAGGAGCTGTCCATCGTGGTGGAGAACGTGTGCCGCCGCCTGGATGGGGTGCGGACGGCTGGGATTGCGGGCGCGGGGCGGGGTCTGCAGGGGATGCGGGAGCGGGCGGCGCTGGTGGGTGGAGTACTGGAGGCAGGGGCTGTGGGGGACGAGGGATTCCGGGTGGTGGCGCGTCTGCCCGCTCACAGTGCGGTGCGTCTGTGAGCGCGCTGCGGGTGCTCGTGGCCGACGACCAGGAGCTCGTGCGCAGCGGTTTCGGCATGGTCCTGGACGCCCGCGACGATCTGGAGGTGGTCGGTGAGGCGGCGGACGGGGCCGAGGCGGTACGGCTGACGGCCGAGCTGGTGCCCGACGTGGTGCTGATGGACGTACGGATGCCGGTGATGGACGGTCTGGAGGCCACCCGTCGCATCGTTGCCTCCGGCGTGGGCTCGCGGGTGCTGGTGCTGACCACGTACGACGTGGACGACGCGGTGCACGCCGCGCTGCGCGCCGGGGCCAGTGGTTTCCTGCTGAAGGACGTGCGCCCGGCCGACCTGGCCGAGGCGATCCGGGTGGTGGTGCGCGGGGATGCGCTGCTGGCGCCCTCGGTCACCCGCCGGCTGATCACCGAGTTCACCGCCCTCTCGCCCGGCGGCCCGCCGCCCGACCTGCAGTCCCTGACCGAGCGCGAGGTCGAGGTCCTGCGGCTGGTGGCCCTTCCGCTGTCGAACGCCGAGATCGCGGCCCGGCTGTGGATCACCGAGGCCACGGTGAAGACCCACGTCTCGGCGGTGCTGCGCAAGCTGGGCCTGCGCGACCGGGTGCATGCCGTGGTCGCCGCCTACGACGCCGGGCTGGTTCATCCCCGGCGCTGAACAGCTCCGTCCCAGGACGGATGTGCGGGCACCGGCCGCACTCCTAGCGTCGAGATCATGGACGTTCAAAGGTTCCGTCTCGCACCGGTCATCACCCTCGCTGTGCTGGCCCCGTTCTGTGCGGAGTATCTGCTGGGCGGGATCTCGCTCAGAGATCTGGTCAATCTTCCTTTCCTGATGCCGCTGTACGGAGCGGCGGCGGTGCTCATCCACGAGATCGCGCGCCGCACCGGCCGCGGCTACCCCACGATCGTGGGGCTGGGGGCGGCCTTCGGGACGTTCCAGGCGGGCCTGGTCGACGCCTCCATGTTCGATCCCGGCTACGGCGGCTTCGACCTGGCCGGGCCGGTGGTGCCGTGGATCGACTGGAACATCTACTGGGGCATGGCCTTCGTGGTTAACCACGCCGTGTTCAGCATCGCCGTGCCGATCGCGCTGACTGAGGCCCTGTACGACCGCGGGGAAGAGCACGGGGGAGAGCACGGGCCGTGGCTGGGGCGCACCGGCTACTGGTCCACGGTGGCCTGGCTGGGGGGAGGGTTCGCGCTGATCGGGACGGACGCCCGGGAGGTCGAGGACTACTGGCTGACGCTGCCGCAGCAGGGCTTCACCTTGCTGCTCGCGGCCGCCTTCGTGGTCGCTGCGTTCTGGGGGGACGAGGAACTCTCCCCATTGTTTGATAACAGGCCGTCGCAAGAACGAGAGTCCAAGAAGCGGAAGTCGCGCACGGACCCACCAAGAATCGAACAGTCCAGCGGGGGCCACAGGTCCAGCGGGGGCCACAGGACCAGCAAGGACCACAAGACCGACCACAAGACCACGAAGGTCGAGGGAGCCGGCGGGTACCGCGAAGCCAGGTCGTTCCTGAAGAACCGCCGAATCGGCCGGGTCCACCGAGCCGGACACCCGCCCAAGGCGCCCTCTGTGAGCGTTACCTGGCTCGCCTCGTCCATTGTTCTGCTCCTCTTCAACCTCCTGCCCCCGAGCTGGCCCGGCGTCGCGATCGGGATCGCCCTGGCCATAACCACCCTCACCACCGGCCTGCGCTGGAGCCGGCGCACGGGCTGGAGCGAGCGCCATCGTCTGGCGCTGGTGGCCGGGGCCGTCACGGTTGCCGCGCCGTTCGCGTTCGTCGTGGGCGACTTCGTGGGGGCGACGGACGGGGTGTCGATGACCGGGTACGCGGTGTTCGGGGTGCTGGGCGCGCTGCTGGTGGGGGTTGCGTTCCGGGCTCAGACACGCCGGGCGGGGTAGCCGTCGAGGGGTGCCCGGTCACGGAGGGTGGTCGGCCGATGGGGCGAATTCGATGCGCGGGCCTGCAGCCCAGAGGTGTTCGGACGATGGACCGAACATGGTGAACCCTGCGGCGCGGAGCCGAGGGCTAGCTGCGCTCGCTGTGCTGACGGCCGTAAGCGTGCCGGCTGCCACTCTGCCTCCGTACAGCGAGCGCGTCTCGTACTACACGTACCTGGTCGCGTTCGGCCTGTGCATGCTCCTGACCGTGGTGGCGGTGCGGCGGATCCCGGCCGTGCAGCGGGGGCCGTGGAACCTGCTGCTGCTGAGCTCCGCGTTCTGGGCCACGGGCGAGGTGTACACCGTGGTGGCCTTCGAGCAGGGGTGGGAGACCTATCCCTCGTTGGCGGACCTGGTCTATTTCTTCGGGTACTTCCCGATGGCGATGGCCGTGCTGCGCCTGGACCGTAAGGACATTCCGGGCCGGCGGTCGGGCTCGCTGCTGGACGCCGCGATCGTCTCGCTGAGTGTGGCCACGCTGGCCGTGACGTTCCTGGTCCAGCCGGTGGTCTCGGACAGTTCGCAGCCTCTGCTGGTGCGGGCGGTCTCCAGCGTGTACCCGTTGATCGACGTGATGCTGGTGTATCTGATCGCCCGTCTGCTGGGGGGCGACCGTACGCGCACGCGCTCGGTGCTGTGGCTGGCGACGGCGATGATCAGCACGCTGACCGCCGACGTGATGATGAACGTCCAGTCGCTGAGCAGCCTGCTGGGCTACACGGCGGTGCAGAACCTGCTGTGGCTGGCGTTCTACCTGTTCACCGGGTTCGCTGCCATGGCCATCGGCCGGCCCTCGCGGCAGGCTGAGCGGCAGGCGGAAGTACGGGCCGAGGAGTCCGGCGTCGATCTGGGGGCGCTGCGCTTGGCCGTGCTCACGTTCGCGGCGATGCTGCCCTCGCTGGTGATCATCACCTACGGTTCGTGGGACTCCCCGGACCTGAGCTCGGTGGTCCAGCTGGGGGTGGGCTCGGCGTTCCTGATCTCTCTGGTGGCGGTGCGGATCTGGGGGCTGATCCGGCAGTTGCGGCGTCAGGCCTGGCGGCTGGACGTGCTGGCGGCCACGGATCCGCTGACCAAGGTGGCGAACCGGCGGACCTGGGACGCGCAGATGAGCTCGACGATGCTGCGGGCGCAGAGCGGCGGGGAGCCGGGCGTGCTCCTGGTGGCGTTGCTGGACCTGGACCACTTCAAGGAGTTCAACGACTCGCACGGTCACCAGGCGGGTGATGATCTGCTGCGCCGTACCGCGCTGGAGTGGCAGGACGTGCTGGGGCCGGAAGGGCTGCTGGCCCGGTGGGGCGGCGAGGAGTTCGCCGTGCTGTTGCGTGCCGAGGACGAGATCGCCGGGTTGGCGCGGCTGGATGCCCTGCGCCGGGTCGTGCCGGAGGGTCGCACGGTGTCGTTGGGTGTGTCCCGGTGGGACGGGCGTACCCCGCCGGGTGAGCTGATGCTGAAGGTGGACCAGGCGCTGTACGAGGCGAAGGCGCGGGGGCGCAACCGGATGGTGGTGGCCGGTGACAGCGGTGGGCCGGGGCCGGCCGAGCGGCCCCGGCCGGTCCAGGTGGCCTGAGGTTCAGGCGTTGCGGGCGTTCTGGGCGAAGTCGAGCACGCCGTCGGGGTCGTACTTCTTGACCACCTTCCTCAGCCGGGTCAGGTTCTTGCCCCAGTAGGCGCTGCCCCAGTCGTTCTGGCCGGCGTTCAGGTAGTTCACGTACGAGCCGGGGCCGGTGAGCGGGGTCAGGGCCTTCTGCACGGCGAGCACGGCCGGGTCGCCGGTGGCGCTGGAGGTGTAGATCTGCACCGAGGCCAGGGCCTTGCGGTGCACGAAGGCGGTGTCGGTGGGGGAGAGGTCGGCCACCTCGCCGCCCAGGGAGTCCAGCAGCAGGACCAGCCCACGCCGGGCGGCCATGAGGTCGGTGACCTGCTGGGCCTGGGCGGTGCTGAGCGTGCCCTTGAGCACGCGCGAGGCGGCGCGGAACTTCTCCCGGCCGGTGTTCTTGCCCGCGAAGTGCTGCATGGCCCCGAGATAGGTGTAGCTCTTGACTGTCCTGGCCGTGGGGTCGGTGCCGACGGCGGCGATCAGGGTGCTCAGGTGCGGGGGCAGTTTGGACGGGGTGCCCACGAAGGTGCCCACGATCCGGTTGCGTGGGGACGGGTCGGTGGCGGTGCCGCTGTTGATGTGGCAGACCGAGGAGATCGCCTTGGGGGCGGTCTCGATCCACTGGCTCCAGGCGCTGAGCGCGGCCGGGGTGGCCGGGGTGGGGAAGGTCAGTGAGAACACGGTGACGGTGGGCGCGGCGACGGTGGCGAAGGTCAGGTCGGTGACCACCCCGCCCTGGCCGCCGCCCCCGCCGCGCAGGGCCCAGAACAGGTCGGCGTTGCGCTTGGCGTCGGCCCGCAGCAGTTCCCCGCCGGCGGTGACGACGTGCGCGGAGGTGAGGTGGTCGCAGGTCAGGCCGTAGGGGCGGGACAGCACGCCGATGCCGCCGCCGAGGGTGAGCCCGGCGATGCCCACGCTGGGGCAGGATCCCCCGGGCAGTGCGCGGCCCCGCGCGGCCAGCGCGGCGTAGACCTCGGACAGGCGGGCGCCCGCTCCGATCTGGACGGTTCCGTCGTCCTTGAACGTGATCTTGTTGGCCCGGCTCACGTCGATCACCAGGCCGCCGTCGGGCGTGGAGTAGCCGGCGTAGCTGTGGCCGCCGGAGCGTGAAGCGATCGGGATGCCGTGCCCGGCCGCGCGGGTCAGGCAGCGTTTGATGTCGGTGCGGCCGTTGACCATGGCGATGGCTGCCGGGGTGCGGGGGCCGAGGGCGCTGTTGTACGGCAGCGCGGCCTGCGCATAGGCCGGGTCGCCCGGTAGGTAGAGCGAACCGTCGAGGGCCTTGCGCAGGCCGGGCCAGTCGACGTTGCCCGCGCCCCGCAGGCCGCCGGCGAGTGCTGCGCTCGAGCCACCGGCGATGGTGAGGGCGGCTGCGCCCCCCAGGGAGAACAGGTTGCGTCTGCTCAGGCCCTTGCCGCTGTGGGGTGCTGTGGTCATCAGGCCCTCCTCCGTCCGTGCTCGTGCGGTGCTTTCCCGCCGGTGATCATTTTGGATGCAGGCGGGACCGGAAAAGTTCGCCCCTTCTGCTCCGGGGTGCGGTCCCGGTTCCCGGTGCTGATCTTCACCCGGACCGGTACAGCTCCGGCCGCCGGGCGAACACCGGTCCGGTTGCGGCCGATGGGGTACCGGTGATCGGGCTGCCCTCGCGTGGACGTGTGCGCACGCCAGGACTCCCACTCGCGCTCGGTCCCTCGTGGACGGCCCTCGTCGTCGCCGGTGGCCTGGCGGTGCTGGCGGCTCCGGTGTGCACCCTGCTGGTGCCGGCCGTCATGCCGGGCAGTCTGCTGGCCCAGCTGGGATACCTGATCTCGGTCGGGTTCTCGGCGGTGTTCCTGTGCGTGGCCGCGTTCCGTGTGCCGCGCGAGCACCGGCGGCCCTGGACGATCCTGATGTGGATGATGGCGCTGTCCCTGGTCGCTGAGACGTGGACCGCAGTGCTGGAGATCAGAGGCGACGAGCAGTGGCCCACCGGCGCCGACGTCTTGTTCATCGCCGGTTACGTGATGATGGGGTGCGCGGTCATGGCCCTGGTCCGCCAGCGCAACGACCGCCCGGCCTTCGGCAGCCTGCTGGACGCCGGGATCGTGACCACCGGTGTGGGTGTGCTGGCGCTGGTGTTCGTGATCGGGCCGGCAGCGGCCGACTCCACCCAGTCGGTGGCGGCCCGGGTGGTGGGAAGCGCGTACCCGCTGATCGACGTACTGATCACGTTCCTGGTGGCACGGATCCTGATCGGTTCACGACGCGACGCTGCGCTCTGGTGGGTAGCGGCCGGGCTCGTGGCCTCGCTGGTGGCCGACACCCTGCAGAACGTGATGGTCCTGACCTCCTCGAGCGCGCAGTCCCCTTCCTACATGAACCTGTTGTGGGCCTTCTACTACGCCACTCTCGGCCTGGCGGCGGTGTTCGCCCGCTCGGGGTCCGGGGCGCCGGCCGAGCCGCAGCCGCAGACCGGCCTGACCATGCTGCGGCTGGTGGTGCTGGCGGTCGGGGCCGCCACCCCGGCGATCGTGCAGGTGGTGCTGGCCGCGCTGGGCCGCCCGGAGAACGGTGCGCAGCTGGGCGCGGGCTCGCTGCTGCTGCTGGTGATGGTGCTGGCCCGGATCTGGGACCTGCTGCACCAGGTGCGTGAGCAGTCCGACCAGATGGCCGAGATGGCCCGCACCGACCCGCTCACCGGGGTGGCCAACCGGCGTTCCTGGGACTTCGAGCTGGAGCGCGCGCGGGTGGCCTCGGCCCGGATGGGCGCCGTGCTGCTGGTGGCGTTGCTGGACCTGGACCACTTCAAGAAGTACAACGACGAGCACGGTCACCAGGCCGGGGACGACCTGCTGCGCCAGGCCGCCCAGGCGTGGAGCCGGCGGGTGGAACCGGGTGGGCTGATCGCGCGGTGGGGCGGCGAGGAGTTCGCGGTCGCCCTGCACAGCGCCGACCGGGCCCGGGGGCTGCAGATGGTGCACGCTCTGCGGGAGCTGGTGCCGTACGGGCAGACCTGCTCGATCGGCGTCGCGGAATGGGACGGCACCGAGGACATGGTGACGTTGCTGAAGCGGGCCGACGACGCCCTGTACCAGGCCAAACGCTCCGGCCGGGACCGGGTCGTGCCGGCGGCCGCCGATGCCGGACGTCACACCCGGGCCAGCGCATGAGGCCGGCCATGCTCGCGGCCGGGCTCGGGGTCCTGGTCCTGGCTCTGTTCCCGGGGGACTCCCCGGCGATGTCGGTCGCCTACACCGTCTCGGTCGCCCTCAGCTCGCTGTTCCTGCTGTTGGCGGTGCGGCAGGTGCCGGCCCCGCGGCGGCGCCCCTGGAACTGGCTGCTGGTCAGTGTGGGCCTGTGCGTCGCGGGCGAGGTGCTGGTCCTGGTGATGACCCTGCGCGGGACGAACCGGTGGCCGTCCCCGGCGGACATCCTGTTCGTGCTCTCGTACCTCGCCCTGGCCTGGGGTGTGCGCGGTCTGCACCGTCAGGACAACAGCCGCCGGGCCTCAGCCGCGCGGCTCGACGCCGGCATCGTGGCGACCGGCGTCGGAGTGCTCTGCCTGGTGCACTTCGTCCTGCCCGTAGCCGCCGACTCCGCCCAGCCGGTCGCCACCCGCCTGGCCGGCGCCGTGTACCCGCTGATCGACGTGCTGCTGCTGTTCATCGTCGTACGCACCCTCCTGGGCGCACGCAGGCTGGGACCGGCCCTGGCCTGGGTGGTCGCCTCACTGACCGCCACCCTGAGCGCCGACGCCGGCCAGATCGCCGAGCAGGGTGCGGGCGGGCGCGACGGGTCGGGCTGGATGAACGTCGTCTGGGCCGCTTCGTACCTCTTCCTGGGCCTGGCCGCAGCCAGCGCCCAACGCCCGGAGAAGGCCGGCGCCGCCCCCGAGGGGCAGACGGCCGAGCTGTCCCTGCCCCGCCTGGCCATCCTGGCGCTCGCCGCCGGTCTGCCCTCGGGGGTGCTGACCGTGCGGGCGCTGAACGGCCGTTACGACGACTCGGTGCTGCTCGGGCTGGGGTCGATCGTCCTGCTCGCCATGGTCGTGGGCCGCGTCCGCGACCTGCTGCGCCAGCTGCGCCGGCAGTCCGAGCAACTGGCCCGCATGGCCCGCACCGATCCCCTCACCGAGATCGCCAACCGCCGCTCGTGGGACTTCGACCTGGACCGGGCGATGGAACACAGCCGCCAGAGCGGGCGGCTGCTGGTGGCGCTGCTGGACCTGGACCACTTCAAGGAGTTCAACGACGCCCGCGGTCACCAGGCCGGTGACGACCTGCTGAAGGAGGCGGCCCGGGCCTGGAGCCTGCAGCTGGGGCCGCACAGCCGGATCGCCCGGTGGGGCGGGGAGGAGTTCGCCGTCCTGATCACCTGCGCGGACCTCGACGCCGGCCAGGCCACCCTGGAGCGACTGCGTGCGCTGGTGCCCTTCGGCCAGACCGCCTCGGTCGGAGCTGCTGTCTGGGACGGCCGCGAGGACGCCACCTCGCTGCTGCACCGCGCCGACGACGCCCTGTACGAGGCCAAACGGGCTGGTCGTGACCGTCTGGTGCTCGCCGGTACTCACTCGTCGGCCGGGGCGGAGTAGGCCGAACCGGTGGAGCGTCACCGTCTGTCGCGGCTAGGGCGGCGGCGCGCCGACCGTGCAGACCATGGACCGGGAGGCTGAGCGACCCACGCACCTACTGGGCGTGCTCGCCGTCGCGGCCGTGCCGGTCGCCGCGGTCCCCGCGCCGGGCACCCTCACCTCCGCAGTCCTGTACCTGGCGTCGGTGTCGTTGTCGCTGCTGTTCATCTCGCGGCTCGTCGGCCAGGTCCCGGCCCACCGCCGGCGCGGCTGGCGCCTGGTGCAGCTGTCGCTGGGGGTCTCGCTGCTGGGGGAGGTGCTGTTCAAGACCTGGCAGCACCACGACCACACGGTCTACCCCACCCCGGGTGACCCCTTCTACCTCCTGTCCTACCTGCCCCTGGCCGCGGGCCTGCTGGAACTGAACCGACGGCGTGGCGGGCACTTCCGGCTCGGCGACCGCCTGGACGTGCTGATCGTGACCGCCAGTGCCGCCTGCTTGGCGCTGGTGTTCCTGGTCCTGCCGGTCATGCGCGACGACCACCTCGGCCTGGCCGGGCAGGCGGTGTCCTCGGCCTACCCCCTGATGGACGTGCTGATGGTCTTCGCCGCGGTGCGGATGCTCATCGACGGCGGGCGGCGCACCCCCACCCTGTGGCTGCTGGTCACCGGTCTGAGCTGCCTGCTGGCCGGGGACGTGGCCCAGCAGCTGGCCGGGGCCGACACCGACTCGGTGCTGTTCCCCCGCTGGGTCAACAGCCTGTGGCTCATGTCGTACCTCGGCCTGGCCCTGGCGATCGCCCCGGCTGCGCGCCCCGGCTACCTGCCACCGCAGCCCTCGCCGGGGCAGTCACCGATGACGGTGACCCGGCTGGCGTGCATGACCCTGGCCGCGGCCCTTCCCCCCACGCTGCTGATCGCCGAAGCCGGCCGGGCCGAGGTAGGGGAGCAGGTCCTGCTCAGCATCGGCACGGTGGTGCTGGTCGCCCTGCTCATGCTGCGCTTCTGGGACCTGCACCGTCAGCTCGAGCAGCACCGGCGCGCGATGGGTGAACTGGCGGCCACCGACGGGCTGACCGGTCGTGCCGGTCCGGCGGGCCTGGGACCTGCAGGTACGGGCCGGCCTCGAGCACGCCCGCCGGACCGGCACGACCGTGCTGCTGGCGGTGCTGGATGTGGACCACTTCAAGCGGTACAACGACGCCCGCGGGCACGCGGCCGGTGACGCGCTGCTGCAGCAGGCGGCCGCCGCCTGGCAGGAACGCATCGGCTCGGCCGGGCTGCTGGCCCGCTGGGGCGGCGAGGAGTTCGTGGCCCTGCTGCACTGCCCCGACACCGACACCGACACCGACACCGACACCGACGCCGGTCACGGCCTGCAGGTGCTGGACGGGCTGCGCGCCCTGGTGCCGCACGGGCAGACCTGCTCGATCGGCGTGGCCCGCTGGGACGGCGAGGAGGACGACGCAGCCTGCCTGCGGCGTGCCGACCGGGCCCTGTACGAGGCCAAGCACCAGGGCCGCGACCGCCTCGTGGCAGCAGAGCAGGTCCAGGTCCGTTCGTGAGCCCGAGCCTGAGCACGGCGTCGTGACGGCCAGGGCGATACGTGGCTCGTGAGAGGGTTGGGCGGTGATTGCAACTATTGACGCCGGCCTGGACGACCGTAGCGGCCGGAGAGTCACGCTGCGGGCAGTGAGCGACGAGAACTGGCGTGCCGTGGCCGATGTCGTGCCCCGCGACGACCAGCGCGACTGGGTGGCCGAGTCAGCCGCCCGATACCTGCTGCTGAGCCTGCGCGAAGGTCTCTGGCACTCGCTGGCCGTGTACGCCGGTGACGACGTGGTCGGCCACATCATGCACGCCTTCGACGAGGAGGACGGCTGCAACTGGATCGGCGGGATGCTCGTCGACGCCGCCGAGCAGGGCCACGGAGTGGGCCGGGCCGCGCTGGGGACCCTGGTCAGCTACCTGCAGGACCAGCCCGACGCCCCGGCGATCCGGCTGTCGGTGCACGACGACAACGCGCCGGCGCGCAAGCTCTACGCCTCGGCCGGTTTCGCCGAGCTGTCCAAGGACGAGGACGGTGACTGGACCTGCGAACTGCGCACCGGACCAGCGGGCGGCGAACCTGGGGGAGAGCAGGCCTGAGCGCGAACGGGCACCGTCCGCCACCCGGCGAACCGGCCCAATCGGACTAGGCTTCGCAGCGTCCGTGGATCCGAGCGTCTGGGGATGCTGATGCGCGCGGTGCGCTACGCCAGGTACGGCGGGCCCGAGGTGCTGTCCGTCGAGCCGGTGCCCATCCCCCTGCCCGGCCCCACCCAGGTGCGTATCCGGGTGGCCGCCACCAGCGTCAACGCGGCCGACGTGAACGTCCGCAGCGGCTCGGTGAAACTGCTCAGCGGCCGGAAGTTCCCCAAGGGCACGGGAATCGACGCGGTCGGCGAGATCGAGGCGGCGGGCGCCGACGTCAGCTCCCTGAGCGTCGGGCAGCGGGTCTGGGCGGTGACCTGCGACGGCCGGGCCTTCGGCGCTGCCCTGGGCTCGGCCGCCGAGTCGGCTGTCTTCGAGGCCTCCCACGTCACGCCCGCCCCCGCCGGGGTGGACGATCTCGGGGCGGCGGCCACGGTCATGCCCGCCACCATGGCCGTGCGCACGCTGGGCGGCGCCACCCGCCTCCTGGCCGGCGAACGGGTGCTGGTGCGCGGAGCCACCGGGGCCGTCGGCGCGGCCGTGGTGCAGCTGGCCAACGCGCTCGGCGGGCACGTGGTCGCCCTGGCCAGCGCGGCCAACGCTGACCTGGCCCAGTCGCTGGGCGCAGCCGAGGTGTTCGACTACGCGACGACCAGGCCCGGTGACATCCGCCCGGTGGACGTGGTGGTCGACACCGCGGGGCCAGGTCTGCTGGCCTGGCGTCGGCGCCTGACCCCCGGCGGGCGGATGGTCTCGGTCGTCGCCTCGCCCCGCGCCCTGGCCGGAGCGGCCGCCGGCTCGGTGATCGGCCTGATCAGCGGCTCCCGCGTGCGGACCCTCGTGGCCCAGCCGCCGCAGGAGGCCATCGCCGAGGCGGCCCGGCACGTGCAGGAGAAGTCGATCCGCCCGGTCATCGACTCGGTGTACCCGTTCGAGCAGGCCCCGGCCGCGCACCGCGCGTTCGAGGGCGGGGGACTGCGCGGCCGCGTCCTGCTCACCCCCTGAGGTCCGCCGGGGGAGGGGGCGCCGGCAGGTTGCAGCACGCGCTCCAACGGCACCTGCTCGCTGGCCAATGCGGTGGACTCCCTCGTCAGAGGCACACGACCCCCCAGCGGCAGTTGCTCCTCCCGGCGGTTGCTCGCTGCCGCCGGAGATGGCCAGGGAATTGAAGGGAAATGTTCCGCAACTAGTGATAACAGGCCGTTGCAGATGAAAAGAGTCAGACAGACAGCCCGGCAAGGAAAGAAGGACGAATCCGTTGACCTTGGGGTTCAGGTCGAGACGCAACAATTGAGTCGCGCCGATGAGCCCGCCTCCACCAAACTCCTCTGGATCCAGCCGGGCACGGAAAGGGTTGAGTATGAGCAGATTCCTGGTCACAGGCTCCACCGGGCACCTGGGGGAGGGGCTGGTTCGTACGCTTCTGGCTGCGGGGCACGAGGTTGTCGGCCTGGATGTCGCCGCGGGAGAACACACGCAGATCCAGGGCTCGATCGTCGATGCCGCATTCGTAGCCTCGGCCGTGGAGGGTGTGGACCACGTGCTGCACACCGCGACCCTGCACAAGCCCCACGTCGGGTCGCACACCCGGCAGGACTTCGTGGACGTGAACGTGACCGGCACGCTGAACGTCCTCGAGGCCGCCGCGCGAGCCGGTGTGCGCAGTGTCGTCTTCACCAGCAGCACGAGTACTTTCGGCCGGGCGATGACTCCGGCGGCGGGAGAGCCGGCGGCCTGGATCGACGAGGACGTGGTTCCCCGGGTGAAGAACATCTACGGGGCCACGAAGGTCGCGGCGGAAGACCTGTGCGAGCTGGCTGCGCGTGATCTGGGGCTGCCGGTGGTGGTGCTGAAGACGTCGCGGTTCTTCCCTGAGGCCGACGACCGCGACGACATGCGTTCCTCGTTCGCCGACCTGAACCTCAAGGTCAACGAGTTCCTCTACCGCCGGGTGGATCTGGCCGACGTGGTCGACGCCCACATCCTGGCGGCACAGAAGGCGCCGGAGCTGGGTTTCGCTCGGTACGTGATCAGCGCCCCTACCCCGTTCACCCGTGACCAAGCCGCGCAGCTCGCGCTCGAGGCGCCCACGATCGTCCGTAAGCTCTTCCCCGACATCATGGCCAGGTACGACGAGGCCGGCTGGAGCATGTTCCCGGCGCTGGACCGGGTGTATGACAGTGCCCGCGCGCAGGCCGAGCTGGGCTGGCGTCCTTCGGCGACCTTCGACCGGGTGGCCCGGCAGGCGCTGGACACCGGCGAGTGGCGCAGCGAGCTCGCGCTGAAAGTCGGCTGGAAGGGCTATCATTCCGAGCCGACCGGCGTGTACACCTCCTGAAGCCGAGCTGTGTGACCGACTGGGCCACCCCCGTCCTCAATTTGATAACAGGCTTTGCTGCGGATTTCTGAACTGACACCCGAGAACCTGGCCCGGGCGGACCAGGTTCTCGGGTCGGATCAGGAGGTGACGACCTTGGCGTCGCTGATGTACTGCGCGAGCTTGGTCATGTAGTCGGTCTGGGAGACGTAGTCCAGGCCGGGGCTGGTGAAGGGCTCGATCTGGCCGGCCTCGAACGCGGGGGTCTGGGCGATGGTCGGCTGCTTGAGGATCTCTTCCTCGGTGTAGCCGTCCTTCTGCAGCAGAATCAGGTCGCCGCCGATCTTGCCGGCGTTCTCCCAGGAGTAGATGCCCCAGTAGTAGCCCTCGGGTTCGGGCTCGAAGAACTTCACGCCGAGTTCCTTGTACAGCTGGGTGATCGGCTCGTCGTCGGGCTTCATCACGTAGGCGCCGTCGGCGTCGCCGTACATCGCGGTGACGGTGACGTCGGAGGCCTTGGCGACCTCGGTGAGCTTGGCCGCGGCGGCGTCGTAGGCGCTCTTGGTCTCGGCGAGCTTGTCCTCGGGGGCGCCGAGGGCGGTGGCCAGGCCGGTGATGGAGGCCATCACGTCGGAGCCCTTGCCGCCCATCTTGATCGCGACGATGGGGGCGATCTTCTCGATGGTCTCCTGCTGGGCCTTGTCGTTGAACCCGTACAGCGGCTGGGACTCGTCGATCGTGCCCTTGGCGTCGGTCGGGTACACGGTGGTGACGATGAGTTCGGGGGCGGCCTCGATCAGCTTCTCCTCGTCGATCTCGCCGTAGGTGGCGCCGAGGGTGGTGATCCCGGAGATGTCCTTGCCCTCGAAGCGGGGGTCCTTGTCCACGGTGGCCCAGCCGAAGGTGGCGACCGGCTTGACGCCGTAGTTCATCAGCGAGGAGAGCGGGTCGATCAGGCCGGCGACGCGGGTGGGGCGCTGGTCGAGCTCGACGGTGTGGCCGAGGTCGTCGGTGAAGCTCCAGGGGCCCTCGGCGGCGGCGACGCCGGCCTCGTCGTTGCTGCTGTCGGTGTCACTGCCGCAGCCGGCGAGCGCGAGGGTGGCGACGACGGCGAGGAGACCGGCGGCGAGGCGGTTGATTTTCATGCGGGACCTTCTGTGTTGTTGGTGAGGGGTTTGTGGACGTCGGTGAGGACGTCGGGGGCCACGGCGGTTTCGGGGGTGTCGGCTTCGGGGACGACCAGGGGTGTGCCGGTGGCCGGGTCGGGGACGACGCGGGCGTGCAGGTCGAAGGCGGTGAGCAGGTTCGCGGGGGTCAGGACGTCGGTGGGGGTGCCGTCGGCGACGACGCTTCCGCGGTGCAGGACGACCATGCGGTCGCTGTAGCGGGCTGCGAGGGAGAGGTCGTGCAGGACCATCACGACGGTGGTGTTGGTCTCGGTGTTGATCCGGCGGACCAGGCGCAGGACTGACAGCTGGTGGGTGAGGTCGAGGTAGGTGGTGGGTTCGTCGAGCAGGAGGGTGCCGGCCTGCTGGGCGATGACCAGGGCGATCCAGACGCGTTGGCGTTGTCCGCCGGAGAGGGCGGCGACGTCGCGGTCGGCGACGTCGCTCAGGCCGGTCTCGGCGAGTGCCTGTTCGACGATCTGGGCGTCGTCGGGTGACCAGGGGCGGGCCCAGGTCTGGTGGGGGTTGCGGCCGCGCATGACGAGGTCGCGCACGCTGATTCCGGCGGGGGCGGTGGGGCTCTGGGGCAGGATGGCGAGGCGGCGGGCGACGTCTTTGGTGGAGAGGGAGCTGATCGGGGTTCCCTCGAGGAAGACTTGTCCGGCGGTGGGTTTGAGGATGCGGCCGAGGGTTTTGAGCAGGGTGGATTTTCCGCTGCCGTTGGCGCCGACGAAGGTGGTGATCTGGCCGGATTCGATGGTGAGGTTGAGGCCGTCGATGACGGGTCGGGTGTCGCGGGTGTCGCGGGTGTCGTAGGTGACCTTGAGGTCCTTGGCCTGCAGGACGGGTGTGCTCACCGGGCGACCTCTTTGCGTTGGTGGATCAGGAGCCAGATCAGGTAGGGGGCGCCGATCACGGTGGTGAGGAGGCCGACGGGGATCTGGTAGGGGAACAGGGTGCGGGCGGCCAGGTCGGCGCCGGTGACCAGGGCCGCGCCGAGCAGTCCGGCCAGGATGATCGGGGGGCGGGTGGCGGCGCTGAGGCGTAGGGCGATCTGGGGGACGACGAAGGCGACGAAGCCGATCGGGCCGGCGGCGGCGACGGCGGCTCCGGTGAGGACGACGGCCAGGGCGATGACGAGCAGGCGGTGGCGTTGGACGGCGAGGCCTACGCCGGTGGCGGTCTCGTCGCCGAGCTGGGCGATGGCCAGGGAGGAGGAGCAGGCCACGGCCAGGGGGGTGGCGATCGCGGTGACGGTGAGCAGGGGCCAGATGCTGGTCCAGGTGGAGCCGGTGAGGCTGCCGACCAGCCAGGCGGCGGCGCGGGCGGCGTCGGTGATCTGGCTGCGCACCAGCAGGTAGCTGGTCAGGGCGGTGAGGACGGAGCCGACGCCGATGCCGACGAGGATCAGGCGGTAGCTGTCGATGCCGTCGCGCCAGCCGAGTCCGTAGACCAGGGCGGAGGCGGTGAGGGCGCCGATGGTGGCGGCGAGGGGGATGCCGCTGCCCAGGAGTGCGTCGGAGACGGTGTAGGAGCCGCCGCCGATGAGGATGGCGGCGACGGCGCCGGTGGAGGCGCCGGCGGTGACGCCGATGACGTCGGGGGTGGCCAGGGGGTTGTTGGTGAAGGCCTGGGTGAGGGCGCCGGCGGTGCCGAGGGCGAGGCCGACGAGGGCGCCGGTGACGACGCGGGGCAGGCGCAGGTCGAAGACGATGAGGTTCTGCTGGTGGGTGCCGTTGCCCAGGAGGGTGCTGACGACCTCGGCGGGGGCCAGGCGGAACGATCCGGCGCCGATGGCCAGGACGATCAGGGCCAGCAGGAGGACGAGGGCGGCCAGGCAAGCGGTCAGGGCGCGGGGGCGCCAGGGCACGCCGAGGGGGCCGGCGGTGACGCCCTGTCGGGTGTGGATTTTCGGGGTGTTCACAGGGCTACCAGTGATCGGCGTCGGGCGACGTGGACGAAGAAGGGGCCGCCGATGACGGCCAGGACGATGCCGACGCCGACTTCGCCGACGCCGCCGATGAGGCGGCCGACGACGTCGGCGCTCAGGACGAGGGCGATGCCGAGCAGGGCGCTGGCGGGTACGACGTAGCGGTGTCCGCTGCCGACGAGGGCGCGGGCGAGGTGGGGGACGACCAGGCCGACGAAGCCGAGGGGGCCGGCGGCGGCGGTCGCGGCGGCGGTGAGCAGGGTGATCGCGGCCAGGCCGGTGAGGCGGGCGGTGCGGATGTTCTGGCCGAGGCCCTGGGCCATCTCGGTGCCGAGGCTGAGGTTGTCGAGGGCGCGGGTGTTGAGCAGGGCCAGGACCAGGCCGGCGGCGGCGAAGGGCAGGACGGCGTAGGCGGTGGCCAGTTCGCGTCCGGACAGGGAGCCGACGACCCACAGCCGGTAGGCGCCGAGGGCGTCGCGGTCGGACAGGACCATGAAGGAGGTGAGGGCCTCGAGCAGGGCGGAGACGGCGGTGCCGGCCAGGGCCAGGGGCAGGGGGCTGGCGGTTCCGCTGCCGGCGGCGGTGATGGTGAAGACGGCGATGCTGGCCAGGAGGGCGCCGGCCAGGGCGAAGAGGACGTCGAAGCTGGTGCTGGTGACGCCGAGCAGGTAGACGCCGACGACCACGGCCAGGCCGGCGCCGGCGGAGACGCCGAAGATGCCGGGGTCGGCGAGGGGGTTGCGGGTGTGGCCCTGCATCAGGGCTCCGGCCACGCCCAGGCAGACGCCGACGATCACGCCGACCACGGTGCGGGGGATGCGCACGCCGTAGACGATGGCGTGCAGTTCGCTGGTGCCGCCGTGCAGGAGGGTGTCGATCACCTGGCCGGGGCTCAGGCGGCTGCTGCCGAACATGAGGCTGGCGCCGACGGCGAGCAGGGCGAGCGCGGTCATGACGGCCAGGGCGGTCAGGGCGCTGAGGCGTCGGGTGGTCCGGGTGGTCGGGGTTCCGGTCGGTGGGGGCGCCGGTGACCGGAGGGGTGGGGCGGCAGTCACGAGGGGGCAGCTTAGGCTAGCCTCACCTTAGGTTGTCGAGGGGGCCTGCTGATCTTGCACGGATCGGCGTAATGGGGGGTCGTGGCGGTCTGGACCTTGCCCCTGGGGGAAGGTCCATGCTGGATCCGTGTCCGAGGCGGCTGAGCATCTGTTCCTGGTCGGGGAGTTCTCCCGGCTGACGCACCTGACGGCGAAGACGCTGCGTCACTACCACGACGTGGATCTGCTGGTGCCGGTGGTGGTGGATCCGGGCAGCGGGTACCGGTACTACACGAGTGCGCAGATCCCCCGGGCTCAGCTGATCCGGCGTCTGCGGGACGTGCGGATGCCGGTGCCGCAGATCCGTGAGGCGCTCGCCGCGCCGGAGGGGCCCGGGCGGGATGCGGTGATCGGCCGTCATCTGGAGCAGCTGCAGCGTGAGCTGCTGCAGACGGCGGTCGCGGTGGGGTCGCTGCGTTCGATGCTGTCTCCGCTGCCGTGGACGCCGCCGGTCACCTACCGGCCCGGGGTGGGTGAGAGTGCCCTGACGGTGGTCGGGGACGTGGTGCCGGAGCGGATCGAGGTGTGGTTCGCGGACGTGTTCACGCGTCTGTTCGCTGCGGCCCGGCAGGTGCAGGCCTGGCCCTCGGGGGCGGGTGGGGCCCTGTACTCGGGGGACTGGTTCAGCGGGCAGAGCCTGACGGTGACCGCTCTGCTACCCGTCGGGGCCGGCAGTGATCCAGACGGTGATCCGGGCGGCGAGCGGGGGGTGCGGCTGCTGGATCTTGGGGCGCAGCCGTATGCGGTGGCCGTTCATGAGGGCTCGTTCGCGGATCTGGACCGTACGTATGCGGCGCTGGGTGAGCACGTGCACGCCGCCGGGATCGCGGCCGAAGGCCCGATCCGGGAGAACTACCTGATCAGTCCGGCCGACACCAGTGACCCGGCGGCTCTGCGCACCGAGGTCTGCTGGCCGGTCACCCACTTCCCTACTGACGAAGGAGATCTGTGATGTCTGTCGAGGTCGCGCAGGTCGTGATCGACTGTTCCGACGCCGAGAAGCTGGCCGGGTTCTGGGCGCAGCTGCTGCAGCGCCCGGTCGAGCCCGGCGCCAACGCCTTCTATGCGCTGATCCCGGGCAGCCCGGCGCTCATGCTGCTGGCGGTGCCGGAGGCCAAGCAGGTCAAGAACCGGGTGCATCTGGATCTGCGCCTCGCTGAAGGTTCTGACTGGGAGGGCGAGCTGGGGCGGATCCTGGCGCTGGGGGCCACCCAGGTGTCGGAGCACCGCGAGCACGGGGTGCACTGGGTCTGCCTGAGGGATCCGGAAGGCAACGAGTTCGATCTGGCCATCGGTCACTAGCCTCAGGTGCAGTAGTTTCACGCCGTGCCCCGAATGCTGTCGTCGCCCGAGGATCGTCGCGCCAAGCTGCTGCAGAGCGGCACCGGTCTGGCCCTGATCGCCGGCTGGGTGGTGCTGCTGCTGTCCCTGCTGATCTGGGGTGGGTCCGGGGCTTACCTGCCCAGGCCTACGGGCATCGACTTTCTGGCCGAGGACTCGGACCACTCGGCGCTCGGTGGATGGGTGAACGCGGTGGCGGTCATGGTGGCGGCGGTGCTGTGTGCGGGGCTGCCCAGCGAGCGTCACGAGCCGCGGGTGCTGTGGGGTGCGTTCGGGCAGGTGTTCGGTGGGGTCATCGGGGCGGTCGTGACGTACTACGCGTTGCTGCTGTCGGCGGTGGACGAGGGCACGCGCCTGTGGGTGGCCTACTCGCCCACGGCGGTGCTCGGGGTTTCGATGGTGGTGCTGGGCCTGCTGTACCAGTGGGTGCCGTGGCGGGTGCGGGCGTTCGGGCCGGCGCTGGCCTGGGGTGTGCTGACGCTGCTGGTCACGCTGTTCTGGTAGGGCGGCGGGCCTCGATCAGGGTGCGGGTGGAGTGGGCGACGAAAGGCTCTCCCCCGCGCATGGTCTCGTCCAGGGCCCGCAGGTGGGGTTCGTAGCGGGCGACGGTGAAGCCGGGCACCCACCACACGCAGCGGCGCAGGATCCACACCACGGCCCCCACGTCGTGGAACTCCATCCGGCAGCGAGCGGTGCGCAGGTCGACGACCTGCAGGCCGGCGTTCGTGGCGTCGTCGCTCTCGCGCCGGGGGTCGCGGACGTGGCCCTCGCGCGGGAGCGGGCCGAGGAAGTGCTCGATCAGCTCGAACGCGGAGGCCGGGCCGACGTGCTGGGCGAAGTAGGTGCCGCCGGGGCGCAGGACGCGGGCGATCTGCGCCCAGGCCGGGCGTACCGGGTGGCGGCTGGTGACCAGGTCGAACGTGGCGTCGGCGAACGGCAGGTTCTCGGTGGAGCAGTGCACGACGTTCACCCCGCGCGGTGTGAGCGTCTGCGCGGCGCGGGCCAGGTTCGGTGCCCACGCCTCGGTGACGGTCATGTGCGCGGGCAGTTCGGGTGCCCCGGCGATGATTTCCCCGCCTCCGGTGTCCAGGTCCAGGGCGCTGTGCGCGTGCGCCAGACGCTGGGCCAGTTGCCCGGCGTACCCCCAGGGTGTGCGTTCCTCGGTGGCCCTGTCTCGCAGCCAGGAGAAGTCCCAGCCGGTGACGTCGGCCTGCTCGGCCTCGGCGACAAGGTCTGTGTAGGGGCGCATCTCACTGTCCCAGCAGGGCGAGGGCGGCGTGGGTGTTGTGCTCGGCGATGCTGCGGGCGAAGGCGCGGTCGGGGAAGTCGCCCTCGAGCAGCCGCAGCGGACCTGCGACCAGGGACAGGCGCATGGCCAGGCGGTACAGGTCCATCCGGGGCCCGTCGAGTGGGGTGCGCGGTGCGAGCAGGCGGTAGCGCTCGCCGAACCTGATCTCCAGGAACACGTGCTCCCACTCCACGTCGAAGAACATCAGCCCTTCGATGTCGATCAGCACCGCCCCTGCGCCATTGGCGGGCTCGGCGGTGAGCAGGACGTGGTCGGGGCCGAGTTCGCCGTGGATCAGCGCGTACTCCTGGCGGGGGCTGATCCTGGCATGCAGGTCGTGCAGCCTGCGGGCGAGCTGCTCGGCGACGGCGGCGATCCGGGGTTCGCGGCCGGCGGCTTCGGCCACGTCACCCAGTGCGCGTTCGAGGACGAGGTGTTCGCAGGTGGGGCCGTACGGTTCGATGCCGAGCCGCAGTTGCTCGAGCGTGCCGTAGGTGGGGGCGCGGTGGGCGTGCACGACCTGCAGCGTCTCGGCCAGGCGCCGGGTGATGGCGTCCCCCTGGGCCGGGTCGCTGTCGTACAGGGCCTCCAGCGTTCCCCCGGCCTGGTCGGCGACGACGGCGACATCGGCCGGGAACACCTGGCGGCTGTCGTCGGCCAGGTAGACGTGGAGCGTGGGCACCCCGAGCGCCTGGAGGGTGTGAACGGCGTCCAGGAACCGCGGCATCCCGTCCGCGGGGGCGAACGGGTCCCGGGGATCCTGGGTACTGACCGACGGGCCGGGATCGCTCGAGGGGCCCACGGGCGTCCAAAAGTTTTCCTCGTCGGCCCAGCTGTACACGACGGCTGACGCTGGCACTCCCGTCAGGCCCACCCGGTAGACGCCCTTCTTGGTGCCCCCACGCAACCGCTGTACCCCGGTGATCCGCTGGTCAGGCCCGAACGCGGCGCGGATGACGTCGGTGAGGTCGTCGGCAGTGAGGGTTCGGCGCGGGGTACTGGGCACCCAGGGACGCTAGTGCAGCCCCTCGTGCGGGGGACAGCGAGTTTCGCGGGGGCCCAGTCAGGGCTCTAGCTCAGGCTGGGGCGTTCGGCGGGGCGGTTTCCGGCTACCCGAGGACGCCGGCGGGCGGGTTTGGGCGCTCTGGTCACCGGTGCCGGGCGGACGGTTGGGCTCGTGGTGTTCAACTGCTCGTTCAACTGCTGCGCGAGGCGCCGGGCCTCGGCCACGGCCGCGTCGTGGGCCTGCTGCAGGGTGGCGAGCTGGTGGGTCTGCTGCTCGTGGCGGGACTGCCAGTCGGCGGCCGTCTGCTGGTGGCGTTGCTCGGCCTGGTCCAGGCGTGCGCCCAGGTCGGCGGCGCGCTCGGTGGACTGCCGCAGCTCAGCGCTGGTGGTGGCCAGGTGCAGGTCGAGCTGGGTGATCCGCGAGTGCTGGTCCTGGGTGGTCTGCAGGACCTCGGCGTGCTCGCGGCGCAGGGTCTCCAGGGCGGTGCGGGCGGCCTGCAGTTCGGCCTCGACCTGGCCGCGGGCCCGTTCGTGCTCGGCGATCTGCTTCCACGTCTCGTCGCGGGTGGCCTGGAGTTCGGCCTGTGCCTGGCGGGCGCGTTCGAGGGCCTGGTCCTTCTCCTCGCGGTCGCGGCGGGCGGCGGCGAGTGCCTCGCGGCGGGCCTGTTCGGCCTGTTGTTCGGCCTCGGCGGCGCGGGTGGCCTCGGCGTGGGCCTGCTCGGCCTCGGTCTCGGCGGCCTGGACCCGGGCCAGCGCGCCGTTCTCGGCCTGCTCGAACCGGGCCATCAGGCTGGTGAGCTGCTCGCTGAGCTGCCGGGCGGCGGGCAGGACACCCGCGGTGGCCTCGCGGGCCAGGGCCAGGGGGTCGGCCACCGCGGCCAGGTCACTGGCCCGGCGCTGGCGGGAGGCCGCGTCGGCGTGGGCCTTGGAGCAGTAGCGGGCCCGTCGCCCGCCCTTGGGCCGGCCGAGTTCGTCGCGGGGGCGTGGCGGCAGGGGCTCTTCGCAGCCGTCCAGGCCGCAGGTGGGCCGGACGTCGGGCTCGGGGGCGGATTCAGGGCTTTTCGTGCTCACCCCGGAAGTCTGGCGCATCCTGTGCCCCGTCCTCAGCACTGGCCCGTGTCTGGGCCTCAGCGTGGGCGTGGGCTCGGTAGCGGGTGATCCATTCCTGGTTCACGTGGTCGCCCTGGCGCTGGTGGCGGGCGACGGGTGGCTGCGCCGGTGCCTCGAGGCCCAGCGCCTGCAGGACCCGTGTGGTGGTGCCGGTGAGGTCGGCGGTCAGTTCCTCGTACGTCACCCGGTGCGGGCTGACGCCGTTGGCGCTGAACCAGTCCTCCCAGCCCTGCTGGTGTTCCTGGATCAGGTGCAGGTGGTGCTCGATGGCGTTGGCGTCGAACGTGGGCCGGGCACCGGTGGGCTGATTGCTGATCTGCCCGCTGATCTCTCCGTCGCCTCCGGCGTACCACTGCTGGGTCTGCTCGGCGCGTACCCATGACACCGCCTGGGCCAGCACGTCGCGGCGGCTGAGGTGCACGAACCCGACCCGCCCGAACGCCCGGCGCAGCACTGCGAGGTCTCCTGCGGTCGTGGCAGCGCCTTCGGCGTCGGGGTAGGCGTCGGCGAGTCTGGCGGTGAGTTCGCCGATGGTCCCCCACATCAGTTTGGCGCCGAAGACCCCGTTCGCGGTGCGGCCGGCGGCGAGCGCGGCGGTGACGAAATCGGCGTACGGGTAGCCGGTGCGGGGAAGTTGCCAGCGCTCGGCCCACAGTGCTTCGTCGGGTGCACGGAAGTACGCCTGTGGTCGCCCGGCGCAGCCGCTGGATGCCAGAAGGCCGAGGAGGAGGGAGCTGCCGGTGCGGGGTGTGGCGCAGACGAAGTACGCATCGACACACATGGCAGCCACACTGACCCGCTGGCAGTGAGTGTGTCCACTGTCTGACGGTCAACCCGGTCAACTGGTGCAGGCCGGGACCTGGCGGGATGACAGGTGACACGTGCGGGCGTCAGCATGGGCGCCGTGGTCATCCCCTCCAGCCCCGACCTGGATCCGGCCCGGCCCGCGGAGTCTGCTGATGCCGCGGCCCTGGCCCGGCAGGCACGCCGTCTGAGCGCCTGGGCGCGGGTGGTGCTCGTGCCGGTCGCCGTGATCGGTGCCGTGCTGTCGTACCAGAGCCTGTACAAGGCGGCCGAGCCGACGTTCGGTCCCTATCTGGCGGCGGGTTTCCCGTTGCTGGTCGACCTGCTGATCCTCGGCGCCTCGCTGCAGTACGTGGCGGGGGCCAAGGTGGGGCGGCCGATGACGGGGTGGCGTCTGACCGCGCACTGCGGGGTGGCCGGGACGCTGTTCCTGAACGCGCTGGCCTCGCGGAACCTGGGTGAGGTGCCCTGGCACGTGACCGCGCCCGCGGTGTGGGCGGTGCTGGTGGAGCTGACCGGCAAGCAGGTCCTGGGCCAGTGGAAGGCAGCCAACTTCGGGCCCAGCGCCTCGATCGCGCCCTCGTTGTGGCTGTCCGCGCCGATCGAGTCGGTCCGCACCCGCCTGCTCATGGCCCGCACCGGGGTGGCCGACGCCCACCAGGCCCGGATCGGTGTGGGTATGGCGGCGGCCGCCCGGGAGGCACTGAACCTGTCACTGCCACGCCGGGTCAATGCCCGCCGCGACGCCAGGCGGGTACGGCGGGTGGTGAACCGACAGTTGCGCGCGGGCAGCCTGGCCCCCTCCACGGTGATGGACGCGGTGGGCTGGACCGGCGCCGACCAGCACCCCGAGCGCAGCCCCGAGTCGATCCTGCGCGCAGTGGTCCAGTCCGTCCTGCGCCCCGAACCCGACATCCCCCACCCGGCCAAGGGTGCCCAGGGTGAACAGGAGGCGCAGGCCGCGCCGGCGCACCGCGTCCTGGTACTGCCGGACAGCGACAACCCGTTCGATACCGCGGTGCCCGCCACCCCCGTCCTCAATTCTGCTGTGACTGCACCTGCCACGCCTGCCGCACCTGTGCCACCTGTGCCACCTGTGCCACCTGTCATGTCTGACACAGCCGCCCGACCGGTGGCTGTGACTACGCCGGCTGAGCCTGCCACTCAGATGCCCTTCGAGCCGACACCAGCTGTCCAGCCGACCCAGCCGACCCAGCCCACGCAGACGTCCCAGCCGATCGAGACGGCTGAGACGACTCAGCCGGTGCCGACGTTCACTGCGGCGCGTGACCGGGAACGCATTGGTCTGTGGGCTGCGGCGCAGGCCCGTACGAGCGTCCCCGAACCTGAGCCCTCCGTGGGCTCGGGTCCCGGCACGTCGGAGTGGGCCGAGGACTCGGGTGACTCGGGCGACTACCCGCCGGAGTACGGGACGGACGAGCGGTACCCGGGGACGGCGGTCAGTGGGCGCCCGACGGTCAAGCAGAAGGAGGAGCGCCTGGCCGTGGCGGCGGGGATCGTGCATGCGCGTCCGGAGATCACCGGCACCGAGCTGCGGGCCGAGCTGGAGCGGCAGGGGTGGCTGGTCAGTGACCGCACCGCCGCCCGGATCCTGATCGAGGCCCGCAAGACCTCTCCGCTGCGCGCCGTCCAGGCCTAGACGCACCTGGTTTACGTCTGGTTCCAGGCTGGTGGGGGGTTCAGCTGAGGCCGAGGTGGGCGTGCAGGCGTGCGTAGGCGTGGGGCGGGTTGTTGGAGAGGTTGACCCACGGCTGGAACCCGCATCGCTTCCACGTCGGCGGTCAGGTCGAGCGCGTCGCTGGTGAGGGTGTGCTGGTCGGGCTGGTCACGGACCGGCCGCAGGTGCTGCAGCACCAGCTCCACGCGGGCGGGCGCGGTCAGGGTGGGGGCGGTGTCGCAGAGCCGGTCGAGGTTCTCGTCGGCCCAGCACCGGTTCTCGACCATTCGCGCCCGGGCCCCCCGGCTGCCGAAGAGGGCCATGGGTCAGCGGACCCCGAGGCGCACGCACAGCTCGGCGTAGGCGCCCTGCGGGTCGTCGGCCACGAATGACCAGGGCATGCTGTGGTAGCGGTGGCGGGTCTGTTCCAGGTGCCAGCGGCCCCGGTCCTGGAAGCGGCTGCTGGTGCCGAGGAACCAGCCGAACAGGTTGTGTGCGCGCAGGGCGTGCGCGTGGGTGGGGGCCGGGCGGCTGCCGTCCCCGGCCCACTTCCACGAGGCGGCCATCACGGCTTCCTCGTCGTCCATGCGCGCTGCTTCCGGGGAGGGCCCGCCGGGGGTGTTGCGGCCCATCATGACCGAGCACAGGTACTCGGCGTGGGCCAGCGGCAGCATCGCGACCAGCGGGTCGCCGGGCGGGGCCTGCTCGGCGACGCTGCGCCCGAAGTCGAACATGAGCTCGTCGCTGCCGTACCACTTGGCGCACAACGCCGTCAGCATCGCCCGGTGCGCGGCGTACAGGGTGGGGTGGGCGGCCCGGGCCACCTCGAACCGGTTCCACCACTCGTCGGAGCGCACACCCAGGCCCAGCGCGGTGAACAGGCGGAACGTGGCGGCGTCGGGATGGTGGGGGACCATCCGCAGGGCCGCCACCAGGATCTCGTCGGCCTCGGTGAGGATCTCTCGGAAGTCCGGCCAGGCCGACTTCTGCACGCTGGAGGCCGGTCCGCTGCCGCGGATCTCCCAGGCCACGTCGACCAGCGTGGTCCCCAGCAGGGCCAGCAGGTCGACCCGGTCGTCGGGATGGGTGTGCGGGTGCGCGCAGCGCTCGCGCAGCACGTCGACCGAGCCCATCAGTTCCTCGCCCATCAGCTCGGAGAGCTGGACGTGTTCCTCGGGGCGGTTACGCAGGGGGCGCAGCATGCCCAGCACGGTCTCCACCCGCTGGTACGGGTCGAGGACGGGCAGCTGGTCGTAGAGGCGGTCGAGGGACTCGTCGGCCCAGCAGCGCCGGTCGATCACCTCGAACGAGGGGCCGCGCCGGCTGAGGTTCCTGAGGATTCCCACGATCGGTGAGCCTAATGTTCACGATGTCAGAGCGGGCCGGAATGCCTGAATCTTCACGTTCCAGAACGGGCCAGAACCGGCCAGAACCGGCCAGGACCGGGTGGCGGTACCTCAGCTGTTGCGGGCCTCCCAGGTCAGCCGGAACCGGGTGCTCAGGCCCTGGGCGGCCGCGCCGGCGGTCAGCTGGTAACCGATGCGGTAGACGCGCACCTGCCCGCTGCCGGTGGGGGCGAAACTGCCGATGCCGCTGCCCCAGTCGCTCGCGGTGCCGGCCAGGGTGTTCAGGCGGGCGCTGTACCCGGCCGCCGCGGGCGTGAATCCGCTGCAGGAGGCGAAAGAGCCGCCGCTGCTGTCGGTGCCCTCGGTCACGGTGAGGGTGAGGTAGCGCTCCAGACCGGTACCACTGACGTCACCGGGCGCCACGTACATCCTGACCTGCGCCGGGACGGTGCCGGTGTACGTCAGCGCGATGCACCGGCTGCCGGAGTCGCCCGGGCGCAGCCCGCTCACCGTGAACAGGGCCGTGCCGGAGTCGTCGTCGCCGAGCGCGACCGTCGCGGCCTTGAACGTGTTGGGCCCGCTGCCGGACTGCCCGGTGAACGCCGAGAAGGACACCGGGACCAGGGCCAGACCCAGCAGGAGAACGGCGGCCACGGCGACAGTGGCGGCGATGGCTGTCCGGGTGGGTGATCGCCGCACTAGGTGTTCGTCCAGTAGTGGCGGGCCACCTGCTGGGCGCTCAGTACGCTGGGGTAGATCGCGACCTCGTCCAGGTCGCCGTAGAAGAACTCGCTGGTCGGTGGGGTGACCCATTTCTTGCCGCCGCCCCAGCGCCAGTAGCCCGAGTAGTTCTGGGGTGCGCCGGGGCTGGGGTTGGTCGCGGCGACCACCCCGTCCACGTACATGGTCATGCCGGTGCCCGGGCTGAGGGTCAGGACGCCGTGGTGCCACCGGCCGTCGTTGTAGGTGGCGGTGGTGGTGGCCGAGACGATCGCGCCGCCGGAGTAGATGCCGAAGGTGATGGTGCCGTCGTCCATCATCTTCCAGATCCGGTCGTAGATGATGGAGTCGCCGGTCATGCTGTTGCCGAAGCTGACCAGGTCCCCGCCGGTGGTGCTGCTGGTGCGGAACCACAGTTCCAGGCTGAACGTGGCCGGGTTGTTCACCGGGGTGGGCCAGTAGCCGATGCCCGAGCCCTCGAACCGCATCGCCGTGCTGGCGGCCTGGTCGCCGATCAGGGCGCCGGGCCGGCCGCCGGTCACGCCCTTGGGCCGCACGTAGGAGTACCAGCCGCGCTTGCTGCTGGCCCCGGTGTGCTCGAGCAGACGCGTCTGGAACTGGATGCCCCGGTAGGAGGTGCCCGGGGCATCGTTCAGGTGGTAGATCGCCCAGGGCCCGTCGGCGGTGAGGGTGGCGGTGTACGAGGCCAGCGAGGCCGCGCTCGCACCGGCCGTGTAGTGGGCGCTCATCCGGGCCGCGGACAGCTGTTTCGTGTACAGCACGGCCTCATCGAGGGTGCCCACGAAGTAGGACACGTCCCCGCCCAGGCGCAGGTAGCCGGTGAAGGCGGCAGCGGTGGTGGTCGCAGCGTCGGAGGCCACCTCCACACCGTCGGCGTACAGGCGCATCCCGGCGGCGCCCAGGCTGGCGCCGAGCAGGTGCCAGGCGCCGTTGTTCAGCCCGCTGACGCTGGAGGTGATCGTGCTGTTGCCCACCGTCAGGGTCAGTGCACCGCTCGCGGTCATGGTGACGTACCGGTCGACGGTGGTGCTGTAGCCGGAGCCGGCGTCGCCGAAGCTGACGACCCGGGCCTCGGCGGTGGAGGTGGTGCGGAACCAGATCTCGTAGGTGAACGCGGCGGGCACGCTCATGCTGGGTGAGGCCGCGGTGGAGGAGTCCCCGGAGAACTGCACGGCGGTGTCGGCGCCCGCACCACTGCCCCCGGCCGGCCCGCCGGGCACCTGGAAGCTGGGCGTGACACTGAAATAGCCGCCCGTTGCGTTGTTGCCACTGCTGTCCAGGGCCTGGTCCGAGCCGTCGGGCTCCTCGCCCCGGTAGTACACCGACGGGCTGTCGGCCTTCACCACGTCGGGGTAGGACGGGAACGACGCCGCAGCGGTGAAGTCGTTGCCGCCGTTGTCGGACGTCGAGGTGAAGGCCGACAGCAGGTACCGCACCGGCGGCACCGGCGCCGTGGTCAGCACCATGGCCAGCACCGCCGATGCGATCAGGGCGCAGCCCAGCACCGCGAGCACCCGCGTCGCTACTCTGGCCCCTCTGGTCTTTCTGGTCTTTCTGCCTGTCGGCCGCATCTTCCGTATCACTCCCGGCCCCGGACGCCCCAGACGCCCCGGACCATCACACCCGGCACCCGCAGTTCGACCCTGCCGTCAAGCCGCACCTGTCGCTGGCTCCTCGGCCGCTGGGGCGCGACCTTGAGCCTTCTGGTGTCTTCGGGCCGGTTCGGTGCTGGTTCGGTGCTGGTTGGGGGCTGGTTGGGGGCTGGTTGGGGGCTGGTTGGGGGCCGGTTGGGGGGCCGGTTCGGTGTTGGCGGAGGTGAGCGTGCCGGTCAGTCGACTCAGTCGACTCCGAGGTCGGCGTGCAGTTGCGCGTAGGCCTGGGCCGGTTCGTCGGACAGCCAGCACCAGGGCTGGCCGCTGATCCGGTGCCGGGTCTGCTGCAGGTGCCAGCGGCCGCGCTCGCGGTACTGGCGGCTGTTGCCGAGGAACCACGCGAACAGGTTGTGGGCGTCCAGGGCATACGGGTGGGGCGGCGCCGGCCGGGTTCCGTCACCGGCCCACTTCCAGGAGGCGGCCATCACGGCGTCCTCGTCGTGCAGCCGGGCCGCCTCCGGGGAGGGCCCGTCGGGCCGGCTGCGGCCCATCTGCACGGCGCAGATGTATTCGGAGTGGGCCAGGGGCAGCATCGCGACCACCGGGTCGCCGGGCGGGGCCTGCTCGGCGATCTGGTGCCCGAACCCGAACATCGCCTCGTCGCTGCCGTACCACTTGGGGCTCAGCACGGTCAGCATCGTCTCGTGCGCCGTGTACAGGGTGGGCTGGGCGGTGCGGGCGGTCTCGAACCGTGACCACCATTCGTCGGAGGAGACTCCCAGGCCGAGGGCGGCGCTGAGGCGGAACGTGGCCGCCCCCGGGTGCTGGGGGTAGATCCGCTGGGCCTGGGCCAGGATGTCGTCGGCCTCCTCGAGGATCGCGCGGAAGCGGGGCCAGGCCGACTCGGGCACGGTGGAGGCGGGCCCGGTGCCCCGCACGTCCTGGGCCCGGGAGATCAGGGTGTTGCCGAGCAGGGTCAGCACGTCCGCCCGGTCGTCGGCGGGAGTGCCGGGGTGCTGCAGGAGCGCCTGCATCGGTTCGACGGCCAGGCTCATGTTGATCACGCTCGAGGCCTGGACGTGCTGGTCGGGCCGGTTACGCAGCGGACGCAGGTAGGGCAGCAGCAGGTTGAGCCGGGCCTGCCCGTCCTGCCCCTTCACCGCGGCGCACAACTGGTCCAGGGACGGGTCCTGCCAGCACATGTGGTGAACGACCTGGGACATGACCCGATCGGTGCCCCGGGACGCCGACCAGGATGCCGGGGCACCGGACGATGTCCGCCGGCCGAGACCGAAACGCGCCATGGCCTCAGATCACCCGGCCCGTGTGTCCGGTGGGGTTCTTGATCAGCGTCATAAGTCCTGAGGCTATGGCCCACCCGTGTTTACCGGCGCCGGAACCCGGCAATCCGCACTCGCCTGCTCGTTTCCGGACCTGGGCGACCTTGTCCGATAACGCGTAAGCGCGTCGTTTTACTAAATCGCGTTGCGCGTTACGCGATGAAGTGAAGTAGCTGGGTAGGTATTGAGAAGGAAACTTCTAGCTAGTTGATCTGCGGGGACGGCTGCAGAGGAGAGGTGCGCGTGATCCGGGCGGGAAGAGGGGGTTACGCGAATGCTCCAGGCGGGGCTTCGACGCCACAAGCCGGTTCGTTCGTCCGCCGAATGCTGAGAAACGGACGGGGCCGCTGTCATGGGCGCAGCCGTGCGTGGCGGTGACCGCGCAAAATGGATAGTGCCCGCCGTTGCCGTCCTGCTTTGATCAGGAGCATGCCGGACCTGTTCACGCCCCGCCTGCAGTTACATCCGATTGACGTGGCCGAGGGAGAACGCATCCACACCCGGACGGCGGGCCCCACCGACACCTGGGTCGACGACTTTCCCTTCGACGGTGACGTCGCTGCGGCCGGGGCCTTTCTCCGCACGAGCACGGCCCTGGGGCAGCAGCAGCCGTTCGGCTACTACCGGATCACCCGCCGGTCGGACGGAAAGGCCGTCGGAGGGATCGGTTTCAAGGGGCAGCCACAGCACGGCAGCGTCGAGATCGGCTACGGCCTGGCCGGCTCGGCCCGCGGCCACGGATACGCGGCCGAAGCCGTCCTGGCCCTGCTGGCCATCGCCGCAGGCCACGGGCTCAGCAGAGTGCTGGCCGACACGGACAGGGCCAACGTCGCCTCCCAGCGGACCCTGACCCGCGCCGGGTTCCACCGGGTCCGGGCCGAGGGCGAGGTCCTCTTCTACGAAGTGCAACTCGCTACCGGACGTTGATCCCGATACCGAGGGCACTGAATCATGAGCTGAGCGTGAAAAGTTCTGCGTTGGCGGACAGCTCGGCCGCCGGGACCTTCGATGCGTAGCGCCGGGAGAATGGCTCTGACAGAAGATTGGATCCAGCACGGAACGTCAGGGCCGGGCACGGGAGCGACAAGCTTCCTGCCCCCACCGAACCAACTGTTCGGCCCCGCCCGAGCCGCCGTGTGCGCGGGCCGCCGTCCTCAATTTGGTGTTGTTCGGGGCCCTGGTGCGCCGAACCAGCGGGTGAGGTGTTCGTTCAGGTCCTGCTGGTCGTCGCCGGTCCAGGCGATGTAGCCGTCGGGGCGCAGGAGCAGGGCCGGTGCGTGCGCGGCCCCGGTGACGGTCGGGTCGGCGAGGCGGTCGACGCGGGCGGGCCAGCCGTCCGTGTTCAGTTGGCCGGTGCCGTCCACGAGAAGGCCTCTGCCGGCGTGTATCAGGCTGTACAGCGGGCCGTTGCTGCTGGTCTCGATGTCGGGTTGTCGTCGTCCCAGCAGGTCGGGGCCGGGGCCGAAGTCGTAGCGGAGGTCGGTGGCGGTGATCTTCGCGGTCAGCCGGCGGTTCACCTCGTCGATGTCCATGAGTTCGGTGAGCAGGCGGCGCACGGCCTGGGCGCCCGGTTCGGGTGAGAAGAGGTGCTGCTGGGCGCGGGTGTTGTCGAGGACGTCCGCGGCGACCGGGCGGCGTTCTGCCTGGTAGGTGTCGAGCAGCCCGGGCGGTGCCCAGCCGTGCACGTGGGCGGCGAGTTTCCAGCCCAGGTTGAAGGCGTCCTGCAGGCCGAGGTTCAGGCCCTGCCCGCCGATGGGGGGATGGATGTGCGCGGCGTCGCCGGCCAGCAGCACCCGCCCCACCCGGTACTGCTCGGCCAGTCTCGTGGCGTCCCCGAAGCGTGAGAGCCAGCGGGGGGAGTGAATGCCGAAGTCGGTGCCGGCGACGGCGTGCAGCTGGCTGCGGAAGTCCTCGATCGTGGGCGGCTGTGCGGGATCGGTGATGCCTGCGGCGGGAAGGACGATGCTGTAGATCCCTTCCCCGAAAGGCCTGACCCAGAACGGTCTGACGCTGGGGGCGATCGCCTGCACCCGGGCGGCGATCTCCTGCGCGGGCGCCGCAGCGTGCATCTCACCCATCAGCGTCTGGGCGCGGGTGGGCTCTCCGGGGAAGCCCACGCCCAGCAGTTTGCGGACGGTGCTGCGGGCGCCGTCACAGCCGACGAGGTACCGCGAGCGCAGGTGCTGCCCGTCGCTCAGCTCGACCCTGACCTCCTGCTCGTCCTGCTGTACCCCGGTGATCTCGCAGCCCCGGCGCACCTGGGCGCCCAGGCGCAGGGCGTGTTCCTCCAGCAGGCGCACGATCACCGGTTGCGGGATGCCCAGCAGGTAGCCGTAGGTCGAGTCCGGGCCGGGGGCAGCGGGTTTGCTGATGGCGGCGAAGAGTCCTGCGGCGGGGCGCTTGCGGCCGTGTGCGAGCAGGCCTTCCAGAAGGCCGCGCGTGGCCAGCAGTTCGAGGCTGCGCACGTGCACGCCGACGATGCGGGTGAAGGGGGCGGGTTCGGTGTCGCGTTCCAGGACCAGCACGTTCACCTCGTGCAGGCGTAGTTCGGCGGCGAGCACTGCTCCGCTCGGCCCGCAGCCGGCGATGATCACGTCGTACGTCTCGTTGTTCATCAGGGGGTCGGCCCTTCGTGAGTGGCCTGGTGGCCGGGGGTCGTAGTGTTTGCGGGTTGATCTGTCGGTGAGTGGGTTGTGTCTGCGGGGAGCGCTTCATGGTGATCGCGATCGACAAGGTGGCCTGGATCCACGTCGTGGACGGGCTGATCCTCAGCACCCTCTCGGCCGGTAAGAGCGTCTACTACCTGCCGGGCGGTAAACGTGAGCCCGGGGAGAGCGACGTGCAGACGCTGGTGCGGGAGGTCCGGGAGGAGCTGAGCGTGGACATCGTGGTGGCGAGCGCGGTGCACCTGAAGACGTTCCAGGCCCAGGCCCATGGGCGCCCGGACGGCGAGATCGTGCAGATGACCTGCTATACCGCCGGCTACGAGGGCGATCTGAAACCGGACAACGAGATCGCCGAACTGGTCTGGTTCGGTTACGCCGACCGGCACCGGGTGTCCCCGGTGGACCAGCTGATCTTCGACCACCTGCACGAGCGCGGCGTCCTGCACTGACCCGCTGCACTGGCTCGGCTGACGGTCGGCGCCGGCCTGGGCGTGACGTTGCTGCGTCCTGCCGGGCCGGCGCCGCCCCCTAGCTTGCTGTGGGGAGCGGTTCGAGGTGGCGGCCGAAGAAGGCTGTGGCGCTGTCGATCTCGTGGCGGGGGACGGCTGCGTGGCCGCCGGGGTTGGCGTGCAGGGTCTTGTCGGTGGAGGCGAACGCCTCGAACAGGGCCAGGGACTGCTCGCGGGAGATGAACTCGTCGTCCCACTGCGCCAGGAACTGCACCGGCACGGTGATCCGGGCGGCCTGCTCGGCGCCGGCCAGGGCGCTGCCGCAGCCCAGGACCGCTGCGCGCACGCGGGGTTCGGCGGCCACGAACGGCACTCCCAGGCCGCAGCCCAGCGACAGACCCCAGTAGCCGACCGGCCCGGCGCCCACGTGCGGCAGTTCCTGCAGGGCGTCGAGCACGGCGGTCCACTCGGGCACGGTCTGCTGGGCCACCGCGGCCTGGAACTGCGCGATGACCTGCGCCCGGGGCTCGCCCTGCTCGACGCGCTGCTGGCTGCGGGCGGCCATCGGGCCGAACTGCGGATGGTCCGGGCGATCGCCGTGCCCCGGCACGTCGACGCACGCGGCGGCGGCCCCGAGCTCACGGACGAACCGGTGGGCGCGCGCCAGCACACCGGGGGCTCTCTTGTGCTGCCCGCCCCCGTGTCCGAGCAGAATCAATGGACGAGGGGACGTTGCGTCCGCGGGGGAGAACAGGACACCGGGGACCTCGCCCACGGTGAAGGACTGCTCGAGGACGCCGTCGGTGACCGACTCGTCAGTGAGGGACGATGCGGTGGAATGCATGGTGAAGCCTTTCGGGATGCCCTGGTGCGGGCCCTCCCTAGGGCTGGTGGGGGTGGGAGGCCCGGTCCGTCATAGCGTTGATCGGTCTCACCTCCCCTGTGCCGGGCACTCACGCGGGTGCCTCGTACGTTGCTGCCGGTGAAGTTACCACGCCACGCCCGCAGGTGGCGCGGGGTTTTCCGGAGCTCGCCGAATGTAGGCGTATCCACCCAGGTCGGGCAGCGTCGGGCAGTATGCCTGCGGATCTTGCTCACATCGGGTGCATAAGTGTGGCTGCCCGATCGGGCAATAACTAGCCTCGCGAGCGTGTCACCTCTTGCACCTCATCGATCCCCTTCCCCTTCTGCCTCCCCCTGGCGTCCCGCGGTCCGTGCGCTCGCGGCCGCGGCGCTCGCCGGCGTCCTGCTGGCCGTGACCGCGGTCTCCGCCGGTGCTGCCGGCCCGGTCTCCGGTGTCAGCGGGGGTGATCTGGCAGCTGCCAAGGCCAAAGCCGATGCCAAGAAGGCGAAGATCACGTATCCGCGGGCCGGGAAGAAGTCGTTCAAGGTGGCGACGGGCCGCAGTGCGGTCGCGGGGTCGCGGGGTCCGCTGCTGAGGTACCGGGTGTCGGTGGAGAAGGACATCAAGGGCGTCACCGCCAACCAGTTCGCCGCGCGGGTGGTGCAGACGCTCTCGGACGAGCGCAGCTGGGTCGGCACCGGGCAGGTGCGGCTGCAGCGGGTGCCGAACTCGGCCGAGTACGACTTCACGATCTACCTGGCCACACCGCAGACCCGCGACTCGCTGTGCGGTGACGCCACCCGCGCGAATCCCGACCGGTACACGTCCTGCCGCAACGGCGACCGGGTGGTGCTGAACGTGGCGCGGTGGGCCAAGGGCGTGCCGAAGTACGGGGCGTCGCTGGAGACCTACCGCACCTACATGATCAACCACGAGACCGGGCACCGGCTGGGCCACCACCACCAGAAGTGCACCGGCAGCGGCCGTAAGGCGCCGGTGATGCAACAGCAGACGCTGGGCCTGCACGGCTGCAAGGCCAACGCCTGGCCCCGGGTCAACGGCAGCCTGTACGAGGGCCCGGCCGGCGCCTACAACGACCCCATCCCCAGCGCCTGACCCGGCTTTCCTGCTCAATCATGGCCCCTAGCGGGCACTTCCGGGAGGTTCCAGGGTTTCGAGCCACTGCCAGAGGACGTCGGTGACCGCCTTCGGGCGGTCCTCGGGCAGGAAGTGCCCCGCGGGTTCGCCGACGTCGGTGACGGTGAGGTTGGGCAGGTGCCGGGTGCACCAGTCGGTGACCTCGGGGGTGACGATCGGTGTTCCCGGGGCGGTGATCAGCAGCTTGGGCACCGGGGAACGGGTGGCGTTGACGGCGGCTGCCTCGAGGGCTGCGTGGGTGGGTGCCGGTACGCCGGCGACGGGGATCTGCCGGGCCCAGTCCAGCAGGGCCCGCCGCGAGTGCGGGTCGGGGTAGTGACGGCGGTACTCGTGCAGTTCGTCCTCGGTCAGCGCCCGCTGCAGGGCCGCGGGCAGCAGGGTGTCGAGGAAGAAGTTGTCGTGCAGCACCATCTGCTCGCCCACCTGTGGGGTGCGCATACGCTGGAACAGCTCCCGCCCGCCGGGGTCGAACGCCTCCCAGCCGGGCAGGGGCCGGATGTGGCCCTCCATGACCGCGATCGCCGTGACCTGCCCCATATCGCGCCGCCGACGGCGCCGCAGCAGGTCCAGCCCAAGGGCCACACCCCGGTCGTGCCCGACCACCACCAGCCCGTCCAGCCCACCCTTCTCGTCCTTCTCGTCCTTCTCGTCCTGGGCCGAGCCCTCCGGCCGCTCGAGGGTGAGCAGGAGTTCCTCGAGGTGGGCGACGTGGTCGGCGAAGGAGTAGCTCAGGTAGGGCCGGGCCGAACGGCCCATGCCGATCAGGTCGGGCGCCAGGCACCGCCAGCCCGGCCTGCGTCCGGCGATCACGTGCCGCCACAGGTGGGAACTGGTGGGGTTGCCGTGCAGGAACAGGACGGGCCGGCCTGCCCCGGTGTCCCGCAGGTACATGGTCGTGCCCAGAACGCCCACCACGCTCACGTCCTCCATCATGCGCGCGGCCGGTCCGTTCCGCCCGTTCCGCCCAGCAGTTCGCGGTACAGCCGGGCCGTCCGCCGCGCCACCTCGTCCCAGGTGAAGTGCTGCAGCACGCGCTCACGGTCGGCCCGGCCCATCGTCGCGGCCCGGTCCTGCTCGTGCACGAGGCGCTGGTCGAGGCCTGGACGGGCAGCTACCTCCCGCGGGTCTGGGCGGAGGTTTCGGAACATGGCAACGAAGTGCGTCGCCGGCGATCGGCAGATGGTGGACCGCGGCCCATCGTCCGGCGGCGAGGGGCGTTCACCAGCATGTCTCACGGATTGCGCTCAGCTGCCTCCGAGGCTCCATATCTTCTGCCGCGTGAGTGTCGTCGTCCGGCCAGCTCAACGCTCGTATGTCCTGGGAAGCTCTCGGGCAGAGGACTGAGGCGAATGATGGTCCGTGTCTGTGGGTGGCGCGCAGGGTCGTGACTCCGTTCATTTCTTCACCGCGCTCGCCCGTCTGTCCGTCCGGCCCGTCCTGTGGAGAACTGAGCAGTCTGCTGGTGGTGGGCGTGCTCAGGCGGACGGCGGGTCCGGGGTGCGCGACTGGTGCGCGGCCAGGGCCAGGGCGAGCGGGCAGGGCTCCGCTCAGGACAGGTGCCCCACGTCGTTGAAGCTGATCAGGGTGGCCGGGCGGCCGGTCTCCCACTGAAGGACAGTGAGCCCGCAGTTGGCCTGGTTCAGGCCGAGCCAGCACCAGTGCGGGGCCTGCATCACGTGCCGCACGAACCAGCCGATGACGAAGTTGTGGGTGACCACCAGGTCCACCCGCTCAGCCTGATCGGTCTGCCCCGCCCGACTCGCCTGACTTTCCTGGCCCGCCTGTCCCGGGCCGCCGAAGGCACTGAGAGCGCTGAGGTGCTCAACCGCCTGCTGCAGTCGCACGGCTCCGGGGTCACGCTCCTGCAGCGGTACGGCCTCGAAAAAGTCCTGGTAGCGCTGCGGGTAGTCGTGCCCCGGCCGGCCCGGCTGGGGGTCGGCGGGGAACGGGGTGCGGTCCTTGACCAGGTCGCAGGTGTGCATCGGGACTCCGGGCAGGTGCTGGGCCAGGATCGTGGCCGTCTGCTCGGCCCTTGGCAGGCTGCTGTGATGGATGGTGTCGAACCGGGTGCCTGCCAGGCGTCGCGCGAGCTGCTGGGCCTGGACACGCCCCCGATCGGAAAGACCCAGGTCGTTCTCGCCCGGGTCGGCCTCACCGGGGACGGCGCTCGCGGTGGTGAGGGTGGCGGGCCCGGGCGCCTGCTGCTCGCCGTGGCGGACCAGGTACAGCGTGGTGCGTGCCATCGGGCCCCCTGCGGATGTGACGATTCGTGCGGCTTGGTGCACGTTGTCTACCAGCCCCCTCCGACAGTCTCGAATCCGCCGCTATCGGGCAGAATGCGGTGCATGCTTCCTGATGCCGCGCCGGACCGTGAGCCCGAAACCTGGCCCGGGAGCTCAGAAGTGGTGGTGCCCGGCAGTGGGTCGAGTGGGTCGAGCGAGTCCGGGCTGGACCCGGCCTACGAGTACGTGGCCCGGCTGGCGGTCATCGATGCGCAGGCGGCCGAGGACGCGCTGGCGCCTTCCACTCGGGAGGCGTACCGGCGGGCGTGGGAGGTGTTCGAGGGGTGGGCGGCGAACAACTCGCTGATGGCGCTTCCGGCGACGGCTTCCACGGTGCGGGCGTTCGTGGCGCACCTGCGTGACCGGCCGGTCCCGGCCAGCCTGCCCACGATCAATCAGCACCTGTCGGCGATCTGGGCCCGGCACGCGGACCTGGGGCTGCCCTCGGCCCGGCAGGACGGGCAGTTACGGCTGCGGCTGCAGGGGTACGCCCGGCAGGACCAGGAGCGCCTGGTCCGGCAGATGTCGGCGCTGATGGTCCGCGACGTGCAGCGGATCGTCTCGGTGATGGACGAGGACCTGCAGCAGGCCCGCCGCGAACTGGACGACGAGCGCGCGGTACGCAAGACCCAGCTGTTGTGCGCCCGGGACAAGGCGGTGATCCTGGTCGGCCTGGCCACCGCGATGCGCCGCTCGGAGCTGGCCCGCCTGGAGGTCGCCGACCTGCGCGAGGACGTCGAGGGACTGGTCATCACGCCCCGCTGGACCAAACGCGACCAGGCCGGCACCGAGCGCAACCCACGGGCCGTCCCACGCGGCGCCGCCCGTGCCACCTGCCCGGTCAGCGCCGTGCAGCACTGGCTGTCCCTGGCCGGTATCGACGCCGGCCCGCTGTTCCGCCCGGTGACGCGGTGGGGCACGGTCGGCCCCCGCGGGTTCACGCCGCAGGTGATCCGGACCATCGTGCAGCAGCGCGCGGAGGCGGCCGGCCTGCCGGGCACGTGGGGGGCACACTCGCTGCGGGCGGGTTTCGCCACGCAGTCGGCCAAGAACGGGGTGGCCCGGCACGTGATCATGGCCGACGGGGACTGGCGCTCGGCCGCGGTGGACCGGTACATGCGCCGCGGCGCGCTCTGGGACGGAGCAGCCGCCAAGAGCCTGGGCCTGTAACCAGCCCGGTCAGCCCAGGTCATGCCAGGTCAGACAGGTCGGCCAACTCAGGCGGGTCAGGCGAGCCGGGTCCGGTCGGCCAACTCAGCCCGGTCAGGCGAGCCGGGCCAGGCCAGATCCGGTCAGGCCAGATGTGGGTCGGGGTGGGCCAGCGTCGTCCGGGTCCCCTAGTGAGCGTCAGCGTCCGGTGAGGCGACGGCGCACCGCGGCCACGTCGTCCAGGAACCACAGCTGCTGCCCGCGGTTGCTCTCGGCCACGAAGTCCCGCAACGCGGTCCCGGTTACGGTGTGCGCACTGATGTCCCCGACCACGGCCAGGCGCACCCGGTAGTTGGCGAACTTCTGGGTGATCGCGCCGGCCAGGCCGGTGCGCAGGCGCAGGAAGTCCGGTCCGAGCCGCGACAGCGGCAGGATCACCAGGCCGACGCCCTGCCAGGCGGCCGTGCCGACCAGGTCCAGGGCATCGGCCTCACCGGCGACCACGGGCCCGTGCGGATCGCAGACCAGCACCTGCACGTCGCCGATGGTCTCCACGACGTCGGCGCCTGGAGCGGAGGGCCGGCCCGCAACGGGCTCACCTGAGGTCATGAGGGGGAGTCTAGGAAGCCCGGAGCCCTCGGCCCGAGTGGTTTTCCCACACCTGGGGGACGGCTGGGCCGGCGAGGCTGCGACGCTCGCCGGCCCGACCCGTCCTCAATTGGAGCTCTTCACCGCAGGCGGGTTCTCAGGCAGAGGCCAGGTGCTTACCGGCCGCGCTGGCGGCGGCGTGCGCCTCGGCCTTCAGCTGCGCGCCCAGCTCGCTGAACTGGTCCAGGGCGGGGTTGACGCCGACCAGGGTGAACTCGCGCTCGACGACGCTGAGCTGGGCGCCCCACACCTCGGCGAGGACACGACGCAGGAACGGGGTGGAGTGGTCCCAGCCGTGCTTGGGGGTGCCGGGCGAGTAGTTGCCGCCCCGGGTGGTCAGCAGCACCACCGGCTTGCCCTCGAGGATCCGCTCGCTGGGGTCGCCGCCGGCCTGGACCAGGTCGATCCAGTTCTTCACGTGGTGCGAGACGCCCCAGTTGTACAGGGGGAACGCCAGCACGACGTGGTCGGCGGACTGCAGTTCGGCGCGCAGGTCCCGGGCCAGGGCCACGGCCGCCTTCTGCTCGTCGGTGCGCTGGTCCTCGGGGGTGTACCCGGCGCCGATCGCGGTGGCCCAGGCGTCGGCGGGCAGCGGCTCGGAGCCGAGGTGGCGGGTGACGACCTGCTCGGCCGGGCGCTCGGCCTGCCAGGCGGACAGGACCAGGTCGGCCAGTTCACTGCTGGCGGAGTTGGGGCCGAGGATGCTCGCGTCGATACGCAGCAGGGTCATGGTGGCGCTCCCAGAAGGACGGGGATGCCCGGGCAGGGACGCTCTCGGCCCACGCCCGGAATCAACCGGATCAGCGAGTTGAATGTTCAACTTCACGATGATGCTGCCAGGCGCGAGTTGAATGTTCAATCCACTATCCTGGTGGTGTGAGTGACGACACCCCCTGGCTGTCACCGGCCCAGCTCTACAACTGGGTCCACCTCTCGGCCACGCTCACCGCCCTGCCGGCCGCGATCGAACAGCAGCTCAAGCAGGACACCGGCCTGAACTTCTACGAGTACTCGGTGCTCGCGGCCCTGTCCGAGGCACCCGGCCGGGCCATGCAGATGTCCACCCTGGCCAGCAGCGCCCTGGGCTCGGCGTCGCGCCTCTCGCACGCCGTCACCCGGCTCGAGCGCCTCGGCTGGGTCCAGCGGCGCAACTGCCGCACCGGGCCCCGCTCGATCGAGGCCGTCCTCACCGACGCCGGAGTCGCCAAGATCACCGAGGCCGCACCGGGGCACGTGCGCACGGTCCGCCACCTGGTCGTCGACGCGCTCAGCGACGAGGAGTTCGACCAGCTCCAGCACGCCCTGCGCAAGATCCTGCAGGCCACCTCACCCGCCACCCTGGAGCAGCTCGACCAGCTCTTCGCCGGCGAGGAGGACCCCAGCGCCCACGAGGCCTGCCGGGCCCTGGCCGGCCTGAACACCCCCCAGACCAACACCCCCACCCAGCCCGACAGCGACGGGGACGACCACAGCGAGTGCCTCGAAGCCAGCTGAGCCGCACCACGACCCGCGCACGTGCCGGACCCAGGTGCTGGACCCATGTGCCGGATCAGGAGGCAATAAGGGCAACCGGGAGCGCCGACCCCGGTTCGGGCGGTACAAGTTGTGAAGGCTGTGGGGCTGATCCGTGTCAGGGACGGATCGGCCCCACAGCCGCGCTCGCCGCCAGACCGCCGTCCCCACCGTTTCCCCCGTTTCCACTGCGCGACTCGGCATCCAGGTAGGTGGGCGCGCGGTTCTTCAGCACGAACACGTAGACCACCAGTGACACCGCGATGCACGCCATGACGTAGAACGCGAACTGCGGCACCCAGTCGTTCTTCTTGGCCGCCTCGTACAGCACCGGCGCCGTACCCCCGAACGCCGAGTTCGCCAGCGCGTACCCGAACCCCACACCCAGCGCCCGCACATGCGCAGGGAACAGCTCCGCCTTCACCACCGCATTGATCGACGTGTACCCGGTGAGAATCACGTACCCCACCACCAGCATCACCCACGACAGCAGGGGAGAGGACACCTCACCCAGCACCCGCACCACCAGCCACGTCCACGCCAGGCCCCCGACACCGAAGAAGACCAGCAGCGGCTTGCGGCCCACATGATCACTGATCAGCCCACCCACCGGCTGCAACAGCATCAGCACCGCCAACGACGTGAAGTTGATCCACGTCGCCGTCATCCCCTGCCCCTCGTACGCCGCCTTCACCGTCGAGGGCCCGTTCACGCTGTACGTGTAGAACGCCACCGTCCCGCCCAGCGTGACCAGGAAACACACCAGCAACTGCCGCGGGTACGCCGTGAGCAACTCCACCAGCGACCCCGAACGCCGCCGCGAAGCATCCACCGGCGACAACGACTCGTCCATCTGCCGGCGCAGGTACAACACCACCAGCGCCCCCGCCGCACCGATCCCGAACGCGATCCGCCACCCGAACGACGCGATCTGCTCCTCCGAGAGCACCACCTGCAGAACCAGCAACACCGACTGCGCCAGCAGATGCCCACCCACCAGCGTCAGATACTGAAAACTCGAGAAGAACCCCCGCCGCTCGCGGGTAGCCGCCTCGGACATGTACGTGGCCGACGTGCCGTACTCGCCACCGGTCGCGAAACCCTGCAGCAGCCGGCACAGCACCAGCACCACGACCGCCGCGGCCCCGATCTGCTCCCGCCCCGGGGTGACGGCGATGACCAGCGAGGCCGCCGCCATCAGACTCACACTGAACACCAGCGCCGGGCGACGCCCGTGCCGGTCGGCGTACCGGCCGAAGAACAACGAGCCGATCGGCCGCATCAGGAACGTCACCGCGAAGATCGCCATCGTGTAGATACCGGCGTTCGGCTCGTCACCGGCGAAGAACTTGTCCTCGAAGTACGACGCGAACACCGTGTAGACGTACACGTCGTACCACTCGACAAGATTGCCCAGCGACCCCCGGATCGTGTTCAGCACCGCCCGCCGGTGCGTGACCCCCGAGGTGGGGGACGGCTGCCCCGGATCCCCAGCGTCTGCGAACGTACCCGTCATACGTCACTCACCCCGTTCCGGCGCCGATGCCGACCCGACAACGCTACGTAGACCACCGGTCACCGGAAAACCCTCAGGCCCGAACCTTTACAGAGACTTTGCGCTGCAGGAGCCCACCGGTCCCACACCCCCGACACCGTTGAGCAACCACGAACGGCCGACCCGGGGGAGAGACCCGAGAACAATGAGCCCGCACGACCTCCCCGACATCGGAGTGCACCTGGACCCGGCAACCCGCCTCCTGCACGGACCGGCCGGCGCCACCACACTCACCACCAAACAGTCCGCGCTCCTGAGCGCCCTCCTGGACGCGCACGCGGACACCGTGCCCCGCCAGAACCTGCTCGAGGCGGTCTGGGACGTCACCTGGGTAGGCGCCCACCGGGCACTCGACGTCCACATCGCCGCCCTGCGCGCCCGGCTCGCCGCGACCGGCGGCCCCCACGGCCCCCGCATCGAGACCGTCCGCGGCCTCGGGTACCGCCTCGTCCCACCCGGCCCCTGAATTATGAACCGGCAGGTGAGACAGACCGGTCAACGTCCAGATGATGACCGGTTGATCACCAGTTCATCACCACCTGCAACTATGACCCCGTGGAGACAGCGCGCGACGCTTACCTGCGGATGCTCGGCGACGAGCTGACCCCCCGCCTCAAAGAACTGGGCTTCATCGCTCCCACCCTCGACCCGCGCACCCCCAGCCCACGCCCCGCGTTCCAGATCATCGGCCAGGACCCCGGCCCCACCACCGCCGGCCCCGCCGACCTCACGGACTTCCGCCTACCGGTACCCGGCCACCACGTCCTGCTGGGCCTGCACGAGTACTGGGCCAACAACAGCGCCAGCTTCCAGTTCACCGTCAACATCCTGGCCACCTCCCACACCGCCTGGGCGACCTTCCGCGCCGGCAGCACCGACTTCAACGGCAACCCCTGGCCCAGCGAACCCACCACCAGCACCCACTACGGCCCCGGCGGCCCACCGATCGCACGACTCGGCCAGCTGATGGGCCTCGCCGACAAGTGGTGGTACATCTCCCCACGTCGGCCCACCGAACCCGTCGCCGAAGAAATCGCCACCGCCGTCCAGCACCACGCCCTACCCGCCATCAACGAACTCACCCACCCCTGACAGCACCGCCCTCAGCGCGTCACCCCAGTAAGAACGCGTCCTCCACCGCCGTCGCCACACTCGCCAACCGCGACAACGTCCCCGCCCCCCGGTCATACGCCTTCGTGTTGTTCAGACTCGCGTGCCCCAGCCCGTCCTGCAGCCGATCGATCTGCGCCCCCGCCTGATCCAGATAGATCGTCGCGTGCGACGCCCGCAACACGTGCGGCGTCACATCCAGCCCCACCCGAGCCCGCCGCGACACCCGCACCGTCAGGTTGTACAGATCCCAGTACGACAACCGCCCACCCACCGCATTCACCAGCAACGGCCCCGCCGCGCGCTCGCCGATGTACTCCGACACCAGGTGCCCGGTACCGGGGGAGAGCGGCAGCTCCTGACGCTTGCCACCCTTGTGCGTGACCGTCAGCGTCACGTGCCCGAAGTGCTGACGCACGTCTTCCACGTCCAGGCTCACCAGCTCGGTCGCCCGAAGCCCCCGGCCCAGCAGGATCCGCATCGCCACGTACGCAAGTTCCCCCAGCCCCTCGGCCGCCGCCAGGAACTTCGCCGCCTGACCCGTGTCCAGCGCCGCCGTCGCCGAGAAATCCCCACCCCGAGGACGTTTGATGTGAGCCGCGGGGGAGGAGGCCAGAATGTCTTCCCCAACCAGATACGCGTACAACGACGAGACCGCAGCCAGCTTCAGCCGCACCGTGTTCGCCGACGCCGGCCGCCCATGGAAACCGCCCGTCGCCGTGACATGCCCGCGCCAGTCGTCCACATCACCCCGCCGCGCCTCCAGCGGATGCAGCGAACGCCCCGCGCAGAACTGACGCCACTGCAGCTCAGCCGTCGCATACGTCCTCACCGTGTTCTGAGCCCGCTGCGCGATCAGCCACGCCCGCACGAAATGAGGCCACGCATCCCCGTTCCCGACCTCGAACTCATCAGGCAGGAACGACCCGGCCTCCGCATCGACCGGCTCCAGCTGGGACTCGAACACCTGTCCATAATGTCAGAGACGCCTCACGCCAACGAGACACACGGCGTGGGGGAGCAGGGGCAACCTCCACCCCTGCTCCCAACATCACGGCTTCACGACGTCACAGCCTCACGGCTTCACGGTGAACGCGAAGTCGGCCCGGACCAGGCCACCCAGCCGGATCCCCGACACCAGCTTCCCGTCCACCACCAGGCGCTTCACCTCACCCCGGGAAAGCCCACACCCTTCCGCGATCAGGCTGACCGGGCGCACCGGCACCGGCCCACCGAACCGCACCGACACCTCCAGCGCATCCACCCCGGGCACCTCCAACTGCTCCAGGCCGACCGAGCCGGACGTGTCCAGCCGCCAGCACCCACGCCAGTCCAGGGCCACGCCATTACGCCCCAGCACTCGCGGATCCTGCAGCAGGTCGGACACCAGGGCGGGGGAGTTCCCGTGCAGCGCCGCGAGCATCTGCGGGCGCACAGCGCGAACACCGACCCGCTCGAGCACCGTCAGCTTCACCGTGTCACCGCACCGCGTGCACAGCAGAAGCAACCACGCGTCGAGAACCTTGTGATGGGCGTTGACCCGGAACTTCCCGGACGCCCGGAACCGGCTGGCGCCGCAGACATGACAACGACGGACGATCGTGGGCAGGTCAGTGGGCACCACAGCCCACGTGTTGAGCCAGGTATTGAGCACAGCAGTACACCGATCTCAGTGAGAAATCCGCAGCACGAAGGAGCACGCCACCCGCAGGGCAACGCGCGACAACTCAGCGCAGAAAGAAACTCACAGGGTGTACAACGGCACGTCCCAACCCCGACGACACGGACTCGAGGGCACCGTACGGTCAGGCGGCAGCATGCAGCGAACCATTTTCCGCAACAGGACCCCAGCACCAGATAATCACAGTTATCTAGGCGAAAGCCGTTGCCTCACAAGGCTTTTCGGCACTCCCCAACTGACGCAGAGTAACCGGAAAGACCGCCGGACAGGCCGGGGGAGCAGGGCCCCGGTCCAGGCATCCACCCCAGGCATTGACCTCAGGCATTCACCCACTGACCAGCGACATCGGCACATCCCGCTCCGGCCCGAAAACCCGCGCGAAGCGTGCGCCCACCATGCCCAGGTCGAACGGACGATCCAGCTCCAGCACCGACAGTGAACCCGACACCGGATGCTCGAGCGTCTCGGTCCGGAACCGCCAGGACGACTCCACATCCACCTGCACGACCTCGTCCACCCGATGAGCCACATAGTCGTGCTCACCGAGAGCCGTACTGCCGCTCACCTCGGCACGAGCCCGAACCACCAGGTGATCAGCCCCACGAACCCTCCAGGTGAACTGCTGCACCCGGAACTCCGTGCTCCAGCTCGACCAGAACATCCACCCCGAGCCGTCCGGAGCCAACACAACCTGCGCGACCTCCGTGGCCGACGGATACAGCGGCGACTCAGACCAATAACCGACAACACTCACCGATCCAGAATGACCCACACCAGCCCCGCCGGCACCACTCCCCAGCACCCACAGCAAATGCCGATAATGAACATTATGACATCTAGCCTGCTGAGAAGGTCCCCCACAGATAACCGCCAGGCACCTCAGCCCAGCGCAGCCAACGCGTCATCGATCATCCGCAACCCCTGACGCTCGAACTCCTCATCACCCACCTGCCTGGCCCACACCGCAGTAGAGATCGCCTCCCGCACCCGATCCCGCTGCCACGCCCCAACATCTCCAGGCCGCTCGCCGTACCCCTCGAAGAACGCCGCCTCCAGATCCGGCCGACCACGCCACTGCTGCGCCACCAACCGCGCAAAATCCGTCACCGCCGGCCGCACCGCCGCCCGACCGAAATCAATCACGCTGACCACCCCCTCGTGCACCAGCCAGTTGCGCGGCTGCCAGTCACCATGAGTCGGCACACAAACAATGGACGGCGTTGGCCAGCACGCGACAACCTCCCCCAGACGCTCGACAACAGTTGGGTCGATCCCGTGCGGCTGCCCCAGCCACCACAACGCCTTCACCTTCGCGCTCGCCTCGAAATCCTCGTCCACCGTGCTGAACTGCCCATGGAAACCGGCCAGCAACTCCCCTGCCTGCCGATACGTGTCCGGCGCGAACTCACCCTCCGATCCGAGGACAAGAACACCCGGCAGGTACCGGGTCACCAGCACCTTCACAGCAGCGTCGGCCCGCACCAGACGAGGCGCCCGGCCCTGCCGCACCCATACCTCAAGCCACTCGGCGTGCGCCCGGATCTCCCGCGCCAGGTGACGATCCCGCTCGTCACCGGCCTTCACCACGAACCGCTCGCCGGCCTGCAGCACCTCGAGCACCGTGGTGCCGACCAGGCCCCAGCTGTGGTCGCGCACCACCTCGGCACCGGGCAGCCACTCCCCCAGAACCTCCTGCTGCCGCTCGCTGAGCTGCTCGAACCCCGTTGTCACAGAACGAGGATAGGCGCCCGGCCAAGACTGTCGGTGGTGCCTGGCAGTCTTCACCCATGGACCAGGCAGCCCTGCACGCGGCCATCACCACCCTTGTCGCAGCCCTGAACCCGTTCGACGAACTCGGCCGCGCCCACCGGGCCACCACGCTCGAGTGGCTGGCCGGCACGCACGACATCTTCCGCCGCGCCAAACCGGCCACCCCGTCGCCGCACCTGGTCTGCTACTTCATGCTCGTCGACCGCGCAGCCGAAAGCGTCCTGCTCTGCGACCACCGCGCGGCCCGACTCTGGCTGCCCACCGGCGGCCACGTCGAACCAGGTGAGCACCCCTACGCAACGGTCCGCCGGGAGGTCGTCGAAGAGCTCGGCATCACCGCCGTCCCCGACCCGATACTCGGCGAGAAACCCTTCCTGCTCACCGTCACCGAGACCAACGACGTGCCCGAGAACCGTCACACCGACATCAGCCTCTGGTTCGCCCTGGCCGGCACCAAGAACCAGGCACTCAAGCCCGACGAGGCCGAGTTCGCCGGGGTGCGCTGGTGGCGGCGCGAGGAGATCCAGGCGGCTGATCCCCGGCGGTTCGATCCGCATCTGGGCCGGGCCCTCAGCGCCTTGTAGTGCCGAGAGGCGTGCCCCCCCCAGCCCCTCAGCCGGCGGTGCCCTCAGCCGGGAAGGTCCGTCGTCCCGGGCGGGTTGAGCTCTTGTCTGATAATCGGTATGGCCACTCAAAGCCTGTTATCAAAACATGCTGTTACTCATGGCTTTTCACTCGGAACCGCGTCCAGAACGGCGCGGTAGACAACAAACCTGGAGGTTACCCGAAAAGCGGCCGGATCCTCGTTCGCATCCTCGAAGACGTTGACCAGGGCCTCGCAGGCCTGGTCCCAGCGCGGCCCGGCGCCCACCACCTCCCGCAGCCACGCCCACCGCGGATCGTTGGCCAGTTCCGCCTCGGCGGCCGCGCGCGGGGACTCCCCCACGAAAGCCAGACTGCACATGCGGCGGGAGACCGAGAAGCCCAACGGGTTCAGCAGGCAGGCCACCGCTTCCAGATCGTGCCACACGAAGCTCGCGGAAAGGCTCTTGTCGCAGGTCAACAGACTCTGGACAAGTACACCCTGAGCAGCCATCGCCCCTTCCGGCAGCCAGGCCGAGAACACCAGACGCCCATCGGGCCTCAGCACCCGGGCGATCTCCTGCACATCAGCCGACGGATCGGGCGCGAAGATCAGCCCGAACGACGAGATCACCGCGTCCGCCGACCCGGCAGCCAGTGAAAGGTTCGCCGCGTCCCCCTGGTGGAACCGGCCGACGAGACCACGAACGTCCATTTGTTCGCGCGCCACCTCGATCAACCGTGGTGATGGATCGACACCGGTGACCCGCGCTCCCCTACCCGCGACCAGCACCGTCGCGTTACCCGAGCCGCACCCCACATCCACGACGACTTCTCCTGCTACCGGGGCCAACTCGTCCACAATCTGCTCGACCGCCGGCAATAGTTGCTGTGCCTGGCGCTCGTACCGTCCGGCTCCCCAGTCCATGCCTGTGGAGCCTGCCCGTTCTTGCCGGTCCTTGATGGATGTTCTGCAGAGGGCAGATCTGAGCAGGTCAGCCTGTTATCATCCGACGCATGCAGGCTAGAACGGCGATCCATTCGTACCTCGGCGTTCTCGAGCGCTCCGGGGCCTCGCGTTCCACCCGCCGGCAACGGGAGTGGGCCCTCAATCAGGCTCTGACCGCGGCCGCCCTGCAGCGTATCCACGGCGACGTACCCACCGAACAGCAGGTCCGCGAGGCCCTCCCCGAGCAGGTCTCCGCCACCGCGCAGCGGATCGACGTCACCGAGATCGTCTCCGAGGAGTTCGCGGCCTGGTTCCTGCCCTGGGCCGCCACCGGCATCCTCGCCGCCAAGGAAGGCGCGGCCAAGAGCCAGGCCGCCTCGCGGGCGAGGGCAGCCGCCCTGCGCGCACTCGCCCTGGCCAACGGCAGCGCACCGATCACGCACACCGAACCCGCAGTCCAGCTGCGCACGCCCACCCCGATGAACGCCCGCGCTCTGCGGCATGTGGCCTTCGACCTGGTGGCCATCGATCCTCCGTCCAAAGCGGCGGTTCGGATGGCCGCGATGCTCGGGGTCATGATCACCACGCCGCTGCGGCCGGTCGACCTGTGCCAGATGACCGTGGACGACGTCCGGTCCACCGCTGACGGCACGGTGACCATCCCGGCACTCCCCCTGGCCCCGGACCAGCCCGTCCCCGCGGGTTACACCGGCCGCGAAACGATGGACCAGGCCCTGGGCCGCCTGCTGGAGAAATGGCTCGAGGTACGGCAGGTACTGGTGTCCCGCCTGGAAGGCAGTCCCCCGAACAGCCTGTGGGTGTCGGTGCGAGCTTCCCCGACCGACGAGGGAGTCATTCGGCCGGCCGGACTGCCCCTGCACCCGCGAGGCCTGGAACGCAGCTACGTAGGCCAGGCGAAGAACTTCAACGCCGAACTCGCCGCCGGGTCACGCACCTCGCTCCCCCTCGGGCGCGACGGCGTTCCCGTGAGCCACCTGCCCCTGTCGTTCGACCACCTGCGACGCTCGCTGCAGACGCTCGAGGAGTCCGACCAGCTGGGCTGACCTCCGCCTCCGGGTTGGTCTTGTGGCGAATGTGAAAGCTGAGGCAATAGCCTGTTATCACCAATAGCCTCAAGTTGCTTGCCGACCCCCATCACGAGCGGCAGGATCGGGCGTTGTGAACAGCCGTTACGACGCCGCGTTCCTGGATGCTCTTACCCCGGTGGGCGCTCTGTTGCAGCTGCCGGTGCTGGGTGAACGGTGGGATCTGCCGAGTGCTCTGCCGAAGATGTCGGTGGGGGCTCTGGCCTGTCACCTGGGCCGGCAGGTGTCGTTGGCGCAGCAGTTGCTCCTCCCCTCCCCCAGCGACCTCTCCAGCGGCTTGCCCATTGAGCGGCCCACTGAGCTGCCGCTGCTGGAGGACGGGGCGGATGAGCACTATGCGCGGGCGGCGTGGGTGACGTCGACGTCGCCGGATGATCCGGAGAACGACCGGTCCACGGACGAGCAGTTGGCGCAGGAGGGTGTGCAGGCGTTGGTCGAGCGTTTCGCGGCGGGCGCGGCGGAGGTCTCCGCGTTGCTGAGCGGTGGCTCTGCGGGTGAGCGGGTGGCGCTGCCCTGGCAGGGGTGGGCGCTGTCGCGGGATGCGTTCCTGCTGACCCGGATGCTGGAGCTGGTGGTGCATGCCGACGACCTGGCAGTCAGTCTGGACGTGCCGGCCCCGGGTTTCCCCGAGCGGGTGTTCATGCCGGTGGTCGAGCTGATTGCCAGGTTGTCGGTGCGGCGGCACGGTCAGCTGGCCGTGGTCGGTGCGCTGACCCGGCGTGAGCGGCAGCGGCCGATCTCGGCCTTCTGAGAGGTCTTGCGAGGGTCAGATGCTGGGCGGGGGTACGTTCCCGCCGGTGTTGCGCCGTTCGACGACCTCGGTGTGCGAGGTGTTGGTGCGCTGCTTGTTCATGACCAGGGACAGCACGATGGCCAGGACGCCGCCGGCCATGAGCACGTAGCCGATGACGGTCAGGTCGAGGCCGTCGAAGCGGTCGCTGACCCCGAAGGCCAGGATTCCGCCGATCACGAGTAGTGCGATGCCACCGCCGACGTACATGAGTCTCTCCCTTGTTCCGGGCGAACTTCCGCTGGCGAACATTGCGGGCGAATCGGACTAGTGGCGAGTGTTCATCCGGGCAGTGGGGCCTGCAACTCGGTGCGTCCGTCAGTGGGCCGGTCCGGGGAGCCAGGAGGGGTCGCTGCCCAGGATAGTGGTGAGGGCGGCGAGTGCTGGCCGGGTGGTGTCGGCGGGGCGCCAGGAGGCGGCGAGTTCGCGGGTGGCGTGGGGGTCGTCGATGGGGATCTCGGTGAGGTCGGGGGTGTTGCCTTCGGGCGGGAGGATGGCGAGGCCGAGGCCGGCGGCGACGAGTCCGCGGACGGTCTGGACGTCTTCTCCTTCGAAGGCGTAGGTGATGCGGACGCCGGCTTGGCTGAGGAGGCTGTCGGTGATGTCGCGCAGGCCGTAGGCGGGGGCGAGGCCGAGGGTGGGCTGGTTGTGGAGTTCGTTCAGACGCAGGCTTTTTCGGGTCGCGTAGGGGTGGGTGCGGGGTACGGCGAGGATGAGGTGCTCGGTGTAGAGGCTGGCGGTGGCGGTGTTCGGCTGGGGGTCCATGGGTGGGGCGACGAGGACGAGGTCGGCGGCGCCGGCGGTGAATTCGGTGATGCAGTAGGCGCGGCCTCCCTGACGGAGGTTGACGCGGGTGCCGGGGCGTTCGGTGACGAGGGCCTTGACCAGGGCGGGGATGACGGCGCGGCCGAGTGAGTTCTGGAAGACGACGGAGACGGTGTTGTTGCGGCGGGCGGTGTCGGCGCGGATGTGGGTGATGGTCTCGGTGACGTGCTCGAGGGTGCGGCGGGCGGTGGTGGCGAGTTCGTGGCCGGCCGGGGTGAGGCGGACGCCGCGGCCGTCGCGTTCGAGCAGGCTGGTGTCGAGGTGGTGTTCGAGGCGGGCGATGCCGCGGCTGACGGTGGACTGGGGTAGGCCGAGTTCGTCGGCTGCGGCGGAGACGCCCCCGGTGTCGGCGATGGCTCTGAGCAGGGGCAGGGTGGCCAGGACGGTTCTGAGCGTGGCGGGCTCTTCCATGCGCTGATGCTATGCGTGTGCTTCATTCATGCATTGGTGCGTGTGGTTGAGGCCCGCCTACCGTCGGCGGCATGAGTGTTGTGGCGCGCGGGACGTGGGCGGGGCACCAGCCGGGATCGCGGGAGTACCGGCGGCTGGTGTGGGCCCTGCTGTGTGCGGGGATCGCGTGTTTCGCGGCTCTGTACGCCCCTCAGGGGGTGTTGCCGCTGGTGGCGCGGTCGATGCGGGTCTCGGAGGCGCAGTCGGCGTTGCTGGTGTCGGCGGCAACGATGGGCCTGGCTCTGGGGGTGTTGCCGTGGTCGTGGGTGGCGGACCGGATCGGGCGGCTGACGGCCATGCGGATCGCGATGGTCGCCTCTGCGGTGCTGGGGCTGGCCTGGACGGTGTGCCCCGGCTTCGAGGCGATGGTGGTGCTGCGAGTGCTGCAGGGGCTGGCGCTGGGCGGTATCCCCGGGCTGGCGGTGACGTACCTGCATGAGGAGGTCAGTTCGTCGCAGGCGATGGTGGCGGCCGCTACGTATGTCTCGGGTACCACGCTGGGCGGGATCAGTGGGCGGATGATCGCGGGGCCGGTGGCCGAGGTGTGGGGGTGGCGCTGGGGTGTGGCGGTGGCCTGGCTGGTGGCGGCGCTGGGTTCGGTGGCGTTCGTGGTGCTGGCGCCGCCGGCGCGGGGGTTCGTGCGGGACCGGGGTGTGCGGGCCGGGGACGTGCTGCGCAACGTGGGGGTGAATCTGCGCGATGTGGGGATGCTGGTGCTGTACGCCCAGGCGTTCCTGCTGATGGGTGGGTTCGTCGCGGTGTACAACTACCTCGGGTTCCGCCTGGAGGCGGAGCCTTTCGGGCTGAGCGCGGCGGTGACGTCGCTGCTGTTCCTGGCCTACCTGTCGGGCACGCTGTCCTCGCGGCAGGCGGGGCGGCTGGCCGGTCGGCTGGGGCGGCGGGCGGTGTTGATGCTGGCCTCGGGCACGATGCTCGCGGGGATCGGCCTGACGCTGGTGGACAACCTGATCGCGATCGCGGCCGGGCTCCTGGTGGTGACCGGAGGCTTCTTCGGTGCCCACGCCATCGCCTCGGGCTGGGTGGGTGCCCGGGCCGAGGTCGGCCGGGCCCAGGCGGCTTCGCTGTACACCCTCTTCTACTACCTGGGCTCGAGCGTGCTGGGGTGGGTCGGCGGGGTGTTCTTCGGCGGCTGGCAGTGGCCCGGGGTGGTGGCGTTGTTCGCCGGTCTGGTTCTGGCCGCGAGCGCCCTGGTGGTCGTGGGCGCCCGGGCCCTGCGGTCAGATCGAGCAGATCCAGCAGAGGGGTCAGAGGGGTTTGATCCAGCGTGACCAGTCTTCCTGCACCCGGTATCCCCGGGCCCACCAGGCGCTCTGGGCGGTGACGTTCTCGTCGAGGACCATGGCGTCGCTGCGGGTGGCGCCCAGGGCGCGGAAGCGGTTCTCGGCGTGTTCGAGCAGGGCGGTGGCGATGCCCTGGCGGCGGTGGCCGGGGGCCACGGAGAGGCGGTAGAGGTGGTAGCGCCAGCCGTCGAAGCCGGCGATGACGCTGCCGACGACGGTGTCGTCGTCGAGGGCCAGGACGAGGGCCTCGGGGTCGCGGGCCAGGAGGTTCTCCAGGGCGGTGGCGGAGTCCGCGGGCCGGTTGTCGTTCTCGGCGGCGACCTGCCAGAAGGCGAGGACGGCGTCCAGGTCGCCCGGCCGGGCGGTGCGCAGGGTGATCACGGCGTGAGCCTAGGTGCGGGAGGTCACGGTTCGGTCATGAGCTCTTCATCTGCCGGACAGGGTGAGCGGTGGGCACCTAGAGTGGTCCCGACGAGCAGCGGGCCGCCCCCGCCTTGCGCTCGTCACCCCACCTGCGTCTGGGTGCCGGGTACGAGGTCTGGACGGCCGCCGGTGCTGATGCGCCCGGCTGGGCCGTCTCTCCTCCACCGCAGGTTGCCGGTTCGTCGGTGGACCCGGTTGCCTGCGTGCAGACCTGTACTCGTCACCTGTGCTGCCCGGCCGTGGGCCGGTCCTGGTGGTGCGCCGGATTCGTCGCTGCGATCCGGATCCGCTTCAGACGCCGTGCATCTCGCCGGCGGCAATGCCGTCGAGGAAGGCCGCCCACTCGTCGTTGCCGAAGCTGAGCACGGGGCCCAGGCCCTTGGCCTTGCTGTCGCGCACGGCGACGTCGCCGCCGCTGCGGAAGGCGACCTCCACGCAGTTGCCGTTGACGGCGCTGAACGACGACTTGCGCCATTCCAGGTTCTCGTCGGAACTGTGCAGGCTGACTTCGGTTGCGGACATGACCGCTCTCCAATCACTCGGTTCAACAGTGGTTCTGGTGGCCGCCCGGACCGTTCTGTCTACGGATGGGCAGGCCCGGCGGTGCGGTTCAGGGGCTGGTCGGGTGGTACTCAGACGCTGGTCAGGCGGGACAGTTCGGTCAGCACGAGCGGCTGGTCGACGACCTCCGGCCGGACCGTGAGGAGTGTGCGTCCCTCCTGGATGGTGAACTCCACCCGCCCCCAGCGGCCCGGTTCCCGGATCGGGCCGCGGCGGGCCAGCCAGCCCCGGAGTTCGTCGATCGGGATGTGGGCGTGCTGCACGTCGCAGTACCAGACATCGACGTTCGCTCCGTCACCGCTGCGGGTGAGCGTGACGATCGACCGCTCCCCGGTGGTGGTGACGATGTCGATATCCATCCCGTTACTCCTCGTAGTGAATCTTTTGCGCGCGAGGCGCTGGTGACACCCGGCCGAAAACCTCTCGGCTCGCGAGAAAGATAGCCCGCCGCTCGGGGAAAATCCCAGTTCAGCCATTAAGCCGATGTGTCGTCACTACAGGTGGCGCGGCCTGTGCCCACAGTTCTGGTATCCGTCGCAGGGGCAGGTGCCCCTGTTGCTCTTAGTGACTAGTGGGTAAAACGATCACGGAGCGGCACTGGCCTCTCACTGGCCTCGCGAGCGCAAGCATGACAACATTGTTGTCATGCAGAGCGATCTGAGGACGTCGGTGGCGAGCCCGCGGGGTCGTCTCCTGGAAGCGGTGCTGGGCGAGGTGAGGCCGCTCGTGCTGAACTCCGCGCGGGCGCTCGAGGCGCTGTGGCGGCCCGAGGGCGTCACGGTCGGGATGCGCGCGGTCCTGCAGATCCTGCAGCAGCAGGGGCCGCTCACCGTGCCGGCTATCGCCGAGCGTCTGGACCTGGCCCGTCAGGGCGTGCAGCGGCACGTCAACGATCTCGCCGCGCTGCACCTGGTGGTGAGCCAGACCAATCCCGGTCACCGCCGCTCCGTCCTGATCGCCGTCACCGGGCAGGGGCGGGACGTGTTCGCCCGGCTGATGACGGCCGAGCGCGAGCGCCTGGAGGGGCACACGGCCCTCGACTGCAGCGCCGAGGACCTGCAGACGGCCCTGCGCGTGCTGCAGGCCCTCAATCGCGACGTACGTGCCCACGCCCAGCACCTGCGCGAGGCCCTACCCCAGGAGAATCCGTGAACGTCGAGGAGATCTACGCGCTGACGGCCGCCAACCGCCGCAAGCTGGCCGACCTGCTGGAGTCCCTGGACGAGCAGCAGTGGCACACCCAGACCCTGTGCGCCGGGTGGAGCGCCCAGGAGATGGCCGCTCACCTCCTGCAGCCCAGCATCACCGGTTTCGCCCACGTATTCCTGGTCGCCCTGCGCTATCGCGGCAACACCGACCGGACCATCGACCACATCACCCGCCGCATCGCCCGGCGCCCCCGGGCGGAACTCGTGCGGGAACTGCGCAGGCACGCAGACGACCGGCTCGACCCGCCCCGCGTCGGCCCGATGGGCCCCTACGTGGACACCTGCATCCACCTGCGCGACCTGGCCCGCCCCCTGGGCCTGGACGTCATCACAACCACCAACGAACCTACGGACGTCGGTGCCCACCAATGGCGGCTGGTGCTGGACTACCTCGCCTCACCGAACCCCGCCCCCGCGCTGCTGGGCGTGCGCTCCCTGGACGGCCTGACGCTGCACGCCACCGACCTGGACCACACCTGGCGTCCCGACGGCCAGAAATCCACCCAGAAGTCCGGCCAGGAATCCGGCCGGGAGGTCGTCGAGGGGCCCGCGGAGGCCCTCGCCCTGGCCGTCGCCGGACGAGCAGCGGCGCTGGACGACCTGACCGGGCCGGGGGCGCAGACGCTGCGCCGGCGCCTGCAGGAGAAGTAGCTAGTTCGGGCTGCCGGTCTCCCCGCAGTGCTCACCGGCATTGATGCAGTCGCCCACCAGGTCGCGCAGCACCTTCGGCTGCCACCCGGTGACCACACCGAACCCGAAGTCCTGCCCCCGCAGCCCTGACAGCCGAACCTCCTGCGTCACGTCGATCGGGTACGCCACCCGCACCAGCAGCGTGGGCACGGCCACCGGATGACTGCCCGGGCAGCGCCCCGAGGCGGCCCAGGCCAGGTGCGAGCGGTGCCCGGGAACGTCCAGGTGCCGTCCGTCCCAGCATCCCGGCGCCGCGATCCGCCCGATCAGCCGGTCCCCCTCCTGGCAGGTCGACGCGACGGGCAGGCGCGGCTCGTCGTACCCCGTGCACGACCAGGACACGGCGCTGCCGTCCGCAGCGGAGGGAGCAGCTGCCTGCCCGCCGGCCAGAACGCGCAGCCCCGCAGGGAACGGCTGAACGCTGGTGTAGTCGCTGACTGCCGCCTTGTAGAGCACCTGGAACGACTCCGGCTCCAGCGCGCGGCCCCCCTGCAGCACCTGCGGCACCCAGTACGTGGACCGGTCTCCCGGGTTCAGGCACGAGGTGGCGCCCGAGGGAACCTGACCGGGCTCGGCCGGCTTCGCTCGCGTGCTGCCGAACACGTCGTACGCGCCTTCTCCCGCCCCCGGAGAGGAAAGCCCGGCCACCGGCGCCTTGCTGCTGGCGCGTACGAGCGCGCAGGCGCTGGGGAACTCCTGGTAGACCGCGCGCGGCGGGTCCCCCACCGGCCGCGCCTTCACTGCGGGCCGCACCTGGAAGTCCGAGGTGCTTTTCTCCGGCGCAGGGGTCGGCGAAACAGGCGAAACAGTGGACGTCGGTGGCGACGCAGTGGGCACGCCCACGCCGCTGGGGGCAGGGATTCCGCTCGAGGTTCCCGGCGTAGAGCCCGCCTCAGGGCCGGAATCGTCGGGCTGGATCAGCACCGGCACCAACGCGGCCACTGCCACGAACAGCACCAGGAGCACCACCCCGAGGACGACCTGGCGCCACGTCCAGTCCCTCACGCCGGGCACACCGCCGGGCAACCGCATCAACCGCGCTCCTGTCTCACGCCACAAAACGTCTGCCCAACCTGATCCACGCCTGCCCGGCGCCTCTCGCGCACCCTGCCCCACGTCAACCTTGCTCATGAACTCTGCCCGCGAACTCTGCCCTGCCCCTGTCCCTGCCAGGTGCGGCGCCGCCCGGAGCCGCCCGGACCTGAGCTCGCCCGGCCGACGTCTCCTGCCCCCCCTGTCGGCTGCCTATGCTGCACCGGTGACCCGGCCGACACCGAGGTCGGCCCCCGGCCCAGCCTCCGCACCACCCCCGGCCTCACAGCCCGGGGCAGGTCAGCGCGCCCAGCCCGCCCAGCCCGCCGGACCGCAGACGCGTACCGGGGGCCGACGTCGGCCCAGGGCCAACAGACCTGGCACCACATCCGGGCCCGGCCCCGAACCCGAACCTGGCCCCGGACCTGCATCCGAACCTCGGCCCGGACCTGGCCCCGAACCCGGACCTGGATCCGGACCTGGATCCGGACCTGGATCCGGCTTCAGAGCTCGTGCCAGATCTGGCACCCGATCCGGCAGGAGGTCTGGAAGGGCCCGTGACCTGGTCGAGCCCCAGCACTGGGTCAGCAGCGCGACCGAGAGTATCGCCGGGCTGTGCCAGTTCGTGCTCCTGCTGCGGCTGGGCGCCACCCTGATGCTGGTCGTGGCGGCTGTCCTGATCGATCCCCACCCCCGCCGGCTCCTGCTGGGCACGCTCGTCGCCGCCGTGGTGACCACCGCGGAACTGGCCGTCCTCGTGCGGCGGCCCGCCGCCGTCGTCCATTGGCCGTTCTTCGTCGTGCTCGAGCTGGCCGCCGGGGCCGCGATCGTGGCGCTCATGCAGGGCGGACCGGTGTTCTTCTCCTTCTCCTGCGGCTCGGCCGCCGTCTTCGGCGTGGTCGCGGGCCTGCGCGCCTGGCCGGTCTGGGTCGCGCAGACCGTGGCCGCCTACGCCGTGGTGGCCTGGATCGTCCGCCTGGGCAACGACGGCGCCCCCGTGCCGGCCACCCTGGCCGTCTACCTCACCGGCGTGCCCACCCTCTACGTGCTCATCGGCCTGGCCGCCGCGACCGCCCGCGCGGCCGTCGTCCGGCACGTCAACCTCGCCCGCTCCGCCCTGGACGCCACCGAGCGCTCGGCCGTCGCCGCCGAACGCACCCGGATGGCCCGCGAACTGCACGACTCGGTCGAGAAGACCCTGCGTGGACTGTCCTTCGCGGCCGGCTCCCTGCCCGACGCCGTGCACCAGCGGCCCCAGCTCGCCGCCGAACTGGCCCGCACCGTCGCCGAGGGCGCCAGCACCGCGGCCGACGAAGCCCGCGAACTGCTGGGCATGCTGCGTGCCGACGACCTGGACGCAACGCTGGCCGAGGCCCTCGAACGGGCCTGCCGGGACTTCTCGGCCCGCACCGGACTGCCCGTGCACACAGATCTGGCCGACCTGGCCGTACTCGCTGATCTGGGCGACCGGACCGGACGTGACGGAGGTGGTAGGGGTGGCGGACTGGCCCGGCCGGGGCAGGTGGGTAGCGCCGAGGTGGATCTGCCGGTGCGCCACGAGGTCCTGCGGATCGTGCGCGAGGCCCTGGGCAACGTCGCCCGCCACTCCGGTGCCACCCAGGCCTGGGTCGAGCTCGCCCTCGAACCCCGCACCCTGCGCGTGACCATCGGGGACAACGGCCGCGGCTTCACCGTCCCGGCCGACCTGACCGCCCTCTCCGCCGCCGGGCACTACGGCCTGGTCGGGATGGCCGAGCGGGCCCAGCAGATCGGCGGACGCCTCAAGGTCTTCTCCGGCGCCGATCTCGGCGCCGTGGGCGGCACCCAGGTGGTGCTGTGGACACCGGCCGCCGGCGGCGGGCCGGCGTCTGAGAGGGTCCGCCCATGACGATCAGGGTCGCGGTTGTCGACGACAACCCGATGGTGCGCGCCGGGCTGCGGGCCATGCTCGAACTGGGCGGGCTGGACGTCGTCGCCGAGGCCGCCGACGGGCTGGCCGCCCTGGACACCGTCGCTCGCCACCGTCCCGACGTCACCCTCCTTGATCACCGCATGCCGGTCGCCGACGGTCTCGAGGTGATTGCCCGCCTGGCCGACCTCACCCGCGTGATCCTCCTGACCTCCGACGACAGCTCCGAGGTCATCAGCTCCGCCCTGGCGCAGGGGGCCAGCGGCTTCCTGTCCCACAACGGGCTCTCCCGTGAGGACGTCCTGCAGGCCGTACGCGCCGTGCATGCCGGGGAAGGCTGGCTGGCCCCCGTGGCCGCTGCTGTGGCCGTACGCCAGCTACGCGAGCGCGCCGAACGCGAGTCCGCCGCCCGGATCCGCTTCGACCTCACCCGCCGCGAGCGCGAGCTGATGGATCTGCTGGTGCAGGGGCTGACCAACGGCCAGATCGCCGCCCAGCTGGTGCTGTCCGAGAAGACCGTGAAGAACCATCTGAACCACGTGTACGCCAAGCTCGGTGTGGGTCACCGCACCCAGGCCGTCGCGCGGTGGCAGGGCCGGGCCTGAACCCGACTGCGGACCCCCGTGAGCCGGGGGGACCCATGGAAATAGGCCCCGGACGTCCGTGATCTGGGCCCCCTGACCGGCGAGCGCACAGTCGCTGCACAGCCAGACTTCGGCACGTCCGGCTCAACCGTCCGCGCCTGACGGACGTCCCGAAGGGAACCCTGAACAGTGAAAAGACGCTACACAGTGGCCGGTGGCGCCGTCGGCGCCACCGTCGCGGCAGTCCTGATCGCCGTCTCCTCCGGGGTTCCCGCGTTCAGCGCCCAGCCGGGCACCGGCCACCACGGCACCCGGGCAGCCGCTCCGGCCTCAACGGCCGCGGCTGCCACGACGGCTACGGCCGGTGGGCACGCCATGGCCGGCATGGCCGAGCAGCCTGCCTACGGACCCAACCTGGACCCGGGCGAGTCCGACCAGGTGTCCCCCGCCGTCCAGGGCATCGCTCCCGAGCACAGCTTCAACCCCGGCCCCGACCAGGTGACCCACCGCGAGTTCCAGGCCAACTGCTACATGAGCCACCACGCCCCGGACGACCCGATCGTCTACCCCGGGATGAGCGGCGCCGCGCACATGCACACCTTCATGGGCGCCTCCGGCACCGACGCCAAGAGCACCACCGGCTCACTGACCGGCGCGGCGAAGACCAGCTGCATCACCCCCGGCGACAGGTCCGGGTACTGGCACCCCTCGCTCTACAACGGCGACAAGCTCGTCACCACCCAGTACAAGCAGACCATCTACTACAAGTCCGGGGTCTCCGACTTCCGTACCGTACGGGCCTTCCCCCAGGGACTGCGCTACGTCGTCGGCAGCCCCACCCAGACCGAGCAGCAGTTCCGCGAGCACCCCGGCACTGTCGAGGGCTGGGAATGCGGCAACAGCGCCAACAACTGGCAGATCCCCGAGCACTGCACCCCCGGCTCCTACCTCAACATCCGCATGCAGGCCCCCAGCTGCTGGGACGGCGTGCACCTGGACTCCGCCGACCACCAGAGCCACATGGCCTACCCCGTGGTGGAGAAGAACCGCCGCGTCTGCCCGGCCGGGCACCCGGTGGCGGTGCCGATGATCGAGTTCAAGATGGCCTTCAACGTCTCCGGGGACATGACGAAGGTCCGCCTCTCCAGCGGCACCGACCACAGCTGGCACTACGACTTCTTCAACGGCTGGGACCAGCCCACCCTCAAGGCCCTGGTCAGCCACTGCATCAACGGCGGCCTGCAGTGCGACCCGCGCGGCTTCGACCAGTACAAGCCCGGGCGTGGGGCTGCCCTGAACGAGAAGTACGAACTGGCGAGCTGAACGCCCGCCACTGCTGAACCACGCCGCCGGTGAACCCCGTCGCCGCTACCGGGCGGCGGGGTTCACAGGCGCAGGGTGAAGTACGAGCTGTTCGGGTCGTCGGTGTAACCGGCGAACGGACCGGTCGGCAGGAACCCGTAGCGGGCGTACAGGGTGCGGGCCGGCTCGAAGAAGTCCTCGCTGCCGGTCTCCAGGCTGACCTGCTTGTACCCGGCCTGCCGGGCCTCGTTCACGGCATGCCGCAGCAGCTGACCGGCGATGCCCTGACGCAGCCGCGACGGCAGCGTGCGCATCGACTTCAGCTCCACGTGGTCCTCGTCGAGGCGCTTGAGCGCCACACAACCGACCACCTCGTCACCGTCGCGCGCCGCCCAGAACGTGATCTCCGCCGCGCGCAGCGCCTCCACGTCCAGTGCGTGCACGCTCTCCGGCGGAGACACCTCCCGCATCTGCGCCACATGCCCCTCCAGCAGGGCCACGACCTGCGGATCGGAGACGTCGTCCAGGGAGATCACCACTTCTGCCACGGGGATCATCGTGGCAGAAGCGGTGGCACCCTTCGGACGGTGGTCAGAGGGGGACCCGCTCGAGGTAGCCGTTGTCCACGAGCCACAGAACGTTGAGCGTCGCGGGTGCCCCCGCCACGTACGCCCCCGTCAGCTGGTACTGCCACCCGTCACCACGCTGCTCGAACCAGGCAGCGATCGGGCCCGCGGAGACCTCGAACGCCTTCAGCACCCGGTAGCGGCGGTAGTTGCAGCCCTCCGCCGGGGTACCGGCCAGGTTCGAGGGCGGGATGGCGCGCTCGGCGTACGGAGTCCCGGCCGGGCTCAGGAAGCCCCCGTACTCACTACCGAAGCGATCCAACTCCCGCCCCACCGCGAGCGTCTTACGCCAGATGATCGGCGAACCGTCGGCCCGCACCTGGTAGCCGTTCTGCGGTGGGTAGATCCAGCTGTTGGCCGAGGCGTCGTAGTACTGGGCCAGGAACTCGGCCGAGGTCAGCCCTCCGGTGCGCTTGTAGCCCTTCAGCTCCCAGCCGACGGTGCCCGAGTTGGGCAAGGTGGCCGGACCCAGCCGGCGGTCCCCCTCACTGAAGTCCGCCGAGCAGGTGCTCGTCACCTGCCGGGACAGCTGAGCCGGCTGCTGGGCCGACAGTGCTGACGGAGCTGACAGGTGGGCCGCCTGCGCGGCACCGGCCGGTGTGAGGACCGACCCCAGAGCCAGAGCGAGCGCCCCCAGACCGAGCGAGGCACCTCGTAGACGCCTGAAAACGGCATGCTTGTATTGCATTTCGGCTCCCCCCGAAACCAGGCCGGACTCGCTCCGGCCTCCTCCGATGTCGCGGCGACCATAGCCGCCGAACCTCCGGGTACCCCGCAGGCGCCGCCCGGTGGGGGTGGCGTTGCGTCAGCGGGTCAGACGCAAGCGGCGCAACACGGGAACCGCCACCACAAGCACCGCCAGCTCGGCCAGCATCGGCGCTGCTGTACCCGGCGACGTCAGAGCGTGCGACGCGTGCTGCGCCGGAGCGAGGTGGACGATCGATCCGGCGGACCGGTGGGCATGACCCGTCTCAGCGAGAGCGAAGCCGGGCGCGACAGCCAGCAGATATCCGGTGTGCACGACCAGCATGAGCGCGGCCATCGCCACCGTCATGCCCAGGGCATGGCACGAACGCGCCCACAGCAGGTGCACCGCGCACAGCAGGCAGGCCACCGCCATGGCGGCGAAGACCCACCCGTGCACACCGAGCGCGCCGGTGGCGCCGGGAGTGAGTGTGGCCAGATGCGCCAGACCTCCCGCCGCACAGAGCCCCGCGATCAGGTTTGCCACCGGTTTGGAACAGGCACCCGGCGCACTCGGGTACGGGTGGCGTGCACGTTCTGACGCTGATGCCCCGGCGCTGGCTCCAGCACTAACACTGGCGTGCTTCGTCGCCGCCGTTCCTTCCACCGTGGACGCCGGTAACCCAGCACTCGCGCTCGCAGCTTCCTGACGGTTCGTACAGCCCATCGCCGAGGACACGGGCATGGTCAGCCAGCGTGCAGCCCGGTCGGCCCGGGAACGCGTCAGCCCGGCCGCCCCGACAGCCAGCCCGGTCAGCCCATTCAGGCCTGTCAGCCCCGTCCGGCCCGTCTTGGCGAGCGCGACCCCGCCGCCGGCGTCCCACGTGGGTGAGCCCGACGGCACAGCGGACATGTCCCCCATCGGCCTCTCCCGCTCGTCCATCCATCCACTCTGACAGATTGGATCCACTTCAGGCTAGGACGGATCCCTTATGGTCACCGCCAGGCACGATCCGATCGCTGGGCCCAATACTCCTCCGGAGACTGCGCCAGCGCAGTGAGCCGGCCGACCTCGAGCGGATTCAGCTGCAGCGCGCCCGCCGCCAGATTGGCCGTCAACTGCTGCTTCGTCACGGCTCCGGACAGGACCCGCCAGGCCCACGGTTGCGCCAGAACCGCAGCTATCGCCACCTGGTCGACGCTCACCCCGTGCGTACCGGCCAGCGCCCGGGCGGCCATCGCGGCCGGGGCGAGGTCGGTCTCGGCCGGGCTGAGCCGGCCGTTGGCCAGGGCCTCCTTCACGATCACGGTGACCCCGTTGCCCGCCGCCTCGGCCAGCGCCGGACCCGCCGAGGGTTCCAGCACGTTCCAGGTGGCCTGCACCGACGTGAACAGCGTCCGCCCGTCCACCTCCAGTTCCAGCGCCCGCCGGATCACCTCCCCCTGCCGGGGGCCGGAGGTGGAGAACCCCAGCCGGCAGCCACTGGCGCGCAGCGTTGACAGAGCCCGCAGCAGCGCCCGGTCTCCCAGGGCCGGGGAGTCGGGGGTCAGGGAGTGGATGTGATAGATCGACAGACGATCACCCAGGAGCTCGCGGCTGAGCTGGTACTGCTCGGAGAACGCGGACAGGGAGTGGTCCTTGACCTCGTGGGTGTCGGCCTCCATCTCCCAGCCACCCACGTACCGGTAGCCCCATTTGGAGCCGACCACCACGTCCTCAATTTCTGGACGTGACCGCAACCACCCGGCCAGGAACTCCTCGGCCCGCCCGTAGGAACGGGCCACGTCGACGTAACGCACCCCGCCCGCGTACGCGGCCTCGAGCAGGTCGTGCGTCAGCGAGCGCAACTGCTCCACGTCGCGTCCGCCACCCAGATCAGTGGCCCGGGAAGGAGTGATGTAGGCCGGACGGCCGGCTGCGGCCAGCCCGATCCCGATGCGGCTCGGCACACGCGTCATGGAGCCGATCCTCCCGCACGTCCGGCGTCCGCCCGGCGTCCGTCCGCCGTTCTCCACAGTTGGTGCCGATAGGTTCCGGGGGTGATGTCTGAAACGACGACGACGCCGCAGACCACCGAGCACGTCCGCGTGACCCGCCAGGGCAGCGCCGGGCGCATCACGCTCACCCGCCCCCAGGCGATCAACGCGCTCACCCACGAGATGATCCGCACGATCGCCGCCGCCCTGAGCGCCTGGGCCGCCGACGAGTCGATCGACTGCGTGATCATCGACGCCGAGGGCCCCCGCGGATTCTGCGCCGGCGGCGACATCAAGGCCGTGTCCATCTCGGCCCTGTCCGACGGCGGCGTCGGCGCCCGCGCCCTGTGGTGGGACGAGTACCGGATGAACGAGCAGCTGGCCCGGTACCCGAAACCGGTGATGACCCTCATGCACGGCGTCACGTTCGGCGGCGGGGTGGGCCTGGGCTGCCACAGCACACCCCGGGTGGTCACCCACGACACCCGGATGGCGATGCCCGAGACCCTCATCGGGCTGGTCCCGGACGTCGGTGGACTGTGGCTGCTCTCGCGCGACCCGGCCGGCGACCGAGGCGAGCTGGGCACCCACCTGGCCCTGACCGGACTGCCCGTAGGACCCGGCGACGCGATCCACCTGGGGCTGGCCGACGTCCAAACGCCCTTCGAGGTCTTCGCCGAACTCGCCGCCGCCACCTCCTGGAAGGCCGCCCAGGACATCCTGGACACCCAGGCCGACACGCCCGAGCCCGCCGCGCTGGCCGCCGACGCCGAATGGATCAACCGCTGCTACGGCGGTGACGACGTGGCCGCCATCATCGAGCGCCTGCACAACGACCCGCACCCCCAGGCCCGGGCCGCGGCGCAGGTCCTGCTCACCCGCTCGCCCACCGCTCTGCAGATCACCCTGGCCGCGATCCGCCGCGCCGCCGGGCACCAGGACCTGCGCGAGACCCTGACGCAGGACTACCAGGTGATGTCGCACAGCCTGGACCGCGACGACGTCCGCGAGGGCATCCGCGCCCAGGTGGTGGACAAGGACCGCAACCCCCGCTGGAACCCGGCCCAGGTGCAGGACGTGGACCCGGCCGTGGTGACGCACGCCTTCACCCCGGCCCCCGGCGGGGACCTGACCTTCTCCTGACGTCCGGGTGACAATGCGGGTTCAGTTTCCTTGAACAACCACTTGTGGAACGGACCCCCTTGAACCAGAAGATCGCAGTAAGCGTCGTCTTCACCTCGGCGATGTTCATCAACATCCTCGACGCCACCATCGTCAACGTCGCCCTGCCGGGCATGGCCCGGGACTTCGGCACCACCTCGACCGCCATCGACAGCGTCGCCATCTCCTACATGGTCAGCCTCGCCGTCTTCATCCCGGCCTCCGGCTGGCTCGGCGACCGCTTCGGCGCCCGCCGCGTCCTGCTCACCGCCATCGCCCTGTTCACCATCGCCTCGGCGCTGTGCGGACTGGCCACGAACCTCAGCCAGCTGGTGGCCTTCCGGATCCTGCAGGGCGTGGGCGGCGGCATGCTCGCCCCGGTCGGCATGACCCTGCTGTTCCGCGCCTTCCCCCCGCACGAACGGGTCCGGGCCTCCTCGATCCTGACCATCCCCACCGCCCTGGCCCCCGCCCTGGGACCGGTCCTCGGCGGGCTGCTGGTCACCCACTACTCCTGGCACTGGGTGTTCTGGGTCAACATCCCGATCGGCATCGCCGCCCTCGGGTTCGGCCTGCTCTTCCTCCAGGAGCCCCCGCGCGAGCAGGCCGGGCGCTTCGACCTGCCCGGCTTCCTGCTGTGCGGGGTGGGCCTGGCCACGTTCATGTTCGGCCTGTCCGAAGGCCCCAAACGCGGCTGGGCCTCCCCGGAGATCCTGGCCACCCTGATCGGCGGCCTGACCGTCCTGAGCGCCGCGGTGATCACCGAGAGCCGCACCCGCGAGCCGATGGTCGCCGTCCGCCTGCTCGGCAACCGGCTGCTGCGCTCGGCCAGCCTGGTCAGCGTGGCCGCGTCGATGGCCTTCCTGGGCACGCTCTACGCGATCTCGCTGTACTTCCAGGACGGGCGGGGCATGGACCCCCTCCAGGCCGGCCTGTCCGTGTTCCCCGAGGCCGTCGGCGTGATGATCGGCGCCCAGATGGCCAGCCGCCTGGTCTTCCCCCGCCTCGGCCCCCGCCTCACCGTGAGCCTCGGCCTGATCGGCGTCACCCTCAGCTGCGCCCTGCTGGCCACCCTCGGCACCGGCACCAGCCTCTGGCCGGCGCGCCTCTACATGGTCACGCTCGGCCTGTCGATGGCCCACGTGTTCGTCACCAGCCAGGCCGTCGCCTTCGCCACCATCTCCCCGGCCCAGACCGGCCAGGCCTCCACCCTCTTCAACACCCTGCGCCAGATCGGCGGCGCCGCCGGCGTCGCGTTCCTGACCACCAGCATGATCACCGTCGGCACCACCACGGCCACCGGAGCCCCGAACGTGGACGCCTACCGGGTCGCCTTCGCCGTGGCCGCCGGCTGCGCCCTGATCGCCCTGGCCATCGCCCAGACCATCAAGGACGCCGACGCCGGCTCCGCCATCCGACGCCCCACCGCAACACCCGCCTCGGCCGACACGCGCGCACCGGCCTGAGGGGCACCGTGGCGTGCGGCGCACCGAAGAAGGGTCGATGCTGCCCGGATGCGTAAGTGGACACCGCTGCTGGCGGTCTGCATGGGCACCTTCATGCTGCTCATCGACATCACCATCGTCAACGTCGCCCTGCCCGACATCACCAGCGACCTGCAGGCCGACTTCAGCCACGTCCAGTGGGTGATCGACAGCTACGCACTCAGCCTCGCCGCGCTGCTGCTCGGCGCCGGCGGACTGGCCGACGCGATCGGCCGGCGGCGCGTCTACGTCGCCGGCCTGACCATCTTCGCCGCCGCCTCGGTGGCCTGCGGCCTGGCCCAGGACGTCGACACCCTGATCGCCGGCCGCGCCGTCCAGGGCATCGGCGGCGCCGCCATGTTCGCCACCACCGTCGCCCTGATCAACGTCTCCTACGAAGGCCGCGACCGCGCCACCGCCTTCGGCCTGTGGGGCGCGGTCAGCGGCGCCGGAGCCGGAGCCGGGCTGGTCATCGGCGGCATCCTGACCGACCTGCTCTCCTGGCGCTGGGCGTTCTGGGTCAACCTGCCGGTCTCGGTCCTCGCAGTGGTCCTGACCCTCATGGTCTTCACCGAGACCGCCCGCCGCCGGGTCCGGCTCGACGTACCCGGCATGCTCACCTTCACCGCCGCGGCCGCCCTGGTCACCTACGCCATCATCGAGGCCGGCGAGCAGGGGTGGACCGCCCGCGTCCCCGTCCTCACCGCGCTCGGCGGCCTCCTGGCCCTGGCCCTGTTCGTGGTGCTGCAGCGCCGCAGCGAGAACCCCCTGATCGACCTGGGCCTGCTCGCCCGGCCCGTCTTCGCCGGAGCCGTCCTGGCCGCCGCCGTCCTCTCGTGCGCCGCGTTCGGCTCCAGCGTCCTGATCTCGATCTGGCTGCAGTCCGTCGTCGACCTCAGCCCCCTGACCGCCGGCCTGGCCCTGCTGCCCCTGTCCCTGGTGTCGTTCGCCGTCTCCGGCGGCCTCAGCAGCCGCCTGCACCACGTCCCGGTGGCCCGGCCGATCGGCGCCGGACTCTTCCTGATCGGCTGCGGCAGCCTGCTCATGCTGCTGGTGCAACCCGGCAGCTCCTGGACCGCCCTGCTGCCCGGCCTGCTCGTGGTCGGCCTGGGCGTCGGCCTCGCCGCCCCACCCCTGACCTCCGCGGCGCTCTCCTCCGTGCCCCTGCAGCGCAGCGGGATGGCCTCGGGCGTGCTCAACACCTCCCGTCAGCTCGGCACCGCCTTCGGCGTGGCCATCCTGGGCTCGGTCTTCACCTCCCTGGCCGCCGACACCCTGGCCGACAACAAGGTGCCTGCCGCCTCGGACGTAGCCTCCGCGGTGTCCGGAGGACAGACCCACACCGTGATCCAGGCCGTACCGGCCGGGCAGCAGGCCCAGGTCGAGCAGGCGATCCACGAAGCCTTCGCCAGCGGCCTGCACGGCGCCTTCCTGGTCGCCGGGCTGGTCGGGATCGTTGGAGCGGCCATCGCGTTCGCCCTGCTGCGCAAGGGCCCCACCGCCGAGGAGCCGGAGCCGACCGTGGGCCCGACGGCCCAGTCCGAACCGGCCTAGGTCGCTGGTCGCTCAGGGCCCAGGCGCGCATGCGACAGCAGCGTCGATCCCGGGCTGTTCATCGTTGGACAGCACCACCAGATCGATGCGGCTGTCGGGAAAGTGGGCCAGCAGTGACTGGTGGCCAGGGTTGTCGCCGACGACCCGCACCTCGTCGGCCACGAGAAGCGTCCCCGACCAGGACACGGCCGCATCGGACCGGACGCTCTTCACGACACTAGTTTTTTGCGGCTCTTAGCCTGTTATCAACAGACGACGGTGGCCGTGGGATGCCCACGGCCACCGTCGTCAAAGGTCGTGCTCAGCGCGCGAAGCGGTCCACCAGGCGGGTCAGCTCCTTGGCGTTCTCGTCCAGAGTCCGGGCCGCGTCACGGGAACTGCCGACGGCCTGCAGCGTGCTGGCCACCGTGTCCTTGACCTCGTTGATGCCGACCGTGATCTGCGACCCTCCCGAGGTCACGATCTGCACGCTGCGGCTCATCTCGGCGGTCACCGCGCTCTGCTCCTCCACCGCGCCGGCGATGGCGTCCTGGTAGCCGCTGACCCGCTCGATCGCCTCCCCGATGGCCGTGATCGCCGCCACCGCATCGTCGGTGTCCGCCTTGATCGCGTTCACCCGCGAGGTGACGTCGACCGTGGCCTCGGCGGTCTGCCGGGCCAGCTCCTTCACCTCGTTGGCCACCACCGCGAAGCCCTTGCCGACCTCACCGGCCCGGGCCGCCTCGATCGTGGCGTTCAGCGCCAGCAGGTTCGTCTGCCCGGCGATCGCGTTGATCACCTCGATCACGTCGACGATCTGCGCGCTGGAGTTACCCAGCCGGTCGATCACCGTACGGGCCTGCTCGGTGCGCTGCACGGTCTCCTGGGCCACGGACGCCGCCTGGGTGGCGTTGCGGGCGATCTCACCGATCGCCGCGGACATCTCGGTCGCCCCGGCCTCCATCGTCAGCATGGTGCGGGACATCTCGTCGGCCTCGGACGACACGTGCCCGGTGCGCGCCGCCACCGCGTCCGCCGCCCCCGAGACCTCGTCACCCACGCTCGAGACCTGACCGGCCGCCCGGGCCACACCGGTGGCGGTGGTGGCCATGTCGGCCAGCAGCGAGCGGATCTCCCCCACCGCCGTGTTCAGCGCCGCACTCATCTGGCCGATCTCGTCCGTGCCCTCCGTGACCTGCACGTTCAGGTCACGATGGGCCACCTTGTCCAGGGCCCCGGTGAGCGTCGAGAGCCGGTTGGCCGTGCGCCGGGCCCAGTACCAGGCCAGACCGCCACCGACCACCGCCAGCAGCACCGCGGCGATGACGAAGATGGTCAGCATGCTCGTACGGCCGTCGCTCAGAGCCTGCGCGGCCGCGGCGTAGTCGGGGTTGTAGGTCTGCACGGCGATGGCCCAGGTGTACGGGGCGTAGTACATGACCCGCATCGTGCTGTCGGCCGCCGGAACGTTGTCGGTACCCGGTAGGCGGAAATCACCCGACCACGACTCGCCCTCGCCCAGGTCGGCGGCGGCATCGACGATCTGCTGCACGTACGGCTTGCCGTCGGCGTCCACCGCCTCCAGCGGCTGGTCGCCCGCCGGGGCCGGCAGCCCCGAGGCGATGATCCGGCCACGGTCGGCGGCGCCATTGCTGTAGATCGAGATACCACCGTGCTGACCGATCTTGGTCGCGGCGATGCTCTCGGTGAGTTCCTTGATCGCGTCGGCCTGCGGGACCCCGAAGAAGACGGCGCCGACCACGTCGCCGTCGGCGTTCTTGAGCGGGTCGTAGGCCGTGACGTACCAGGTGCCCACCACCTGGGCCACACCCCGGTAGGGCTTGCCCGCCTTGATCGCGGCCACCACCGCGTTCGGGGCGCCGTCGGCACCGACCGAGGGGATGTAGGTGCCGATGGCCCGCTGACCGTCGGCGTTCGGGACGTTCGTGGCCACCCGCAGCAGGTCGCCGTCGGCGTTCATCCGCTGGAAGATCGTGACGGCGCCACCGACCTTGGCGGCCATCGAGTCCACGGTCGGGGTGGCCCGCTTCACGTTGCGGTTCTGGCCCAGCCAGGTGCCGTCCACACTGACCCGGGGCAGGCTCACGCTCCGGGCCTTCTGCGTCACCTGGTTCACCGCGTTCCAGGTGACCGAGGGGCCGCCGAGCTGCAGACCGCCCTTCTCGGCGAGGTCGGCCAGCAGCACCGTGTTGGCCCGGTTCACGCTCTCCTGCGTGGCCGCCCCGGCGTTCGACACCAGCTGGTAGACCTGGGACGCCAGGCTGTCGAGCTCGTTGTCCCGCTGCCCGGCGATCGTCTCGTCGGCCTTGTCGCTGAAGACACGGCTCTGCCAGGCCGCCACACCCCCCAGCACGACAGAGGTCAGAACGATGCTCCCGACGCCCAGGAGCAGCAGGGTGGTCCGCAAGGACACGGTCCGCGACAGTCTTCTCACGCCACTCCATCGACCGCACTCCCACGGGACTGAAACAAGAATCTGGGCGGATAAACCCCCAAATGGCCCTAGCGCGGCTACGGGCAGCTACGTATGGACGTCCGAACGCCCGGTTTGGTGGACATTTGCGGCGTTCCCCGAACACGTGGGGTTGCCCGGCATCGGCCCGCAACCGGCCACGCCCGCCCCGGCCGGCCTCCCTGCCGCCCGACCGGTCACGGCCGTGTCGTCGTGCCCGCCCGGCGCCCGGCCCGGCAGGATCAGGTGCGTAGTCGCAGGAGTGTCCGAGTTCCGAGTAACAAGGGGTTGTCGTGGATCGTCGCTGGGTGGCTGTTGCCTTCGGTGGGCCTGAGGTACTGGAACTGCAGCAGTTCGAAGCGCCCGCCCCAGGACCCGGCGAGGTGCGGATCGCGGTGCGGGCGGCCGGGATGAACCCGGCGGACGTCAAGGGCTTCGCCGCAGGCGCGGGCAAGGATCCGGCGGTGCTGCCCAAGGTGATCGGCCTGGAGGTGGCCGGAGTGGTGGACGCCGTCGGCGAAGGCGCGGGGTTCGCGGTCGGCGACGAGGTGCTGGCGTACCAGGTGCGCGGCGGGTACAGCAGCCGCATCACGGTGCCGGCCGGCGACGTGTTCCGTAAGCCGGCCGGGATGAGCTTTCCCGAAGCGGCGAACCTTCTGCTGACCGGGGTCACGGCAGCGGACATGCTGCAGGTGACCGGCGTGATCTCAGGCGACACCATCGTCGTCCACGGAGCCTCCGGCGCGGTCGGTGTGAGCCTGCTGCAGCAGGCCCGGCTGCTCGGCGCCCGAGTGGTGGGAACGGCCTCCGAGCGCAACTTCGACCTGGTGCGCTCGTTCGGCGCGATCCCCGTGCGCTACGGCGACGGGCTGGCCGAACGTCTGCGCGAGGTCGCACCCCAGCGCTACGTCGCGGCGCTGGACACCGCCGGGACCGACGAGGCCGCGGACGTGTCGCTGGACCTGGTCCCGGACCGGCGGCGGATCGTCACGATCGCCAACTTCGCCCGGGCCCGCCGCGACGGCTTCCTCGCCGTGGGCGGCACCACCCCGGAAAGCCGGGACTTCCGCAACCGGGCCCGCCGGCCCCTGCTCGAACTGGCCGCCGCCGGTGACCTCAAGGTCCCGGTCGGGCGCACCTTCGCCCTGGACGAGGCACCGGCCGCCGTCGAGGCGCTGATCGGCGGGCACGGTACCGGCAAGCTCGCCCTGACCGTCTAGGCCGACCCGGCGACCAGGGTCCGTTGGGCAGGCCCGGCCCGAGAGGGAACGGGCCGCTCGGAGCGCCCTTGCTGAGACGGCTTCAGCTGCAACGGATCCCACTGAGGCCGCCCCGGCGGCAACGGATGCCGCTGGGACGGTTCCGGCTGGGGCAGCACTGAGCCCGGTGGCCTGCGGGTGGATGCGGTCGGCGCCGGCCCGGGCCGAGCCTGGGCCGCCGGGGGCTCGGACGCCTCCAGTCGGGGCCGGGCGGTCCCGGACGGGAAGAGCCCGGACCGTCAGCCAGGCCAGCATTGCCAGGCCGATCACCAGGTACGCGTTCGTGACCGGCACGAGCGGGATCGGCCCGAGGTCACGTGGCAGCCACCACATCGGCGACAGCACCAGGACCGCACCCACCCCGCGGGCCGCCCACACCCGTCCGTCCCTGACCAGCACGACCAGGGCCGGCAGCGCCCACACCCAGTGATGGCTCCACGAGACCGGCGAGACCATCAAGCTGGTCAGGCCCGCCGCGGCGAAGGCAGCGGCCCAGTCACCCCGGCGGGCATAACGGATCGCGAGCGCCAGCCCACCCGCCAGGAACAGGAGCGGCACCAGCAGGAACCAGTCACCGACGTTCTCCCGGCCCCCGGCCAGCCGCACCACCGCCCCGAACGGAGACTGGTTGCTGATATAGGGAACACCCACCCGCGAGGAGTCGTAGAACACCTCCCGCCAGTACAGCCACGACGCCTCCGGATCAGCCAGAACTCCTGCGAGAGTGCAGACCAGGAAGGTCAGCCCAGCCACGCACGCCGCGCGCACCCGGCCGGCCAGCAGCAGAAGAACCACGAACACCCCCGGCGTCAGCTTGATCGCCATCGCGACCCCCAGGCCCACGCCCACTCCTCGCCCCCGGCCCTCGGCGGCCCGGCGCACATCGAAAAGCACCAGCGCGAGCAGGAACAGATTGATCTGGCCGAGGAACAGCGTGTGCCAGACCGGCTCCAGCAGCAGACCACCCGCCACACACCAGCCGAACGCTCTGCGGGACAACCGGATCCGGGCCAGCAGCAGCATCTCGCGGCAGGCCCACGCGAAGGCGGCGACCGAGGCCAACTCCCACAGCAGCCGGGCCGGCACCAGCGCAAGCCACGACAGAGGCCCGAAGGCCGCGGCCGCGAAGGGCGTGTAGGTGAAGAACAACCCGGCCTGACGCTGCAGGTACAGCTCACTGCCGGAACCGACGGCCTGCCCGCCGAGCCGGTAGATGAAGAAGTCGAGCGGGTTCCACAGCAGGCTGAAGACCACCACCGCGAGCACCTGAAAACCCAGTACCCGGCCCGGGCCGACTCGGTCGAGTGTGCCCAGGATTCCTTGCCAGAGCCTGCTTTTCGCCATGCCCACAGGCTGGCCCCAGCGCCCCCACCGGCACATCGGCCCACGGACTGCATCCCGCAGGCGTCACCGGCATCCCCACCGGCATCCCACAGGAGTACGCCTGCGGGCCACCCGACGACCGGGGACCCGCTCAGCGCCCGGGGGCCACCAGCCCGAACTCGTAGGCGAGGATGACCAGCTGCACCCGGTCGCGGGCATCGAGCTTGGTCAGCAGGCGGGCCACGTGCGCCTTGGCGGTGGCCGGGCTGATCACCAGCCGGGTCGCGATCTCGGCGTTCGACAGGCCGCTGCCGACCAGGGTCAGGACCTCCTTCTCGCGCTCGGTGACGGCGCTCAGGGACGCGGCCGCGGGCTGCACCGGCCCGTCACCCGGGTCGGGGTCCGGCCTCCGGCCCGCGCCAGCACCGGCCCAGCGCCCGCGACCGGCCCGTCGTTCCCCCTCGGCCGGGGCCGGGCCACGCCCGATGAGGTCGTCGACCAGCCGCCTGGTCAGGCTCGGCGCGATGAGCGCGTCTCCCGCCGCGACCACCCGGATCGCGGCCAGCATGTCGTCCAGCGCCACGTCCTTCACCAGGAATCCGCTGGCCCCGGCCTGCAGCGCCCCGTACAGGTACTCGTCGTCGTCGAACGTGGTCAGCACCAGGACCCGGGTGGCGGGATGCCGCTCGGCGATCAGCCGGGTCGCCCCGATGCCGTCCAGCCGCGGCATGCGCAGATCCATCACCACCACGTCGGGCCGCAGGCTCTCGGTCAGCTCGACGGCCTGAAGACCGTCACCGGCCTCGCCCACCAGCTTCAGGTCGTCGGTCTCGGCCAGCAGCACGCGAAGCCCGGCCCGGATCAGCGGCTGATCGTCCGCCAGCACCACGGTCACACTCACCGGCTCATCCTCGCACCGCCGCAGCCCCCGTACCGAGAGCCACCATCGGCAGCACACCCGCGCGACAAACCAGTCCAGCCAGTCCAGCCAGTCCAGCCAGTCCAGCCAGTCCAGCCGGTCGAGCAGGTTCGAGCCGGCCGAGAACTCACCCCACCGCAGGCGGGGCGGTTCAGCCGCTCGCGGGGATGGGCAGGCGGGCGGAGACCCGGAAGCCGCCCTCGGCCCGCGGTGCCGCGCTGAACTGCCCGCCCAGCAGCACCGCCCTCTCGCGCATGCCGACCAGGCCGTACCCGGCACCGCCCGCCTCGGCGCTGCCACGGCCCTCGTCGAGCACCTCGATCGCGAGTTCCTCGGCCGTGAAGTCGAGACGCACCAGGCACCGTGGGGTAGCGGCGTGGCGGATCACGTTGGTCACCGACTCCTGCACGATCCGGAACGCCGACAGCTCCAGGTCGCCCGGCAGGTCCCGGACCGCGCCCAGCCGCTCCACCTCGACGGCCACCCCGGCCTCCCGCGCGGTGCCGACCAGCCGCCCGAGGTCGCCCAACCCGGGCGCGGGGGCCATCGGCGCACCTTCCGGATCGGCCCGGCGCAGGGCCGCGAGCGTACGCCGCAGCTCGGCGAGGGTCTGCCGGCTGAGGCCCTCGATCGCGCTGAGAGCGTTGCGGGCCTCGGCGGGCTGGGTCTCGATGACCCGGCTGCCCATGCCCGCCTGGAAGGCGATCGCCCCCAGGCTGTGCGCGATCAGGTCGTGCATCTCCCGGGCGATCCGCAGCCGCTCGGCCTCGATGGCAAGCTCGGTCTCCCGCAGCCGGGCCGCGACGGCGCGACGCCGGGCGTCGCCGGCCGAGTTGGCCACCAGCCAGACGACCAGCAGGACCAGGAGGACCACCGGCGCGGCCTGGGCCAGGTCGATGCCGTTCATCTGCCAGGCGAACAGCAGCCCCTGCACCACCGCCGACACCAGCAGCGCCGGCAGCGAGACCCGCCAGGTACGGCGCCAGGCCAGGACGGCGACGGCCACGTTGATCGAGGCCAGGGACAGGAGGGTGACCCCCTCGTCGTGGGAGTACCAGGTGGCCAGCAGCGGTGCCATGGCCACCGTGACCGCCCAGCAGGTCACCGGCCGGCTGAACTGCAGGTACAGCGCCGACCCCAGCAGCAGCACCGTGGTGACCATCGCGTTCGGCCCGAACGAACCCACCACCACCACGAACACGGCCAGGAGCCCGGCGCCCCGCAGGATGCGCCCCGCCCAGCGCCGGCTGGTCGCCCCTCGCCCGGGCCGAGCCGTCAAGGTGTCCACCCGGTCAAGGTAGCCAGAACCGCCCCCACACACATCGGCCCGCAGGCGTACGCCCACAGGCCACAACCCCCGTCCGGAGAAGAAAGTTTGGACCACGCCTCAACCTCCGGCCCACCCGCACGTGTCTCAACAGGTGCGACGGGCATTCCGGGCAAGTCGCCGTCCGTAAGCATTGACGCCTCACCCCCGACCACCTTGACTGGTCACCGCACGGCAGGGGTTTTCGCGTCTTCAACGTCGAAGGTGGAGCCTGATGAGCAGTACGCAGCAGTCCCGGCACGACGGGCCCAGCGGGCACGAGGAGGATGACCGGCCCGGCCCCACGCCAGCGCCCACCGACGCCCGTCCCGGCCTGCTGCCTGCCCCGGCTCCCGTGCAGCTCATCGACCCGTCGGGGGCTGCCTGCGCCGAGACCGCCCTCTCCCGGCCCGATCACGCGACCCTGGCCCGCCTCTACCGGGCGATGGCCGTCGGCCGCCGTCTCGATGCCCAGATCACGGCCCTCACCAGACAGGGGCGGCTGGCGGTCTACCCGTCCTCCCGCGGGCAGGAGGCCTGCCAGGTGGGCGCCGCGCTGGCACTGCGCGCTCAGGACTGGCTGTTTCCCACCTACCGCGACTCGGTGGCCGTCTTCACGCGCGGAGTCGACCCGCACGAGGTCCTCGTCAGCTTCCGCGGGGACTGGCACTGCGGCTACGACCCGTACGAGCACCAGGTGGCACCGCAGTGCACCCCGCTGGCCACGAACACCCTGCACGCGGTGGGGCTGGCCCATGCCGCCCGGCTACGCGGGCAGGACACGGTCGCCCTGGTCCTGCTCGGCGACGGCGCCACCAGTGAGGGAGACACCCACGAGGCCCTGAACTTCGCCGCGGTCTGGAAGGCCCCGGTGGTGTTCCTGGTCCAGAACAACGGCTACGCCATCAGCGTCCCCCTGGCCAAGCAGACTGCGGCCCCCTCCCTCGCCCACAAGGGCATCGGCTACGGCATCCCCTCCCACCTCGTCGACGGCAACGACGTGGCGGCCGTGTACGCAGCCGTGCGGCAGGCCGTCGAGCACGCCGCCGCGGGCGGAGGCCCGGTCCTGATCGAGGCCCGCACCTACCGCGTCGAGGCCCACACCAACGCCGACGACGCCACCCGCTACCGGCACGACGACGAGGTCGCCTACTGGCTGGAACGCGACCCCCTGCGCCGCCTCGAACTGTTCCTCGAGCACCAGGGGCACCCGCTCGACCTGGTGCAGATCTCCGCCGAAGCAGAAGAGGTGGCCGCAAGCGTGCGAGCCCGCAGCACCGGCGGCGTCGCACCCGAACCGGGCGCCCTGTTCGAGCACGTCTACGCCGACCCACCGGCTTCCCTCGCCCGGCAGCGGGCCGATCTGCAGGACGAACTCCAGCGCGACGAGGAGGCCACCGCGTGAGTACCACCGTGCAGCCCGTCAAGGCCGTCGAAAGTGCCGCGGCACAGTCCTTCTCCCTGGCCGGGGCCCTGAACCGCGCGCTGGGCGACGCCCTGGCCGAGGACGAGCGCGTGGTGGTCCTCGGTGAGGACGTGGGGCCGCTGGGCGGCGTGTTCCGGGTCACCGACGGCCTGGCCGCGCGTTTCGGCGACACCCGGGTGTGGGACACGCCGCTGGCCGAGTCCGGCATCGTGGGCACCGCCATCGGCATGGCCATGAACGGCCTGCGTCCCGTGGTCGAGATGCAGTTCGACGCCTTCGCCTACCCCGCGTTCGAGCAGATCACCAGCCACCTCGCCAAGATGCACAACCGAACCAGAGGACGAGTGGCCCTGCCCATGGTGGTCAGGATCCCCTACGGCGGTGGCATCGGTGGGGTCGAACACCACTGCGACTCCTCCGAGGTCTACTACACCCACACCGCCGGCCTGCGCGTGGTCACCTGCTCCACCCCCGGCGACGGCTACCGGTTGCTCCGCCAGGCCATCGACTGCCCCGACCCGGTGATCTTCCTCGAACCCAAACGCCGCTACTGGGCCAAGGAGACCACCGAGCTCACCACCGACGGCCCCTCGATCGGGCAGGCCCAGATCGTGCGGCCGGGCCGGGACGTCACGGTCATCACCTACGGCGGCACCGTGGCCACCGCGCTGGAGGCCGCCACGGCAGGCGCCGAGGAGGGCTACGACCTGGAAGTCGTCGACCTGCGCAGCCTGAACCCGTTCGACGACGAGACCGTCACCGCCAGCGTGCGCCGCACCGGCCGCGCCGTCGTCGTGCACGAGGCCGGAGGCTTCTGCGGCTACGGCGCCGAGGTCGCCGCCCGCCTCACCGAGCAGTGCTTCCACCACCTGGCCGCACCGATCCTGCGCGTCACCGGATTCGACATCCCCTACCCGCCACCCAAACTGGAGGCCCACCACCTGCCCAGCCCCGACCGGATCCTCGACGCCGTGAGCCGCCTGCAGTGGGAGGACGAGAATGCCTGACTTCCTGCTGCCCGACCTGGGCGAGGGCCTGACCGAGGCGGAGATCGTGGGCTGGCTGGTGCAGGTCGGCGACGAGGTCACCATCGACCAGCCGGTGGTGGAGGTGGAGACCGCGAAAGCCTCGGTGGAGGTACCGGTCCCGTTCGCCGGCACCGTCACGGTGCTGCACGCCGAACCCGGGGTGATGCTGCCCGTCGGCGCACCACTCATCAGCGTGGCCGAGAAGGGAGCCGACGAGGCGCTGGGGAGAGCCGGCACCGAGGCTGGTGGTGACAGCGGTGCTCACCACCGGGACCACGGCAGCAGCGGCAGCAGCGGCGGCACCGTTGTCGAGGGCAGCAGTATCGGCTGGGCCAGCGGGATCACCGGGACCGAGCAGGCCAACAGGGCTGGCCAGGCCGCCGGGGTCAACAGGATCGGGGAGGCTGACAACGCCGACAGGATCGGCGAAGCCGAGATCGGCTCGATGGGCGGACTACGCGAACCCGGCATCGAGATCGCCCCGCCCCAGCCCACAAGCACCGGCACAGACCCTGGCGAAGGCACCGGCGAAAGCGTCGGCGGAGGCACCGGCGCCGGTGAGGCGAGCGGCAACGTGCTGATCGGTTACGGCACGCCGGCTACCGCCCGAACCCGGCGCCGCAGGCCGATCCGGACCGGCTGGGCCGCGCCCGGAACGAGAACACCAGACCTCGACGGACGGCTCGAGCCCACCCTGAATGAACCGGGCAACCAGCCGGGCACGGAGCAACGGCCTGGGCGAAAGCCTGAGCGACGACTGGAGCCGGGGCAGGAGCCACGACCTGAGCCGGCGCCGGGACATGCGAACAGCACTGTTGTGCGCGTCATCTCGCCCCTGGCCCGCCGGATCGCTCGCGAGGCCCAGCTCGACCTGCGACTGGTCACCGGCAGCGGACCGGACGGCCTGATCATGCGCGCCGACATCCGTCGTGCCCTCGAGGAACGTGGTGCGGACGCCCGGGCAACCAGCCGGTCCGCTGACCTCTCCGAGCAGGGGGTTCGCAGCGGCGTGGGTGCACCCGCCGAATATGCCGAGCCTGCTGCACATTCACGGTCCGCGGCACATTCACGCCCCACTGCCGACGCACGAGCCACTGTCGACGCTGGACCCGTTACCGACTCGCAGGCCACCACCCACTCACGGCCCGCTGCTGACTCGCAGCGCGCACTGAGGAGCGGGCCCGCAGACCCGGCCGACGACGTCCTCGGGTTTGACCGCCTGCCCCTCACCGGCGTCCGTCGTTTCGCTGCGGAGAAGTTCTCCCGTTCCCGCCGTGAGATCCCCGAAGCCACCATCTGGGTCGACGCCGACGCCACACCGTTCCTGGCCGCTCGCAGCGCCCTGAACAGCTCCGCCCACAACGCCGCCGGCAGCAGCCAGCGGTCAGGCGGGGCGCCGGCCCACTGGGCGTCCCCGGCCCAGCCGGTCAGCCTCGTCGCCCTGCTGGCCCGGTTCGTGGTGGCCGGCCTGCGCCGCTTCCCCGAGCTCAACGCCACCGTCGAGGACGGCGAGATCCACCGTCATCACGCCGTCCACCTGGGCTTCGCCGCCCAGACCGACCGGGGGCTGGTGGTGCCGGTCGTGCGTCACGCCGACCGGCTCACCACTCGGGAGCTGGCCGCCGCCCTGCAGCAGAAGACCGCGGCCGCCCGCGACGGCCGGATCACTCCGGCCGATCTGACCGGCGGCACGTTCACGGTCAACAACTACGGGGTGTTCGGCACCGACGGGGCCGCGGCGATCATCAACCATCCCGAGGCCGCCATCCTGGGCATCGGGCGCATCGTCGACCGGCCGTGGGTGCTCGAGGGGCAACTGGCCGTGCGGAAGGTCACCCAGCTGACGCTGAGCTTCGACCACCGGGTCTGCGACGGGGCCACCGCGGGTGGGCTGCTGCGGTTCGTCGCCGACTGCGTGGAGAACCCGGTCACCGCCCTCGGCGACCTCTGAACCCCGGCCCGGCCCTCGGCCGTCGCAGCCCGCCCACCCCCGACGGAGGCGAAACCTGATGAGATGAACAGGCATTCATGCATTTCGGCCCGCCTTGCCGCCACCGCCACCGGTGATCTAGGTTGACGAGGCCGTGGTGCTCGGGAATTCCGGTGCAGGACCGGAGCGGCCCTCGCCACTGTGATCGGGAAGGTGCCGGTTCGCGTAGTCCGAATCGGGCGCCACTGGGCCCGGCACGACGCCCCGACGAGCTCGTCGAGGTGGCGCGCAGGCCTGGGAAGGTGCACCGGCAGCGTTCGACCCGAGAGCCAGGAGACCGGCCACGGCACTGTTTCGCAACCACGAGGTGCTGGAGGCGGTCCGTTCCATGGACCCTGCACGTTCTGCCAAGACGATCACGACGCTGATCGGGGCGACAATCGTCCTTTCACTGGCCGCCTGCGGCGGTGGCTCCGACGACCAGGCCGCAAGCGGCTCGGGAGAACGCAAGACGCTGCGCTACGCGTACGCCTTCACTCCGGTCGCCGCGCTCAGCCCCTACAGCGACGACGCGGTGACCAGCTACGGCGTGGGCGCCACGGAGACGCTGGTCAAGCTCGACGCCTCCGGTGCGCCGGCCGCCTCACTGGCCACCGGCTGGGAGCAGACCGACCCCGCCACCTGGGAACTCACCCTGCGGGACGGAGTGAAGTTCCAGGACGGAACCGCGATGAACGCCGAGGCCGTCGCTGCGTCCCTGACCAACGCCGCCGAGGCCGAGCCCGCCCCCCGCGCCCTGTCCGGCACCGAGCTGACCGTGAGCGCCGTCGGCGAGAACGCGGTGAGGATCGTCACCAAGACCCCCGACCCGGTGCTCGTCCAGCGCCTCACCTCCCCCGAGCTGGCCATCCTGGCCGAGAAGGCCTACGCCGACCCGGCCTCGCCCTCGGTGGTCGGCACGGGCACCGGCCCGTACACGATGACCGCCCTGAACGGCACCACCTCGGCCGACCTGAGCGCGAACCCGGCCTACTGGGGCGGCGAGCCGGCGCTGGCCGGGATCGAACTGAGCTTCGTGGCCGACGGCGACCAACGGGCCTCGGCGCTGCGGGCCGGGCAGACCGACCTGGCCCAGGCCCTGCCCGCCGACCAGCTCGAGCCGGTCGGGGCCGAGAACGTGCTGGCCGTGCCGCTGCCCCGCACCGTCTCGGTGCACCTGATCCAGAGCTCCCCGGTGTTCTCCGACCCCGGCAAGCGCGAACTGGCCCGCGAGGCGATCGAGGGCCTCGACCTGGCCGGCACCATCTACGCCGGGGCCGCCGACCCGGCCCAGGGCCTGTTCTCCACGGTTTCCACCTGGGCGCAGAACCGCCCGGCCCCCACCTACCCGCAGGCCGAGCCGTGGGGCGCGAGCCAGACCCCGAAGCAGATCACCCTGGCCACCTTCGCCGACCGGCCGGAGCTGGCCGAGATCGCCACCGTCGTGGCCGACCAGTGGCGCAAGGCCGGCTTCGACGTCAAGACGGTGGTGCAGGAGTACAACCAGATGGAGTCCGACTACCTCAAGGGCACCTACGACGCGGTGATCATGAGCCGCTCCTACGGCCAGGACACCGCCGACCCGATCAGCTACCTGCAGGCCGACTTCGGCTGTGAAGGCGGCTACAACCTCAGCCGGTACTGCGACCAGGACCTGGACCAGGATCTCGCCGAGGCCGCCGGGCAGGCCGACGTCGAGACCCGCAACCAGGCCGCCGTGGCCGCCGAGCACACGGTGCTCTCCCAGGTCGCCGTCATCCCGCTGATCCACGACCGCACCCAGTTCGGTGTCGCCGACGGCCTCACCGGCCTGGCCGCCGACCCGTGGGAGCGCGCCGTGATCACCGCCGCGACCGAGCTGGACGACTGACCGCGAACCTGGGCAGCAACCTGGGCAGTCACCTGCGTACCGGGGGCCGATTCGTCCGCGCGGCCCCCGGTACGGTCGGGGCGTTCCTGCTGCTTCTGCTCGTCGTCGCGGCACTTCCCTGGCTGCGCGGCGAAGACCCGGCCCAGACCGTGCTGCGGGTGCGCTACACCGCCCGAGGCGACGACCCGCAGGCCGTCGAGGCGCTGCGCCGGCAACTTGACCTGCCGTCCAACCCGTTCTCCGGTGTCCTGAATTGGCTGCTCAACGCCCTGCGGGGAGACTTCGGCACCAGCTGGGTCAGCAGTCAGCCCGTCGACGACCTGGTGCGCCCAGCGCTGAGCACCTCCCTGACGCTGGCCGGAACTGCCTTGGTGATCGCCGTACTGGTCGCCGGTCTTCTGCTGACCCCTGCCCTGGAACAACGACCGTCCAGAACAGCCCGGCTGCTCACAGGCCCGGTCCCGGCAGCACTCGCAGCCCTGCCGGAAGTAGTGCTCGCCGTCAGCGGGGTCCTGCTTTTCGCCGTCACCTGGAACGTGCTGCCCGTCTTCGGCTGGAACGGCCCGGCGAGCGCGGTTCTCCCGGGTCTGGCTCTGGGACTGCCCGCCGGCGGGCTGCTGGCCAGGATGCTCACGGCCACGGCAGAGCAGACCCTGTCTGACCCCTGGGTGCGCAGCTGGCGGGCGAGCGGGCTGGACCGGCGTCCCCTACGGCGGGCTGTGGTGCGGCGTCTGGTCGCGATGGGAGCGCCGCAGATCGTGGTGGTCGGCATGTCGATCGTGGGCTCGTCGGTCGCGGTGGAGAAGGTGTTCTCCATCCCCGGCGCGGGCACGCTCGCCCTCGACGCCGTCCTCGCCGAAGACCTGCCCGTCGTTCAGGCAGTGCTCGCCAGTTTCGTGATGGTCGGGCTGGCCGCTGCGGCGGTAGCTGCGGCAGTGCACCGGGCACTCGCCGTGCCCGAGGCGGAGCGCACCATCGGGGTAGCCGCCCAGTTGGGGTCAGGGAACTATGGACGTCGGCGCTGGGCAGCCGTCGCACTGCTCACTCTGTTGGTTCTCACCATCGCGGGCGGCCTCTTCCGCGACGGCACCGTGACCGATCTGTCGTTGCGCCTGGCCTCTCCCAGTCTGGCGCACCCCTTCGGCGCCGACGCCGTGGGGCACGACCAGTGGGGACGGCTGGCCGAGGGCACCCTGCTGACCGTCTCGCTGGCCGCCGGGATCTCCGCCCTGGCCCTGCTCATCGGTGCGCTGGTTGGAACGGTGGGGGGCCTGACCCGCTCGGGTTCTGCCCCGGGCGCCTTGGACGTACTGGCCACGGTGCCCGCGAACCTGGCCGGTCTGCTGGTGGCCGCCGCTCTGGGTCCTGGCCTGGCCGGGGCGTGCCTGGCGGTGCTCCTGGTCGCATGGGTTCCCCTGGCCGTGCACGCCCGAACCCTGACCGCAGAAACCCGCTCCGCGGGTTACATCAGCGCCGCCGTCCTCGCCGGCGCCACCCCATGGCGTCTCCTGCGAGTGCACATCCTGCCCGCCGTACTTTCTCCCCTGCTGCGCCACGCCCTGGTCCGCCTGCCCGCGGCCGCCCTGGGCATCGCGGGCCTGAGCTTCCTGGGACTCGGCGCCGACCCCGACCGCCCCGAACTGGGCGCCATGCTCGCCGCCGGCGTCGGATACCTCTCCAGCGCCCCCTGGCTGGTCATCGGCCCGGCCGGCGTACTCGTGATCCTGGCCGTCCTCACCAGTTCCGACCGCCCCGAACGCTGACCCGCCAGCGCTGAAGAGCGAAGCATCAGAACGGGATGCGCACAGCCACCAGCAGCCCGAGAACCAGAACGAGCACGGCGAGCACCAGAGACTCCACCCGTATCCCGGCACGGCGCCTCCGCTGCGGGAACACACGAACCCCGAGACGCGGCACACCTACACGCGGCAGAGTAGGCAGCCCCAGCCTGGGTGCGGAGGGAAGTCCGAGACGCGGCAAGGGAGGAAGACCCAGCCGGGGAAGGCGGATACGCCGACGCCGACGTGAACTCGGCCGACCCCCAGCGCCAGCGGAAGAGAAGATAGGCCGGAATGGAGCTGCAGCCGGGCCCGGATTAGGCGGTGAGCCAGCCGCGGCCGAGGCACCAGGCGGGCCAGACGTGTCCGCTGCAAAGCCCCCCGCGGCGCTGCCCGACGCAAAGGCCCCCGCCGCGCGGACCGGTGCAGAATCCCTCACCGCGCCGTCCCGTGCCGAAGCGCCCGCCGCATCGTCCCGCGAAAAAGCCCCCGAGGGGCCGTCCGCCGGAAAGCCCCCTGCTGCGCTATCCGGCGAAAAGGCCCCCGCCGCGCTATCCGGCGCAGAAGCTCTAGCCGCGCTATCCGGCGCAGACGCCCCCGCAACGCCACCCGAAGCAAAGGTCGCCCGAGCGCCGCCCGCCGAAGACGCCCCATCCTCATCGCCCGCAGATGCAGACGCCGAAGGCGCAGCAGCCGATCCAGACGCGGCCCCAGGAGGCGAAAAGGCCTCCTCCGAGCCCGCCGATCCGGCCGCCGAAGCAGCCCGCCGCGCGGCATCCGCCTGCAATCGCTGTTCCCGCCGCCTCGCTACCTCAGCTCGGCTGACCTCCAGGAGAGTCTGTTCCGCAGTAGGCGGCCCCGACGCCCACTCGCGACGCCCCTCACCGTCACGTTCCCACTGCTGACGCGCCTGACCCCCAGCCCAACGCGCACTGTCGCCGCGCCGATCGTCTGTAGGTTCGGCGGTTTCACCCCACGGAGCCGCAACCCGCGGCGCCTGCCAACCAGCCCGGCTACCCCGGCCGTCCCGCTGCTGCCGTTCAGCCCACTCCGCCGCCCGCTCGGCCATCCGTTCCTGGGCAACCGTCCGGAACGACCCCGTCCCCGGAGAAGTACGGGGCGGAGAATCGGGCACGACCGGCGCCAGGACCCGACCCCACTGCGGATCGTCCCGGCGCCGGTCGAACACGAACCGCTCGTACTCGCTGCGATGGCGGGTGAGCCAGCGATGGGCGATGGAGACGTGCTGCGCCTCCTGCGGGTCGCCCTGGCCACCGCCCAGGTCCGGGTGCAGTTCGCGCATGCGCCGGCGGTAGGCCTTGTTGACCTCCTCCCGCCCAGCCGTCTCGAACACACCCAGCACCTGGTAGGCGCTACGGCCGTCGAGCTCGTGGAAGCGGGCTGAGATCACCCGCCAAGCGTCTCACCGAACAGGTCGAGCATCGCCCGCCAGCTACGCCGGTCCGCCTTCTCCCGGTACACCGGCAGCCCCGGCAGCGTGAAGGCGTGCGGCGCACCGGCATACGTGGTGATGGTCCAGTCCAGGTCCTCGCGGGTACGCATCTCCTCCTGGAACTTCACCACCGCCTCGTCGGGCACCACCGGGTCAGCACCGCCGGTCAGGATCAGCAACGGGCCGGTGATCTTGTCGACGTCGGCCGGCTCGTGCGAGATGAGCCCACCGTGGAACGAGACCGTGGCCGCGAGCGGGGCTCCCGTACGGGCGAACTCCAGAGCAGCGCTACCCCCGAAGCAGTAACCGATCACCGCGATACGGGCGTTGTCGGTGCGGGGGTCCAGCACCACCCAGTCGTACGCCGCACCCACCCGGGCGCGCAGCAGCGGCAGGTCCCCGTAGTACTTGCCCGCCTCGGCCTCGCAGTCCTCCTGCTTCTCGAACCGGCGGCCCTTGCCGTACACGTCGGCGCAGAACACCAGGTAGCCGAGCCGGGCCAGCATGTGGGCGCGGGCCTTGGGGTAGTCGCCGAGGCCGTGCCAGTCGTGCACGAGGACGATCGTGGGCTTCGGGCCGGGGACGGCGGCGTCGTGCACGAGGAACCCCTCGAGCGGCGCGCCGTCGTGGTCGTAGTTGACCACCTCCTCCTCGATCCGCGAGTCCGGTCCCAGCGGCACGCGGTCGACGAGCTCGGCGTGGACGGGGGAAAAGTCGGTCACTCCAGGACTCCCTGTTCGAGAACGGGCCGGACAACGACCTTGAGGACGCCGGTGGCCACCGACGGCCCCCCAGGTCACCGGCGGGCGTTTGGTTGCTTTCTCAACAATACTGGCCCGGCCTCGACCGGCGACTCAGCACCCGTCAGTCACCCAGCCGGTCACGTCGATCCGGATGTACGTCTCGCGCAGTCCGCTCAGGTGCGAACGCATCGCCCGGCGGGCACCCCGGCTGTTGCCCTCGCGCACCTGCTGCAGGATCTCCTCGTGCTCGCAGGCCACCCGGCCCCAGAAGTCCGGGCCCGGCTCGTCGCGGTGGAAACGCTCACGCAGCACGGTGAAGACCGGCCGGGCCATCATCTCCAGCAGCGGATTGCCCGAGGCCCGCAGCAGCAACAGGTGGAAGCTGCTGTTCATGTGCAGGCGCTGCGGGTCCTTCGCCTCGGCCAGGCCGGTGACGCTGAGCTGCAACTGCTGCAGGTCGTCCTCGGTGCGCCGCCGCGCGGCCAGTTCGGCCGCGGGAACCTCCAGCTGCGAGCGCATCTCCAGCAGGTGCCCGGCGCTGACCCGGCCCCGTGAGAGCAGGGTCAGCGAGGTCTCCAGGTGGCCGACCACGTCGTCGGGCGAGGGTTCGGCCACGAAGGTGCCGCCGTTCACGCCCCGCGCCGAGGTCAGCAGCTTCTGGGCGGAGAGCACCCGCAGGGCCTCGCGCAGAGTTCCCCGGCTGACCCCCATCCGTGCAGTCAGCTCCCCCTCGGCGGGCAGCCGGTCGCCGGGCCGCAGGTGCCCGTCCACGATCATCCGGCGCAGTTCCCCGGCCACACGCTCGTACTCCAGCGGACGCGGGCCGGTGGGGGCGGACATGCGGGCAACCGTACCGAAGACCGACAAGTCGACCGCGGTGCCCAACCGACCGCAGCCCAGCCACCCCAATCCCGCACCGCCGCACCGGCGAGCAGGCGAGGGTCAGACCGAGGCGTCGGGAAACGCGATGACCGACAGGAACCGGATCGGCACCTCGACCAGATCGACCGGCCCGTGCGCCCCCTCACCGTCGATGACCAGCGAGTCGCCCGGGCGCAGCCGGTAGACCGCCCGGCTGTGCGCGTAGTCCATCTCGCCCTCGAGCATGTACAGGAACTCGGTGCCCGGGTGCTGGAACAGCGGGTACTCCTGGCTCTTGCTGGTCAGCGTCACGTGCAGACACTCCAGCCGCTTGTGCTCGCCCCGCAGCGCCCCCAGCTGGTGGTACTCGTGCCCGGCCCGTGAGCCGTGCCGCACGATCGGGGTTCCTTGCCCGGCCTGCACGTACGAGGCCGGGCGCTCGGTCTCGGCCCCGCGCAGCAGCGAGGTCACCGGCACGTCCAGCCCCCGGGCCAGCATGGCCAGGGTGCTCAGGCTGCACGAGGTCTGGGCGTTCTCGATCTTCGACATCATCGCCTTCGAGATGCCCACCCGCACCGCCATGTCGGCCACCGTCAGCCCCATCTGCTGCCGCAACCGGCGCACGTTGCGGGCGATCGCGGCCTCCAGCTCCAGCTCCTCCGGCGGCTCCGAAGGATCCCGGTCACGGGCGATCCCGGACTCGTTACGGATCAGCGCAGCAGGCGCCGGCTCAGCAGAGGGCAGCCCGGCGCGGGTCAGCGGTACATCAGACACGACAGCCACCCTCCCACGACGCCTGCCCGCCCACCCTCAGGGCGCCACCACCAGCGCCGGCCCGGACCAAAACGCTCAGAACGCGCGCCCCGGGATCCATTCCGTACCGGCCAGCGGAACCCGCGCCATCGCCGCGGCCTCGATGGTGACCGCCACCAGGTCTTCGGGTTCCAGGTGCCGCACGTGCGCCTTGCCGCAGGCCCGGGCGATGGTCTGCGCCTCCAGGGTCAGCACCCGCAGGTAGTTGGCCAGCCGCCGGCCGCCCTCCACCGGGTCGAGCCGCTGCTCCAGCTGCGGGTCCTGCGTGCTGATCCCGGCCGGGTCGCGCCCGTCCTGGTAGTCGTCGTAGAAACCGGCCGCACTGCCGAGCTTCTCGTACTCGGCGGCCCAGCGCGGGTGGTTGTCGCCCAGGGCCACCAGCGCGGCCGTGCCGATCGCCACCGCGTCGGCCCCCAGCGCCAGGGCCTTGGCCACGTCGGCGCCGGTGCGGATGCCGCCCGAGACGATCAGCTGCACCCCATCAGCTCTGCGGTGCACCCCCAGCTCCTGCAGCGCCTGCACCGCCTGCGGAACGGCGGCCAACGTGGGGATGCCCACGTGCTCGATGAACACGTCCTGCGTGGCGGCGGTGCCACCCTGCATGCCGTCCACCACCACCACGTCGGCGCCCGCGTGCACCGCCAGCTTCACGTCGTAGTAGGTGCGACTGGCGCCGACCTTGACGTAGACCGGTTTCTCCCAGTCGGTGATCTCCCGCAGCTCGAGGATCTTGATGGTCAGGTCGTCGGGCCCGGTCCAGTCCGGGTGCCGGCTGGCGCTGCGCTGGTCGATGCCCTGCGGCAGGGTGCGCATACCGGCCACCCGCTCGGAGATCTTCTGCCCCAGCAGCATGCCGCCCCCGCCGGGCTTGGCCCCCTGCCCGAGCACGATCTCGATCGCGTCGGCCTTGCGCAGGTCGTCGGGGTTCATCCCGTAGCGGCTGGGCAGGTACTGGTAGACCAGGTGTTTCGACTGGCCCCGCTCCTCCGGCGTCATCCCGCCGTCACCGGTGGTGGTGGAGGTGCCGACCTCGGAGGCCCCCCGCCCCAGCGCCTCCTTGGCCCGCCCGGACAGAGCCCCGAACGACATGCCCGCGATGGTCACCGGGATGTCCAGGTGCAGCGGGTACTTGGCGTTGCGCCCGCCGAGCACCACGTCGGTGCCGCAGCGCTCGCGGTAGCCCTCCAGCGGGTAGCGGGACATGCTGGCGCCCAGGAAGAGCAGGTCGTCGAAGTGCGGCAGGGCCCGTTTGGCCCCCCAGCCGCGGATGTCGTACACCCCGGTCTCGGCTGCCCGCTGGATGCCGGCGATGGTGGCCCGGTCGAACGTGGCGGACTCGCGCAGCCCCAGCCGGGCCCGGTCGTCGTGGCTGAAAGTCATGACGGAGAGCCCTTCTCAGTAACTGGCCGAGTTGGCGGCCTGGAAGTGGTACAGCCTGCGGGCGGAGCCGTAGCGGGTGTAGCCGGCCGGGTCGTCCCCCTCGAACCCGGCGGCCTTCAGCAGCCCCGCGAGCTCTTCGACGTGCTCGGCCCGCATCTCCTTGGCCACGCAGTCGGCCCCCAGCGAGGCCACGGAACCCCGCACGTACAGGCGGGCCTCGTAGATCGAGTCGCCCAGGCCGTCTCCCGCGTCCCCCCGGACCACCAGCCGCCCCGCCTGGGCCATGAATGCGCTGCCGTGCCCCACGTTGCCGCCCACCACGATGTCGGCCCCCTTCATCGAGATGCCGCAGCGCGCGGCCGCATCGCCCTCCACGACCAGCAGGCCGCCGTGCGCGGTGGCTCCGGCCGACTGCGAGGCGTTGCCCCTGACCACCACCGTGCCGCTCATCATGTTCTCGGCCACGCCGGTGCCGGCGTTGCCCTCGATGACCACGCTCGCCCGCTGGTTCATACCGGCCGCGTAGTAGCCCACGTGCCCTCGGATCGTCACACTCACTGAACACGTCAGACCCACGGCCAGGTTGTGTGCCCCGGCCGGATTCTCCACGAGAAAATCGCCGGACAGGCCGGGCGCGTGCAGCGCGGCGTTCACCTCCCGCAGTGGCGTGCGGGCCAGGTCGAAGGTCAGCGGGTCCACGCGTACACCACCTCGGGCTCGGGCTCCCAGATCCGGGCGTCGGCGACCCCCGGCAGACCCGACAGGGCCCGGTACTCGCTGGCCATCGCCACCCAGGCCTCGGTCTCGGCGATCACCGCGGGCTTGCAGGCGATGGCGTCGCGCACCACCGCGAAGCTGTCGGAGTTGGAGACCAGCAGCGTGTAGAAGCCGTCGAAGGTGGCACACAGCTCCTTCAGCGCGCTCTGCACGTCACGGCCCTGTTCCAGCTGGTGGGCCACGAACCGGGCGCCCACCTCGGTGTCGTTCTCGCTGTCGAAACGCACCCCGGCGGCCCGCAGCTCACGGCGGATCGTGGCGTGGTTGGAGAACGAGCCGTTGTGCACCAGGCACTGTTCCGGGCCGACCGCGTAGGGGTGGGCGCCGGAGGGGGTGACGGCCGACTCGGTGGCCATCCGGGTGTGCCCCACGCCCTGCCAGCCCTGAGCCTTCTCCAGCTGCCAGGTGGCCGCGAGCGCACGCGGGTGCCCCACCCCCTTCAGCACGGTCAGATCGGAACCGAACCCCGCGACCAGAGCGTCCGGGCGCACCGCCCGCACTGCCGCCAGGAGCTCCTCCGAGGCGACCGGTGCCGTCAGCAGCGTGGTGTCACCCAACCGCTCGACCGAGACCAACGGGACCACAGATCCGAGCCGCGCCGTGACCGCCTCAGCCAGCCCTGACTCGTCCTCAGACAGTAGGGAAACGCAACTGTGCCCCTCAGGTGACCAGACCGGGTCGCCGTAGACCGCTACCCCCGCCGAATCCTGCCCCCTGTCTTCCATCTCGCAGAGCATGCCGGTGAGCAGCTCCCCGAGCCGGGGGTAGAGCGTTTCGTCCCGCAGGTGAAGACCTACGATTCCGCACATCAGATCAACCTCCTTGCAACCACTTTCAGAACGCCGTCAGGTAACGCTCGTGCTCCCACGCACCCACCGCGGAGTGCCATTCGTAGAACTCGCTGGTCTTCAGTTCGGCGAAGTACTCGGCCACCCCCTCACCCACGCTGTCCAGCGCACCGGTGATCACCGGATCGGCGCGGAACTCGTCCACCGCGTGCAGCAGCGTCAGCGGTAGCGCCGCCGAGTCGGGCCCTGTGCCTACGGCGCCGAGCGTGAGGTTGCGCTTGATCCCGTCCAGCCCGGCCGCGAGGGCAGCGGCCACGGCGAGATAGGGGTTGGCCGACCCGTCCGCACCCCGCAGTTCGATGCGCTGCTCGTCCGGCACGCGCACGTAGTGGGTGCGGTCATTGCCGCCGTACGTAGGACGGCTGGGGGCCCACGAAGCTCCGGACGCGGTGGCGGTGGCCCGCGTGCGCTTGTAGGAGTTGACCGTCGGCGCGATCACCGCCTGCAGTGCGCAGGCATGCTCCAGGATGCCGGCCACGAACGCGTACGCGGTGGGTGAGAGACCCAGCCCGTTCGCGTCGTCCACGCCCTCACCCGCCGGGAAGACCGTGCTGCCCCCGCTGGTCAGCGAGAGATGCAGGTGCAGCCCGGTGCCGGTCTTGTCGGCGAAGGGCTTGGGCATGAACGTGGCGATCATGCCCTTCTCGGCCGCCAGCACCGACAGCAGGTACCGCAGGGTGATCACCCGGTCGGCCGTGGTCAGCGCGTCGGCGTAGTCGAAGTTCTGCTCGAACTGGCCGTTGCCGTCCTCGTGGTCGTTGGCGTAGTTGCCCCAGCCCAGCGCGTTCATCGCGGCGCTGATCGTGGTCAGGTGCTCGTACATCCGGGTCACGCCCCGCGCGTCGTAGCAGGGCTGCGCCGCGGTGTCGTGCGGGTCGGCCGGCACCAGCCCGGATGCGTCTCTGCGCAGCAGGAAGTACTCGACCTCGGCGCCCACGTGGGGCTCGAACCCGGCGTCGGCGGCCCGCTGGACCAGCGACTTCAGGATCACCCGGGGCGCGAAGGGCCAGGGCCGGCCGTTCACGTGCGGATCACAGTGGACGATCGCCAGCCCCTCCCGCACGAACGGCACCGGAGTGAACGAGGCCGGGTCGGGAACGGCGATCAGATCCGGGTCGCGCGGCTGCTGGCCGATCGCCCCGACCGCGTAACCGGCGAAGCCCACGCCCTCCTTCTCCAGCTGGGCCACCGACCGGACCGGCACCAGCTTGGCGCACGGCTTGCCGTTCAGGTCCACGAACAGGGCCAGGACGAACCTCGTGCCGCTGCGCTCACACTGCTCGGCCAGGCTCCCGGGCTCTGAGGTCATCGCATTCTCCGCTCCACTGATCCACCGAGAGGAACCGCTGTTTCCAGTCAGTGAACCCGAGCATTGTTGCAGACCCATTACCAGCAGATGCCAGCCCGGACGCCCCTGCCGCAAAACGCCGGACGCGCCCGCCCCCACCGGGGACGAGCGCGTCGCAGCAGGAAGCAGAAGGAAGCAGCCTCAGCAGGCCTTGTACACGTACGCCTTCTGGCCCTTGGGCACCAGTTTCAGGTCACGTCGGACCACGGACAGCTTGGAGCCGAACTCCTCGCAGGTCTTGGCGAAGGCCTTCTTGGTGTACTCGATCACGATGACGTGGCGGCCGTAGACCTTGGTGTAGGCACCGCACTCGTCGTAGCGGCCGCACTCCTCGGTCACGGCGAAGTCGAACCCGGCCTTCTTGCCCTGCTTACCGAGCTCGACCGTGTTCTTCTGCCCGATCGCCAGGCCCGCCTTGTGCGCGCGGGCGGCCAGCAGCTTGCCGAACGCCACCGCCTGGGCCCTGGTCAGCAGGTCCTGCGAGCGGGTGTAGGAGTCCAGGTTGTCGGGCTCGACGGCCTGGAAGCCCTTGGCCGCGCACCCGTCGAACCACTTGCCCACGATCCCGGCCAGCTTCTTGCGCTTGCTCTTGGTCGAGATGTCGAGGATGAGCTCGTCCCACGCGCCGTCCACCACGTAATCACCGTCCGCGTCCTTCAGCAGCAGCTCGGGGTGGTTCTTCTTCCACCAGCCGGCTTCCTGGGGCTGGGCCTGGAAACCGTTGACGTAGCAGATGTTGTACTTACCCTTGACCGGTTTGGCCTCACGGTCACGGGTGAGCACGGTGACCCCGGCCGGCGGCTTGTAGGCGCCGCCCAGCTGGTAGTCGGCCTTGCCGTTGACCGGCGGGAGCTGGATCTTCTTCTTGGCAGTGGCGGCGGCAGGGGCGGCGGCAGTGGCGGCGGCAGCAGCGACCGGTTTCGGCGCGGCGCCGGCGTCCTGGCTACCGACAACGACGTAGGCGACAGCGCTCAGCGCGGCCGCCAGTGCGACAAGGGCGGCGAGCGGCTTGCTCGCCTTCGAGTTCAGGGAAGGCACCCGGTCACCCTTCCGGATCTGATCAGCGCAGGTCAACCTGGGGATGCCCGCCAGGAATGACAGAAATTCAGGGGACACAAGGACCGCGCGCCCCGGAGACTGCGCGGCATGCACATCCGTCTGGCCCGCCCCGATGACCTGCCGCTGCTCCCCGACGTGGAACGCGCCGCCGGGGAGTCGTTCCGGGCAATCGGCATGCCGCAGATCGCCGACGACGAGCCCCTGAGCCTGGAGGAACTGGCGGCCTACCAGGAGCACGGCCGGGCGTGGGTGGCCGAGTGGGACCCCCCAGCAGATTTGAGGACGTCGGTGGGCACCGATTCCGTCGCGGCGGGGGCTTACCTGCTGATGGACGTGGTGGACGAGCGATGGCACATCGAGCAGGTGACGGTGCACCCGCGGGCCGCCCGCCGGGGTGTCGGCGCCGCCCTGATCGAGCACCTCGCCAGAGAGGCTGCAGGCACCGCGCTGACCCTGACCACCTTCGCCGACGTGCCCTGGAACGCCCCCTACTACCGGCGTCTGGGCTTCACCGACTTCGCCGAGCCCGGCCCGGAACTACGCCGGATCCGCCGCCGGGAGGCCGAACACGGCCTGGACCGCTGGCCTCGCCTCTGCATGATCCGCACCAAGTAGCCGCAGCACCTCACGCGTCGTAGAGCGCCGGCCGCGGCCCCGGGTCCACCTCCACCACACCGCCGTAGGTCAGCGAGCGCACCCCCGCCTCGGCCGCGGCCTGCGCCACGTAGCCGTCCCAGGCGCTGGGCCCGGTGGCGGTGCCGGCGGCCGCGGCCAGCGCCCAGGCGCCCAGCTCGGCCCGGTAGGCGTCGGCGAAGTGGGCCACGAAGTCGCTGCGCACCACCCGCCCCTCGATGCCCGCGATCCGCGACGACACCGGCGAGGAGGCGGCCAGCGACAGGGTGCCGAGCGTGCCCACCGCCTCGCACCGCACGTCGTACCCGTAGCCGGCGTTCACGAACACCTCGACGCTGGCCATCACCCCGTTGCGCAGCCAGACCGTGGCCAGCTGGGGGTCACGGAAGCCCTGGCGCACCGGCGACTCCACCCGGATCGCCGCGATCGGCGACTGCACCAGCCAGGGAAGGATGTCCAGCTCGTGCACCATCGAGCCGGTGATCAGGCCCGCGTCGTCGGTGCTGGTGGCGTTGGAGGCGTTGCGGTGCACGGCGTGGATCAGCCGCACCTGCCCCACCGACCCCTCCCCGACGGCCCGGCGCAGGTCGGCGAAGCCCGGGTCGTAGCGGCGCATGAACCCGACCTGCACCAGACGCCGCCCCACCCGCTGCTCGGCCTCCACCACCTGCCAGGCGTCGGCCGCGCTCACCGCCAGGGGCTTCTCGCACAACACCGGCCGGCCCGCCCCCAGGCAGGCCACGGTCAGCCCGGCGTGGGTGAAGTCGGGCGAGGCGATCACCACCGCGTCCACTTCACCGATGAGCTCGTCGGCGGCCCCGGCCACCCGGGCCCCGGCCGGTTGCGCGGCCGCGGCCGCCCGCTCGGCGTCCGGGTCGAAGACCGCGGTGACCCGGGCCGCCGGCACGCTGCTGGTGATCGTGCGCACGTGATCGGCGCCCATCGCCCCGGCGCCGATCACCCCGACGCGCAGTACCGGGTTCACGGCGCCTCCAGGTGGGTGCGCTGCCGGGCCCGGCCGCGCTCGTACACCTCGCGGGCGGAACGGGTGGACTCCAGTGCCGAGACCTCGGCCACCGGCACGTCCCACCAGGAACCGCTGTCCGGGCCGGGCTGCAGCGGGTCGGTCTCGACGTGGATCACCGTTGTGCGGGTGGACTTCTGAGCGGCCCGCAGCGCCTCGTGCAGCCCGGCCCGGTCGGCCACGGCGATCACGTCGGCTCCCAGACTGGCCGCATTGGCAGCCAGATCGACCGGCAGCCGCTCACCGTCCAGTTCACCGCTCAGCCCGGAGCGGTACCGGTAGCTGGTGCCGAACCGTTGCCCGCCCACCGATTCCGAGAGGGCGCCGATCGAAGCGAAGCCGTGGTTCTGCACCAGGACCACGATGAGCTTCACCCCCTCGGCCACGGCGGTGACCAGTTCGCTGGACATCATCAGATAGCTGCCGTCGCCGACCAGCACGTACACGTCCCGCTCAGGCCCTCGCCCGTCAGCGGCCTCCTCGAGCGCGGCCAGCTTCACGCCCAGGCCCCCGGCGATCTCGTAACCCATGCAGGAATAGCCGTACTCGACGTGGTAGCCCTTACGGTCCCGGGTGCGCCACAGCTTGTGCAGGTCTCCGGGCATCGACCCGGCCGCGCACACCATCACGTCGTGCGGCGCGGAGAGCTCGTTCACCGCGCCGATCACCGCGGACTGGCTCAGCAGCGGGGCACTTTCGTGCGCGTACGCCCGGCCCACCACCGCATCCCACTCGCCCGCCAGCTCGGTGGCGCGGCCCGACCAGGCCGCGTCGGCCGTCCATTCGCCCACAGTTGCACTCAGAGCCAGCAACCCTTCCCGGGCATCAGCCACCAGCGACACCGCCGAGAGCTTCGCGGTATCGAACCCGGACACGTTCAGATTGACGAAACGCACTCCAGGGAAGGCGAATGCGGTGCGGGAGGCGGTGGTGAAGTCGCTGTAGCGGGTACCGACGCCGATGATCAGGTCGGCCTCGGCCGCGAGCTGGTTGGCCGCGGTGGTGCCGGTGGCCCCCACCGCCCCCACCGAGAGCGGGTGGTCGTAGGGCAGGGCGCCCTTGCCCGCCTGGGTCTCGGCCACCGGCACGCCGGTGGCCTCGGCGAAAGCCCGCAGGGCGGCCTCGGCCCGGCTGTAGATGACCCCACCACCAGCAATGAGCAACGGTTTTCGGGCAGATTTGAGGACGTCGGTGGCCCGCTTGAGCGCGGAGGGCTCGGGTACCGGCCGGGGCACCGGCCAGACCCGCGGGGCGAACAGTTCCTCGGGCCAGTCGTGAGCCTCGGCCTGCACGTCCTGGGGCAGGGCCAGGGTGACGGCCCCGGTGCGGGCCGGGTCGGTGAGCACCCGCAGAGCCTGCAGCAGGGCCGCCGGCAGCTGCTCCGGGCGGTGCACCCGGTCGAAGTAGGCGCTGACCGGGCGGAACGCGTCGTTGACGGAGATGTCGCCCTGACTGTCGCTCTCCAGTTGCTGCAGTACCGGCTCGGCCGTCCGGGTGGCGAACGTGTCGCCCGGCAGCAGCAGCACCGGCAGCCGGTTGATCGTGGCCAGGGCCGCCCCGGTGACCATGTTGGTGGCCCCCGGCCCGATCGAGGAGGTGACCACGTGCGCGGCCAGCCGGTCGCGGTGACGGGCGTACCCGACGGCCGCGTGCACCATCGCCTGCTCGTTGCGCCCCTGCCGATACTTGAGGACGCCCGGCTCGCCCGAGCGGGCCCGTTCCAGCAGAGCCTGCCCGACCCCGGCCACATTGCCGTGCCCGAAGATGCCCCAGCAGGCGGTGAAGAACGGATGACGTTCACCGTCGCGCTCGACCTGCTGCACCTCCAGGAAGCGCAGCGCCGCCTGCGCCACCGTCAGCCGCACACTCATCGCCGGCCTCCCGCGATCGGTAGCCGAGGGTCTACCGGCTGCTGCGCCCAGGACCGGCGCACCCAGGCGTGCTCGGGGTCGTCACTGATCAGCCAGGCCCGCTGCGGGCCCGGACCGGCCATCACGTTCAGGTAGTAGAGATCGTGACCGGGCGCCGCGATCGAGGGCCCGTGCCAGCCGTGCGGGATCAGCACCGCATCCCCCGAGCGCACCTCCGCCAGCACGTCGATCCCCGGCCCGTAGACCCGCTGATACGCCAGACCCGCCGCCCCACCGGGACCTTCGGCGATCTCGTAGTAGTAGATCTCCTCCAGCCGCGTCTCTCCCGGCCGCTCCTCGTCGTGCTTGTGCGGCGGCCACGACGACCAGTTGCCGCCCGGGGTGATCACCTCACAGGCAATGATCCGATCGGCCTCCAGCACCCCGGGCACCGCGAAGTTGTGCACCTGCCGGCTGGCCACCCCAGCCCCACGCAGCTCCACCGGAACCTGCTCGGCGGCCAGACGAACCGGGGCGAGGCGCCGCTCGCACACCGCCGAGCAGATCGCAAAACGTCCTCCCTCAGAGGAGTTCACCGTCAGCGTGGAATCACGTGGGGCGTAGATCACATCGCTCGGCCCTGCGAACACACCGGGACGTCCGAGGAGATCGAGACTCACCTCGTCGTCAATCGTGATCGTGGCCGAACCGCCCAAGGACAGGATGACCACCTCGGCAACCCCGCACACCACCCGGCCCGACGTGCCCGGGGCGAGCTCGAGGATCCGTAGCCCGGAACGCTGCCACCCCGCCGATTCGGACGTGATCTGCAGCGGCTCCTCGCCCCCGCGCAGCACGTAACGTTCTCTGTCAGAAAGGCTCACAGCAGACTCACCGTCGCATCCACGGCCGCCTCCACGTCGCCGTCGGGCGGGAACAGCAGCGAGCGCCCGACCACCATGCCCCGCACCGAGGCGCTGGCCAGCGCCTTGGACCAGGCGGCGAGCTGGGCGGGCTGGTCGTCGGCGACCTCACCCCCGAGCAGCAGCACCGGCAGGGACGTGGCCGCGGCGACCGCCTCCATGTCCTGCACCACGGGTAGTTTCAGCCAGGTGTAGGCCGAGGTGGACCCCAGACCGGCGGCTACCGTGGCCGCGCGCACCACGGCCTCGGTGGACAGGTCGTTGCGCACCCGCCCGTCGCCGCCCCGGGCCGCCACGAACGGCTCTACCAGGGCCACGAGTTCGCGCTCGGCGAGCTCCTGCACCGCCTGCGCGCACGCCTGCAGCGTGGGTGAGGTGGCCCGGTCGTCCGGGTCGATCCGCAGCAGCATCTTGCCGCCCTGCAGCCCGGCCGCGGCGATCCGGGCCGCGTCGTAGCCGGTGAACCGGTCGTCGATCTCGAACACGGTGCCGGCCAGACCACCACGGTTCATCGAGCCCAGCACGACCTTGCCCTCCAGCGCACCGAGCAGCAGCAGCTCCTCGACCACGTCGGCGGTGCCGAGCACCCCGTCGACCCCGGGCCGGGCCAGCGCCCGCACGATCCGGTCCAGCAGCGCCGCCCGGTCTCCCATCGCCAGCGGATCGGCCCCGGCCCGCAGGCTTCCCCGGGCCGGATGGTCGGCCGCGATCAGCAGCAGCCGCCCGGTCTGCCCGCGCAGCCCGTCCGGCCGAACCCGATCCTGGGCCGCGCGGGAGATGCGCCCGGGGTCCTCGGCCCGCACCCGCACGATCCGGGCCAGATCCTCTGAGGTGACCGATCGGCGGCTCATCGGCTCGCCGCCGCGTACGCCTGCAGCTGCTGCAGGTCGGGCATGGCGTCGGCGCAGGCCAGCTGCCCGGCCACGTAGGAACCGGCGGCGTTCGCCAGGACCAGGGTGCTGCGCAGGTCATTGCCGTCGAGCAGGCCGTGCACGAGCGCCCCGCCGAAGGCGTCGCCCGCGCCCAGGCCGTTGACCACCTGTACCGGGTGCGGGGGCACGACCACGCGTTCGCCGGTGGAGCGGCGGCTGCCCAGCACACCCGCCGGGCCCTGCTTCACCACGGCCAGCTCGACGCCGGCGTCGTGCAGGGCCTTCGCCGCGGCCTCGGGCGCCGACTCCCCCACCGCCACCCGGCACTCCTCCTGGTTGCCCACCGCCACCGTGACGTAGGGAAGGACGGCGGCGATCTGCCGGGCCGCGGCCCCCTCCGACGACCAGAACGAGCGCCGGAAGTCGAGGTCGAGCACGGTGATGGCGCCCGGTGGGCGGGCCTGCAGCGCGGCCAGCGTGGCCTCCCGGCTGGGTGAGCGGGACAGGCCGGTGCCGGTCACCCAGAACACCCGGGCGGCGCGGACCCGGTCCAGATCCACCTCGTCCGGGCCGATCTCCAGGTCGGGGGCCTTGGGGAAACGGTAGAAGTAGAGCGGGAAGTCGTCGGGCGGGAAGATCTCGCAGAACACCACCGGCGTGGGCAGGTGCGCCACCTCGCGCACGAACCGGTCGTCCACACCGAAGCCGCGCAGGGCCCGGCGTACGAAACGGCCGAACGGGTCGGCCCCGACGCCGGTGACCACGGCGCTGCGGCGGCCCAGCCGGGCCGCGGCCACCGCGACGTTGGTGGCGCTGCCGCCGAGGAACCTGGCGAAGGTGCTCACCTCGTCGAGCGGCACGCCGGACTGCTGGGGATACAGGTCGACGCTGACCCGGCCCATCGTGATCAGGTCGAAAGTCACGCCCGGGCCCCCAGTTCGTCCTGAAGCCACTGCAGGCAGCGCCGGACGTCGGCGGCCGGGCCCTCACCGGCGGGCGGGCCCTGGCTCAGCATCACGTCCTGCTCCAGCACGTACCAGCCCTGGTAGCCGGCCCCCTCCAGGGCTTCGACCATCGCCCCCAGGTCGACCGAACCCTGCCCGAGCACCGTCCACAGCCCCTCGGCCACAGCCTGCGAGAACGAGATCTCACCGGCCACCACCCGGGCCGCCTGAGCTGCGTCAACGTCTTTCAGGTGCACGTGCCCCACCCGCTGCGGCGCCGCCCGGGTGATCGCCACCGGGTCGGCCCCGGCCGCCACCAGGTGTCCGGTGTCGATGCACAGGGCGATCCGCGAGCCCTCGAGCACCCGGCGCACGTCAGCGTCGCTCTCGATCAGCGTGCCCATGTGCGGGTGCACCACGGCCAGCAGACCCCGCCCGGCCAGGTGCGCCGACAGGGCGTCGAGATTGGTCAGCAGCGTCTTCCACTGCGAATCAACGAGTTCCGGCCGCACGTCGTAGCCGCCACCACCGGTGACCGCGGCCAGCACCACCACCCCGGCGCCGGCGGCCTGGCAGGCGTCGGCGAACCGGTCGACCTCGGGCAGCGGGTCGTGCTCCGCCTCGTGCAGGACCACCGGCAGGAAGCCGCCCACCGCCCGTAGCCCGAACTCGTTCAGCAGCAACGCCTTCTGAGTGGGATCGTCGGGCAGAAATCCCTCGGGCCCGAACTCGGTGGCGGTCAGGCCCAGCGAGCGCATCTCGCCCAGCACCCGCTCGGCCGGCATCTGGAAGCCCCAGCCCGGCACCTCGCACACCCCCCACGAGATCGGGGCACCGGCGATCCGGATCGGCACGGACAGCGAAACTTCACTCATCATCGAGCCTTTCGGCGGTCGCGGGCAGGTCCGGCTCACGGTGCGCGCGGTCTCGATCCTGCGACGCGACTCCCGAGGGTGTCAAGGTTTGTTCAGACAAAGTGCAGCGTGTCCCCGGCCGCGACCGGTAGCCTGGCACCATGCCCGGAGGACCGGTGATCCGGATCCACCGCTCCAGCCCGGTGCCGCTGTACCGGCAGATCGCCCGGCAGCTGGAGCAGGCGGTGGCCGGCGGCGACCTGGTGCCCGGCGACCGGCTCGAAACCGAGGTGGCCCTGGCCGCCGAGCTGGGTCTGTCCCGCCCCACCGTGCGCCAGGCCATCCAGCTGCTGGTCGACCAGGGCCTGCTGGTGCGCAAGCGCGGTGCCGGCACCCAGGTGGTGCACGCCCAGGTGCGCCGGGCCCTGGAGCTGACCAGCCTGCACGACGACCTGGCCCGCGGCGGGCAGGACCCCCGCACCCGGGTGCTCAGCCTGGATCTGGCCCCCGCCGACGCCGAGACCGCAGGCCAGCTGCAGGTCGAGCCGGGCACCCAGGTCTGGGCGCTGGAACGACTGCGGCACGTGGGCGGGGAGCCGCTGGCCGTGATGCGCAACCACCTGCCGGCCTCGGTGGCCGACCTGTCCACGTTCGACCTGGAACACCAGGGCCTGTACGCGTCGCTGCGCCGGGCCGGCGTCACCCTGGCCGTGGCCCACCAGCGCATCGGCGCCCGCCGGGCCGGCCGCACCGAGGCCGGCCTGCTCGGGGAACCGCGCGGCGCACCCCTGCTGACCATGAGCCGGACGGTCCTGGACCACAGCGGGCGCCCGGTCGAACTCGGCCGGCACGGCTACCGGCCCAGCCTCTACAGCTTCGAGACCACTCTGATCCAGCGTTGATCCGGCGCTGAACGGGCCCTTCCCACCACAGAAGCCTCAGGTTCTGGCCGCAGCGGCCGAGGAGGTCGCGCGAGGAGGAACTCATGCGTGGGCCCCAGGTCGCGGCGCGACGGTGGGCCGTCATCACCGTCACGTGCCTCGTGCTGCTCACGTTCGCCGCCCTCCTGCCCGGCCGGGTCGAAGCCGGGTTCACCGGCAGCACCCCGGCCTCGGCCGCGTTCGGCTCGGCCTACTGGATCCCGGTCTCCAGCGTGTCCTGGGCCGGCGACAACCAGTCGGGCTCGGCCGGGGAGACCGGCATCGTCGGCGACAGCGTGGCCGGGCGCTCGGCGAACGCGGTCGACGACCCGGGCACCTTCTCCGCCCTCGCCACCGGCTACCACCACAGCTGCGCCATCCGCTCCTCCACGGTCTCCGGCCAGCCGCCGGGCACGCTGGTCTGCTGGGGGCGCAACAGCGGCGGCCAGCTCGGCCGCGGCAGCACCTTCACCCTGCAGGCCACCCCACGCGAGATCACTCCCAGCGGCACCACCTGGAAGGCCCTGACCGGCGGCAGCGAGACCACCTGCGCACTGCAGAGCAGTCCCACCGACGGCAGCATCTGGTGCTGGGGCTGGGGTGGGCTGGGTCAGCTCGGCAACGGCGGCAGCCCACTGCAGCAGACCGTGCCCGCGCGGATCGTCTCCACCGGAGGGGTACCGGGTACTTGGCAGTCGCTCAGCGGCGACGGCGACCGCAACTGTGCGATCGCCCAGGACGGCGGCCTGTGGTGCTGGGGGCGCAACGTCGACGGCGAGGTCGGTGACGGCACCACTGCCAGCCGCTCCACCCCTACCCGCATCGAGAGCGGCGCCACGTTCTCGTCCGTGGCCTCCGGCCAGCTGCACACCTGCGCGGTCGCGGCCGGGGGCACCGTGCAGGGCGCGGCCGTACAGCCGGGGCAGGCCTACTGCTGGGGCAAGAACGACTACCTGCAACTGGGCACCGGTAGCACCGCAGCCAGCCAGACGACCATGGCACCGGTCCTCGCCGCCGGGAGCACCGGCGTCCGTAATTGGGCTTCTCTGGCCTCCGGCAGCCGCTCCACCTGTGGCATCACCGCGGCCACGGGCGACGCCACCAAGCCCGGCGGCCAGCTGTGGTGCTGGGGTCAGCTCGGCGACGGCGGGGCCAACACCAGCGCACCCCAGCAGGTAGGCACCTCAACCGGCTGGAGCGCGATCGACGCCGGGGGCGACGGCACCACCACGTTCTGCGGCATCGAGGGCGGCGCGCTGTCCTGCCGGGGCGGCAACGTGCAGGGGCTGGCCGGCGACGGCACCATCCTCTACCGCACGGCCTGGGGCGCAGTCGGCAACAGCACCGGCACCACCTGGTCCCAGGTATCGGTAGCCCGTTCCCACTCCTGCGCCCTGAGCACCGCCGGCACGGTGTTCTGCTGGGGGTCGGCCGAATTCGGCCAACCCGGCACCGGACTCGCCTGGTTCCGCAACACGCTGCGCGACACCAACACCGGCGCGGGCCGCTGGAGCTCCCTGGACAGCGAGGAGAACCACGCCTGCGCCCTCCGCGGCCTGGACCTGTTCTGCTGGGGTAAGAACACCACCGGGCAGCTCGGCCAGGGCGACTACGTCAGCCACGGCACCCCTCAACAGGTCAGCGGCTCCTGGGAGGAGGTGAGCGTCGGCTCCGACCACACCTGCGCCATCGCCACCACCGGCGCAGCCTGGTGCTGGGGCCGCAACCTCTCCGGCGCCAGCCTGGGCACCGCCAACGCAGGCACCCAGAACACCCCCGGCGCAGTCGTGGTGACCGGCGTGACCGGAGACCGCTGGCTCTCCCTCGACACCGGCCAGAACGCGACCTGCGGCATCCGCTCCGACCACAGCCTGTGGTGCTGGGGCGCCCAGTCGTCCGGGGTACTCGGGAACGGCACCCCCAACGTCTCGCTCAACCGGCCCACCCAGGTCAGCGGCGGAGGCAACGACTGGATGTCGGTACAGGTGAGCAGCAACGAACACGCCTGCGCCACGAAACGCAACGACACCGCGCTCTACTGCTGGGGCAACAACGCCAACGGTCAGGCCGGCACCGGTACCTCGGGCGGCAATGTGCCTACCCCCCGAGCGATCACCCGGCCCGCCGCAGTGACCGGCGCCTGGAAGAGCTACGCCGTCGGCCACGACCACAGCTGCGGCGTCGATGCGGCGGGGACGCTGTGGTGCTGGGGCCGCAACAACGACCGACAGTTCGGTACCCCCGCCAACACCGCCGACTCCGCCACCCCCGTCATCGCCGCAGCCCCCGCGAGCGGCACCACCTGGACCTCGGTGACCGCTGGCGGCAACAGCACCTGCGCCACCCGTTCCGACGGCGGCCTGTGGTGCTGGGGACACAACTGGCGAGGCAAGCTCGGGCTGGGCTCGGACAACGCCACCATCGCCACCCCCACCCAGACCTCGGCCACCACACCTACGGCCACCCACCTGTCCCGCGTCTCGATCTGGCTCCTGCGCTGACCTCCGGCCCACTGCCGAAGCCGATGCGCAAAAGGTATTCAGCCATGCCCGAACGGAGTTGGACACGCATGACCGCAGGTACTTAGGCTCCCTCAAATCCCGATTGGGATGATTCGGCATGGTCTTCTCGAAGGGGAGAACGACATGACCCGCACCCATCGCCCTCGTCACGGACTGGCCCTGCTCGGCTCCGTCCTGACCCTCGGCCTGCTGGTCTCCGCCTGCGGCGGCAATCTGGACAGCGGCTCCTCGGACGAGGCGGCCGAGTTCCCCGGCGGTGACCCGATCACCATCTACGTGGGCCAGGACCCGGGCGGCAGCACCGACCTGATCGCCCGCGCCCTGGCCGAAGAGGTCAAGAACGAGCTCGACGTCGCCGTCACGGTGGAGAACAAGCCCGGCGCCAACGGCGCCCTGGCCGCCCAGGAGTTGGCCGGGAAGAAGGCCGACGGCCACACCCTGATGGTCTACAACGGCTCCCTGGCCTACATCACCCCGCTGGCCGTGCCCGAGGGCGAGGCCCCCGACATCGCCGACTACGAGATCGTCACCGGCATCAGCCAGGACGACTACGTGCTGGTCTCCGCGGCCGACTCGGACCTGAAGACCGTCGAGGACCTCGAGAAGCTGGGCCGGCCGGTCAAGTTCGGCACCACCGGCGTGGGGACCGGCAGCCAGCTGTCCCAGGAGCTGCTGTTCGCGCAGTCCGGCATCGAGGCCACCGCAGTGCCCTTCGACGGCGGATCCCCCACCCTCACCGCGGTTCTCGGCGGCCAGGTCGACGTCGGCTCGATCCAGCTGGGCGAGGCGGTCGAGCAGATCGAGTCCGGCGACCTCAACCCGATCGTCACCTTCGCCGCCGAACGGGTCAGCTACCTGTCCGACACCCCCACCGCGGTCGAGGCCGGCTACGACGTCCCGGTGCAGCAGTCGCGTGCCGTCTTCGCCCCCAAGGGCACTCCGGCCGACGTGATCGACACCCTGGCCGGGGCTTTCGGCACCGCCTTCCAGGCCGAGAACTACCAGAAGTTCAACACCGACAACCAGCTCACCCCCAACGAGATCGACGGCGAGGCCCTGCGCAAGCAGTGGACCGACAACCTGGCCAGCTACCGGGCGGTGACCGAGAAGCACCAGATCGACCTGGGCGGCGAGTGATGCCCGAGCCTCTCCCCCCTCAGCAGGCCGGGCTCCGGGCAGACCAACCCGAAATTGAGGACGAGGGGCGCGCGCCATCGGCGGGCCCGCTCACCAATGCGGTGGTCGCCTTCACAGTGATCGCGCTGGGCGCCGCCGCCCTCGTCGGGGCCTGGCGGCTCGGGGTGGGCAGCCCCGAGCGGCCGGGCTCCGGAACCTGGCCGCTGATCGTCGGTCTCGCGCTGGTCGTCCTGGGTGTGGCCCTGGCCCTGCGTTCTCGTCGCGACCAGGACACCGAGGTCTTCACCCGCGCCTCGGCGGTGGTCCCCGCCGGGCTGGCCACCATGATCGGCTTCGTCGCCCTGATCGAGACGATCGGCTTCGAACTGCCCTCACTCGCCCTGATGGTGATCTGGCTGCGCTTCTTCGGCCACGAGAGCTGGCGCAGCACCGCGGTGACCAGCCTGGCCGCAGTGGTGGCGTTCTACCTGGTCTTCGTGGCGGCGCTGGCCGTGCCGATCCCCCACCTGTTCTGAGTTTTCTGGGTCTTTGGAAGGACCGTCGTGGATTTCGCCCCGGTGATCGACGGTTTCGGCGTGGTGCTGGAGCCCGCGAACCTGCTCTACTGCCTGATCGGCGTCGTGATCGGGATGCTGGTGGGGGTGCTGCCGGGCCTCGGCCCGGCCGCCACCATCGCCATCCTGCTGCCGATCACCTTTGAGATCGAGGCGGTCGGGGCGGTGATCATGCTGGCCGGCATCTTCTACGGCGCCCAGTACGGCGGCACCATCACCTCGGTGCTGCTGCGCCTGCCCGGTGAGGCCTCCTCGGTGGTCACTGTGTTCGACGGGCACGCGCTGGCCCGCCAGGGCCGGGCCGGCACCGCCCTGGGCATCGCCGCGATCGGCTCGTTCGTCGGCGGAACCGTCTCGGTGGTGGCCCTTTCGCTGCTGGCGCCGCTGGTGGCCGGGTTCGCCCTCGACTTCGGCCCGCCCGAGTACACCGCCCTGGCCCTGCTCGGCATCCTGCTGGTGGCCACCATCTCCAGCGGCAGCCGGCTCAAGGCCCTGACCGCCGCCGCCCTGGGCCTGCTGCTGGCCGTGGTCGGCCGCGACGCCTTCACCGGCAGCGAGCGCTTCACCTTCGGCAGCCTCGAACTGGCCGACGGCCTGGACTTCGTGCCGATCGCGATGGGCCTGTTCGGCCTGGGCGAGATCCTGCACAGCCTGGAACAGCGGCGCACCGCCGGGGCCGCTGTGCACGCCCCCACCGAGGTGCACAACGTGTGGCCCTCACGCACCGACCTGAAACAGTCCAGCGGCGCGATCGGGCGGGGCTCGGTGCTCGGCTTCGTGCTCGGCATCCTGCCCGGCGGCGGGGCCGTCATGGCCTCCCTGGCGGCGTACGCGGTGGAGAAGCGCCGCTCCAAGCACCCCGAGCGCTTCGGCCAGGGCGCGGTGGAGGGCGTGGCCGCCCCCGAGAGCGCCAACAACGCGGCCGCCACCTCGTCGTTCATCCCGCTCCTGACCCTGGGCATCCCGGCCAACGCCACGATGGCCGTGATCTTCGGGGCGCTGCTGATCCAGGGCGTGCGGCCGGGCCCGCAACTGCTGGAGGAGAACCCCGAACTGTTCTGGGGCGTGGTCAACTCCATGTACCTGGGCAACGTGCTGCTGCTGATCATGAGCATCCCGCTGGTCGGCCTGTTCGTCCGGATCCTGCGGGTGCGCCCGGCCGTCCTGGCCCCGATCACCGTGCTGATCACCCTGATCGGCGCCTACACGGTGAACAACAGCGTCTTCGACATCGTGTTGGTGATCGCCTTCGGGGCGCTGGGCTACCTGATGAAGAAGACCGGTTTCGACCCCGGCCCGCTGGTCCTGGCCTTCGTGCTCGGCGCCCTGCTGGAGGAGTCGCTGCGCCGCTCGCTGCTGCTGTTCGACGGCGACCCCACCGGCTTCCTCACCCGCCCGATCTCCGGGGTGCTGCTGCTCGCCTTCATCATCGTCGCCCTGCTCCCGGGCATCCGGGCCGTTCAGGCCCGCCGGGAACGCGAACGCGAGCCGGTGGGGTAGAAGGCAACCACAAACTGAAGGACGCGTGCCCCGAGTGTCGGGGCACGCGTCCTTCAGTTTGTGGTTGCGAACTGTTCGATCAGTGCGCCTCGGCGGCCGCCCCATCCTTCTTCTTGCGCGGGATGAAGTGCATGATCAGCACCACCACGGCGCCGACCACGAGGCCGATCACGGCCGAGGAGAAGGTGTTCACGATCCAGCCCAGGGCGCCGCCGTGCACGGCCTCTTCCCAGTGGTGCACCGTCTCGTACGGCCAGTGCCAGCCCAGCTCGTCGACGCCGACCAGGAGGATGTGGCCACCCACCCAGAGCATGGCGGCGATACCGACGGTGGACAGCACCGAGAGCACCCTGGGCATGGCCGCGACCAGGAACCGGCCCACCGAGGACATCAGGCCCTGCTTGGTCTCGATCAGCTTCAGGCCGATGTCGTCGACCTTCACGATCAGCCCGACCAGGCCGTACACCAGCACGGTGACCAGGAACGCGACCACCAGCAGGATCAGCGCCCGGGTCACGAACGGCTCGTCGGTGACCTCGTTCAGCGAGATCACCATGATCTCCGCGGAGAGGATGAAGTCGGTGGTGATGGCGCCGCGCACCATCGCCTTCTCGTCCTCCGGCCCGCGCTCGGCGGCCGTCTCCTCCTTCTTGTGGTCGCGGTGAGCGATCAGCTCGTAGATCTTCTCGGCGCCCTCGTAGGCGAGGTAGACACCACCGCACATCAGGATCGGCGTGAGCAGCCAGTCCAGGAACTGGCTGAGCAGCAACGCCGCCGGGAGGATGAAGAGCACCTTGTTGCGCAGGGAGCCCACCGCGATCTTCCAGACGATGGGCAGTTCCCGGTCGGGGGTGAAACCGTGCACGTAGCGAGGCGTGACCGCGGTGTCGTCGATCACCACGCCCGCCGCCTTCGTGCTGGCCCGCCCGGCCGCCGCGGCGACGTCGTCCACGGACGCGGCCGCCGCCTTGGCCAGCACGGCAATGTCGTCCAGTAGTGCCGCCAGACCGCCTGCCATCGAACTCCCTTAACTGTGTGTACTGTCGGTTGACACGAGCGTGACCCATGCTTGCGGAAACCACCGGCCCGCTCCAGTGCGCGTGCGGCAGCCGGGTGAGGTCGCGCTGCCGCCGATCGCACAGCATCCCGCAGGCCCGGCCGTCACCAGCCGGATTCCGGCCGGTTTCGGGCCGCGATGAACATCACCCGCTCCGCCGGGAACTTTGCCAGGTCAGCCCGGTCGGGGCACGTCAGTCGGGTGGGGCGGCGGTGGTGCGGCGCACCACCAGGGTGGGCGAGGTGGTGATGAACGTCGAGGGACGATCGCGGTCCGCCATCCGCTCCAGCAGCAGCCGGGCCGCGTCGGCGCCGATCTGGTGCCCGGCCTGGTCGACACTGGTCAGCCCGATCGGCCCGAGCGCGGCGAAGCTGGTGTTGTCGTACCCGGCCACCGAGATGTCCTCGGGCACCCGCAGGCCGGCCTCGGCCACCGCGGTGAGCACGCCCATGGCCACGATGTCGGCGCCGGCGAAGATCGCCGTGGGCCGCACGGCCCGCCCCAGCAGCTGCTGGGCGCCCGCGTAGCCGCCCTCCTCGGTGTAGCCGGTGGAGACGACCTCGATCTGTGCCCCCAGGCCCCGCGCGCTCATCGCGTCGCGATAACCCCGGGTACGCACCGTGTTCGGCATCGTCGCGGACCGGCCGTTGTCCGGTTCGCGCTGGTCGACGTGGGCGATCCGGCGGTGCCCGAGCCCGGCCAGGTGGTCCACCACCAGCGCGGCCCCGCGGGCGTCGTCGTCCACCACCGTGTCGTGCTGGGCCGAGCGCATGTGCCGCCCGATCACCACCAGCGGCACCCCGGCCGCCACCTCGTCCACCTGCTTCTGCCCGGAGGCCGGCGCCACCAGCACCATGCCGTCCATCCCGCGGTCGACCATCGACTCGATCAGCCGCAGCTCGGCGGCGGCGTCGGAGGCACTGAGCCCCGGCGTCCGGATCCGGCTGCCGGTGCCCAGCATCACCTGGTACTCGGTGTCGTGCAGGCGGTCGGTGATGCCGTCGACGATCTCGGGGAAGAACGGGTTGCGGATGTCGGGCAGCAGCACGCCGATCGTGTACGTGCGCCCACGCATCCCCCGGGCCGCGGCCCGAGGCCGGTAGCCGAGCTCCGCGATGGCCGCGTTCACCTTCTCGCGCATGGCCGGGCTGACCCCGTAGGCGTTGCGCATCACCTTGGAGACGGCCGTGGTGGACACCTGCGCATGCGCTGCGACGTCGACGATCGTCACCCGCCGCAGACCGGTTCCCGGATCCATGCCCCTCCTCATTGAGTGGGCAACGTTTAACACGCCCGGCGCGCGGCAGGCAACTGCCGATGACCGTTCGTCGCACGTCCCGATCACGCTCGATCCGCGCCTCTTGACCGTTCGCGCACCAGCTACCTACGTTCGGCGCACCGGTTGGAAAACGTTACCCACAAAGCTGATCGAGCCGGTGCTGTGCGGCACGGGTCTGAAACCTTTCAGAGAGGAAAGGGCACCTGATGACGGTCACCTCGCCCGGGCATCCCCCGGCGCGTCCACCCGAAACCGGCCCCGCCGCCCGGCGCGGGCGGCGCTCCCAGTCCGCTCCTCCGTGGTGGTTCGCCGCGCCGGCCCTGCTGCTCTTCGCCTTCGTCGTGCTCATTCCCAGCGCCCGTGGCGTCTACTACGCCTTCACCGACTGGGACGGCCTGTCCCCCGACTTCGCCTGGGTCGGCCTCGGCAACTTCGGCGACATGCTCGACGACCCGGACGCACTGGCCTCGATCCGGCACACGCTGATCATCGCCGTCGCCATCACGGTGATCCAGAACGGCCTGGGGCTGCTGCTGGCGCTGGGGGTCAACTCGGCGATCAAGTCGCGCAACGTGCTGCGGGTGCTGCTGTTCGCCCCCGCCGTGATCACCCCGATCGTCACCGCCTACCTGTGGCGCAACCTGCTCGGCCCCGAGGGCGCGGTGAACGCCCTGTTCGGCGCGCTCGGGCTGGAGTCGCTGCAGAAGAACTGGCTGGGCGATCCCGACCTGGCGCTGTGGTCGGTGGTCGCGGTGATCGTCTGGCAGTTCGCCGGGTACTCGATGGTCATCTTCGTGGCCGGCCTGCAGTCGATCCCGCGGGAGGTGCAGGAGGCCGCGGCGATCGACGGCGCCGGCTCGGTGCGGCGTTTCTGGTACGTCACCCGCCCGCTGCTGGCCCCGGCGATCACGATCAACCTGATGCTCTCGATCATCGGCGGCATCAAGCTGTTCGACCAGGTCTGGGCCCTCACCGGCGGTGGCCCCGGGCACGCCACCGACACCCTCTCCACCCTGATCTACAAGGACGCCTTCACCCTCGGCGAGTTCGGCTACAGCATCGCGCTGGCCGTGGTCCTCACCGTCATCGTCGCGGTGATCTCGGCCGGGCAGTACGCGTTCCTCTCGCGCCGGGAGGCCGATCTCTCGTGAACCGTTACCGCCGTTCCACCTTCGCCCTCGAACTGGGCATGATCGCGGTCGCCCTGGTGATCGCCTTCCCGGTCTACGTGCTGATCAACCTGGCCGTGCGAGCGCCGTCGGACACCTCCTCCCCGCTGCGCCCGACCACCTCGCCCACGCTCTCCAACTTCAGCGACGCCTGGCGCGACGGCGCCCTCGGCGGGGCCCTGGGCAACAGCCTGCTGGTCACCACCGTGAGCGTGCTGATCGTGCTGGCCGCCTCCGCCCTGGCCGCCTACCCCCTGGCCCGGGTGAAGAAGAACTGGTCACGGGGCACGTTCGCGCTGATCATGCTCGGCCTGGTCCTGCCCTTCCAGCTGGCCACCCTGCCGCTGTACCAGACCATGCGCGACCTGGGCCTGCTCGGCCAGGCCTGGGCCCTGATCCTGTTCTACGCCGGCCTGCAGGTGCCCTTCACCACGTTCCTGTACGTCGGCTTCATCCGCGGCCTGCCGCGCGACTTCGAGGACGCCGCCCTGATCGACGGCTGCGGCTACTGGCAGGCCTTCCGCTTCGTGGTCTTCCCCATGCTCCGCCCGATCACGGTGACCGCGCTGGTGCTCAACGCCGTGTTCGTCTGGAACGACTTCTTCACCCCGCTGCTGTACCTGAGCGGCAGCGGCCAGCAGACCATGCCGGTGGCCGTGGCCGGGTTCGTCGGGCAGTACGTGTCCGAGTGGAACCTCATCTTCGCCGCCCTGCTGATCAGCGTGATCCCGATCCTGGTGGTCTATTTCGCGCTGCAGCGCAGCATCATCAACGGATTCGCCGGAGGACTCAAAGGATGACGCCCTACGCACTGACCACCGAGCAGCGCACCACCCCGCTCGGTCTGGACGTCGCCCGGCCCCGCCTGTCGTGGAAGCTGCGCTCCGAGGAGCGCGGCGCCGCCCAGAGCGCCTACCAGATCGTGGCCGCGGCCCAGGCCGGCGACCTGGACGTGCCGGAGCGGCGGCTGTGGGACTCCGGGAAGGTCGAGTCGTCTTCCGGGCTGCTGATCGAGTGGGACGGGCCGGAACTGGCTCCCTCCACCCGGTACCACTGGCGGGTGCTGGTCTGGGACCAGGCCGGAGAACCGGCGACACCGGCCGATTCCTGGTTCGAGACCGGTCTGCTGCGGCCTGAGGCCTGGCAGGCTGCGGGCAGGGCTGTGTGGATCGGGCGGGACTCGGTGAACCATCCGCCGATGGATCCCCCCACCGACCACGACCGTACGGTGGCCACGCACGCGCTGCCCCCGCCGCTGTATCTGCGCCGATCGTTCGTGCTGGAGCGTCAGCCCGTGCGCGCCCGGCTGTACTCCACCGCCCACGGCATCTACCAGGCCCGCCTCAACGGTTCCCGGGTCGGGGACAGCGAACTGGCGCCGGGGTGGACGGAGTACCGGCATCGGCTGCAGTACCAGACCCACGACGTGACGGCCTCCCTGCAGGTGGGCGAGAACGTGCTCGGCGCGGTGGTGGCAGACGGCTGGTGGGCGGGGTACGTGGGTTTCGATCCCCGCAAACCCGCCGCCCACTACGGTGACGCTCCCGCGTTCCTGGCCCGCCTCGTCCTCTGGTTCGAAGACGGCTCACAGCGTTCGGTGACCACCGACGGCGAGTGGATGGAAGGGCCGGGCCCGATCCAGTTCTCGGACATGCTGATGGGCGAGTACGTGGACGCCCGGGCGCAGGTGCCGGGCTGGGACGCGCCGGGCTTCGTGGACGTGACCGAGGACGACTCCCCCGAGGCCTCGGAGGGCAACCCCGGTGGCTGGGGTGGACGCCGGAGCGGATTCCGTGCGGTCGCGGTGGTCGACGAGACGCCCGGTCCGCTGGTCGCCGAACCGGACGAGCCGGTGCGGGTGACGCGGACGGTGGGCGCCGTCTCGGTCGAGAACGCAACCGAGAAGAGCATTGTCGACTTCGGCCAGAACCTGGTGGGACGAGTTCGGCTGACTGTACGCGGCGTTGCGGCGGGCACCCGGATCCGCCTGCGGCACGCCGAGATTCTCGACCAGGGCGAGCTGTACGTGGCCAACCTGCGTCGGGCCGAGGCCATCGACACCTATGTGGCCCGCGGCGAGGCCGAAGAGGTGTTCGAGCCGCAGTTCACCTTCCACGGGTTCCGCTTCGCGGAAGTCACTGGGCTTCCGTACGAGCTGGACGCGGGGGACGTGCAGGCTCAGGTGCTGCACAGCGACACCCCCTGGACGGGGTCGTTCGAGTGCTCGGACAGCACGGTGAACCAGTTGCAGTCGAACATCGAGTGGGGGCAGCGCGGGAACTGGGTGTCGGTGCCCACCGACTGCCCCCAGCGCGACGAGCGCCTGGGCTGGCTGGCCGACGCCCAGATCTTCGCGGCCACCGCCAGCCGGAACGCCGACGTGTCGGCCTTCTTCGCCCGCTGGGTACTGGACGTGCTCGACGGTCAGGACGACGAGGGCGCGTTCCGGGACATCGCCCCGGTGATGTCGATCAACCGTCAGGCGGCCCCGGTCTGGGGGGACGGCGGGGTTGTCATCCCGTGGCACCTCTGGCGGGCCTACGGCGACCAAAGGACGCTGGAACGCGCCTTTGGGGGTATGCGCGCCTGGGTGGACTTCATCCATCGGAACAACCCCGACCTGCTGTGGCGTAAGCGCACCGGAAACTCCTACGGCGACTGGCTGCAGGTGGATGCGTGGACGCCGCGGGCGGTGCTCTCCACCGCCTGGTTCGCCAAGAGCACCGAGACCGTGGCCGAGGCCGCCGAGGTGCTGGGCGACCCGGAGACCGCGCAGAAGTACCGGCAGCTGCACGCCGGGATCCGCGAGGCGTTCATCGAGGCGTTCGTCGGGCCGGACGGCACCGTGCACGGCGACACCCAGACCGCCTACCTGCTGGCCCTGGGCTTCAGCCTGCTGCCCGAGCACCTGGTGGCGGCCGCCGCGGGGCACCTGGTGGCCGACCTGAAGGCCCGCGGCAACCGGCTGACCACCGGCTTCGTGGGGGTGAACCTGCTCTGCCCGGTGCTCACCGAGCACGGTCACGCCGACGTCGCCTACGCGCTGCTGCACCAGGACGAGTACCCCTCGTGGGGCTACTCGATCCGCAACGGCGCCACCACGATCTGGGAACGCTGGGACGGCTGGACCGAGCACGCCGGGTTCCAGTCGGCCTCGATGAACTCGTTCAACCACTACAGCCTGGGCAGCATCGGGGACTGGCTGTTCGGGCGGGTGGCCGGGATCGACCAGACCCCCGCCTCCACGGCTTATTCCGAACTGCTCCTGCGCCCCACCCCCGGCGGCCGGCTGACCTGGGCGAAGGGGTCGCAGGAGACGGCCCGTGGCCGGGTCGCCTGCGGCTGGTCGCTGGACCAGGCCGGCACGGTCACCGTGACGGCGAGCGTGCCGCCCGGCAGCACGGCCGTGCTGCAGATGCCCACCGACGACCCGTCGAGCGTCACCGAGGGCGGCGACCCCGCCGCCACCCGCCCAGGGGTCGAGGCCCTGGGCAACGCCCACTTCCGGCTCGCCGCCGGAACGTACGAGTTCACTGCCCGTTCCACCGCTCTGCGTCACTGAAGTTTCCGCGAATTCCCGCTGCAACAATGTCGTCCAGCAGGAGAGAGACATGAATCGCACGCTGCCGAAGTTCGTCGCCGTGGGCGCTGCCGCCGCCCTGCTCGCCGCCTGTGCCGGGGGCACCCAGGCCGCCTCGGACTCCGAGGACGGTGACGGGGGCTCGAAGACCCTGACCCTGGCCTCGGTCGACCAGGGTTCGATCGAGCCCGTGGTCCAGGCCTTCGAGAAGGCCAACCCGGGGGTGAAGGTCGAGTTCACCACCAGCGCCGCCGACCAGTACCAGCAGCAGATCCGCACCCAGCTGGCCTCCGGCACGGCCCCCGACGTGATGAGTGTCTGGCCGGGCAACGGCAACCCGGGGGCCACCTACGTGCTGGCCAAACCGGGCTACCTGATGGACCTTTCCGACCAGCCCTGGGCCGGGAAGTACCCGGACGCACTGAAGACCGTCACCCAGTACGAGGGCAAGACGTACAACGCGGTGTACGGGCTGAACGCGATCGGCGCGATCTACAACGTCGAGGCCCTGGAGAAGTCCGGGCTGGAGGCGCCCGCCACCTGGTCCGACGTGATCCCCTTCTGCCAGGCCGCGGCCGAGAAGAATACCCCGGCCTTCGCTCTGGGGATCCAGGACAACTGGGTGACCCAGCTCGTCCTGTACTCCCTGGTGGCCAGCACGCTCTACCCCGACGACCCGGACTTCGACACCCGGATGGCCGACGGGCAGGCCACCTTCACCGGTTCGGCCTGGGAGCAGGCCCTGGCCAAGTACCAGGAGATGTTCGACGCCGGCTGCTTCCAGAAGGACCCGCTGGGCACCAGCTACGAGGCCTCCCAGGCGCTGGCCGCGGACGGCCGGACGCTGGGCGTGGTGCAGGGCAACTGGATCGTGTCGCTGCTGAAGGAGAAGAACCCGGACGCCTCGTTCACCTTCAAGCCGCTGCCGGCCCTCGACGACGAGGCGAAGACGCTGATCCCGGCGGCCGCCGGGGCCGGCTACGGGATCAACGCCAAGACCAAGAACAAGGACCTGGCGCTGAAGTTCGTCAGCTTCGTGATGTCGCCCGAGGGGATGAAGCTGTTCGTCGAGGCGCAGGGCGGCATCCCGGCCCTGCCGGACAGCGGCGCCGAGGTCGACCCGACGCTGCAGGACGTGGCCACGTACATCAACGACGACCGGACCGTGCCGTTCATGGACCAGCTGTGGCCGAACCCGAAGGTGCAGCAGACCATGCTCAGCGGGCTGCAGGAGATCTTCAGCGGGCAGAGCACCGGCAAGGAGATGTTCGCGGCGATGGACTCCGACTACGAGGCCGGCGAGTGATCCCTCACTGATCCGGAGGGGCCGCGACCGGTACGGTCGCGGCCCCCACCGGCAGGGCCGGCTCACGCTCCAGCCAGGCGTGCAGGTCGTCGGCGGACAGCGGCCGGGAGGTCAGGTAGCCCTGGATCAGGTCGCAGTCGCCGGCCTGCAGCCAGGCCAGTTCCTGCTCGGTCTCGACCCCCTCGGCGACCACGTCCAGGCCCAGCCGGTGGGCCATCTCGATGGTCGAGGCGACGATCACCCCGGTGCGCCGGTCGGTGGCCAGCCGGCTGGTGAAGGCCCGGTCGATCTTCAGCGTGGAGACCGGCAGGTCGTGCAGGTAGGCCATGCTGGAGTAGCCGGTGCCGAAGTCGTCGACCAGCAGCTCGATCCCCAGCTCGCGCATCGCCAGCAGGAACTGCCCGGCCCGGCCGCCGCTGTCGACCAGCAGCGACTCGGTGATCTCGATCTTCACCGCCGCGGCGGGCAGGTCGCGCTCGTGCAGCCGCCGGGCGATGTCGTGCTCCAGCCGGCCGTCGAGCAGGTCGCTGGCCGACAGGTTCACCGACACCGCCACCTCGTGCCCGCGCCGGCGCAGCTCGGCGGCCTCGTCGAAGGCCAGGTCGAGGACGTTGCGGGTGAGGGCGGGCATCAGCCCGGCGTGCTCGGCCAGCGGCAGGAAGACGTCCGGCGGCACGGTGCCCCGTTCCGGGTCGTTCCAGCGGGCCAGGGCCTCCACCGAGCGGGCCCGGCCGGTGCGGGCCTGGACGATCGGCTGGAAGGCGAGCGAGAGCTGCTGCCGGTCCAGGGCCAGCCGCAGCGCCTCGACCAGGGCCAGCCGGTCCCAGGCGGTGTTGTCCTGGCTGTCGTCGTACACCTCGAACCCGGTGCGGGCGGTCTTGGCCCGGTACATCGCCAGGTCGGCCTCGGCCAGCGCCCGGCCCAGCGTGCGGCCCGGCCGCAGCGAGGTGATCCCGATGCTGGCGCCCACGTGCAGCAGGGTGTCGGTGATCACGAACGGCTCGTTCAGGGCGTGCAGCAGGGCCGCGGCGGTACCGGCCGCCTGCTCGCGCGGGGCGTGCGGCAGCAGCACGGCGAACTCGTCGCCGCCCAGCCGGGCGATCGTGCCCGGGGGCCCCGGTGAGCCGGGCGGGAGGGCCGGGGTGGCGAGCGCGGCGGTGAACCGGGCCGAGACCTGGCGCAGCAGCTCGTCGCCGACCTGGTGGCCGAGCGCGTCGTTGATCTCCTTGAACCGGTCCAGGTCGATGATCATCACCGCCCCGGGCCCGGCCTGGTGCTGTTCCAGCAGGTCGTAGAGGGCCCGGCGGTTGGGCAGGCCGGTCAGGCTGTCGGTGCGGGCCAGGCGGCGCTGGTCGGAGAGGGCGACCACCTCCCGGATCGCCAGGGCGGTGCGCACCGCCACCGCGACCAGGGCGGCCACGGCCAGGCCGACGGCGACCGGGGACGCCTGGGTGTCGGTGAGCGAGCCCGCGACCAGCACCCCGATCGGCAGCAGACCGAACACCACCGGGACGAGGAACTCGTACCGGCGCGGGGCGGCCGCCTGCTCCGGCGGGGGCCGCTCCGGCGGGACCAACGCGGCCGAGGCGATCAGGCCGATCGCCAGCAGGTAGCTCCAGTCGTTCCACTCCCCCTCGTGGAAAGTGCCCTCCAGAACCAGGACCAGGTACCAGATGTCGGCCGCTGTGAACACCAGGAACCCGGAGCTCAGCAGCAGCCAGGCCGGACGCCGCCAGGCCCCGACCGCGGCCATGGCGCCGATCGCCGAGGCGGCCAGGGCCAGGTCGACCAAGGGGTAGGCGAAGTTGACCACGTTGGTCCACCACGAGGCGCCGGCCTCCTCGGTCAGTCCCGGCAGCCACAGCAGGGCGGCCACCGAGGCCACGCCCAGCCCGGCGACCAGGCCGTCGAGCAGGGAGCTGTTGCGGTGACCGACCCGGGCCCGGACCATCAGCCAGATGCCGGTCACCACCAACGGCGCCATGGCCAGCCAGAGCAGGTCGGACACGGAGGGGTAGGGCGGCGGGTCGCGGCGGATCAGGACGGCCTGCCACAGCACCGATCCGGCGGCGTAGGAGGCCAGCCCGCAGCCGATCAGCGTCCACGGCACCCGGTCTCCCGGCACCAGGGCGGCCCGCAGCCAGCAGACCACGGCGTAACCGCTGATCAGGACCACGGTGAAGCCGACGATCACGGCGGCCGAGAGGTCGACCAGGCCGGCCGAGTGCAGCGCCACCATCAGCGTGTAGAACCCCGAGACGGCCAGAACGCAGGCGAACACCCCGCGCACCGTGCGCATCCGTCCCCCTTCCGCCGCCGTCGCTGGTTGTCGGCAGGCGGAGGGGGGATCTTGAGCCGGTTACCTACAGCGGGATGTTCTTGTGCTGGCCGCGGGTGGCGGGGTGTGCGCCGAACGTCTCGATCAGCTTGCGGCGGGTGTCGTGCGGCTCGACCACCTCGTCCAGCACGCCCAGGGCGAGAGCCCGGTTCACGCCGCCGGCCTCCCGCTCCTGCTGCGCGACCAGCTCGGCGAGCAGGGCCTCACGGCCCTCGGGCGCGACGGCGGCGAGCTTCTTGCGGTGCAGCACCTCGACCGCGGCCTGCGCCCCCATCACCGCGATCTCGGCGTTCGGCCAGGCGAAGTAGGCGGTGGCCCCCAGCGAGCGGGAGTTCATCGCGATGTACGCGCCGCCGTAGGCCTTGCGGGTGACCAGGGTGACCCGCGGGACCGAGGCCTCGGCGAAGGCGTGCAGCAGCTTGGCGCCGCGGCGGACCACGCCGTTCCACTCCTCGCCCACGCCGGGCAGGTAGCCGGGCACATCGACCAGGACCAGCAGCGGGATGCCGAGCGCGTCGCACATCCGCACGAAGCGCGAGGCCTTCTCGGCGCTGATCGAGTCCAGGCAGCCGCCCTTGCGGATCGGGTTGGTGGCGACCACGCCGACCGTGCCGCCGCCGAGCCGGCCCAGGCCGGTGACCACGTTGGGGGCCCACTTCGCCTGCAGCTCGAAGAAGCCCGAGCCGGCCTCACGGGTGTGCTCGGCCGGGTCGAGCACGGCGTTGATGATCGGGTGCACGTCGTAGGCGCGGCGGGGCGAGTCGGGCAGCAGGGCGCCGAGGTCCTCGCCGGGCATCCCGGGCTCGGGGGTGAAGTGGCCGGGCCGGCCCAGCAGCGCCACCAGGTCACGGGTGCGCAGGTAGGCGTCGGCCTCGTCGTGCGCGCTGACGTGCGAGACGCCTGAGCGCCGGCCGTGCGCCTCGGGCCCGCCCAGGCCGTCCATGTCGATCTGCTGGCCGGTGACGCTGCGCACCACGTCGGGGCCGGTGATGAACATCCGGGCGGCCGGGGCCATGATCACCACGTCGGTCAGCGCCGGGCCGTAGGCGGCGGCGCCGGCCGCCGGGCCGACGATCACCGAGATCTGCGGGACCTTGCCCGAGGCCCGGGTCATCGCCGCGAACATCTCGCCCACGCCGTTCATCGACTCGACGCCGTCGGCCAGCTTGGCGCCGCCGGAGTGCCAGACCCCGACCACCGGGCAGTTCTCGGCCACGGCGGTGTCGGTGGCCTCGACGATCCGGTCGGAACCGGCCTGCCCGAGGGCGCCGCCCATCCGGGTGGCGTCGGTGCAGAAGGCGATCACCTTCACACCGTCGATCTCACCGCGCACCACCTGCACCTCGACGTGCCCGGCCGCCCCAGCAGCCGCGTCGGCCGCCGAGGGGTTCAGCGGCTCGAAGCGCCCCTCGTCGAAGAGCTGCCCGAGACGCCGGAACGGGTCACGGAGATCACCTGCGGGAAGAGTGTCAGTGACTGCCATCGTCCGGATCCGCTCCCTGGGTCCACTGGCTCTGGTAAAGGTTGTGGTACAGGCCCTTGCGCCGGATCAGCTCCTCGTGCGAGCCCTGCTCGACCACCCGGCCGGCCTGCATCACCACGATCGTGTCGGCGCTGCGGATCGTCGAGAGCCGGTGCGCGATCACGAAACTCGTGCGGCCGGCCTGCAGGCGGGCCATCGCCTCCTGGATCAGCACCTCGGTGCGGGTGTCCACGCTGCTGGTGGCCTCGTCGAGGATCAGCACCCCGGGATCGGCCAGGAACGCCCGGGCGATGGTGAGCAGCTGCTTCTGCCCGGCCGAGATGTTGGTGGCGTCGCTGTCCAGGACGGTGTCGTAGCCGTCGGGCAGGGTGGAGACGAAGTCGTCCACGTAGGCTGCCTTGGCCGCGGCGGCCACGTCCTCGTCGGAGGCGTTCTCGCGCCCGTAGGCGATGTTCTCCCGGATCGTGCCGTGGAACAGCCAGGTGTCCTGCAGCACCATCCCGAAGGCCGAGCGCACCTGGTCGCGGGACAGCTCGCGGTAGTCCACGCCGTCCAGCCGGATCGTGCCGCTGTCGATCTCGTAGAAGCGGATCAGCAGGTTGACCACGGTGGTCTTGCCGGCCCCGGTCGGGCCGACGATGGCCACGGTCTGCCCCGGCCTCGCCTCCAGGTCCAGGTCCTCGATCAGGGGGACGTCGGGGTCGTACCGGAAGCCCACGTTCTCGAACCGGATGCTGCGGGCCTCGGTGCCCACCGGCGTCCTCTGGTTCCGAAGCTCTTCGTCGGCGGCCAGCTCGGGCTGCTCGGGGGTGTCCAGGTACTCGAAGACCCGGTCGGCCGAGGCGATCCCGGACTGCAGCATGTTGATCTGCGAGGCGACCTGGGCGATCGGGGTGGTGAACCGCTTGGAGTACTGGATGAAGGTCTGCACCGCGCCGATCGTGATCGCCCCGGAGGCGACCTGGAAGCCGCCGAACGCGGCCACCGCCACGTAGTTCACGTTCCCGATGAACATGGTCACCGGCAGGATCACCCCGGACAGCCACTGCGCCCGGAAGCCCGCGTCGCGCAGCTTGCCGCTGCGCTCGGTGAAGTCCTCGACCACCGACTCCTGCCGGCCGTAGGCGGCCAGCAGCTCGTGCCCGGCGTAGGTCTCCTCGACCTGGCCGGTGAGTTCGCCGGTGCGGTCCCAGTTCTCGACGAAGTGCGGCTTGGCCTGGATCGCGATGAACGCCGCCACGACGATCACGATCGGCAGGGTGAACAGCGCGACCAGGGCCAGCGGCGGCGAGATCCAGAACATCACCGCCGTCACCCCGACCACGGTGAGGAAGTTGGTCAGCAGTCCGCTGAGGACGTCCTGGAGGCTGGTGGTGAAGTTGTCGATGTCGTTGGTGACCCGGCTGAGGATGTCACCGTGCGGGTGGGTGTCGAAGTACTTCAGCGGCAGCCGGCCGAGCTTCTCCTCGGCCTCCTCGCGCAGCCGGTACACGGTGCGCTGGACCACGCCGATCAGGATGTGCGCCTGCACCCAGTTGGCCACCGCGCTGAGACCGTAGGCGGCGCCGGTCCAGGCCAGGATCCGGCCCAGCTCGCCGAAGTCGATACCGACACCGGCTATGAAGTCGACACCGGAGATCATCTTGGCGAGCTGCTCGTTGCCGCCCAGGCGCAGCAGGCCGAGGACCTCGTCCTTGCTCATCCCGGCCGGGGCCTGGGCGCCGACGAAGCCCTCGAAGATCGTGTCGGTGGCCTTGCCGAGCAGCCAGGGACCGGCCACCAGCAGCGCCACCGAGAGGGTGGTGAGCAGGGTGATGGCGATGACCTGGGGACGCTCGGGGGCGAGCAGACCGGCCACCCGCCAGACGGTTCCGCGCTGCGACTTCACCGCCGCGGGTGGGGGCGGCAGCAGCGGAGCGGGTGACTCGGGCGGGGTCTGCACGGTGTCGCTCACGCCGCCGCCCCCGCCCCGAGCTGGGAGGCCACGATCTCCTGGTACGTGAGGCAGGAGGCCAGGAGCTCGTCGTGGGTGCCGATCCCGTCGACCCGCCCGTTGTCCAGGACGATGATCTGGTCGGCCTGCATGATCGTGCTGGCTCGCTGAGCCACGATGACCACCGTCGCGTCGGTCGTTCCTGCTCGCAGGGCGGCCCGCAGCCGGGCGTCGGTCGCCGCGTCCAGGGCCGAGAAGCAGTCGTCGAAGAGGTACAGGCGGGGACGCCGGACCAGGGCCCGGGCGATGGCCAGGCGCTGGCGCTGGCCACCGGAGAAGTTCACGCCGCCGCGCTCGACCCGGGAGTCCAGGCCGTCGCGCAGGGCAGAGACGAAGTCGTGGGCCTGGGCGATCTCCAGGGCCTGCCAGAGCTCGTCGTCACCGGCCTCGGGCCGGCCCAGCCGCAGGTTGCCGGCGATCGTGCCGGCGAACAGGAACGCGGTCTGCGGCACCAGGCCGATGCCGGCGCGCAGGTCGGCGACCGGCTGGGCGCCCACCTCCAGGCCGTTGACCCGGACCGAGCCGCCGGTGGCGTCGAGCAGCCGGGGTATCAGCCGCAGCAGCGTGCTCTTGCCGCTGCCGGTGCCGCCGATGATCGCCGTGGTGCGGCCCGGGTGGAAGGTGAGGTCGATGTTGTGCAGGACCGGGCGCTCGCTGCCGGCGTAGCCGAAGTCGACGTTGCGCAGCTCGACCAGGCCGGTCTCGGCGGAATCGGGCTGCGGCCGCTGGGGAGAGGGCGGGTCACCGATCGCCGGGACCGTGTTCAGCACCTGCAGGATGCGGTCGGCGCTGGCCGCCGCGCGCGGCACCATCGCCAGCACCGCCACCGCGATCACCGTGTAGATCAGGATCGCCAGCAGGTACAGGATGAACGCGGTGAGGTTGCCGATCTCCAGGCTGCCGTCGGCGATCTGCTTGCCGCCGAACCAGATCACGCCCACGCTGGCCAGGTTGGTCACGCCGGTGGCGACCGACAGGACCACCGCGAAGAGCCGGCCGGAGCGGATCGAGACGTCGGTGACCTCGGCGTTGGAGACCTCGAAACGCTCGCGCTCGTGCGGGGTGCGCAGGAACGCCCGGGTGACCCGGACGCCGGAGATCTGCTCGCGCATCACCTGGTTGATCCGGTCGCTGCGCTCCTGGACCTCGCGGCCCATCGGCAGCAGCCGCAGCACCACGATCACGGTCAGCACCAGCAGCACCGCGATGGTGGCGATCAGCACCGGGCTCAGCCGGGGCGCCTCGCGCACCGCCATCACGATCGCCCCGCCGCTGGTGAACAGGGCGATCAGCAGCATGCTGAGGGCGAGCTGGACGAACAGCTGGATCTGCTGGACGTCGTTGACGCTGCGGGTGGTCAGCGAGGAGACCTCGAAGCGGCTCATCTCGGCCGCCGAGAACGACTGCACGCGGCGGTAGATCGCGGTGCGGATCCGGTCGGCCGTGCCCGCCGCCACGTAGGAGGAGACGTAGGTGCAGATCACCGCCACCACGCTGAGCACGATCGAGACGATGAGCATGCGCAGGCCCATCTTCCAGATGAAGTCGTTGTCGCTCTGGACCACACCGTCGTCGATGATGTCCGCGTTCAGGTTGGGCAGGTAGAGGTTCCCGGCCGCCTCGATCGCCTGCAGGACGACGACGGCGACGAGCAGCCAGGCGTACGGGCGCATGTAGGTACGGAGCAGACTGACCATCAGGTGTCTTCGTCCTGTGTTCGTCGCGTGTTCGTCGCGGAGCAGGCGGTCGGGCGGCCGGGCAGTTCCCTACTGGGTCTTGCCGGGTCTTGCCGGTTCTTGCTGGGTCTTGCTGGTGCCTACTGGGCGGCCGGGGCCGTCTCGACGATCTCGCCCTCGAGGACGTCGTCCTTCTTCTTCACGGCCGGCACGGTCAGGCCGGGGACGCTGAGGTCCTCGACCGTCCTGACCGCGGCGAGCGCGTTCTCGATGGCCTCGGCCAGCGAGGGCGAGACCGTGTCGTCGAAGTCGAGCTTGGTCACCGTGACCTCGGCGTCGGTCGGCAGCTGGTCGGTGCCGAGAACGGCCTCCTGGCAGCCGGCCTCGCGCAGCGCCGCGGCCTCGTCGTCAGTGATCTCCCGGTTGAGAACCAGCGAGAAAACGTGTCCCACCGCTCATCACCCCTTCATGTCTGGGTTCTGGATGTCAGATGCTGATCGGCTGACTGGCCGGCACGCCGCCGCGCCGACGCGCGGTCCGGGTGCCGACGACAATCAAGGCCGGTGAACGCTTTTCACCGGGCGAGCTGGACCCTAGCCGCAGGCCCGCCGCCGCGACAACGATGCGTGTTCGACTGCCGCGTTGCAGTTGAACACGCGCGGCGGCGGACTTTCAGGAGCGGTACCAGCGCCCGAGCCAGAGCATGCCCTGCCCCTCCCGGCTCTCCGGCGTCTCGGGTGTCTCGGGCTGGGCACCGGCCAGCTTGTTCACCGCGTCGAGACGGGAGACCGCGCCGAGCTTGGCGAAGATGTTGCGCAGGTGCCGTTTGACCGTGGCCTCGGTGAGGGCCAGCCGGGAGGCGATCTGGCCGTTGCTGAGGGCCTGGCCGACCAGGGCCAGCACCTCCAGCTCACGGGCGGACAGGCCGGCCACCCGCTCGGTGGTGGGCCGGGGCCGGGCGGCGGCCTCGAACCGCAGCGGCGGGTTCACGTCGATCCGGCGCACGCTGTCCTCGGAGACCCCGAGGACCAGCAGCTGCCGGTCCTCGCGGACCGCCCGGATCGCCGCCAGCAGGTCGTGCCGCTGGATGCTCTTGAGCAGGAAACCCCTTGCCCCGGAGGCCAGCTGAGCCCGGATCAGGGTCGGGTCCTCGTTCGGGGCGAGGACGATCACGTCGGCCGAGGGGGCGGCCGCGCGCAGGCGCAGCACGTCCTTCTCGGCCTCGTCGGCGGGGGGCTCGACGTCGAGCAGGATCACGTCGGGGTGGCAGCGCCCGGCCAGGTCGAGCGCCGCCTCGCAGTCGGCGGCGTCGGCGACCACCCGCAGGTCGTCGTGCCCGGTCAGGATCGCTCGCAGCCCGTCCCTGAGCAGGGCGTAGCGGCCGACGATCAGCACACTGGTGCGTGGTGCGGTGGAGCGCATCGGAGTGCTCTTACTTCCGTTCATTCGGTGCTCAGGCCCGTGCGGGACGAACCAGGTTGTGGAACAGGTGTTTCCGGCCTGCGCTGCTCGGCGGCCGGGCCCCCGACAGACAACCAGCCCGGCCTCAAGCCGGGCCGTCCTGCCGGTGAGCAGCAATCAACATTCTTACGACATCGACGCGCACCCCTGCACCCCTGACCTCGCGAGCCGCTGCGGGACCACCGGGCAGTGTGCCGTGAGGACATTCGGATGCATAGTCGTATCGATTCCGGACGGCCGGAGGTATCGAAAGAAGTATGGGAAACACGCGGTCCCCGTGCGTCCCCGCCCGAGATGAATGAAAGTTAACGGACAACCGAATGATGGGGGCGTAACATTGCTTGGTGTCATTTCGCCCGGTTAATGTCCCGTTCCATTGCGGTCGTCGCCTCCTGAACGTGTCCTGAAGCCGACGCAGCCTGTGTGCCGCGGGTCACAGCTATTCGATTGAAACGGGTTCCCTCCAGCCCGGGAAAGGAAGTCTCGATGCCCCTGAACGTCGCATCGACCGATATTTCCGTCGCCGATTCCGGGCTGGGTAATCCGGTCTTCGACTCCGCCGAGGCGATCGAGAGGCTTCCGGTCCAGACCTTCCCGCTCTCCCGCCTGGAGCCCGGCCGGCCGGTGCGCGGGATCGGCACCGACCAGGCCCACGTGCAGCTGCTGGCCGAGGTGGCCGGCGGCACCGAGCTGCCGCCCCTGCTGGTGCAGCGCAACGGCTCGCGGATCGTCGACGGCATGCACCGCTACGCCGCGGCCCGGCTGCGTGGTCAGGCGGAGATCCGGGTGCGCGTGGTCGACTGCTCCGACGAAGAGGCGTTCATCCTCGCGGTGCGCGCCAACACCTGGCACGGCCTGCCGCTCAGCCGCACCGACCGGATGGCCGGGGCCCGGCAGATCGTCACCTGGCACCCGGACTGGTCGGACCGCTCGATCGGGGTGGCCACCGGCCTGAGCGCCAAGACCATCGCCGGGATTCGCCGCCGGATGTGCGACAGCTCCACCCCGCAGGAGGGAAAGCGCCTGGGCCGGGACGGGAAACGGCGCCCGCTGACCGCCGCCGAGGGCCGCCGCCGGGCCGCCGAGTACATCCTCGCGCGCCCCGATGCCTCCCTGCGCGAGATCGCCCGGGAGGCCGACGTGGCCCCCGCCACCGCCCAGGACGTACGCGCCCGGATCCGCCGTGGGGTGGACCCGATCGCCACCGGGCGCGCCGCCGCGGCCGAGCGCGCGGCCGAAGGCAACGGTGTCAACCCGACCACCGGCCGGCCCGGCCGCCCCGGTCTGCCCGGCCGTCGCCCCGCTCCCTCGATGACCCCGGCGATGCCGGCCGCTCCCGGCGCCCCGGCGGGCCTGCGGGCCGGGCGTCAGCCCAGCTGGCCTGCGCTCTCGCCGAAGCTGGCCAACGACCCGGCCCTGAAGTACACCGACAACGGCCGCGCCTTCATGAGCTGGATGGTCATGCACGTGATCAATTCCGGGGAATGGCGGGACTTCGTGGAAACCGTTCCGCCGCATTGGCTCGGCGCCCTCAGCACGGTCGCCGACAAGGCCGGTCAGGAATGGATCGAATTCGCCGAGGAATTGCGGCGCAGAAGAAGTGGAATGGAATACAGCCCCGGAATCGGCAGCGGATCCTGAACCACATCCGGACCTGATGCGCAAGCTGCCGGAATCGGGGAACCGGCCGACGTGGTGAACCCCACACGTTCAACCGGCCACGGGGCAGTTGAACACTCCCCCTAGCATCGCCTTATCCCGCGCTTCACCCCTCTTTACGCATCGACTTCCCTCTGACCTGATCTGGAGTGGGCATGTCCTCCCAGCCCTCCGGCGCCCCCGAGATGTGGCTCCGCCGTTACCGTCCCAGCAGTACGGCGGCCGCCCGGCTGGTGTGCCTGCCCCACGCCGGCGGGTCGGCCTCGTTCTTCGTCCCGGTGGCGGCCTCGCTGAGCCCGCACACCGACGTGGTGGCCGTGCAGTACCCCGGACGCCAGGACCGGCGCGCGGAGCGCCCGATCCCCGACATCGCGGTGCTGGCCCAGCACGTGCACCGGCTGCTCAGCCCGATGACCGACCTGCCGCTGTTCCTGTTCGGCCACAGCATGGGCGCCTCGCTGGCGTTCGAGGTGGCCCGCCTGCTCGAGGCTTCCGGCCACCCCGGCCCGGCCCGGGTGTTCGCCTCCGGCCGCCGCGCCCCCTCCGTCTACCGCGAGGAGCGGGTGCACCAGCTCGACGACAACGGCCTCCTGGCCGAGATCCGCAGCCTGGACGGCACCTCCGCGCTCGTGCTGAACGACGACGAACTGATGCGGGCCGCACTTCCCGCGCTGCGCGCCGACTACCAGGCCGCCGAGCTCTACCAGGGCGAGCCCGGCGCCACGATCAAGGCCCCGGTCACCGTGCTCACCGGTGACGCCGACCCCAAGACCTCCCTCGACGACGCCAAGGCCTGGGCCGACCACACCACCGGCGACTTCGACCTGCAGGTCTTCCCCGGCGGCCACTTCTTCCTGACCGACCAGACCGCCGCCGTGATGCGCCTGCTGGAGCAGCAGCTGCGCGGCTGAGCAGCTCGTCCGCCCGATCAGACGAACGATGGGAAAGCCATGAAGAAGACTGTGATCGCCCTGGTCGCGGTCGCCGCGAGCGCGGGCCTGGCGGCCGGGGCCTTCTACCTCTCGCCCGCCTCCGCGGACTCCGACAGCGAGAACGCGCTGGCCGAGCTGTCGGCCGGGCCCGAGGTGGACTACGTCCCGCCGCCGATCCAGTGGGGTGCCTGCACCGACGTCCTGCCGACGCTGGTCAGCCTGGGCGCCGAGTGCGGATTCCTGACCGTGCCGCTGGACTACGCCGACAAGGACGGCGAGAAGATCAAGATCTCGGTGTCCCGGGTGAAGGCGACCGCCCCCGAGGACTCCTACCAGGGCGCGATGGTGGCCAACCTCACCTCGGCCGGGGCCTCCGGTGTGGGCCAGTCGGCCTGGGGGCAGCTGCTTCCCGAGAACACCCGCGCCGACTACGACTGGTACGGCTTCGACGCGCGCGGCGTGGGCACCAGCCAGCCGGCGCTCAGCTGCGACCCGAACGTCAACGCCTACGACCGGCCCTCGTACATCCCGGCGAACCAGAAGGAGATCAAGGCCAACATCAAGCTGTCCGAGGACTACGCGAAGGCCTGCGCCGACTCCGGCAGCCCGCTGCTGGAGCACGTGCACACCACCGACATCGCCAAGGACCTGGACAGCCTGCGCAAGGCGATCGGCCGCCCGCAGCTGAACTACTACGGCTACTGGTACGGCGCCTACCTCGGCCAGGTGTACAGCACCCTGTACCCCAACCGGGTACGGCGGATGGTCCTGGACAGCGCGATCTCCGAGGAGAACGCCTGGTGGGGCTTCAACTTCGGGCAGAACGAGCCGCTGGAGCAGAACCTCACCGCGTTCAGCGAGTGGGTGGCGAAGTACGACAGCGTCTACCGGCTGGGCGGTACCGCCGCCGAGGTGCGCAAGAAGTACGACACCACCCTGGCGGCGCTGAAGAAGAAGCCGGCCGAGGGCAAGTACGGCTCGGCCACCTGGAACGAGATCTTCCTCCTGTCGTACAACACGGGTAACTGGAACACCCTGGCGATGGCGTTCTCCACCTACGTCAACGACCAGGACACCACCCGGCTGAAGGAGATCTTCGACGCCAACTACCCCACCACCAGCGACAACCTCTTGGCCATGCAGTCGGCGATCTCCTGCTCGGACGCCCCCTGGCCGGCCGACTGGGACACCTGGCTGGAGGAGTCGGAGAAGAGCCAGAAGACCGCGCCCTTCGCCACCTGGGTGAACACCTGGTACTTCGCCCCCTGCCAGTCCTGGCCGGTCAAGGCCGACAAGGCGTTCGACGTGGACGGTTCGAAGGCCCCGCCGACGCTGATGCTGATCGACACCACGATCGACGCGAACACCGAGTACTCCAGCGCGCTGGAGGTCCGCAAGGACTTCCCCAAGGCGGTCCTGGTGGAGAGCAGCGGCTCGGTCCCGGCCGACGGCACCTCCACCACCTGCGTGGGCGGCGCCCTGGTCAACTACCTCAAGGTGGGCACGCTGCCCGACCGGGTCGAGGGCGACCAGACCGACGTGGTCTGCCCGGCCAACGACCTGCCCGCCCCCGGCGGCGGCACCGCCGGCACCGGCGCGGTGCCCGGCTTCGCGCCCAACGTGAACTGACCGAAACCCGTTTTCCAGCATCAGCAGCTGGGGTCGCCGGACACCCGGCGGCCCCAGCTGCCGTATTTCACGAATGGTGGTAAGTCATGACCGCGACATGCCCCTACTCCCCCGAAGACGGGGCCCGGCCGCCCGAGTGCGACGACCGCAAGTCCGCCGAGCTGGTCTCCCGGAAGCTGGTGGTCGGTCCGGAGGCGCGGGTGATCGGCGGTTTCGGCCTGGTGCGGGAGCTGCTGCGCAGCAACCTGACCCGCCAGGCCGGGGTCGGGGCCGACGGTGAGGTGGTGCCCGACCCGACCTACACCTCGGTCTTCTTCCTCGACGGCGACGCGCACAAGCGCAAACGCCAGGCCATCTCCCAGTTCTTCACGCCCAAGGCGATCAGCACCCGCTACCGGGTGGTGATGGAGGAGACCAGCGACCAGCTCCTGGGCCGGCTGCAGGCCAAGGGCCGCGGCCGGCTCGACGAGATGAGCTTCGAGCTCGCGGTCACCGTGGCCGCCCAGATCGTCGGGCTGACCGAGAGCGACCAGAGCGCCATGGCCAAGCGCATCCAGGCCACCCTGGTCGGCGTGCGCCTGCCCCAGATGGCCTGGTGGCAGAAACCTTTCGGCCGGGTGCTGACGCTGGCCCACGGTCTGCGGTTCCAGATCATGGACGTCGGGCCGGCGGTGAAGGCGCGCCGGGCCGAGCCCCGGATCGACGTGATCTCCCAGCTGATCGAGGAGGGCTACTCCGAGCAGGGCATCCTGATCGAGTGCCTGACCTACGCGGTGGCCGGCATGGTCACCACCCGCGAGTTCATCGTGATGGCGGCCTGGCACCTGTTCGAGAACGACCCACTGCGCGAGCGGTTCCTGCAGGCCGGTGAGGCCGAGCAGATCGCGATCCTGGAAGAGATCATGCGGATCGACCCGGTGGTCAACGTGATCGCCCGCCGCACCACCTCCGACGCCGACCTGGCCGACGGTTCGGTCGAGCAGGGTGAGCTGCTGGTGCTGAACCTGCGCGAGGCCAACGTGGACGAGGCGATGGTGGGCGAGTGCCCGCACATGCTCGACCCGGACCGGGCCAAGCGCCGGAAGATCAACTCCTACCTGAGTTTCGGCGACGGCGCCCACCGCTGCCCGGGCGCCCAGATCGCCCTGAACGAGACCCGGGTCTTCCTCGACCGGCTCCTGCGGGTTCCCGGGATCCGGCTGCAGCGCCGGCCCGACCTGGACTGGACCGCCGAACTGCTCAGCTACGAACTGCGCAACGCCGTGGTGGTCTGCGACCGCCCCTGAACCGCCAGAGATTTCCAACAAAGGACGAGTGTCCCCGCACCTTGAGCGCAAGGTGCGGGGACACTCGTCCTTCGTTCTGAACCTACGGGATGGTGACCGACATCAGGCCGATGCACATCTCGTCGCTGCTGCCGTCGCCGTAGACCACGTAGCGCGGCGGAAGCATCTTCAACTGGGGCAGTTTCGAGCGCAGTGAGGCGTCGTGCGTGCAGGTGACCCGCACGGTGTCGCCGGGGCCGACCTTGACCGGCTCGGGCAGCGCCACCCGCTGCTGGTTGTCGAAGTCGAACACCGGCACGTCGAGCAGGGTCTGGGCCTTCGCCGTGCCCGGGTTCAGCTCGACCTTCAGCGCGGCGCCGAGCAGGTGCATGTGGCCCCGGCCGGCGTAGACCGTCATCTCCATCGGCACCTGGGTGTCACAGGACTGGGTGTTGCCCGGCTTCACCTTGCCGCCGGTGCACTGCGCCACCAGACCCGGCTCGATCGCCGCCAGCTCGGCCCCGAAGCGCTCCGAGACGTCCTTCAGCGAGGCCTCCCGGTCGCACAGCGGCCCGGACTCCTCCTTGGTGCAGGGCAGCTCGATCGGTGCCATCAGCGGCACGTTGTACAGCGGCTTGGTCTCGGACGTGCCGTCGGACAGCCGCAGCCGGATGCCGGAGCGGTCCTCCGCACCCTCCTTGCCCCCGGTGGCCAGCAGGTTGTAGTGCACCTGGAGCACCAGCAGGCTGCCCGGCTGCATCTGGAACCCGACGTCCTGGGTGAGCAGCGACTCCTTGCCGTTCGGGGTCCAGGTGTCCACCCAGGCCGACTCCCCGGCCTGGCCGCGCACGCCGTCGGTGCCGAAGCACTGCCAGCCCTGGCCCTCGTCGTCGGCGTCCTTCTGCCGGGCGGCCGCCACGTTCGCCGGGTCGACCAGGTAGACGTTGGCGTGGTGCACGATGTCCTTGTTGGACGGCGCGAACTGGGCGCCGATCAGGAACTCGGGCTTGGCCAGGGCGGGATCGACCAGGAAGCACCGGTAGTCGTCGGTGCCGCCGTTGACCGCCTGGGGCGCGTAGGCCTCCTGCATCCCGATCTCCAGGAAGCGCTCACCGTTGCGCAGCGCGACCTCGGGGGCGGGGATGCCGGGGTGACCGTGGGCACTCGCGCTGCTGGTGCTGCCGGCGCTGTCTGCGCTCGAGGCGGAGGGCGAGCTGCCGGCCACCGCGGCCTCCAGCTCCTCCGAGCCCGTGTCCGAGCCGCAGGCCACCAACGCCAGCACGCCCACCAGCGCACCGGCCAGCAGGCCGAGCCTGACCCGGGCCTTCTCACGTTTCGTCATTCCAACCTCAATCCGGGATGTATCCGGGAAGTGCCCGGGCAGTGCATGATCTGAGCATGATCTGAGTACGGGTCACCGGTGCGCGGCGACCACCCGACGACGGGCAGCACGAAACCGTTCGATTCACTGCGGATCACGGCGATGGTAACGAGCCTTCTCACGCCGTCCGAACGCGTTCAACTGCGCATTCCCCGCAGTTAAACGCCCTTTCGAAGCACAAGGAGACTTGCGGTGAACACTTCGGGCCTGTCGTACGGCCGGGTGATGACCCCGATCGAGTGGCTCTACCTGGGCATGGGGCCGAACGTCATCCAGCACGTCTTCGAGGGAACCGGCACTCTCGACCTGGCTACCTTCACCGAGGCCTTCACCGAGGCCGTCGCCGTCGCTTCCCAGGCGTCTCCGGGTATGCGCCTGGTGCGCAAGGGCCGCCGCTGGGCCGACTCCGGTGAGCCCTGGCCGGTGCGGGTGCTCGAGCTGGCCGAGGGTGAAGAACTGCTGGAGCACCCGGACCTGCAGACCACCCTGATGGAGGGCGGGCCGACCGGTGAGGTGCTGCTCGTGCCGGGCGCACCGTTCCGCCTGGTGTTCCGTGCTTTTCACGGGGTCACCGACGCGCGCGGCCTGCTGCTGTGGGCCGCCGACATCTTCCGGGTGCTGCGCGGCGAGGCACCGCTCGGCGCGCGTTCGTCACTGAACAGCGACGAGTTCCTGACCTCGGTGTTCGGTGCCGAACTCCCGCCGATCGGCAAGCTGCCCGATACGCCGCGCTACCCCACCACCATGGCCGCGGTGCCCTCCCGCAGCGGGCCCCGGCACGGCCTGGTCTGGCGGCGGCGCAGCATCGACGGCATCTGCTCGGCCCCCACCGCCCGCGTCATGGCCGCCCTTTCGGCGCTGTGCGAGCCGAATGCGCCGTCCGAGTTCATGATCTCGGTCGACCTGCGCCGCCACCGGCCGGAAATGCGCTCCACCGCCTGGCTCTCGCAGGTTCTGCCGCTCACCGTCGCACCCGGCGCCGACTGGGAAGAGGTGCACTCCGACCTGTTGCGGGCCCTGGCCGAGAACCGGGAGGTACCCTCGCGCACCGCCGCCACCATGCGGCTGCTGCCGCTGCCGGTGGTCCGTTCGCTGCACAACACCCTCGAGGCCGGTGCCACCAAGAAGCACCGCTACCTGGCCACCGCCATCGTCACCAGTCTGGGCCACGTGCCCTTGGAGGAGTACACGGCCGAGGGCTTCCGGGCCACCGCCATGTACACCCTCGGCTCGCTGGTCTGGGCCGCTCCCCCGAGCGTCGACGTGGTCGAGACCGCCGGGCGCACTGAGCTGATTGTGACCTGGCGCGACGTGCCGGGCGCGGGTGAGAAGCTCGAGGAGCTTCTCGACGTACTGGTCGAGGCGCTCTCACCGGCCGCCGACCGGCAACAGCCCGCCAACCAACGCACCGCTGACTGGCCGTTCCACCCGAACGTCGTGGAAAGCGTCCGCAAACAGGCTCTTTCAACACCAACGGCGGTCGCTCTCTCCGAGATGGACGGCGCCGACGTCACATACCAGGAACTGAGCGAACGGGCCGATGCAGTGGCCACGCACCTGCAGGGCCAGGGCGTGGGCCAGGGCGACGTGGTGGGTGTGCTCACCGAGCGCACCCCTGCCGCCATCGCCGCCATGCTGGGCGTTCTGCGCGCCGGGGCGGCGTACCTGCCGCTCGACGTGCAGAACCCGGACGCCCGGCTGCGGGACCTGCTGGAAGACACGTCCGCCCGCATCTGCCTGGCCCAGAAACCGTTCGGCGACCGCAAGTGCTTCCCCGACGACTGCCAGATGGTCGACCTCGACGAACTGCCGGCGACGGCGGTCTTCGAGGACGTGGAACTGCGCGAGAACGACCTGGCGTACGTGATCTACACCTCCGGCTCGACCGGCAAGCCCAAGGGCGTGCAGATCGAGCACGGCGCCCTGATGAACTACCTGCACTGGGGTCTTTCGGAGTTCGGGGTCACCGCCGACACCCGGCTCCCGCTGCTCACGTCGCTGTCGTTCGACGTCACCGGCACCTCGGTGTTCCTGCCCCTGATCAGCGGCGGCACGGTGGTGCTGATGCGCGAGCAGCCCAATCACCTGTCGCTGCGCAAGCTGCTCACCACCACCGGATCGACCATGCTCAACCTGACCCCCTCACACCTGGAACTCATCGGCCGCCTCGACATCGCCCCGCCCGGGTTCCGCAGCATCGTGGTGGTCGGCGAGGCGCTACGGCTCGAGGTGGCCGCGCGGGCGCAGGAGATGTTCGGCGCCGAGTGCCGGATCATCAACGAGTACGGCCCGACCGAGGCCACCATCGGCATCACCTCGCACGTGTTCGACCCGGTGCTGGACGCTGAACGCAGCACGGTGCCGATCGGGGTTCCGGCGCCCAACACGCAGGTGCATCTGCTCGACCCCAGTGGACGTTTCGTGCCCACCGGCGAGGTCGGCGAGATGTACCTGGCCGGTGCCCAGCTGGCCCGGGGCTACCTGGGCCGGCCCGACCTCAACGCCGAGCGCTTCCCCACCCTGGTCGACGGCACCCGGCTGTACCGCACCGGTGACCTGGCCCGCTGGCTGCCCTCGGGCGGGCTGGAGTTCCTCGGCCGGATCGACGACCAGGTGAAGATCCGCGGGCACCGGGTCGAACCGGCCGAGATCGCCTCGGTGCTGGAGGAGCACCCGCAGGTCTCGCGGGCGGTGGTCGTGCCCCGCTCCGGGCCCACCGGCAAGGTGCTGTACGGCTATGTGCTCAGCGACTCCGAGGTCTCGGCCGACGAGTTGCTGGCCTTCGCCGGTGAGCGGCTGCCCGCATACATGGTTCCCGCTGCGGTGATTCAGGTTCCGGCCATTCCGTACAGCATCAGCGGCAAGGTGGATGCCCGAGCTCTGCCCGATCCGCTGGCCTCTTCGGTGGAGGCGCCGGTCGACCGGGGTGGCGACCAGGTGGAACTGGGGGTCGCGAGCGTGTGGTCGAAGGTGCTGGGGGTGGAGGCCGACCGGATCGCTTCGGATGCGGACTTCCATCACCTCGGGGGTGACTCGGTGGCCCTGCTGAACATGCTGGCCGGCGTGTGCCGGGAGGTGCTGCCCGCAGCGGCTGAAGACGAGTTCATGGGGCGGCTGGGCGAAATCGTGGCGCGGCCGACGCTGGCGAACGTTTCCGACGTGGCCCGGGAGGTGGGGGCGCTCGAGCGGGTGTAGCTGCATCGGCGCCGGCGGCGGGCAGAGCCCGGCGCCGGCGCTGTGCGCTCACTCCAGCCTGGTCTCGAGCCCCGGTGACTCCACCAGCCGGACCTTGACCGGCACGGTCCCGGTCGGGCTGACCTTCGCCCCGGCCTTCAGGGCCCGCTTGCGCAGGCGGCCGGGGTCGACGGTGGCACCCTTCTCCACCCGGTACGCGACCTGGATGCTGCCGTCACTTTCGGGTCCGCCGACGGCGTTCGCCACGCCCGGGTAGTCGGCCACGGCCCCGAAGATTGTCTCGGACATCCGCACCAGGTCCTTGTCGGCGAGCGGGGCGCCCCACTGCACCTCGACGTCCACGGCCGACTCGTCACCGATGCGCTTCAGCATGGCTGCGTCGGGCTTCTTGGTGAAGCGGATCCATGGGTACACCGAGACGCTCCGGTGCCACGCGCACTGCACGTATCCGGACTTCGCGTCGGCCTCGAGATCGTTGGCCAGGGTGTTGAACTCTTCGTTGCCGTACTGAGCTGCGACGACGTCGTCGAAGGACTCACCGCTCTGCTCAGCGTAGGTGCGGAGGTCATCCAGAAGGCCGTCGCTCATGGGCGCGGCCGTGCGCTGGCCCTGGACAATCACGGACTTGTAGCCGTGCTTCTCCTTCCGAACCGGGGTCACCGAGGCCGGCTTCGAAGGAGCCGGGCTCTGCACCGCAGCAGGTTGGGTGGAGGGCTGGGCCGGTTCCTCGGGCTGCGACACGGGCACCACCGTACCTACCAGCACAGCGGCCACTGCGGCGGCCGACAGCAAGCTCGTTCGAGTGCGCACCATGAGCTCCCGGCGGAACGGTAAAGACGCGTGTACGACCTCAGGTCCACACGCAGAGTGACACGCGAACGCCGTGCGTGACAATCAGCCGATCAGAGGTACCTTTTCATCGCTGTTTTACCTGCCTAGGAGGCCCCCGTCGGTATCTCGCCGGGGGCCTCCTAGGCGTTCGCCTCTAGATCCCCAGCTCCCGGTCGATCAGGTCGAACATCTCGTCGTCGGTGGCGATCGTCAGTTCTTCCAAGGCCGACTCCTGCGTGGTGCTGCGGCTGCGCAGGTTCTGCATCAGGCCCTCCAGGCGGGTGATGATCTCCGAGCGCTTGCGGCTGTCCTGGCCCACGCCGGCCAGGAGCGTCTCCAGTTGGTCGATGCCCTCGAAGACGGCGCCGTCCGCGTCCCCTTCGGCGGGCATGACCCCCGCCCGTAGGTATCCCGCCAGGGCCGAAGGCGTGGGGTAGTCGAAGATGACGCTGGCGGGCATGGTCAGGCCCGTCTCGGCGGTGAGCTGGTTGCGTAGCTGCAGCGCTGTCAGGGAGGTGAAGCCGAGCTCCAGGAACGAGCGGCCGGTGTCCAGGGCGTCGGGGCGGTTGAGGCCCAGCACCTGGGCGGCCTGGGTGCGCACCAGGTCCAGCACTGCGCGCTCGCGGGCGGTCGGGGGTAGAGCGGTGAGCCGGTCGGCCAGGGATTCCTGCGTTGCGGCGGTCGCACCCACCACCCGGCGAGTGCTGCCCCCGGAGGGGGAGCCGGTCAGGCTGGCCAGGAGGGGCGGCAGCCCAACGCCGTTGTGGCGGCGCAGGGCGGCCTCGTCGAGGGGCACCTGGACCAGCACGGCCGACGAGGTCTGGTGGCTGAGCACCGCGTCGAGCCGGGACAGGCCGCCCTGGCTGGTCAGCGGGTGCAGGCCGGAGCGGGCCAGGCGCTGGCGGGTCGCGTCTTCCAGGTACTCGGCCATGCCTGTGCTGTCTTCGAGCTGCCACGGTCCCCAGGCCAGCGACACGGCGGGTCGGCCGAGGGCGCGGCGGTGGGTGGCGAGGGCGTCGAGGAAGGTGTTGGCAGCGGCGTAATTGCCCTGGCCCGCATTGCCCCAGAGCCCGGCCATGGAGGAGAAGAGGACGAAGTGGTCGAGGTCGGCGGTGAGGGTGAGCTCGTGCAGGTTCCAGGCGCCGTCGACCTTGGGACGCAGCACGGTGTCGAGGCGGTCGGGGGTGAGGGAGTCGATGATGCCGTCGTCGAGCACGCCGGCGGCATGGATGACGGAGCGAAGCGGAGTCTGGGCGGGGATGCGCTTGAGGACGGCGGTCAGGCCCGGCCGGTCGGTGACGTCGGCGGCGGTGATGCTGGCGGTGGCGCCGGCCTGGGCCACCTGGGCCGCGAGGGCCGCCAGGCCGGAGGCCTGGGGGCCCTGGCGGGTGATCAGCTCGACGCGTTCGGCCTGGCCGGTGGTCGCGACGTGGAGGGCGACGAGTTTGCCCAGGGCGCCGGAGGCGCCGGTGAGGAGGAGGGTGCCCGGGGCGACGGTGCGTTCGGCGGGGTTGGTGGGCTGGGTTCGGGCCAGGCGCGGTGCGTGGAACTGCCCGGTGCACAGGGCAAGTTGTGGTTCGCCGGTGGCCAGTGCTGCCGGGATCTGAGCGGGGTCGAGCGTTTCGCTGTCGAGGTCGAGCAGGACGATCCGGTCCGGATGCTCCGACTGAGCCACCCGGATCAGGCCCCAGACCGCGGCCGCCGCCAGATCCGGTGAGCTGTCGGCCGTTGCACCCCGGGTCACGACCACGAGTCGGCCCGGTTCGGCTGCAGCCAGCCACTGCTGCAGTTCGGCGAGCACGGCCTGCACGGTCGCGCGGGTGCTTTCGGGCACGGTGCCGGCTGCGATCGGGCGAACCTGAATTATGGACGGGTCGCGCGCCTCGATCTCGGAGGCGCCGGTCCCGATCGGGGTCCAGGTGAGTTGGAACGGCGATTCCTGGCTTTCGGCAACGATTTCACCGGCTTCCAGAGCCCGCGGAACTACCACACCGATGGACGCCACGAGCTCACCTTGGGTGTCGGTGAGGGTGATCGCGGTGCCCCCGGATTCCGCCGGCGCCAGGTGGGCCCGGGCGGTCGTCGCCCCGGTGGCCGTCACGGTCACGCCGTTCCACGCGGCGGTGAGCACGGGAGTACCCGAGTCACCCGACAGCAGGGGCTTGAGGGAGTCCAGGAGGTCGGGGTGCAGGGTGAAACCGGTGACGTCGGTGGAGCCGGCCAGGGTGACCTCGGCCCAGGTCTCCTCGCCTCGGCGCCAGACCGCGTTCACGTTGCGGAAGGTGGCCGAGGGGTCGGGCTGGGCGCCGGCGGGGGGCCACTCGTTGGCCGTTACCGGCGTCTGGTCGTCTCTTCGGAGCGTGAGGACCCCGGTTGCGTGCTCGGTCCAGGTGCCCTGTTCCGGGCGGGCGAAGAGCTTGACCTCGCGGCGGTCGCCGGCTGCGGCCAGTGCGGTGGGCACGGTCGCTGCTGTGACCGACGCGGTGTCCGTGTTGGGCGCGGTCGGCGCGGTGACAACCACCTGCACCTGCAGCGTGCTGCTGGCGGTGAGGGTCAGCGGGGCCTGGATGGTGAGTTCGGCGAGGTGCTGGTGGCCGGTCTCGTCCCCGGCCCGCATCGCCATCTCAACCACGGCGCTTTCCGGCACCACGATCGTGCCGCCGATCGCGTACTCGGCCAGCCAGGGCTGCGCGGCCAGGGACAGACGGCCGGTGAGGGCTACTCCCCCGGTGCCCGGCAGGTCCACGGCTGCCCCCAGCAGGGGGTGCCCGGCGGCCGACTGGCCCAGTTCTGAAGCGTCGACCGGGGCGCGGTTGGTGCTGAGCCAGAAGCGTTCCCGGGTGAAGGAGTAATAGGGCAGCTCCACCCGCTGGGCGCCGGAGCCGGCGTAGAAGGCCGTCCATTCCACCGATGCGCCGCGCACGAACAGCTGCCCCAGCGCCGTCACCACGGTCAAAGGCTCGGCCTGGTCACGGCGCAGCATCGGCACCCAGGCCTCGGCCCGCCCAGCGCTCGTTTCCTCGGCGGTCTGCGGGCCCAGGGCCGAGAGCACGGCGTCGGGGCCGATCTCGACGAACGTCCGGGCTCCCTGATCCCGCAGGCCCGCCACGGCGTCGGCGAACCGCACCGGCTCCCGCACCTGCTGCACCCAGTACTGCGGGTCGGTCAGTTCCTCGTCGGCCGGCTTCCCGGTGACCGTCGAGACCAGCGGGATGCTCGGCCGCGAGTACGAGACCGAGGCCGTGACCTGCGCGTACTCGGCCAGCATGGGTTCCATCAGCGGGGAGTGGAAGGCGTGCGAGACCCGGAGGTCCCGGACCCATACGCCACGTTCCCGGAAGACCGACCGGACCTCGGCGACCGCCTTCTCGTCGCCCGAGACGACCACCGCAGTGGGGCCGTTCACCGCTGCGACGGCCACCCCGTCCATTGTTGAGAGCACTTCGGCCACCTCGGCCTCGGTGGCCTGGACGGCGAGCATGGCGCCACCGGCGGGCAGCGCCTGCATGAGCCGGCCGCGCGCGCCGACCACGGCGCAGGCGTCGGACAGCGACCAGACCCCGGCCACGTGCGCCGCCGCCAGCTCACCGATCGAGTGCCCGGCGACCAGGTCGGGGCGGATGCCCCAGGACTCCAGCAGACGGAACAGCGCGACCTCGACCGCGAACAGACCGGCCTGCGCCCACACCGTGCGGTCGAGCACGTTGTCGCCCGAGCCGTCGCCGCCGATGATCGCCCGCAGGTAGCGGCCCGGCTGGTCGAGGTGCTCCTCCAGCCCGGCGCAGACCGCGTCGAAGGCCTGCGCGAACACCGGATAGGCGGCGTAGAGCTGCTCGCCCATCTCGACCCGCTGCGCGCCCTGGCCGGTGAAAACGTAGGCCAGGCGACCCAGTTCTCCGGTGGCGCCGGTGAGCACCAGACGTCCGGCCAGACCCTCGAGCAGTTCGTCGCGGCCGCTGCCGACCACCACGGCCCGGTGGGTCAGCGCAGTGCGGTTGGTGGCCAGGGACCAGGCCACGTCCTGCTCGCGCAGGCCGGGGCGGGCGGCGACGAACTCGCGCAGGCGCTGGGCCTGGGCTGCGAGCCGGTCCTCACCGCGGGCCGAGATCACCCAGGGCAGGACGGGTGCTGCGATTGCACCGTTCCCGTGCGTGTTCCCGTGCGCAGGCAGGGCGTTGTGCATGCTCTCCTCCGGTTCCGGGGCAGGCGGCTGCTCGATGATCACGTGGGCGTTGGTGCCGGAGAAGCCGAAGCTGGAGATCCCGGCCCGGCGCAGGCGCCCGGTGCCCGGCCGGTCCGGCCAGGGGGTGAGTTCGGTGGTCAGCCGGATGCTGCCGGCCTCCCAGTCGACCTGGTGGCTGGGCTCGTCCACGTGCAGGGTGGCCGGGACCACGCCGTGCTGCATGGCCTGGACCATCTTGATGATCCCGGCCACGCCGGCCGCTGCCTGGGTGTGGCCGATGTTCGACTTGACCGAGCCCAGCAGCAATGGATTCTCGTCGTCGTGAGCCTGGCCGTACGTCGCGAGCAGGGCCTGGGCCTCGATCGGGTCGCCCAGCCGGGTGCCGGTGCCGTGGCCCTCCACCACGTCTACGTCACCGGGCTGAAGCCCGGCGTTGGCCAGGGCCGCCCGGATGACCCGCTGCTGTGAAGGCCCGTTCGGCGCGGTGAGACCGTTGGACGCGCCGTCCTGATTCATTGCCGACCCCCGCACCACCGCGAGGATTCGATGATTGTTGCGTCGAGCGTCCGAAAGCTTTTCGACCACAAGGACACCCACGCCCTCACCCCAACCGGTGCCGTCGGCCGCGTCGGCGTAGGCCTTGCAGCGGCCATCGGCCGCGAGGCCGCGCTGGCGGGAGAAGTCGACGAAGATGCTGGGCGTGGCCATCACCGTGGCACCCCCGGCCAGGGCCAGCGTGCACTCCCCCGAGCGCAGGGCCTGGGCGGCCAGGTGCAGGGCCACGAGTGAGGACGAGCAGGCCGTGTCCACGGTGACGGCCGGGCCCTCGAGGCCGAGTGCGTAGGCCACCCGGCCCGATGCGACACCGCCCGAGATGCCCGTTCCGACAAAGCCTTCGACATCGCCGGGGACGGCGCCGCCGCTGCTGTAGTCGTGGTAGATCAGGCCGGTGAACACGCCGGTGTCGCTGCCGTGCAGGCCCGCGATGTCGATGCCGGCGTCTTCCAGGGCCTGCCAGGACGTTTCCATCAGCAGACGCTGCTGCGGGTCCATGGCCAGCGCCTCGCGAGGGCTGATCCCGAAGAACTGGGCGTCGAAGTCGCCCGCGTTCCGCAGGAAGGCCCCGTCCCGCGCGTAGCTCTTGCCTACTGCGGCCGGGTCGGCGTCGAAAACCGTTGCCCATTCGGGGCCACGGTCGAGTGGGAACCCCCCGACCGCGTCCCTGCCCTCGGCCAGCATCTGCCAGAACTCGTCGGCCGAGGCGACCTCACCGTCGGCATCGCCGGGGAACCGGCAGCCCATCCCGACGATGACGATCGGGTCGTCGTCCGCCGCCACCACTCGTCCATCGGTGGTCTCTTGGGTCTTGTCGGCGCCTCCACCCAGCTCGCCGAGGACGTAGGCGGTCAGCGCGGTGGGCGTCGGGTAATCGAAGACGAGCGTGGCGGGCAGCCGCAGTCCGGTCGCCTCGCCGAGCTGGTTGCGTAGTTCCACTGCGGTGAGCGAGTCGAAACCGAGTTCCCGGAACGAGCGGTCGGCGTCGACCGCCTCAGGCCCGGCCAGCCCGAGAACTGCTGCCGCCCGGGAGAGCACCAGCGTCTTCAGTTCGGCCTCGGTGAGCTGGGAAAGGTCTGAGCGGCGGGCCGAGCCGGTGGCGGCCCGCCGGGTGCTGCGACTGCGGGTGACCAGGCCCGCCATCAGGGCCGGCACATTGCTGCTGGTGAAGACGCTGGGGTCGAGCCGGGCCGGAACGAGCAGGGCCCGGTCGTCGGTCGCGGCGGTGTCGAGCAGGGCGAGTCCGTCAGCGGCGCTGAGCGGTTCGAGGCCCTGGGCGGCCATGCGCTGCCAGTCGGCCTGGCCCAGGTTCCCGGCCATACCCGCTTGCTCAGCAAGCTGCCACGGACCCCAGGCCAGGGAGGTCGCTGGCAGCCCGGCGGCCTGGCGGTGGGCGGCCAGGGCGTCGAGCACGGTGTTGGCGGCCGCGTAACCGCCCTGCCCGGGGTTGCCCCAGATGCCGGCGATGCTCGAGAACAGCACGAACGCGTCCAGATCCAGGTGCCGGGTGAGCTCGTGCAGGTGCCAGGCGCCGTCCACCTTCGGCCGCAGCGCTGCTTCCAGGGCCTGCGGGGTGAGCGAGGTCAGCACTGCGTCGTCCAGAACGCCGGCCGCGTGGATCACGGCCCGGAGGTTGGGCGTGCCCGCGATGACCTGCTCCAGAGCGGCGCGGTCGGCCACATCGGCGGCCACCACGTCCACTGCAACCCCGAGCTCGACCAGTTCGGCGGCCAAATCGGTGGTGTTGCCCCGGCGCGAGAGCAGGACGATGCGCTCAGCCTGACCGGTGTCGGCGAAGTGCCGTGCGATCAGGCCACCCAGAGCCCCGGAAGCACCTGTGATGAGGACACTTCCGGCTCGCCGCGGCTGGGGGAAGGTGAGCACGACCTTGCCGATGTTGCGGGCCTGGCTGAGGTGGCGGAAGGCGTCGACGGCCCGCCGCACGTCCCAGGCCGCCACCGGCAGGGGCCGCAGGGCGCCGGCTGCGAACAGGTCGGTGAGCGCGGCGAACATCCGGCCGATCTCGGACGGGTCCAGCTCGAGCAGGTCGAACGCCTGGTACTGCAGACCGTCGTGGTCACGGGCCACGTCCACGGCGTTGCGGATGTCAGCCTTGCCCATCTCCACGAACCGGTTGTGCGAGCCGGCCGCCAGCCGCAGCGAAGCATCCACGAACTCACCGGCCAGCGAATCGAGAACGACGTCCACACCGCCGTTCTGGGCCCGGAACGCCTGCTCGAAGTCCAGGGTTCGCGAGGAGGCGATGCGCTCGGGCGCAAGGCCGAGATCCTTCAGCACCGACCACTTCGACGGGCTGGCGGTGCCGAAGACGGTGGCGCCGAGGTGCTGGGCCAACTGCACGGCGGCGATGCCGACGCCACCCGCCGCGGCGTGGATCAGGATCGACTCACCGGCCTGCAGATCAGCCAGTTCGACGAGGGCGTGGTAGGCGGTGAGGAAGACCACCGGGGCCGCGGCCGCCTCGGCGATGCTCCACCCCTGGGGCACCTTGGCCAGCAGTCGCTGGTCGGTGACCACCTCAGGGGCGAACGCGGCCGTGAACAGGCCCATCACGAGGTCGCCGGGCCGGAACTCAGCAACGTCGGGCGCGGTTTCGAGCACGACGCCCGCGCCTTCCAGGCCCAGCTGACCGGCTTCGCCCGGGTACATGCCGAGCACGTTCAGCACGTCGCGGAAGTTCACTCCGCCAGCCTTGAGCGCCACCCGGACCTGGCCGGGGCTCAGCCGCTGGACCGGTTCGGTCTCGGCCAGCGTCAGGTTGTCGAGGGTGCCGCGCTCAGTGAAGTCCAGCCGCCAGTTGTCCACGGCGGGGGTCTTCAGCGCGGTGTTCTTCGTGGCGCGGGCCAGGCGGGGAACCAGGAACTGGCCTGCCCGGACGGCGATCTGGGGTTCGGCAGAGGCGAGCGCGGTCTGGAACTGCTCCGGAGTCTCGCTGCCGTCGAGGTCGATCAGGGCCAGCCGGCCGGGGTTCTCGCTCGCCGCCACCCGGATCAGGCCCCAGACCGAGGCCGCGGCCAGGTCGAGGTCGTGCTGGCCGGGGCCGGCGGCGATGCCGTTGTGAGTGACGACGACCAGGCGTGTTCCGGCCAAAGGGGTTTCCGAGAGCCAATCCTGGACGCTCTGCAGGGTTTGGGCGGCCGTGGCCCGAACTCGCTCTGGCAGCGGCGCTGCGGCGTTCGTGTCGGTGTTGGCCGGCAGATTGAGGACGAGGGTGGCGGGCATGGTTGCGGATTCGTCGCCGAGGGTGGCCAGGAGTTGGGCGACGCTGGAGTGGACCGGGGTGGCAGCCGGTAGGCCCAGGGGGGCCTCCTTCACCGGGCTGGCGGGTCGCAGGATGGCCAGACTGCCCAACGAGGTGTGCTGCTTTTCGGTCGCGAAGTCGCTCGGCGGGTTGACCCATTCCACGGTGAAGAGGGCTTCACTGCCGGTCTCGGCAACCTGGGCTTCCAGTGGACGCAGCGCCAAGTTGCCGATGGTGACGATCGGAACGCCTGAGCCGTCGGCCAGGGTCAGCGCCGTGCCGTCTCCCGAAGCGGCCGGGGTCAGGTGCACACGACCAGCGCGAGCGCCGGTGGCGTGCACGGTGACGTCGGTCCAGGCGAACGGCAACCGGGGGCGGCTGCCAGTGCCGTTGCCGCTGCTGTCGCTGGCGTTGGCGCTGGCGCTGGCGCTGGCCAGCGCGATCGGGTGCAGGGCGGCGTCGAGGAGCGCGGGGTGGATCCCGAAACCGCTGACGGGCGTGTCTTCGGGCAGCTGGATCTCGGCGAACAGCTCGTCCCCGCGACGCCAGACCGCCTGCACCCCCTGGAACAGGGCGCCATAGCTCAGGCCCTGCTCGGCCAGACCTGCGTAGAAGCCGTCCAGGCTCTCAGGCTCGGCCGTCACCGGGGGCCAGACCGCGGCCTCGCCGATAGATGCGCCGTCTTCGATGTCCCCGAGCCGGCCCACAGCGTGTCGGGTCCAGGCGTTGGACGGGTCTTCCCGTTCGGGCTGGGAGTAGATGGCCAGGTCGTCGCCGTCCACCGTCACCTGCACCCGCACGCCGCCCTGTTCCGCGAGCACGAGGGGCGCCTCGATGATCAGCTCGGACAGCTGCGAGCGGCCCGCCTCGTCACCGGCCCGGACGGCCATCTCGACCAGCGCGGCGCCGGGCACGACGATCCTGCCGGCCACCTGGTGCTGGGCCAGCCAGGGCTGAGCGACGGTAGAGAGCCGGCCGGTAAGAACCAGCCCACCGCTGGCAGGGAGGTTGACGGCAGCGCCGAGCAGCGGGTGGCCGGAGGAGCCGAGACCGAGACCGGTGGCGTCCGAGCGGCCGGTGCCCGAGCTCAGCCAGTAGCGCTGGCGGGTGAAGGCGTAGGTGGGCAGGTCGACCCGGCGAGCGCCGGAACCGGCGAAGAACCGTGGCCAGTCCACCCCGCCGCCCCGCACGTGGAACCGGCCCAGGGCCGAGACCAGGGTGGTGGCCTCGGCCCGGTCACGACGCTGCAGCGGCAGCCAGGCCTCGTCCTCTTCCGCGCTCTGCGCACCCAGGCCGGACAGCACGCCGTCCGGTCCGAGCTCGACGAACGTCCTGACTCCGCTCTCCCGCAGCGTGCTCACCGCGTCGGCGAACCGCACGGCTTCCCGCACCTGACGTACCCAGTACTGCGGGTCGGTCAGCTCGTCGCCGGCCAGGGCGCCGGTCAGCGTGGAGACCAGCGGGATCTTTGGCGTGGCATAGGAGACCGAGGCCGTGACCCGGCCGAACTCGGCCAGCATGGGTTCCATCAGGGCCGAGTGGAAGGCGTGCGAGACGCGCAGCTTGCGCACCCGGATCTCGCGCTGGGTGAAGAGCTCGGCCAACTGGTCGACGTCGGTTTCCGGGCCGGAGACCACCACGGCGTTGGGACCGTTGACCGCGGCGATGCTCACGCCACTGTTCAGGGCTTCCCGGACCACGTCCTCCGAAGCCGCGACCGACAGCATGGCCCCACCCTCGGGCAGAGCCTGCATCAGCCGACCGCGGGCGGCGACCACGGCACAGGCGTCGGCCAATGACCAGACCCCGGCGACGTGCGCGGCCGCCAGCTCACCGATTGAGTGCCCGGCCACCAGCGCCGGACGCACACCCCAGGACTCGAGCAGGCGGAACAGGGCGACCTCGACGGCGAACAGACCGGCCTGGGCCCACACCGTCTGGTTGATACTGTCGCTGACTTCCCCGGCGATGACCTGCTTGAGCGTGAGTCCGGAGCGGTGCTGACCAAGGTGTTCTTCCAGGCCCGCGCAGACCGCGTCGAAGGCCTCGGCGAAGACCGGGTAGGTGGCGTGGAGCTGCTGCCCCATGCCGATCCGCTGGGCACCCTGGCCGGTGAAGACGAAGGCCACCTTGCCCAGGGCCCCGGTGTGCCCGACGGCGTGCTCGCCCGGCCGATCGTCGGCGAGGGCCTGGAGGTTGTCGAGAAGTTCGGCCTCGGAGGCACCGACGACCACCGCTCGGTGGCCCATCTGGGCGCGGGTGGTGGCCAGTGACCAGGCAATGTCGGCGGCCGAGGCAGTGCCGGTGGCCGAGGCAGTGTCGGCGGCCGAGGCTGTGCCGGCGGCTGAGGCTGTGCCAGTGGCTGAGGCGGTGCCGGTGGTGATGCCCTCGCGGACGGCGGCGGCCAGGCGGGCAGCCTGGGCTGCGAGGCCGGCTCGGCTGCGGGCCGAGATCAGCCAGGGAAGCACCGGTGCCGCGGGGGTGGGGGTCGGGTGGACGGAGATGGGTTCGGTGGAGGTGGCGGCCGAAGCGGACCGCGCCGAGGCGGTGACCGTGGCGGTCGCGGAGGCAGTGGGCGGGGCGGAGGCGGGGGTCGCCTTCGGCTCGAGCTCGTCCGGGGCCTGTTCCAGGATCACGTGGGCGTTGGTGCCGCTGAAGCCGAAGCTCGACACGGCGGCCCGGCGGGGACGGCCGGTCTGCGGCCAGGCCGTTTCCGCCGTGACGAGCTGGACGGCGCCGGTGCTCCAGTCGACCTGGGTGCTGGGCGCGTCTACGTGCAGGGTAGCCGGGACCACGCCGTGCCGCATCGCCTCGACCATCTTGATGATCCCGGCTACGCCCGCGGCCGCCTGGGTGTGGCCGATGTTCGACTTCACCGAGCCCAGCAGCAGCGGATTCTCGTCGTCGTGAGCCTGGCCGTACGTCGCGAGCAGAGCCTGGGCCTCGATCGGGTCGCCAAGGCGGGTGCCGGTGCCGTGGCCCTCGACCACGTCCACGTCGCCCGCTTCCAGTCCGGCGCCGGCCAGAGCGGCCCGGATGACGCGTTGCTGGGACGGTCCGTTCGGGGCGGTGAGGCCGTTGGACGCGCCGTCCTGGTTCATAGCCGACCCCCGCACCACCGCGAGGATCCGATGTCCGTTGCGGCGAGCGTCCGAAAGCTTCTCCACCACAAGGACACCGACGCCCTCACCCCAACCGGTGCCGTCGGCGGCGTCGGCGTAGGCCTTGCAGCGGCCGTTCACGGCCAGCCCACGTTGGCGGGAGAACTCGACGAACGTGCCGGGGGTGGCCATGACGGTAGCGCCGCTGGCGAGCGCGAGGTCGCACTCCCCCGACCTCAGCGCCTGAACGGCCAGGTGCAGGGCGACCAGCGAGGAGGAGCAGGCCGTGTCCACGGTGACCGCGGGCCCTTCGAGGCCCAGCACGTAGGACACCCGACCCGAGGCCACACCGCCCGAATTGCCGGTGCTGACGTAGCCTTCCACCTCTTCGACGGGTACATCACCCGTGCTGTAGTCGTGGTAGATCAGGCCGGTGAACACGCCGGTCGCGCTGCCGGGCAGCGACTCGGGGTTGATCCCGGCGTTCTCCAGCGCCTCCCAGGAGGTTTCGAGCAGCAGGCGCTGCTGCGGGTCCATGGCCAGCGCCTCGCGGGGGCTGATGCCGAAGAAGTGCGCGTCGAAGTCACCGGCGTCGTGCAGGAATCCGCCGACCCCCGAATAGGTCTTGCCGCTGGCCGCCGGGTCTGGGTCGACGACGCCCTCCCAGGCCGGGCCGCGGTCGCGGGGGAAGCCGGTGATCGCGTCGGTGCCTGAGGTGAGCAGGTCCCAGTACTGGCCCGCCGAGCCGACCCCGCCCGGGAATCGGCAGCCCATGCCGACAATCACGATTGGGTCGTCGGCCGTCCCTGCGGCCGATTCCGGGGCCGGGACGGTGACCGACGTAAGGACGTCGTCCACCAGTTCGCGGATCACGAAGGCGGCCAGCGCGGTCGGGGTCGGGTAGTCGAACACCAGAGTGGCCGGGAGCTTCAGGCCGGTTGCGGCGCCCAGGCGGTTACGCAGTTCGACCGCGGTGAGCGAGTCGAAGCCCAGTTCTCGGAACGAGCGGCCGGTGTCCACGGCCGAGAGCCCGTTCATGCCGAGCACGGTGGCGGCCTGGCTCAGGACGAGGTCGCGTACCAGTTCTTCGCTCTCGGCGGGGCTGAGCGGGGCCAGGCGCTGGGCGAGGCCTTCCCCAGTGGTGGTTGTGGTGGCGCTCAGAGCGCGCCGGGACGAGTGGGCCGGGGCCAGGCCGGAGAGCAGGGCCGGGACCTCGGTGGCGCGACGCAGACGGGCTCGGTCGATGCGGGCGGGTACGAGGAGAGCCTGGGCGGGGGTGGTCCGGCTGACCGCGTCGAACAGCGCGAGACCGTCGGACTCGCTCAGCGGCTGCATGCCCTGCGCGGCCATGCGCTGCCAGTCGGCCGCGGTCAGGTGCCCCGTCATGCCTCCGGCGGTGCTGTCGGTCGTTAGCTGCCAAGGGCCCCAGGCCAGCGAGACGCCGGGCAGGCCTTCGGCCCGGCGGGCGGCGGCGAGGGCGTCGAGGAAGGTGTTGGCGGCGGCGTAGTTGGCCTGGCCGGGGTTGCCGAGAACGCCTGCGACGGAGGAGAAGACCGCGAACAGGTCGAGGTCGGTGCTACGGGTGAGCTCGTGCAGGTTCCAGGCGCCGTCGATCTTGGCGCGCAGGACAGGGCGCAGGCGTTCGGGGGTCAGGGCGCCGATCAGTCCGTCGTCGATCACACCGGCTGCGTGCACGACGCCCTTCAGAGGGCCCCTGAGTCCGGCGATCACGGCGGCCATGGGTGCGCGGTCGGCGGCGTCCACCGCCAGGACCCGCACGGTGACGCCGGTGGTGGCCAGTTCAGCGGCGAGAGCGGCGGTTCCGGTGGCCGAGGGGCCGCGGCGGGAAAGCAACACCAGTTCGGGCGGGGAAGCGACGCCGGGCGTGGCACTCAGCGGGCTGGCGGGCGTAGCGGCAGGCGTGGCAGCCAGCTTGCTGCCCTGCGTGGCGGCAGGCGTGGCGGCAGGCGTGGTGCCCGGCGTAGTCGATGCGGCGGCTGCCGGGGAGGCCGCGGTGTTGTTGCCAGTGGGCAGGACAGCGGAGGCGGCGAGCTGGCGGGCCAGTTGCCGGGCGACGAGCGCGCCGAGGGCGCCGGAGGCACCCGTGAGCAGGATGGTGCCGCTCAGGTCGGCCGATGGGAAGGTGAGCACGACCTTGCCCACGTTGCGGGCCTGCTGCAGGTAGCGGAAGGCTTCCGGGGCCTGGCGCACGTCCCAGGCGGCGACCGGCAGGGGCCGCAGGGCACCGGTGGCGAAGAGCCCGGTCAGCGCCGAGAGCATCCGGCCGATCTCGTCCGGTCCGAGCTCCAGCAGGTCGAACGCCTGGTACCAGAGGCCCTCGTGCTCACAGGCCACGTCGGCGGCCTCGCGGATGTCGGCCTTGCCCATCTCGACGAACCGGTGGCCTTCACCCGCAGCCAGCCGCAGCGAGGCATCCACGAAGTCACCGGCGAGCGAGTCCAGGACCACGTCCACCCCGCCACCGCTGACGGCGCGGAAGGCCGGCTCGAAGTCCAGGGTTCGGGAGGAGGCGATGTGGTCGTCGGTCAGTCCGAGCTCGCGCAGCACCGGCCACTTCGGGGTGCTGGCGGTGCCGAACACGTGCGCGCCCAGGTGCTGGGCCAGCTGGACGGCGGCGATGCCCACGCCACCGGCGGCGGCGTGGATCAGGATCTTCTCGTCGCGCTTGAGGTCGGCCAGTTCGACCAGCGCGTAGTAGGCGGTGAGGAAGACAACCGGAGCTGCGGCGCCCTCGGCCAGGGTCCAGCCCGGCGGCACCGGGGCGAGCATGCGCTGGTCGGCCACCGCCTCGGGGCCGAACACCCCCGGGAACAGACCCATCACGTGGTCTCCGGGCTGCAGGGCGGTGACGTCGGCGGCGGTCTCGACGACCACGCCGGCGCCTTCCAGGCCCAGCTTGCCCGGATCGCCCGGGTACATGCCGAGCACGTTGAGCACGTCGCGGAAGTTCAGGCCACCGGCGCGCAACTGAACGCGCACCTGGCCGGGCTGCAGCTCGGCGGCCGGTTCCATCGGGGCCAGCTCGAGGTTCTGCAGGGTGCCCCGGCCGGTGAAGTCCAGGCGCCAGCTGCCCTGCGGCACGGTGAGCGCCTGAGCGGGACGGACCAGGCGCGGAACCAGGATCTTGCCCTGGCGAACGGCGAACTCGGGCTCACTGAGGGAGGCCCCGCCCGAGAGCAGGGCACTGAAAGCAGCCATGCGGTCGCCGTCGCCCGCCGGGCCCATCAGGTCGGCCAGCTCATCGACGTCGGCCAAGGCGATCCGGCCCGGGTTCTCCGCTGCGGCTGCGCGCACCAGACCGGTCAGGGCCGAAGCCCTCAGGTTCAGCCGCACTCCCCCGGCATCCACCGCGCGCTCGGTAACGACCAACAGCCGGGACGAGGCGAGAGCCGTTTCCCGGAGCCAGCTCTGAAGCATTCCGAGCAGATCGGTGACAGCGGTCGCCGCGCCCTCAGGCAGAGCCACCACGGCCGACGTGTTGGGAAGGCAGAACACGACGACGGTCTTCGGCAGCGCGTCCTCGGGGTAAGCCCCAACCAGCTCGCCCAGATCGTCGAAGCGCCGCACTCCTTCGAGGCCCGTCCCACCGATCACCGCCCAGTCGTCGACCGGCGTCTCAGTGGCCTCGGCACGCACCCAGTCGAGGCCGAAGAGCGCTTCGCGCAGCAGCCCGGCATCCTGGCTCTTAGCCGTGAAAGCCTGTAGTGAAAGGGAACCCACAGTCGCGATCGGCTGACCAGAGTCGTCCGTGAGATCCACGCTGTAGGCGTCGCCGACCGGAGCAATGCGCACCCGGGCCGCACGGGCGCCGGTGGCGTGCACCACCACGTCGTTCCAGGCAAACGGAACGCGCACCTGTGCCCCGGCGGCCACGGAGATGCCGTGCAGGGCAGCATCGAGCAATGCCGGGTGCAGCCCGAAGCCCGAAACGTCCACCGTCTCGGGCAGGGCGACCTCGGCGAACACCTCGTCACCGCGGCGCCAGACGGCCTTCACTCCCTGGAACACCGGGCCATAGCTCAGCCCAGTGTCCGAAAGAGCTTGATAATCAACAATGGACGCATCAGCGCCAGCGGGCGGCCAGGCGGCCGGTTGCGTGGTTGCGGACTGGGTGACGGTGTCCGGCCCTGCCGGCTCCAACAGGCCGGCGGCGTGCCGGAACCAGGTGCCGGTGACGTCGTCGTGCTCGGCCTGGGAATGGATCGAGACCTGGCCGGAAGACCCCAGCACCACCTGCACGCGCAGTCCGGAGGTGGCCGGAAGCACCATCGGCGCCTCGATCACCAGCTCGGAGAGCCGTCCCAGGCCGATCTCGTCACCGGCCCGCACGGCCATCTCGACCAGGGCCGTGCCGGGTACCACCACCTGCCCGGCCACCCGGTGGTCGGCCAGCCAGGGCTGGGTGTGCAGAGCCAGCCGGCCGGTGAGCATGAGCCCGCCGCTGGCGGCCAGGCTGACGGTGGCTCCGAGCAGCGGATGCCCGGCCACCGACTGCCCCAGGCCGGCCAGATCGGCACTGTCGGTGCGCGGGACGACCCAGTAGTGCTCGTGCGTGAAGGAGTACGTCGGCAGGTCCACCCGGCGGGCACCGGTGCCGGTGTAGAAGGCCGGCCAGTCCACCGTCAGGCCCCGGGTGTGCACCTTGCCCAGAGCGGTGATCAGGCAGGTGGCCTCGTCCCGGTCGCGGCGCAGCACCGGCAGCCAGGCCTCACCCGCTTGAGCAGCGTCGTCGGCACCGAGGGCGGAGAGCACACCGTCCGGGCCCAGCTCGACGAAGGTACGCACGTCACGCTCGCGCAGCACCTTCACCGCGTCCGCAAGCCGCACCGGCTCGCGCACCTGCCGGACCCAGTAGGCCGGATCGGTGAGCTCGTCGGTCACCGGCAGCCCGGTGACGGTCGAGACGATCGCGATCTGCGGACGCTCGTAGGCCACCGAAGCGGTGACCCGGGCGAACTCGGCCAGCATCGGCTCCATCAGGGCCGAGTGGAAGGCATGGGAGACCCGCAGACTGCGCACCCGCACGTCCTGGGCCTCGAAGTGCTCCCGCACCCGGGCGACCGCCTCAGCCTGGCCCGAGACCACCACAGCGGCCGGGCCATTGACGGCGCCGAGGTCGACGCCCTCGATGCTGTCGATCACCTCGCGCACGGTGGCCTCGTCGGCCTGGACCGCGAGCATCGCCCCGCCGGAGGGCAGGGCCTGCATCAGCCGGCCACGGGCGGCGACCACCGTGCAGGCGTCGGCGAGCGACCAGACCCCGGCCACGTGGGCCGCGGCCAGCTCGCCGATCGAGTGCCCGGCCATCAGGTCGGGCCGGACTCCCCAGGACTCGAGCAGACGGAACAGCGCCACCTCGACCGCGAACAGGCCGGCCTGGGCGTACTGGGTCTGGTTCAGCAGTTCCTGGTCGTCGCCGCGGATCACGTCGGCCAGCGGCCGGTCGAGATGCTGGTCCAGCTCGGCACCGACGGCGTCGAAGGCCTGAGCGAAGACCGGATAGGCGGCATGCAGCTGCTGACCCATCGCGAGGCGCTGTGCGCCCTGTCCGGTGAAGACGAACGCGAGCCGGCCCGCCGGGCCGGCCACCACGTCCATTGTTGGGGCATCAGCCAGATCGGACAGCCCGGAGACCAACTCGGCGGCCGACGAACCCACGACCACTGCGCGGTGCGAGAGCCCGGCGCGGGCGGTGGCCAGCGACCAGCCGACATCGGCCGGGTCGATCCGCTGCCCCAGCGGGGATTCGTGCAGGGTTTCGCCGGAGGGGCGCTCACGGACGAAATCGGCCAGGCTGCGGGCCTGCTCGGCCAGGCCCTCGGCGCTGCGGGCCGACAGCAGCCAGGGCACGGCCATTGCCGTGGTGGGGTTCTCGGCGGCCGGCGCGTCACCCAGCGTCGAGGTTTCCTCGGGGGCCTCCTCGATGATGACGTGGGCGTTGGTGCCGGAGAACCCGAAGGACGAGATGCCCGCGCGGCGCGGCCGGTCGCGGCGCGGCCAGGCGACCGGCTCGGTGACCAGCTCGATCGCCCCCGCGGCCCAGTCCACGTGCGAGCTGGGCGAGTCCACGTGCAGGGTGGCCGGGACCACGCCGTGGCGCATCGCCTGGATCATCTTGATCACCCCGGCCACCCCGGCGGCGGCCTGGGTGTGACCGATGTTCGACTTGACCGAGCCAAGCAGCACCGGGTTCTCGTCGTCATGAGCCTGCCCGTAGGTGGCCAGCAGGGCCTCGGCCTCGATCGGGTCGCCCAGCCGGGTGCCGGTGCCGTGGCCCTCGATCACGTCGACCTCACCGGCCGAGAGCCCGGCGCCGGCCAGCGCGGCCTGGATCACCCGTTGCTGGGAGGGGCCGTTCGGCGCGGTCAGGCCGTTGGTGGCACCGTCCTGGTTGATCGCGCTGCCGCGCAGCACGGCCAGTACGCGGTGGCCGTTCTTCTTGGCGTCGGAGAGCTTCTCGAGCACGAGGACGCCGACGCCCTCGCCCCAGCCGGTGCCGTCGGCGGCGTCGGCGTAGGCCTTGCAGCGGCCGTCGGCGGCCAGGCCGCGCTGGCGGGAGAACTCCACGAAGGTGCCCGGCCGGGCCATCACGGTGACCCCGCCGGCCAGGGCCAGGTTGCACTCCCCCGAGCGCAGCGCGGCGGCGGCCAGGTGCATCGCGACCAGCGAGGACGAGCAGGCCGTGTCGACGGTGAGGGCCGGGCCCTCCAGGCCGAGGGCGTAGGAGACGCGGCCGGAGGCGACCCCGCCCGAGGCGCCGGTGCTGACGTAGCCCTCGACCTCGTCGATCCCGTCGGCGGCGTAGTCGTGGTAGATCAGGCCGGCGAAGACGCCGGTCGGGCTGCCGTGCAGGCCGGCCGGGTCGATCCCGGCGTTCTCCAGCGCCTCCCAGGAGGTCTCGAGCAGGAGTCGTTGCTGCGGGTCCATGGCCAGGGCCTCGCGCGGGCTGATCCCGAAGAACTGCGCGTCGAAGTCGCCCGCCCCGGGCAGGAACGCGCCCTCACGCGAGTAGCTCTTGCCGAACGCCTCGGGGTCGGCGTCGTAGACCTCGCCCCACTGCGTGCCCCGGTTCTGCGGGAACTCGCCGACCGTGTCCCGGCCGGCGGTGAGCAGATCCCAGAACTCCTCCGGCGAGGCCACCCCGCCGGGGAACCGGCAGGCCATCCCCACCACGGCCATCGGCTCGAACCGGTCCTCCTCGATCCGGCGCAGTCGCTCCCGCGTCTGCGCCAGGTCGGTGGTGACCCGCTTGAGATAGTCGCGAAGCTTGTCCTCGTTGGCCATCCGGCGACCCTCTCCACTTGCCACGAATCCGTAGCGCCGAAGCGCTAAATTCCCAGCTCTTTGTCGATGAAATCGAAGATGTCGTCGTCCTCGGCCGCTTCGATGCGATCGGCGACGGACACCTCCGGGCTGTCCTGGTCGTCCTCGGCCCGGTTGCGCCGCAGGGCGGTCAGCAGCTCCTCCACCCGGGCGGTGACCCGGGAACGGGCAGACTCGTCGGCCAGCAGGGTGGCCAGCGCCGACTCGACCTTCTCCAGGCCGGAGAACGCCGCCAGCACCTCGTTCTCGCCGCTGTCCTCGCCGCCGAGCTGGCGGTGCAGGTGACCGGTGAGCGCGTCCGGCGTGGGGTGGTCGAACACCACGGCCGCGCCCAGGCGCAGTCCGGTGGCCGTGCCCAGCCGGTTGCGTAGCTCGACCGCGGTGAGCGAGTCGAAGCCCAGTTCCCGGAAGGAGCGGCTGACCTCGACCGCCTCCGGCCCGGGAAGCCCGAGCACGTGGGCGGCCTGCGCCACCACCAGGTCGCGGATGGCCTTCTGCCGTTCGTCCGCGCCCAGGGTGAGAAGCCCGGCGGCCACGTCCTTCTCGCCGGCCACGTCGGGCACGTCGCCGCTGATCGGGGTGGTCGACGTGCGCCGGGCGGCGGCAGCCGGGACAGGCCCGGCGACCAGGCCCGCCGCGACCGGGGGCAGCCCCGCCGCGTCGCGGTTGCGCAGGGCCACCCGGTCCAGGCGGGCGGCCACCAGCAGGGCCCGCCCTGCGCCCGGGGTCTGGCCCTCGAGTTCGACGGCGTCGACGGCCACGTCCAGCAGGGCCAGCCCGTCGGCCGCGGTGAGCGGTACGAAGCCCTGGCGGGCCAAGCGTTTGCGGTCGCCCTCGGTGAGGGTGCCGGCCATGCCGCCGGTGGTTCCGGTCAGAGCCGGGTCCAGGTCCCACGGGCCCCAGGCCAGTGAGGTGGCGGCCAGGCCGGCGCGGCGGCGGTGTCCGGCCAGTGCGTCGAGCACCGTGTTCGCTGCGGCGTAGTTGCCCTGCCCGGGGTTGCCCCAGGTGCCCGCGACCGACGAGAAGAGCACGAACCGGTCCAGATCCGCGTGCCGGGTGAGTTCGTGCAGGTTCCAGGCGCCGTCGACCTTGGGCCGCATCACCTCCTCCAGCGACTCGGCGGTGAGCGAGCCGATCACCGTGTCCTGCAGCACCCCGGCGGCGTGGAACACCACACTCAGCGGGCGTTGCGAAGGGACGGCGGCCAGGACACTCGCGAGCCCGGCGCGATCCGCCGCGTCGGCGGCGACCACCCGCACCCCGACGCCGGTCTCGGCCAGATCGGCGGCCAGCAGGGCCGCGCCGGGAGCCGAGGGCCCGCGCCGGGACAGGAGCAGAAGGTCGTCGTCCTGGGCGCTGTTCTGGTGGGCCAGATGGCGCGCCACCAGGCCCCCGAGAGCGCCCGAGGCGCCGGTGACCAGGACCGTGCCGCTGCGGCGGGAGAAGCTGGGCAAGGTGAGCACCACCTTGCCCACGTTGCGGGCCTGACTGAGGTGCCGGAACGCCTCGGGGGTACGACGGACGTCCCAGGCGGCCACCGGGAGCGGCTTGAGCACCCCGGCGGCGAACAGGCCCGACAGCGCGGCGAACATCTCCGCGATCAGTTCGGGGGTGCAGTCGAGCAGGTCGAACGCCTGGTAGCTGAGACCGTCGTGTTCGACCAGGACCTCGTCCGGGTCGCGGACGTCGGTCTTGCCCATCTCGACGAAACGGCCGCCGGGCCCGGCGGCCAGGCGCAGCGAGGCGTCGACGAACTCGCCGGCCAGTGAGTCCAGCACCACGTCGATGCCCGCGGCGCCGGTCTGGGCGCGGAACGCGGCCTCGAACCCGGTGGTGCGGGAGGAGGCGATCCGGGTCTCGTCCAGGCCCAGAGCGCGCAGCACCGGCCACTTCCCCGGGCTGGCGGTGCCGAAGACGTCGGCGCCCAGGTGCCGGGCCAGCTGCACGGCCGCGATCCCGACACCGCCGGCGGCGGCGTGGATCAGCACCCGCTCGCCCTCGCCGAGGCCGGCCAGGACCACCAGGGCGTACCAGGCGGTGAGGTACACGACCGGCGCGGCCGCCGCCTCGGCCAGGCTCCAGCCCTCGGGCACCGGCACCACCAGGCGCGAGTCGGTGACCGCGACCGGGGCGAAGGCGCCGTCGAACAGGCCCATCACCCGGTCGCCGGGCCTGAGCGCGGTGACGTCGGCGCCGACTTCCAGCACCACACCGGCACCTTCGAGGCCGAGCAGACCGGCCTCGCCGGGGTACATGCCGAGCACGTTGAGCACGTCGCGGAAGTTCACGCCCGCGGCGCGCAGGGCGACGCGGACCTCGTTGGGGGCCAGAGGACGGGTGCCCGCCCGGGTGGGCACGAGGGCCAGGTTCTCCAGCGTGCCCCGGCCGGTGCACTCCAGGCGCCAGCTGACCGCGCTCGGGCCTGATCCCTCGGCCGGTGCGGACACGCCCGCGAACGCCGGGGACCGGCTGGCCCCGCCTCCCTCGGTCACATCCTGAGCATTCAGAGCATCCAGAGCATCCAGCGTGGGAACGGTGAGCCCGACCGCGGCGCGCACCAGGCGCGGCATCAGCGGCTGGCCGGCCCGCACCGCGACCTGGGCCTCGTGCGTGGCCAGGGCCCCGGTCAGCGCCTCGATGGCGTTGTCCTGGGTCTCCAGGTCGACCAGCACGATCCGGCCGGGGTTCTCGGCCGCCGCCACCCGGGCCAGGCCCCAGACTCCCGCCGCGGTCACGTCGACCGGTGCGGCCCCGGCGTCCACGGCCAGCCGGGTCACCAGCACCAACCGGCTGTCGGCCAGCTCGTCGGCGGCCAGCCAGGCCTGCAGGGTGCCGAGCACCGCGGCGACCGCCTCCCGGGCGGCGCCGGGCAGCTCCACCGAGACGTCGGTGGGCTCGTCCTCGGGGATGCACGGCACGATCACGGTGTGCGGACGAGCCGAGACGTCGGCCAGCAGGGCGGTCAGATCCGGGTGGCGGGTGATCCCGGGCAGACCGAGTGTGCCGCCCAGCACGACCCAGCCGTCGGTGTCGTGCTCGGTCGTCTCGTCGGCGCGGGCCGGGATCCAGTCGAGTTCGTAGAGCGCCTCGCGGGCCAGCTGGGCGCTGCCCACGGTGATGCCGCTGGGTAGGGCGCGCAGCACCAGGGATCCCACTGTGGCGACCAGGTCGCCGGACTCGTCGGCCAGGGTGACCGAGACGCCCTCGTCGCCTGCGGGCGTCAGGCGGACCCGGGCGGTGACGGCGCCGGCGGTGTGCACGTCCACGTCGGTCCAGGCGAACGGCAGCAGCGGGCCGGACTCGTCGTGACGGGTGGTCCCGAGCAGGTGCAGCGAGGCGTCGAGCAGCACCGGGTGCAGCGCGAAGCCGGACACCGGCAGGCCGTCGCCGAGCTCGACCTCGGCGAACAGTTCCTCGCCCCGGCGCCAGGCCGCCCGCACCGCCTGGAACCGGGGGCCGTAGGCCAGGCCACCGTCGGCCAGGTCCGGGTAGAAACCGGCCAGGTCGTAGGGCTCGGCGTCGACCGGCGGCCACTCGGACAGGTCGGTCGGGGCCTGGTCCAGGCAGGCCTGGTCCGGGGAGGTCAGGACCGCTCCGGATGCGTGCAGCGTCCAGGCGCCCGGGTCGTCCTCGCGCCGGGAGTGGATGGTCAGCTCACGGGCGCCGTCCGGGCCGTCCGCCCCGACGGTGACCTGCACCCGGGCGGCGTCCTTCTCCGAAAGCACCAGCGGTGCCTGGACGATCAGCTCCCCGATCCGGGTGCAGCCGACCTCGTCGCCGGCCCGCACCGCCATCTCGACCAGGGCAGCCCCGGGCACCACCACCCGTCCACCGACCACGTGGTCGGCCAGCCAGGGCTGGGTGCGCAGGGAAAGCCGTCCGGTCATCACCACCCCGCCGCCGTTGGACAGGTCGAGCGCGGCCCCGAGCAGGGGGTGGTCGGAGGACTCGAAGCCCTTGGCCCCCAGGTCGAGCCGGCCGGTGTCGGGGGTGAGCCAGTAGGTCTGTCGTACGAAGGCGCGGGTGGGCAAGGCCACCCGCTGCGCACCGGTGCCGGCGAAGACGCTGGCCCAGTCCACGTCGCCGCCGCGCACGTGCACGTGGGCGAGCGCGCTCAGCAGCGTCATCGCCTCGTCGCGGTCGCGTCGCAGGGTGGGCACCCACAGCTCGCCCTCCGCCTCGGTCTGCGAGCCCAGCCCGGTGAGCACCCCGTCCGGGCCCAGCTCGACGAACGTGCGCACCCCGGACTCGCGCAGCGCGTTCACCGCGTCGTCGAAGCGCACCGCCTCCCGCACCTGCCGCACCCAGTAGCCGGGCTCCAGCACCGCCCCGGTGACCGGTTCGCCGGTGAGCGTGGAGACCAGCGGGATCCGCGGCACGGCGTAGGAGACCGAGCGGGTCACCTTCGCGAACTCGGCCAGCATCGGCTCCATCAGTGCGGAGTGGAAGGCGTGGGAGACCCGCAGCCGGCGGATCCGCACCTCGTCCTTCTCCAGTTCGCCCGCGAGCGCCTCGACCTGGTCGGCGGCGCCGGAGACGACCACCGCGGCCGGGCCGTTGACGGCTGCGACACCGATTCCGTCGAAGTCGGCGATCCGTTCCAGCACGGCACTTTCCGGCAGGGCGACGGCCAGCATGGCGCCGCCGGAGGGCAGGGCCTGCATCAGCCGGCCGCGAGCGGCGACCACGGCGCAGGCGTCGGCCAGCGACCACACCCCGGCCACGTGCGCCGCCGCCAGTTCACCGATCGAGTGCCCGGCCATCACCGCGGGCCTGACTCCCCACGACTCCAGCAGCCGGAACAGGGCCACCTCGAGCGCGAACAGCCCGGCCTGGGCCCAGACCGTGTCGTCCAGCGAACCTTCGCCGCCGATCACCGTCTTCAGCGTCAGACCGGCCTGGTCGAGGTGTTCCTCCAGGCCCGCGCAGACCGCGTCGAAGGCGTCGGCGAACACCGGGTGGGCGGCGTACAGCTCCTGCCCCATGCCCAGGCGCTGGGCGCCCTGGCCGGTGAAGACGAACCCGGTCTTGCCCACCGTCCCGGCCAGGCCGGTGATCGCCTTCCCGTCCAGGTCCCGCAGCGCCTCGGCGAGTTCGCCGGGGGTGCGGCCGAGCACGACCGCGCGGTGGGTCAGGTCGGGGCGCTGGGTGGTCAGCGACCAGCCCAGGTCGACAGCGTGCTCGGGGGTGAGCTTCTCGGGCAGGGCGTCGGCCAGCCGGGCGGCCTGGGCGGCCAGACCGGCCGGGCCACGACCGGACACGAGCCAGGGCACGACCGGCATCGGGGCGCGCGTCACCTCCGGCTCGGGCACCGGCGGCGCCTGTTCGATGATCACGTGGGCGTTGGTGCCGGAGAACCCGAACGACGAGATGCCGGCCCGGCGGGGACGGCCGGTGGCCGGCCAGGCGGTCGGCTCGGTGACCAGCTGCACGGCGCCGGTCTCCCAGTCCACGTGCGAGCTGGGTGCGTCCACGTGCAGGGTGGCCGGGACGATGCCGTGCTGCATGGCCTGGATCATCTTGATGATCCCGGCGACGCCCGCGGCGGCCTGGGTGTGGCCGATGTTCGACTTCACCGAGCCCAGCAGCAGCGGAGCAGCCCCATGCCGTTCCTGACTGCGTTGCCCGTAGGTGGCCAGCAGCGCCTGCGCCTCGATCGGGTCGCCCAGCCGGGTGCCGGTGCCGTGGCCCTCGACCACGTCCACGTCTGCCACACCCAGCCCGGCCGAGGCCAGGGCGGCGCGGATGACGCGTTGCTGCGAGGGCCCGTTGGGTGCCGTGAGGCCGTTGGAGGCGCCGTCCTGGTTCATTGCCGACCCCCGCAGAACCGCGAGGATCCGATGTCCGTTGCGGCGGGCGTCCGAAAGCTTCTCCAGCACCAGGACACCCACGCCTTCACCCCAGCCGGTGCCGTCGGCGGCATCGGCGTAGGCCTTGCAGCGGCCGTCGGCCGCGAGGCCGCGCTGGCGGGAGAACTCCACGAAGGTGCCGGGCGTGGCCATCACCGTGACCCCACCGGCCAGGGCCAGCGTGCAGTCCCCGGCCCGCAGGGCCTGGGCCGCCAGGTGCAGGGCGACCAGCGACGACGAGCAGGCCGTGTCCACCGTGACGGCGGGGCCCTCGAGCCCGAGCGCGTAGGCCACCCGGCCGGAGGCGACACCGCCGGAGGTGCCGGTGCTCAGGTAGCCCTCGACCTCGTCCGGGGTGCTGCCGCCCACGCCGTAGTCGTGGTAGATCAGGCCGGCGAAGACCCCGGTGTCGCTGCCCTGCAGCCCACTGGGGTCGATGCCGGCGTCTTCCAGGGCCTCCCAGGAGGTCTCCAGCAGCAGCCGCTGCTGCGGGTCCATGGCCAGCGCCTCGCGGGCGTTGATGCCGAAGAAGCGGGCGTCGAAGTCACCGGCGTCGTAGAGGAATCCGCCCTCGGCGGCGTAGCTCTTGCCACCGGCGTCCGGGTCGTGGTCGACCACCCCGGCCCACTGCGGGCCCCGGTCGACCGGGAAACCGCCGACCGCGTCCTGCCCCTCGGCCAGCAGGTTCCAGAACTCCTGGGCCGAGCCGGCCCCGCCGGGGAAGCGGCAGCCGATCCCGACGATCACCAGTTCGTCCCCGGCCACCGCGGCCCGGGCCCCGGCCGGCACGGCCGGGCCGGCCGGGACGGAACTCGCCCGGCCGACGATCTCGGCGCGCAGGTGCGCGGCCAGCACGGTGGGCGTGGGGTAGTCGAAGACCAGGGTGGCCGGCATCCGCAGACCGGTGACCTCGTTGACCCGGTTGCGCAGTTCCAGCGCCGTCAGCGAGTCGATGCCCAGGTCCTTGAAGGTGTCGCCGGCCTGGATCGCGTCGGCTCCGGGCAACCCGAGGACCAGTGCGGTCTGGGTGTGGACCACTTCCAGCAGGGCCGGTTCGTGCTCGGTCTCGGGCAGCGCGGCGAGCAGGTCGGCCAGCGCGTTGCCGCCGGCCCGGGCCGGGGCGCCGACCTTGCGCCGGGCCGCCCTTCTGACCACCGACGACAGCAGGGGGGCGATGCTCTCCTGGGCCTCCAGCGCCACCGTGTCCAGGTGCACGGGCACCAGCGCGGGCCGGGCGAACGCGTCCGCGGCGGCGAGCAGGGCCAGGCCCTCCTCGTTGGCCAGCGGCACGGTGCCGGAGCGGCTGAGCCGTTCCCAGTCGGCCTGGGCCAGGGCCGAGGTCATGCCTCCGGCGCCCTCGGCCGACCACGGGCCCCAGGCCAGCGACTGGGCAGCCAGGCCGCGCGAGCGGCGGTGGGCGGCCAGCGCGTCGAGGAAGGTGTTGGCGGCGGCGTAGTTGGCCTGCCCGGGGTTGCCCCACAGGCCCGCGATGCTGGAGAACAGCACGAAGTGCCGTAGGTCCCGGTCCAGGGTGAGTTCGTGCAGGTGCCAGGCCCCGTCGGCCTTCGGCCGCAGCACCGCGTGCAGACGCTGCGCGGTCTGGGCGCCGAGCACGCCGTCGTCGAGCACACCGGCCGCGTGGAACACGCCCCGCAGATCGGGGGTGGAGGCCAGGACGTTTCCGAGGTGGGCACGGTCGGCGACGTCGGCCGCCACCACCTGCACGTCCGCCCCGAGCTCGGCGAGATCGGCGGCGAGAGCGGGTAGTCCGGGCGCCGCCGGGCCGCGGCGCGAGAGCAGTACCAGGGCCTCGGCCTCGCCCCTCCGGGCCAGGTCGCGGGCCACGATCCCGCCCAGGGCGCCGGAAGCACCCGTGATCAGGACGGTTCCGGGGGCCGTGGTGACGGCCGGGATGGTCAGGACGACCTTGCCCACGTTGCGGGCCTGGCTCAGGTGACGGAAGGCTTCCGGGGCCCGGCGCACGTCCCAGGTGGCCACCGGCAGCGGAGTGAGGACGCCGGCCGCGAACAGCTCGGACAGCGCGGCGAACATCTGCGCGATCCGGTCCGGGCTGGTGTCGAGCAGGTCGAACGAGCAGTACTGCAGCCCGTCGTGCGCGGCGGCCATCACCTCCGGGTCGCGCACGTCGGTCTTGCCCATCTCGACGAACCGGCCGCCCGCGGCCAGCCGGGCCGAGGCGTCGACGAACTCACCGGCCAGGGAGTCGAGCACCACGTCGACCCCGGCTCCCCCGGTGACCGCGCGGAACGCGTCTTCGAACTCCAGGGTGCGGGAGGAGGCGATGTGGGTGGCGGGCAGGCCGAGTTCGCGCAGGGTCTGCCATTTCGGGGTGCTGGCGGTACCGAACACTTCAGCACCCAGGTAGCGGGCCAGCTGCACGGCGGCGATGCCGACCCCACCAGCGGCCGCGTGGATCAGGATGCGCTCACCGCTGCCCAGCCCGGCCAGATCGACCAAGGCGTAGTAGGCGGTGAGATAGACGACGGGCGCGGCCGCCGCCTCGGTCAGGCTCCAGCCGTTGGGCACGGCGACCAGAAGACGTTCGTCGGTCACCACTTCGGGGCCGAAAGCGGCCGTGAAGAGGCCCATCACGTGGTCGCCGGGCTGCAGGCGGGTGACGCCGTCCGCCACCTCCAGCACCACGCCGGCCCCTTCGAGACCGAGCTGCCCGGCGTCGCCGGGGTACATGCCGAGCACGTTGAGTACGTCGCGGAAGTTCACGCCGGCTGCCCGCAGGCCGACCCGGACCTGGCCCGGGGCCAGGACGTTGCTGGTCTCGACCGGGGCGAGGGTGAGGTTCTCCAGGGTGCCGCGGGCGGTGAAGTCCAGCCGCCAATTCTTGTTTTCGGAACTGGGCACGGCGAGGGGCTGAGTCGGTCGGGTCAGTCGCGGCACGCGCAACTCGCCTTGACGAACCGCGAATTCGGGCTCGCCCGCATCGATCCCGGCCTGCAGCAGGCCGAAGACTTCCGGCGTGCCGTCGAGGTCGGCCAGGACGAGGCGGCCCGGGTTCTCGGCCGAGGCCACCCGGACCAGACCCACAACGGTGGACGCGGCGGGGTCGGGAACGGCGCCCGGCCCGGCGTCAAGTGCGTGGTCGGTGAGGATCAGCAGCTGCGACTCGCCGAAGGCCTCGGTGCTCAGCCAGGTCTGGAGTCGGGAAAGCAGCTCGGCGGCAGTGTCGTGGGCGACCTCTGCAACGTCGGGGCGGGCGCTCGGGTGGGCGGCTACGACGACCACGTCCGGTGCCGGGGCGCCGTGGGCCAGGGCGGCTTCGAACTGCGCCAGGCTCTCGTAGCTCTGCACCGCTTCCGAGCCCGGCAGGTCGGTGCCCACCACGGCCCAGGTGCGCTCGGCGACGGCTGCGGCAGCCCGCACGGGCACCCAGCTCACCTCGTACAGCGAGTCCTGACCGGCCTTGTCGCCGGTCAGGCCGTCGGCCGGGAGGGCGCGCAGGACGAGCGAGGCGACCGAGGCGACGATGTCACCGTTCTCGTCGGCCAGGGTGACCGAGAAGCCCTCTGCGGCTGGGGCCAGACGCACCCGCACGGTGTCCGCACCGGTGGCGTGGACCATCACGTCGGTCCAGGCGAACGGCAGCAGTGGGCCTTCGCCGGGCTGCCCGGAGGTGCCGAGCAGGTGCAGCGAGGCGTCGAGCAGGGCCGGGTGCAGGGCGAATCCGTCGAGCTGGGCCTGCTCGGGCAGAGCCACCTCGGCGAACAGCTCGTCACCGCGCCGCCAGCCGCGCCGCACTCCCTGGAACAGGGAGCCGTAGCTCAGGCCGGTGGTGGCGAGGTCGGCGTAGAAGTTGTCCAGGTCGGTCTCGGCCGCACCGGCCGGAGGCCATTCGGTGAGCCGGGCCGGGGCCGGAACGTCGTCCGGCACCGCGAGCACACCGGTGGCGTGACGGGTCCAGGCGCCGGTGCGTCCCTCGGGCTGGGAGTGGATGGCCAGGGCGCTGCGGCCGTTGTCGTCCGCAGGCTCGACCGTGACCTGCACGCGAGTGCCGGCCATCACGTTGTCCGGCGGCAGGATCAGCGGGGTCTCGACCACCAGCTCCGCCACCCGGGTCTGGCCGGTCTCGTCCCCGGCCCGCACGGCCATCTCGACCAGCGCGGCGCCGGGCACGACCACCTGCCCGGCCACCACGTGCTCGCCCAGCCAGGGCTGCGAGCGCAGCGACAGGCGGCCGGTCAGCAGCACGCCGCCGGCGGCAATGGTGGTGCTCGCGCCCAGCAACGGGTGCGCGGCGCCGACCTGTCCCAGCCCGACCGCGTCGGCCGCGCCGCTTCCGGCCTCGAGCCAGTAGCGCTGCCGGGTGAAGGCGTAGGGCGGCAGGGTGACCCGGCGGGCGCCGGTGCCGGCGAAGAGCACCGACCAGTCCACGAGCCCGCCCCGCGTGTGCACGGCGCCGAGGGCCGAGACCAGGGTCTTCGGTTCGTCGCGGTCGCGGCGCAGTGCCGGGATCCAGGCCTCGTTCTCGGCGGCGAACCCGGCACCCAGGCCGGAGAGCACGCCGTCGGGGCCGATCTCGACGAAGGTGCGCACCCCGAGGTCGCGCAGGGCGGTGACGGCGTCAGAGAAGCGCACGGCCTCGCGCACCTGGCGCACCCAGTACGCCGGGTCGAGCAGTTCCGGCCCGGCGGGCAGCCCGGTCAGGGTGGAGACCAGCGGGATGCGCGGCGCGGCGTAGGTGACCGATGCGGTGACGGCCGCGAACTCGGCCAGCATCGGTTCCATCAGGGCCGAGTGGAAGGCGTGCGAGACCCGCAGCCGGCGCACCCGCAGGTTCTGCGCGCTCAGGTGTTCCTCGGCGGCGGCGACGGCCTCCTGCGGGCCGGACAGCACCACCGCGTCGGGGGCGTTGACCGCGGCGATGCTCAGCCCGTCGAACTGCGCGTCGATACCGGCGGTCAGCAGCCGCACGTCGTCCTCGCCGGCCCGCACCGAGAGCATGGCGCCGCCGGAGGGCAGTGCCTGCATCAGCCGGCCCCGGGCCGCGACCACCACGGCCGCGTCGGCCAGCGACCAGACCCCGGCCACGTGCGCGGCGGCCAGCTCACCGATCGAGTGGCCGGCCACGGCCGAGGGCTGAACGCCCCAGGACTCCAGCAGCCGGAACAGCGCCACCTCGAGCGCGAACAGCCCGGCCTGGGCCCACTGCGTCTGGTCGATCTGCTCGCCGGCCAGGAGCACGTCCCGCAGCGAGCCCGGCCCGCCCAGGTGCTCCTCCAGCGCCGCGCAGACCTCGTCGAAGGCCCTCGCGTACACCGGGTACACCTGGTAAAGCTGCTGGCCCATGCCGGCCCGCTGCGCGCCCTGACCGGTGAACACGAAGGCGATCTGGTCACCGCCGACGGCGCCCTCACCGGCCGGGCCGGCGATCAGCTCGTCCAGGCGGGTGAGCAGTTCGTCGCGGGAGCTACCGGTGAGCACCGCGCGCTCGGGCAGGTGGGCCCGGGCGGTGGCCAGCGACCAGCCGACGTCCAGCGGGTCGAGTTCGGGCTGTCCGTGCAGGTGCTCGCGCAGCCGGAGGGCCTGGGCGGCCAGGCTGTCGCGGCCCCGGGCGGAGATCGTCCAGGGGATCACCGGCATCGCCACGACCGACTCGGCGGAGCCGTCGGCGGTGGGGACGACGGTGGCCCGGCGGGCGGTGTCCTCGGCCGGCGCCTGCTCGAGGATGACGTGGGCGTTGGTGCCGGAGAAGCCGAAGCTGGAGACGGCGGCCCGGCGCGGGCGGCCGGTTTCCTGTCGATCCGGCCACGGCGTGGACTCGGTGACCAGACGCACCGCCCCGGCGTCCCATTCCACGTGTGCGGACGGCTCGTCCACGTGCAGGGTGGCGGGGACCGTGCCGTGCGCCATCGACTCGATCATCTTGATCACACCGGCCACCCCGGCCGCGGCCTGGGTGTGGCCGATGTTCGACTTCACCGAGCCCAGCAGTACCGGGTTGCGGTCGTCGCGGGCCTGCCCGTAGGTAGCGATCAGCGCCTCGGCCTCGATCGGGTCGCCCAGCCGGGTGCCGGTGCCGTGCCCCTCCACCACGTCCACGTCAGCCGCCGAGAGACCGGCGGCGGCCAGGGCCGACTGGATCACCCGCTGCTGCGAGGGGCCGTTGGGCGCGGTCAGGCCGTTGGAAGCGCCGTCCTGGTTGACCGCCGTACCGGCGAGCACCGCCAGCACCCGGTGCCCCTTGCGCCGGGCGTCCGACAGGCGCTCGACCACCAGCATGCCCACGCCCTCGCCCCACCCGGTGCCGTCGGCGGCCTGGGCGTAGGCCTTGCAGCGGCCGTCGCTCGAGAGCCCCCGCTGCCGGGCGAACTCCAGGAACGTTCCGGGCGTGGCCATAACGGTGACGCCACCGGCCAGGGCCAGGTCGCACTCCCCCGAGCGCAGGGCCTGGGCGGCCAGGTGCAGGGCCACCAGAGAGGAGGAGCAGGCCGTGTCCACGGTGACCGCGGGTCCCTCCAGACCCAGGGCGTAGGCGACGCGACCGGAGGCCACCCCGCCCGAGCCACCGGTGGTCAGGTAGCCCTGGACCTCCTCGGGCATCACCCCGCCGACCGCGTAGTCGTGGTAGATCAGGCCGGCGAAGACCCCGGTGGCGCTGCCGTGCAGCGAGCCCGGGTCGATCCCCGCATCTTCCAGCGCCTGCCAGGAGGTCTCCAGCAGCAGCCGCTGCTGCGGGTCCATGGCCAGCGCCTCGCGGGGGCTGATGCCGAAGAACTGGGCGTCGAAGTCGCCCGCGTCGTGCAGGAAGGCACCGGTGCGGGTGTGCGGGCTCTCGCCCTCGAACACCCCGTCCCAGGTGGGGCCGCGGTCGGCCGGGAAGGTGGAGACGGTGTCCACGCCGTCGGCCAGCAGCTGCCAGAACTCGCCGGAAGAGCCGACGCCCCCGGGGAAGCGGCAGCCGATGCCGACGATGACCAGCTGGTCCTCCTCGGTGCGAGCGACTGTGGGGACCAGTTCGCGGGCCGAGGACGCGACCACGTCCTCGGGGATCAGCCGGGCCCGCAGGAAGCCGGTGAGCAGAGTCGGCGTGGGGTAGTCGAACACCACCCCGGCCGGCAGCCGCAGGTCGGTGACCGAGCCCAGCCGGTTGCGCAGCTCGACGGCGGTGAGCGAGTCAATGCCCAGGTCGCGGAACGCGGCGGACGGCGAGACCGCCTCGACCCCGGACATTCCCAGCACCAGGGCGGCCTGCGCCCGCACCAGGTCGAGCACCGTGCGGTCACGGTCGGCCTCGCTCATCGAGGCCAGGCGCCCGGCCAGCCCAGTGCCACCTGCGCTCGCCGCGCCGGCCACGCGCCGGGTACGAGAGACGGTGGTCTGCCCGGACGTGAGGCCGGAAAGCAGCGCAGGCAGGGAGCCACGGACCGACCGCAACGCCAGACGAGCAGGAACCAGCAGGGCGTGCGGCAGGCCCAGGGCGGAGTCGAGTAGTGCCAGCCCTTCGGTGGCGGTGTGCGGCGCGAGGCCCTGGCGGGCGAAACGCTGCCAGTCGGCGTCGGTGAGCGCGTCGGCCATGCCGCCGCCTTGAGCGGCTTCCAGCTGCCAGGGGCCCCAGGCCAGCGACGTGGCCGGAAGGCCTTCCGCCCGGCGGGCTGCGGCCAGGGCGTCGAGGAAGGTGTTGGCCGCTGCATAGCCGGCCTGACCGGCGTTGCCCCAGAGCCCCGCCACCGACGAGAACAGCACGAAATGATCCAGATCCGCACCCCGGGTGAGGGCGTGCAGGTTCCACGCGCCGTCCACCTTGGGCTGCAGAACCGCCTGCAGTCGCTCGGGGGTCAGCGCGGCGATGACGCCGTCGTCGAGCACGCCCGCCGCGTGCACCACGGTCCGCAGCGGGGCCGCAGCAGGAAGAGCACCAAGCACGGACGCCAGTTGGCTGCGGTCGGCGACGTCGGCTGCGAGCAGCTGCACATTCACCCCGCGCGCGGCCAGATCGGCCACCAGGGCTGCGGTTCCGGGCGCAGCCGGGCCGCGGCGTGACAGCAGCACGTACTGTCGTGCGGCGTTCCCGGAAGCCACCAGATGACGGGCGACCAGGCCGCCCAGCGCACCGGAGACTCCGCTGATCAGAACGGTTCCCGAACGCCGGAGCGAGGGCAGCGTGAGCACGACCTTGCCCACGTTGCGGGCCTGGCTCAGGTAGCGGAACGCCTCGACCGCCTGCCGCACGTCCCAGGCCGCCACCGGCAACGGCCGCAGCGAACCGTCGGCGAAGAGCGCCGAAAGCGCCTGGAACATCGGGGCGATCGCACCGGGGTCGAGCTCGAGCAGGTCGAACGCCGAGTAGGCCAGACCGTCGTGCGCGCGGGCCACCTCGTCCGGATCCCGGACGTCGGTCTTGCCGATCTCCACGAAGCGGCCCTGGGGCCCGGCCGCCAGCCGCAGCGATGCGTCGACGAAATCCCCGGCCAGGGAGTCCAGGACGACATCGACCCGGCCGAACGCGTCCTCGAACTCCAGGGTGCGGGAACTGGCCACGTGGTCCGGGTCCAGACCCGCCGCGTGCAGCATCGGCCACTTGCCCGGGCTGGCCGTGCCGAACACCTCGGCGCCCAAATGGCGGGCCACCTGCACGGCCGCCGAGCCGACACCACCGGCGGCGGCGTGGATGAGCACCGACTCGCCCGCCTGCAGCCCGGCCACCGAGACCAGCGCGTGCCAGGCGGTCAGGTAGACCACCGGCGCGGAAGCGGCCTCGGCCATCGTCCAGCCGTCCGGAACCGGCGCCAGCAGCCGCTCGTCGGCGATCGCGATCGGCGCGAAAGCAGCCTCGAAGAGGCCCATCACGGCATCTCCGGCCGCGACCGAAGTCACCTCCGGGCCGGTCTCGAGCACCACACCGGCGCCTTCGAGACCCAGCAGCCCGGGATCGCCCGGGTACATGCCGAGCACGTTCAGCACGTCCCGGAAGTTCACCCCAGCCGCCCGCAGCGCCACCCGGACCTCCCGAGGGGCCAGCGGACGTCCATCGGTGTCGGTGGGCTTGAGCGCCACGTTCTCCAGCGTGCCGCGCTCGGTGACGTTCAGCCGCCAGCTCGGCTCCCCGGCCGGCACCGCCAGACCGGTCTCGACCCGGGCCAGCCGCGGAGCCAGCAGCCGGCCGCCGCGCGCCGCGATCTGCGCCTCACCGCAGGCCATGACCTGTGCGAGAAGGTCCGCCGGGGGCGCATCGTCCAGGTCGGCCAGGACGACCCGTCCGGGCTGTTCGGACTGGGCCACCCGGACCAGGCCGACCACCCCGGCCACCGCGGGCGAGACCGCCACCGCACCGGCGTCGACGGCCCGTTCGGTGAGCACCAGCAGCCGGGTAGCGGCCAGCTCCTCGGCCTTCAGGAAGTCCTGCAAAGTCTTGAGTACGGACGCGGTGAGGGCGTGTGCGCGCGCGGGAACGTCGGCCTGTTGCGGGCTTTCGGCGACCCGGAAGATCAGCGCGTCGGGTGCCGGGGCGCCGTCGGCCACGGCCGCCACCACTGCGGCCACGTCCACGAACGAGGGGGCATCGGACGGGGCTGCGCTGCGGTCGGCGCCCAGCACGGCGAAGCGCACGGCCTGCTCGTCGGTCGGTTCGGCCCGGTCGGGCACGGGCACCCAGGTCAGCCGGTGCAGCGCCTCGGCGAGCAGGGGGTCCTCGGCCAGTCCACCGGCCGGCAGGGGCCGCAGCGTCAGAGAGCCGACCGTGGCGATCGTCGCACCCTGCTCGTCGGCCAGCGTCAGCCCGAAACCGTCGGCCACCGGTGCGATGCGCACCCGGGCCATCGAGGCGCCGGTGGCCTGCACCACCACGTCGTTCCAGGCGAACGGCAGGTGGGCGGTCTCCTCCCCGGCGATCAGGTGCAGCGCCGAGTCCAGCAGCGCCGGGTGCAGGCCGTAGCCCTCGACCTCGGTACCGGCTCCGAGCGCCACCTCCACGAAGAGCTCGGTGTCGCGCCGCCAGGCCGCCCGGACCCCCTGGAACGACGGGCCGTAGGGCAGGCCCAGACCGGCCAGCCGCTCGTAGAGTCCGCCGATGTCCTGGGCCACTGCTCCGGCCGGCGGCCAGACCGCCATTGCCGTTTCGGCCTGGGCAGTTTCAGTCTGGGCGGTTTCGATCCGGCCAGTTTCGGTCTGGGCGGTTTCGGTCTGAGCGTTCTCGGCCTGGGCGAGCACACCGGTGGCGTGCTCGGTCCACGGCGCGCTCTCGTCCTCGGGCCGGGAGTGGATGGCCAGCGGCCGCTCGCCCCGCTCGTCCGGTTCCCCGACGGTGATCTGCACCTGGATGCCGCCGCGGGCGGGCACCACCATCGGCGCCTGGATCACCATCTCGGCCAGGCGTGAGCAGCCGGTCTCGTCGCCGGCCCGGATCGCCATCTCGACCAGCGCCGCCCCGGGCACCACGACTCGTCCGGCCACGACGTGATCCGCCAGCCAGGGCGGCACGTTGCGGGACAGGCGCCCGGTCAGGACCAGGCCGCCGTTGGCGGGCAGTTCCACGACGGTGCCCAGCAACGGGTGACCGGAGGCACCCAGGCCACTGTCCTTGGGACGGGCGCCGGTGCGGGGCGAGAGCCAGAACCGCTGCCGGGTGAAGGCGTAGGTGGGCAGGGCAACCCGCTGGGCCCCAGGGAGGACGGCGGCCCAGTCGACCTCGACGCCGCGAGCCCCCAGGGCGCCGATCGCCGCCACGACGGCGACGCTCTGATCACGGTCGCGCCGCTGAGCCGGGATCCACACCCCCGCGCCGTGAACGGCGCCCAGGGAGGTGAGTACGGCGTCGGGACCGATCTCGACGAAAGTCCTTACGCCGATGCGTTCCATGGCCGTGACGGCGTCGGCGAAACGGACGGCCTCGCGCACCTGCCGCACCCAGTACAGCGGGTCGAGCAGTTCTTCGGACGCCAGTGCGCCGGTGAGCGTGGAGACGATGGGGATGCGCGGGGGCGCGTAGGAGACGGAGGCCGTCACCGCCGCGAACTCCTGGAGCATGGGCTCCATCAGGGCCGAGTGGAAGGCGTGCGAGACCCGCAGCCGCCTGGTTCGCACATCGGTGGCCGAGAGTGCGCGCTCGAGCGACGCCACCGCGTCCTCAGTTCCCGAGACCACCACCGCTTCGGCGGCGTTGACCGCCGCGAGACCGACGCCGGGGATGTCGGCGATGGCGGCGAGCACGTCGGCCTCGCCCGCCCGCACCGACAGCATCGCCCCGCCGCGGGGCAGAGCCTGCATCAGCCGACCGCGGGCGGCCACCACCTTCGCGGCGTCGTCCAGGTTCCAGATGCCGGCCACGTGGGCGGCGGCCAGTTCACCGATCGAGTGGCCGGCCAGGGCCTGCGGCTCGACGCCGAACGAGGCGAGCAGCCGGAACAGCGCCACTTCGACGGCGAACAGTCCGGTCTGGGCCCACATGGTGTCGTCGATCGGGCCGGCGTGACCGTCGAGCACGCTCTTCAGCGACTCGGGCTGGGCCAGGTGCTCGTCCAGCGCGGCGCAGGCCTGGTCGAAGGCGGCGGCGAACACCGGGAAGGCAGCGTACAGCTGCTGGGCCATGCCGACGCGCTGAGCCCCCTGGCCGGTGAAGACGAAGCCGAGCAGCCCGGCGCCCTGGGTGATGGTGCCGGAGGGTTCGACAGCTCTGAGCCCACTGATGAGCTCGTCGCGGGTGGCTCCGGTGACCACGGCCCGCTCGGGTAGACCGGTGCGCACCGAGGCCAGCGACCAGGCCAGGTCGGCGGGGGTGACCGCAGGGCGGTTCGCGAGGAACTCAGCCAGCTGGTGGGCCTGGGCCGGCAGGGCGTCGGCGGTGCGGGCCGAGATGATCAGGGGTACGGCAGGGTCCGCCGCCCGGCCGTTCGGCGCTCCGGCCGAGACCTGCTCGACGCCTGCGGCCGGGGCACCGGAACCGGCCGTGACCGGTCGGGCCTCGTCGGGCGCCTCGGCAACCGTGGTTGCGACCGGGTCGGGAGCCTGTTCCAGGATCACGTGTGCGTTGGTGCCGCTGATGCCGAACGACGAGACACCGGCCCGCCGCGGCCGGCCACGATCGGGCCAGGCGGCCGCCTCGGTGAGCAGCTTCACCGTGCCCGCCGACCAGTCCACGTGCGTGGTGGGCTCGTCGGCGTGCAGGGTGCGGGGCAGTTCGGCGTGCTGCAGGGCCAGGACCGTCTTGATGATCCCGGCCGCGCCCGCCGCCCACTGGGTGTGCCCGATGTTCGACTTGATCGTGCCCAGCAGCAGCGGGTGCCCCGCGTCGCGGGCCGAGCCGTAGGTCGCGATCAGCGCCTGCGCCTCGATCGGATCGCCCAGGCCGGTGCCGGTGCCGTGCGCCTCCACCGCGTCCACGTCGGCCGCGTCCAGGCCCGCTCCGGCCAGCGCCGCACGGATCACGCGCTGCTGCGAGGGCCCGTTCGGGGCGGTCAGGCCGTTCGAGGCGCCGTCCTGGTTCACTGCGGAGCCGGCCACCACGGCCAGCACGTCATGGCCCAGTCGGCGGGCGTCCGAGAGTCGTTCCAGCACGATCACGCCGGCGCCCTCGGCCATTCCCATGCCGTCGGCGCCCGCCCCGAACGCCTTGCAGCGCCCGTCGGAGGAAAGCCCCTGCTGGCGGGTGAACCAGGTCAGCCACGAGGGGGTGGCGTGCACGGTGACGCCACCGGCCAGCGCCAGGTCGCACTCACCGCTGCGCAGGGCCGAGGCGGCCAGGTGCAGGGCGACGAGCGACGAGGAGCAGGCCGTGTCCACCGTGACCGCGGGGCCCTCGAACCCGAACGTGTAGGCCACCCGCCCGGACAGCACGCTGGTGGCGCTACCGGTGCGCAGATGCCCCTGAAGGTCGGCCGGGCCGTCGTCGCCGTAGCCGGACGAGGCGGCGCCGATGTACACCCCGGTGGCCGAGCCGCGCAGGCCCGGGATGTCGATCCCGGCCCGCTCCAGGGCCTCCCAGGCGGTCTCGAGCATCAGGCGCTGCTGCGGGTCCATCGCCAGCGCCTCGCGCGGGCTGACCCCGAAGAAGGCCGCGTCGAAGTCGGCGACATCGGGCAGGTAACCACCGCGCTGAGCGGCCTGCCCCTCGAGTTCCCAGCCGCGGTCGGCCGGTGCCTCGCCGATCGCGTCCACCCCCTGGGAGACCAGCTGCCAGAGTCCCTCGGGGTCCCGGACGCCGCCGGGCAGACGGCAGCTCATGGCAACGATGGCAACCGGCTCGTCGATCGCCGCCGCCACAGTGGAAACGGGGCGCGACTGCGCGAGCTCGGTGGCACCCAGCAGCTGGGCGCGCAGGAACCCGGCCAGGACGGCCGGGGTGGGGTAGTCGAACACCAGCGTGGTGGGCAGCGTCAGACCGGTGGCGGTGTTCAGCCGGCTGCGCAGCTCGACCCCGGCCAGCGAGTCGAACCCGCTGTCCTTGAAGGTGCGTCCGGGGTCGATCGCGTCGGGGGTGGCGAGGCCGAGCAGAGCCGCCGCGTGGGCCTGGATCAGCTCCAGCACGAGCTGGGCCTGCTCCCCCGCCGCGCGGCCGGTGATGCGCTCGCGGATGCCGCCGACGGTGGCGGTCTCGAACGCTTGCACCGTCGGCACGTCGGCGCCCCGGTTCGCCGGGTCGAGCCAGAACCGCTGGTGCTCGAAGGCGTAGGTGGGCAGGTCGACGGGGGCGGCAGCGGGCAGCACCCGGGCCCAGTCGACCGGCACGCCCCGCACGTGGGCCTCGGCCAGCGAGGTCAGGAATCGCTCGGCGCCACCGTCTTCGCGGCGCAGCGTCGAGGTGACCACGGGCGCCGGGCGCAGGGCGGCCCGGCCGGCCCGGGCGTGCTCGATGGTGGAGGTGATCGGCCCGGTCAGCACCGGGTGCGGGGAGATCTCGACGAAGATCTCGTAGCCGTCGCTCTCCAGCCGGGCCACCGCGTCGGCGAAACGCACCGGCTGACGCAGGTTCTCGACCCAGTAGGCAGCGTCCAGCAGCTCGACCGGCTCGGCCGTCACCGACGAGACCATCGTGGTGCCGCCGCCCAGCGACTGCACCCCCCGAAGCTCCTCGAGCAGCTCCGGGCGCACATCGTCGACCTGCGGGCTGTGCGAGGCGTAGTCGACCGGTAGAAGGCGGTGACGGACCTCGTCGCGCTCGCACCCGGCGGCGATCCGGGCCAGCGCCTCGGGGTCACCGCTGACCACGGTGGCGTCGGGGCTGTTGATCACGCCGATCGCGACCTGCCCGGCGAACGGCTCGATGCGGGCGGCGACGGCCTCGGCCGACTCGGCGATCGAGAGCATACCTCCGCGCCCGGCCAGGGCCCGCAGTACTCGGCTGCGGCGGGCCACGATGCGGGCCGCGTCTTCCAGGGTGAGCAGACCGGCCACGTGGGCGGCGGCGATCTCGCCCTGGCTGTGCCCGACCACCGCGGCGGGCGCGACGCCGGACTCCTGCCAGAGCGCAGCCAGGGCGACGGTGACCGCGAAGAGTGCGGGCTGGACCACGTCGACGCGCTCAAGGCTGGGCGCGTTGTCAGCACCGGCCAGCACGTCATCGAGAGCGGCGCCGTCCCAGTCCAGGTGGGGGGCGAGGGCACGTTCGGCCTCGGTGAGCCTGGCCGCGAAAATGGGCGACGACTGGGCGAGCTCACGCCCCATACCGAGCCACTGCGAGCCCTGGCCGGGGAAGACGAAGACGACGCGGGGGTCGGTGGCGGAGTGAGCGGTGCCGGCCACGATGGCGGGCGAGGGGCGACCGGCCGCGAGGTCGGCGAGCAGGTCGGCTGCGCCCGGCAGGTTCGCTGAGTCCGGATTGCCCGAGCCGGAGGACGTGCTCGTGGCCCCGACGGCCTCGACGGTGTCCACGGCGGCCGTGGCCGCGGGGTCGGTGGTGACCGAGGCGTCCGGGCGGCTGGTGATCAGGACGGCGCGGTGCTCGTGGGCGGTGCGGGTGGTGGCCAGCGACCAGGCCACCGAGGCCGGCTCGAGAGCCACTGCCGTGGCCAGGTGCTCGCTCAGTCGCGCGGCCTGGCCGGCCAGCGCGGCCTCCGACCGGGCCGAGAGCAACCAGGCGGCCGGGGCGGGCGCACCTGCGAACAAACCAGGCCCACCGACGTTTTCAATCTGGCTCGGGGTCGCGCTCTGGGTGGGGGCCTCTTCGAGGATCGCGTGGGCGTTGGTGCCACTGATACCGAACGACGACACGCCGGCCCGGCGCGGGCGGCCGGTCTGCGGCCAATCCTGTGGCTGGGTGAGCAGGTTCAGCCCGGAGGCGGCCCAGTCCACGTGCGGCGTGGGGTCGCTGATGTTTAGCGAGGCGGGGAGCATCCCGTGGCGCAGCGCCATCACGGTCTTGATCACCCCGGCCACCCCGGCGGCGGCCTGGGTGTGGCCGATGTTCGACTTCACCGAACCGACGTGCACCGGACGATCGGCCGGGCGGGCGGCGCCGTAGGTGGCCAGCAGCGTGCGGGCCTCGGTGCGGTCGCCCAGAGGCGTTCCGGTGCCGTGCGCCTCGACCGCGTCGATGTCGGCGGCGCTCAGTGCGGCGGCGGCCAGGGCGTCGCGGATCACGGCTTCCTGCGCGGTGCCGTTGGGCGCGGTGAGCGCCGTGCTCGCGCCGTCGTTGTTGATCGCGGTGCCGCGCAGCACGGCGAGCACGCGGTGGCCGTTGCGCACCGCGTCCTCCAGCCGTTCCAGCACCAGCAGACCGGCGCCCTCGGACCAGACCGTGCCGTCGGCGTCGGCCGAGAAGGCCTTGACCCGGCCGTCCGGGGCCAGGCCGCGCAGGCGGCTGAACGCGACGAAGTTGCCCGGGGTGGCCATCACCGACACACCACCGGCGATCGCCAGCGAGGTGTCGCTCTGGCGCAGCGCCTGGGCGGCCAGGTGGATGGCCACCAGCGAACTGGAGGCCGAGGTGTCGACCGTCAGGGCGGGCCCATTCAGGCCCAGGGTGTAGGCGATCCGGCCGGACATCACGCTGGTGGTGGTGCCGGTGAGCAGGTGCGCCTCGATCGCCTCGGGGGCGTTGTAGAGCGAGGGGCCGTACTCGCGGGGCTCGGCGCCGACGAAGACGCCGGTGCGGCTGCCGCGCAGGGCCACCGGATCCAGCCCGGCCCGTTCCAGGGCCTCCCAGGCGACCTCCATCAGCACCCGCTGCTGCGGGTCCATGGCCAGGGCCTCACGCGGGGAGATGCCGAAGAAGGCCGGGTCGAAACCGGCCACGTCGTCGAGGAAACCGCCGCGGTCCAGGTAGCTGGTCTCAGCCAGGGAGTCCAGGTCCCAGCCCCGGTCGCCGGGCAGGCCGGAGATGACCTCCTGCCCGGAGACCGCGACCTGCCAGAGGTCTTCGGGTGACCGGACGCCGCCGGGGTAACGGCAGGCCATGCCGACGACGGCAAGGGGGACCGAGGACTGCTGCTCGGGCTGGCTCATGACTGTGCTCCCTGGATGACGCTCAGACCGGAACGGCCGCTCGCGGGGGCGGCCGTCGGGTGGGTACCCGACTGCCGGCCGCCGCGAAGGACACTGGCTTTCCGGAGGTGACTAGGCGATGCCCGCCGCAGCCAGGTCGGGTGAGGTCAGCCGCATCGTGGTGGGCTCGGGACGGCGCTCGGTGACCAGGTGCAGGCACTGGATGTCGCCACCGGCCTTCGGCACCTCGTTCAGGCACTCGCACTCGTCCGAGGTGAAACCGGCGAACCGGTAGGCGATCTCCATCATCCGGTTGCGGTCGGTGGCCCGGAAGTCGGCGGCCAGGTGCACCCCGGCCCGGGCGGCCTGGTCGACCAGCCAGTTCAGCAGCACCGAGCCCGCGCCGAAGGTGACCACGCGGCAGGAGGTGGCCAGCAGCTTGAGGTGCCAGACCTGCGGGTGACGCTCCAGCAGCAGCACGCCCACCGCGCCGTGGGTGCCGAACCGGTCGGACAGCGTGATGGTGAGGACCTCGTGCTGCGGGTCGGACAGCAGACCGCGCAGCGTCTCGTCGCCGTAGTGCACGCCGGTGGCGTTCATCTGGCTGGTGCGCAGGGTGAGTTCCTCGACCCGGGAGAGGTCCTCGCCGTCGGCCCGCTTGATCTGCATGACCAGCTCGAGCGACTTGAGGAATGCCTCGTCGGGGCCGTCGAACGAGGACTTCTCCTCGTCGCGGGCGGCGTTGGCGCGGTACATCTCCCGGCGGCGGCGGGCGTCGACGGTGACCACCTCGGGGCTGAACTCCGGGCGGTCCAGCAGAGCCAGGACGTCGGCCTCGGTGTAGGTGCGTACCTCGGGGTGGTGGTACTCGACCTCGGCCCGCTCGTTCGGCATGTCGTCGACGAAGGCGATGGTCTTCAGCGCGAACTGGAGCTTGTCGGCGATCCGCTGCACCGAGTCGGACTTGTTGCCCCAGCCGATCTGCGGGTGCAGGAAGTACTCGGCCACCCCGAGCGCCTCGAGCTGCTTCCAGGCCAGGTCGTGGTCGTTGCGGCTGGCCACCGACTGCAGGATGCCGCGCTGGTCCAGCTCGGCGATCACGGCGCGGACCTCTTCGGGCAGGTGCACCTCGCCGTCCTCCAGCAGGGTGCCCTTCCACAGGGTGTTGTCCAGGTCCCAGACCAGGCACTTGACCAGAACGGGCTTCTCGGACACGTGAGATCTCCTAGTACGTCTGGGAAAGCGCGTGGTGGGCGAGGATCAGCTGGCTGATCTCGTTGCTGCCCTCGATGATTTCCATGACCTTGGAGTCGCGGTAGGCGCGGGCCACGACGTGCCCGTCCACCGCCCCGGCCGAGCCCAGCACCTGCACGGCGGTGCTCGAGCCGTGCGCGGCGTGGCCGGCGGCCACGTGCTTGGCCAGCACGGTGGCGGTGACCAGGTCGGGCGAGTAGGCCTGCCAGGCGGCGCTGGCCTGCTCGCAGACCCGGGTGCTGACCTGCTCGGCGGCGAACAGCTCGGCCAGGTGCCGGGCGACCAGCTGGTGCTCGCCGATCTTCTTGCCCGACTGCTCCCGGCGGCGGGCGTGTTCGACGGCAGCCTTCAGGCAGGCCCGGACGATGCCGGTGCAGCCCCAGGCCACCGAGATCCGGCCGTAGGAGAGCGCGACCGTGAAGAGCATGGTGAGGTCTTGGCCGCCGCCGCCCAGCACCGCCGAGGCGGGCAGGCGCACGTCGTCCAGGCGCACGTTGATGTGGCCGGCGGCACGGCAGCCGAGCACGGCCACGTCGATCGGCTCGAGCTCCACGCCCGGGGCGTCGGTGGGCACCGCGACCACCGCGGCCGCGTCGCCGAAACGGGCCAGAACCATGACGTAGTCGGCGTAGGAGGCGCCCGTAACCCACATCTTCTGGCCGCTGAGCACGAACTCGTTACCGTCACTGCGCAGCTCGGTGGACAGTGCGGCCAGGTCGCTGCCAGCGCCGGGCTCGCTGAAGCCGACCGCGGCCAGCTTGCCGCTGGTCAGCTCGGCCAGGTAGTCGCGGCGCTGGGTCTTGTCGCCGAACCGGGAGACCATCCAGGCGGCCATGCCGTGCGAGGTCATGATGCTGCGGGTGGAGCTGCACAGGCTGCCGACGAACGCGGTCAGCTCACCGTTCTCGCCGCTGGTGAGCCCGAGACCGCCCATCGCGGGAGGCACCTCGGCGCACAGCAGGCCGCGCTCGCCGAGCTTGCGCAGCTCCGAGAGCGGCAGCTGCCCGGCCACGTCCCAGGCCCCGGCCTGGTCGCCGATCAGCCCGGCGGCGAACTCCTTCAGCCCGGAGAGCTGGTCAGTCATCTTCGGCCAGCCGCAGCACCAGGGCGGTCATCACCTTGGCGGTGCGGAAGTTGTCGAGCTTCAGCTCGGGGCCGATGATCGCGATGTCGTAGGTCGACTCCAGGTGCACGACCAGTTCCATCGCGAACATCGAGGAGACCAGGCCGGTGGCGAAGATGTCGTCGTCCGGGGCGATCTCGGTGCGGATCTTGGCCGTCAGGTACTCGGTCAGGTCCTTCTCGACGATCTCCGCCTGCAGACCGGAAACCTGGGTCATGACGCCACCTTCACATTGTTCGAGGAGTTCGAGGGGTTCGAGTAGTCGTAGAAACCCCGGCCGGTCTTGCGGCCGAAGTGACCGTCGCGGACCAGGCCGAGCATCAGGTCGCAGGGCCGGCAGCTCTCGTCGCCGGTGCGCTCGAACAGCACGTTCAGCGAGTCGACGAGGTTGTCCAGGCCGATCAGGTCGGCGGTGGCCAGCGGGCCGGTGGAGTGGCCGAGGCAGCCCTCCATCAGGCCGTCCACCACCTCCACGCTCGCGACGCCGTCCTGCACCAGCTTCGCCGCGGTGTTGATCATCGGGTGCAGGACCTTGTTGATCACGAAGCCCGGGCCGTCGTTCACCACCAGGCACCTACGCCCGAGCGTGGTGAGCAGCTCGGTGACCGCGGTCATGGTGGCCTCGGCGGAGCGCGGGCCGCGGATCACCTCGACCATCTCGATCATGTAGGCCGGGTTCATGAAGTGGACCCCGACCAGGTCCTCCGGACGGGCCACCGCCTCGGCCATCTCGTCGATCGGGATGCACGAGGTGTTCGAGACGGTCAGCGTGCCCGGGGCGACGAGCTGCGAGATCTCCGACAGCACCTTGGTCTTGGTCTCGGCCAGCTCGGTGACCGCCTCGATCACCGCGAACGCACCGGCCGCGTCGGCCAGCGAGACCGTGGTGGTGAGCGCGGTCTTCGGGTGCAGTACCCGCTGCGCGTCGAACTTGCCCATCAGCTGGCCGTGGCGCAGCTTGAGCCCGATCGTCCTGCGGGCCTCGGCCAGGACCTCCTCGTCGACGTCGACCAGGACCACCGGCACGCCGTGCCCGAGCGCCAGGGTGGTGATGTTGGTGCCCATCACGCCGGCCCCGACGATCGCGAGCGGGCCTTGCGAAACTTCGCTGCTCATCTGGAGTTCCTTCACAGTTCGGAGAGCCACTGGTCGATCGCGAGGGCCGTGGTGTCCGCCGCCTCGCCCATCATCGAGAAGTGGTTGCCGGGCACGTCCAGCACCGTGAACGGGCCGGAACCGGGCGCGGGGCCGTCGGCGTGGGCGATCGCGGGCAGGTCGCCGGAGGTGTCCGAGGCCCGCAGGTGCAGCACCGGAACGGTTGTACCGCCGACGTTCTGCCAGGGGAGGGACAGATAGTGCACAGTTGCCGTCAGCCAGGTGTCGTCCTGGGAGTAGTCCGCGGTCAGGGCCAGGGTGGCGTCCAGGAACGCGGGCCAGTCCCCGGAGAAGCCCTCCTCGCCCACGGTCGGGGTGTCGAGCAGGACCAGGGCCTTCGGGGCCCGGCCGAGCTGTTCCAGGTGGGCGGCCAGGGCGTGCGCCACCAGGCCGCCGGTGGAGTGGCCGACCAGGACGAACTCGTCACCGACGCCGGCCTCGAGCAGGCTCTGGGCCTGCAGGTCGGCCAGGGCGGCGATGTCGGCGGGGAGCTTCTCGCCGGTGAGGAACCCGGGCTCGGCGAGCACCGAGACGTCGCGCTCACCCTGGAACCGGCCGGCGATGCGGGCGTACTCCCGGACCCCGGAGCGGCCGAAGAACGAGGTCAGGAAGACCAGGTGCGCCTGCTGCGAACCAGCCTGCGGGCCACGGGCCACGCGCAGCGGTTCGGGCCGGGCGCCGAAGTCGCCGGCGCCCTGGAACTGCGGCCGGAACGCGGCCAGCCCCGAGATGAGTTTCACCGCCTCCGCCGACCGTCCTGTCCTCGTCGCCTCCACGTACAGCCCGCTGAGCGACGAGCCGCCGGTTCCGGAAGCCGTTTCACCCGTGCGTCCTTCACCGTCCACCCGGCCGGTCGTGACCAGCTCACCGCGAAGGTGCTGGGCCAGCTGGGCGGGTGTGGCGTGATCGAACACCAGCGATCCGGACAGCCGCAACCCGGTCAGCGCGGCCAGCCGGTCGCGGAACTCGATCGCCGTCAGCGAGTGGAAGCCCTGCTCGATGAAACCCGTTTCCGGGTCGATGGATTCACCGTCGACGTGGCCGAGGACGGCCGCCGCCTCGGCCCGGACGACGTCCAGGAGCAGCGTTTTCTGTTCAACCGGACCGGCCTCGTTCAACCGCTGAGCCAGTGAGTCACCGGTCTCGGCGGCCCGGGCCGGGGCCGCCTCCAGGGCCCGGCGCACCTCCGGCAGCGCGGCGATCAGCGGGCTGGGCCGGCGCAGGGTGAACACCGGGGCGAAGCGGTCCCAGTCGATGTCGGCGACGGTGAGCAGCGTCTCCCCCGCGTCCAGGGCGGCGGCCAGCTGGGCGAGGGCCCGGCCGGGTTCCATCGCCCGCAGCCCCAGGTGCTCCAGCTGGGCGGCTCCGGCACCGGCGCCGAGGCCGGTCTCACCGCCCCACTGCCCCCAGGCCACCGAGGTGACCGTCAGACCGCGGGCCCGGCGGCCCTCGGCCAGGCCGTCGAGGTAGGCGTTGGCGGCCGCGTACCCGGCCAGCATCGCACTGCCCCAGACCGTGGAGCCGGAGGAGAAGAGTACGAACGCGTCCAGGTCGTGCCCGGCGGTCAGCTCGTCCAGGTGTGCCGCACCGGCCGCCTTGGCCGCCATCAGGCGGGTCAGGTCGCCCGCGGTGAGGTCGCGCACCGGCCGGTCCATGGAGGTTCCGGCCGCGTGGAACACCGAGCTCAGCGGACCCACCCGCTCGAGCACGGCGGCCAGGGCGTCGCGGTCGGCGCTGTCCACCGCCAGCACCTCGACGGTGGTCCCGGCCGTAGCGAGCTCGGCCGCCAGGGTGGCCGCCGCTCCCGGGCCGGAGCGGGAGGTCAGCACGACGCGCTGAGCCCCGCGCTCGGCCGTGAGCCGGGCGACCCGCGAGCCGATCGACCCGGTGCCGCCGGTGACCAGGACCGTGCCCGCGGGCGTCCACTGGTTGGTGGTCTCGGCCCGTGCCGCCCGGGTCAGGCGCCGGCCCAGGATGCTCGCGCCCCGGATCGCCACCTGGTCTTCACCGGTCTCCCCGGCCAGCACCGCCACCAGACGAGTGGCGGCCCGGGTGTCCAGCACGGTCGGCAGGTCGATCAGGCCGCCCCAGCGCTCGGGGTGCTCCAGGGCGACCACGCGCCCCAGGCCCCAGACCGCGGCCTGGGCCGGATCGCCGGGCTGGTCGGCGGCGGTCTGCACTGCGTTGTGGGTCAGCGCCCAGACCGGGACCTGGATCCCGGCGTCGCCCAGGGCCTGCACCAGGGCCAGGGTGCCCAGCACCCCGGCCGGGACGACCTCGCCCGGGGCGGTGTCGGCCAGGGCCAGCAGCGAGACCACGCCGGCCAGCTTCTCCACCTCGGCCAGCGCGGCCGACCCGCGGGCCAGCACGGCTCCCCGCTCGAGTTCGTCCGCGTCGAGGCCGACGATCTCGACCTCGGCGCCCCCGGCCGTCAGGGCTTCCAGGACGCCGGTGGTGCGGCTGTCCTCAAGCAGCGCGGAGGGTGCCACCACAACCCAGGTTCCGCTCAGCGCAGCGGCTTCCGGGTCGGGCACGGCAGCCCAGGTGACGCGGTAGCGCCAGGCCGACCCCACCGCGTCCTCCAGTTCGCGTCGTCGCCAGGAGGCCAGCACCGGCAGAACCTCACCGAACGAGCGGTCCGCGTCCACCCCGAGGGCGCCGGTGAGCCCGGCCACGTCTTCCTGGTCGACCGCGGCCCAGAACTGCGACTCTGCGCTTCCTGGAAGGGAAAGCATTGAGGACGCGTCGAACAGGTCGGGAATGAGCCAGAAATTGCGATGCTGGAAGGGGTAGGTGGGCAGTTCCACGTGCCTCCCCGCGGGCAGGACCCGCGCCCAGTCCACCTCCACACCGCGCACGTACAGGCGAGCCAGTGCTGCGGTGACGGTGTCGGCGGCGGCCTGGTCGGTGCGCAGCAACGGCACGAAGGCGGCATCGGGCGCGCTGTTCGGGCCGAGCGCCGAAAGCGTTGTGTCCGGTCCGATCTCGATGAACGAGCGCACGCCGAGGTCGGCCAAGGTGGTGACGGCGTCGGCGAACCGCACCGCCTGGCGCGCCTGCTCGACCCAATAGCCGGCCGAGGGGTCGGTGATCGCCGCCCCGGTGAGCGCTCCCACCCAGCTGATCAGCGGGGCCGAGTAGGTCAGGCCCGCGGCCACCTGATGCAACTGCTCGAGCATCGGCTCCATGCGGGCGGAGTGGAAGGCGTGGCTGACGCGCAACTGCCGCACCCGCCGGCCGGCCGAGCGCCAGTGCTCCAGGACCGCCTCGACCGCTTCGCCATCACCGGAAACCACCACGGACGTCGGCCCGTTGATCGCCGCGACCTCCGCGCCCTCGGGCAGGTCGGCCGTCACCTCGGCCTCGGTGGCCTCGATCGCGGCCATCGCCCCGCCGGTGGGCAGTTCCTGCATCAGGCGGGCCCGGGCGGCCACCAGCGTGCAGGCGTCGGCCAGGGTGAGCACCCCGGCCGCGTGCGCCGCTGCGATCTCTCCGACCGAGTGACCGGCCACCGCGTCGGGAACGACCCCGGCGTGGTCCATCAGCGCCAGCAGACCCACCTGCACGGCGAACAGCCCGGTCTGGGCGAACACCGTCTGGTCGGCCCGCTCGTCGCCCGGCTCGCCCAGTACGACTTCGGCCACCGGCAGGCCGAGTTCGGCCTCCAGCAGGGCGCAGGCCCGGTCGAAGGCCTCGGCGAACACCGGGCTTGCGGCGTGCAGCTCACGGCCCATACCGGCGCGCTGCGAGCCCTGCCCGGCGAAGACGAAGCCGATCAGGCCCGCACCGGCCGGGGGCACCACGTCCGCGAAAGTCCGCGCACCCGTCCTCTGGTCGGAAACAGACGTCAGCCCGGTGAGCAGGTCTTCGCGGCCGGCGCCGAGCACGACGGCCCGGTGGGTGAAGGACGTGCGGGTCTCGGCCAGCGAGCGGGCCACGTCGGCGGGGTCGAGGTTCTCGTGCTTGCGGACGTGGGTGGCCAGGCGGGTTGCCTGAGCCACCAGGGCCGCTGGGGTACGGGCGGAGAGCTGCCAGGTCACCGGTGCACCGGTGACCAGGGCCCCTCGGCCCCGCTCCACCGGCTGGTTCGGCCCGGTCGGCTGCGCCGTTTCGCCGGAGCCGTCTTCCTGCGGGGCCTCTTCGATGATCACGTGAGCGTTGGTGCCGCTGATGCCGAAGGCCGAGACACCGGCCCGGCGGGTGCGGCCCGCCTCTGCCTCCCACCCGCGAGCGGCGTTGAGCAGGCTCACCCGGCCCGCGCTCCAGTCCACGTGCGGCGAGGGGGTCTGCGAGTGCAGCGAGACCGGAAGCATCTGGTGGCGCAGGGCCAGCACCATCTTGATCACGCCCGCGGCCCCGGCCGCGGCCTGGGTGTGGGCGATGTTCGACTTCACCGAACCCAGCCACAGTGGGCGGTCTTCGGGCCGGTCCTGGCCGTAGGTGGCCAGCAGCGCCTGGGCCTCGATCGGGTCGCCCAGCACCGTGCCGGTGCCGTGTGCCTCCACCGCGTCCACGTCGGCCGTGGACAGTCCGGCCGAGGCCAGCGCGGCCCGGATCACCCGCTGCTGCGAGGGACCGTTGGGCGCGGTCAGGCCGTTGGAGGCGCCGTCCTGGTTGACCGCGCTGCCCGCGACCACGGCCAGCACCCGGTGACCGTTGCGGCGGGCGTCCGAAAGTCTTTCCAGCACGATGACACCCGCGCCCTCGCCCCAGCCGGTGCCGTCCGCGCCCTCGCCGAACGACTTGCTACGGCCGTCGCCCGCCAGGCCCTGCTGGGCGGCGAACTCCGCGAAAGCGCCTGAGGTGGCCATCACGGTGACTCCCCCGGCCAGAGCCAGGTCGCTCTCGCCGGTACGCAGCGAGGCCGCGGCCAGGTGCAGCGCGACCAGCGAGGAGGAGCAGGCCGTGTCCACGGTGACGGCCGGGCCCTCGAGGCCGAGCACGTACGAGACGCGGCCGGAGATCACGCTCATCGCGCTGCCGGTGAGCTGGAAGCCCTGCGACGACGGATCGCTGGAGCCGATGCCGTAGGCCGAGTGGCTGCCGCCGGCGAAGACGCCGGTGCGGCTGCCGCGCAGCGAGGTCGGGTCGATGCCGGAGTGCTCGAGGGCCTCCCACGAGACCTCCAGCAGCATCCGCTGCTGCGGGTCCATGGCCAGGGCCTCGCGTGGGCTGATCCCGAAGAAGTCCGGGTCGAAGGCGGCCGCGTCGTAGACGAAACCGCCCTGTGCCTGGGCCTCGTCGCTGATCGCCCAGCCCCGGTCGGCCGGGAAGCCGGCGACCGCGTCGGTGCCGTTGGCCAGCAGTTCCCAGAACTCGTCGGGGTTGCCCGCGCCGCCGGGGAAGCGGCACCCCATACCGACGATGACGATCGGATCAGAGGACGTCTGTGTCGCCACAGCGGTGCTGGTCGCGTTTGCGTCGTCGGCCCCGAGCAGTTCGGCGCGCAGGTAGCGCACCGCGTCCACCGGGGCCGGGTGGTCGAAGGCGAACGTGGCGGGCAACCGGAGCCCGGTGGCCGCACCCAGGCGGCTGCGCAGTTCGACGGCCGTCAAGGAGTCGAAGCCCAGATCGCGGAACGCCCGGCCGGGCTGCACCACGCCCGCGGCCTCCTCGGGGCCGTAGCCCAGCACTGCCGCGGCCTCGGACTGCACCAGGCGCAGCAGGATCCGCTCCTGCTCGGCCGGTGCCGCCTTGCCCAGTTCGCGGGCGAACTCGCTGTCGGTGGCGGTGGTGCTGTTCTCGGCGGCTGCGCTCAGGGCGCGGCGCACCTCGGGCAGGTCGTCGATCAGCCGGCTGGGCCGGCGCAGGTTGAAGACCGGCGCGAACCGGTCCCAGTCGATGTCGGCCACCGTGACCACCCGGTCGCCGCCGTCGAGGGCACCGGCCAGGGCGCTGACCGCCCGGTCCGGGTCGAGCGTGCGCACGCCCATCCGGGCCAGTTGGGCCCCGGACTCCGGCTGCCGGGAACCGAGACCGCCTCCGCCCCAAAGGCCCCAGGCGATCGAGGTCGCGGCCAGGCCCCGGGCCCGCCGGTTCTCGGCCAGGGCGTCGAGGTAGGCGTTGGCCGCGGCGTAGGCCGACTGGCTGCCGCTGCCCCAGGTGGCGGCGATCGAGGAGAAGAGGACGAACGCGTCCAGGTCGCCGGTCAGCTCGTCGAGGTGGGCGGCACCGGCGGCCTTGGGCGCGAGCATCGCCTCGAGGGACTCGGGGTCGGCGGCGATCAGCGGGGTGCCGACCTCGGCCCCGGCGGCATGGAAGACGGATGTAATGGGTGAACCGGCGAGACCCCTGACAGTCCTTGCCGAACCTAGGCCGGTCCCGTGGAGGGCAGCCAGCAGCCCGGCCACCTCGCTCTTCACGGCCGTGTCGCAGGCGGCCACGACGACCGCCGTGCCCGCCTCGGCCAGCTCGGCCGCCAACTGCGCGGCGCCGCCCGCCGTCGCACCCGAGCGGCTGGTGAGGACCACCCGCTCGGCACCACGACCGGAAACCCAGCGGGCCACCCGTCCACCGATGGAACCCGTGCCACCGGTGAGAAGAACCGTCCCACCCGGGGCCCACGGACGGGTCGGGTCCGGCTGCCCCGCACGGGCCAGCCGCCGCGCCAGGACACCGGATCCGCGCACGGCCACCTGGTCCTCGCCGGTGGCACCGGCCAGGACCGGGAGGAGGCGGGTCACGACGCGCTCGGTCAGTTCCGCCGGCAGGTCCACCAGACCGGCCACCCGCTCGGGGTGCTCGAGGACAGCGACCCGGCCCAGGCCCCAGACCGCAGCCTGCGCCAGGCCGGCGACGCTCTCACCGGATCCGGCGGCCACGGCGCTGCGTGTGAGGATCCACAGCGGGGCGGCCACCCCGGCGTCACCCAGAACCTGGATCAGGCCCTGAGTGGCGGCCAGACCGGTGGGCACCGACGCCAGGTGCGGCAGCGGGCTCTCCTCCAGCGCCAGCAGCGAGATCACGCCGCGCAGGGCGGGCGACGGTGCATCGGCCGAGTAGAGGGGTTCGCCGCTGGGCGAGCGCACCTCGCTCAGCAGCGCGGCCAGGGCGAAACGGTCCACGTGCTCGGCCCCGGCCTCGACCAGGATCGGCGTGCCGTCGCGCTCGGCCAGACCCGCAGTGATGGCGGCCGCGGCCTGTGCGCCCGCGGGGCCGGTCAGGATCAGCCAGTTGCCCTCGAAGGAGACGGTTGCGGCGTCGTTCACCGGTGTCCAGCTGATCCGGTAACGCCAGCCCGCCACCGCAGACTCCTCGCGGTCCCGTTCCCGCCAGGAGGCGAGCGCCGGAAGCACCTCGCTGAGCGGCCGGTCGCCGTCCAGCTGCAGGGCCCCGGTGAGGCCGGCCAGGTCACCCTGCTCGACGGCCGACCAGAACAGGGCCTCGGCGGACGAGGCACTGGCGGTGGCCACGGCGCCGCCCGGGAGTCCCTGCGGCCAGAACAGCTGGCGCTGGAAGGCGTAGGTCGGCAGCTTCACCGTGCGGGCGGCCGGGAGCGTCTTGGCCCAGTCGACGTTGACCCCGGCCACGTGGGCCTGGCCCAGCGCCGCCAGCACGGCCTGGGCGGCCGGCAGGGCGGGGTTGAGCACCGACGCGAACACGGCCTCGTCGATCACGCCGGCCGCGAGACCGGCAAGAGTTCCGTCCGGGCCGATCTCGATGAAGACATCCACGTCGTGCCCGGCCATCGTGGTCACCGCGTCGGCGAAACGCACCGCCTCGCGGGCCTGGGCCGGCCAGTAGTGGGCCTGCGGGCCGGCCACGACTTCACCGCTCAGGGCGCCGACCCAGGTGATCCTCGGCGCCTGGTGGTCCAGTCCCTGCGCCACCCGGCCCAGCTCTTCGAGGACCGGCTCCATCCGGGCCGAGTGGAAGGCGTGGCTGACCCGCAGCCGGCGCACCCGCCGGCCCTGCTCGCGCCACCGTTCCAGCAGGGCGTCCACGGCCTGCTCGTCGCCGGAGACGACCACCGACGAAGGCCCGTTGACCGCCGCGACGCCGACACCGCCGTCCTCAGGCAGGGTCTTCCTGATCTCGGCCTCGCTCGCCGCGATCGCGGCCATCGCACCGCCGGCGGGCAGCTCCTGCATCAGCCGCGCCCGCGCCGCGACCAGTCGGGCGGCGTCCTCCAGACTGAGCACCCCGGCCACGTGCGCGGCCGCGATCTCACCGACCGAGTGCCCGGCCACCACCTCCGGGCGCACACCGGCCGCGGCCAGCATCCGCACCAGGGCGACCTCGATCGTGAACAGCCCGGTCTGGGCGTAGAGAGTCTGGTCGGCTCGCTCGTCCTCGTTGTCGGGCTCGGCCAGCACGACCTCACGGATCGGCAGGCCCAGCTCGGCCTCGACCACCGCGCACACCTCGTCGAAGGCAGCGGCGAAGGCGGGGTTGGCGGCGTACAGGTCACGGCCCATCCCGGCGCGCTGGGCGCCCTGGCCGGCGAAGAGGAAGCCGACCCGGGCCCGGCGGCCGGAGGGGACGCTGCCGGACGCGACGTAACCAGTAGAGGTGGCCACCGCGCCGGACCGGCCCTCCACCACCGCGCTCAGTCCGGCCAGCAGGGCGTTGGCGTCACTGCCCACCACTGCTGCGCGGTGGTCGAAGGTGGTGCGGGTGGTGGCCAGCGACCAGGCCACATCGGCCGGGTTCAGCTCGGGGTGGGCCTTCACGTGCTCGAGCAACTTGCCGGCCTGGGCCGCGAGGGCCTCGGAGGAACGGCCGGAAAGCGTCCAGACGCAGGGCTTCTCAGCGACGGCGGTCCGATCCACCCCAGCCAGGTCAGCCAGGTCAGCCACCTCAGCTGTGTCGGCCGTGTCGGCCGTGTCGGCCTCGACTCGGCCGGCCTCGGCCCCCGGCAGCGCTTCGCTCCATTCCCCGGACTCCGTGGTCTCCGTCCTCGGGGCCTCTTCGATGATCACGTGCGCGTTGGTCCCGCTGATGCCGAACGCCGAGACACCCGCCCGCCGCGGCCCGTTCTCACCGGTCCACGGTTCGGCCTCGGTCAGCAGGGCCAGGTTGCCCGCGTTCCAGTCCACGTGCGGCGACAGTTCCTCGGCGTGCAGCGTCTGCGGCAGCAGGCCGTGCCGCATCGCCAGGATCATCTTCATCACGCCGGCCGCGCCCGCGGCCGCCTGGGTGTGGGCGATGTTCGACTTCACCGAGCCCAGCCGCACCGGGCCGTTCGTTCGGGGCGCCTGACCGGGTTGTCCATAGGTGGCCAGCAGCGCCTGAGCCTCGATCGGGTCGCCCAGCACGGTGCCCGTGCCGTGCGCCTCGACCACGTCGATGTCCGAGGCCGTCAGCCGGGCGTTGGCCAGAGCAGCCCGGATCACCCGCTGCTGCGAGGGGCCGTTGGGCGCGGTCAGGCCGTTCGAGGCGCCGTCCTGGTTGATCGCACTGCCGCGCATCACCGCCAGGACCTCGTGACCGTTGCGGCGAGCGTCCGAAAGCCTCTCCAGCACGATCATTCCCGCGCCCTCGGCCCAGCCCGTGCCGTCGGCACCGGCGCCGAACGACTTGCACCGGCCGTCGGAGGCGAGGCCCTGCTGACGGGAGAACTCGGCGAAGCCCATCGGGGTCGCCATCACCGTCACACCACCGGCCAGCGCCAGGTCGCACTCCCCCGAGCGCAGGGCCTGGGCCGCCAGGTGCATGGCCACCAGTGAGGACGAGCAGGCCGTGTCCACCGTCACCGACGGGCCTTCCAGCCCGAGCACGTACGAGACCCGGCCGGAGAAGACCGCGCCCGCAGTACCCGTCATCAGGAAGCTCTCGGAACCGCTGCCTTCCAGCCCGACGCCGTAACCGGTCGGGCCGCCGCCGGCGTACACACCGGTCAGGCTGCCGCGCAGCGAGCCGGGGCGGATCCCCGCGTGCTCCAGTGCTTCCCAGGACGTCTCGAGCAGCAGGCGCTGCTGCGGGTCCATCGCCAGCGCCTCACGCGGGCTGATCCCGAAGAAGCCGGGGTCGAAGTAGCCGGCGTCGTGGACGAAACCGCCCTGCTGGGCCGGAGCGTCCACCCCGCCCGCGGTCAGGTCGCCCCAGCCGCGGTCGCTGGGGAAGCCCGAGACCGCGTCGGTCCCGGTGACCAGCAGCTCCCACAGGTCTTCGGGGCTACGCACACCACCGGGGTAACGGCAGCCCAGACCGACGATCGCGATCGGGTCGTCGTCCACGGCGGCGGAGACCCGCACCGGCTGGACCGTCGAGGCCGAGACGTCGGCGCCGAGCAGCTCCTCACGCAGGTAGCGGGCCAGACCGGCCGGGGTGGGGTAGTCGAAGATCAGGGTGGAGGGCAGCGGTACGCCGGCCAGCTCGGACAGCCGGTTGCGCAGCTCGATCGCGGTGAGCGAGTCGAAACCCATCTCGCTGAAAGCTCGTTCGGCCTCGACGGCGTCGGCCGAGTCGTGCCGCAGGATCGCGGCGGCCTCGGCGCGGACCAGGTCGGTCAGGATCGAGTCCTGCTCCTCGGCGGGCCGCCCGTTCAGGCGTCGCGCCAGTTCCTGGGTGCCCACGACCTCGGCGGCGCCCGATGCCGAGACCGGCATCAGCGTGTGGACGTCGGTGAGCTCACGCAGGAAGGGGGCCTGGCTGATGTCGCCCACCGCAGCAGCGATCTGCGCCCAGTCCACGTCCGAGACGGTCAGCGTGGTGTCACCGTCGTTCAGCGACTGCCCCAGCACCTGCAGCGCCCGGTCCGGGTCCATCGCCTTGAACGGGCCGCTGCCCAGGCGCTCGCGCACCGTGGTGTCGGACTGGGCCATACCGCCGCCCGCCCACGGGCCCCAGGCCAGCGCGGTCGCGGGCAGACCCCTCGAGCGCCGGTTCTCGGCCAGCGCGTCGAGGTAGGCGTTGGCCGCGGCGTAGTTGCCCTGCCCGCCGCCGCCGAAGGTCGCTGCGGCGGAGGAGAACAGCACGAACGAGGTCAGGTCCAGCCCGGCCGTCAGCTCGTCCAGGAGCCGGGCCCCGCCCGCCTTCACGGCCAGGACGTTGTCCAGGCGCTCGGGCGTCATCCGGTCCAGCACACCGTCGTCCAGCACACCGGCGGTGTGGATCACCGTGGTGAGGTCGGGGATGCCGCCCAGCACGGTGGCCAGGTGCTCGCGGTGGGAGACGTCGGCCGCCACGACCTGCACGCCGGCGCCGGCCTCGGCCAGGGCGGCCACGGTCCGGGCCACGCCTGCGGCCCGGGCGCCGGAGCGGCTGAGCAGGACGATCCGGGTGGCTCCGCGCTCGGCCAGCCAGGTGGCGAGACGGCCGCCGAGGGCGCCGGTGCCGCCGGTGATCAGGGCTGTGCCCTCGACCGTGGCGGCCCCACCTTCGGGCGCGCCGGCCGGGCGGGTGGCCCGCACCAGGCGGCGGCCGAAGATGCCCGAGGGACGGATGACGGCCTGGTCCTCGCCGCAGGTGCCGGTCAGGAGGGCGGCCAGTCGCGCACCCGCGCGCTCGTCGAGCACTGCGGGCAGGTCGATCAGGCCGCCCCAGCGGTCGGGGTACTCCATCGCCGCCGAGCGCCCGAGCCCCCACACCTGGCTCTGCACCGCGTGGGGCAGTCCTTCGGTGCCGAGGTCGTGCCGGGTGGCCGCGACCGCCTGCTGGGTGAGCAGCCACACCGGCGCCCCGATCCGGGCCTCTCCCAGCGCCTGCAGCAGGGCCAGTGACGCGGCCAGACCGGTGCTGACCTCGGCGTGGCCGGGCAGCGGGGACTCCTCCAGGGCCAGCAGGCTGAGCACACCGGAGACCGGGGCCTGGCTCACCTCGGCCAGCCGCGCTACCAGGGCCTCACGAGAGGGGTCCGCGACGGAGACCAGCACAACGTCGGCCCCAGCGGTTCGGAGGGCCTTCGCGGTTCCTTCGGCCATCTCCTGCGCACCGCCGACAACCAGCAGCCAGGTCCCGGACAGGCGCGCGGCCTCTGGCTCGGCCACCGGCGACCAGGTCACCCGGTAGCGCCAGCCGGCCACCGCGGCCTCGGCGCGGTCCTTGACCCGCCAGGAGGCCAGCAGCGGCAGCACCTCGCTGAGCGGCCGGTCGCCGTCCAGGTCCAGGGCGCCGGCGAGCGCGGCCAGGTCGCCGGACTCCACCGCCGACCAGAACTGTTCCTCGGCCACCGTGCCCACCGTGCCGCCGTTCACGACGGCAGAGCCGGACAGGTTCACCTCGGGCCAGAAACGCTGGCGCTGGAAGGCGTAGGTGGGCAGGTCCACCGGGCTGCCCGGCTCGAGCACGGCGGGCCAGGCCACGTCCACACCCTGCACGTGCATCCGGGCCAGGGCGGCCAACACCGACTCGGGGGTGGGCAGCACCGGGTTCAGCAGCGTGACGAAGCCCAGTCCCTCACCGGACAGCGCGTTCTCACCCATCGCGGTGAGCGTGCCGTCCGGTCCGATCTCGACGAAGAGCGTCACGCCCAGGCCGGCCATCTCGCTCACCGAGTCGGCGAAGCGCACCGCTTCCCGGGCCTGGGCGGGCCAGTAGGCCGGCTCCGGCGCCGAGACCACCGCCCCGTTCAGCGCACCCACCCAGGTAGCCGTGGGCGCGGCGTGCGGCAGCTCCTCGGCCACGGCCGCCAGCTCGGCCAGAACCGGCTCCATCCGGGCCGAGTGGAAGGCGTGCGAGACCCGCAGGCGACGCACCCGGCGTCCCCGGGCCCGCCACTGTTCGACGACCGCCTCGACCGCCGCCGAATCACCCGAGACGACGACCGACTTCGGCCCGTTCACCGCGGCCAGGGAGAGCGAGGCACCCAGAGCCGGGGTGATCTCGTCCTCGGTCGCCTCGATCGCCGCCATCGCCCCGCCGGCCGGCAGGTCCTGCATCAGCCGGGCCCGCGCGGCCACCAGACGGCAGGCGTCCTCGAGCCGCAGGACCCCGGCCGCGTGGGCGGCCGCGATCTCACCGACCGAGTGCCCCGCCACCACGTCCGGGCGCACCCCGGCGGCCGCGAGCAGGGCCAGCAGGCCGATCTCGACGGCGAACAGCCCGGTCTGGGCATACAGGGTCGCATCGGCACGCTCGTCGCCGACCTCCCCCAGGAACACGTCCCGCACCGGTAGGCCGAGCTCGATCTCCAGCAGGTCGACGGCGTGGTCGAAGGCGGCCGCGAAGACCGGGCTGGCGGCGTGCAGGTCACGGGCCATACCGGCGCGCTGGGCGCCCTGGCCGGCGAACAGGAATCCGACCCGGCCGCTGCGACCGGCGCCGGTGATGACGCGCTTGGCCGGCCTGAGGTCGGAGAGCGCCTCCAGGCCGGTCATCAGTTCGGGGGTGGAGCCGCCGAGCACGGCGGCGCGGTGTTCGTAGGTGGAGCGGTTGTGCACCAGCGACCAGGCGACGTCGCGCTTGTCCAGTTCCGGGCGGGCGGCCACGTGGTGCAGCAGGCGCCCGGCCTGGGCGGCGAGTCCGGCCGGCGTGCGGCCCGAGACCAGCCAGACGCGGGGGGCGTCCTTCAGCACACGAGAGGACGCTCGCGGCGCCGCAGCGGTCTGCTCGCCTTCGTTCTCGGTGAGGGCGGGCGGTTCCTGGATGACGACGTGGGCGTTGGTGCCGCTGATGCCGAAGGCGGAGATGCCCGCGCGGCGGGGCCGGCCGACGGCGGCCGGCCACTGCTCCGGCTCGGCCAGCAGCCGGATCCGGCCCGCGTTCCAGTCCACGTGCGGCGAGGGCTCACCGGCGTGCAGGGAGGCCGGCAGCAGACCGTGCTGCATGGCCAGGACCATCTTCATGACACCCGCGGCACCGGCCGCGGCCTGGGTGTGGGCCAGGTTGGACTTCACCGAGCCGAGCCGCAGCGGCTGGTCGTCTGGGCGTCCCTGACCGTAGGTGGCCAGCAGGGCCTGGGCCTCGATCGGGTCGCCCAGCACGGTGCCGGTGCCGTGCGCCTCGACCGCGTCCACGTCGGCGGTGGTGAGCCCGGCCGAGGCCAGGGCCTGGCGGATCACCCGCTGCTGGGAGGGACCGTTGGGGGCGGTCAGGCCGTTGGAGGCGCCGTCCTGGTTCACCGCCGAGCCGGCCACGACCGCCAGCACCCGGTGACCGTTGCGGCGGGCGTCGGACAGGCGCTCCAGCACGATCACGCCGGCGCCCTCACCCCAGCCGGTGCCGTCGGCGTCGGCCGAGAACGACTTGCACCGCCCGTCACCGGCCAGCCCCTGCTGCAGGGCGAACCCGGCGAACGCGACCGGCGTCGCCATCACGGTGACTCCGCTGGCCAGGGCCAGGTTGCACTCGCCGCTGCGCAGGGCCTGGGCGGCCAGGTGCAGGGTGACCAGCGAGGAGGAACAGGCGGTGTCGACGGTGACGGAGGGCCCTTCCAGCCCGAGGACGTACGAGACGCGGCCGGAGAGCACGGCACCGGCGGTGCCGGTGAGCAGGAACCCTTCCGAGCCGCTGCCCTCGAGCCCGCCGCCGTAACCCAGGGCCGCGCCGCCGGAGAAGACGCCGGTGCGGCTGCCGCGCAGCGTGCCGGGCTGGATGCCCGCGTGCTCCAGCGCCTCCCACGAGGTCTCCAGCAGCAGGCGCTGCTGCGGGTCCATGGCCAGCGCCTCGCGCGGGCTGATGCCGAAGAAGCCGGGGTCGAACTCGGCCGCGTCGTAGAGGAACCCGCCCTGCTGGGCCGACTCGGACTCCACTCCCCCGTTGCCCCAGCCGCGGTCGGCCGGGAACCCGGCCACCGCGTCCGTTCGTGAGACCAGCAGTTCCCAGAGCTGTTCCGGGCTGCGGACCCCGCCCGGGTAGCGGCAGCCCATGCCGACGATCGCGATCAGGTCGTCGTCCACCGCGCGGACGGCGAGGGCGGTCTCGGCCACGTCGGACTGCCCGAGCAGCTCGCCCTTCAGGTAGCCGGCGAGCACCGACGGGTTGGGGTAGTCGAAGATCAGGGTGGCGGGCAGGGTGAGCCCGGAGACCGCGGAGAGGCGGTTGCGCAGTTCGACCGCGGTCAGTGAGTCGAAGCCGAGGTCGCTGAACGCCCGCCCGGCCTCGATCGCCTCGGGTGAGGCGTGGTGCAGCACGTTGGCCGCCTCGGAACGCACCAGCTCGACCAGGATCTCGTCCTGCTCGGCGGAGCTGCGCCCGAACAGCTGGGCCGCTACCCCGCCCGCGGCCGCAGCCCCGGGGGCGACGGCGGCGGCGATGGGCGCGGTCTCGGCGGCGTCGGGAAGCTCGCGCAGCAGCGGAACCTGGCGCAGGTCGCCCATTCCGGCGGCGGCCATCGCCCAGTCCATGTCCATCACGGTCAGTGCGGCGGGCTGGCCCGGTTCGATGGCCTGGCCGAGCACGGGCAGAGCCAGGTCCGGGGCCATCGGCCGGAACGGGCCACCGCCCAGGCGCTGCTGCACCGCATCGCCCGAGGCGGCCATACCGCCGCCGCCCCACACGCCCCAGGCCAGCGAGGTGGCGGCCAGACCGCGAGCACGCCGGTTCTCGGCCAATGCGTCGAGGTAGGCGTTGGCGGCGGCGTAGTTGGCCTGGCCCCCGCCGCCGAAGGTGGCCGTGGCCGAGGAGAAGAGGACGAACGCGCTGAGGTCACGGTCGGCGGTCAGCTCGTCGAGGTGGCGGGCACCGCCGGCCTTCGGCGAGAGCACGCCCGCCAGCCGGGCCGGGGTCATCCGGTCGAGGACACCGTCGTCGAGCACACCGGCGGTGTGCATGACCGCGGTGAGGTCCGCCCCGATCCAGTCGAGCAGGCCGGCAACCTGCTCGCGTACGGCCACATCGGCGGCGACCACGCTGACCGCCGTGCCCTCGGAGGCGATCTGGGCCGCGAGCCGGGCGACGTGTCCGGCGCGGGCGCCGGAACGGCTCTGAAGCACGACCCGTGCGGCACCTCGCGATGCCAGGTACAGGGCCAGGTTGCTGCCGATCGCGCCGGTGCCACCGGTGATCAGCACGCTGCCCTGCTGGAAGCTTTCGGCCACCGGCATCTCGGAGACACCGGCCGGGCGCATCCCGCGGCGCATCCGGGTCAGCCGGCGCCCGAGGATGCCGACCGAGCGGATCGCCACCTGGTCCTCGCCGAGACCGGCCAGGACGCATCCGACCCGTTCCCAGGCCCGGGCGTCGACCTCGAGCGGGAGGTCGATGATGCCGCCGTAGCGGTCGGGCTGTTCCACGGCGACCACCCGGGCCAGGCCGATCACCTGGGCCTGCACCGGGTTGGAGAGGTTCTCGCCGGAACGCGCAGACACCGCGCCCTGGGCGGCCACCCACAGCGGCGCGTCGATCCGGGCATCACCGAGGGCCTGGATCAGCGTGACGGTGGCGGCGGCCCCGGCGGCGACGTCGGGGTGCTCGGCCAGGGGCGCCTCGTCGGCGGCCAGGAACGACAGCACCCCGGTGGGCGTGCGCCCGCCGAGGGCCTCGAGCAGGCGGGCGGCCAGCACCTCGCGGGCGCCGTCGGCGGTGACCAGCACGGTCTCGGTCGGCAGCGCGGCGACGGCGGCCTCAGCCAGCTCGCGGCGGGCCTCGGAATGCACCACGAGCCAGGTCCCGCTCAGCGCGGGGGCCTCGCTCTCGGACAGCGGGCTCCAGCTGATCCGGTAGCGCCAGTCGGCCACGGCCGACTCCTCGCGGTCCTTCTGCCGCCAGGCCGACAGCACCGGCAGGATCTGGCTGAACGGCTGCTCGCCGTCGACCTGCAGGGCACCGGAGAGGCTGGCCAGGTCACCGGCCTCGATCGCGGCCCAGAAGGCGTTCTCGGCCTGGGAGGCGCCGCGGCTGGTGGGCACGGCCGAGGTGGCCGAGCCCTGCGGCCAGAAGCGCTCGTGCTGGAAGGCGTAGGTCGGCAGCGCCACACGCCGCGCGGGGGTGAGTACCGCAGTCCAGTCCACCCGGATACCGCGCACGTGGGCGCCCGCCAGCGCCCGCAGAACCGCCTCGCCCGCGGGCAGTTTGGGGCTCAGCAAGGGGACGAACGGGGCACCTTCGACGAGCGGCGCACCCATCCCCGAGAGGGTTGCGTCGGGGCCGATCTCGATGAACACCGAGATGCCCTGCTTGGCCATGCTGGTGACGGCGTCGGCGTAGCGCACCGCCTGTCGCGCTGCGGATGCCCAGTACGAGGCATCGGGCTCGTTGACCGCCTCACCGGTGAGCGCGCCGATCCAGCGCACGCTGGGCCGGTTGTGCTCCAGGCCGTTGGCCACGGCGGTCAGCGGCTCCAGGGCCGCGTCCATCCGGGCCGAGTGGAAGGCGTGCGAGACCCGCAGCCGACGCACCCGGCTGCCGCGGGCGCGGAAGTCCTCCAGCAGCCCGTCCACGGCCTGCGCATCGCCGGAGACCACGACCGACTCCGGGCCGTTCACGGCTGCGATCGAGACGCCCTCGACGTCGCCGAGGGCGGTGAGCATCGCATCCTCGCTCACCCCGACCGCGCCCATGGCCCCGCCCTCGGGCAGGGCCTGCATGAGCCGGGCCCGGTTGGCCACCAGCCGGGCGGCACCTTCGAGGCTGAGCACCCCGGCGGCGTGGGCGGCCGCGATCTCGCCGACCGAGTGGCCCGCCACCGCGTCCGGGGTGATCCCGGCTGCGGCCAGCAGCGCCACCAGGCCCACCTCGACGGCGAACAGGCCGGTCTGGGCGTACAGCGTCTGGTCGGCCCGCGGGTCCTCGGCCGGGCTGAGCACCACGTCCTTCACCGGCACGCCGAGCTCGGCCTCCAGCACGGCGCAGGCCCGGTCGAACGCCTCGGCGAACACCGGCGAGGCGGCGTACAGCTCACGGCCCATCCCGGCCCGCTGAGCGCCCTGACCGGCGAAGACGAACCCGACCCGGGCGGGCCGCCCGGCCGGAACCTCTCCGGCCACCACGTCGGCGCCCGCGGTGCCGGCGGCGAGCCCGGCCAGACCGGCGGGCAGGTCGCCGAAGACCACCGCGCGCTGCTCGAAGGTGGACCGGCTGGTGGCCAGCGACCAGGCGACATCGGCCGGGTCCAGGTCGGGGCAGGAACGCAGGCGCCCCACCAGCCGGCCGGCCTGCGCGGCCAGAGCCTCGGGCGTGTGACCGGAGACCAGCCACACCGGAGCCTGCCCGGTCAGGACCTGCGGGCCCCGCTCGACCGGCTTGTCCTCGGCCACCGCGGCCGGGGCTTCCTCGATGATCACGTGCGCGTTGGTGCCGCTGATCCCAAAAGCAGAAACGCCCGCCCGGCGCGGGTTCTCGGCCCTCGTCCAGTCGACCGGCGAGGCGAGCAGTCTGATGTTGCCCGCCGTCCAGTCCACGTGCGGCGTGGGCTCGTCGGCGTGCAGGGTCTTGGGCAGGCGGTCGTGGTGCATCGAGAGCACCATCTTCATCACGCCGGCGATACCGGCCGAGGCCTGCGTGTGTGCGAGGTTGGACTTCACCGAGCCCAGCCACAGCGGCTTGTCCTCCGGCCGGTCCTGGCCGTAGGTGGCCAGCAGCGCCTGGGCCTCGATCGGGTCGCCCAGCACCGTGCCGGTGCCGTGTGCCTCCACCACGTCCACGTCCGCGGTGCTCAGCCGGGCGCTGGAGAGCGCGGCCTTGATCACGCGCTGCTGCGAGGGACCGTTCGGCGCGGTGAGCCCGTTCGAGGCGCCGTCCTGGTTGACCGCGCTGCCGCGCACCACGGCCAGAACCTCGTGCCCGTTCTTCCGGGCGTCCGAAAGCCTTTCCAGCACCAGGACCGCCGCGCCCTCACCCCAGCCGGTGCCGTCCGCACCCGCACCGAAGGACTTGCACCGCCCGTCGCCGGCCAGCCCCTGCTGCAGCGCGAAGCCCGCGAACGAACCGGGCGTGGCCATCACCGTCACGCCACCGGCCAGGGCCAGCGACACCTCGCCCGAGCGCAGCGCCTGGGCGGCCAGGTGCAGCGCCACCAGCGACGACGAGCAGGCCGTGTCCACCGTCACGGCCGGGCCCTCCAGCCCGAGGGTGTACGAGACCCGGCCGGAGATCACGCTGGAAGCGGTACCGGTGAGCAGGTAGCCCTCGGAGCCGCTGCCCTCCAGGCCGGTGCCGTAGCCCAGGAAACCGCCGCCCACAAAAACACCGGACTTGCTGCCGCGCAGCGACTTCGGCTCGATCCCGGCGTGCTCCAGAGCCTCCCAGGAGGTCTCCAGCAGAAGCCGCTGCTGCGGGTCCATCGCCAGCGCCTCGCGCGGGCTGATCCCGAAGAACGCCGGGTCGAACTCGGCCGCGTCGTAGAGGAAACCACCCTGCGCCGAGGTGCTGGCGTCCAGGCCGAGCTGGCCCAGCATCGCCGTGTCCCAGCCACGGTCGGTGGGGAAGCCACCCACGGTGTCCACACCGGCGTCCAAAAGCTCCCAGAGTTGCTCGGGGTTACGCACCCCGCCGGGGAACCGGCAGCCCATACCGACGATCGCGATCGGCTCGCTGAGCGAGGCCATGAAGCGCTTGTTCTGCTTGCGCAGGCGCTCGTTGTCCAGCAGCGAGCCCCTGAGTGCGGCGACGAGGTCTTCGGTGGACGAGGTCATCGTGATCTCCTGATATCCGTGCGTTCGCCGCGGGGATCCGGACGGATCGTCTGCTGCGGAAAGTTTGGTAGGGCGGTCAGAACTGGTCGTCGTCGTCGGAACCGTCGACCCCGCGGGCCATCCGGATCAGGTCGGCCACGTCCATCTCCGCGATGCTCACCGAAGGTTCCTCCGGCTCGGCCTTCTCGGCCTCCGGCCCGGCCAGCTCGAGGATGGACTGCAGCAACCCGGCGCTACGCAGCAGGCCGATCGGCACGTTGGCCAGCACGGCCCGCAGCTCGGCCTCCTCGGCGTCCTGCGGGGTCACTTCGGCCGCGTCCGGAACCAGTTCCGAGCGCAGGTACTTGGCCACGGCCAGGGGCGTGGGGTAGTCGAACACCAGCGTGGCCGGCAGCTGCCGGGCCAGCGCGATGGAAAGCCGGTTGCGCAGCTCGACCGCGGTGAGCGAGTCGAAACCGAGGTCGGAGAAAGAGGCCCCGGCCTCGACCGCGTCCGGCGACTCGTGCCCGAGCACCGCCGCGACCTCGCCGCGCACCCGGTCGGTGAGGAAACGTTCCTGTTCCAGCGGGGTCTGCTCGGACAGCAACTGCAGCAGCTCGGCCATCGCGTTGGTGTTCGGTCCGGCGCTCACCGGGACCAGGGCGTGCACGTCGGTCAGCTCGCGCATCATCGGCACCTGGGTCAGGTCACCCAGCTGCTGGGCGATCTGGATCCAGTCGACGTCCATCACCCCGAAGTCGCCCGCGGTGGTCTGGTCCTCGGTCAGGATCTGGCCCATCACCCGCAGCGCCGGTTCCGGCTCCATCGCCTTCAGCGGGCCCCGGCTGACCCGGTTGCGCACGGTGGCGTCGGCCTCGGCCATACCGCCACCGGCCCAGACGCCCCAGGCCAGTGAGGTCGCGACCTCGCCCCGCAGGCGCCGCTTCTCGGCCAGCGCGTCGAGGAAGGTGTTGGCCGCCGCGTAGTTGCCCTGACCGCCACCGCCGAAGATGGCCGTGGCCGAGGAGAACAGCACGAAGGCCGACAGGTCGCTGGTGAGCTCGTCCAGGTGCACCGCCCCGGCGGCCTTGGGGGCCAGCACCCCACCCAGCCGCTCCGGCGTCATCCGGTCCAGCACACCGTCGTCATTGACGCCGGCCGTGTGCATCACCCCGGTCAGGGCCGGGCCGTGCTCGCCCATCCAGCCCAGCAGCGCCTGCACGTGCTCGCGCTGCGCCACGTCACCGGCCAGAACCTGCACGGTCGAGCCACTTTCGGCCACCTTCGCGGCCAGCGCGGCCACGCCCCGCGCTCGCGCTCCGGACCGGCTCCACAACGTCACCTGCGCGGTGTTCTGCTCAGCCAGCCACTGCGCCACCTGCATGCCGATCGCACCGGTACCGCCGGTGACCAGCACCGTCCCCTTGGCAAAGGCCTCTCCCACGGGCGTTCCGGTCAGTTCGACGGCCTTGAGACCGGCAGCCCGCCGGGCCCGCACCAGCCGCCGTCCATTCATACCTGTCGAACGGATCGCCACCGCATCCTCGGGCACCGCCCGCGCCAGCACCGCGGTCAGCCGGGCACCGGCCCGCTCGTCCAGGCTTGCGGGCAGGTCGATCAGGCCGCCCCAGCGGTCCGGGTGTTCCATCGCGGTGACCCGCCCCAGACCCCAGATCTGCGCCTGGGCAGGACTGATCGGCACCTCGTCGGTCTTGGCGGCGGCGCCGCCCCGGGTGAGCAGCCACAGCGGGGAGCTGCTGCGCCCGTCGCCGAGCGCCTGGATCAGGCCCACGGTGGCGGCCAGACCGGTCGAGACCTCCGGGTTCTCGGTCAGCGGGCTTTCGTTCAGAGCAAGGAACGAGAGAACGCCGGCCACACCTGCGAGGGCAGTCTTCAGGTCCGCGGGTGGCTGGGACTGTTCGGTCCCGGCGCCGTCGAGCATCCCGGCGCCTGCGTCATCGGTGTTGACAGAACCGTTCAGGCTCCCGTTCGCAGCCAGGACCTCGTCCGGGAGAAGCTGGGTGGTCGCCTCGGTCAGGACCCTTGCGACCAGAGCACCGAGCCCTTCCCGGGTGATCTCACCGTCCGGGACCTCGGCGATCACCGGCTCGGCCCCACGGGCGCTCAGCGCCCGGGCGGCCTCGTCGGCGTCGGCGCGGTGCGCGGCGTTGGTGACCAGCAGCCAGGTCCCGCTCAAGGCAGCCGGTTCCGGGTCGGCCACCGGGCTCCAGGCGATGCGGTAGCGCCAGTCGGCCACCGCCATCTCTTCCCGGTCGCGCTGACGCCAGCCGGCCAGCATCGGCAGGACCTCGCTGAACGGCCGGTCGCCGTCCAGGTCGAGCGCGCCGGACAGGCCGGCCAGGTCGCCGGACTCCACCGCGGCCCAGAACTGGGCCTCGGCCTCGGTCCCGCTGCCCGCGGTGACCGGCGCACCCGAGGGAACGCCCGGTTCGGCCCAGAAGTGCTTGCGGGTGAAAGCGTAGGTGGGCAGGTCGACCTTCTTGCCCCGCGGCAGGATCGCCGTCCAGTCCACGGTCACACCGCGCACGTGAGCGCGGGCCAGCGCGTTCAGCACCGAGGTGCCAGCCGCGGTCTTGGGACGCAGCAGGGGCACGAAGTCAGCCGCGGCGGGCGCCCCGGACTCGTCCGTGGGCAGGGCGTTCTGACCCAGGGCCGACAGAGTCCCGTCCGGGCCGATCTCGATGAACGTGGTCACGCCCAGGTCGGCCATGGCCTGCACCGAGTCGGCGAACCGCACGGCCTGACGCGCCTGCTCGGCCCAGTAGCCCGGCTCCGGCGCGCTCACCAGCTCGCCCGGCAGCGCCCCGACCCAGGCAACACGAGGCGCGTTGTGGGCCAGGCCGGAGGCGACCGCGGAGAGCTCGTCGAGCACCGGATCCATCCGGGCCGAGTGGAAGGCGTGACTGACGCGCAGTCGGCGCGTCCGACGTCCTTCGTTCTGCCAGTGCGCAACCACCGACTCGACCGCCGCCTCGTCGCCCGAGACCACCACCGCGGTGGGCCCGTTGACCGCGCCGGTCGAGACGCCGTCGACCAGGGTGGGAGTGACCTCGTCCTCGGTCGCCTCGATCGCGGCCATCGCGCCGCCGGTGGGCAGGGCCTGCATCAGACGGGCCCGGTTGGCGATCAGGCGGCAGGCGTCCTCCAGCGTGAGCACCCCGGCCGCGTGCGCGGCGGCGATCTCACCCACCGAGTGACCCGCCACCACATCGGGCGTGACCCCGGCCGCGGCCAGCATGGTGACCAGGCTGACCTCGACCGCGAACAGACCGGTCTGGGCGTAGAGCGTCTGGTCGGCCAGCTCGGCGGCCTCGGTCCCGAGCACCACATCGCGGATGGGCAGACCGAGCTCGGTCTCCAGCAGCGCCACCACCCGGTCGAACGTCTCGGCGAAGACCGGCGACGCGGCGTACAGCTCACGCCCCATTCCGGCCTTCTGCGCCCCCTGCCCGGCGAACAGGAACCCGACCCGCGGAACGGTGCCCGCCGGAATGGAGCCCGTCACCACCGAACCGGTCGAGGTGCCGGCGCTCAGGCTTCGCGCACCGGCCACCAGGTCGCTGCCCAGCACAACCGCACGGTGCTCGAACTGTGAACGGGTCGTCACCAGCGACCAGGCCACGTCGGCCAACTCCGGGCCGGCCGCCGGCCGCAGACCCGCGACAGCCTCGCCCCGGCGCTCATCCCGGCGCTCATCCGCACCAGCACCCGACTCGCCCACGGCAGCCACGCCCGCCCGTGCACCCGACTCGCCCACGGCACTCACGCCCGCGTCGGAACCGAGCGCGGCGACCTCGGCCAGGCGACCGGCCTGCGCCGCGAGCGCACCGGCCGAGCGAGCCGAAACCACCCACGCGACCGGCGCTTCTCGCAGGAGGCGCGCACCCCCGTCCTCAATTTCGCTCTCGGCCACCACAGCGGCCGGCGCCTCTTCGACGATCAGGTGCGCGTTCGTCCCACTGATCCCGAAGGCCGAGATGCCGGCCCGGCGGGGCTGCCCGTTCTTCGGCCACGGCTTGGCCTCGGTCAGGATCCGGGCGTCGCCGTCGGTCCAGTCCACGTGCGGGCTGGGCTCTTCGGCGTGCAGGGTCTTGGGCAGCAGCTGGTGGTTCAGCGCCAGCACCATCTTGATCACACCCGCCACGCCGGCTGCGGCGCCGGTGTGGGCGATGTTCGACTTCACCGAGCCCAGCCAGACCGGACGTCCTTCCGGGCGGTCCTGGCCGTAGGTGGCCAGCAGGGCCTGGGCCTCGATCGGGTCACCCAGAACCGTTCCGGTGCCGTGGGCCTCGACCGCGTCCACGTCGGCGGGCCGCAGTCCGGCGCTGGCCAGGGCGGTGCGGATCACCCGCTGCTGGGCCGGACCGTTGGGGGCCGTGATGCCGTTGCTGGCGCCGTCCTGGTTGACCGCACTGCCCCGGATCACGGCCAGGATCTGGCGGCCGTTGCGCTGGGCGTCCGAAAGCCGCTCCAACAGCAGGATGCCCGCGCCCTCACCCCAGCCGGTGCCGTCCGCCTCGGCGCCGAACGCCTTGCAGCGTCCGTCCGAGGCCAGACCGCCCTGCCGCGAGAAGTCCGTGAACAGGCCGGTGTTGAACATGACGGTGGCGCCGCCGGCCAGGGCCAGCGTGCACTCCCCCGCCCGCAGGGCCTGGGCGGCCAGGTGCAGGGCGACCAGCGACGAGGAACACGCGGTGTCCACCGTCACCGCCGGGCCCTCCAGACCGAGGGTGTACGAGACCCGGCCCGAGATGACGCTTCCCGAGGTTCCGGTCATGCCGTAGCTGTCCGAGCCGATGCCGTACCACGACGATCCGTAGCCACCGGCGAACACTCCGGTGTTGCTGCCCCGCAGGGTGGCCGGTTCGATCCCGGCGCGCTCCAGGGCCTCCCACGAGGTCTCCAGCAGCAGGCGCTGCTGCGGGTCCATGCCCAGCGCCTCGCGCGGGCTGATCCCGAAGAAGCCCGGGTCGAACTCCGGCGCCTCGTAGAGGAATCCGCCCTGCATCGTGGTGGACGACCGGTCGGCACCGTCGTCGTAGATGCCTTCGATGTCCCAGCCGCGGTCGGTCGGGAAGCCGGCGATCGCGTCGGTGCCCGAGCGCAGCAGTTCCCAGAAGCGCTCCGGAGTGTTGGCCCCGCCCGGGAACCGGCAGCCGATGCCGACGATGGCGATCGGCTCGTCGGTGAACACCGCGCCCTTGACCACCTCGGCCGTCACCGGGGTCGGGCGGGCACTGAGCTCGGCCCGGATGTGCGCGGCCAGGACGGCCGGGGCCGGGTAGTCGAAGACCAGCGTGGCCGGCAGTTTCAGGCCGGTGGCCATGGCCAGGCGGTTGCGCAGCTCGACCGCGGTGAGCGAGTCGAACCCGACCTCGCGGAAGGCCCGGTTCGGCTCCATCAGGTCGGTCGGGGCGTGCCCGAGCACCGCCGCGGCGTGGGTGCGCACCAGGTCGGTGAGCATCCGGTCGGCCTCCACCGGGGACAGCCCGGCCAGCTGGGCCTGCAGCGCCTGGGCGGCCGCACTGGCACCCTTGGCCCCGCCCACCGGCCGGTCGGTGCCGCCCGAGAGCACCCGCAGCAGCGGCGGGACCAGGGCGTTGGTGCCGGCCTGGGCGACCTGCGAGCGCAGCGCGGTGACGTTGAGGCGGGCCGGGACCAGCACCGCCTCGTCGCGGGCCAGGGCCACGTCGAGCAGGGCCAGGCCCTCTTCGGCGGTCAGTGCGGTGACGCCGCCGCGGGACATCCGCTCGCGGTCACCGTCGCTGAGGTGGCTGGTCAGGCCGCTGGCGTCGGCCCACAGGCCCCAGGCCAGCGAGACGGCCGGGCGGCCGGTGCTGCGGCGGTGGGCGGCCAGGGCATCGAGGAAGGCGTTGCCCGCCGCGTAGTTGCCCTGCCCGGCCGCGCCGAAGGTGGCCGCGGCCGAGGAGAACAGCGCGAAGATGCGCAGGTCCAGGCCGGCGGTCAGGCGGTGCAGGGTCCAGGCCGCGTCGACCTTGGGCCGCATCACCGTGTCGATCCGCTCGGGGGTGAGCGAGCCGATCACACCGTCGTCGAGCACGCCGGCGGTGTGGACGACGCCGATCAGGGGAGCCTGCCCCGGGTCGGTGGCGACGGCGGCCAGGAGTCCGGAGGTGGTGTCGGGGTCGGTGACGTCGCAGGTGACGATGCGGGCGTCGACGCCCGTCAGGGCGATGCTCGCGGCCAGAGCAGCAGCGCCGGAGGCCGAAGGCCCGCGGCGGCTGACCAGGAGCAGGTGGGCCGCGCGGTGGGTGGCGGCGAGGTGCTGGGCGACCAGGGCCGCCAGGGTGCCGGTGCCACCGGTGATCAGGATCGTGCCGGTGGCCTCCCCAGCCGCGAGCACAGCGGTTGACCCAGCCGGACGGATCAAGCGGCGGCCGTAGGCGTGACCGTCGCGGACCGCCAGTTCCGGCTCGCTCGTGCTGAGCGCGGCGGCCAGGGTGGCGACGTCCAGGTCCGGATCAGCCTGCTCCGCAGAACCGGAAAGGTCGGCCAGCACGATCCGGTCCGGGTTCTCGGACTGGGCCGAGCGCACCAGACCCCACACCGAGGCGGCGGGCAGGTCGGCGATCGGGTCGCCCTCGTGCGCCGCGACCGCGCCCCGGGTGACCAGCACCAGGCGGGACTCCTCGAAGCCCTCCAGCGACAGCCACTGCTGCAGCAGGAGCAGCACGTTACCGGCCGTCTCGCGAGCGGCCTGCGGGGTGCCGTCGCCGAGGCGCCCGTCCAGCTCGTCCGAGGTCTCGACGACGGCGAGCACCATCTCTGGGGCCTTCTGGCCCTCGGTGGCGGCGACCAGCCGGGTCAGATCGCTGTGCGCGTCCACGTCCACACCGGCCGCGGCCAGCCCGGTGACCAGGTTGATCGAGTCGGTGCCGAGCACACTCCAGCGTCCGGCCGAGGCCGCGACGGGGATCCGCACCGGCGCCCAGTCCAGGGCGAACAGGGCGTCGTGCAGGCGGGCCGCCCCGGAATGCAGGCTGGCGGCCGGAATCGGGCGCAGGTTGAGCGACTCCACCGACAGCACCGCAGTGCCCTCGGCGTCGGCCGCGACCAGGCTCAGCGAACCGCCCTGGGTGCGCGTGAGCCGGGCCCGCAGCGTGGTGGCGCCGGGCGTGTGCACGGTAAACCCGTTCCAGGCCGAGGCCAGCAGCAGGTCGGAGTGACCGGCGGTGGGCCAACCCTCACCGGCCAGCGGCAGCACGTCCAGCAGGGCCGCGGTCAGCGCCGGGTGCACGCCGAACATGGCCGCTGCGGTGTCCTCGCCCAGCGAGACCTCGGCCAGGATGTCCTGCCCGTCCCGCCACGCGCCCTTCAGCAGGCCCTCGGCCGTGCCCAGCAGCGGCACCGCGGAGGCGGGCGGCCAGGCCCCGGTGCTCACCGGCTTGACCGCCGCGTGCACCTCCGGGCTGTCCGACTCCAGCGCACCGCTGGCGTGCCGGGTCCAGGCCGCGTCCGAGCGGGCTCGCCGGGCGCGGATCTCGACCGGGCGCCGGCCGTTGTCTTCCGGTCGGCCCAGCTGCACCTGTACCTGCAGCTGCTCGCCGGCCGTGAGCACGATGGGCTCAGTGACGGTCAGCTCCGCGATCCGCGGGCAGCCGACCTGGAACCCGGCCACCACGGCCAGCTCCGCGAGCACGGTCGCCGAAGTTCCCTCGGTGACGTTCACGTCCAGCCAAGGCTGTTCGCTCAGCGCCAGCCGGCCGGTGACCACCAGACCCTCATCGTCGGCCAGTTCGACCGCCGCGCCCAGCAGCGGGTGCGGCACCGGGTCGAGGCCGGCCGAGGAGACGTCGGTCGCCGGGCCGCCGCTACCGAGGTACCAGAAGTGCTCGTGCTGGAAGGCGTAGGTGGGCAGGGGGATCTGGCGGGCCTGCGGCAGCACGCTCGGCCAGTCCACCCGCACGCCCTGGGTGTGCACAGCGGCCAGCGCGGCCAGCAGGTTCTGCGGGCCACCCTCGTCCCGGCGCAGCGTCCCGGTGATCACGGCGTCCCCGGCGATCGCCTCGACCGAGGTGGTCAGCACCGGGTGCGGGGAGGTCTCGATCCACACGCCGTAGCCGCCGTCGGCCAGGAACTGCACGGCGTCGGCGAAGCGGACGCGGTTGCGCAGGCTGGCGTACCAGTACTCGGCGTCGGCCTCGGTGCCCTCGATGATCTCGCCGGTCATCGACGAGACCATCGGCGTCTGCCCGGCCATCGGCGTGACCGGGGCCAGCAGCGTCAGGATCTCCTCGCGCAGCTCCTCCACCTGCGGGCCGTGGGAGGCGTAGTCGACCGGCAGAATCCGCGCCCGGCCCCCCTCGGCCTCCACCTGGGCGGCCAGGACTTCCAGCAGCGCCGGCTCCCCGGACACCACCGTGGCGTTCGGCCCGTTCACCGCCGCCACCGTCACCCCGGCCAGGTCGGCAGTGCGCGCCTCCACCGTCGCCACCGGCTCGGCGATGGCCAGCATCCCGCCGCGTCCGGACAGCGCCTTCAGCGCCTGGCTCCGCAGCGCCACCACCCGAGCGCCGTCCTCGACGCTCAGAATGCCCGCCACCACGGCGGCCGCGATCTCACCCTGCGAGTGCCCGACCACGGCGTCCGGGTACACGCCCGAGGCCTTCCAGACCTCGGCCAGCGAGACCATGACCGCCCACAGCGCGGGCTGGACAACATCGGCCCGCTGCAGGGCCTCGTCGTCGGCCAGAACCTCGTCGAGCGACCAGTCCACGAAAGGCGCCAGCGCGGCGCCGCACTCGGCCAGGCGAGCAGCGAACACCGGCGAAGCAGCGGCCAGCGCGCGGCCCATGCCGAGCCACTGCGAACCCTGGCCCGGGAAGACGAACACGGTGCGCCCGCCGCCCCCACCGGCCGGGATCACCCCGGACACAGCCTGGTCCGAAGGCTCACCACTGCTCACCGCGGCCAGGCCGGCCAGGATCTCGGCGCGGGTGGAGCCCAGCACAACTGCCCGGTGCTCGAACGTGGAACGGGTGGTGGCCAGCGACCAGGCCAGTTCGGCGGGGGTGGCCTGCGGGGAATTTAGGACGAATGTTGCCAGTCGGTCGGCCTGGTCACCGAGGCCGGTGGTCGAGCGGGAGGAGACCAGCAGGGCCGAACTTTCGGCGAGCACGTGCGGTTTCGGGTCGGCGAGGGCCGGGCGGTCCTGGGCCGGGGCCTCTTCGATGATGACGTGGGCGTTGGTGCCGCTGATCCCGAACGACGAGACCGCGGCGCGGCGGACCTTGCCCTCGGCCGGTTCCCAGGGCCGTTCCTCGGCCAGCAGAGCCACCGTGCCCGCGCTCCAGTCCACGTAGGGCGCGGGCTGGTCGGCGTGCAGGCTGCGCGGCAGCAGGTTGTGCTGCAGGGCCAGCACCATCTTCATCACCCCGGCGGCACCGGCCGCGCTCTGGGTATGAGCCAGGTTCGACTTGACCGAGCCCAGCCACAGCGGGTTGTCGGCGGCGCGGTCGCGGCCGTAGGTGGCCATCAGGGCCTGAGCCTCGATCGGGTCGCCCAGGGTGGTGCCGGTGCCGTGCGCCTCGACCACGTCGATGTCGTCGGCGTTCAGCCGGGCGTTGGCCAGGGCGGCCCGGATCACCCGCTGCTGCGAGGGCCCGTTCGGCGCGGTCAGGCCGTTGGAGGCGCCGTCCTGGTTGATCGCGCTCCCGCGCATCACCGCCAGCACCGGGTGACCGTTGCGGTGGGCGTCCGAAAGCCGCTCCAGCAGGATCATTCCCGCACCCTCGGCCATGCCCATGCCGTCGGCCTCGGCCGAGAACGCCTTGCACTTGCCGTCGGCGGCCAGGCCGCGCTGGCGGGAGAAGCCGACCAGAGCACCGGGGGTAGCCATCACAGTGACGCCACCGGCCAGGGCCAGCGAGCACTCCCCCGCCCGCAGGGCCTGGGCGGCCAGGTGCATGGCGACCAGCGCCGAGGAGCAGGCGGTGTCGACCGTGACGGCCGGGCCCTCGAGGCCGAAGGTGTAGGCCACCCGGCCGGAGATGATGCTGGTCGAGGCGCCGGTCATCAGGTGCCCCTCGGCCCCGCCGCCACCGCCGGTCGAGCCGTAGTGCCACGACGAGCCACCGGCGAACACCCCGGTCTGCGAGCCGCGCAGGCTCACCGGGTCGATCCCGGCCCGCTCCAGCGCCTCCCAGCTGACCTCCAGCAGCAGCCGCTGCTGCGGGTCCATCGCCTGCGCCTCACGCGGGCTGATCCCGAAGAAGCCCGGGTCGAACAGACCGGCGTCGTGCAGGAACCCGCCGGAGGCGGTGTAGAAGGTGCCGGGCTTGTCCGGGTCCGGGTCGAACAGCGCATCGAGGTTCCAGCCGCGATCGCTCGGCAGGCCGGTGATCGCGTCGCGGCCCTCGGCCAGCAGCTCCCACAGACCCTCCTGGTCGTGGATGCCGCCCGGGAACCGGCAGCCCATGCCCACGATCGCGATCGGCTCGGCCGGATCGGCGCTCACCGCAACGGTCTGCGGAGCGGCACCGTCGACCAGCACACCGAGCAGCTCAGAACCCAGGTGGGCGGCCAGCACGGCGGTCGAGGGGTAGTCGAAGACCAGCGTGGCGGGCAGGCGCAGACCGGTGGCCTCGTTCAGGCGGTTGCGCAGTTCCACCGCGGTGAGCGAGTCGAAGCCGAGGTCGCTGAACGCCCGGCCCGGTTCGATCGCACTGCCCGAGCCGTGCCCGAGCACGGCCGCGACGTGGTCACGCACGAGCTGCACCAGACGCCGCTCGCGCTCGGCCACCGGCATCCGGGAGAGCTGGTCGCGCAGAGCGGTGGCCGTGGCTGCGGTGTTGGCGGCCGTGGCCACCCCGGGCCGGGCCGGCGCCAGCGCCTGCAGCAGCGGCGGCAGGGCCCCGCCCCGGGCCGCGACCGCCCGCAGGCCGGCCACGTCGAGCCGGAACGGCACCAGCAGGGCCTCGTCCCGGGCCAGGGCGTGGTCGAGCACCACGAGGCCCTCGTCGGCCGACAGCTCGTTCGTTCCGCTGCCGGTGGCCCGGGCCAGCAGGCCCTGGTTCAGGTTGCGGCCGATGCCCTCGCTGGCCACCCAGGCACCCCAGGCCAGCGACAGACCCGGCAGGCCGGCCGCGCGGCGGTGTGCGGCGAGCGCGTCGAGGAACGCGTTGCCGGCCGCGTAGTTGCCCTGCCCGGCGCTACCGAAAGAGGCCGCCGCGGAGGAGAACATGACGAACAGGTCGACCCCGAGCCCGGCGGTCAGCTCGTGCAGGATCCAGGCGGCGTCGGTCTTGGGCCGCATCACGGCCCCGACCTTGGCCGGGGTGAGCGAGCCGATCAGCCCGTCGTCGACGATGCCTGCGGTGTGCACGACCCCGGTGAGCGGGTGCCGGGCCGGAAGGGCGCGGAGAAGATTACGGACGACGGTCCGCTCGGTGACGTCGGCAGCGACCACCTGTACATCGGCCCCGGCTTCGGCGATCGCGGCGGCACGCTCGGCGACCTTGGCCGCGGCCGGGCCGGAACGGCTGACCAGGAGCAGGTGCGCAGCCCGGCCGGTGGCGGCCAGGTGACGGGCGGTGAGCCCCGCCAGGGTGCCGGTACCACCGGTGATCAGGACCGCGCCCGGGGTCTGGGCCTGAACCGGGTTCTCGTCCTGAGCACCGGCGAACGAACGGACCAGCCGGCGGCCGAGGATCCGCCCGTTGCGGAAGGCGATCTCGGGCTCGGCCGTGGCCAGGGCGCTGGCCAGCACAGAAGCCGCAGCGACGGTGGTGGCGTCCGTGGGCAGGTCGAGCAGGACGAAGCGGCCCGGGTTCTCCGTCTGCGCCGAGCGGACCAGACCCCAGACCGCGGCGGCGGCCAGGTCGGTGACCGTCTCGGCCGGTGAGGTCGCCACCGCGCCGCGGGTCACCACGACCAGGCGGGTGTCTTCCGGGCCGCGCTCCAGCCAGTCCTGCAGCAGAGCCAGGGTGGAGGCCGCCAGTTCACGCGCGGCCTGTCCCTGGTCCTCGGTGTTGCTCTGCAACCCGGTCAGGATCACGGGGGGCAGTTGCGCGCCGGCAAGGGCGTCGATGTCCGGGTAACCGACGACATCGGTGCCGAGCCCTCCCAGGCCCAGCACGTCGTCCCCAAGCAGACCGTAAGTCGCCACCGGCGCGCTGGAGACGGTCACCGGCGTCCATTCGACCCCGAACATCACTTCGCGCAGCAGGTGATCCGGACCCGAAGGCGTGGCGACCGAGACCGGCCGCAGCACCAGGGAGCCGACCGAGACCACGGGCGAACCGGCCGCGTCGACGGCGAGCAACTGCACCGCGCCGGTGCTGTCGCGGCGAAGGCGGGCCCGCAGAGCGGTGGCTCCGGCCGCGTACAGCGACACGTCGGACCAGACGAACGGCATCCGCGGGCCCTGCGCGGCTTCTTCCGGGTTGGCCACCCAGATCGCCTGCAGCGCCGCGTCCAGCACGGCCGGGTGCAAACCGAACATCCCGGTGGGGCTGCTCGGCAGCGCGACTTCGGCGAAGACGTCGTCGCCCCGCCGGAACACCGCGTCCAGCCCCTGGAAGGCCGGGCCCAGTCCCTGCCCGGCCGCGGCCATGGCCTCGTACAGGCCGTCCACACTGATCGGGGAGGCGTCGAGCGGCGGCCAGATCGCCAGGTCACCGGCGTCCGGAGCGACTGCAACGGGACCGACGCGCCCACTCGCGTGGCGCATCCACCCCTCGCCCGCACCGGGGCGGGCGAAGATCTCGACGGCACGCAGGCCGTCCTCTGCCGGGCCACCGACCGTGACCTGGATCTGCACCTCGCCCTCGGCCGGCAGCACCAGCGGCGCGGCCAGGGTGAGCTCGTCGATCCGGGTGCACTCGACCAGATGCCCGGCCACCACGGCCAGTTCGACGAAACCGGTGCCGGGGAAGAAGGCCGTGCCGCCCACGGTGTGGTCCGCCAGCCACGGCTGGGCGCTGATCGCCAGGCGGCCGGTCAGGATCAGCCCGTCGCCCTCGGCCAGCTCGACCGCGGCGCTCAGCAGCGGGTGGCCGACCGTGCTGAGCCCGGCCGAGCGCAGGTCGGCCACGTGCCCGCCGCCGGCCGGCCAGAACCGCTGGGGCTCGAAAGCGTAGGTGGGAAGCGCGATCCGCTCGCCGCGCGGCAGCACCGCGGCCCAGTCCACGTCGACCCCGCGCACGTGCAGCTCGGCCAGCGAGGCAAGCATCCGCCGGGCGCCACCCTCGTCGCGGCGCAGGGTGCCACCGACGATCGGTTCCTTGGCACCGCCGACCTCTTCGAGCGTCTCGGCGACCGCGTTGGTGAGCACCGGGTGCGCGGAGACCTCGACGAACACGCCGTAGCCGTCGCGCCGCAGAACCCGCACGGCCCGGTCGAACTGGACCGAGGCGCGCAGGCTGGCGAACCAGTAACCGGCGTCGGCCTCGGTCCCGGCGAGCAGCTGCCCGGTCATGGCCGAGACCATCGGCAGGCGGGCCGGCTGCGGGTTCAGCCCTTCGAGCAGGCCGAGCACCCGCTCGCGGATGCTGTCGACCTGGGCGTTGTGCGAGGCGTAGTCCACCGGCAGCATGCGCGCCCGGCCGCCGTCCGCCTCCACCGCCGCCATCAGGGCCTCCAGCAGCGCCGGGTCGCCGGAGACGACCGTGGCGCTGGGGCCGTTGACGGCCGCGATGCTCAGGCCCGTGCTCCTCAGCGCTGCACTGTTCCTCTGGCCAGCGCCCAGGCCGTTACCGTCCTCAGCCTCCAGGTCAGCGCCCGCGCCATCCCTCAGGGCAGCGCCCGGGCCGTTCTCGTCCTCAACCTCCGGGGCGGGTGCGCGTGTCTCCCCCGTAAGGGCGGGGGCGTCGGCCAGCCTGTTATCGGCACCAGTGTCTGTGCCACCGTGCAGCCCGGCCAGCCCGTTCACCGCGTTGATGCCGGTCAGGCCGGTGAGGCCGGCCAGGCCCAGCGCCGCGATCCGTGCTTCGACGGTCTCGGCGGGCTCGGCGATCGAGAGCATCCCGCCGCGCCCGGACAGCGCGGTCAGCGCCTGGCTGCGCAGGGCCACGACCTTGGCCGCGTCTTCCAGCGAGAGGATCCCGGCCACCACGGCGGCGGCGATCTCGCCCTGGCTGTGCCCGACCACGGCGTCCGGCTCCACCCCGGCGGCCTGCCACACGGCGGCCAGCGAGACGTTCAGCGCCCACAGCGCCGGCTGCACCACGTCGACACGGTCCAGACTGGGCGCGCCTTCGGCCCCGGCCAGCACCTCGGTCAGCGACCAGTCCACGTGCGGGCTGAGCGCGGCCTCGCACTCGGCCAGGCGGGCGGCGAAGACCGGGCTGGACGCGGCCAGCTCCCGGCCCATCCCGGCCCACTGCGAGCCCTGGCCGGGGAAGACGAACACGATCGGGTCGGTGCTGACGGCGGTGCCGGTGACCAGGCCGGCCCCGGGCTCACCGGTCTCCAGGGCGGCCAGGCCGTCCAGCAGCTCGCCGCGGGTGGAGCCGAGCACCACGGCCCGGTGCTCGAAGGTGGCCCGGGTGGTGGCCAGCGACCAGGCCACGTCCTCGACCGCGTACTCGTCGGCGGCCTCGGTGACCCGGCCGGCCAGGCGGGCGGCCTGGGCCGAACGGGCCAGCGGGGAGCGACCCGACACCAGCCAGGCTGTCATGCCTGTTTCCCGAACACCCATGACAGACGGGCGGACCGGCTCGGTTTCCTGCGTCGCCGGAGCCGGGGCTGCCGGGGCTTCGGCCAGGATCAGGTGGGCGTTCGTGCCGCTGATACCGAACGAGGAAATGCCGGCCCGCCGCGGGCGCCCGTCGTCGGTGGACTCCCAGGCGACCGGCTGGGTGAGCAGCCGCACGTCGCCGGCCGACCAGTCGATGTGGGAGCTGGGCTCGTCGGCGTGCAGGGTGACGGGGAGCTGGGCGTGCTGCAGTGCGAGCACCATCTTCAGCACCCCGGCCACACCGGCGGCCTGCTGGGCGTGGCCGATGTTCGACTTCACCGAGCCCAGCCACAGCGGACGGTTCTCGGGCCGGTTCTCGCCGTAGGTGGCCAGCAGCGCCTGGGCCTCGATCGGGTCGCCCAGCGAGGTGCCGGTGCCGTGCGCCTCCACCACGTCGACGTCGTTGGGCTCCAGCCCGGCCTGCGCCAGCGCGGCCCGGATGACGCGCTGCTGCGAGGGGCCGTTCGGCGCGGTCAGGCCGTTCGAGGCGCCGTCCTGGTTCATCGCGCTGCCCTCGATCACCGCGAGCACCGCGTGACCGTTGCGACGAGCGTCCGAAAGCCTCTCCAGCACGACCATTCCGGCACCCTCGCCGAGACCCATGCCGTCGGCCTGGGCGGAGAAGGCCTTGGAACGGCCGTCCGCGGCGAGCGCCTTCTGCTGCGAGAAGCTGAGGAACTCGGCCGCGTCGACCATCACCATCACCCCGCCCGCCAGAGCAAGGTCGCTCTCCCCGGTGCGCAGGGAGGCGGCGGCCAGGTGCAGGGCCACGAGCGAGGCGGAGCAGGCCGTGTCGATCGTGACGGCCGGGCCCTCCAGGCCCAGGGTGTAGGAGACGCGGCCGGAGATGACGCTGGGCACGTTGCCGGTGAGCAGGTGTCCCTCGGCGCCGTCCGCACCGTTGACCCCGAGCGCGGAATAGCCCGAGGCGGCCGCGCCGACGAACACGCCGGTGCTGGAGCCGCGCAGGCCGTCGGGGTTGATGCCCGCGTGTTCCAGGGCTTCCCAGCTGGTCTCGAGCAGCAGCCGCTGCTGCGGGTCCATCGCCAGGGCCTCGCGCGGGCTGATCCGGAAGAAGCCCGGGTCGAAGTCGCCGGCCCGCTCGATGAAGCCGCCCTCGTCGGCGTAGGAGGTGCCCAGGTTCTCCGCATCATCGGGGTCTGCGCTGAACAGGGCCGGGTCCCAGCCGCGGTCTCCGGGGAAGCGGGTGATCGTGTCGGTGCCCTCGGCCAGCATCCGCCACATCGCCTCGGGCGAGTCCACCCCGCCCGGGAAGCGGCAGCCCAGGCCGACGATCGCGATCGGGTCGTCGCTCAGCACGCTGATGTTCGAGGTGGAGCGGGTGGCCTGCTCGCCGGTCAGCTCGCCGACGATGTGTTTGCTCAGGGCCTTGGGAGTGGGGTGGTCGAACACCAGGGTGGCCGAGAGTTTCAGCCCGGTGGCCTGGTTCAGCCGGTTGCGCAGCTCGACCGCGGTGAGGGAGTCGAAACCCAGCTCGGTGAAGGCACGTTCCGGGTCGACGGCGTCGGGCGAGGCGTGCCCGAGCACGGCGGCCACGTGGGTGCGCACCATCTGGCCGGCGGCCCGCTCGCGCTCGGCCGGGCGCATCCCGGCCAGCTGCTGGCGCAGGGCCCCGGAGTTGCCGCCGGTGTTGACGGCGGTGGCCACCCCGGCGCGCACCGGAGCGAGCTCGTGCAGCAGCGCCGGCAGCACCCCGCCCCGCGCGGCCACGGCCCGCAGGGCGGCGACGTCGAGGCGGAACGGGACGAGGTGGGCCTCGTCGCGGGTGAGCGCCTCGTCGAGGAGCTCCAGGCCCTCCTCGGTGCTCAGCTCACCGGTGTTGTTGGCGCGGTTGAGCAGGTTCTGGCTGAGGTGCCGGCCGATGCCCTCGCCGGCCATCCACGAGCCCCAGGCCAGCGCCTGCCCGGCCCGGCCGTTGGCGCGGCGGTGGGCGGCGAGGCCGTCGAGGAAGGTGTTGGCGGCGGTGTAGTTGCCCTGCCCCGGGCCGCCGAAGGTGGCGGCGGCGGAGGAGAAGAGGACGAAGTGGTCGAGGTCGAGCCCGGCGGTGAGTTCGTGCAGGATCCAGGCGGCGTCGGCCTTCGGACGCAGCACCGCGCCCAGCCGCTCGGCGGTGAGCGAACCGATGATGCCGTCGTCCACGATGCCCGCGGTGTGCAGGACGCCCCGCAGGTCTTCGGTGGCGGCGACGAGGTGGCCCATGCCCGCGCGGTCGGTGACGTCGGCGGCGACGATCTGCACGTCGGCCCCGGCCTCGGCAATGTCTGCGGCCAGGGTGGCTGCGGACTCGGCCCGGGCGCCGGAGCGGCTGACCAGGACGAGGCGGGCGGCCTGTCCGGTGGCGGCCAGGTGCCGAGCGGTGATGCCGGCCAGCACGCCAGTACCGCCGGTGACCAGGAATGTGCCACCGGTGCGCGGCCCCCGGGCCGGGCTGGTGGCAAGCTCGCTGGTGGCGCTCTCGCTGACGGAGGCCGGGGCAGAGGCGGCACGAACGAGGCGGCGGGCGAAGGCCCGGCTGCCGCGGACGGCGAGCTCGGGCTCGGAGGTGCCGAGCGCGGCGACCAGAGCGGACGCGGACGAGGCGGCGAGCCCAGCCCGAGCCACCGAGGTGGCCGCGTTGGCCGAGGTGGCCGCGTTGGCCGCATCGACCGGAGCCGCTGACGTCGCCGGGAGGTCGACCAGCACGAAGCGGCCCGGGTTCTCGGCCTGCGCCGAGCGCACCAGGCCCCAGACGGCCGAGGCGCCCACATTGAGGACGTCCTCGTCGGCTTCGGCGGCGACGGCGCCCTGGGTGAGGATCACCAGACGGCTGTCCTCGAAAGCCTCGGCGGCCAGCCACTGCTGGGCCAGCTCGAGCGCCTGGGTGGCGAGGTGGTGGGCCGCGGCGGCCTGGTCGCTGCCGACCGAGCCGTCGTCGGCCACGGCCAGTGGCGTCAGCGGGGTCAGAGGGGTCAACGGGGCCAGGACAACGGAGGGGACAACAGCGGCGTCGCCAAGGCCGGCACCCGCCCCTACCGATGCCAGCAGCCCCGCGAAGTCCGCGTGCGAGGACACCTCGACACCGGCGTCCTCAAGCAGGCCGGCCAGCGAACCCGACAGTGCATCCGCCGACGCATCCGCCGACGCACCCTGCCCAGGTTCCTCAGAACCTCCGGCACCGAGCACGGCCCAGGCGCCAGAGGGGGTTTCGCCGCCGGTGACGGGCTTCCACTCGACTGCGAAAAGCGTATCGCGCAGCACCGACAGTTCGGCGGCGAGCTCGACCGGTCCCAGAGTCAGTCCACCGATCGAGACCACCGGCGTGCCGGCGGTGTCGACGGCCAGCAAGGAGACGACGCCCGCGGCGTCCACCCGCAGCCGGGCGTGCAGCACGGTGGCGCCGGCGGCGTAGAGGCAGACCTCGTCCCAGCGCAGCGGCATGAGCGGGGCGTCGGCGGGGCGGGCCAGGCGCACGGCCTGCAGCGCAGCGTCGAGCACGGCGGGGTGCAGGCCGAAGACGCCGCCCAGTGCGGCGGCGGACTCGGGCAGGCGGACCTCGGCGAAGACGTCCTCGCCCCGGCGCCAGACCGCGTCCAGGCCCTGGAACGACTCGCCCAGTTCCTGGCCGACGGCCGCGAGGGACTCGTACAGACCCTCGACCGGCACCGCCTCGGCGTCGGCGGGCGGCCAGACGGCCAGGTCGGCGGCGGAAGGAGCGGCGGAGACCGGGCGCACCTGGCCCACGGCGTGGCGGGTCCACTCGTTCTGGTCGAGCGCCGGGTCCATCGTGCGGGCGAAGATCTCGAGCGTACGGACGTCGGTGTCGCCCGGTTCTGCGACGGTCACCTGGACCTGGACGTCGTCGGTGAGGACCAGCGGGGCCTCGACGTCGAGCGAGTCGATCCGGGTGCAGCCGACCAGGTGCCCGGCCACGGCGGCGAGCTCGATCAGGCCGGTGCCCGGGAAGACCGGGGTGCCGTTGATCGTGTGCTCGGCGAGCCAGGGCTGGGTGGCGATGGAGAGGCGTCCGGTGAGGATGACGCCGTCGCCGTCGGCCAGTTCGACCGCGGCGCCGAGCAGAGGGTGGCCGACGGGGTTGAGCCCGGCGGCGCGCACGTCGCCCAGGCCACCGGCCAGGGAGGCGGGCCAGAAGCGCTGGTGCTGGAAGGCATAGGTGGGCAGATCGATGTGACGGCCGGCGGGGAGCACGGCCGACCAGTCGACCTTGACCCCGCGCACGTGGAAGCCGGCCATCGAGGCGATCAGCCGCTCGGAGCCGCCGTCCTCGCGGCGCAGGGTGCCGCCGACCACCGCCGTAGTGATGCCGGCGTGCTCGAGCGTGTCCGTGACTGCGGCGGTGAGCACCGGGTGCGGCGAGACCTCGACGAAGACGCCGTAGCCGTCGCGGCCGAGGCGCTCGACGCCCCGGGAGAACTGGACGGTGGCGCGCAGGCTGTCGTACCAGTACTGGGCGCCGGCTTCGAGGCCGTCGAGGTACTCCCCTGTCATCGCCGACAGCATCGGCACGCGACCCGCCTGGGCGATCACGCCGTCCAGCGCGGCCAGCACCTCGTCGCGGATCGACTCCACCTGCGGGCCGTGCGGGGCGTAGTCCATCGGCACGAAGCGGGCGCGCAGGCCGTCCTTCTCGCACTCCTCGGCGAGGGCCTGCAGCGAGGCCACCGGCCCGGAGACCACGGTGGCGTTCGGGCCGTTCAGGACCGCAACCGCAACCCCATCGAACGATCCGCGCGAAAGGCGCGCATCGACGTCCTCAAGAGTGGCCGCAATCGACAGCACGCCGCCCTTGCCCGCGAGCCCGGCCTTCATGACCTGGCCGCGGCGGGCGACCACCCGGGCGCCGTCCTCGAGCGAGAGCACCCCGGCCACACAGGCGGCCGCGATCTCGCCCTGGCTGTGCCCGAGCACCGCGTCCGGCTTCACTCCGGCGGCTTCCCAGACCGCCGCGAGCGAGACCATCACGGCCCACAGCGCAGGGTGGACCACGTCCAGGCGGGAAAGCTGCTCCTCATCGTCGAGAACCTCGAACAGGTCCCAGTCCACGTGCGGTGCCAGGGCCGAGCGGCACTCGTCCATGCGGGCCGCGAAGACCGGGCTTTCGGAGAGCATCTGCCGGCCCATGCCGACCCACTGGCCGCCCTGGCCGGGGAAGACGAACACGGTGCGGCCGGTGTCCCCGCCGACCGGGACGCTGCCGCGCAGCACGTTCGCGGCCTCGGCGCCTTCCGCCAGGGCGGTCAGGCCGGACGTCAGGTCGCCGGTGATAACGGCGCGGTGCTCGAAGTGCGAGCGGGCGGTGGCCAGAGTCCAGGCCACATCGGTGGCCTCGATCTCGGGCCGTTCCGCCAAAAAGCCGGTAAGGCGCCGAGCTTGGTCGCTCAGCGCAGGCTCGGTGCGGCCCGAGACCAGCCAGGCCGGCACGGTCGCGCTCAGCACCGGAACCTGCTCGTCCGAGTCCGCCTGCTCGGCGGGAAGCTCGGCCGGCACCTCCTCCACGATCAGGTGGGCGTTCGTCCCACTGATTCCGAAAGCCGAAACACCCGCCCGACGCACGCGTTCCGTCTCCGGTGCCCACGAGCGTCCATTGGTGAGCAGTTCGACCTCACCGACCGACCAGTCCACGCGAGGGGTCGGCTCGTCGACGTGCAGCGTGCGGGGCATTTGCCCGTGCCGCAGCGCCAGCACCATCTTCATCAGCCCGGCCGCACCCGCGGCGGCGCCGGTGTGCCCGAGGTTCGACTTGACCGAGCCCAGCCACAGCGGCTTTTCGGCCGCCCGGTCCCGGCCGTAGGTCGACAGGATGGCCTGGGCCTCGATCGGGTCGCCAAGAACCGTTCCGGTGCCATGCGCCTCGACCACGTCCACGTCGGCCGGGGACAGCCGGGCACTGTCCAGCGCGGCCCGGATCACTCGCTGCTGCGAGGGCCCGTTCGGCGCCGAGAGGCCGTTGGAGGCGCCGTCCTGGTTGACCGCGCTGCCCGAGATCACCGCGAGCACCGGGTGACCGTTGCGACGGGCGTCCGGAAGCCGCTCCAGCAGGAACATTCCGGCGCCTTCGCTCCAGCCGATGCCGTCGGCGGAACCGGAGAAGGCCTTGCAGCGGCCGTCCGCGGCGAGCCCGCCCTGCTGGGCGAAGTCGGCGAACGAGTCGGGGGTGGCCAGCACGGTCACCGCGCCGGCCAGGGCCATGCTGCACTCCTGCGCGCGCAGCGCCTGGCAGGCCAGGTGCAGCGCGACGAGCGCGGACGAGCAGGCGGTGTCGACCGTGACGGCCGGGCCCTCGAGGCCGAGCGTGTAGGCGATCCGGCCGGAGATGACGGCGGTGAGGCCACCGGTGAGCATGTAGCCCTCGGTGCCCTCGGTGCCGGCCACGCTGAAGCCGTAACCGGAGTTGGTGCCGCCCGCGAAAACGCCCGTGCGGCTGCCCTTCAGGGCGGCCGGGTCGATCCCGGCCTGCTCCAGGGTCTCCCAGGTGACCTCCAGCAGCATCCGCTGCTGGGGGTCCATGGCCAGCGCCTCGCGCGGGCTGATGCCGAAGAACGCCGGGTCGAACTGCGGTGCCTCCTCGACGAAACCACCGGTCTGCACGTAGTTCGTGCCGGCCGCGGCGACCACGGCCTCCCAGCCACGGTCGGTCGGGAACGGCGAGATCGCGTCACCCCCGCCGGAGACCAGGTCCCACAGCTGCTCGGGGTTGCGGACCCCGCCGGGGAACCGGCAGCCCATCCCGACGATCGCGATCGGCTCCCAGGTGGCCTCGACCTGCTCGGTCAGCTGCCGATTGCGGCGGCGCAGCCGGTCGGTCTCCTTCACGGAGGCCCGCAGCGCGTCGAGAACCTTGTCCTCGGGCTTGGTCATCAGGAGACACTCCAGTCGTTGCCCGGTCCACGCACGTCGCGGAACAGTTCAAGCATCAGTGGTCAGCACCTTCGGGCACCCGGCCGTCGAGGTCGTCGTCGCCCGAGCCCATCGCCAGGGCGATCAGGCTGTCGGCGTCCAGGTCGTCGATCTCCACGGCGGCGTGGCCGTTCTCGGCGCCGGTCTTCTCGGCCGGCCGGTCGGGGTCGGCCAGACGCAGCAGTTCGTCGAGGATCCCGGCGTCGCGGAAGCGGGACATCGCCACCGTGGCCAGGACCCGGCGCAGGCGGGCCTCCTCGGCGTCGCCGGCGCGTTCGCCGTCCGGGCCGAGGTTGTCCAGCAGGTAGGTGGTCAGGGCGGCGGTCGAGGGGTAGTCGAACACCGCGGTGGCCGGCAGTTTCAGGCCGGTGGCGGTGTTCAGCCGGTTGCGCAGCTCGACCGCGATCATCGAGTCGAAGCCGAGCTCGCTGAAGGCCCGCCGCGGGTCGATCGACTCGGGCGAGGACTCCCCGAGCACCGCCGCGACGTGCCCGCGCACCATGGTGAGCAGGGTGCGCTCGGCGTCGGCGGGTGACAGCTCGGCCAGCTGTGCCCGCAGCGCCTCGGTGACCTTGGAGCGTTCCTCGTCGTCGGCCTCGGCCTGCACCGGCGCGCCGGCCAGGGCCCGCCACACGGTCGGCGCGATCGACGCCGAGCCGGTGGTCTGGCGCAGCCGGGTCAGGTTCAGCCGGGCCGCCACCAGCTGCCCGTCGCCGCGTTCGAGCACCAGGTCGAGCAGGGCCGCCGCGTCGTCCACGCCCAGGGTCCCGATCAGCCCGGTGATCGGCGCGGTGAGTGCGGCCGCCCCGCTCAGCGCTGTCTCGCTGTCACCCTCCAGCGGGCCCCACGCCAGGGCCGTGGCCGGCAGTCCAGCCGCCCGCCGCTGCGCGACGAGTGCGCCGAGACCGGCCGCGGCCTGGCTGGTTTCCGCCGAAGCGGCACCGAGGGTGGCGGTCAGGGGGGTGAAGACCAGGAACTTGTGGACGTCGGTGAGGGCCTGGGTGAGCCGGTGGACCCCCCAGGCAGTCTCGTGAATCTCGCCGGTCTCGCCGGTCTCGCCGGTCTCGTCCTCGGCCGAGTGGAGCACGGTGGTGAGCGGGTGGCCGATGCGGGCCAGAAGCCGGGACAGGCCCTCGGTGTCGGCCGGGTCGAGCAGCGTGCTCGGGTCGACCGACCACACCGGCACCTCGAGCCCGACCAGCTCAGCCGCGAGCTCGGCCGTGGTGGCCGAGGACGGGCCGCCGGACAGAGCCAGGATCACCGCGGGGGCGCGGCCGGTTCGGGCCAGGTGCCGCACCGCCGTGGCAGTCGCGGTGCCGGCCGCACCGGTGACCAGCAGGGTGCCCTCGACCGTCGCGGTGGGGTCGAAGACCTGCGCCGGGCGGGTGATCCGCCGGCCCAGCACGACGTCGCCGCGCAGCGCCAGTTCCGGCTCTTCAGTGGTCAGCGAGGCGGCGAGCATGCTCAGCCGGTCGTTGGCCGCCTGGGCGCCGGAGGAAAGGTCGGCCAGGGTGATCCGCCCCGGGTTCTGACGCTGGGCCGCACGAACGGCGCCCCAGATGGCGGCCAGTTCAGGGCGGGACTCCCAGCCACGCCGATCGCCCGTTTGAGCCGAGAGGTCTTCGGTGTCGACGGCCCCCCGGGTGATCAGCACCAGCCGCGCCGCGGCCAGCGCCGTGAGGTCCAGCCACTCGAAAAGCAGCTTCTCGACCGACTGCGCCGCCGAGCCAGCATCAGCAGCAGCGGCGCTCTCGGGCAGGCGCGGTGCGGTGAGCACGAACTGCGGCACCGGCTCCCCCGCCTGCACCGCGGTCAGCAGCGAGACCAGGTCGGGGTGCAGCGCCGCGGTGACGCCCATCCCCGCCAGGCCCTCGGCCAGGCCCAGGTGGTCTTCGCCGAGCACCGCCCACGGGCCGGTCACGGCCACGGTCGGGTCCGGGATCGGGGCCCAGCCGAGCGAGAAGAGCGCGTCGCGCAGCGTGTTTCCGGCGATCCGCAGCTGGGCCGCCGACACTCCGCGCAGGATGAGCTCTTGCACCTCCAGCACGGCGGCTCCGGTGGCGTCGGCGGCGGTCAGCGACCAGCCGGCGTCGGTCGGGCTCAGCCGCACCCGCAGCCGGTTCTTGCCCGGCGCATAGACCGAGACTCCGGTCCAGGCGTAGGGCACGCGGGTCTGGTCGGCCGGCGTGGTGGTGTCCGGCGCCATGATCAGGGCCTGCACGGCCGCGTCGAGCAAGGCCGGGTGCACCCCGAACACCCCCGCGTCGGCCGCGGCCGGTTCCGGCAGGGCGACCTCGGCGAGGATGTCGCCGTTACGCAGCCAGGCCGCCTGCAGCCCCTGGAACGCCGGGCCGTAGCGGTGACCGGCCGTGTCCAGGGCCTCGTGCAGCGTGGGCAGCGCGATCGGGGTGGCGTCGGCCGGGGGCCAGGTGAGCAGGTCACGCGCCGTGCCGGGCGCGGCCTCGACGGCCGGGGCCAGCACACCGCTGGCGTGCCAGGTCCAGGAGCCGCCCTCGTCGGTCTGCGTGGGCTCGTCCACCCGGGCGTAGATCTGGACGGTGCGGCGTCCCTCGTCGTCCGCGTTGCCCAGCGCGATCTGCACCTGGGTGGGGTTCTCCGACAACACCAGCGGGGTGGTCAGCGTGAGCTTCTCGATCCGCGGGCAGCCGACCTGGTGACCGGCCACCACCGCGAGCTCGGCCAGGGCCGTGCCGGGCACCAGCGTCACGCCGGCCACCTCGTAGTCGGCCAGCCAGGGGGCGCTGCGCGGGGTGAGCTGGCCGGTGACCACGACACCCTCGCCGTCGGCGAGCTCGACCCGGGCGCCCAGCAGGGGGTGCCCGACCGAGCCGAGACCGGCCGAGGCCACGTCGGCACCGGCCACGCTCGCGGTGGGCCAGAAGCGCTGCGGGCTGAAGGCGTAGGTGGGCAGGTCGACCCGGACGGCCGGTGTCAGCACCGAACGCCAGTCGACCTCGACGCCGCGCACGTACACCTCGGCCAGCGAGGCCAGCATCCGGTCCGCTCCGCCGTCCTCGCGGCGCAGGGTGCCGGTGACGACCGCTTCCACGCCCAGGTTCTCGAGGGCGTCCGCAACCGGGGCGGTGAGCACCGGGTGGGCCGAGGACTCGATGAACACGCCGTAGTGATCCCGCCCGAGAACCTCAATTGCACGGGCGAACTCGACCCGGGCGCGCAGGCTGTCGTACCAGTACTGCGCGGTGAGCTCGGTGCCTTCAAGCTTCGCGCCGCTCATCGCGGAGACCATCGGAATACGCGCGACCTGAGGCCTGACCTCGGCCAACAGCCGCAGGATCTCCTCCCGCAGCTCGTCGACCTGCGGACCGTGGGAGGCGTAGTCGACCGGCAGCATCCGCGCCCGGCCACCCTCAGCCTCCACCCGCTCAGCCAACGTCTGCAACAGAGCCGGATCCCCGGACACCACCGTGGCATTCGGCCCGTTCACCGCCGCCACCGTCACACCATCAACCAGCCGCGCCTGCACCGCCGCCACCGGCTCAGCGATCGAGAGCATCCCACCCCGACCCGACAAAGCCTTCAACGCCTGACTGCGCAACGCCACCACCCGCGCGCCGTCCTCCAGCGACAACGCACCAGAAACCACCGCAGCCGCAATCTCACCCTGCGAGTGCCCCACCACCGCATCCGGCTTCACACCAGCCGCTTCCCACACCGCAGCCAGCGAGACATTCACCGCCCACAACACCGGCTGCACCACGTCCACCCGCTCCAGCGGGCCGTCCAACTCCTCCAGCAGGTTCCAGTCCACGAAGGCCGACAGCGCCACCGCACACTCGTTCAACCGCTCAGCGAACACCGGCGAAGCAGCCGCCAGCGCCCGGCCCATGCCGACCCACTGCGAACCCTGCCCGGGGAAGACGAAGACCTTGCGGCCGGCAGCTCCACCGGCCGGCACGGAACCGGTCACCACCCCCGCGGCCGGCAGAGCCGAAGCCACGGCGTCGAGGCCGACCAGGAAGTCGTCGGGCTCCGAACCGATCACCACGGCCCGGTGCTCGAACACCGACCGGCTGGTGACCAGTGACCAGGCCACCTCGGCCGGCCGGGCCTCGCCCAGCGGCTGCGCGGCGACGTACGAGGCGAGCCGGTCGGCCTGGGCCGCGACCCCGTCCTCGGACCGCGCCGACACGACCCACGCGCCGGCGTCACCGGTGAGCACCGGCTGGGGGCCCCTCCCGGCCCCCTCGGGGCTGGGGGACCCCACCGAGACCTTCGGCGGCTGGACCGCGGGGGCCTCTTCGATCAGCAGATGGACGTTGGTGCCGGAGATCCCGAACGAGGAGACACCCGCGCGGCGCACCCGGTCCCCGGCCGTCCACGGCTGGGCCTCGGCGAGCAGCTGGACGTCGCCCTCGCTCCAGTCGACGTGGTCGGACGGGTTCTCGGCGTACAGGCTGCGCGGCAGCTGCTCGTTCTGCAGCGCCAGCACCACCTTCATCACGCTGGCCGCGCCGGCCGCGCACTGGGTGTGGCCGATGTTCGACTTCACCGAGCCGATGAGCAGGGGCTGCCCGTCCGGGCGCTCCTGCCCGTAGGTCGCCATCAGGGCCTGGGCCTCGATCGGGTCGCCCAGCTCGGTGCCGGTGCCGTGCGCCTCGACCACGTCGATGTCGGCCGCGCTGAGCTGCGCGTTGGCCAGCGCGGCGCGGATCACCCGCTGCTGCGAGGGCCCGTTCGGGGCGGTCAGGCCGTTGGAGGCACCGTCCTGGTTCATCGCGCTGCCGCGGATCACCGCCAGCACCGGGTGCCCCCGGCGCTGCGCGTCCGAGAGCCGCTCGACCACCAGCATGGCCGCGCCCTCGGACATGCCCATGCCGTCGGCGGAGTCGGAAAAGGCCTTGCAACGGCCGTCCGCCGCCAGGGCCTGCTGCTGGGAGAAGCTGACCAGCCCGCCCGGGGTCGCCATGATCGTGGCGCCGCCGGCCAGGGCCATCGTGCACTCGCCGGAACGCAGGGCCGCCACCGCCAGGTGCAGGGCCACCAGGGAGGAGGAGCAGGCCGTGTCGATCGTGACGGCCGGGCCCTCCAGGCCCAGGGTGTAGGAGATCCGGCCGGACATCACGCTGGCCGCGGTGCCGGTCATCATGTGCCCGGCCAGTTCGGGCGGCAGGCCGTCGCCGTAGCCGGAGAACGCCGCGCCCACGTAGACGCCGGTCGGGGTGCCGCGCAGCACGCTCGCGTCCATCCCGGCCCGCTCGACGGCCTCCCACGCGGTCTCCAGCAGCAGCCGCTGCTGCGGGTCCATGGTCAGGGCCTCGCGCGGGCTGATCCCGAAGAAGCCGGGGTCGAAGTCGGCCGCGGTGCTGATGAAACCGCCCTGCCCGGTGCTGGAACCGGTCACCGGCCAGCCGCGGTCGCGGGGCAGGTCACCGATCGCGTCGACGCCCTCGGCCAGCAGCTGCCACAGCGACTCGGGGTCGCGGACCTCGCCCGGGAAGCGGCAGCTCATGCCGACGATGGCGATCGGCTCACCGGTGGCCGCCGGCTTGGCCGTCACCGTCGCCCCGGAACCCTTGGCCCCGAGCAGCTTCCCGCGCAGGTGCTCGGCCAGCGCGGTGGAGGACGGGTGGTCGAAGACGACGGTGGCGGGCAGCCGCAGGCCGGTCGCGGTGGAGAGCCGGTTGCGTAGTTCGACCGATGTCAATGAATCGAAGCCCAGGTCGCGGAAGGCCCGGCGGGGCTCGATCGCGTCCGGGGAGGCGTGACCGAGCACGGCCGCGACGTGGCCGCGGACCAGGTCGAGAAGAACCCGCTCACGGTCGGACTCACTCAGTGCAGCCAGCTGTGCACCCAGGTTGCCCGAGCCGGCAGCGCTGGCGGCCTGCGGGATCGCGCGTCGCGCGGAACCGGCCAGACCGCGCCACAGCGGCGGCAGGTCGGCCCCGAGCTGGCGGATGCCCGCAAGGTCCAGGCGGGCCGGCACCAGGTGGGCCTCGTCGCGGGTCAGCGCGAGGTCGAGCAGGGCCAGGCCGTCGGCCGAACTGAGCGGCTTCACACCGCCCGAGGCCATCCGGTCCTTGTCGGCGCCGCTGAGGTTGGCGGTCATACCGCTGGAGTCGGCCCACAGGCCCCAGGCCAGCGACACGGCCGGCAGGCCCTGCGACACCCGGTGCGCGGCGAGCGCGTCCAGGAAGGCATTGGCCGCGGCGTAGTTGCCCTGACCGGCGCCGCCGAAGGTGGCCGCACCGGCGGAGAACAGAACGAAGGCGTCGAGGTCACGGCCGAGGGTCAGCTCGTGCAGGTTCCAGGCGCCGTCGGCCTTCGGGCGCATCACCGCGTCGATCCGCTCCGGCGTGAGGGACTCCACCACACCGTCGTCGAGAACACCTGCGGTGTGGATGATTCCGGTCAGGACCGGCAGCGAGGCGAGCACCGCCGCCAGGCCCTCACGGTCGCCGGCATCGGCCACGAGCACCCGCACGTCGGCGCCGGCCTCGGCCACCCCCGCCGCCAGAACCGCTGCGCCGGAGGCGCTCGGGCCGCGGCGGCTGGTCAGCACCAGCTCGCTCGAGCGGCCGGTGGCGGCCAGGTGCTGGGCCACCAGCCCGCCCAGCGTGCCGGTACCACCGGTGATCAGCACGCTGCCGCGGTTCTGGGCCGGCACGATCAGGACGAGCTTGCCCACGTGCTTGGCCTGGCTCATGAACCGGAACGCCTCGGGAGCGCGGCGCACGTCCCAGATCCTCTTGGGCGGCAGGGCCAGCACACCCTCGGCCAGGAGGGCGGTCGTCTCGTCGAGAATGGCGGTCAGGCGGCGGGGTTCGGCCTCACCGGTGACGAAGGCGTGGTAGCGAACACCCGGGAAGTCGCGGGCCAGGTCGTCCTCGGCGCGGACGTCGGTCTTGCCCATCTCGAGGAACGCACCACCGCGCGGCAGCAGTCGCAGCGAGGCGTCGGTCAGCTCGCCGGCCAGGGCGTTGAGCACGATGTCCATGCCCTCGCCACCGGTCACGCCACTGAACTTCGCCTCGAACGCGGCGTCGCGGGAGGAGGCGATGTGCTCGTCGTCCAGTCCCATCGCCCGCAGCACGTCCCACTTGGCCGGGCTGGCGGTGGCGAACACTTCCAGGCCGAGGTGCCGGGCCACCGAGACGGCGGCCGTGCCCACGCCTCCGGCGGCCGCGTGCACCAGCAGCTTCTGGCCGGGCCGGGCCTGGGCCAGGTCGACGAGGGCGTACCAGGCGGTGGAGTAGGCGATCGGCACCGACGCAGCGGTCGCGAACGACCAGGCGTCCGGCATCTTGGTCAGCAGCCGGGCCTCGGTGACGGTCAGCGGGCCGGCGGCCCCCGAGCCCATGCCCAGCACGCGGTCGCCGATTTCGAAATTGAGGACGTCGGTGGCCACCTCGGTGACAACGCCGGCGATCTCGGTGCCCACCAGCGCGTCGACCGGGTACATGCCCAGCGCGATCAGGACGTCGCGGAAGTTCAGACCCACGGCACGCACGGCGATCCGGACCGTGCCCGGCTCCAGCGGCGCCTCGGCCTCCGGGGCAGCAACCAGGGCCAGGCCGTCCAGGCTGCCCTTCTGCGCCGCGTCCAGCCGCCAGGGCCCGTCGGTCTCGGGGCTGAGAAGCGTTGTGGAGGGACGAGTCAGGCGGCGGGCCAGCAGACGGCCTTCACGGATGGCCAGTTCCGGCTCATCGGTGGCGAGTGCGGCGGGCAGGTGCTCGGCGTCGACCGACGCCGCCGCCAGGTCGACGATCGTGATCAGGCCGGGGTTCTCGGACTGCGCCGAGCGCACCAGGCCCCAGACCGCCGCGGCGGCCGGGTCGGACACGTCCTCACCCGTGCTCGTGGCCACCGCCCCGCGCGTCACCAGCACCAGGCGGGCGTCGGCGAGCGCGTCCTGAGCCGTCAGCGCCAGCCACTCCTGCAGCAGCGCCACGGTCTGGGCGGTCACCTCACGGGCCGCCACCGCCGGATCGGCCGCGTCCCAGGGGCCGTCGACCGCCACCGCGACCAGTGCGGGCGCCGGGGCGCCGGCGCTCACGGCCGCGGCCAGCATGCCCAGGTCCTGGTACAGCGCGGGCGTCTGGCCCGCACCGGAGATCCCGGCCACCAGACCAAAGGCGTCCGGACCGGCCACGGCCCAGGAAGCGTCCGTTGTTCCTGCTTCGACCGACACCCACTCGACCGCGAACATCGCCTCGTTCACCGAGGAGCCGGTGGCGGGCATCGAAGCGGCCGAGACCGGCCGCAGCACCAGCGACTGTGCGGTGACGACCGGTGTACCGGCGACATCGGTTGCGGTGAGGGCGATCCCACCCGCAGCCTCCGGCCGCAGCCGGACCCGCAGCCGGGCCGCACCGGCCGCGTGCAGCGAGAAACCGGTCCAGGCGAAGGGCAGCAGCATCTGCCCGGGCTCGGCGTCCAGGTGCCCGGCCCAGGCGTCACCGGCAACCCCGGCCGCGTGCAGGCAGGCATCCAGCAGAGCCGGGTGCACCCCGAAAGCAGATGCTTCCGAAGCTGCCTCGTCCGGCAGCGCCACCTCGGCGAACACGTCGGTGCCGCGGCGCCAGGCCGCCTTCAGCCCCTGGAACGTCGGGCCGAACGCGTAGCCGCCGGCGCTCGTCGCCTCGTAACGGTCGGACACGTCTACCGGCTCGGCGTCGGACGGCGGCCAGACCAGGAAGTCGCCCGCCTCGGCGTCGCCCGCGGCCACGTAGGGGGCCAGCAGACCACCAGCGTGACGCGTCCATCCTTCTTCGGAGCTCTCGTAGACGTTTCCATAGATCTCGACGGAACGCTGACCACTCTCGTCCGGGGCACCGACCGCGACCTGGATCCGCACCGGCCGGTCGGCCGGAATGATCAGCGGTGCAGCCAGAGTCAGCTCCTCCAGGCGCGGCGCTCCGGCCTGGTACCCGGCCCGCACGGCCAGTTCGACGAAGGCGGTGCCCGGCAGCAGCACCGCGCCCGCGATCACGTGGTCGGCCAGCCAGGGCTGGGTGCGGGTGGAGAGCAGACCGGTGAACAGCAGGCCCTGCCCGTCGGCCCGCTGCACGGCGGCACCGAGCAGCGGGTGCCCGGCCGCCTCCAGGCCCAGCGCCTGAACGCTGGCGCCGGTGGCGGCGATGGTCTTGGGCCAGTAGCGCTGGCGCTGGAAGGCGTAGGTGGGCAGGTCGACCCGCTTGCCCTCGGGCAGTACGGCCTTCCAGTCCACGTGCCCGCCACCCACGTGCACCTCGGCGAGCGAGGCCAGGAACCGCGCGGCCCCACCGTTGTCGCGCTTGAGGGTGCCGGTGACCACCGGGGCGGGCCGGTCGTCCTCACGCTCCAGCGTGGCGCCGATCGCGGCAGTGAGCACCGTGTGCGGGGATACTTCGACGAACACGCCGTAGCCGTCGCGCTCGAGCGTCCGGATGCCCTGGGTGAACTGGACCGTGGCGCGGAGGCTCTCGTACCAGTAGCCGGCGTCGGCCTCCGGCCCCTCGAGGTAGTCGCCGGTCATCCCGGAGACCACCGGGATCAGCGCCGCCGTCGGTGTGAGGCCCTCGAGCGCGTTGAGGATCTCGGTGCGGATGCTCTCGACCTGCGGGCCGTGCGGGGCGTAGTCCATCGGCACGAACCGCGCCCGCAGACCGGCCTTCTCGCAGTCGGCGGCCAGGGCCTGCAGCTGCTCCGGAACACCGGAGACGGCGGTGGCCTCGGGGCCGTTCAGCACTGCGACGGTGACCCCGTCGTAGGCCGCGACCAATCCTTCGACAACCTCTGCGGAGGCCGCGATCGACAGCACACCGCCCTGGCCCGCCAGCGCGAGCATGGCCTGACCCCGACGGGCGACCACGCGGGCGCCGTCTTCCAGCGAAAGCACTCCGGCCACAACAGACGCCGCGATCTCGCCCTGGCTGTGACCGATCACCGCGTCCGGCACCACTCCGGAGGCCTCCCAGACCGCCGCGAGCGAGACCATCGTCGCCCACAGCGCCGGGTGCACCACGTCGAGGCGGGCCAGCTGCTCCTCGTCGTCCAGGACCTCGAGCAGGTCCCACTCGACATGAGGGGCCAGAGCCGCGCGACACTCGTCCATCCGTTGCGCGAAAACGGGGCTCTGAGCGAGAAGCTCACGCCCCATGCCGACCCACTGACCACCCTGGCCGGGGAAGACGAACACGACCGGGCCGGCCGCGGCGGCCGTTCCGGAGATCAGGGCAGAGGACGGGGTGCCCGCCCGGAGTGCCTCCAGACCGGCGAGCAGGTGGCCGGTCCGGGAACCGAGGATCACGGCCCGGTGTTCCAGCGCGGAGCGGGTTGCCGCCAGCGACCAGGCCAGGTCGGCCGGGTTCTGGTCGCTGACGTGCGCGGCCAGACGCTCGGCCTGGGCGGTGAGGCCGTCCGGCGTGTGGCCCGACACCAGCCAGGCCAGGTCGTCGCCGGTCAGGACCGGCAGAGCCGGCTCGTCGGTGGGCTCGATGCCGGCGGGCTCGATGCCGGCGGGCTCGTCGGCGGGCGGCTCGGCCAGGATGATGTGCGCGTTGGTGCCGCTGATCCCGAACGCCGAGACCGCGGCCCGGCGGACTCGCTCGGCCTGCGGCTGCCACTGCGCCGGTTCGTTCAGCAGTTCCACGTCACCGGCGGCCCAGTCCACATGCGGGGTGGGGACGTCCGCGTGCAGCGTGGCCGGGACCACCCCGTGCTGCAGGGCAAGCACCAGCTTCAGTACCCCGGCCGCACCCGCGGCCTGCTGGGCGTGGCCGATGTTGGACTTGACCGAACCCATCAGCAGCGGTCGGTCCTCCGGCCGGTTCTGGCCGTAGGTCGCCAGCACGGCCTGGGCCTCGATCGGGTCGCCCAGCTTGGTGCCGGTGCCGTGCGCCTCGAGGATGTCGATGTCGGCCGGGGTGAGCCCGGCGCTGGCCAGAGCGGCCCGGATGACCCGCTGCTGCGAAGGCCCGTTGGGGGCCGAAAGACCGTTACTGGCGCCGTCCTGGTTCACCGCGCTGCCGGCGATCACCGCGAGCACCGGGTGACCGTTGCGACGGGCGTCCGAAAGCCTTTCCAGCGCGAACATGCCCACGCCCTCGGCCAGGCTCATGCCGTCGGCGTCGGCCGAGAAGGCCTTGCAGCGGGCGTCGGCGGCCAGGGCGCCCTGCTGGGAGAAGCCGATGAACTCGGCCGGGTCGGTGATCACCATGACGCCGCCGGCCAGGGCCAGGTCGCACTCCCCCGCGCGCAGGGCCGAGGCGGCCAGGTGCAGGGCGACCAGCGACGAGGAGCAGGCGGTGTCGACCGTGACGGCCGGACCCTCCAGGCCCAGGGTGTACGAGACCCGGCCGGAGACGACGCTGGTCAGGTTGCCGATCATCAGGTGGCCCTCGGAGCCCTCCACGCCCGCGCCGTAACCGGCCAGGCCGGCGTAGCCGGAGTTGGAGGCACCGGCGAAGACCCCGGTGAGCGAGCCGCGCAGGGTGACCGGGTCGACCCCGGCCCGCTCCAGCGCCTCCCACGAGGTCTCCAGCAGCAGCCGCTGCTGCGGGTCCATGCCCAGCGCCTCGCGCGGGCTGATCCGGAAGAAGGCCGGGTCGAACTCGGCCATCCCGGACATGAAGCCGCCGCGGGGGGTGAAACCACCGGTCTCGCCCAGGGCGTCCCAGCCCCGGTCGGCCGGGAACTCCGAGATCGCGTCCCCGCGGTTCATCAGGAGATCCCACATCGCCTCCGGGCTGTCCACAGCCCCGGGGAAACGGGCTCCCATACCGACGATCACGACCGGGTCGTCGGCCGAGACCGGCGTCACCCGGGAGGCCTGTGCGTCGGCGGTGGCCTGCGTGCCGATCAGCCGGGTGAGGATCTCCCGGGCCAGGACCTGCGGGGAGGGGAAGTCGAAGACAACGGTGCTGGGCAGCTGCAGACCGGTGGCCTGGTTGAGCTTGGTGCGCAGCTCGACCGCGGTGAGGGAGTCGAAACCCATGTCGCGGAAGGCACGCCCGGCCTGCACCTCGCCGGCCGAGCTGTGGCCCAGAACGGCGGCGGCGTGCTGGCGTACCAGGTCGGTGACGATGCGCTCGCGCTGCTGCTGGGAGACCCCGAGCAGCTTGGCCAGCAGAGCGGCGGCCTCACCGTTGACCGCGACCTCGCCGGGCGTGCTCTCCACCTGGCGGGCCTGCGGGATCTCGTCGAGCAGGCGCCACTGCCGGGAGGCGTTGAAGACGGCGGAGAAGCGCGGCCAGTCCACGTCGGCGACCGCGAGCACGGTCTCGTCGTCGGCCAGCACCTGGCCCATCGCGGTGAGCGCCCGGTCCGGGTTCAGCAGCACCAGGCCCTGGCGGCGCAGGCGGTCGGGGATCAGGCTCTGCGGCAGCCATTCCTGGTGCTGCGGCGCGCTCGCGGGGTCGTTGGCGGGGGTCTCGTCGAAGCGGCCGCCGGACTCCCACACGCCCCAGGCGATCGAGGTGGCGGGCAGGCCGCGCAGGCGGCGGTCCTCGGCCAGGGCGTCGAGGTAGGCGTTGGCCGCGGCGTAGGCGCCGTGGTCGCCCACACCCCAGGTGGCGGTGATCGAGGAGAACAGGACGAACGCGTCCAGGTCCTTGTCGGCGGTGAGCTCGTCCAGGTGCGCGGCGCCGGCGACCTTGGCCTGTGAGGCCAGGGCCAGGCCTTCGGCGTCGGTGCGCATCAGCGGCAGCAGCTCGACCGAGACGGCGGCGTGGATCACCGCGGACAGGTCCGGGCCGACCGTGGGGATCCAGTCGATCAGACCGGCCACCTGGTCGCGGTCGGACACGTCGGTGCGGGCCAGGGTGACGCCGGTGCCGGCCTCGGCCATCAGTGCGGCCAGGTAGGCGGCGCCGGGGGTGTGCGGGCCGCGGCGGCTGGCCATCACGGCGTGCGGCACGTCGGAGGCGGCCAGCCAGGCGGCCAGGTCGGGGCCGATCGCACCGGAGGCGCCGGTGAGCAGGACGCTGCCGCGGGTGCTCCAGCGCTCGTCACCGGGCCGGGAGGCGCGCGGGCGGGCCTGCACCAGGCGGCGGGCCTGCACGCCGGTGGAGCGGATCGCCAGCTGGTCCTCGGAGCTCTGGCCCAGGAATGCGGTCAGGCGCTGCGCGGCGGTCTCGTCGAAGGTCTCCGGCAGGTCGATCAGGCCGCCCCAGCGGTCGGGGTGCTCCAGACCGGCGACCCGGCCCAGACCCCAGATCTGCGCCTGCAGCGGACGACTCGGCGTGGTGTCAGTCCGGCCGCACAGCACGGCGCCGCTGGTGAGCAGCCACAGCGGGGCCTTGATCCCGGTGTCGCCCAGCGCCTGCACCAGGGCGAGCGTGCCCGCTAGGCCCTGGGTGACGACCGGCAGTTCAGCCGTCGGCGCCTCGTCCAGGCCGAGCAGCGACACCACTCCCGCCGGGTTCAGGCCGTCCAGGAGCGCGGTGAGCGCGGCCCGGTCCAGGTCTGCGGGCGTGACGGTCAGCGTTCGGACGTCCGCCCCGGCAGCGCGCAGAGCTTGCGTGACGAGGTGGTCGGCCGGGGTGGTGGGGGTGATCAGCAACCAGGTGCCGGCCAGCGGCGTGGCCTCGGGGGCGTCGACGGAGGTCCAGGTGACGCGGTAGCGCCAGTCGGCCACGGCGTTGGCGTCGCGCTCGCGGCGGCGCCAGGCCGCCAGCTTGGGCACGATCTCGGCGAACGACTCGTCGCCCTGCACGGCCAGCGCCGAGGCCAGGCTCTCCATGTCGTCGGCCTCGATGGCCGCCCAGAACTGCGCCTCGCCCTCGGTCAGCTCACGCGTGCTCGCGGCCGGGAGGTCGGTGCCGGGCAGGGGCCAGTAGTGAGCCCGCTGGAAGGCGTAGGCCGGCAGGTCCACGCGCCGGGCCCGGGGCAGCACCGCCGTCCAGTCGACGGCCACCCCGCGGGTGTAGGCCTCGCCCAGTGACAGCAGCGCCCGGGAGGCACCCCCGTCCTCGCGGCGCAGGGTGCCGGTCACCACCGGTCCCTCGTCGCCGGTCACCGCCAGCGCGGTCTCGACGATGTCGGTGACCGCGTTGGTCAGCACCGGGTGGGCCGAGACCTCGACGAACGCACCGAACTCGTCCCGGGCGAGAGTCTCCACCGCGCGGGCGAAGTCGACCCGGGCGCGCAGGCTGGCGTACCAGTACCCGGCGTCCGCCTCAGGGCCGATCAGCCACTCGCCGGTCATCGCCGAGATCATCGGCGTGGTCGCGGTCTGCGGGGTGAGCCCCTGCAGGACCCGCAGGATCTCGTCCTGCAGCTCATCGACCTGCGGGCCGTGCGAGGCGTAGTCGACCGGCAGCATCCGCGCCCGGCCACCCTCGGCCTCCACGCGCTCGAGCAGTTCCTGCAGCAGCGCCGGATCACCCGACACCACCGTGGCGTTCGGCCCGTTCACCGCCGCCACCGTCACACCGGCCAGGCCGGCGATCCGGGCCTCGACCACGGCCACCGGCTCGGCGAGCGAGAGCATCCCGCCGCGGCCCGAGAGCGCCTTCAGCGCCTGGCTGCGCAACGCCACCACCCGGGCGGCGTCCTCCAGCGAGAGAATGCCGGCCACCACCGCAGCGGCGATCTCACCCTGCGAGTGCCCCAGCACCGCGTCCGGCCGCACCCCCGCGGCGCGCCAGAACTCGGCCAGCGAGACCATGATCGCCCACAGCGCGGGCTGGACCACGTCGACCCGCTGCAGGGCCTCCTCGTCGCCCAGTACGTCCTCGAGCGACCAGTCCACGAAGGGCGCCAGCGCGGCGCCGCACTCGGCCAGACGAGCGGCGAAAACCGGCGACGAGGCGGCCAGCTCGCGGCCCATGCCGACCCACTGCGAACCCTGGCCCGGGAAGACGAAGACCACGCGCGGCGTGGTGGAGGCGGCGCCCGTCACGATCGAGCCCGTGGGGACGCCCGTGGCCAGGTCGCTGACGGCGGCGGTGAGTTCGGCGGTGGTGCGGCCGACCACGACGGCGCGCTGCTCCAGCGCCGTGCGGGTGGTGGCCAGCGACCAGGCGATGTCGGCGGGTTCCACCGCGGCATCGGCGACGTGGGAAGCCAGCCGGGTGGCCTGCGCGCGCAGGGCCTCGGGGTTACGGCCGGAGATCAGCCAGGCGTGCTGCTCGCCGTCGAGAACGGCCAGGGGCTTCTCGGCGTCGGCGTCGTCGATGGCCGCAGCCGCGACCGGGGCGGGAGCTTCTTCGAGGACGACATGGGCGTTGGTGCCGCTGATGCCGAACGCCGAGATGCCCGCCCGCCGCGGGGCGCCGTTGTCGGCCAGCCGCGAGGGCCAGGGCTCGGCCTCGGTCAGCAGCGCGACGTCACCGGCGCTCCAGTCCACGTGCGGAGAGGGCTGATCGGCGTGCAGGGTGCGCGGCAGCATCTCGTTGCGCAGCGCCAGGATCATCTTGATCACCCCGGCCGCACCGGCCGCGGCCTGGGTGTGACCGATGTTCGACTTGACCGAACCCAGCCGCACCGGGCGGCCTTCCGGGCGGTCCTGGCCGTAGGTGGCCAGCAGGGCCTGCGCCTCGATCGGGTCGCCGAGAACCGTTCCGGTGCCGTGTGCCTCGACCGCGTCGACCTCGGCCGGCGAGAGCCGGGCGCTGGCGAGCGCGGCGCGGATCACGCGCCGCTGGGAGGGGCCGTTGGGAGCGGTGAGGCCGTTGGAGGCGCCGTCCTGGTTGACAGCCGACCCGCGCATGACCGCGAGGATCGTGCGGCCGTTGCGCTGGGCGTCCGAAAGCTTCTCCAGCACCAGCACACCGGCGCCCTCGGCCCAGCCGGTTCCGTCGGCCTCGGCCGAGAACGCCTTGCAGCGGCCGTCGAAGGCCAGGCCGCCCTGCCGGGAGAACTCGGCGAAGCTGCCCGGCTCGGCCATCACGGTGACACCGCCGGCCAGGGCCAGCGTGCAGTCGCCGGAACGCAGTGCGGCGGCGGCCAGGTGCATCGAGACCAGCGCCGAGGAGCAGGCCGAGTCGACCGTCACGGCCGGGCCCTCCAGGCCCAGGCTGTAGGCGACCCGGCCGGAGATCACGCTGGTGGCGTTGCCGGTGACCACGTAGCCCTCGGCGTCGGCGGCGGGAACCTGCGCGCCGTAGGCGGTCATGCCCGCGCCCGCGAACACGCCGGTGGCCGACCCCTTCAGCTTCGAGGGGTCGATCCCGGCCTGCTCAAGTGCCTCCCACGAGGTCTCCAGCATGACCCGCTGCTGCGGGTCCATCGCCAGCGCCTCACGCGGGCTGATCCCGAAGAACCCGGCGTCGAAACCCGACGCGTCGTGGACGAACCCGCCCTGGATCGTGTTCGACGACTCCTCGCGCGGGCCGGCTGAGCCGTACAGGCCCTCGACGTCCCAGCCGCGGTCGGTGGGGAAGTCCGCGATCGCGTCGGTGCCCGAGGACAGCAGCCGCCAGAAGCTTCCCGGGTCGTTCACGCCGCCCGGGAAGCGGCAGCCGATCCCGACGATCGCGATCGGCTCCGCCTCGCGGTCCTCCAGCTCGCGCACCCGCCTGCGGGCCTTGCGCAGGTCGGCGGTGGCCCGCTTGAGGTAGTCGAGAAACTTGTCCTCGGTGTCCATGAAACAGCTCCTCGAACCATTTACTGGTCCGGGGGCCCGGACCGCGTGTCAGTCGGCGAGCTCGTTGTCGAGAAGATCGAAGATGTTCTCGACCGTGGCTGCCCGGAGATCGGTGTCGGCACCCCCCTCGGCCTTCGGGTCCTGCTCCGTCTCCAGAGTCAGGACAAGGGCTTTCAGGCGGGCTGCCAGGGCGGATCGCGATCCGTCACCGGCCTTGATCGCACGGGCCATCTCCTCCAGGCGGCCGACCTCGGCCAGGGCCAGGGCCCCGGAGTCGGCCTGCTCGTCGTTTCCGTCGACGAGCTGTTCCTTGAGATGGCCGGCGAGCGCGGCCGGCGTCGGGTAGTCGAACACGAGGGTGGCGGGCAACTTCAGCCCGGTGGCTGCATTCAGGCGATTCCGTAGCTCCAGAGCGGTCAGCGAGTCGAATCCCAGTTCGTTGAAGGCCTTCTGGGCCCCCACGGCGTCGGCCGAGGAGTGACCCAGAACTGCGGCCCCATGTGTCCGAACCAGGCTCAGTAGTACCCGGTCACGGTCCGGGTCCGCTACAGCGTTCAACTGCGCCCGCAGAAGTCGTCCGGCCTGCGGATCCACCGTCGGAGCGGCCCCCACCGGGCGGCCCGCCAGGGCGTGCCAGACCGGGGCGAACCGGCCTCCCCGGGCGGCCTGGGCCCGCAGCCCGGCCACGTTCACCTTCGCCGGCACCAGCAGCGCCTCCGGCCGGGCCAGCGACGCATCCATCAGGGCCAGGCCCTCCTGCGTGCTCAGTTCGCTCATCACGCTGCGGTTGTTGCGCTGACGGTCGGCCTCGTTCAGGTGGCCGGTCATCGCGCTGGCGTCGGCCCACAGGCCCCAGGCCAGCGACTGCCCCGGCAACCCGGCGGCCTGGCGGTGCGCGGCCAGCGCATCGAGGAACGCGTTGCCCGCGGCGTAGTTGCCCTGCCCCGGCGAGCCGAACGTGGCCGCGCCGGAGGAGAACAGCACGAACTGCTGCAGCGGGGAGTTTGCCGTCAGTTCGTGCAGATTCCAGGCCGCGTCCGTCTTCGGCCGCATCACCTGGTCGAGCCGCCCGGAGGTCAGCGAGCCGATCACACCGTCGTCGAGCACCCCGGCCGTGTGGATCACGCCGGTGAGCCGCGGGGCCAACGGCTTGAGGACGCTTGCCAGCCCCGAGCGGTCAGCGGCGTCGGCGGCGGTCACCTGGACGGCGACGCCGCTCTGGGCCACCTCCGCGGCCAGAGCCGCCACCCCGGCCGCGCGCGGCCCGGACCGGCTGATCAGCACCAGCTCCTCGGCCCGGCCACGCTCGGCCAGATGACGGGCCACCAGGGCCCCGAGCAGCCCGGTGCCGCCGGTGATCAGCACCGCGCCGACCTCGCCGACCTCGCTGGCCCGGCCGGACTCGCCGGACTCGCCGGACTCCCCGACCTGGCCGGTCTCGCCGGTCTCGCCGACCTGAACACTCGCCGGACGCACCAGCCGCCGGCTCAGCGCCACGCCACCCCGCAGCGCCACCTCAGGCTCCCCCGAGGCCAGAGCACTCACGAGTGCAGCGCCGACGCCGTCCTCAGCCTCAACCGCAGACCCGTCTTCACGTGTCTCTTCCCCTGGGAGGGTGGGGGCTAGGGATGGCGTCGGCCTGTTATCAGAAACGGCCGGCAGGTCGAGCAGGATGAGCCGGTCCGGGTTCTCCGACTGTGCCGAGCGCACCAGACCCCAGACCGCCGAGGCGGCCAGGTCGTCCACCCCGTCCCCGTCCGCTGCGGCCACCGCTCCTCGGGTGACCAACGCCAGGCGGGCATCGGCCAGGGCGTCGAGCGTCAGCCACTGCTGAACCAGGCTCAGCGCCTCGGCGGTGACCGATCGCGTCCTGGAGCCGAGCTCGGATTCGTCAGGGGCGTCCGCGCTTGAACCATTACCGCTCAAAGTAATAACTACTAGCTCCGGAGCCGCCGCACCGTCGGCGACCGCCTCGGCGAGCGCGGACAGGTCGGCCACGTGCAGCCCGTCGCCCGGAAGTGCGTCACTCACGGCGAAGTGGTCCTCGCCGAGCAGGGCCCAGCGCGTGGGCAGCTCGGCCGAGCCGCCGTTCACCGGGACCCAGTCCACGGCGAACAGCGAGTTGCTCAGGCTGCCCTGCGCGGCGTTCAGCGCATCGGCGCTCACCGCCCGCAGGATCAGCGACTCGACCGCGACCACCGGGCGGCCGGTCGGGTCGGCGCCGGTCAGGGTGAGGCCACCGGCCTCGTCCTGGGCCAGCCGCACCCGCAGCGAGGAGGCGCCGGCCGCCATCAGCGAGACACCGGTCCAGGCGAACGGCAGGCGCACGCCCTCCTCGGACGCGGAGGCCAGCAGGCCGGCCGCGTGCAGGGAGGAGTCGAGCAGGGCCGGGTGGATGCCGAAGCGGGCGGCGTCGGCGCCGGCCGACTCGGGCAGGGCGATCTCGGCGAAGATCGCCTCGTCCTTGCGCCAGGCCGCCCTCAGGCCCTGGAACACCGGGCCGTAGCCGTAGCCGCCGGCGGCCTGAATCTCGTAGAGGTCGCTGACGTCGACCGGTTCGGCGTCCAGCGGGGGCCAGATCAGGAAGTCGCCCGCCGAGGGCAGGCCGACCCGGGTGTCCGGGGCGAGCCGGCCGGTGGCGTGCTGCGTCCACGGTTCGCCGGCCGCGTCGTCGGGACGCGAGTAGATGTCGACCGTGCGCTGATCGTCGGCGTCGGCCGCACCCACCACCACCTGCACGGCCACGGCCCCGCTGGGCGGCAGCACCAGCGGCGCGGCCAGGGTCAGCTCGACCACCCGGGCGCAGCCCACCTCGTAGCCGGCCCGCATCGCGAGGTCGACGAACGCCGTGCCGGGCAGCAGCACCGCGCCACCCACGGCGTGGTCGGCCAGCCAGGGGTGCGTGCGCAGCGACACCCGACCGGTGACCACCACGCCGTCCCCTCCGGCCAGTTCGACCGAGGCGCTGAGCAGCGGGTGACCAACCGCGCCGAGCCCGGCCGAGCGCACGTCGCCGGCGCCCGCCTGCATGGCCTTGGACCAGTAGCGGCGGTGCTCGAAGGCGTAGGTGGGCAGGTCGACGCGCTCGCCCTCGGGCAGGACCGCCGTCCAGTCCACCGGCACGCCACGCACGTGCAGCGTGGCCAGGGAGGCCAGCATGCGCTCGGCGCCGCCGTCGTCGCGCCGCAGCGTTCCGGTCACCACCGGCTCGCCGAGCGCCTCGAGGATCTCGGTGACCGGCGTGGTGAGCACCGGGTGGGCCGAGGACTCGACGAACACGCCATGATCGGCCAGAGCCTCGACAGCACGGGAGAACTCGACCCTGCCACGCAGGCTGTCGTACCAGTACTGCGCAGTGAGCTCGGTGCCTTCCAGCTTCAGCCCGGTCATGGCCGAAACCATCGGAATCCGCGCGACCTGCGGCCGCACCTCAGCCAGCAACCGCAAGATCTCCTCACGCAACTCCTCAACCTGCGGGCCGTGCGAGGCATAGTCGACCGGCAGCATCCGCGCCCGGCCACCCTCACCCTCCACCTCAGCCAGCAGCTCAGCCAACCGGACCGGATCACCCGAGACCACCGTCGCCGACGGCCCGTTCACCGCCGCCACCGTCACATCACCACTCAGACGAGCCTCCACCACAGCCACGGGCTCGGCGATCGAGAGCATCCCGCCGCGCCCGGACAGCGCCTTCAGTGCCTGGCTGCGTAGAGCGACCACCCGGGCGCCGTCTTCGAGCGACAGCGCACCGGAGACCACAGCCGCCGCGATTTCACCCTGCGAGTGCCCCACCACGGCCGAAGGCCGCACCCCGGCCGCCTCCCACACCGCAGCGAGCGACACATGAACCGCCCACAGAACGGGCTGGAGCACGTCCACCTGCTCCAGGGGCCCGTCCAGTGCCTCGGACAGCTTCCAGTCCACGTAAGGCGACAGTGCCCGCTCGCACTCGGCCAGGCGGGCGGCGAACACCGGCGAGGTGGCGGCCAGGTCGCAGCCCATGCCGAGCCACTGCGAACCCTGGCCGGGGAAGACGAACACCACCCGCTTGTCGCCGCTGATCACCTGGCCCGAGACCACCTCGGGCACGGGCAGACCCGAGGCCAGCGCGGCCAGGCCACTCGCCGGCGAGCCGATCACCACGGCGCGGTGGTCGAAGCGGGCCCGGGTGGTGGCCAGCGACCAGGCCACGTCGGCCGGGCTCGCGGTTTCGGTCAACGAGGCCAGGCGCCCGGCCTGTCCGGCCAGTGCCTCGGCGGTACGGGCCGAGATCAGCCAGGCCGCCGGGGCGGCGTCGTCGAACACCTTCACGCCACGGTCGGGCTCGTCGAACTCGTCGGCCGGGACCTCCAGGGCCGGAGCCTCCTGGAGAATGATGTGGGCATTGGTGCCGCTGACCCCGAACGAGGAGACGCCGGCCCGGCGCGGCCGGTGGGCCGAGGAGGGCCACGGCACCGGCTGGTTCAGCACCCGCACCCCGCCGGACGACCAGTCCACGTGCGGGGAGACCTCGTCCGAGTGCAGCGAGAGCGGCAGCAGGTCGTGCTGCATCGCCAGCACCATCTTGATCACCCCGGCCACCCCGGCCGCGGCCTGGGTGTGCCCGATGTTCGACTTGACCGAGCCCAGCCACAGCGGGTCGGCCGCGTCGCGCGCCGCACCGTAGGTGGCCAGCAGGGCCTGAGCCTCGATCGGGTCGCCGAGGACCGTTCCGGTGCCGTGCGCCTCGACCGCGTCCACGTCCTGGGCCTCGATGCCCGCCGAGGCCAGGGCCGCCCGGATCACCCGCTGCTGCGAGGGACCGTTGGGCGCCGTGAGCCCGTTGGACGTTCCGTCCTGGTTCACCGCGCTACCACTGACCAGGGCGAGCACGCGATGGCCGTTGCGGCGGGCGTCCGAAAGCCTCTCCAGCACCAGCATGCCCGAGCCCTCACCCCAGCCAGTACCGTCCGCGTCGGCGCCGAAGGACTTGCAGCGTCCGTCGCCGGAAAGGCCGTTCTGCAGGGCGAACTCGGCGAACGAGCCGGGGGTGGCCATCACCGTGACACCACCGGCCAGGGCCAGGCTGGACTCGCCCGAGCGCAGCGACTGGGCGGCCAGGTGCAGGGCCACCAGCGAGGAGGAGCAGGCCGTGTCGATCGTGACGGCCGGCCCTTCCAGGCCCAGGGTGTACGCCACCCGGCCGGAGATCACGCTGGTCGCGCTGCCGGTGAGGAAGTAGCCCTCGGTGCCGCCGCCCGCCATCTCGGCCGCCTCCACCTGCGGGGCGCCCGGCTGCAGGCTCATGCCGTAGCCGGACGACCAGGCGCCGGTGAACACGCCGGCCGAGGTGCCGCGCAGCGTGTTCGGGTCGATCCCGGCCTGTTCCAGCGCCTCCCAGACGGTTTCGAGCAGGACGCGCTGCTGCGGGTCCATCGCCTGGGCCTCGCGCGGGCTGATGCCGAAGAACGCCGGGTCGAAGTCGCCCGAGTCGTAGACGAAACCGCCGACCGGGGCGAACTGCGAGTTCTGCTGCTCCTCGGTGACGTACGCCTCCCAGCCGCGGTCGGTGGGGAAGGCGGTGATGCCGTCGGCGCCGGTGCGCAGCAGGTCCCAGAACTCCGGCAGGCTGTTCGAGCCGCCGGGCAGGCGGCAGCTCATGCCCACGATCGCGATCGGCTCGTCGGTGTTCGCGGCGGAGACCACGCTGACCTGGGCCGCGACGGCGCCGACCAGTTCGTCGGTGAGGAACTCGCCCAGCAGGGCCGGGGTCGGGTAGTCGAAGACCAGCGTGGCGGGCAGGTCCAGACCGGTCGCGGCGCCCAGCTGGTTGCGCAGCTCGACCGCGGTGAGCGAGTCGAAACCGAGCTCGCGGAAGGGCCTGGCGGCATCGACGGCGTCGGCCGAGGCGTGCCCGAGCACACCGGCGGCCGCGCTGCGCACCAGGTCCACCAGCAGGCGTTCCTGCCCGTCGCGGTCCAGGGTCTGCAGCTGCTGCCCCAGTTCCGTGGTGGCCAGAGCTTCAGAGCCACCACCAGAGGACGTTGGTCCCGCCGCGAGCGCGCGGGCCACCTCGGGTAGTTCGCTGATCAGGGCGCTGGGCCGGTGCAGCGTGAACACCGGGGCGAACTTGGCCCAGTCCACGTCGGCCACCGTGAGCAGGCGCTCGCCGTGGTCCAGAACCGCGGCCAGGGCGTTGATCGCCTGCTCCGGGTCCATCTCGCGCAGGCCGAGGCGCTGCAGCTGGGCGCCGCCTTCGCTGTCGCCCATACCGCCGCCACCCCACAGGCCCCAGGACACGGAGGTCGCGGGAAGGCCTCGGTGGTGGCGGTTCTCGGCGATCGCGTCGAGGTAGGCGTTGGCCGCACCGTAGGCGGCCTGCAGGCGGGAGCCCCAGATCGCGGCGCCGGAGGAGAACACCACGAACGCGTCCAGGTCCCGGTGCGTGGTCAGCCGGTCGAGGTTGCGGGCGCCGGCGGTCTTGGCGTCGGCGGCCTTGGCGAGCTCGGCCACGTCGGTCGCGATCACCGGGGCGCCCTGGGAGACGCCGGAGGCGTGGAACACAGCGCGCAGGGCCGGGCCGGTGCGGTCGATCCAGTCGAGCGCTCCGGAAACCTGCTCGGTGGAGGCCATGTTCACGGCCAGCACGGCCACGCCGGAGCCCTGCTGGGCCAGTTCAGCGACCCGCTGGGCGATGCCCCGGCTGCCCGCGCCGGAGCGCGAGACCAGGACGATCCGCGGAACGCCGCGCCCGGTCAGCCAGGTGGCCACGTGTCCGCCGACCGAGCCGGTGCCCCCCGTAATCAGAGCCGAGCCCACCGACGTCCATTGTTGGGCCTTTTCGGCAACGGGTGCGGCCGGCACCAGCCGCCGCCCGAGAACACCGCTGCCCCGGACCGCGATCTGGTCCTCCCCCGCGACCTGACCGGCCAGAACGGCGGCCAGGCGGGAGGCGGAACGCTCGTCGAGGTTCTCGGGCAGGTCGATCAGGCCGCCCCAGTGCTCGGGGTGTTCCAGTCCGGCGACCAGGCCCAGGCCCCAGACCTGGGCCAGTTCGGGACGGGTCAGCGGGTCGGCCGGGCCGGTGCTGACCGCGCCGGTGGTGGCCACCCAGACCGGGATCTGGAAGGAGAGCGCACCGAGCGCCTGCACCAGGATCGCGGTGGCGGCGAGGCCGGCGGTGACCGAAGGGGCCTCGGCCAGCGGGGTCTCGTCGAGCGCGAGCAGTGACAGGACGCCGGACGGCATCGTCACGGACGCCTGGGTGAGCGACTCGCGGATGCTCGCGGCCAGCGTCTCCGGCTGGGTCGGTTCGGCCGAGGCTCGCACCAGAACAACCGAGGCACCGCGCGATTCCAGGGCTTGCACGCAACCGGCCACCAGTTCGTCCAGCGGACCGGCCGGAGCCAGCACCAGCCAGGCCCCGCTCAGCCGCACCGACGCGGGTTCGGCCAGCGGCGACCAGCTCACCCGCAGGCGCCAGCCCGCGGTGCGCGACTCCTCCATCTCACGCGCCCGCCACGAGGCCAGCGCGGGCAGAACCTCGCTGAACGGCCGGTCGCCGTCCACGTCCAGGGCACCGGCCAGCCCGGCCAGGTCGCCGCCCTGCACCGCGGCCCAGAACCGGTCCTCGCCCGGCGTGGACGAACCCGTGCGCTGGGCCGGCAGGGCCGGTGCGTCGGGCCAGAAGCGCTCGCGCTGGAAGGCGTAGGTGGGCAGGTGCACCGGGCCGCCCGTGGGCAGCACCCGGCTCCAGTCCACCTCGACGCCGTTGACGTGGGCGCGGGCCAGGGCCCGCAGCACCGAGGGGGCCGAGGCCGAGTCGGGGCGCAGCACCGGCACGAACTGCGGCGCCGCGCTGTCGGTGGGCAGCACTCCCGAGCCCATCGCCGAGAGCGTCCCGTCCGGGCCGATCTCCACGAAGACCGTCACACCACGGGCGGCCATGGTCCTTACCGCATCGGCGAAACGCACCGCCTCGCGGGCCTGAGCCACCCAGTACTGCGGCTCCGGCGCGTCCACGGCCTGGCCGGTGAGGGCGCCGACCCAGCTGACCGAAGGCGCACTGTGCGAGATGTTCTCCGCCACCTGCCCCAGTTCGTCCAGGGCCGGGTTCATCCGGGCGGAGTGGAAGGCGTGGCTGACCCGCAGGCGCCGCACCCGCTTGCCCTGTTCGCGCCAGTGCTCCACGGCCTGCTCGACCGCGTCCTGGTCACCGGAGACCACCACCGACGTCGGCCCGTTCACCGCCGCCACCGACAGGCCGTCGATCCCGGCCACGTAGGCGCGGATCTCGTCCTCGGTCACCGCGATCGCGGCCATTGCCCCGCCCTCGGGCAGGGCCTGCATCAGCCGGGCGCGGGCGCCGACCAGGCGGCAGGCGTCCTGAAGGCTGAGCACCCCGGCCACGTGCGCCGCCGAGATCTCGCCGAGCGAGTGCCCGGCCACCACGTCGGGGCGGATGCCCGCGGCCTCGAGCAGGGCGACCAGGCCGAGCTCGACCGCGAACAGGCCGGTCTGGGCGTAGAGGGTCTGGTCGGCGCGCGGGCCCTCGGTAGCGCTGAGCACCACTTCGCCCACCGGCACGCCGGTCTCGGCCTCCAGCAGGGCGCAGACATGGTCGAAGGTCTCGGCGAACACCGGCGAGGACGCGTACAGCTCGCGTCCCATTCCCGCGCGCTGGGCGCCCTGGCCGGCGAAGAGGAAGCCGACGCGGGCCGAGTCACCCACCGGCGTGACGCCGCGCACGACATCGCTCGACGGAGCTCCCGCGGCCAGGTCAGACAGGCCCTGAACCAGGGCATCCCCGAGCACGACCGCGCGGTGCTCGAACTGCGAGCGGGTGGCCGCCAGCGACCACCCCACGTCGGCCGGGTCGAGCTCGGTTTCAACGGAGAGGTGCTGGGCCAGGCGCCCGGCCTGGGCGAGCAGCCCGGCGCCGGAGCGGCCGGAGACCAGCCAGGCCTGCGGGGCCGGGTCGAGCACCGGCAGCCCCGAAGGCTCCGGCTCGGCGAATTCGGCCGGTTCGGCGGCAGGCTCGGGAGCCGGTGCCTCCTCGATGATGACGTGGGCGTTCGTCCCGCTCACGCCGAAGGCCGACACCCCGGCCCGCCGCGGACGTCCGTGTTCAGTTTCCCAGGCCACCGACTCGGTGAGCAGCGAGACCTCACCGGCCGACCAGTCGACGTGCGGCGAGGGCTGCTCGGCGAACAGGGTCTGCGGGAGCCGGTCGTGCTGCAGGGCCAGGATCATCTTGATGATCCCGGCGACGCCGGCCGCGGCCTGGGTGTGGCCGATGTTCGACTTGACCGAGCCGAGGTGCAGCGCGCCCGCTCCGGCGCGCTCGGCGCCGTAGGTGGCCAGCACTGCCTGGGCCTCGATCGGGTCGCCCAGAACGGTTCCGGTGCCGTGCGCCTCCACCGCGTCCACGTCCTTGGGCTCGATGCCCGCGGACGCCAGGGCCGCCCGGATCACCCGCTGCTGCGAGGGGCCGTTGGGCGCCGTGAGCCCGTTGGACGCGCCGTCCTGGTTCACCGCGCTACCACTGACCAGGGCGAGCACGCGATGGCCGTTGCGGCGGGCGTCCGAAAGCCTTTCCAGCACCAGCACACCGGAGCCCTCGCCCCAGCCCGTGCCGTCGGCGTCCGCCCCGAAGGACTTGCAGCGCCCGTCGAAGGCCAGGCCGTCCTGGCGGGCGAACTCGGCGAACGCGCCGGGCGTCGCCATCACCGTGACACCGCTGGCCAGAGCCAGGTCGCACTCCCCCGCGCGCAGCGCCTGACCGGCCAGGTGGGTGGCCACCAGCGACGACGAGCAGGCCGTGTCGATCGTGACGGCCGGGCCCTCCAGGCCCAGCGTGTACGAGATCCGGCCGGAGATCACCGCTCCGGCGTTGCCGGTGAGCATGTAGCCCGCGGTGGCCGGGTTGTCGGCGATCGCGTTGCCGTAGGCCGAGTAGGTCGCGCCGGCGAACACACCGGTCTGGCTGCCTCGCAACGAGAACGGGTCGATCCCGGCGCGCTCCAGCGCCTCCCAGGTGGTCTCCAGCAGCAGCCGCTGCTGCGGGTCCATGGCCAGCGCCTCACGCGGGCTGATGCCGAAGAAGGACGCGTCGAAGCTGGTCGCGTCGTAGACGAAGCCACCCTGCTTGGGCGTGGACTTCCCGCCGCCCCCGTAGACGCCGTCCACGTCCCAGCCACGGTCGGTGGGGAACGCGGCGATGGCGTCGGTGCCGGAGACCAGCATCTCCCAGTAGCTTTCCGGGTCGCTCACACCACCGGGGTAGCGGCAGGCCATGCCGACCACGGCGATCGGTTCCCCGTCGTCGAAGGCTGCGGTCACGCGGGCCTGACTCGGGGCCGAAAGGTCGCCCAGCAGTTCGCTCAGCAGCAGCTGAGTGACCGCTGCGGCCGTGGGGTAGTCGAACACCAGCGTCGCCGGCAGTTTCATCCCGGTGGCCGTGTTCAGGCGGGTGCGCAGGTCCACCGCGGTGAGCGAGTCGAAACCGAGCTCACGGAAGGCCCGCGAGGCCGGAACAGCATCGATCGAGGCGTGCCCGAGCGCGGCCGCGGCCTCGGAGCGCACCAGCTCGGTGAGGATGCGCTCCTGCTCGTTGCGGGCCCGCCCGGCCAGCTTCTGGTCCAGCGCGGACCGGGCGACCCCGGCGTCCTCGGTGCCACCGGCCGCCTCGAGCGCCTTCTGCGCGTCGGGCAGGTCGGCCAGCAGCGGGCTGGGGCGCTGCACGGTGAAGACCGGCGCGAACCGGGTCCAGTCGGTGTCCGAGACCGCGACCAGCGACTCCCCCGCATCCAGGATCTGGGCCAGGGCCAGCACGGCCTTGTCCGGGTCCATCTCGCGCAGGCCCAGGCGCTGCAGCACCTCACCGGCGGTGCCCTTGCCCATCCCACCGCCGCCCCACAGGCCCCAGGCCACGGACGTGCCGGTCAGGCCGCGGGCGCGCCGGTCCTCGACCAGCGCGTCGAGCGCGGCGTTGGCGGCGGCGTAGGCCGAGAGCTGGCCCGAGCCCCAGGTGGTGGCGCCGGAGGAGAACAGCACGAACGCGTCCAGGTCGAGCCCGGCGGTCACCTCGTCGAGCACCTGAGCGCCGCCGACCTTGGCCAGCGAGGCCTCGTTCAGGTCGGCCGGCGTCATGATCTCGACCGGCCCGGCGACCCCGGCCCCGGCCGCGTGCATCACCGAGCTGAGCTGTGGGCCGTTCTCGCCGATCCAGCGCACCAGGTTCTGCACCTGGGCGCGGTCGGCGATGTCCCCGGCGACCACGCTGACCTCGGTGCCGGCGGCGGCCAGTTCAGCCGCCAGTGCGGGCACGCTGCCGACCCGGGCGCCGGACCGGCTCGAGAGCACGACCTTCTGCGCGCCCCGGGTGACCAGCCAGCGGGCCAGATGCCCACCCACGCCACCGGTTCCGCCGGTGATCAGGACGGTGCCGTCGGGCTTCCAGATGTGAGACGTCTGCGGGCGCGGCGCCCGCACGAGGCGGCGGGCCAGCACACCCCCGGCCCGCACAGCGACCTGGTCCTCGTCGCCGTTCAGCACCGTGGCCAGACGGTCGGCCGCGCGTGCGTCCAACGTGGCGGGCAGGTCGATCAGGCCGCCCCAACGGCTCGGGTGCTCCAGGCCGGCGACCCGGCCCAGGGCCCAGGTCTGCGCCTGCAGGGGGTTGTGAGCGCTCTCGCCGGCGGCGGCGGCCACCGCGCCCTGCGTCAGCACCCACAGCGGCGCCTCGATCGCGGCGTCGCCGAGGGCCTGGACCAGCGCGGTGGTCGAGGCCAGGCCGGTGGGCACGACGGGGGCGTCCGGCAGCGGGCGGTCGTCGAGGGCCAGGAGGGAGACGACGCCGGAGACGGCGGGGACGCCCTCGGGCCAGGCCGTCTGGTCGGCGAAGAACGTGGACGTGGCGGTGGCGAGGTGGTCACCGAGCTCGGAGCGCGCGGATCGGCCGGCCGGGACCTCGACCCGCACAACGTGCGCACCGCGCTCCCCCAGCGCCGCTTCGACGTCGAAGAGCAGACCAGAGGACGTCGGTGCCTCGGTGGCGGAGTCGGTCCCGGTGGACGTGTGGGCAGGGACGACCAGCAGCCAGATGCCCGACAGCTTCGACTGCGCCTTGGCCACCACCGGCGTCCAGGTGATCCGGTAGCGCCAGTCGGCCACCTCGGACTCCCCGCGCTCCTTACGGCGCCAGGCCGCCAGCGCGGGCAGGATCTCGGCGAGGTTCGCGCCGTCGACCGCCAGGCTCTGCGCCAGGCCGTCCACGTCGCCGCCCTCGACCGCGTTCCAGAACGCGCTGTCCGCCACTGCGGCGTCGTCCTGGGCAGGCTGGGCCAGCGGGTTGTGCTTGGGCCAGAACCGCTGCTTCTGGAAGGCGTAGGTGGGCAGTTCGACCCGGCGGCCGGTGGGCAGCACCGCGGTCCAGTCCACGAACACGCCCTTGACGTGGGCCGCCGCCAGCGAGGCGATCGCCCGGTCGGCGCCCCCGTCCTCGCGACGCAGCGTGCCGGTGACGACCGGCTCGATCTCCAGGCCCTCCAGGCTTTCCAGGGTGTCGGCGATCGGCGCAGTGAGCACCGGGTGCGCCGAGGCCTCGATGAAGACCCGGTAGCCGGCCCGGCCCAGCACCTCGGTGGCCCGGGCGAACTCCACCGGGGCACGCAGGCTGGAGTACCAGTAACCGGCGTCCATCTCCGGCCCGGCCAGGAACTCGCCGGTCATCGCCGAGACCAGCGGAACCAGCCCGGCCTGCGGGCTGACCGGGGCCAGCAGCCGCTCGATCTCTTCCTTCAGCTCGTCGACCTGGGGGCCGTGCGAGGCGTAGTCGACCGGCAGCATCCGCGCCCGGCCGCCCTCGGTCTCCACCTGCGCGGCCAGCACCTCCAGCACCGCCGGGTCACCGGACACGACCGTGGCGTTCGGCCCGTTCACCGCCGCCACCGTCACATCGCCACTCAAGCGACGCTGCACAACCTCGACCGGCTCGGCGATCGAGAGCATCCCGCCGCGACCGGCCAACGCCTTCAGCGCCTGGCTGCGCAGCGCCACCACCCGAGCGCCGTCCTCCAGCGACAGGATCCCGGCCACCACCGCCGCGGCGATCTCACCCTGCGAGTGCCCGAGCACCGCGTCCGGCGTGACCCCCGCCGCCTGCCAGAACTCGGCCAGCGACACCATCACGGCCCACAGCACGGGCTGCACCACGTCGACCCGCTGCAGAGCCTCTTCGTCGCCCAGCACCTCCTCCAGCGACCAGTCCACGAACGGAGCCAGCGCAGCCCCGCACTCGGCCAGGCGGGAGGCGAACACCGGCGAGGCAGCGGCCAGCGCGCGCCCCATGCCGATCCACTGCGACCCCTGGCCGGGGAACACGAAGACGACCTGTCCGGAGCCGCCGACGTTGCCGGCGACCACGCCCGGGTCGGGCTCACCGGCGGCCAGCGCACGCAGGCCGGAGAGCAGGTCGGCGCCGGTCACGACGGCCCGGTGCTCGAAGGTGGAACGGGTGGTGGCCAGCGACCAGCCGACGTCCACCGGGTCCAGCTCCGGGTGCGTGCCCAGGTGGGCGAGCAGGCGCTGGGCCTGGTCCGCGAGACCGGCCGGGGTCTGGCTGGAGATCAGCCAAGCGGGCTCGCCCTCCAGCACCCCGGTCAGCTCGTCCGCGTGGCCAGGGTTGTTCGTGGCGTCGGCGTCCGGGGAGGCCACGGCGTCTTCCGCCGGGGCCTCGGCCAGGATGATGTGGGCGTTCGTGCCGCTGATGCCGAAAGCCGAGACACCGGCCCGGCGAGTGCGTCCCTCGGTGGCACCCCACTCGACCGACTCGGTGAGCAGCGAGACCTCGCCGGCCGACCAGTCGACGTGCGGCGAGGGGGTACCGGCGTGCAGGGTGGCCGGCAGCCGGCCGTTCTTCAGCGCCAGCACCATCTTGATGATCCCGGCCGCGCCCGAGGCCTGCTGCGCGTGACCGATGTTCGACTTCACCGCGCCCAGCCACAGCGGTCCGGCGTCGCCGCGCTCGGCGCCGTAGGTGGCCAGCAGGGCCTGGGCCTCGATCGGGTCACCGAGCACCGTGCCGGTGCCGTGCGCCTCGACCACGTCCACGTCGGCCGGCGTCAGACCGGCCGAGGCCAGAGCCGCGCGGATGACGCGCTGCTGCGAGGGGCCGTTGGGAGCGGACAGGCCGTTGGACGCGCCGTCCTGGTTGATGGCGCTACCAGCCACCGTGGCGAGAACCGGGTGCCCGTTGCGGCGGGCGTCCGAAAGCCTTTCCAGCACGATCATGCCCGCGCCCTCGGAAAGGCCCATGCCGTCGGCCTCGGCCGAGAACGCCTTGCACCGGCCGTCCCGGGCGAGGGCGCCCTGCTGGGAGAAACCGATGAACTCGGCCGGGTCGGCGATGATCATCACGCCACCGGCCAGGGCGAGGTCGCACTCACCGGCCCGAAGCGCCTGGGCGGCCAGGTGCAGGGAGACCAGCGCCGACGAGCAGGCGGTGTCCACCGTGACGGCCGGGCCCTCCAGGCCCAGCGTGTACGAGATGCGCCCAGAGATCACCGAAGTGACGTTGCCGGTCAGCAGGTGCCCTTCGGCGCCGTCGAGGTCGGCACCGAAGCCGGTCTGCGAGGCGTAACCGGACGAGGCGGCTCCGGCGAACACGCCGGTGAGCGAGCCCTGGAGCGAGACCGGGTCGATACCGGCGTGTTCCAGCGCTTCCCAGGAGGTCTCGAGCAGCAGACGCTGCTGCGGGTCCATCGCCAGCGCCTCACGCGGGCTGATCCGGAAGAACGCCGGGTCGAAGTCCGCGGCGCCGGTGATGAAACCGCCCTCGCTGGTGTACGAGGAACGCTCCTGGCCGGGGATCGAGTCGAGCAGGCCGGCGATGTCCCAGCCGCGGTCGGAGGGGAAGGTGCCGATCGCGTCGCCACCTTCGATCAGCAGGCGCCACAGGCCGTCCGGGTTCTCGGCGCCCGGGTAGCGGCAGCCGAGGCCGACGATCACGACCGGGTCCTCGGCGTCGACCTGGGCCACCCGCGACTGCGTGGCCGCGGCCGGGTTCCCGGTCAGTTGCGCGATGATCTGCCGGGCCAGCACCACCGGAGACGGGTAGTCGAAGACCACCGTGCTCGGAAGCTGCAACCCCGTGGCCTCGTTCAGGCGGGTACGCAGCTCGACCGCGGTGAGCGAGTCGAAACCCATTTCCCGGAAGGCCCGGGCCGGGTCGACGTCGGAGGCCGAGGCGAATCCGAGCACGGCGGCGGCGTGCCCGCTCACCAGGTCGGTGACGATGCGCTCGCGCTGCGCGGCCGAGACACCGGTGATCTTCTCCAGGAGGGCGGCGCCGTCTCCGGAGACCATCACGGCCTTGGACTCGTTGCCGGAGGTGACCTGGCGGGCCTCGGGAATGCCGTCGAGCAGCGGCCAGGAACGCACCGCGTTGAACACGGCCGAGAAGCGCGGCCAGTCCACGTCGGCGACCGCCATCACGGTCTCGTCCTCGGCCAGCAGCTGACCGAGCAGGCCCAGAGCACGCTGCGGGTCCAGCAGCCGCAGGCCCTGGCGGCGCAGCCGCTCCGGCACCAGGCTCTGCGGGCGGTCCAGCTCGTTGCCGTCAGCATCGTCGCTGAACCGTCCGCCCGAGCCCCACACACCCCAGGCCACGCTGGTCGCGGGAAGGCCACGGGCGCGGCGGTTCTCGGCCAGGGCGTCGAGGTGGGCGTTGGCGGCGGCGTAGGTGGCGTGCTCGCCCACGCCCCAGGTGGCGGTGATCGAGGAGAACAGCACGAACGCGCCGAGGTCCAGGTCGGCGGTCAGCTCGTCGAGGTTCTGCGCGCCGATGACCTTGGCGCCGAAGGCCATCGCCAGCTGGTCGTTGTCGGCCTGGTCGACCGGCATGAGCTCGACCGCGACGGCGCCGTGGACCACCGCCGACAGCGGCGGGGCCACGCGGGGAATCCACCTGATGACGTCGGCGAGCGCGGCTTTGTCCGTCACGTCGACCGCGACCATCGTGACGTCGGCGCCGGACTCGGCCAGCATCGAGGCCAGGAACGAGGCGCCGGGCGTGTTCGCGCCCCGGCGGCTGGCCAGGACCACGTGCGGAACCTGCTCCTCGACCAGCCACGAGGCCAGGTCCGGGCCGATCGCACCGCTGGCCCCGGTGACCAGCACGCTGCCGCGATTCCAGTCCCGGCCCGGGACGGAGGCGCGGGCCGCACCGGCCCGCTTCAGGCGGCGTACCAGCACCCCACCTGCGCGGATCGCGACCTGGTCCTCGGCGCCGCTGAGCACCGCGCCCAGCCGCTCGATCGCCTTGGCGTCCAGCGTGCCGGGCAGGTCGACCAGACCACCCCAGCGGTCCGGGTGCTCCACGCCGACCGTGCGGCCCAGACCCCAGGCCTGAGCCTGCACGGGGTTGCTGGGCGCTTCCCCGCCTGCGGCAGCCACCGCACCCTGGGTCAGCACCCACAGCGGGGCGTGCGAGCCCAGGTCGCCCAAGGCGTGCACCAGGGCCATCGTGGCCGCCGTCCCGACCGGCACGGCCGGCTGAGCGGCCATCGGGGCCTCGTCCGTGGCCAGCAGCGAGACCACGCCCACGAGCGGGATCTCGCGACCGGCAAGAGCCTGCTCGAGCGCGGCGGCCATACCGACGCGCTCGGTGGCATCGGTCACCACCTCGAGCACGTCTGCGCCCCGGTCCCCCAGGGCCCGCCGGGCGGCGTCCACCAGGGCGCTGCTCCCGGTCGGCTTGACCAGCAGCCAGGTACCCGCCAGCCGGGCGGGGGCGGAGTCGGCCAGGGGCTGCCAGCTGACCCGGTAGCGCCAGTCACCGATCAGCGACTCGTCCCGCTCCCGCTGCCGCCAGGAGGCCAGGGCGGGCAGGACGGCGCCCAGCTCCTCACCGTCCAGCGAGAGCGTGCGGGCCAGGCCTTCCAGGTCACCGGCCTCGACGGCGTTCCAGAACTGCTCCTCACCGGCGTTGCCGCCGAACCCGGCCCGCACCTCGGCCGCCGAGGTGGGCAGGCTCTTGGGCCAGTACCGCTGCCGCTGGAACGCGTAAGTCGGCAGCTCGATCAGGTCGGCCGCCGGGATGACACGGGTCCAGTCCACGGCCACGCCGCGTACGTGCACCTCGGCCAGCGAGGCGATCAGACGGGCGGCCCCGCCGTCCTCGCGGCGCAGGGTGCCGGTGGTCACGATCTCGGAGGCGAGCACCGCGTCCTGCGCCGGGGCCAGGATCTCGGCGATCGCGTTGGTCAGCACCGGGTGGGCCGAGGACTCGACGAAGACGCTGTGCCCCTCGCCCCCGAGCACCTCGATCGCCCGGGAGAACTCGACGCGGGCGCGCAGGCTGTCGTACCAGTACTGGGCGGTGAGCTCGGTGCCGGTGAGGTGCTCGCCGGTCATGGCCGAGACCATGGGGATGTTCGTCGGGCGGGGCTTGACGTCGGCGAGCACGCGCAGGATCTCGTCGCGCAGTTCGTCCACCTGCGGGCCGTGCGAGGCGTAGTCGACCGGCAGCATCCGCGCCCGGCCGCCCTCGGCCTCCACCCGCGCGAGCAGTTCCTGCAGCAGCTCCGGGTCGCCCGAGACCACGGTCGCGTTCGGCCCGTTCACGGCCGCCACGGTCACGTCGCCGGTCAGACGCGCCTGCACAACGGCCACCGGCTCGGCGATCGAGAGCATCCCGCCCCGACCCGACAGAGCCTTCAGAGCCTGGCTGCGCAGCGCCACCACCCGGGCGCCGTCCTCCAGCGACAGCGCACCGGAAACCACAGCGGCGGCGATCTCACCCTGCGAGTGGCCCACCACCGCATCCGGCTTCACGCCGGCTGCTTCCCAGACCGCGGCGAGCGAGACGTGCACGGCCCACAGCACCGGCTGGACCACGTCCACCCGCTCCAGGGAGCCTTCGAGCTCTTCCAGCAGGTCCCATTCGACGAACGGCGCCAGCGCGGCGGCACACTCGGCCAGCCGGGCCGCGAACACCGGCGAGGAGGCAGCCAGTTCCCGGCCCATGCCGACCCACTGCGCCCCCTGGCCCGGGAAGACGAAGGCGGTGCGAATGCGCCCACGCCCGGCGGGCACGACACCGCTGACCACCCCGGCGGAAGGCAACCCGTCCGCCAGAGCCGCCAGACCCGTCCTCAGTTCTGCGGTATCGGCACCCATAACCACGGCGCGGTGCTCGAACAGCGACCGCGTGCGCACCAGAGACCAGGCCACCTGGGCCGGGTCGAGATCGGGCTGCTGCCGGGCGAACTCGTCCAGGCGTGCGGCCTGGGCGGCGAGTGCGGCGTGGGAGCGGCCCGAGACCAGCCAGGCCGGCACCACGTCGTCGAGCACCCGCGGCGCCTCGTCCTCGGCCACCACCGGGGCCGGGGCGTCGGCGTCCTCCTCGACCTCGGCCGTCAGCGGCGCCTCTTCGATGATGGCGTGCACGTTGGTGCCGCTCACGCCGAACGCCGAGACGCCCGCGCGCCGGGGCTGGCCGCCCTCGGCGAGGCTGGAGGGCCAGGGCACCGGCTCCTGCAGCAGCGAGACCTCGCCCGCGCTCCAGTCGATGTCGCTGCTGGGGGTCTCGGCGTGCAGGGTGCGGGGCAGTTCCTGGTGCTGCAGGGCCAGCACCATCTTGATCACGCTGGCGATGCCGGAGGCGGTCTGGGTGTGGCCGATGTTCGACTTCACCGAGCCCAGCAGCAGGGGCTCGCCCGCCGGGCGGTCCTGGCCGTAGGTGGCCAGCAGGGCCTGGGCCTCGATCGGGTCACCCAGGCGGGTGCCGGTGCCGTGCGCCTCGACCGCGGCGACCTGCTCGGCGCGCAGCCCGGCGCTGGAGAGGGCGGCGCGGATCACGCGCTGCTGCGAGGGACCGTTGGGGGCGGTCAGGCCGTTGGAGGCGCCGTCCTGGTTCATCGCGCTGCCGGCCACCACGGCCAGCACCCGGTGGCCGTTGCGGCGGGCGTCGGAAAGGCGCTCCAGGACGACCATCCCGGCGCCCTCACCCCAGCCGATGCCGTCGGCGCTGTCGGCGAAGGGCTTGCAGCGGCCGTCGAAGGCCATCCCGTCCTGGGCCGCGAACTCGGCGAACGCCGACGGCGTGGACATGATCGCCACACCACCGGCCAGCGCCATCGAGCACTCCCGGGCGCGCAGCGCCTGGCAGGCCAGGTGCAGCGCGACCAGGGCCGAGGAGCACGCGGTGTCGACGGTGACGGCCGGGCCCTCCAGGCCCAGGGTGTAGGAGATGCGCCCGGAGATGACCGAGGTGATGCTGCCGATCAGCATGTACCCCTCGGCGGCCGCCTCCTCGGACAGGCCGCCGCCGTACATGCCGAAGCCCGCACCCGCGAACACGCCGGTGGAGGAGCCCTTCAGCGACAGCGGGTCGATCCCGGCGCGTTCCAGGGCCTCCCACGCGGTCTCCAGCAGCACCCGCTGCTGGGGGTCCATGGTCAGCGCCTCACGCGGGCTGATCCCGAAGAACTGCGGGTCGAACTCGGCCGCGTCGTAGACGAAACCGCCGACCTGGCCGATCTGGGAGTCGCCGACCATCCCGGCGTACAGGGCGTCGGACTCCCAGCCGCGGTCGGTCGGGAACGGCGAGATCGCGTCCGTCCCGGCGTCCATCAGGTTCCAGAAGTCCTCCGGAGCCCGGACGCCGCCGGGCAGGCGGCAGCCCATGCCGACGATAGCGATCGGCTCGCGCTCACGGTCACGCAGACGCTTACGGGTGCGGCGCAGTGCCGCGGTCGTCTGCTTGAGGTAGTCCCTGAGCTTGTCGTCGTTCTCTGCAGCCATCGCCAGTACCCCTAGAGTTCTTGTGGAAAGTCGAGTCAGTCGAAGTCGACGTCGCGGAGTTCCGCCTCGACGAGATCGAACATCTCGTCGTCGGTCGCCGACTCCAGCTCACGGTCGATGTCTGCGGTCGGGGCCTCGCCCCGCAGGCGCAGGCCCAGCGCCTCCAGGCGGGCGGTCAGGTCCTGCCGTTCGGTGGCGTCCCAGCTGGCCCGGGCCACCACCAGTTCCAGCTTCTTCACCTCGGCCAGGGCCAGCGCGTAGTCGGACTTCTCGTCCACCGCGCGGGAGCGGACGAAGTCCGCCAGGACCGCCGGGGTCGGGTAGTCGAACACCAGCGTGGCCGGCAGCTTCAGCCCGGTCGCGGCGTTGAGGCGGGTGCGCAGGTCGACCGCGGTCAGCGAGTCGAACCCCAGATCCTTGAACGGACGGTCGCCCGGCACGTCGGCGACCGAGCCGTAGCCGAGCACCGCCGCGGCCTCGGCCCGCACCAGGTCGGTCAGGAACTCCTGCTGCCCGGCCCGGTCCAGGCCCTCCAGCCGCTCGCTCAGCGCCGAGCCGGAAGCCGCCTCGTCCTCGGTCCCGGCCAGGCCCAGAGCGGCCTGCGCCTCGGCGATCTCGGCGAGCAGCCGGCTGGGCCGCTGCGCGGTGAACACCGGGGCGAACCGGTCCCAGTCGATGTCCGCGACCGCGACCACGTCCTCGCCGTCGGCCATCACCTCGGCCAGGGCACCGACCGCGACCCGCGGGTCCATCTCGCGCATGCCCATCCGCTGCAGCACGTCGCCGGCCAGGCCCTCGCCCATCCCGCCGCCGCCCCACAGACCCCAGGCCACCGACGTCCCGGCTTCCCCGCGGGCCCGGCGGTTCTCGACCAGGACGTCGAGGGCGCCGTTGGCCGCGGCGTAACCGGACAGCTGTCCGCTGCCCCAGGTGGCCGCACCGGAGGAGAACACCACGAAGGCGTCCAGACCGGAGGTGAGCTCGTCCAGGTGCATGGCCCCCACGGCCTTGGCCTTCAGCGAGCCCTCGAGCTCGGCCGGCACCATGCCCTCGACCGGGCCGGCCAGCCCGGCCCCGGCCGCGTGCATCACCGAACTGAGCGCCGGGCCGCTGCCGTCGATCCACTTCAGCATGGCCGCGGTCTGCCCGCGCTCACCGATGTCGCAGCCCACAATCGTTGCCTCGGTGCCCCGCTCGGCCAGCTCGACGGCGAGCGCCACGGCTCCGGAGGCGTTCGGGCCCGATCGGCTCGACAGCACGATCCGCCGGGCGCCCTTGTCGCTGAGCCAGCGCGAGACGTGCCCGCCGACCCCGCCGGTACCGCCAGTCACGAGCACCGTGCCCGCGGGCGTCCATGCGTTCTGGGTCGCCGGGCGGGTAATACGGACGAGCCTGCGCCCGAACAGCCCTTCCTCGCGGATCGCGATCTGGTCCTCGCCACCGTCGGCGGCCACCGCGGTGAGCGCCGCGGCGAGCCTTGGGGCGGTGGTCGGGTCCCACTGCGAGGGGACGTCCACCAGCCCACCCCAGCGGTCGGGGTGTTCCAGCCCGATCACCCTGGCGAACGCCTGGGTCTCGGCCTGACGCGGGTGCTTCACCTCACCCTTGACGGTGCTGACCGCCTCGGTGGTGAGCACCCACAGCGGTGCCGTGATGCCGCTGTCGCCCAGCGCCTGGGCCAGGACCATCGTCCCGGCCAGGCCCTGGGGCACGGATCCCAGCTCGGCCATGGGCTTCTCGTTGAGCGCCAGGAGCGAGAGCACCCCGGCGAACGGCTCTTCGCTGGCCGCCTCGGTCAGCCGGGTGGCCAGGGCCGCCCGGTTCACACCGCCGGCCTCGAGCACCTGAACCTCGGCGCCGTGGCCCATCAGGGCCTGGGCGCACTGCTCGGCCAGGGCGCCGGAGCCGGTGGGGACCACGAGCAGCCAGGTGCCGAACAGCTGGGCCGGCTGGGGTTCGGGCAGGGCGGCCCAGGTGACCCGGTAACGCCAGTCCGCGGTGCTGACCGTGGGACGCTCGCGGCGGGTGCCGGGCACCGGCTCGGGCCAGTAGCGGCGTCGCTGGAAGGCGTAGGTGGGCAGGGCCACCTTCTCGCCCTTGGGCAGCACCGAGGCCCAGTCGACGGCAATGCCTCTCACGTGGACGCTGGCCAGCGCGGCCAGCAGCCGATCGGCGCCACCGTCCTCGCGGCGCAGGGTGCCGGTCACGACGGGCTCGTCGTGGCCCAGGTTCTCGAGCAGATCAATGATCCCGGCGGTGAGCACCGGGTGCGCGGAGGACTCGACGAACGCGCCGTAGCCGTCGTTGCTGAGCACCTCGATCGCCCGGGAGAACTCGACGCGGTTGCGCAGGCTGTCGTACCAGTAGCGGGCGTCCAGCTCGGTGCCCTCCAGCCAGGCCCCGGTCAGGGCCGAGACCATCGGGACCCGGGCAGGCTGGGGCTTCACCTCGGCCAGGACACGCAGGATCTCGTGCTGCAGTTCGTCCACCTGGGGGCCGTGCGAGGCGTAGTCGACCGGGAGCATCCGGGCCCGGCCCCCCTCGGCCTCGATCTGCCCGGCCAGCGCCTGCAGCAGCGCCGCATCGCCCGACACCACCGTGGAGCCCGGCCCGTTCACCGCGGCCACCGTCACGTCACCGCTCAGACCACTCAGCTCACTCAGACCACTCAGGCGCCCCTCGACCACCGTCACCGGCTCAGCGATCGACAGCATCGCCCCCCGCCCGGCCAGCGCCTTCAGAGCCTGACTGCGCAGGGCGACCACGCGAGCGCCGTCCTCCAGCGACAGCGCCCCGGACACGACCGCAGCCGCGATCTCACCCTGCGAGTGCCCGACCACCGCGTCCGGCGAGACCCCGGCGGCCTCCCAGACCGCCGCGAGCGAGACGTGCACCGCCCACAGCACCGGCTGCACCACGTCCACCCGCTCCAAGGAACCCTGAAGCTCCTCCAGCAGGTTCCACTCCACGAACGGCGACAAAGCCACCGCGCACTCATTCAGGCGTTCGGCGAACACCGGCGAGGAGGCCGCCAGCGCCCGTCCCATGCCGGCCCACTGCGAACCCTGGCCGGGGAAGACGAACACCACCCGCTCGGCCGCGGCCCCGGCGGCCCCGGTGACCAGGGCCGGTGAGGGCAGCCCGGCGGCGAGCGCCTCGAGGCCGGAGAGCAGTTCGGCGCTGGAACCGGTGACCACCGCGCGGTGCTCGAACGTCGAGCGGGTGGTGGCCAGCGACCAGCCGATGTCGACCGGCCGGGTGGTGCCGTGCACCGAGGCGACCAGGCGGGCGGCCTGTTCGTGCAGCGCCGGCGCCGACTGGGCCGAGATCAGCCAGGCGGTCGAGGGGCCGGAGACCACCGGTGCGGCCTCGTCCTCGACCTCGATCTCTTCGGCCGCCGGCGGCTCGGCCAGGATGATGTGCGCGTTCGTGCCGCTGATGCCGAAGGCCGAGACGCCCGCGCGCCGAACGTGTCCGTCGGAGGGATCGGCCTTCCAGTCGACCGGCTCGTGCAGCAGCCGCACGTTCCCGGCGCTCCAGTCGACCTGCGGCGACGGGGTGGCCGCGTGCAGGGTGGCCGGGAGCCGGCCGTGCTGCAGGGCCATCACCATCTTCATGATTCCGGCCGCACCCGAGGCCTGCTGCGAGTGGCCGATGTTCGACTTCACCGCGCCCAGCCACAGCGGGCGCTCGGCGGGCCGGTCCTGGCCGTAGGTGGCCAGCAGGGCCTGAGCCTCGATCGGGTCGCCCAGGCGGGTGCCGGTGCCGTGCGCCTCGACCGCGTCCACGTCGGCCGCCGACAGCCCGGCCGAGGCCAGGGCCGCCCGGATGACGCGCTGCTGGGAAGGCCCGTTCGGCGCGGAAAGGCCGTTCGAGGCGCCGTCCTGGTTGATAGCGCTACCGGCGACCATGGCAAGAACCGGGTGCCCGTTGCGGCGGGCGTCCGAAAGCCTCTCCAGCACGATCATTCCCGCGCCTTCGGAAAGGCCCATGCCGTCGGCCTCGGCCGAGAACGCCTTCGAGCGCCCGTCCGCCGCAAGGGCCCCCTGCTGGGAGAAGCCGATGAATTCGCTCGGGTCGGCGATCACCATCACACCGCCGGCCAGGGCCAGGTCGCACTCCCCCGCCCGCAGCGCCTGGGCGGCCAGGTGCAGGGCCACCAGGGCCGAGGAGCAGGCCGTGTCCACCGTGACGGCGGGGCCTTCCAGGCCGAGGGTGTACGAGATCCGGCCGGAGATCACCGAGGTCACGTTGCCGGTGATCAGGTGCCCGGCGGTCTCGGCGTCGAAGCCGCCCTGCGCTGCGTAGCCCGAGCCCGCGGCGCCGGCGAACACACCGGTCAGCGAGCCCTGCAGCGAGGTGGGCGCGATGCCCGCGTTCTCCATCGCCTCCCAGGAGGTCTCGAGCAGCAGGCGCTGCTGCGGGTCCATCGCCAGCGCCTCGCGCGGGCTGATCCGGAAGAACGCCGGGTCGAAGTCCGCGGCGCCGCTCATGAACCCGCCCTCGCGGGTGGCCGAGGCGGTCTCGCGCAGCTCCTCCAGGTCCCAGCCGCGGTCGGCGGGGAAGCCGCCGATGGCGTCGCCGCCCTCGTCCAGCAGCTTCCACAGCGCCGCCGGGCTGTCGATCCCGCCCGGGTAGCGGCAGCCCATACCGACGATGACGATCGGGTCGGAGGCGTCGATCGGCGCCACCCGGCTCTGGGCGACGGCTGCCGAGGTGCCGGTCAGCTCGGTGACGATCTGGCGGGCCAGGACCACCGGCGAGGGGTAGTCGAACACCACCGTGGTCGGCAGCTGCAGGCCGGTGGCCTGGTTCAGGCGGGAGCGCAGCTCGACCGCGGTGAGCGAGTCGAAGCCCATGTCCCGGAACGCCTGCGCGGCCTGCACCGAGTCGCCGGAGGTGAAGCCGAGCACCGCCGCCGCGTGCGAGCTGACCAGGTCGGTGACGATCCGCTCCTGCTGCCCGGCCGAGAGTCCACGCAGACGTTCCTGCAGCGCGCCGCCCTCGCCCGTGGCCCTTTCCGGTGCCTGGGTCACGATCTGACGGGCCTCGGGCACACCGTTGAGCAGGGGCCACGAGCGCATCGCGCTGAACACCGCCGAGAAGCGGTCCCAGTCCACGTCGGCCACGGAGAGAACGGTCTCGTCGTCGGCCAGCACCTGCCCGAACACGCCGAGGGCGCGCTGCGGCTCCAGCAGGCTCAGGCCCTGACGCCGCAGGCGCTCCGGGACCAGGCTGAGCGGGCGTTCGGCGGCGTTGTCGTCGTCGAAACGTCCGCCCGAACCCCACACGCCCCAGGCGATGGAGGTCGCGGGAAGGCCACGGGCGCGGCGGTTCTCGGCCAGGGCGTCGAGGTGGGCGTTGGCCGCGGCGTAGGTCGCGTGCTCGCCCACACCCCAGGTCGCGGTGATGGAGGAGAAGAACACCAGCGCGGCCAGATCCAGCTCCGCGGTGAGCTCGTCGAGCACCTGCGCGCCGCCGACCTTGGCGCCGAGGGCCAGGGCCAGGTCGTCCACCCCGGTCACGTCCGCGGCCATCAGCTCGACCGCCACGGCCGAGTGGATGACCATCGAGAGCTTCGGCGCCACGGTCGGGATGTGGTCCAGAAGCCCCTGCATCGCGGGCTTGCTGGTGACGTCGCAAGCCACCATGGTGACCGTCGCCCCGGCCTCGGCCAGTGAGGCCGCCAGCGTTGCAGCGCCGGGGGTCTGGGGGCCGCGGCGCGTGGTCAGCACCAGGTGCTGCACGCCGGCCTCGACCAGCCAGGCCGTGAGGTCCGGCCCGATCGCCCCGCTGGCACCCGTGATCAGGACACTGCCCTGCGCCCAGTTCTTGATGTCTGTCGTGGTCTTTCGCGGGGTGGCGCGGACCAGGCGCCGGGCCAGCAGACCACCCGGGCGGATCGCGACCTGGTCCTCGCTGCGGTTCTGCAAAGCACCGACGAGCAGCGTCGCCGCCCGCTCGTCGAAGACCTCGGGCAGGTCGACCAGACCACCCCAGCGGTCCGGGTGCTCGACGCCGATGGTCCGCCCCAGGCCCCAGGTCTGCGCCTGAACCGGGTTCGTGGGCGCGTGGTCGGTACCCACGCCACCCCGGGTGAGGGCCCACAGCGGCGCGCCCACACCCAGGTCGCCCAGCGCCTGGGCCAGAGCGAGTAGACCGGCGGTGCCGGTGGGCACGTGCACCTGGCCCGGCAGCGGCTCCTCGGCCAGCGCCATCAGCGAGATGACGCCTGCCAGGGCCTGTTCGCCCACGCGGTCGGCGAGCAGCTCGCCGATGGCGGCGCGGCTCACCTTGTCGGTCGGGACCGAACAGAGGACGACCTGGGCACCCCGCTCGCTCAAGGCGGACTTGAGTGCGTCGGCCAGTTCGGAGGCGTCGGTCCGGTCCGGGACCACCAGCACCCAGGTCCCGCTCAGCGGGGCCGGCGCGGCGTCCGGCATCGGCACCCAGGTGATCCGGTAGCGCCAGGCCGCACTCAGCGACTCGTCGCGCTCGCGGTGACGCCAGCCGGCCAGGGCGGGCAGCAGCGGCTCCAGGTCGTCCGAGGCGATCGCCAGTTTCCCGGCCAGGCCTTCGAGGTCGCCGGACTCCACCGCGTCCCAGAACTCGTCGTCGTGCTGCTTGGCCGGCGTCGCGACCGGCGCGGGCGCCGGGTTGGGCCAGTACCGGCGGCGCTGGAAGGCGTAGGTGGGCAGTTCGACGATCGGGGTCTCGGCAACGATCCGGGTCCAGTCCACCTCGACCCCGCGCACGTGCACCTCGGCCAGCGAGGCCAGCATCCGGGCGGCGCCACCGTCCTCGCGGCGCAGGGTGCCGACCACGACGGGTTCGAGTGCCAGGGCACCGGCGCCGTCGAGCACCTTCTCCAGGGTGTCGGTGACGGGGTTGGTGAGGACGGGGTGGGCCGAGGACTCGATGAACACGCCGAAGTGCTCGCGTCCCAGCACCTGGATCGCCTGCGCGAACTCGACCTTGGCCCGCAGGCTGTCGTACCAGTACTGCGCGGTGAGTTCGGTGCCGTCCAGCTTCAGCCCGGTCATGGCCGAGACCATCGGGATCCGCGCGGTCTGCGGCATGACGCCGTCGAGCAGGCGCAGGATCTCTTCCCGCAGCTCATCGACCTGCGGGCCGTGCGAGGCATAGTCGACCGGCAGCATCCGCGCCCGGCCACCCTCGGCCTCCACCTGCGCGGCCAGCACCTCCAGCACCGCCGGGTCACCGGACACGACCGTGGCGTTCGGCCCGTTCACCGCCGCCACCGTCACGCCCTCGGTCAGACGGGCTTCGACCACCGCCACCGGCTCGGCGATCGAGAGCATCCCGCCGCGCCCGGACAGCGCCCTCAGCGCCTGACTGCGCAGCGCCACCACCCGGGCGCCGTCCTCCAGCGACAACGCTCCGGAGACCACCGCGGCGGCGATCTCACCCTGCGAGTGCCCGACCACGGCGTCCGGACGAACGCCCGCGGCCTCCCAGACCGCCGCGAGCGAGACGTTCACCGCCCACAGCACCGGCTGCACCACGTCCACCCGCTCCAGCGGGCCGGCGAGCTCGTCCAGCAGGTTCCACTCCACGAAGGCCGACAGTGCGGCCGCGCACTCGGCCATCCGCGCGGCGAACACCGGCGAGTCGGCCAGCAGGGCGCGTCCCATGCCGATCCACTGCGAGCCCTGCCCCGGGAAGACGAACGCGACCTTGCCGATGCCGACACCGATCGGCACCGCGCCGGTCACCACGTTCCCGGCCGGCTCACCGCCGGCCACCGCCCCGAGCCCGGCCAGCAGTTCGTGCGGGGCGCTGCCGATCACGACCGCGCGGTGCTCGAACAGCGACCGGCTGGCCAGCAGCGACCAGGCCACCTCGGCGGCCTCGCGCTCGTGGCTGCGCAGGAACCCACCCACCCGGGCGGCCTGGGCGGCCAGCGCGGCGCCGGAACGGGCCGAGACCAGCCACGGCACCTCATCGCCGGTGAGCACGGGCACAGCCGGCTCGACCAGCTCCCCCGCTTCGGCGAGCTGACCCTCGTCCTGGGTCGGAAGCTCTTCGAAGACCGGCGCCTCTTCGATGATCGCGTGCACGTTCGTGCCGCTCACCCCGAACGAGGACACACCCGCCCGGCGGGCCCGGCCGTCCTCGGCCAGGGTCGAGGGCCAGTGCACCGCCTCGTTCAGCAGTTCGACGTCACCGACCGACCAGTCCACCTGTGGGGTGCGCTCGGCGGCGTGCAGGGTGCGCGGCAGCTGCTGGTTCTGCAGCGCCAGAACGAGTTTGATCACGCTGGCCACGCCGGAGGCGGTCTGGGTGTGGCCGATGTTCGACTTCACCGAGCCCAGCCACAGCGGCCGGCCCTCGGGACGGTTCCTGCCGTAGGTGGCCAGCAGCGCCTGGGCCTCGATCGGGTCGCCCAGCGCGGTACCGGTGCCGTGCGCCTCGACCGCGTCCACCTCGTCCGGGCGCAGGCCCGCCGAGGCCAGCGCGGCCCGGATCACCCGCTGCTGCGAGGGACCGTGCGGGGCGGTGATGCCGTTGGAGGCGCCGTCCTGGTTCATCGCGCTGCCGGCGATCACCGCGAGCACCTGGTGGCCGTTGCGCCGGGCGTCGGAGAGGCGCTCCAGCACGATGATCCCGGCGCCCTCGCCCCAGCCGATGCCGTCCGCGTCGGCCGCGAAGGCCTTGGACCGGCCGTCGAAGGCCAGGCCGTCCTGGCGGGAGAACTCGGCGAAGGCCGAGGGGGTGGCCATCACGGCCACGCCGCCGGTCAGGGCCATCGAGATCTCCCCGGCGCGCAGCGCCTGGCAGGCCTGGTGCATCGCGACCAGGGCCGAGGAGCAGGCGGTGTCGACCGTGACGGCCGGCCCCTCCAGGCCCAGGGTGTACGAGATGCGCCCGGAGATGACCGAAGTCAGGGCGCCGATGAGCATGTAGCCCTCGTGCCCGCCCTCGTGGATCAGGTCGGCGCCGTAACCGCCGAAGCCGGCACCGACGAAGACGCCGGTGGGCGTGCCCTTCAGCGCGGCCGGGTCGATGCCGGCCCGTTCGACCGCCTCGTAGGCGGTCTCCAGCAGGAGCCGCTGCTGCGGGTCGAGGGTGACCGCCTCGCGCGGGCTGATCCCGAAGAACTCCGGGTCGAAGTACCCGGCGTCGTAGAGGAAACCGCCGACCCGGGTCTCGGAGGTGGTGCCGTCGAGGTTGGAGTACAGGCCCTCGCTGTCCCAGTTGCGGTCGGTCGGGAACGGCGAGATCGCGTCGATGCCCTCGGCCATCAGCCGCCAGTAGCCCTCGGGGTCGTTCACCCCGCCGGGGAACTTGCAGCCCATACCCACGATCGCGATCGGCTCACCGAGGTCGGCGGCGCGCAGGGTGGGTGCGTGGGCGTCGAGCTCGGTGAGCTCGCCGAGCAGTTCGGAGCGCAGCAACTGCACCACCGCGGCCACCGTGGGATGGTCGAAGACCAGGGTGGCGGGCAGTTTCAGACCGGTGGCCGTGTTCAGCCGGGTGCGCAGATCGACCGCTGTCAAAGAGTCGAAGCCCAGGTCCTTGAACGGGCGGGTGGGCAGCACCACCTCGCCGGAGGAGTGCCCCAGCACCGCCGCGACCTCACCGCGCACCAGATCGGTGAGGACCCGCTCGGCGTCGGCGTCGCTCAGGCCGCGCAGCTGACGCAGCAGCGCAGTGTCCTGGGCGCCGACGTCCTCGGTGACCGGCTGCTGCTGGGCATCGGGGATGTCGGCCAGCAGCCGGCTCGGGCGCTGGACCGTGAAGAGCGTCGCGAACTTGTCCCAGTCGATGTCCGCGACCGTGACCAGGTCCTCGCCGGCGTCCATGATCTGGGCCAGCGCCGCCACCGCCGGGGCCGGGTCCATCTCGCGAAGACCCAGACGCTGCAGCAGTTCACCGGCGTAGCCCTCGCCCATGCCGCCGCCACCCCAAAGGCCCCAGGCGGCAGAGGTTCCGGCTTCGCCGCGAGCGCGGCGCTGTTCGACCAGGGCGTCGAGGGCGGCGTTGCCCGCGGCGTAGGCCGACAGGCGCCCACTGCCCCAGGTCGCTGCGCCGGAGGAGAACATGACGAACGCGTCGAGGTCCTCGGTCAGCTCGTCCAGCAGCTCGGCGCCGCCGACCTTGGCCTGCAGAGCGCGCTCCAGGTCGGCCAGGCCGACCTCTTCCAGCGGACCGCCGACCGGCGCTCCCGCGGCGTGCAGCACCGAGCTCAGGGCCGGGCCGGTGCGCCCGATCCAGGCCAGCAGGTTCTCGACCTGCTCGCGGTCGCCGATGTCGTTGCTGAGCACGGCCACGCTCGTGCCGGCCTGGGCCAGCTGGGCGGCCAGCGCGGCGGTTCCGGCCGCCGTGGCACCGGAGCGGCTGGTGAGCACCACTCGCTGGGCGCCGCGGGTGCTCAGCCAGCGGCTGATGTGCCCGCCGACTCCCCCGGTGCCGCCGGTGATGAGCACCGTGCCGCGCGGCGTCCAGCCGGCGCCCTTCTTCTTGGCCCGGCCCGCCCGCACCAGGCGGCGGGCGTGGATTCCGTTGTCGCGCAGCGCGACCTGGTCCTCACCGGTGGTTCCGGCCAGGACGGCGGCCAGGTTGCCGATCGAGGAGGTCTGCAGGTCGACGAGCCCGCCCCAGCGGGTCGGGAACTCGAGGGCCGCCACCCGGCCGAGCGCCCAGGTCCGGGCCTGCACCGGGTTGCTCGCCGGCTCGCCGGCCACCGTGCTCACGGCGCCGGTGGTGAGCACCCACAGGGGTGCCTGCACACCGGCGTCGCCGAGGGCCTGGATCAGGCTGGTGGTCGCGGCCAGACCGGTCGGGACGATCGGGGCCGTCGCCAGCGGGGCCTCCTCCAGCGCCAGCAGCGAGACCACGCCGGCGAGGTCCTGCCCGGCCGCCGCGATCTGGGTGCGCAGCACGTCGCGGGACACCTCGCCGGGGGCGACCTCGCAGATCAGCAGCGCCGCACCGGCCTGGGCAAGCGCCCGGGCCACCTGCACCGGGACCGCGCCCGACTCCTCGGCCGCGTCCAGGCCGGCCGCCTCGACCGAACCGGCCGGAGCGACCAGCAGCCAGGTCCCCGACAGCGGGGTCCGGGATGCCGTGGCCGGCGTCGCGACCGGGGTCCAGGTGATCCGGTAGCGCCAGGGAGCCACCACCGACTCGCCCTGCTCGCGCTCGCGCCAGGCGGCCAGGGCGGGCAGCACCTCGCGCAGGTGCGCCTCGTCCACGGCCAGGGTCTGGGCCAGGCCGTTCAGGTCGCCGCCGCTGACCGCCGACCAGAACGCGCTCTCCTCGGCGGACAGCACCGCGCCCGTCTCGGCCTTGGGCGTGGCCTTGGGCCAGTAGCGCTGACGCTCGAAGGCGTAGGTGGGCAGGGCCACCCGGCGCCCGGCCGGGAGCACCTCGGGCCATTCGACGTGCACCCCGCGCACGTGCACCTCGGCCAGCGAGGCCAGCATCCGGTCGGCCCCGCCGTCCTCGCGGCGCAGCGTGCCCGCCACCACCGCTTCCTGCTCGTCGAGGATGTCGGCGATCGGCGCGGTGAGCACCGGGTGGGCCGAGGACTCGATGAACACGCCGTAGCCCTCGTCGGCCAGCACCTCGACGGCGCGGGCGAACTCGACCTTGGCCCGCAGGCTGTCGTACCAGTACTGCGCCGTGAGCTCGGTGCCGGTCAGGTGCTCCCCGGTCATGGCCGAGACCATCGGGATCCGCGCGGCCCGGGGCTTCACCTCGGCGAGCAGGCGAAGGATTTCGCTCTGCAGCTCATCGACCTGGGGGCCGTGCGAGGCGTAGTCGACCGGCAGCATCCGCGCCCGGCCACCCTCGCCCTCCACCTCAGCCAGCAGCTCAGCCAACCGGACCGGATCACCCGAGACCACCGTCGCCGACGGCCCGTTCACCGCCGCCACCGTCACATCACCACTCAGACGAGCCTCCACCACAGCGACCGGCTCGGCGATCGAGAGCATCCCGCCGCGACCCGCCAGCGCCTTCAGCGCCTGACTGCGCAGCGCCACCACCCGGGCGCCGTCCTCCAGCGACAGCGCACCGGAGACCACCGCAGCGGCGATCTCACCCTGCGAGTGCCCGACAACAGCGTCAGGACGAACCCCGGCCGCTTCCCACACCGCCGCGAGCGAGACGTTCACCGCCCACAGCACCGGCTGCACCACGTCCACCCGCTCCAGAGAGCCGGCCAGCTCCTCGAACAGGTTCCACTCCACGAACGGCGACAGGGCCACCGCGCACTCGTTCAACCGCTCGGCAAAGACCGGCGAGACCGCAGCCAGAGCGCGTCCCATGCCGACCCACTGCGAACCCTGCCCCGGGAACACGAACACGGTCTGGCCGACCCCGGCCGCCGTACCGGTCACCACTGCTGCCGAGGGCAGCCCGGAGGCCAGCGCCTGCAGACCTTCGCGCAGTTCACCGGTGACCACGGCGCGGTGCTCGAAGGTTGATCGGGTGGTGGCCAGCGACCAGCCGACATCCACAGGATCTGGCCCGGCATCCAGCCCGGAATCCAGCCCGGCATCCAGCCCGCTCGCCGGCTCACCGTCGAGCTCGGCCAGCAGCCGCCCGGCCGCCACGGCGAGCCCGCCCGGGGCCCGGCTCGACACCAGCCAGGCGGTCTCGCCGACGAGCCCGGGCCGGCCCGCGACCTCCACAACCTCTGCGACCTCGGCGGCCGGGGGCTCCTCCAGGATCAGGTGCGCGTTGGTCCCGCTGATCCCGAAGGCCGACACACCCGCCCGGCGTACCCGCTCACCCGCGGCCCAGGGCCGGGACTCGGTCAGCACCGAGACCGCGCCGCTGGACCAGTCCACCTGGTCGCTCGGCTCGCCCGCGTGCAGCGAGGCCGGCAGCAGCCCGTGCTGCAGCGCCAGCACCATCTTGATCACACCGGCCACACCCGCGGCCTGCTGGGCGTGCCCGATGTTCGACTTCACCGAGCCCAGCCACAGCGGCTGGTCCCCGGCCCGTTCCTGACCGTAGGTCGCCAGCAGCGCCTGAGCCTCGATCGGGTCGCCCAGCTTCGTGCCGGTGCCGTGCCCCTCCACCGCGTCCACGTCCACCGCCGACAGCCCGGCCGAGGCCAGGGCGGCGCGGATCACCCGCTGCTGCGAGGGCCCGTTCGGCGCCGACAGGCCGTTGGAGGCGCCGTCCTGGTTCACCGCGCTGCCCGCGATCACCGCGAGCACCTCGTGACCGTTGCGGCGGGCGTCCGAAAGCCGTTCCAGCACCACCATGCCGACGCCCTCGGCCAGGCCCATGCCGTCGGCGTCGGCCGAGAACGCCTTGCAGCGCCCGTCCAGGGCCAGCGCGCCCTGCTGGGAGAAGCCGATGAACTCGCCCGGGTCGGTGATCACCATGACGCCGCCGGCCAGGGCCAGGTCGCACTCGCCGCCGCGCAGCGCCTGGGCGGCCAGGTGCAGCGAGACCAGGGCCGAGGAGCAGGCGGTGTCGACGGTCACGGCGGGCCCTTCCAGGCCCAGCGCGTACGAGACCCGCCCGGAGATCACCGAGGTCACGTTCCCGGTGATCAGGTGACCGGCCACGTCCTCGGTGAAACCGGCCTGACCCGAGTAGCCGGACGAGGCCGCCCCGGCGAACACCCCGGTCAGCGAGCCACGCAGCGAGTTCGGGTCCAGACCGGCGCTCTCCAGGGCCTGCCAGGAGGTCTCCAGCAGCAGGCGCTGCTGCGGGTCTATCGCCAGCGCCTCGCGCGGGCTGATCCGGAAGAAGTTCGCGTCGAAGTCGGCCGCGCCGGACATGAAACCGCCCTCGCGGGCGGCCGATCCGTCGAGCAGCTCCTCCAGGTTCCAGCCCCGGTCGTCCGGGAAACCACCGATCGCGTCACCGCCGTCGGCGAGCATCCGCCACAGCGCCTGCGGGCTGTCGACCCCGCCGGGGAAGCGGCAGCCCATGCCGACCAGGACGATCGGGTCGTCGGTGACCGGGCCGCGCGTGGCGACGACCCCGTTGAGGAGCTTCTGGCTGCCCAGCAGCTGCTCGATGATCTGCCGGGCCAGCATCAGCGGCGTCGGGTAGTCGAAGACCACCGTGGAGGGCAGTTGCAGGCCGGTGGCCTGGTTCAGCCGGGTGCGCAGTTCGACCGCGGTGAGCGAGTCGAAACCCATGTCCCGGAAGGCCCGGTCGGCCTCGACCGCGCCGGCCGAGCCGAAGCCCAGCACCGCGGCGGCGTGCTGACGCACCAGCTCGGTGACCGTGCGCTCGCGCTGACCGACCGAGGCGCCGGACAGGCGTCCCAACAGATCCGCGGCCTCGCCGGTGGCGACAACCGCTGCTTCGCCGGTGTTCTCGGCCTGGCGGGCTTCGGGGATCTCCTGCAGCAGCGGCCAGGAGCGCACCGCGTTGAACACCGCGGAGAAACGCTTCCAGTCCACGTCCGCCACCGCGACCGCGGTCTCGTCGTCGGCCAGCACCTGTCCCAGAACGGTCAGGGCCCGGGCCGGTTCGAGCAGTCGAAGACCCTGGCGCCGCAGGCGTTCGGGGTCCACGCTGAGTGCGCGTTCCACCCCGGCCTTGGCCTCGGACTCCTGCCCGGTGTCCCACACCCCCCAGGCCACGGAGGTCGCGGGCAGGCCCCGCGCGCGCCGGTTCTGGGCGAGTGCGTCCAGGTGGGCGTTGGCCGCGGCGTAGGAGCCGTGCTCGAGCACGCCCCAGGTGGCGGCGATCGAGGAGAAGAGCACGAACGCGTCGAGGTCGCGCTCGGCGGTGAGCTCGTCGAGGTTGAGCGCACCGGTGACCTTGGCGCCCAGGGCCAGGTCGAGCTGGTCCACGTCGGTGTCGGTGAGGGGCTGCAGGTTCACGTTCAGGGCGCCGTGGATCACGCTGGACAGGGCCGGGCCCTGGGCGTCGATGTGGTCCAGAAGAGCTGCCACGGAACGTTTGTCGGTCACGTCGCAGGTGATCAGGCTGACCGTGGTCCCGGCCGCGGCGAGCGCGGCCATCACCTCGGCGGCGCCGGCCACCGAGGGGCCGCGGCGGCTGATCAGCACGAGCTTCTGGGCGCCGGCAGCGGCCAGCCAGCGGGCCAGCTCCGGTCCGATCTCGCCGCTGGCACCGGTGACCAGAACGGTGCCGCGCGGGCTCCAGGAACGGTTGCCCGAGGTGCCGTCGGCGCGGGTGAGGCGGCGGGCGAGAAGGCCCGAGGGACGAACGGCGAGCTGGTCCTCCCCGAGCGTCAGCGCGGTGACCAGGTGCTCCGCCGAACGGCTGTCGAGAGTGGTGGGCAGGTCGATCAGGCCGCCCCAGCGCTCCGGGTGCTCCAGACCGGCGACCCGGCCCAGACCCCAGGCCTGCGCCTGCGGCGGGTTCGCGGGGGTCTCCCCGGGCGCGGCCCCCATGGCACCGGAAGTCATCAGCCACAGCGGCGCTTCGATCCCGGCCAGGCCGAGAGCGCGCACGAGGGTGAGGGTGGAGGCGGATCCGCCCGTGGTGTGGACGTGCCCGGCGAGCCGGGTCTCGTCGAGGGAGAGCAGCGACAGCACACCGCTGGGCGTGTCGGTGCCGGCGAACTGCGCGGCCACGACGGCCGGGTCGGTCTGGCTGGTGTCGATCTGCTTGTGGACGATGTGCGCGCCTCGGGCGGTCAGCGCGGCGGTCACGTCCTGGACCAGTTGCGACTGGCCGGCCTCGTTGGCCGGGGTGACCAGCAGCCAGGTGCCGATCACGTTGTTCAGGCTCTGGCCGGGCACCGGCACCCAGGTGATCCGGTAACGCCAGTCGGCCGTCGCGGAGTCGTCGCGCTCGCGCCGTCGCCAGCTGGCCAGGGCCGGGACGACGTCCTCCAGCCGCTGCCCGTCGAGGGCGAGCGTGTCGGCCAGCGCGGCCACGTCGCCGGTCTCGACCGCGTTCCAGAACTTCTCCTGGGCCGGGGACTCCAGGCCCTGGACCGTGCGCGTCTGCCGCGGAGCCGGGATCGGCCAGAAGTGCTGACGCTGGAAGGCGTAGGTGGGCAGGTCCACCCGGCGCCCGGCCGGGAGCACCTTGGCCCAGTCGATCGTGCCGCCGTTGACGTGCACCTCGGCCAGCGAGGCGAGCAGCCGGGTCGCGCCGCCCTCGTCCCGACGCAGGGTGCCGGTGACGATCGGCGCGGGCCGGGTGGTGCCTTCCGCGGCCGGGACGGCCTCGAGGATGTCGAGCACGGACGAGGCCAGCACCGGATGCGCGGAGACCTCGATCCAGATGCGGTGCTGCGCCAGCGCCTCGACCGCGCGAGAGAACTCCACGCGGGCGCGCAGGCTGTCGTACCAGTACTGCGCGGTGAGCTCAGTGCCCTCCAGCTTCAGCCCGGTCATGGCCGAGACCATCGGAATGCGGGCGGTCTGCGGCGTGATGCCCTCGAGCAGCCGCAGGATCTCGGCCTTCAGCTCATCGACCTGCGGGCCGTGGGAGGCGTAGTCGACCGGCAGCATCCGCGCCCGGCCACCCTCAGCCTCCACCTGCTCGGCCAACGTCTGCAACAGAGCCGGATCCCCGGACACCACCGTGGCATTCGGCCCGTTCACCGCCGCCACCGTCACACCATCAACCAGACGCGCCTGCACCGCCGCCACCGGCTCAGCGATCGAGAGCATCCCGCCCCGACCCGACAAAGCCTTCAACGCCTGACTGCGCAACGCCACCACCCGCGCGCCGTCCTCCAGCGACAACGCACCAGAAACCACCGCAGCCGCGATCTCACCCTGCGAGTGGCCCACCACCGCATCCGGCTTCACACCGGCCGCTTCCCACACCGCAGCCAGCGAGACATTCACCGCCCACAGCACCGGCTGCACCACGTCCACCCGCTGCAGCGGGCCGTCCAGCTCCTCCAGCAGGTTCCAGTCCACGTACGGCGCCAGGGCGGCCGCACACTCGGCCAGGCGCGCGGCGAAGACCGGCGATTCGGCCAGCAGCGCCCGCCCCATCCCCACCCACTGCGAACCCTGCCCCGGGAAGACGAAGACCGAACGCGAGCGTCCACTGGTGGGAACCCCACGCACGACGGAACCGGACTGCTCCCCCGCAGCCAGCGCCGACACACCGCTCAGCAGTTCTTCGCGTGAGGTGCCGACGACCACTGCGCGCTGCTCGAACACCGAACGGGTGGTGGCCAGCGACCAGCCCAGGTCCACGACCGGGACGTCGTCGCGGGCGCCGCAGAACTCGGCCAGACGATGAGCCTGACCGCTCAGGGCGTCGGCGGTACGGCCGGAGAGCAGCCAGGCGGTTCCGGAGCTGAGCACCGACTCGGCCGCGGGGGCAACCTGAGCCGGCTCCGCGTCCTCGTCCGATGGAGCAGCCGCCGGAGCCTCGGCCAGGATCACGTGGACGTTGGTGCCGCTGGCCCCGAACGCCGAGACACCGGCGCGACGCGGGGCCCCACCGTCGGCCAGCACCGAGGGCCACGCCACCGGCTCGGTCAGCAGCGAGACCTCGCCGGCCGACCAGTCCACCTGCGGCGTGGGCGCGTCGATGTGCAGCGTCTGCGGCATCTGCTGGTTCTGCAGCGCCAGCACCATCTTGATCACCCCGGCCACGCCACCGGCGGCCTGGGTGTGCCCGATGTTCGACTTCACCGAGCCCAGCCGCAGCGGCGCTGTCCTTCGGGGCTCCTGGCCGGGTGATCCGTAGGTGGCCAGCAGGGCCTGGGCCTCGATCGGGTCGCCCAGCGTGGTGCCGGTGCCGTGCGCCTCCACCACCGCGACCTGGTCGGTGCGCACCCGGGCGTTGGCCAGGGCCTCGCGGATCACCCGCTGCTGCGAGGGGCCGTTCGGCGCGGTCAGGCCGTTGGAGGCGCCGTCCTGGTTGGCGGCGCTGCCCTCGATCACCGCGAGCACCGGGTGGCCGTTGCGGCGGGCGTCAGAAAGGCGCTCCAGCACCAGGATCCCGGCGCCCTCACCCCAGCCCATGCCGTCCGAGGCGGCGGCGAAGGCCTTGCTGCGCCCGTCCGCGGCCATGCCCTGCTGCTTGGTGAACTCGGCGAAGGCGGCCGGGGTGACCATCACCACGACACCGCCCGCGAGGGCCATCGAACAGTCGCCCGAGCGCAGCGCCTGGCAGGCCAGGTGCAGGGCCACCAGCGAGGAGGAGCAGGCGGTGTCGAGCGTCACCGAAGGGCCCTCCAGGCCCAGCGTGTACGAGACCCGCCCGGAGATCATCGCGGTCTGGCTGCCGGTGAGCAGGTAGCCCTCGGAGCCGCTGTCGGCCTCCACCAGGCCCTCGCCGTAACCGGCGAAACCGGCGCCCACATAGACGCCGGTCGAACTGCCCCGCAGCGAACGCGGGTCGATCTGCGCCCGTTCCAGCGACTCCCAGGCCACTTCCAGCATCAGCCGCTGCTGGGGGTCCATCGCCAGCGCCTCGCGCGGGCTGATGCCGAAGAAGGCCGGGTCGAACTTCGCCGCGTCGTAGAGGAATCCACCCACCGGGGCGAACGGGATCTCGTCCTCGCCCAGGCTCTCGGGACGAAGGTTCTCCCACCCACGGTCGGTCGGCAGGCCGGCCACCGCGTCGGTGCCGGACTCCAGGAGCTGCCAGAAGCTCTCCGGGTCGCTCACGCCGCCGGGGTAACGGCAGCCCAGGCTGATGATCGCGATCGGCTCCTGCTCGGCCGCCTCCATCCGGCGCAGCCGCTTGCGGGTCTCCTGCAGCTCGGCCGACGCACGCTTGAGGTAGTCGAAAAGCTTTTCCTGGCTATCCATGACGGACTCCCGAAGCGATGGGGTGGTTCAGTTGGTCTGGTCGGCGGCGGCGGGGCCGTTCAGCCCGAGCTCGGTGTCCAGGAAGCTGAACACCTCCTCCGGGGTGGCCGAGCCGAACTCCAGGTCGGGGCCCGCGGGTTCCTCCGCGGGCGCCTGGCCGATCCAGTTCGACAACAGCCCGCGCAGCAGCCGGGTGACGTCGTCACGCCGGTCGAAGTCCGGCTGAGAGCTGCTCAGCCGGCCCAGTGCGGACTGCAGCCGTTCGATCTCCTCGATCACCGACGTTGGTTCGTTCTCGTCGAAGCCCAGGTGTCCCCGTTGCCCCCGTTGACCGGAGTACCCGGAGTGCCCGAGGTGCCCGGCCAGGGCCGAGCGCAGGTGGCCGGCCACGAGTTCCGGGGTGGGGTAGTCGAAGACCAGGGTGGCGGGCAGGCGCAGGCCGCTCGCCGAGCCCAGCCGGTTGCGCAGCTCGACCGCGGTGAGCGAGTCCAGGCCCAGGTCGCGGAAGGGCCGGTCGGCCTCCACGTCGTCGATCGAGGCGTGCCCGAGCACGGCGGCGGCCTCGGCCCGCACCAGATCGACCAGGAGTTCCTCCTGCCCGGCCCGGTCGGTGGCGTTCAGCTGGTTCAGCAGGTCCGAACCGCCCGCCTCGTCCGTTTCCGGCTCGGTGGCGCGCAGGTCGGGCAGATCGGCCAGCAGGGCGCTGGGGCGGGGCAGGGTGAACACCGGGTGGAAGGTGGGCCAGTCGACGTCGGCGACCGTGAGAGCGGCTTCGCCGCCGTCCAGTACTGATCCCAGGACCTCGATGGCCCGGGCCGGGTTCAGTTCCCGCAGGCCCATCCGCTCCAGGCGGCCGTCGTTGTCGGAGGCCATGCCCCCGCCGCCCCACAGCCCCCAGGCCACGCTGGTGGCGTTCAGGCCTCGGCTGCGCCGGTTCTCGGCCAGCGCGTCGAGGTAGGCATTGGCCGCGGCGTAGCCGCCCTGGTGGCCACTGCCCCAGACACCCGCGCCGGAGGAGAAGAGCACGAAGGCGCTGAGGTCGGTGGTCAGTTCGTCGAGATGCTTGGCTCCGAGCGCCTTCACGGCAGACACCTCGGCCAGGGTCTGGGCGCTGGATTCCTCCAGCGGGATCACCTGGCCCACGCCGGCGGCGTGGAACACCGAGTCCACCGGGCCGATGTGGTTCAGCAGAGCAACGACGTCGTCGCGAACAGCCAGATCGGAACAGAGGACGTGGGTGGTCGCCCCGTTCTCGGCCAGCTCGGCGGCCAGCGTGGGAACGTTGGTCGCGGCCGGGCCGCTGCGGCTGGTCAGGACGATCTGCTGGGCTCCGCGACGAGCGGCCAGCTGGGCGACGCGGGCCCCGATGGCGCCCGTCCCCCCGGTCACCAGCACGGTGCCCTGCGGCGTCCAGGGCTTCTTGGCCGGGCTCGGGGTGGCCCGCACCAGACGGCGGGCGTGAATCCCGGCGGGCCGGACGGCCACCTGGTCCTCGCTGCCGTTCAGCACCGCGGCCAGGCGCTGCCCGGCCTGCTCGTCCATGGTCGGGGGCAGGTCGATCAGGCCGCCCCAGCGTGAGGAGTGCTCGAGAGCGGCGACCCGGCCCAGGCCCCAGACCGAAGCCTGCTCAGGGGCGTTCACCCTGTCGTCGGAGGTGGTGGCCACCGCGCCCTGGGTGACCGACCACAGCGGGGCCTCGATGCCCGCCGCACCCAGCGCCTGGATCAGCTCCAGGCTCTGGACGGGAGTGACGTCGGTCTGGACGGCCGCCAGGAGCGAGAGCACGCCCGAAAGCTCACCCCCGGCCAGAACACCCGGGAACTGCCGCGTTTGGACGGTTGCCCCGGCGGCTTCCAGCGCGGCCCGGCAGGACGACGCGAGAGCGTCCTGACCGTTGTGCACCAGCAGCCAGGTGCCGTCCAGGCGGGCCGGGGCCAGGTCGGTCAGCAGGGGCCAGGTGATGCGGTAGCGCCAGGACGCGGTCACGTCCTTGGCGGGGCCGGAGGCTCCAGGGGCTGCCGACTCGATCCAGAACCGCCGGTGCTGGAACGCGTAGGTGGGCAGGTCGACGCGCTCGGCGGCGGGCAGCACCAGGCTCCAGTTCACCGGTACGCCGCGCACGAACGCCTCGGCCAGCGAGGTGAGCAGCCGGGCCGGGCCGCCCTCCTCGCGGCGCAGGGTGCCGACCACGATCGGGTCGGTGTGGATGTTCTCCAGCGTCTCCAGCGTGGGAGAGGCCAGCACCGGGTGCGCCGAGGTCTCGACGAAGGCGCCGTACCCGGCCTCGCCGAGCACTGCCACCGCGCGCGCGAACTCGACCTTGGCGCGCAGGCTGGCGTACCAGTAGCGGGCGTCCAGCTCGGTGCCGTCCAGGTGCTCGCCGGTCATCGCCGAGACCATCGGGACGCCGGCCCGGCGCGGCCTCACGTCGGCGAGCAGGCGCAGGATCTCGTCCTGCAGCTCGTCCACCTGGGGGCCGTGCGAGGCGTAGTCCACCGGCAGCATCCGGGCCCGGCCACCCTCGGCCTCGACCGCCTGCATGATCGCCTCGAGCGCGGCCGGGTCACCGGAGACCACCGTGGCGTTCGGGCCGTTCACCGCGGCCACCGTGACGTCGCCGACCAGACGCTGCTCGACCTCGGCCACCGGCTCGGCGATCGAGAGCATGCCGCCCCGGCCGGACAGCGCCTTCAGGGCCTGGCTGCGCAGCGCCACCACGCGGGCGCCGTCCTCCAACGACAAGGCCCCCGAGACGACCGCGGCGGCGATCTCACCCTGCGAGTGGCCGATCACCGCGTCCGGCTTCACCCCGGCTGCTTCCCAGACCGCAGCCAGTGAGACGTTCACGGCCCACAGAACCGGCTGAACCACGTCCACCCGTTCCAGGGCGTTCTCGTCGCCCAGGACGTCGGTGAGCGACCAGTCGACGAACGGCCGCAGCGCGCTCGCACACTCCTCCAGACGCCTGGCGAACACCGGGGACGAGGCCGCCAGCTCGCGGCCCATGCCGACCCACTGCGAGCCCTGACCGGGGAACACGAAGACCACGCGTCCGGCGCCGCGAGCACTGGCCGTACCGGTCACGAGATTGGCCGACGGACGGCCCTGGGCCAGCGCGGCCAGGCCGACGTGCAGTTCCTCCGGCGTCCCACCCACGACGACCGCCCGGTGCCCAAACAGCGAACGCGTCGTGGCCAGCGACCACGCCACGTCGGCCGGTTCCAGCTCTGTGAGCCCAGTCAGCTCACTCAGGCGGGTGGCCTGAGCCTGCCGGGCGGGTGCCGAGACCCCGGAGGTCACCCAGGCCGTCGCGCCCTCGACCAGCGCCTGGCGCTGGTCCGGCTCGACGGGTGCGGCCTGCGGGGCCTCTTCGAGGATGACGTGGGCGTTCGTGCCGCTGATGCCGAACGACGACACCCCGGCCCGCCGCCGCCGTCCATTGGTTTCGGTCTCCCAACGCTGCGACTCGGCCAGCAGGGCGACATGTCCGGCCGACCACTCGATGTTCTCGGCCGGCGCCTCGGTGTACAGGCTGCGCGGCAGCTCCTGGTGCTGCAGGGCGAGGATCATCTTCATCACGCCGGCGATACCCGCCGCGCTCTGGGTGTGGCCGATGTTCGACTTGACCGAGCCGATCCAGAACGGACGCTCCTGCGGCCGGTCCCGCCCATAGGTGGCGATCAGGGCCTGGGCCTCGATCGGGTCGCCCAGCGTGGTGCCGGTGCCGTGCGCCTCCACCGCGTCCACCTCCGCCGCCGTCAGCCCGGCATTGGCGAGCGCGGCCCGGATCACCCGCTGCTGCGAGGGACCGTTGGGGGCGGTGAGTCCGTTCGAGGCGCCGTCCTGGTTGACCGCACTCCCGCGCAGCACCGCCAGCACGGGGTGGCCCTTGCGCTGGGCATCCGAAAGACGCTCCAGCAGAACCATGCCCACGCCCTCAGACATGCCCATGCCGTCGGCCGAGGCGGAGAACGCCTTGCAGCGTCCGTCCACCGCCAGGCCCTTCTGCCGCGAGAAGCCGACCATCACGCCCGGGCTGGCCATCACCGTCGCGCCGCCGGCCAGGGCCAGCTCGCACTCGCCGCTGCGCAGAGCCTGGGCCGCCAGGTGCATGGCCACCAGCGCCGACGAGCAGGCCGTGTCGACCGTGACCGCCGGGCCCTCCAGGCCGAAGGTGTACGAGATGCGCCCGGACAGGACGCTGGTCGAGCCACCGGTCAGCAGATGCCCCTCGGAGCCGCCCGCGTCACCGAAGAGCCCATAACCCCAGGACTGTCCGCCCGCGAAAACGCCGGTCGACGAACCGCGCAGAGTGGCCGGGTCGATCCCGCCGCGCTCGAACGCCTCCCAGCTGACCTCCAGCAGCAGCCGCTGCTGCGGATCCATGGCCAGCGCCTCACGCGGGCTGATCCCGAAGAAGCCCGGGTCGAACTGCGCCGCATCGTGCAGGAAGCCGCCCTGGCTGGTGTAGAACGTGCCTTCCTGGTCGGGGTCCGGGTCGTACAGGCCCTCCAGGTCCCAGCCCCGGTCGGTGGGCAGCGTCGAGATGGCGTCGCCGCCGCTGGAGAGCAGCTGCCACAGCGCCTGCGGGTCGCGCACCCCGCCCGGGAAACGCAGACCCATCGAGACGATGGCGATCGGGTCGTCGTCCTCGCGGGCCGGCTTCGGCAGGGCGGAAACCGCATTAAGGACGCCGACCAGCTCGCCTCCCAGATGGGAGGCCAGGACCGCGGTGGTCGGGTAGTCGAAGACCAGGGTGGCGGGCAGCCGCAGGCCGGTCGCCGTGCTCAGCCGGTTGCGCAGCTCCACCGCGGTCAGCGAGTCGAAGCCGAGGTCGGTGAAGGCACGGGAGGCGTCGATCTCGTCGGCCGAGGAGTGCCCCAGCACGGCCGCGACGTGGGCCCGCACCAGATCGGTCAGCACCCGCTCGCGCTCGGCCACGGTGAGCCCGGCGAGCTGCGTGCGCAGCGCTGCGGCGCGCCCGTCCGTTCCCGACCGGGCCGACCGGGCCAGCCCGGCCGCTCCGGCCAGTGCACGCATCACGGGCGGGACGTCGGCGCCCTGCTCGGCCCGCGCCCGTAGGCCGGCCACGTCGAACCTCACCGGCAGGAGCAGGGAGTCCGGGCGCCGAAGGGCCAGATCCAGCAGCAGCAGACCCTCTTCGCGGTCCAGCTCACCGGATCCGCCGTCAGTAGCCCGGTTCAGCAGGCCCTGGTTCAGGTTCCGGCCGATTCCCTCCGAGGCCATCCAGGCGCCCCACGCCAGCGAGATCGCGGGCAGGCCCCGAGCGCGGCGGTGAGCGGCGAGCGCATCGAGGAACGCGTTGCCCGCGGCGTAGTTACCCTGACCCGGCGCGCCCATCGTGGCTGCGGCCGAGGAGAACAGCACGAAGAAGTCCAGGTCCTGGGTGAGTTCGTGAAGCGCCCAGGCGGCATCCGATTTGGGACGCATGACCGTCGCCACCCGCTCGGGGGTGAGCGAGCCGATCGTGCCGTCGTCCACCACACCGGCGGTGTGAATCACGCCGGTGACGCGGCGGCCGTCGAGCATGGCGGCAAGGGCCGCGCGCTCCGCCACGTCGCCGCTGAGGATCGTCACGTCGGCTTCGGCGTTCGCGAGGTCCGCCGCCAAGGTGGCAACACCGGGCGCGGCGGGGCCGGACCGGCTCACCAGCAGCAGCGAGCCGGCGCGGCCGGTGTCGGCGAGGTGTTGGGCGACGACACCACCCAGTCGGCCGGTGCCGCCCGTGATGAGCACGGTCGCCGGTACGGAATCGGCGTCGCCGGCCGCCGCCATTGTCTCGGCGCCGACCGCGGTCACGCCCACCTCGGACCCGATGGCCGGCAGCGCGGCCGGGCGCGCGAGCCGGGGCGCGAACGTCCCTGCTTCCCGCACCACCAGCTCCGCCTCGCCCGCCTCCGCAGCCGCGGCCAGCGTCCTCACCAGGGTTTCGCCGTCGAGATCGGGAGCCAGGTCGACCAGGACGATCCGGTCCGGGTTCTCCGACTGAGCCGAACGCAACAGGCCCCGGGCAGCCGCCGCACCCACGTCCGTAAGTTCTTCGTTCTCGCCTACCGACACCGCACCCCGGGTGACCACGACCAGGCGGGCCGTGGTCTCGGAGGACAGCCACTGCTGCACCAGGGTGAGCGCCTCACCGGCCAGGCGCGTGGCCTCGTCGGCCGGGGATAACCCGGGTTCCGACGCCAGGAAGGCAAGCACCACCGACGCGGCGTCGGGTGCAGCCTCGATACCGGGTGCAGCGCCAGGGCTGCCGGCCGCCTCAACCTCTGCTTCAGCTGAGTGTGTCTCCCCGGGTGGGCGGGGTGTGTCCGCAGCTGAAAATGTGCCCACCTCAGCTCCGGCCTGCTCCAGCCCGGCGGCCAGGTTCCAGCGGTCCAGGCCCAGCAACTGCCAGCGCCGTACCGAGCCCACCGGCAGCTTGACCGGGGCGTACTGCACGGTGAACAGCGCGTCGCGCACCCAGCCCGGCGTGGCCGCCGAGTCCGGCAGCGTCACCGGGCGCATCACCAGCGAGTCGACGGTGATCACCGGCATCCCGGTCGCGTCCACGGCCACCAGCGACACCGCGCCGCTGTCGGAACGCCGCACCCGGGCGCGCAGAACCCCGGCGCCCACCGCGTGCAGCGAGACCCCGGACCAGGCGAACGGCATCTGCGGCTCGCCCTCTCCCTGCGGCCCGGCCACCCACAGCGCGTGCAGCGCCGCGTCGAGCAGCGCCGGATGCAGACCGAACGACTCGGCGTCGGTGGAAAGACCTTCGGGCAGGGCAACTTCGGCGAAGATGTCGGTGCCGCGCTGCCAGACCGCCCGCAGGCCGCGGAAGGCCGGGCCCAGACCGGCAGCCTTGGCCAGTTCGTCGTAACGGCCGCCGACGGCAACCGGCTCGGCCCCGGCGGGCGGCCAGACCGTCAGGTCTTCCGCCTCGACGGCGACAGCCAGGCCCAGCTGTCCGGAAGCGTGCCTGGTCCAGGCCGGCACACCGTCCAGTTCAGCGCCGTCCCCGGAGACCGTGCTGCTCTCCAGGGGCCGGGCGAAGATCTCCACCGAACGGCCGCCGTGAGCCTCCGCAGCACCGACCGCCACCTGCACCTGCACGCCGCTGCTGTTGAGAACCAGCGGCGCGGTCAGGGTCAGCTCGTCCAGGTGCGGGCAGCCCAGCCGTGATCCCGCGGCCAGGGCCAGCTCGGCCAGGCCGGTGCCCGGGAAGATGGTGGTGCCGGCCAGGGTGTGGTCGGCCAGCCAGGGCTGCGCAGCCGTGGACAGACGACCCGTGAAGACCACCCCGTCACCGTCGGCCAGCTCCAGTCGGGCGCCGAGCAGAGGGTGGCGCACGGTTCCCAGGCCGGCCGCGGCCACGTCGGCCGCACCGGCAGCGACGTCGGGCCAGTAGCGGCGGTGCTGGAACGCGTAGGTGGGAAGGGCGATGCGCTGGGCCGGGGGCAGGACGGCGGTCCAGTTCACCCGGCAACCGCGCACCCAGGCCTCGGCGAACGAGGTGAGTAGGCGGGCCGCGCCGCCCTCTTCGCGTCGCAGGGTGCCGTTGACCGTCAGTGCGGCGTCGGTCTCGCTGATCGGAGTGGTCAGCACCGGGTGGGCCGAGACCTCGATGAAGGCCTGGTAGCCCTCCTCGGCGAGAGCCTGCACGGCGCGGTTGAACTCGACCGTTCCCCGCAGGCTGTCGTACCAGTAGCCGGCGTCCAGTTCACTGCCGTCCAGCCAGGCACCCGACAGCGCCGAGATCATCGGGATCTGCGCGGTGCGAGGCGTGACTGCGGCCAGCAGCCGGAGAATCTCGGCCTGCAGCTCGTCGACCTGCGGGCCGTGCGAGGCGTAGTCGACCGGAAGCAGCCGGGCCCGGCCGCCGTCCGCCTCGACCGCCGACATCAGGGCGGCGAGCTGGGCCGGATCGCCGGAGACCACGGTGGCGTTGGGCCCGTTGACTGCGGCCACGGTGAGCGCGTCGAAGGCGGTCAGGCGCTGCCGCACGACGTCTACCGGCGCGGCGATCGAAAGCATCCCGCCTCGGCCCGACAAGGCTTTCAGGGCCTGGCTGCGCAGGGCCACGACGCGCGCGCCGTCTTCCAGCGACAGGGCGCCGCAGACCACGGCGGCCGCGATCTCGCCCTGCGAGTGCCCGAGCACGGCGTCGGGCTGGACTCCGGCCGCCTGCCACACGGCGGCCAGCGAGACCATGACGGCCCACAGCGCGGGCTGCACCACGTCGACGCGCTCAAGAGCAACTGCATCATTGAGGACGTCGGTCAGCGTCCAGCTCGTGAAAGGGGCGAGCGCAAGCTCGCACTCGGCCATCCGCGCGGCGAAGACCGGCGAGGAAGCGATCAGCTCGCGGCCCATGCCCACCCACTGCGAGCCCTGGCCGGGGAACACGAACACGACACGGTCGGCGTCCTCGCCCAGCACCGAGCCGACGATCGCGCCGGACTCGGCCGAGCCGGAGATGAGTGCGGCGAGATCGGTCTGTAGGGCGGTGGAGTCGCCCAGCAGCACGGCCCGGTGCTCGAAGGCCGAACGGGTGGTGGCCAGGGACCAGGCCACGTCCTGCGGGTCCAGGTCACCAGCCGCGTGCTGCAGCCGCTGAGCCTGGGCGGTGAGGGCTTCGGGGGTGTGGCCGGAGATCAGCCAGGCGTGGGGAGCTTCGCTGAGCACCGCCAGCGGGCCGGAAGCCGCGCGCGGCGCATCAGGAGCCGCGTCCGACGAGCCGCTGGCCGCGCCCGTAGAAGCTGGTTCGGCCACCGGGGCCTCGGCGATGATCACGTGGGCGTTGGTGCCGCTGACGCCGAACGCCGAGACTCCGGCCCGGCGCACGCGCTCGCCCGGAGTCCAGGAGCGGGCCTCGGTGAGGAGGCGGACGTCACCGGAGGACCAGTCGACGTGCCCGGAGGGCTCGTCGGCATGGAGGGTGGCGGGCAGCACGCCGTGCTGCAGCGCCAGCACCATCTTCATCACCCCGGCCACCCCCGCGGCGGCCTGGGTGTGCCCGATGTTCGACTTGATCGACCCCAGCCACAGCGGGCGTTCGGGGTCGCGGTCCTGCCCGTACGTGGCCAGCAGGCCCTGCGCCTCGATCGGGTCGCCCAGCGTGGTGCCGGTTCCGTGGGCCTCCACCGCATCCACGTCCGAGGCCGTCAGCCGGGCCGAGGCCAGCGCGGCGCGGATGACCCGCTGCTGCGAGGGACCGTTGGGGGCGGTGAGACCGTTGGAGGCGCCGTCCTGGTTGACCGCGCTGCCGGCCACCACGGCGAGCACCGGGTGGCCGTTCTTGCGGGCGTCGGAGAGGCGCTCGAGCACGATCATGGTGGCGCCCTCGGCCCAGCCGGTGCCGTCGGCGGCGTCCGAGAAGGCCTTGCACCGGCCGTCGGGGGCGAGCCCCTGCTGGCGGGAGAGCTCGGAGAACATCACCGGCACGGCCATCACGGTCACGCCGCCGGCCAGGGCCAGCGAGCACTCTCCGGCCCGCAGGGCCTGAGCGGCCAGGTGCAGCGCGACCATCGAGGAGGAGCAGGCCGTGTCCACCGTCACTGCGGGCCCTTCCAGGCCCAGGGTGTAGGAGATCCGGCCGGAGACCACGCTGGTCGCGGTGCCGGTCAGCTGGTACATGCCCGCACCGGGCGCGGCGGCCGAGGGGTAGCCGGAGGTGGAGGCCCCGGCGAACACGCCGGTGGCCGAGCCCTGCAGCGAGCGCGGATCGATCCCGGCGCGCTCCAGGGCCTCCCAGGCCGTCTCCAGCAGCAGGCGCTGCTGGGGGTCGGTGGCGAGGGCCTCGCGCGGGCTGATCCCGAAGAAGGATGCGTCGAAATCAGCCGCGCGTTCGACGAATCCGCCCTGGGCGGTGGACGGTTCCCAGCCCCGGTCGGTGGGTAGCCCAGAGATGGCGTCGGTGCCCGAGACCAGCAGGTCCCACATTCCCTCCGGGCTGTCGACGCCTCCCGGCAGCCGGCAGCCCATTCCCACGATCGCCACCGGCTCGGCCTCGCCGGACTCGAACCGGCGCAGCCGTGCACGGGTTTCGTGCAGTTCCGCGGAGACCCGCTTCAGGTAGGCCAGAAGTTTCTCGTTCTCAACCATCTTCAGGTCTCCCTCAGGAACTGCGGCGACCGGGTCATTGGCCATCGAGGGGTGAGACCCCGAGTTCCCGGTCGATGAAGTCGAACACCTCGTCGGCGTCCGCGGTCTCGAGGCGCTGCGCCGCGTCCTGGGCCACGTCGCCCGTCTGGCCGGTGCCGATCCAGCTCGAGAGCAGAGTCTGCAGCCGCACGGTGACGTCCGCCCGAATTGCACTGTCCTGCGGGATGTCCGACAGACGGGCTTCCAGGGCGTCCAGGTCGGTGAACACCGGCGGGGCGGTGTTCACCTCGGGCAGCAGGCTGCCGCGCAGGTGCGCGGCGAGGTCGGCGGAGGTCGGGTAGTCGAAGACCACGGTGGCGGCCAGGCGCTGCCCGGTGGCCGCGATCAGGCGGTTGCGCAGCTCCACGGCGGTCAGGGAGTCGAAGCCCAGGTCTTTGAACGCCCTCGAGGCACCGACCGGCTCGATCGAGGCGTAGCCCAGCACCGCGGCCGCCTCGGTGCGGACCAGGGTGGTCAGGATACGGTCCTGCTCGGCCCGCGGGCGGCCCTCGAGGCGGGCGGTCAGGTCATGGACCACGCCGGTGGTCTCGGGCACGTCTTCGGTGGCCAGGGCGGTGCGCACCTCGGGCAGACCGAGCAGCAGCGGGCTGGGGCGGCGCAGGGTGAACACCCCGGCGAACCGGTCCCAGTCGACGTCCGCGACGGTCAGCAGGGCATCGCCCGCGTCCAGGGCGTCGGCCAGGACCGTCATGGCCCGGTCGCCGTCCAGGTAGCGCAGACCCCTTGAGCGGAAGGCGGTCTCGGCCTCGCCCAGCGCCGCCATGCCTGCGCCGGACCAGGGTCCCCAGGCCAGCGAGATACCCACCAGGCCCCGGGCCCGGCGGTTCTCGACCAGGGCGTCCAGGTAGGCGTTGGCCGCGGCGTAGCCGGGCTGGTGCCCGCTGCCCCAGGTGGCCGAGATCGACGAGAAGACCACGAACGCGCTCAGCCGCAGCGAGGCGGTGAGCTGGTCCAGCCACAGGGCGCCATCGGCCTTGGCCGAGGTGACCTTACGCAGGCCCTCGGCGTCCACGGCCTCGACCGCCACCGCCTCGGGAGTGCCGGCCACATGGAACACGGAGTCCACCGGCGCGTCGTGGTCGGCGATCCAGCCCAGCAGCCCGGCGACGTGGTCGCGCTCGCCGATGTCCCCGGCCAGCACGCTCACCTCAGTCCCACTGCGGGCCAGCTCGGCCGCCAGCTCACCGACACCGGCCGCCAGCGCACCCGAGCGGCTGGTCAGCACCAGGTGCTCGGCGCCGCGCTCGGCCGCCCAGCGGGCCACCCGGGCGCCCAGCGCCCCACTGCCACCGGTCACCAGGACCGGGCCACGCGGCGTCCATTGTTCGTCCAAGGCGACCGGACGCGAAGGTGCCGCATGCACGAGCCGGCGAGCCAGGACGTCCCCACGCAGGGCCACCTGGTCCTCGTGACCGGGCTCGCTCTGGGCCAGCACCGCACCGAGAGCAGCCATCGAGGTGTCGTCGAGCGAGGCCGGCAGGTCGACCAGACCGCCCCAGCGCTCGGGGTGTTCGAGCGCGGCCACTCGGCCGAAGCCCCAGATCGCCGCCTGGGCAGGGTCCGGGGCGTCCGCGATGTCCGTTCCGAGCGAGACCGCGCCCTGGGTGAGCACCCACAGCGGGGCCTCGACGGCCAGATCGCCGAGCGCCTGCACCAGTTCGACGGTGCGCAGCAGACCCGCGTCGGACCCGGCCGGAGGCAGCCAGAGCACACCCGACAGCGCATCGCCGCCGTCGCTGCTCTGGGCGGCCAACGCATTGGCCACCTTCCCGGCGATGGTGCGCCGGTCGTCCTCCGAGGTCACCGCGACACCGAACACTTCGGCGCCACCCCCACGCAAGACCCGATCAACCGCGCCGGTCACCTCACCGGACGTGCCCGCATCCGCCCCCGACCCACTGTCCGAGGCCGTCACAACCAGCCAGGTGCCCGCCAAAGCCGCAGGTACGGCGGTGTTCAGCGCCGGCACCGGCTCCCAGTCGACCCGGTAGCGCAGGCCGGCGGTGGCCGACTGCGCGCTGCGGCGCGAGCGCCAGGAGTTCAGGATCGGCAGCACCGCGTCCAACTGCGCCTGGTCCTGCAGGCCCAGCGCGTCTGCGTCGCCGTCCTCGACCGCCTTCCAGAATGCGGAGTCCTCGGTGGCGGGCTCGGTGGCGGGCTCGGTGGCGGGCTCGACCCAGAACCGCTCGTGCTGGAAGGCGTAGGTGGGCAGGTCCACGGTGCGTCCGGCCGGGAGCACCCGCGCCCAGTCCACGTCGGCGCCGTGCGTGTGGATGCGGGCCAGCGCCGTCAGCACACCCTCCGAAGCGCTGAGCTGCTCACGACGCACCGGAACGAACACCGCATCCGTGTCTTCGGCCAGCACGCCCGAGCCCATTCCGGACAAGGTCCCGTCCGGTCCGATCTCGACGAACACCCTCACCCCGGCGGCCCGCATGGTGCGCACCGCGTCGGCGAACCGCACCGCTTCCCGGGCCTGCTGCGGCCAGTAGGCGGGTGACGGGTCGGTGACGACCTCACCGGTGAGCGCCCCCACCCAGGTCGCGGTCGGCGAGGAGTGCTCGAGGAGCTCGGCGGTGCGGCCCAGCTCGGCCAGCACCGGCTCCATCCGCGCCGAGTGGAACGCGTGGCTGACCCGCAGCCGCCGCACCCGCCGGCCGCGCTCGCGCCACCCCTCCACCAGGGCGTCCACGGCGTCCTGGTCACCAGAGACAACAATGGACGTCGGTCCGTTCACCGCTGCGATCGAGGTCCCCTCCACGAGGGTCCCCAGTACCTCCGCCTCGGTGGCCTCCAGCGCCGCCATGGCCCCGCCGGTGGGCAGCTCCTGCATGAGCCGGCCCCGGGCCGCGACCAGGGCTGCGGCGTCGCTCAGGCTCAGAACGCCCGCCGCACAGGCCGCCGCGATCTCACCGACCGAGTGCCCAGCCACCACGTCCGGCGTGACCCCGGCCGCCTTCAGCACCGCCAGCAGACCGATCTCGACCGCGAACAGCCCGGCCTGGGCGTACACGGTCTGGTCGGCGCGCGGGTCGTCCGCCTCGCCCAGCACCAGCTCCCGCAGCTGCGGCCCGAGCTCGTCCTCCAGCAGTGCCATGACCTCGTCGAACGCCGCCGCGAAAACCGGCGAGGCACTGTACAGCTCGCGTCCCATGCCGCCGCGCTGCGCGCCCTGGCCGGCGAAGAGGAAGCCAACCCGAGGACGTCCGTCAGCCACTCCCCCGATCACCGAGGACGAAGATGCGCCTTCAGTAAGGGCGCTCAGACCGGCGAGGAGTTCGGCGCGGTCGCTGCCGACGACGACGGCCCGGTGCTCGAACGCCGCCCGTCCGGTGGCCAGACTCCAGGCCACGTCCTCGGCCCCGGTCTCCTGGCTCAGGCCCTCGATCAGGCCCTCGATCAGGCGCTGGGCCTGCGCCGCGAGCGCCTGCGGGGTCCGTCCGGAAACCGGCCACACCGCGAGCGGTTCGGCCAGAACCGCGGGCGCGCCCGACTCGTCCTCGATCGGCGCTTCGACCGGCGCGGGAGCCTCTTCGAGGATCAGGTGCGCGTTGGTGCCGCTCATCCCGAACCCGCTGACGCCCGCACGCCGCACTCGCCCACCGGAGGTCCAGGCGACCGGCTCGCTCAGCAGGCGCACGTCCCCGGCGTTCCAGTCGATGTGCGGGGACGGCTCGTCCACGTGCAGGGTGCGCGGCAGTTCCTGGTTCTGCAGGGCCAGCACCATCTTGATCACCGCAGCCGTGCCCGCGGCGGCCTGGGTGTGGCCGATGTTCGACTTCACCGAACCCAGCCACAGCGGCGCGCTCTCGCCGCGATCCTGACCGTAGGTGGCCATCAGAGCGCCGGCCTCGATCGGGTCGCCCAGCGAGGTGCCGGTGCCGTGCGCCTCGACCACGTCCACGTCGCTCGCCTGCAGTCCGGCCGAGTCCAGCGCCGCCCGGATCACCCGCTGCTGCGAGGGACCGTTCGGCGCGGTGAGGCCGTTCGAGGCGCCGTCCTGGTTGACCGCGCTGCCGCGGATCACCGCCAGGATCCGGTGCCCGTTGCGCTGGGCGTCCGAAAGCCGCTCCAGCACCAGCACACCGGCGCCCTCGGCCATGCCCATGCCGTCGGCATCGGCGCCGAACGCCTTGCAGCGCCCGTCCGACGCCTGGCCGAGCTGGGTGTTGAACGAGGTGAACATGACCGGCGTGGCGGCGACGAAGGCGCCACCGGCCAGCGCCAGCCCGCACTCCCCCGAGCGCAGCGCCTGGCTGGCCAGGTGCATCGCCACGAGGGAGGAGGAGCAGGCCGTGTCGACGGAGACCGCGGGGCCTTCGAGCCCGAGCACGTACGACATCCGGCCCGAGAGCACGCTGCTCGACGTACCGGTGAGCAGGTGCCCCTGGTCTCCGCCGCCGTGCCGGTCCAGGCCGTAGCCGGACCAGGAGGCGCCGATGAACACGCCCGTGGCCGATCCGCGCAGGTTGCCCGGGTCGATCCCGGCCCGTTCCAGCGCCTCCCACGAGGTCTCCAGCAGCAGTCGCTGCTGCGGGTCCATGGTCAGGGCCTCGCGCGGGCTGATCCCGAAGAAGCCCGGGTCGAACTCGCCGGCGCCGTAGAGGAAGCCGCCCTTCGGGGCCCGGCCGTCGGGTGAGGCGTCGAGGATGGCGTTCATGTCCCAGCCGCGGTCGGCGGGCAGGTCCGCCACCACGTCCGCGCCATCGGACAGCAGCTTCCAGAACGACTCCGGGGTGTCTGCGCCGCCTGGGAACCGCAGCCCCAGACCGACGATCGCGATCGGCTCGTCGGAGGATGCCCGCGAGCCGGTCTCGCGTGCCGGGGTCTCGTCGCCGAGCAGGCGGGAGCGCAGGAAGGTGCCCAGGGCGGACGGGGTCGGGTAGTCGAAGACCAGAGTCGCCGGGAGCGTGAGCCCGGTGGCCGCGCCCAGCCGGTTGCGCAGGTCGACCGCCGTCAGCGAGTCGAAGCCCAGCTCCTGGAACGCCTTGCCGGCCGGAAGAGCCTCGGCCGAGCTGTGGCCCAGTACGATCGCGGCCTCGGTGCGCACCAGGTCGGTGAGCGTGCGGGCCTGCTCGGCGCGGGTCAGCCCGAACAGGCGGGCGGCCAGGGCGTTGTCCGGTGCCGCGGGGGGTGTCGGCGAGGAGGGCGTCGCGGTGAGCGCAGCCCGCGCCTCGGCCACGCCGGTGATCAGCGGGCTGGGCCGGTGCACGCTGAACACCGATGCGAACCGTTCCCAGTCCACGTCGGCCACGGTGAGCGTGACGTCGCCGTGGTCGAGCGCGGCCGTGAGGGCCTCGATGCCGACCTCCGGATCCATCTCACGCAGGCCCATGCGCTGCAGGAACTCGCCGGAGCGGCCCTCAGCCATGCCCCCGCCGCCCCACAGCCCCCAGGCCACCGACGTACCGGCCAGGCCCCGTGCCCGCCGGCTCTCGACCAGCGCGTCCAACGCCGCGTTGGCGGCTGCGTATCCGGCCAGGTGCGCGCTGCCCCAGACCGCCGCGCCGGAGGAGAAGGTCACGAACGCGTCCAGGTCGTCCCCGGCCAGCTCGTCCAGGTGGGCGCCACCGGACGCCTTGGCCGCCATCGCCGCAGCGAGCGCCTCGATGGTGAGCTCGTTCAGCGGGTCGCCGCCACCCACGCCCGCGGCGTGGAAGACGGAGCTCAGGTGCCCGGCGAAGGAGACCAGCCCGGAAACCTGCTCGCGCCGGGCCACGTCGGCGGCCACCACGTCCACTGTTGTGCCCTGCTGAGCCAGTTCGGCCGCCCGGGTCGCGACGCCGCTGGCCTCGGGCCCGGAGCGGCTCGTGAGCACCACCCGGGTCGCGCCCCGCTCGGCCGCCAGGAGGGCCAGGCGGCCACCGATGGCGCCGGTGCCGCCGGTGATCAGGACCGTGCCGCGCGGCGTCCAGGTGTTGATCTGCTTGCGAGGGCGTCCCGCCCGCGCCAGACGCCGGGCCAGCACGCCCGCGCCCCGGATGGCCAGTTGGTCCTCGGCCCCCGTCTTCGCATCGGACGGCGAGCCCTGGGCAGTTGCCGCGATCGGCCCCTGGGCGAGGAGCCCGACCAGCTTCTCCGCCGCAGCCGGGTCCAGTTCCTGCGGCAGGTCGATCAGACCGCCCCAGCGATCCGGGTGCTCCAGCGCGGCCACGCGGCCCAGGCCCCACACCGGCGCCTGCGCCGGGTTGTGCGGAGCCGAGTCCGCCCCAGCCGCCACGGCACCCGAGGTCAGCACCCACAGCGGTGCATCGAGCCCAAGGTCACCGAGCGCCTGCACGAGCCCGACCGTGGAGGCCAGCCCGGTCGACAGTGCTCCGGCGTCGGACACGGTGAGTTCTTCCAGGGCGAGCAACGACACGACCCCGGCCACCGGGCCACCGGTCAATGCCTCCTGCAACCGGTTCATGATGACGCAGCGCGCAACCTCGGCCGAACTCGGCGCAGCGACAACCGCGCCCTCGACCACCGTCGCTGCTGCGAACGTGCCCACCTGGGGCTCAACCCCGCCGACGGGCACTGCGGCGACCACGACGTCCGCACCGCGATCAGCCAGCGTCCGTGCCACCACCTCGGCCCAGGAGGCACCGGCCGGGCCCACGACCAGCAGCCACTTTTGATCCGGCTCCACCGATCCGGCCGCCCCGCTCGCAGCAACCGGCGTCCAGGTGACCCGGTATCGCAGGTCCGCCCCCGAGTCTCCCGCCGCAGCCACGTCCGAACGCCGAGGCGCCAGGCGTCCCTCCACCCAGAACCGCTCGCGGGCGAAGGGATAGGTGGGCAGCGCGACCGTGCCGCCGGGTGTGAGCACCGAGGCCCAGTCCACCCGCACACCGCGCACGTGCACCTCGGCCAGCGAGGTCAGGAACCGTTGCGCCGTGCCGTCTTCGCGGCGCAGCGTGCCCGCCACCACCGGCTCGGCGAACTCGGCGCCGTCCTCGGCCGCGACCTCGATCTCCCGCTCCACCGTGGCGCTGATCGCGTTGACCAGCACCGGGTGCGGCGACACCTCGATGAACACGTTGTGCCCGGCGTGGTGCAGCGTCTGGATGGCGTGCGAGAACTCGACCGTGGCGCGCAGACTCGCGTACCAGTAGTCCGGCCCGGCGTCCTGCCCGGCCATCAGCCCACCGGTCAGCGACGAGGTGTGCGGGATCTGCCCGGCCTGCGGCGCGATGCCGGCCAGCGCCTCCAGCACGGTTTCGCGCAACGCGTCGACCTGAGGGCCGTGCGAGGCGTAGTCGACCGGAAGCAGCCGACGCCGCACCCCGGCCTTCTCGCACACCTCGGCGATCTCGGTCAGGGCCGACAGGTCGCCCGAGATGACCGTCGCGTCCGGGCCGTTGATCGCGGCGACCGCGACCCGCCCGGCCCACGGCTCGATCCGGCCGGTGATGACCTCCACCGGCTCGGCGATCGACAGCATGCCACCCTGACCGGCGATGGCCCGCAGGGCGCGGCTGCGCCGGGCAATGACCTTGGCGCCGTCCTCCAGGGACAGGATGCCCGCCACCACGGCGGCCGCGATCTCGCCCTGCGAGTGCCCGGCCACGGCGGCCGGTTCCACTCCGGCGGCCTGCCAGGTGGCGGCCAGCGAGACCATCACCGCCCACAGGGCGGGCTGCACCACGTCCACCCGCTGCAGAGCCTCTTCGTCGCCGAGGACCTCATCGAGCGAGCGGCCGTCCCATTCCACGAACGGCGCCAGGGCGGCACCGCACTCGGCCAGGCGGGCGGCGAACACCGGCGATGCTGCGGCCAGTTCGCGGCCCATGCCGACCCACTGCGAGCCCTGGCCGGGGAACACGAACACGGGCGCACCGGCCGAGCCGGAGGCGGCGGTGACCACACCGGCGTCGGACGTTCCTTCGGCGAGGGCGGCCAGTCCGGCGATCAGCTCGTCACGGTCGAGGCCGAGCACGACGGCCCGGTGCTCGAACGACGAGCGGGTGGTGGCCAGCGACCAGGCCACGTCGGCCGGGTCCATTCCGTCGGCGTGCTCGAGCCGGTCGGTGAGCCGGGCGGCCAGGCGCCGCAGGGCTTCCGGTGTGCGCGCGGACACCGGCCAGGCCAGCACCCGGCCCAGCGCCGGAGCCGCCTGGGGCATCTGTGCGACGGCGTCGACCACGTCGACGGCGGGCGGTTCTTCCAGGATGACGTGAGCGTTGGTGCCGCTCATGCCGAACGAGGAGACACCGGCCCGGCGCCGACGGCCCTCGGGCAGCCACGGCTGTTCCTGGGTCAGCAGCTGCACCCGCCCGGCCGACCAGTCCACCTGGTCGGTGGGCCGCTCGACGTGCAGGGTGCGCGGCAGCACCCCCTTCTGCAGGGCCAGGACCATCTTCATCACGCCGGCCACACCGGCCGCCGACTGGGTGTGCCCGATGTTCGACTTCACCGAGCCGAGCCACAACGGACGGGTCTCGTCCCGGTCGCGCCCATAGGTCGCCAGCAGAGCCTGCGCCTCGATCGGGTCGCCCAGCGTGGTGCCGGTACCGTGCGCCTCGACCACGTCCACGTCACTCGTGGAAAGACCGGCCGAGGCCAGCGCGGCCCGGATGACCCGCTGCTGCGAGGGGCCGTTGGGTGCGGTGAGGCCGTTGGACGCGCCGTCCTGGTTGATGGCCGACCCCGCGACCAGGGCGAGCACCGTGTGGCCGTTGCGGCGGGCGTCCGAAAGCCTTTCCAGCACGAGCATGCCCGCACCCTCGGCCCAGCCGGTGCCGTCGGCCGAGGCCGAGAAGGCCTTGCAGCGCCCGTCGGAGGCCAGGCCCTGCTGGCGGGAGAACTCCGAGAACCCGGTGGGCACCGCCATCACGGTCACACCGCCGGCCAGCGCCAGACTGCACTCCTGCGAGCGCAGCGCCTGGGCGGCCAGGTGCAGGGCGACCATCGAGGAGGAGCAGGCCGTGTCCACCGTGACGGCGGGGCCTTCCAGGCCCAGGGTGTAGGAGACCCGGCCGGAGATGACGCTGGCGGCCATGCCGGTGAGCTGGTAGCCCTCCAGCCCGCTGTCCTCGGCGCCCACGCCGTAACCGTTGAAGCCGGACCCGGCGAACACGCCGGTCTCGCTCCCCCGCAGTGAGCGGGGGTCGATCCCGGCCCGCTCCACGGCCTCCCACGAGGTCTGCAGCAGGATGCGCTGCTGCGGGTCCATCGCCAGCGCCTCGCGCGGGTTGATCCCGAAGAACGAGGGGTCGAAGTCGGCCGCGTCATGCACGAAACCACCGGCGCGGGTGACCGAGCTGCCCGGCCGTGAGGGGTCGTCGTCGAAAAGGGTGTCCAGGTCCCAGCCGCGGTCCACCGGGAAGCCGGTCACCGCGTCGGTGCCGCTGGCCAGGAGCTCCCAGAACTGTTCCGGGCTCTCCACCCCGCCGGGGAAACGGCAGGCCATACCGACGATCGCGATCGGGTCGTCGTCGACCGCGGCCGGGCCCCGCGCGATCTGGCCCTGGTCGGCGTCGCCCAGCAGTTCGGCCCGCAGGAAGGCGGCCAGCACGGCCGGGCTCGGGTGGTCGAACACCAGGGTCGCCGGGAGCGTCAGCCCGGTCAGGGCGGTGAGGCGGTTGCGCAGTTCGACCGCGGTCAGGGAGTCGAACCCGATGTCGCTGAACGGGCGCTCGCTGTCCACGGCCGCCGCGCCCGCATGTCCGAGCACCGCCGCGGCCTCGGAACGCACCAGATCGGTGAGGTTCTGCAGCTGCCCGGCCCGGTTCATCCCGGACAGCCGGCGCGTCAGGTCGTTGGCCTGCACGACCGGCACCGACGATTCGGCCGCCCGCAGCAACGCCTGGACTTCCGGCAGTTCCCGCACCAGCGGCATCTGCGCGAGCCCGGCCGTGGCGCCCGCCTTGGCCCAGTCCACGTCCATCACGGTCAGCACGCCCTCGGCGTGGCCGGCGAGCGCGTGGCCGAGCACATCGAGCGCCCGGTCGGGAGCCAGGGCCCGCAGTACGCCCCGCTCGAGGCGCTGCCGCACGGCGTCGTCGGCCTGAGCCATACCGCCTCCGGCCCACGGCCCCCAGGCCAGGGAGGTGCCGGGAAGACCACGGTCGCGGCGGTTCTGGATCAGGGCATCGAGATAGGCGTTGGCCGCGGCGTAGTTGCCCTGCCCGCCACCGCCGAAAGTAGCCGCCGAGGAGGAGAACAGGATGAACGAGTCGAGGTCGACGGTCAGCTCGTCGAGCAGCGCCGCCCCCTGGGCCTTGGCCGCGAGCACGGAGTCGAACCGAGACGGGTCCAGCCGGTCCAGCACGCCGTCGTCAACGATGCCGGCCGTGTGCACGACAGTCTTCAGATGGTCGATGTGCGCCAGCAGACCCACGACGTCTGTGCGCTGCGAGACGTCGGCCTGCAGCACCTCGACAGCGCTGCCCGCCTCGGCCAGTTCGGCCGCCAGCTCGGCGACACCGCCGGCCAGGGCGCCCGTGCGGCTGGTCAGCACCAGGCCCGGGGTACTGTGCGCCGCCAGCCAGCGCGCGACCCGCCGGCCGATCGCGCCGGTGCCGCCGGTGACCAGGGCCGTGCCGGTGCCGCTGTAGCGCGGCGCCCGCTCGGGCACGCCCACGGCCTTGGTCAGGCGGCGGGCCAGGACCTTGTCCGCCCGGATCGCCAGCTGGTCCTCACCGGGGCGGTTGGCCAGAACAGCAATGATTGTGGACGTCGTCGAGTCACCGAGGTCGGTGGGAAGGTCGAGCAGACCGCCCCAACGGTCCGGGTGCTCCAGCGCCGCGACCTGTCCCAGGCCCCAGACCTGAGCCTGGGCGGGCGAGGTGAGCGGGTCGGAGTCGGAGGTGGAGACGGCGCCCTGAGTCAGCACCCACAGCGGAGCAGCGATCTCGGCGTCGCCCAAGCCCTGAAGAAGCAGAAGGGTGCCCGCGACACCGGCCGGAACTGCTTGAGCACCCGGCAGCACCGCATCATCGAGCGCCAGGAACGAGATCACACCCGAAACGGCATCCCCCGAAGCACCACCCCCAACCCCGTCCGCACCGCTCAGACCGTCGCCGAGGGCAGCCCGGACCTGCTCAGCGACACCGGCACGGTCGACCGATCCGGCCGACAGCTCGACGAATGCAGCTTCCCCACCGGCGACAGTGACTGCGCGTGCGAACTTTTCGGCCCGCTCGCGGCCCGCTTCGCCGGTGACGATCAGCCAGGTCCCGTCCAGCGTGGAGGCGGGAGCCACCGGCGCGGAGACCCACGACGTGCGGTACAGCCAGTCGCTGGTGCCCGATCCAGACTCCCCCACCGGGCGCAGCCGCTGCGGTCCACCGGGCCAGAAGTACTGGTGCTGGAACGCATAGGTGGGCAGCGGCACGATCGGCGCGGGCGGAAGCACCGCCGTCCAGTCCACCTCGACCCCGCGCACGTGAGCGCGGGCCAGGGCCGTGGTCACCGACTCGGCGGCCGGCGCCTGGGCGCGCAGCAGCGGCACGAACTCGGCCGAATCGAGCACGCCCGGGCCCATCCCCGACAGCGTCGCGTCGGGACCGATCTCGATGAACACCGAGACGTCCTGCGCCGCCATCGACGTGACCGCATCGGCGAACCGGACGGCCTGACGGGCCTGCGCGGGCCAGTAGCCCGGCTCCGGGTTGGTCACTACGTCACCGGTCAGCGCGCCCACCCAGGTGATGGTCGGCGTGGCGTGCGGCAGGCCGATGGCGACGGCGCTCAGCTCGTCGAGCACCGCCTCCATCCGGGCCGAGTGGAAGGCGTGGCTGACCCGCAGCTTGCGCACCCGACGGCCGCGCTCGCGCCACAACTCGACCAGGGCGTCGACCGCCGCCTCGTCGCCGGAGATGACGACGGAGGAGGGGCCGTTGACGGCAGCGACCGAAACGACGTCGGACAGACGGACCGAGGATCCAGCAGCACGGTCCTGCGACGGGTCGCCGGACAGCCCGGTCGGCAGCTCCTTCGCCAGCTCGGCGAGCATCTCGGCCTCGGTGACCGCGACCGCCGCCATCGCCCCGCCCTCGGGCAGGGCCTCCATCAGCCGCGCCCGCGCACCCACCAGGCGGCAGGCGTCCTCCAGCGTGAGCACCCCGGCCACGTAGGCCGCAGCGATCTCACCCACCGAGTGCCCGGCCACCGCCGCCGGCACGACCCCGGCCGCGGCCAGCACCGCGACCAGCGAGACCTCGACGGCGAACAGCCCGGCCTGGGCGTAACCGGTGCGGTCGGCGCGCGGGTCCGCCCCCTCGCTCAGCACGACCTCGCGGATGGGCAGGCCCACCTCAGGCTCGAGAAGGGCGCAGACCCGGTCGAACACGTCCGCGAACACAGGCGAGGCGGCGTAGAGCTCCCGGCCCATACCGGCCCGCTGCGCGCCCTGACCCGCGAACACGAAGCCCACGCGCGGGGCGGAGGCCGGTACGACACCGGTGATGACGGAAGCGGCGTCCGAAGCCTCACCAACGCCGGTCAGACCCGCCGAACCAGTCGCCGAAGAAGCCCCACCCGCCAGATGGGCAAGGCCCGCCAGCAATTCGTCGGTCCCTGAGCCCAGCACAACCGCGCGGTGTTCGAACGAAGAGCGTGTGGTGGCGAGCGAACGCCCCACCGCCGCCGCGTCACACGCCGGACGCGCGAGCAGGAACTCCGCGAGCCGCGAAGCCTGCGCGGGCAACGCCACCGTGCTGCGCGCCGAGACCGGCCAGACCACGGGGCCACCCACCAACGCCCGGCCGGACTGCTCAGACTGTTCGGCAGCAGCCCCGGCTTCGACCACCATCGAACCGTCTGCAGCGACCAGGGCGCCCGAGCCACCCGGAGCCTCACGGGCGTCCTCAATCGGATCTTCACTGACCGGGAGCGGCGCTTCCTCGATCACCACGTGCGCGTTCGTCCCGCTGATCCCGAAGGCCGAGATTCCGGCGCGGCGCGGCGTCCCCTCGGACGCCAGCCGGGAGGGCCACTCGGCCGGCTCGGACAGCAACTGCAGGCCCGAGCCGTCCCACTCGATGTGCGGGGAGCGCTCGGCCGAGTGCAGGCTCTGCGGCAGACGTTCGTGCTGCAGCGCGAGCACCATCTTCATCACTCCGGCCACACCGGCAGCGGCCTGCGAGTGCCCGAAGTTCGACTTCACCGAGCCCAGCAGCAGCGGCCGCTCATCGGTGCGGTCGGCACCGTAGGTGGCGGCCAGGGCCTGGGCCTCGATCGGGTCGCCCAGCACCGTGCCGGTGCCGTGGGCCTCCACCGCGTCGATGTCGTCAGTGGTCAGCCCGGCGTTGGCCAGGGCGGCGCGGATGACGCGCTGCTGAGAGGGGCCGTTGGGCGCGGTCAGGCCGTTGGAGGCGCCGTCCTGGTTGACGGCGGTACCGCGGATCACCGCGAGGATCGGGTGGCCGTTGCGCTGGGCGTCCGAAAGACGCTCCAGCACGATGAGCCCGGCACCTTCGGCCATGCCCATGCCGTCGGCCGAGGAGGAGAACGACTTGCAGCGCCCGTCCTGGGCCAGGCCGCGCTGCTTGGAGAAGCCGACCAGTTCGGCCGGGGTGGCCATGATCGTCACACCGCCGGCCAGGGCCAGCCGGCATTCGCCCGAGCGCAGCGCGGTCACGGCCAGGTGCATGGCCACCAGCGAGGAGGAGCAGGCGGTGTCGATGGTCAGCGAGGGCCCTTCCAGGCCCAGCAGGTACGAGACCCGGCCGGAGATGACGCTTCCCGCGTTGCCGGTGACCATGTGGCCTTCCAGCCCAGCGGTGCCCTCCGGCGAGGTCTGCAGCCCCATCGCGTAGCCGGAGCTGTAGCCGCCGGCGAACACCCCGGTGGCCGAGCCGCGCAGCGAGAGCGGGTCGATCCCGGCCCGTTCCAGGGCCTCCCAGGAGGTTTCCAGCAGCAGGCGCTGCTGCGGGTCCATCGCCAGCGCCTCGCGCGGGCTGATCCCGAAGAACGCCGGGTCGAACTGCCCGGCTTCCTGGACGAATCCGCCTGCTTGCACATAGGCGGTGCCCGGCTGGTCGGGGTCCGGGTCGAACAGGTTCGCGGTGTCCCAGCCCCGGTTCACCGGGATGCCGGAGATGCCCTCGGAGCCGGAGTCCAGCATCTGCCAGAAACTTTCGGGGCCGTCGATGCCGCCGGGGTAACGCCCGCCCATCCCGACGATCGCGATCGGCTCCAGGTCGACGGCCGACGCGTGCCCGGCCACCGGCTCAACCGCAGCCGCGCCCACATCGCCGATCAGACCCGTCCTCAGGTGACCGGCCAAGACCAACGGCGTGGGGTAGTCGAACAGCAGGCTCGCGGGCAGCCGCAGCCCGGTGGCGCTGCTGAGCTGGTTGCGTAGTTCCACGGCGGTCAAAGAGTCGAAGCCGAGCTCGCTGAAGGCCCGGGCCGCGTCCACGCTCTGCAGCGACGGATAGTTCAGCACCGCAGCCACTTCGGAGCGGATCAGGTCGGTGAGGATGCGCTCCTGCTCGGTCCGCGACAGGCGCAGCAGCTGCTGTGCCAGGGCGCCGTCGGCCTTGACCCCGCTGCTCTCGACCACGACCTCGGGGGCCAGCGCGCGCACCTGGGGCAGGTCGCGCACGAGCGGAACGGTGTGCAGGTCGGACATGCCCGGCACGCCGGACATCTTCGACCAGTCAACGTCCATCACCGTCAGCGCGGTGTCGTCGCCGTCCAGGGCCTCGCCCAGCGCCTTCACGGCGAGGGCCGGGTCCATCAGGACTTCCCAGCTGTTGCGGGCCAGGCGCTGCTTGGTCTTCTCGCTGGACTGGGCCACGCCGCCGCCGGCCCACGGCCCCCAGGCCAGGGATGTGCCGGGAAGGCCACGGTGGCGGCGGTTCTGGGCCAGTGCGTCGAGGTAGGCGTTGGCGGCGGCGTAGTTGCCCTGCCCACCGCCGCCGAAGGTGGCTGCGGCCGAGGAGAACAGGACGAACGCGTCGAGGTCGCCGGTGAGCTCGTCGAGCAGGGCGGCACTGGTGGCCTTGGCGGCGAGCACCTTGGCCAGACGGGGCACGTCGAGTCGATCGAGCGTGCCGTTGTCCACCAACCCGGCGGTGTGCATGACGCTGGACAGCTCGGGGCCGGAGGACGAGATGTGCTCCAGCAGCGCGGTCAGGGCAGCGCGGTCGGACACGTCGGCGGCGATCACCTCGACCGTGCACCCGGCCTCGGCCAGTTCGGCGAGCAGGACCGGGTCGGCCGCGGCCGGGCCGGAGCGGCTGGTGAGCACGATGCGCCGGGCCTGGCGGGTGGTCAGCCAGCGGGCGACGTGCCCGCCGATGGCCCCGGTGCCGCCGGTGATCAGGACCGTTCCCTCGGGCCGCCAGTCGCTCTCGTGCTCGACGTCGGCCGGCACCAGGCGGCGCCCGAACAGGCCCTCGGAGCGGATCGCCACCTCGGTCTCGCCGGTGGTGCCGGACAGCACCGTGGCCAGGCGGGCACTCTGGGCGCCGTCCCACTCGCTCACCGGCAGGTCGATCGAACCGCCCCAGCGGTCGCGGTGTTCCAGGCTCGCCACCCGGCCCAGGGCCCGGGCCTGCGCCTGAACGGGAGAGGTGAGCTCGTCGCCCTCCACCGCGTCCACCGCACCGGAGGTGAGCATCCACAACGGAGCCTCGACGCCCGCGTCACCCAGCCCCTGAATCAAGGCAAGCGTGCCCGCGACCCCGGCCACCACGTCCTCTGCTTCGGAAACCGGTGTTTCGTCGAGGGCCAGGAGCGACAACACGCCGGTCACACCGTTCAGACCCGACACCGCCGCCGCGAGCGCGGCCCGGTCCAGGCCGGCTCCGGCGATCTCCAGCACCTCAGCGCCGTGAGCGCTGAGCATCTGGCGGCAGTGCTGAGCCACATCTGGTTCGTCGCCGGTCACCAGGCCCCAGCGGCCCGAAAGCCGGGCCGGGCCGGAACCGGCCACCGGCATCCATTCGACGCTGTAGCGCCAGGAGGCCGTATCGGTGCGCTCGATCTCGCGCTGCACGGCCTTGGCCGCGGCGGGCTCCAGCCAGTAGCGCTCGGTCTGGAAGGCATAGGTGGGCAGGTCGACCACCGAGCCGGACGGCAGCACCCGCGCCCAGTCGACCTTCACCCCGTGCACGTGCAGATGGGCCAGTCCGGCGAGGAAGCGAGCAGCGCCGGGGTTCTCGCGTTCGAGAGTGCCGGTGACCACCGGCGCGGTGGGCAGCGCCAGTTCCTCGAAGGTCTCACCGATGGGCCCGGCCAGTACCGGCTGGGGCGAGACCTCGACGAAGGTGCGGGCACCGGAGCGGGCGGCCGCGACGACGGCGTCCTGGAAGCGAACGCGCTCGCGCACGTTGGAGTACCAGTAGCCGGCGTCCATGGTGAGCCCGTCGATCCGCTCACCGGTCACCGTGGAGAACAGCGGCACCCGGCCGGCCTGCGGTGTGATCGCGGCCAGCTGCTCGCGCAGCACGGCGGCCAGCGGCTCGACCCGGGCGGAGTGCGCCACGAAGTCGGTCTGCGGGATGCGCCAGCGCAGGATGCGTCGCTTGGACAGGGCCCGCTCGAACTCGTCGAGGGCGTCCAGGTCACCGGAGACCACCGTGGTGGCCGGGCCGTTGACGGCCGCGACCGAGAGCCGCTCAGGCCAGCTCTCCTTGGTAGCCAGCAGTTCCTCGACCGCCGCCACGGGCATCACGACCGAGAGCATCCCGGCCTCGACGGCCAGACCGGACAGGGCCCGGCTGCGAGCCGCGACCACCCGGGCGGCGTCTTCCAGCGACAGGATCCCGGCCACGCACGCGGCCGCGATCTCGCCCTGGCTGTGCCCGACGACGGCGTCCGGGACGATGCCCGAGGCCTCCCAGACCGCGGCCAGCGAGACCATGACGGCCCACAGGGCGGGCTGCACCACGGCGGCCTGCTCGATGCCGGGTGCACCTTCCCGCCCGGCGAGAACGTCTTCCAGGTTCCAGTCGACGTAAGGTGCCAGGGCGGCGGCGCACTCGGCCAGGCGGGCGGCGAAGACGGGCGAGGTGCGGCGCATCTCCTCGCCCATGCCGGCCCATTGCGCGCCCTGGCCGGGGAACACGAACACGGTCTTGCCCGTGGTGGTGACTATGCCGGAGGTGAGGTTGGGGTCGCGGCGGTCTGCGGCCAGCGCCTGCAGACCGGCGATCAGGTCTTCGCGGCTCTCGGCGCGCACCGCCGCCCGGTACTCGAACAGGGAACGGGTGTGCGCCAGCGACCAGGCGACGTCGGCCGGTTCCAGCTCGGGCCGGTCCTGGGTGAAAGCAGCCAGGCGGGTGGCCTGCTCGGCCAGACCCGCTTCGGTACGCCCCGAAACCACCCAAACCGACGGCGCGGAGGACAGCACCGGCAGGACCGGCACCTCCTCCTCGATCTCCTCGGCCGGGGCCGCGCCCTCTTCCGGCTCCTCGGCTGCGGCGGCCTCGGGCTCCGGCGGGTCCGAGAGGATCACGTGGACGTTCGTCCCGCTCATCCCGAACCCGGAAAGGCCCATCCGGCGCGGGCGCTCCCCCGGCTCCCAGGGCCGTTCCTCGGTGAGCAGACGGACGTTGCCCGAGTCCCAGTCGATGTGCGACGAGGGCTGCTCGGAGTGCAGGGTGCGCGGCAGCAGGTTGTTGCGCAGCGCCATCACGATCTTGATCAGCCCGGCCATGCCCGCGGCCTGCTGGGCGTGCCCGATGTTGGCCTTGACCGAGCCCAGCATCAGCGGCCGGTCCTCCGGGCGGTCCTGGCCGTAGGTGGCCAGCAGGGCGTGCGCCTCGATCGGGTCGCCCAGCGAGGTGCCGGTGCCGTGGGCCTCGACCGCGTCGATGTCGGCCGGCGAGAGCTTGGCGTCGGCCAGCGCCGCCCGGATCACCCGCTGCTGCGAGGGGCCGTTCGGCGCGGTGAGCCCGTTGGAGGCGCCGTCCTGGTTCATCGCGCTGCCGCGGATCACCGCGAGCACCTGGTGACCGTTCTTGCGTGCGTCGGACAACCGTTCCAGCACGACCATGCCCGAGCCCTCGGCCACCCCCATGCCGTTGGCGCCCTCGCCGAAGGCCTTGCAGCGCCCGTCCGGGGCCAGGCCGAGCTGGGCGCTGAAGTCGGTGAACATGACCGGCGTGGAGGCCACGAAGACGCCGCCGACCAGGGCCATCGAGCACTCGCCGGCGCGCAGCGCGCGAGCGGCCAGGTGCAGGCAGACCAGGGCCGAGGAGCAGGCGGTGTCGACCGTGACGGCGGGCCCTTCCAGGCCCAGGGTGTAGGCGATACGGCCGGACAAAATGCTGGCAGAAGTACCGGTGACGAGGTGCCCCTCGAGCGCGCCGGAGCCCCAGCCGTAGCCGGAGTGCGAGGCGCCCGCGAACACACCGGTCGACGAACCGCGCAGCGTCAGCGGGTCGATCCCGGCGCGCTCCAGCGCCTCCCAGGCGACCGTCAGCATCAGGCGCTGCTGCGGGTCCATCGCCACGGCCTCACGCGGGCTGATCCCGAAGAAGCCGGGATCGAACTCGGTGGCGCCCTCGATGAAACCGCCCGCCTCGACCTGGGAGTCGCTCAGGTCCCAGCCGCGGTCGTCGGGGAACTGCGAGATCGCGTCCACCCCGCCGGCGATCAGGTCCCAGAACGACTCCGGGCTGGTCACGCCGCCCGGGAAGCGGCAGCCCATCCCGACGATCGCGATCGGTTCCCCGGCCGCGGACTCCATGTCGGCGAGCCGCTGCCGGGTCTCGTGCAGGTTCGCCGTGACCCGCCGCAGGAAATACCGGAGCTTGTCGTCATCACTCACTTGCGGACTCCATTTTTCGCGCAGCAGCGGTTCGTCACGTCAGTAGATCCCCAGCTCCTTGCCGAGGAAGTCGAAGACCTCGTCGTCGGAGGAGGACTCGAGCTTCTTGGAGACGTCCTCGCCGCCCTTTCCGGCGCGGGTCTCCTTCCAGCGGGCCAGCACCGACTCCAGCCGCGCGGTGATCCGGGCGGCCTCGGCCGCGTCCGCATCACCCTTCACGGCGCCGTCGAGCATCTCCTCGAGCCGGTCCAGTTCGCTCAGCACCGGCTGGGCGGCCGAAAGACCCTCGGGCACCAGCAGCGTGCGCAGGTGCGAGGCCACCGCCCGCGGGCTGGTGTGGTCGAACAGCAGGGTGGCCGACAGGCGCAGCCCGGTGGCCGTGTTCAGCCGGTTGCGCAGCTCGATCGCGGTCAGCGAGTCCGAGCCCAGGTCGGTGAAGGCCCGGTCGGCGTCCACGTCCTCGGGCGAGGGGTAGCTGAGCACGGCCGCGGCCTGGATCCGGACCAGTTCCACCAGGCGCCGGTCCTGATCGGCCGGTTCCAGCCCGGCCAGTTCCTCGGCCAGTTCGTTGGTCTCGCCAGTTTCAGTACCACCAGAGGACGCCTGCAGCGCCTCCCGCACTTCCGGCAGGTTCTCGATCAGCGGGCTGGGGCGACGCAGGGTGAAGGCCGGGGCGAAGGTGGCCCAGTCCATGTCGGCCACCACCAGAGTGGTCTCGTCCGCGTCCAGCGCCTGACTCAGCGCTCGTACGGCGGGTTCCGGGTCCAGCAGCCGCAGACCGCGCTTGACCATCGCGGCCTTGCCCTCGCGGTCGCTCATACCGCCGCCGTCCCACGGACCCCAGGCCACCGATGTCGCGGTCTGGCCACGGGCCCGCCGGTTCTCGGCCAGGGCGTCGAGGAAGGCGTTCACCGCGGCGTAGCCGGGCTGCAGACCACTACCCCAGACCGCCGAGATCGACGAGAAGAGCACGAACGCATCCAGATCCAGGTCCGCGGTCAGCTCGTCCAGGTGCCGCGTGCCCGCGGTCTTCACCGCGGCCATCGCGGACAACTGTTCGATGCTTGTCTCAGCAAGCGCTGTGGCCTGACCCGAGCCGGCGGTGTGCATCACTGCTCGCAACGGCAGGCCCGAGTCCTGGATCCACCCAACCAGCCCGGAAACATCGGCGCGCCGGGAGATGTCGGCCTGGACGACGTCCACAGTCGTGCCCTGCAAGGCAAGCTTCGCCGCACGCTGGACCGCCCCCTCGGCGTGCGCACCGGACCGGCTGGTGAGCACGATCCGTTCGGCGCCCCGATCGGCCAGCCAGTGCGCGACATGCCCACCGATGGCCCCGGTTCCGCCGGTGATGAGTGTGGATCCCCGAGGCGTCCACACCCTCTCGGCTTCCGGCGCCCCGGCATGCTCCAGCCGACGCCCCAGCAGAGCCTCGTCACGAATGACGATCTGGTCCTCGTCACCCAGTGCACCGGACAAAACCGCGACCAGCCGGGCGATCGCCCGCTCGTCGGCCGTAGGCAGCAGATCCACCAGGCCACCCCAGCGCTCCGGGTGTTCCAGCCCGACCACCCGTCCCAGGCCCCAGTTCTGCGCCTGCGCCGGGTTGGTCACCGACTCGACCGCGCCGGAGGTCACGATCCAGAGCGGCGCAACACTTTCCGCATCCCCCAGCGCCTGCACCAGATTCTGGTTGGCGCCCAGGCCGCCGTCCACGGCAGCGAAGTCGGCCCGCGGCGTCTCGTCCAGCGCCAGCAGGCTGACCACTCCGGCGAGGTCGGCGGGGATCTGAGCGGCCAGTTCGGCTCGGGTCACCTCAGTCGTCGAACAATGGACGACGCTCACCTCGGCTCCCGCGGTCCGCAACCCGTTGACGCAGGCCTGGATCAGCGGGTTCGGAGCCTCGGGGACCACCAGCAGCCAGGTGCCTTCCAAGGTTGCGGGTTCCGGATCAGCCAGGGCGGCCCAGACCACGCGGTGCCGCCAGCCCTCGGTCGCCGACCGGTTCAGCTCGCGCCGACGCCACGAGGTCAGCGCGGGCAGCAGTTCACCCAGGCGCTCGTCGTCCATCTCCAGGGTCTTGGCCAGACCGCTCAGGTCTCCGTCCTCGACCGCGCTCCAGAACCCGGCCTCACTGCCTGTCGACGCGACCGCAGCCGAACCGCCGTCCAGCCGCAGCTTGCGCGGGCCCACGGCCCAGTACCGCTGGTTCTGGAAGGCATACGTGGGCAGCTCCACCCGGCGCCCGGCCGGCAGCACCCGCGTCCAGTCCACGACCGCGCCATTCACGTGCAGGTGGGAGAAGGCAGCCATCAGCGAGTCCGCGGCCTGGGAGCGTGGGCGGAGCACGGGCACGAACTCCACCTGCTCGCCCACCACCCCGGCGCCCATCGCGGAAAGCGTTCCGTCCGGACCGATCTCGATCACCACGGACACCCCGGCGTCGGCCATGGACGTCACCGCGTCGGCGAACCGCACGGCCTCCCGCGCCTGCTTTGGCCAGTACCCCGGCGTCGGCTCGGTCACGGCTTCACCGGTCAGCGCGCCGATCCAGGTGAGCTTCGGCGTGGCATGCGGCAGGGACTGGGCCACCGTCGTCAGTTCCTCGAGCACCGGTTCCATGCGGGCAGAGTGGAAGGCGTGGCTGACCCGCAGCCGGCGCACCCGCCGCCCCTGCTCGCGCCAGTGCTCGACCACCTGCTCGACGGCGTTCTCGTCACCCGACACCACGACCGCGGTCGGCCCGTTCACCGCCGCGATCCCGATGCCCTCGATGCCTCCCAGCGACGCCCGGACCTCAGCCTCAGTGGCCTCGATCGCCCCCATCGCCCCGCCGTCCGGCAGGCCCTCCATCAGCCGGGCCCGGGACGCGATCAGCTTGGCCGCGTCGTCCAGGCTCAACACCCCGGCCGCATGGGCGGCCGCGATCTCCCCCACCGAGTGACCCGCCACCACGTCCGGCCGGATGCCCGCCGCGGCCAGCACCGCGACCAGCCCGACCTCGACCGCGAAAAGACCGGTCTGAGCGTAGAGCGTGCGGTCGGCCCGGGGGTCGGGCTTCTCGTCCGACGCCTCAGCCAGCACCACATCGCGGATCGAGTGACCAAGCTCGGCCTCGACCGCAGCAGCAGCCCGGTCGAATGCCTCAGCAAAGACCGGCGAGGCGTTGTACAGCTCCCGCCCCATCCCCGCCTTCTGCGCACCCTGCCCGGCGAACACAAAGCCCACCTTCGCGCGCCCCGCCTTGCCGCTGACCACGTTCGCCGCCGACTGCCCCTCCGCCAGCGCACTCAGGCCTGCCATGAGCTCGTCCAGGCTCGTGCCGCGCACCACCGCCCGGTGCTCCAGAAGGGTGCGCCGAGTCAGGGAATAGGCCACATCCGCCAGCTCAAGCTGGTCCGCCTTGAGGTAGGTCGCCAACTGCCGCGCCTGCCCCGCCAGCGCCGCCGGAGTATGCCCCGACACCAGCCACCCGATCGGAGCCGTGACGTCCGCTCCTTCCCCCACCCCATCCGGCGACGGCCTGTTATTGCCCGCCGGGTACAACGTGTCAACAAAGCAGGCTCCAGCAAGACTTTGTTTACCCGTAAGCGGCTCACCGGCCTCGAACCCGCTGGCCTCGAACCCGCCGGCCCTGAACCCACCAGCACCGAGCCCGCCGGCGTCGATCCCATCGACTCCGGCAACCTCTGCCGGCGCCTCTTCCACAATCACGTGCGCATTGGTCCCGCTGATGCCGAACGCCGACACCCCAGCCCGCCGCACCCGCTCACCGGCAGCCCACGGCACCGCAGCCTGCAGCAGCCGCACCCCACCGGAAGCCCAGTCCACGTGCGGCGTCGGCTCGTCGTTGTGCAGCGAACGGGGCAGCTCACCGTGCTGCAGGGCCAGCACCATCTTCATCACGCCGGCCACACCAGCCGCCGCCTGCGTGTGCCCGATGTTCGACTTCACCGAGCCCAGCCACAGCGCCCGGTCCTGGTCACGCCCGCGGCCGTAAGTCGAGAACAACGCCTCGGCTTCGATCGGGTCACCCAGCGGCGTGCCCGTGCCGTGCGCCTCGACCACGTCCACGTCGTCCACCGTCAACTGGGCGTCGGCCAGGGCGGCCCGGATCACCCGCTGCTGCGAAGGACCGTTCGGCGCGGTCAGCCCGTTCGACGCGCCGTCCTGGTTGATCGCCGTGCCCCGAAGCACTGCGAGCACCGGATGGCCGTTGCGCCGCGCGTCGGAAAGCCGTTCCAGCGCGATCATTCCCGCGCCCTCGGCCATGCCCATGCCGTCGGCCGAGGCCCCGAAGGCCTTGGAACGTCCGTCGGTGGCCAGGCCTCGCTGGCGGGAGAACACCACCAGGTCCCAGGGGGTGGCCATGATGGTCACGCCACCGGCCAGGGCCAGGTCACACTCGCCCGAGCGCAGGGCCCGGGCCGCCAGGTGCAGGGCGACCAGGGAGGAGGAACAGGCCGTGTCCATCGTGACGGCGGGCCCTTCGAGCCCCAGCACGTAGGAGACCCGCCCGGAGATCACGCTGGTGGCGTTGCCGGCCATGAGGTGGCCCTCGATGGCGTCGGCCGTTTCGTGCCCGGTCTGGGCGCCGACCACCGCATAGTTGGAGCTGTAGCCGCCGGCGAACACACCCGTCCGCGAGCCCCGCAGCGACGACGGTTCGACCCCGGCCCGTTCCAGCGCCTCCCACGAGATCTCCAGCAGCAGGCGCTGCTGCGGGTCCATGGCCAGGGCCTCACGCGGGCTGATCCCGAAGAAGGCGGGGTCGAACTCGCCTGCTTCATGGACGAATCCGCCGGACTGCACGTAGGTCGTCCCGGCGGTCGCGGGGTCGGGGTGGTAGAGGGCCTGCAGGTCCCAGCCGCGGTCGGTGGGGAAGCCCGAGATGGCGTCAGTGCCGCTGGCCAGCAGCTGCCACAGCTGCTCCGGCGAACTCACGCCGCCCGGGTATCGGCAGCCCATGCCGACGATCGCGATGGGCTCGTTGTCCACCGCCGTGACCGGCACGGCCGCCACCTCGGCCACGTGGCCGAGCAGTTCGCTCCGCAGGTACTCGGCGAGGGCGCTCGGCGTGGGGTGGTCGAAGAGCAGACCGGCCGGAAGTCGCAGGCCGGTGACGCCGCTGAGCCGGTTGCGTAGTTCGACCGATGTCAAAGAGTCGAACCCGAGCTCGCTGAAAGCCCTTCCGGCGTCCACGTCCTCCGGGGACGAGTAGTCCAGCACGGCGCCGACCTCGGTCTGCACCACGCCGATCAGGTTCTGCAGCTGCTCTTCGCGGGAGAGCGCGGCCAGCTGGGTCGAGAGGGCACCGTCGGCGGCGCCGGCAGCGTTCATCCGCTGCACCTCGGGCAGGTCCCGCACGAACGGGGCGTGCTGCAGACCGGTCTCGCCACCGGCCGTGGCCAGCAGGTCCCAGTCGATGTCCATCACGGTCAGGGCGCTGTCCGGGCCCTCCAGGGCGTCGGCCAGGGCCCGCAGGGCCGGCTTCGGGTCCATCAGGACCTCCCACCGGTTGCGGCTCAGCCGCTTGCGCGTGGCCTCACTGGCCGCCGCCACACCGCCGCCGGCCCACGGACCCCAGGCCACCGAGACGGCGGGAAGGCCCCGGCCCTGACGATTCTGGGCCAGGGCGTCCAGGAAGTGGTTGGCCGCAGCGTAGTTCGCCTGACCACCGGCGCCGAAAGTGGCTGAGGCAGAGGAGAAGAGCACGAACGCGTCGAGGTCCAGCCCGGCCGTCAGCTCGTCCAGGAGCTGCGCGCTGGTCGCCTTGGCAGCAAGCACCGGGCCGAGGCGGTCCGGGGTGAGCGAGTCGACCACACCGTTGTCCACCACACCGGCGGTGTGCATGACCGAGCTGAGGTCAGAGCCGATCCGGGCGAGCAGCCCGGACAGGTCGGACCGGTTCGCGCTGTCCGCGGCGATCACGTCGACGGTGGTGCCGGACTCGGCCAGTTCGGCGGCGAACGCAGCGATACCGGCCGCACGGGCACCGGATCGGCTGGTGAGCACCACCCGGCCGGCACGTAGCCCAGTCTCCAGGCCAGCACTCGGCGCAGCCACAGAACGGCCCGGACCGGCCTCCAGCGCGGCCGGATCTCCGTTGAGCGAAGCATCGCTGAGTCGGTCACCGGGCTGCGTGAGACTTTGGCCGATTCCGCGAGGCTGAGCCGGCACCAGGGAGGAACCGGGGACCAGGCTCTGGCCCGCGAGACCCGGCGCTGCACCCAGCGCACCCGGCCCTTCGGCACGCTGGGCCACCCACCGAGCCACGTGCCGGCCAATCGCACCGGTACCACCGGTGATCAGTACCGTGCCGCGCGGCTTCCAGTCTCCGGCCGGAGCACCGGCCCGACGGGCGCGCTGCAGACGCCGGGCATGGATCCCGCTCGGCCGGATCGCCACCGCGTCCTCGCGAAGGCCGGCCAGCACAGCGCCCACCCGGTGCAGGGCGAGCTCGTCCAGATCATCGATCGGCAGGTCGATGAGACCGCCCCACCGGTGCGGGTTCTCGATCCCGGCCACCCGCGAGAAACCCCAGACCTGAGCCTGCACGGTCCGGGCCAGCAGATCCTCGGGCCCCGTAGAGACCGCGCCGGAGGTGAACACCCACAGCGGCGCGGCGATCCCGGCATCGCCCAGGGCCTGGAACAGCGTCATGGTGCCCACCAGCCCAGCACTGACCTGGTCGAGCACAGGGGTCTCGTCCAGTGCCAGGAAAGACAGCACACCTGCTAGCTTTCCGGTCTCGCCGACGCCCGCCAGGAGCGTCTCTCGCTCAAGCGAATCGACAGACAAGACCGTTGCCGTCGCGCCGAACTCGCCGAGCATCCGGGCCACCGCGGCGGCCGAAGCAGCCCCGGCCTCACCGGTGACCAGAAGCCACGAACCAGACAGGCGCACCCGGTCCGCACCGGCCACCAGCGGCCAGGAGACCCGATAGCGCCAGTCCTCGATCACGGCCTCACGCTTGGGCTGCTCGGAGACCGTCTGCCGGGCCAGCGACTTGAGCCAGTACGACTGCCGGGTGAAGGCGTACGTGGGCAGATCGACGCGGCGGCCCTGGGGCAGCACCTGCAGCCAGTCGACCTTCAGCCCCTGCACATGTGCCTGGGCCAGCGCGGTCACGAACCGGCGTGCACCGGCGTCCTCGCGTTCCAGCGTGCCCACGATCACCGGACGGCCGGACAGTTCCTCGAACGTCTCCCCGATCGGCCCGGTGAGCACCGGCTGCGGCGAGACCTCGACGAAGGTGCGGTGGCCGGTCGAGGCCAGCGCGACCACAGCGTCCTGGAAGCGAACCCGCTCCCGCACGTTCGAGTACCAGTACGCAGCGTCCAGCGCCGAGCCGTCGATCCGCTCACCGGTCACGGTCGAGTACAGCGGCACCCGTCCGGCCCGCGGCTCAATCCCTTCCAGCTCACTGACGATCTGCTCGGCGAGCACCTCGACGCGGGCGGAGTGGGCCACGAAGTCGGTCTGCGGGATCCGCCAGCGCAGCACCCGCCGCTTGGACAAGGCCCGCTCGAACTCGTCCAGCGCGTCCAGGTCGCCGGAAACCACCGTGGTGGCCGGGCCGTTGACCGCAGCCACCGAGAGTCGCTCACCCCACGACTCTTTGGAGGCCAGCAGTTCCTCGACCGCAGCCACCGGCATGACGACCGACAGCATTCCGGCTGAGACGGCCAGGCTGGACAGGGCGCGGCCGCGGACGGCGACCACGCGGGCGCCGTCCTCCAACGACAACGCGCCTGACACAACCGCGGCCGCGATCTCACCCTGCGAGTGCCCGACAACCGCTTCAGGACGCACGCCCGCCGCCTCCCAGAGGGCGGCGAGGGAAACCATGACCGCCCACAGCAGAGGCTGCACCACGTCGGCGCGCTCGATGCCCGGGGCTCCTTCGACGCCGTTCAGGACGTCGTCGAAGGACCAGTCGATGTGCGGGGCCAGGGCTCGACCGCACTCGGCCAGACGCGCAGCGAAAAGCGGGGAATCGGCGGCAAGTTCGCGGCCCATGCCGAGCCACTGCGTACCCTGGCCGGGGAAGACGAAGACCACACGGCCGGTACCGGAGGCGGTGCCGTTGGCCGGGCCGGGGATGACGCCTGGGGTGCGCTCGCCGGTCAGCAGGGCGGTCAAGCCGTCGAGCAGTGCCGCCTGCGGGACATCCGGGCGAGCGGTTTCAGCAACGGTCCCGTTAGTGGTCTGGACGGCGAGACCGGCCTCAGAGACGGTGGGCACGCCAGTCCCCGAGACAGCGGGCACGCCAGTCCCCGAGACAGCGGGCACGCCAGTCCCCGAGACAGCGGGCGCACCAGTTCCCGAGACAGCGAGTGCAGTGGTCTCGCGAGCGCCCGAGGACGAGTCGGCCACCGGGCCAACTACGGCGGCCCGGTATTCGTGGGTCGAACGGGTGGCAGCCAGGGACCAGGCCACGTCAACCGGATCCAAGGTCGGCTCGGCGGCGAACGCGGCCAGACGTTCGGTCTGGGCCGTCAGAGCCGCAGCGGAACGACCGGAGAGCAACCAGACCGGCGGAACCTCGCTCAGCAGAGGAGCTCCAACAATGGACGGGTCGACCGTCGCGTTCTCGAGGGGAGCTTCTTCCAGGATGACGTGAGCGTTCGTGCCGCTGATGCCGAACGCGGACACCCCGGCCCGCCGCACCCGTCCTTCATTTTCCAGCTCGGACGGCCAGGCGCGGGCCTCGGACAGCAGCGAGACCGCGCCGGCCGACCAGTCGATGTGCGGGGACGGTTCTTCGGAGTGCAGGGTGCGCGGCAGCAGGTCGTTGCGCAGGGCCAGGATCATCTTGATCAGACCGACCGATCCGGCCGCCTGCTGGGCGTGTCCGATGTTCGACTTGGCCGACCCCAGCCACAGCGGCCGGTCTTCGGGGCGGTCCTGACCGTAGGTCTCGATCAGCGCGCCGGCCTCGATCGGGTCACCCAGCGGCGTGCCCGTGCCGTGCGCCTCCACCGCGTCCACGTCCGCGGGCGAGAGTCCGGCCGAGGCCAGGGCCGCCCGGATCACCCGCTGCTGCGAGGGCCCGTTGGGGGCCGTGAGCCCGTTGGAGGCCCCGTCCTGGTTCACCGCCGACCCCGCGACCAAGGCGAGCACCGGGTGGCCGTTGCGACGAGCGTCCGAAAGCCTTTCCAGCACGATCATTCCGGCGCCTTCGGCCACCCCCATGCCGTCGGCCCCGGCGCCGAACGCCTTGCAGCGCCCGTCGGGAGCCAGGCCCAGGGCGCGGCTGAAGTCGGTGAACATGACCGGGCTGGCGGTGACGAAGGCCGAGCCGGCCAGGGCCAGGCTGGCCTCGCCGGAGCGCAGGGCGGCGGCGGCCAGGTGCACCGCGACCAGGCCGGAGGAGCAGGCCGTGTCTACCGTCATGGCCGGGCCTTCCAGGCCCAGCGTGTACGAGATACGTCCGGACAGCACGCTGGTGGCGGTGCCGGTGACCAGGCCGCCGTCGAGCGCGCCCTCGGGCTGGTCGGCGCCGTAGCGGGAGGCCGTGCCGCCGGCGAAGACGGCGGTGCGGGAGCCGCGCAGCCCGGCCGGGTCGATGCCCGCCCGCTCCAGCGCTTCCCAGGTGGTCTCCAGCAGCAGGCGCTGCTGCGGGTCCATAGTCAGGGCCTCGCGCGGGCTGATCCCGAAGAAGCCGGCGTCGAACTGGTCGGCCTCGTGCAGGAAACCGCCGTTCTGGATGTGCGTCTTGCCCGCGCTGTCGGGGTCTTCGTCGAACAGGTCGTCGGTGTTCCAGCCGCGGTTGCCGGGGAACTGCCCCACCACGTCGCGGCCGTCCGCGAGCAGCTTCCAGAACGCCTCCGGGCTGCTGGCACCACCCGGGTAGCGGCAGCCGATGCCCACCACGGCGATCGGGTCGTCAGTCCCCGAGGTGTGGGCGGCGAACGCGGACAGGTCCACCAGTTCGCCGTCGACCAGGCGCGAGCGCAGGTGACGGGCGACGGCGGCGGGGGTGGGGTGGTCGAAGGCCAGGGTGGCGGACAGCCGCAGGCCGGTGGCGGCGTTTAGGCGGTCCCGCAGCTCGACCGCCATCAGCGAAGTGAAGCCCAGCTCGCCGAACGGCCAGTCCAGGTCGACTTCCTCAGGCGAGGCGTGGCCCAGCACGCCAGCGACCCAGGTGCGCACCAGGTCGGAGATCACCCGGTCCTGCTCGGCCTCGGGCAGCCCGGCCAGACGCTGCCCCAGAGCGGAACCGGCGTCCCGGGCCTCGGTGTGCAGCTCAAGCGGCCGGGAAGGCTTGGTGGGCCGAGAGCTGGCCGCGGGCATGGCCCACAGTTCCTGCTTGGCGAAGGCGTAGGTAGGCAGCCCGACCCGGCGGCCGGCGGGCAGCACGGCCTTCCAGTCCAGCGGAGCCCCGGCGACGTGCAACCGCGCGAAGGCGCCCATGACCGACTCGGGCACGCCAGTCTTGGGCCGCAGCACCGGGAAGAACGTGCCCTCACGCTCGCCCAGAGTGGCCGGGCCCATCGAGGTCAGGGTGGCGTCCGGGCCGATCTCGACGAAGACGGTGACGCCCTGGTCGGCCAGCGCAGCCACGGCGTCGGCGAACCGCACCGGCTGCCGGGCCTGCTCCGGCCAGTAGGAAGCCTGGGGTTCGGTGATCAGTGCGCCGGAGGCAGCACCGGCCCACAGCAGCGTCGGCGTCTGGTGGGAGAGCCCGGCCGCAACGGCGGTGAGCTCGTCCAGGGCCGGGTCCATCCGGGCCGAGTGGAAGGCGTGACTGACCCGCAGCTTGCGCACCCGGCGCTCCTGCGCCCGCCAGTGCTCGATCACCTGCTCGACGCCGGCCTCGTCACCGGAGACCACGACCGCGTTCGGCCCGTTGACCGCTGCGATCTCGACCCCGGAGACGCCCTCCAGCGACGCCCGGACCTCGTCCTCACCGACCTGCAACGCCCCCATGGCCCCACCGACGGACAGGGCCTGCATCAACCGGCCGCGGGCGGCTACCAGCTTGCACGCGTCTTCCAGGCTGAGCACCCCGGCCGCGTGCGCGGCCGCGATCTCGCCCACCGAGTGCCCGGCCACCGCGTCCGGCACGATCCCCGCGGCGGCCAGCATCGCCACTAGACCGGTCTCCACCGCGAACAGCCCGGCCTGGGCGAACACGGTCTGGTCGGCGCGCGGGTCCTCGGACTCGCTCAGCACGACCTCACGCACCGGCAGGCCCAGTTCGGCCTCCAGCAGAACGCAGGCCCGGTCGAACGTCTCGGCGAAGACCGGCGACGCGGCGTACAGCTCACGCCCCATCCCGGCCCGCTGCGCCCCCTGTCCGGCGAAGACGAAGCCGACCCGGGCCGTACCACCGGGCGGAACCACCCCCGACTCGACCAGCGGCGAGGGCTCACCGGCGGCGAGCGCGGACAGCCCGTCCTGCAGGGCCGCCCGGTCGCGTCCCAGCACCACGGTGCGGTGCTCGAAGGTGCTGCGGTGGGCGGCCAGCGACCAGGCCACATCGTCCAAGGAACCTTGCGATGCAACACTTTCGAGGGCGGAAGCCTGGCCGGCGAGGGCAGCAGCCGAGCGTCCCGAAACCAGCCAGGCAACCGGGCCGCCGACCAGTACCGGGGCTCTCCGATCGTCCTCAATCGAGGCTTCCAGGACCGGTGCTTCTTCGAGGATCACGTGCGCGTTCGTGCCGCTCAGCCCGAAAGAGGAGACCCCGGCCCGGCGCGGCCGTTCCGCCTTACGCGCCCAGGCCACCGGCTCCTGCAGCAGCCGCAGGCCGCCGTTCCAGTCGATGTGCGTGGTCGGCTCGTCGGCGTGCAGGGTGCGCGGTAGTTTCTCGTGCCGCAGCGCCAGCACCATCTTGATCAGGCCGGCCACCCCGGCCGCGGCCTGGGTGTGGCCGATGTTCGACTTCACCGAGCCGGTCCACAGCGGGCGGTCGGCCTCGCGGCCCTCGCCGTAGGTGGCCAGCAGGGCCTGGGCCTCGATCGGGTCACCGAGTTCGGTGCCGGTGCCGTGCGCCTCGACCGCGTCCACGTCCGCGGCCGAGAGCCCGGCCGAGGCCAGTGCGGCCGCAATCACCCGGCGCTGCGAGGGCCCGTTCGGCGCAGTGAGCCCGTTCGAGGCGCCGTCCTGGTTGACCGCACTGCCGCGGACCACGGCCAGCACGTCGTGCCCGTTGCGCAGAGCGTCGGAAAGCCGCTCCACCACAACCATACCCGCGCCCTCGGCGAGTCCCATGCCGTCGGCCGAGGCAGCAAACGGCTTGCAGCGCCCGTCCGGAGCCAGGCCGAGCTGGCGGCTGCCCCAGACGAACCAGGTGGGGCTGGCGAGCACGGTGACCGCGCCAGCCAGGGCCAGGTCGCACTCCCCGGCCCGCAGCGCCCGAACTGCAAGGTGCAGAGCCACCAGTGACGACGAGCAGGCCGTGTCGACCGAGACCGCAGGGCCTTCGAGGCCGAGAGTGAACGAGACCCGCCCGGAGATGATGCTGTTGGCGGTGCCGGTGAGCAGGTGACCCTCGAGGTCACCGCCGCCGTCGACCTGGCTGGTGCCGTAGCCGGAGAAGCTGGCGCCCGCGAACACACCGGTCGAGGAGCCGCGCAGCGTGGCCGGGTCGATCCCGGCGTCTTCCAGCGCCTCCCAGGAGACCTCGAGCATCAGCCGCTGCTGCGGGTCCATCGCCAGCGCCTCGCGCGGGCTGATCCCGAAGAACGACGGGTCGAACTGCCCTGCTTCCTGGACGAATCCGCCGTCGGCCACGTCCGAGCCGCCGGGGGCGGCGAGGGCCTCGAGGTCCCAGCCGCGCGTGCGCGGGAACGGCCCGATCGCGTCGGCGCCGGCCTCGAGCACGTCCCACAGCCGAGCCGGGTTGTCGACCCCGCCCGGAAAGCGGCAGCCCATACCGACGATCGCGATCGGCTCGCGCTCGGCGTCCTCCAGCTCGCGCAGACGCCGCCGGGTCTGCTGCAGGTTGGCGGTGACGATCTTCAGATAATCGCGAAGCTTGTCTTCGTTACTCATCCCGGCCCGATACCTTCCGAGTAGATGCCCCACGAACGAAGGCAGGACGCAATCGCAACTGCCGGGACGCTGTTTCGGCGGGAAACGTACGTGCGGGGCTTCACCGGGCGCAACTGTTTCAACTGTGCCCGGCCGGGGGTCGTTCAACTGGCGCTGGGTCGCCTCAAACCTGGCTACCCGACCGGATGTTCAACTGCTGCCGAGCACGAGAGCTGGCGCCGATCGTCCTCAGTTTGAGAGGGTCGTCGTTCCTCAGGCAGTACCCAGGCAGTAGCACGACGCAACGGGTCAGCGGCTACCTGCCGCTGACCCGTTGCGCTGGCCGAACTCCTCTTCAGCGCCGCAGCACCTTGTCCCACACCTGGGCAGCGCCGTGCGGATCCGAGAGGAGGTACCCGTAGGGCACCCAAGGTCGCCGGTCTCCCCTGCCGCCCGCGTCCGTTCAAGGACGGACCAGACACCTGCGCGCGCTCAGCCTCTCGTCCGACCCGCCCATCGGAAAGACCCCCTTGGCCTGCCCCCAAGCAGCCCTTGGCCTGCGGCGACCCACCCGGACGGCGGGTTGGCGGCCCGCCTCGCCGACCCTCTACCGTTCACCTCAGGAGACCGCTCCCTGCCCCGGGACCAGCATTCTCTAGTTTGTTAGTCTGAAAACTCAGCTTTCCGGGTCACCGGTGGGTGGAGCAGTAGCGACGAGGAGCACCGACATGCCGGCTGACCGGGTCACCAGGCCGACCATCCTGATCGCCGGCGGTGGCGTGGCGGGCACGCTCGTCACCCTGCACCTGGCCCGGCTGGCCGCCCGCCGCTCCACCGGACTCGACATCGTCGTGCTGGAACCGTCCGACCTGCTCGGCCGGGGCGTCGCGTTCGGCACCCCGGAAGACCGGCACCTGCTCAACGTGCCCGCCAGCGGCATGAGCGCCCTGCCGGAAGAGCCCGGGCACTTCGTGGCCTGGCGGGCCGAGGACGACCCGGACAAACCCACCCACCCCTACGACTTCACCGGACGGCGCGAGTTCTCCCGCTACGTCCGTGAACTGCTCACCGAGTCTCTGCAGGCCGCTGCCGACCTGGTTTCGCTGCGCCACGTGCAGCAGCAGGCCGTGACTGTGCGCCGCTGGGGTGCCGGTGCCGAAGTCACCACGTCCACCGGGCGCAAGTTCCGGGCCGACGCGGTGGTCATCGCCACCGGCCTGCCCGCCGCCGGCTGGGACTGGGCGCCGGAAGAGCTGCGCAACTCACCGTTCTTCGTCCCCAGTCCGTGGGCTCCCGGTGCACTCGACGTGATCCGGCGCGACCGCAGCGGCCCTGCCCCCGTCCTCATGGTGGGCGCCGGCCTGACAATGGTCGACGTCGCGCTGTCGCTCTCCGGCCAGGACGCGGGCCGCGACGACCGGGTCCTGCACGCCATCTCCCGCAGCGGCCGACTGCCGCGCACCCACGCCCGGGCGCCGAAGCTGCCCAACATCCCCGATGTCAGTGAATGGGGGACGTCGGTGGCCGAGTTGCGTAAGCACGTCACCCGGCACTTCGCGGACGTCGTGCGGGCATCCGGCGACTGGCGCCCGGCGCTCGACGGCCTGCGCGTTCAGGTGCAGACGCTCTGGGGCCGGATGAGCGATGAGGAGCGTCTGGCCTTCGTACGCGACGAGTCGGCCTACTGGAACGTGCTGCGCCACCGCATGCCGCTCTCCAGCGCCGACCGCCTGAACGAACTGCGCTCGGCAGAGAAACTGTTCCTGCACCGGGCCAGCGTCGTGGGGGCCGAACCGCTGGGACGGGGCGGCCTGCGCGTCAGCCTGAGCGACGGGTCCACGCAGGACGTGGGCTGGGTGGTGAACTGTACGGGCCCGCGCACCGACATCCGCGAACTCGGCAACCCCCTGCTGAACGACCTGCTGACCCCGGTCTACGGCGTCGCCTCGGCCACCGTGGCAACCGGCGGCATGGGATTCCGTACCGTCAACGGCCGCCTGATCGACTCGGCCGGCAGCCCCGAAGCGCCGCTGTGGACCCTCGGGGCGCTGCGCCGGGGCGAACTGTGGGAGACCACGGCCGTCCCCGAGATCCGTACCCAGGCGCTCGCTCTGGCCACCACTCTGCTCGACACCCTCGCCCCGCTCCCCCGCCGCCTCGCGGACGGCCGGGTCGTCAGCGGCCACCACCCCGTCGCCCGCCCCCGCGACCTGCTCGGGCTGCCCCTGTCCACCACGGCCGAGTCCGCCGCCATCTTCAACCGCGGCCTCGAGCGGGTCATGCGCCTGGAGGCAGGCGCCGAAGACCTGCTGCGCGAGGCCCTCGAGCACGACCCCGACTTCGCCCTGGCCCACGCCGCCCTGGCCATGCTGGGCCACGAGGCCGGCGCCACGGCCAACGTGCAGGCGTCCCTGGCCGAGGCCAAGCGGGCGATCCAGGTGCGCGGAGACGACCGCGAGCGCAGCTTCGTCGACGTGATCGACCGCCGGGTCAGCGACGTTCGCCGCTCCGGCGCCCAGGCCCTGATCGCCCACATCGCCGCCTACCCCCGCGACGTGCTGGCCGTGTCAGCGGCCGTGCCCACCATCGCCTTCTCCGGCGTCACCGACCTGCAGCAGGAAGCGTGGGCCCTGGTCGAGGGCCTGGCCCCGGCCTACGGCGACCACTGGTGGTACATCTCGCTGCTGGCCTTCACCCGCCAGGAGCAGTCCCGCTTCGAAGAGGCCGCGCTGCTGGCCGAGAGCGCCCTGGCCTGCGAGCCCTCGTCCGGGCACGCCGTGCACGCCCAGACCCACGTGATGTACGAGACCGGACAGCACGACGAAGGACGGGTCTGGCTGGATCACTGGGTCACCGAGACCGGGCGTTCGGCCGGCTACCGGGCACACTTCGCCTGGCACGCCGCCCTGCACGAACTCGCCCTGGGCGATCTCGACGCGGTGCGCCGCCGCTACAAGGCCCACCTGGCGCCCCCGGCCGTCACCGGCGTGCGCGCCCTGATCGACTCGGCCTCACTGCTGTGGCGCTGGCGCCTGGTCGGCGACCAGCCGCCCTCGGCCGCCCCGGTGATCGAGGCCATCGGCCCGGCCCTGCTGAAGACCCCGCAGACCCCGTTCATCGCCCTGCACGCAGCGATCGCGCTCACGGCCAACAACGACGCAGCCGGTCTGGCCGAACTGCGCGAGCACGCCCTCGGCTCGTCCGAGGCCGCCATGCACACACTGGTCGTGGCCGCGTGCGAGGCCCTGACCGCGGTGGTGCAGGAGAACTGGTCGCACGCCGCGCAGATACTCGAGGACCTCTACCCCAAGCTGGACAACATCGCCGGTTCCGCCGCCCAGCGCGAGGTCTTCCAGGACACCCTGATCCACTGCCTGGTGCAGGACGGCCGCCAGGAAGAGGCCTCCCGCCTCCTAGCCGCCCGCCCCTCCCGCCAAGGCTGCTGAGCTCAGGCCCCGCGCCCCAGCAAACGCTCGAGCTCCTCAGCCACCGTCAGCCCGTCCCTGGCCGCCACCTGCCGCAACCGTGCGGCCAGGTCGGCCGGGACGGACAGCAGTTCCGAACCGGTCAGATCCTCGCCCGGCGCCGGCAGATCCTCCAAAGCCCACTGACTGGCATCCTCAGGAGCAAACCGGGCCGTCGTCAGGTCGAAGTCGGCATCGCCCTTACTCATGGCGGCTGGCCTCCCATCGTTCGTACTCGGCTGCGTCGTCCCTCGACCCCGTCCATCCCACAGTCCGGGAGGCTAGTCCCGCCTCTGCCCTTTACAGCCGACCGAGCCTGCTCGGGGGCACTGGATGCAGTTCCAAGGCCATCACTACCCCGCCGGATTGGCCCCCTGTAGATTCGCTGCTCGTGCCCCACGACGAACTGGCTGACCTACCCGCCCCCGCCCGGACCATCGCCCGCACCTCCATCGAAGCGGTCGAAGCGGCCCGGGCAGGCGACGCGGAGGCGTTCGACGCAGCCACCACCGAACTGGCAGCGTGCGAGCCGGAACAGGTACGGCTGGTGCTGGGCGTGGTGGTGCGTGACCTGCTCGAGCACCTGCACCCGGACGGCCTCGCAGCCGACGACCTGCAGGAGCTGATCCGCAGCTGCGTGCGCCGGGTGTTCGCCTGGTACCCCAAGGTCGACGTCAACGCCCTGGTCATCGTGATCACCGGGGCGCTCGGCATGCAGGACGAGGAGGAACCCCGCTACTCACCCGCCGACGTGGCCCGGCACGCGCCGCTCTTCATCGCCGAACTGCTGTCCCAGCCCCGTTCTGCTCCTCTGACGCTGCCGCAGTACCTGCGCGCGGCCCTCGAGCAGATCCGCACCGCCGAACTGCACGAAATGCCTTAGCCAATCAGGACAAGACCTTCCCAGCGACAAGGGATGCGTCCACGTCGGCGTAGTCGGTTGACCGGGCCACCGCTTCCCACTCCTCGATCTCGGCCAGACGAGTACTGAGAGCACCGCGCAGCATGCCCACCGCATCACTCCCCAGGGGCAGGCGCAACGGAGGCCGGTCACCCGACAGAGCGGACAGAATCGCCCGAGCTGCCGCTGCCGGGTCGCCGGCCTGATTGCCGTCAGCCTCTTTCGCCATCTGCTGCATGACGTCGACCGTTCCGGCGTAGTCGGGCAGCGACTTGTGGGTGGGCAGGGTCTCGCCACAGAACTTCGTCCGGAATCCGCCCGGCTGAGCGATCATTACGGTGATGCCCAAAGGCCCGACCTCAGCGGCCAAAGTCTCCGACATCCCCTCCAGCGCGGCCTTGCTCGCGCCGTAGACCCCGAAGGCCGGCAGCGGGAAATCGGCTGCCACCGAGGACATCTGCACGATGGCCCCCTTGCGGCGCGCACGCATTCCGGGCAGCACAGCCCGGGTCAACGCGGCCGGACCGAACACGTGAAGCTCGAAAAGCCTTCGCATGTCCGAGTCTCCGGTTTCCTCAACGGCAGCGAGGTAACCATGGCCGGCATTGTTGACCAGGACGTCGATCCGGCCGTGCCGGGCCAGTACCTCGGTCACCAACGGCTCGATGGCCGGGCGGTCGGTGACGTCGAGTCGCATCGCCACCACCCGGTCCGGAAACCGGGCCACCAGATCGTCCAGAGTCTCCGGACGCCGAGCGGTTGCGACCACCAGATCGCCTGCCTCGGCGGCGGCTTCGGCCATTGCGCGCCCGAGCCCACTGCTGGTCCCCGTGATGAGCCACACTCGCGATCCGGTCATGTCTGTGCCCCCCGGCCACGTCTTTGACAAGATCGTTGCGAAGATAGCAGCGCTTCTCGAGAACGCGTTCGAACGACGCCCTCGAAGATTGCCGGCCAGGGGCTCACTCATGCTGGGGCAGCACCCGAAAGCGCTACCCCAGCACGCCGGCGCATGATCGGGGTCTACTTCCTGACCTTCTTGAACCCGGCGAACCGGGACAACCCGCTCACGCCTTACCGTCAGGGCGGCCGGAACGTCCGAGGCTATCGCGCGTTTCCCGCTCGCAGCCAGGCGATGTAGTCGGCGGCCGCTGCGGCGGTGTCGAAGCTGGGCTCGAAACCGGTGTCTTCGCGCAGGCGGGTGATGTCGAGCCACCGCACCGGCTGCTCCCCCGCCGATGGAAGCTCGAACTGGAAGTCGGGCTCGACCGAATTGATCGCGATGATGACGTCAACGTTGCTCGTGGCGCGGCCGGAGGCGACGTTGTAGGTGGAGTGGTTCAGCTTCTCGGCGAGCTGCAGCAGTGCGAGCGCCCGCCCGGTGTCCTTGACGTAGAGCAGGTCGAGCGCGTCTTCGGCCTTCGGCGGGGCGACGAGTCCGGACAGGTCGGGTTCGCTGCGCCCGGCGGCGGCATGAGCCAGGGAGGGGGCGGCGAAGAACGGGTCGGGCAGGTGGCCGCCCGGCCCCCAGGTGCCGGAGATGCGGGCGTTGACGATCTCCACGTCGGTCACGTCCGAGAGGTGCCCGGCGAGCAGCTCGGTGATCTTCTTGAAGGTCGGGATGACGTGGGAGTACTCCAGACTGAGCGGAATGTCCTCGCTCAGAGCGCCTTCCGAGGCGAAGCCGTAGACGCCGATGGTGCTCGCGCTCACAATCCGGCGCACGCCCCAGGCCTGGGCGGCGCGGACGATGTTGAGGAACGCCTCCAGCGCCCGGCCGGTGGCGTCGATCGGATGGCCGTCGGTCACCGGCCAGGGCAGCGCGACGGCCAGGTGGACGATCCCGGTGATGGGGTACTGCCGGCCGACGGCGAGCAGGGCGTCGAGGTCGGCCACGTCGGCCTGGACCACGTGGATGGGCAGGTCGGCGAGGTGCGCAGGGACCTGCGGGGTGCGGCGCTGGAGCAGGACGCACTCCTCGCCGGCTTCGGTGAGGGCGCGGACGGTGTGGGAGCCGATGAAGCCGGCCCCGCCGGTGACGAGGATCAAGGTCGTGCCTTTCACTGGAATGGCTGATCGTCAGTAGTACTGACGATCAGACTAGGCATAGAATGCTGCCCATGTCCACCGAAGCGAGCGCCGGCTCCGACCCGCACGAGGTGCTGGGGTATCTGCTCAAGCACGCCACCGCGAAGCTCACGGCGTCGACCGACGCGGCGCTCGAGCCGCTGGGGATCGACAGCAAGGATTTCGGCGCCCTGCGGGTCCTGGCCCACCGCGAGCCGACGTCCCAGCTGGCCGTGGCGCAGACGCTGAGCATCGACCGCACCACGATGGTGGCACTGCTGGACGTGCTCGAACGCAAGGGCATCGTCACGCGCAGGCCGGACCCGGCCGACCGGCGCCGGAACGTGGTCACGCTGACCGAAGAGGGCACCCAGACCTTCGACGCGGCGCAGATCGCCTACGAGAAGGCCGAGAGCGCCTTCCTGGCCGGGATCAGCCCGAGCGAGACCGGGCAGTTCCGCCGGATGCTACGGGCCCTCGTCGAGAGCTGAGCCGGCCTCCTCAGGCAGCGAAAAGCGTTCCTGGACGCCCAGGCTCAGCAAAAGTTGCTCAGCCGCAACCCGTTCCCGGGTCATGCGGCCGATTCTTCCGTCACCGAGCGCCGGGACAGTGAGCTCGTCGAGCGCCGCCCACACCTGATCGGTCTGCTCCTGCAGAACGTCGAGCCGGTCCTGCGCCGGGTTCCAGCGGACACTCACGTGGCCGGCCTGTAGATGCCCCGGCCCGAACAGATCGGCCGCACGACGCACGGTCGGCCGGAGCGTGACCATGGCCGAAACCCCCAACCCCCGCTCGACCTGCACGCCGGAGCCGACCAGGGCCCCGGCCGGTGGTTCCGCTCCGGCGGGCAACGGCAAGAAGGCCTGTTCACCACCCCCGCAGTGCAGCGCCTCCCCCAGCTCACGGTGGGCGTGAACCTGCTGCAGCCCGTACGGACCCGGCCGACTGCACATCCACCAAGCCGCAGGCAACACCGAGGCGACCCGAGCGGCGAAGGCGCGTAGATCGTCTTCAATCAGCCAGAAGTCGGTACGCCTGAACACCTGCGACAGTATTCACCCCCCGCGGCTTGCCCCAGACCCAGGAATCTGCGCTGCGGCGAGGAACGATCATGTGCAATCGTTGCGCGTGAGCACCGCACCAGAACTCGAGAATGCTGCCCGAACGCTGCAGAACGACCTCCTCAGCGCGACCACCGGCGGCCCGGTCCGGATCGCGTCGTTCCGCCGGACCTGGCTCGCGCTCGGCCTCTGGACGCTGTTCGCGTGGGCCCGGAATCCCCGGACGTGGCTGCTCGTCGCCGGTGCTGCCGTTCTCGCGATCCTGTTCCCGGTGGCTGCCTGGATCACCCTCGCCCTGGTTGTGGGCTACTTCCCGGTCATGGCCCTGGTCTCGGCCTACATCACGTTCAGCGGCTCCTGGAACCTGCTGATCGACGAACAGCACACGGCGGTCATCGGCCTCCGGACCTGGCACCACGACGGGGCCGTGCAGCTCATCCTCGATTCGCACCTGGCCCGGCGGGTGGGCAGCGGCCAGGGCAGGCGGCTGAGGGAAACTCTCGCGCCCGACCTGGCCAAGACCCTGGCGCATCACCCCGGCACCGTGGTCCGCTTCCGGGCCGGGAACCCGCGTCTGGCTGCCGTCTACGGGGCCGAACTGCGGGCTGCACTGCCCGAGACCGACGGATGGAGCCACCACCTGGACGGCGTGAACGGCACGGTCCGCCCGTCCCTGCCACTGGCGCGCAATGCTCGACAGGCGACCACGGCCGGTGGGGGCAGCCCCCGCTGACGAGGTCGGGCGGGAACACCCGGACTCCGGCCGTCTCGCCTGGACAGGCTGCCGGACCGGTACCGCGTCGCCCTCTGGATCGGTCACACCCCGGCGTCTACCGTGGAAGGCCCGAGGCGCAGGGGAGGTCCTGGCCGTGATCGAGACCGAACGGGACCAGTCGTGGTCGGCCTGGACGCCCGCGCAGGCGTCCACCCAGGTCAGGATCCCCAACGTCAGGCTCTTCCAGAACGCGACCTGGTTGCCCACTGCCCAGGAGGAGATCCTGGCTCCAGCCCACGTCCCGGTCCGGCAGCCCATACCCACGTTCCGCGTGTTCTGGCAGGCGCCCGGTGCCCAGGCCCGCCTGCTGCGTCCCCTGTTCGAGGAGTGGCCCGCGGTCTACCGCCCCCGGCTGGCCGCTCTCGGCGAGGTCTACGTGTTCACCGAGGTCAGGAGCTGGTCCCGGGCCGGGACAGCGGCACGCGAGGTCCGCTCCGAGCCCGTGCCCGTACTCGCCGATCCCGCCCAGTTCGAGCGTTGGGACGCGATGCGCAACACCTTCGCCGATACGGTGGCCGAGCTGGCGCAGGAGATCGGCGACGAGTGGGCCCCGGCCGGCCGGCCGGTCCATCGCCCGTGGTGGCAGCCCTCCCGGCGCAGAGCCTGGCAGGAGTCGATGCAGCAGCGGTTCGAGCGCCTGAGCACGGCCTACGAGGCCTACCGGCCGGCCCTGCCCGAGATCGAGGCGGCGATCCAGGACACGAAAGCGGCCCGGACCGAGGTCACGGCTGCCCTGCAGGTGGTCAACGACTGGTGCCGGCGCACGTGCTGGTGGCTGGTCCAGGAGCAGGAGCGGTTCCGGATCGTGCGTGAGGAACTGGCCGTCGGCACCCCGGTCGAGCACCGCCGGCACCGCGGCAGCCTGCACGACGTTCGTCAGCACGCGTATCTGCTGCGGCACCAGAACCTGAAGGCGATCTTCTGGGACCAGCCCTCGCTCGACCTGTGCGCCCGTGAGCTCACCGCGTTGTCGGCCGAACTTCCCACCACGGCCCACGAGCCGCACCGGCGCAGCCCGCGCAACGGCCAGACCACCTGGCGACGGCCGGCTCTGACGGCATCAGGTCAACCCATGGTCTACCTCAGGCCAGCCACGTTCGCCCTGGTGTACCGCTCGTGCTTCGGCTTCCCACACGACGAGCTGACCAATGGCCGGCAACTGGACCAGGACCGCAAGGATCGACGGAAACAGCAGAAGGCTCACCGGCGCAGGCCTTCTGCCGGCGCCCAGCACGCGGGCGGCAGTTGGCCCACGGACGTGGGCGGCGTCGGTGATCACGCGGGCGGCGGCGACTACGGCGGTGGGTACAGCAGCGGAGGTCACAGCGGGGGGTTCGGCGGAAGCTTCTGATCTGCAGCATTCAGCTCAGCGGCTTGCGCCAGACCGAGACGTGCTTCTCGCTGTCGGCGGTGAAGGGCGAACCGTCCCAGTCGCCCACCCGCTGCTCCAGTTCCAGTCCGGCCAGCTGAGCCATCAGGTCGAGCTCGGACGGCCACACGTACCGGAAATGGTGGACGCCGTACTCGTAGCTGCCGTCGGCCTGGCGGTGGTAGTGATGCGACGCGCCGGCCTGCGAGGCCACGTCGTAGGTGTCGAAACCGGTGTGTTCGTCGCTGATCTGGAACGGAACGGCCAGCTGGCCGGGCGGCAGCCGCCGCAGTTGCGGCGTGCCCACCTCGATCAGGAAGCGGCCACCAGGGGCCAGATGACGGGCGGCGTTGGCGAAGCAGGCCACCTGGGCCTCCTGGGTGCGCACGTTCCCGATCGTGTTGTACACGAGGTACACCAGAGCGAACTGCTTGTGGACGTCGGTGGTGGCCATGTCCCCGATGGTCACCGGAAGTTCGTGCTCACTGATCTTGGCCCGCAGGCGGTCGGTCATCGGCTGCGAGAGCTCGATGCCGTGCACCGGCACCCCGCGCTGCCTCAGCGGCACACAGACGCGCCCCGTGCCGCTGGCGAACTCCAGGGCCGGCCCACCGTCGGCCAGACGCTGGAGAAGATCGAGCGTCGGAGCGAGCGCCTCGAGAGTGAACATGTCGCGCGCGTGGTCGTCGTAGCCCGCGGCGATCTTCTCGTCCCACTGATCGATTTCCGTCATGCCGGCCATCGTCGGCCCAGGCGCCCCGCCGAGGCCAACGGTTTTCAGCCGACGGCCTGAGCCTCCTTTGCTCGCAGGACCGACGCCAGAGTGTTGCCGTTGGCCGGCGGCGTGCTCTCGCGCAGTTGCACCCGCCCGGCCACCCGGATCACCTCGGTGGGGGTGCCCGACTCCCGTAGGGCCAGCTCGATCGCGCGCAGACCGAGTTCCCGCAGGGGTACGCCGACCGTGCTCAGCGCCGGGGTCACGTCGCGCAGGGTCTCGATGTCGTCGAACCCGGCGATCGCCACGTCCCGTCCGGCCACCAGCCCGGCCTCGCGCAGTGCGGCCATCGCGCCGACCGCCATCACGTCGTTCACCGCGAACACGCACGACACGTCGGGGGCGCGGGCGATCAGGCGCTTCATCGCCTCGTAGCCGCCGTCACGGGTGAACGCCGCGCGCAGCACGTTCTCGCGGGCCAGGCGGGTGCCGGCCTTGCGCAGGCCGTCGCGGAAACCCGCCAGCCGGTCCTGCGAGGTGAGCACGGCCGGGTCTCCGGCCAGCACGGCGAAGTCCTGGTGCCCGAGGTCGACCAGGGCCTGGGCCAGCGCCATCGCCCCGGCCCGGTTCTCGATCGCCAGCGTGTCCACCGGCAGCACCGGCTGGGTGATCGCCGCGACCCGGCCGCCACCCTCCACGTAGGCCTCGAACTCCTCGACCAGCCGCGCGGTGGCGACCTGGTCGGACATCCGGCTACCGACCAGCACGATCGCCCGCGCCCGCTGCCGCCGCAGCCGGGCGACGTACTCCAGTTCCGCACCTGGTCTGCGCCCAGTGGTCGCGATCGTGACCGCCAGCCCCTGCTCCTCGGCCCCGGCGATCACCCCGGAGGCGATCGAGGAGAAGTAGGGGTCGGCGATGTCGTGCATGACCAGGCCGACCGAGTCGGTGCGCCCGCGGGCCACCGCCTGGGCGTTGGGGTTGGGGGCGTAGTCCAGCCGCTTGGCCGCCTCCACCACGCGCTCGCGCAGCTCCTCGGCCACCCGCCGGTTCTTGCTGCCGTTCAGGGCCCGCGACGCCGTGGCCAGCGACACCCCCGCGAGGGCGGCCACGTCGGCGAGCGTCACCAGGGCCACTGCGCCGGAGGGGTCGCCGGGAAGACTGCCGAGCTCACGCATACTCGCGATTCTGCCGTAGCCCGGTCGGCCCGTGCCGTTGTCATGGCTGTTCAGAGGGTCGGCCGGATGGCACCGGGGTGCCGTCCGGGACGGGGTAGGCGTTGAGAACACCGCACATGCCGAACTTCTCCTCAGTCGGTCGCGGCATCCGCTGCACCGAGGCGCGGCGCAGATGTGAGTGATCTCCACCGGCCAGGGCGGCGAGCTGGGCCGCGGTGTCGTCGACGGTTGCGCCCGCGCCGTCGGCCAGGATGGTGCGCCACTGCCCGAGCAGTGGTTCGACCAGACCAGCAGAGGACGCGTGGAACGCCTCGAGTGGGCGGAGGTCGCCTTGGTCGGCGGCCTGGCGAAGAGCGAGGAACCCTTCGACGGCCAGGTCGCGCCGCCGGCGGGCGCGCTCGACACTGGGGGTGCCGTCGGGGCCGGTCAGGTCTCGGGCGGCTTCGTAGGTGGCCCGGTCTTTCAGGTGCTGGGGTGGGAAGGTCAGCACGGCGTCGCCGGCCTCGGGCAGGCCGGAGTTCTGCATGAGCACGAGCACCTGCAGGTCGCCGTCGTTGATCGCGCGGTGGATGGTGCCGGGGGTGAACCAGACCACGTCGCCGGGGTGCAGCGGGTGCTCGCTGAACCCCTCGGTGGTGAGAGTCTGCAGCCGCCCGGCACCGGAGACCACCACGTAGGCCTCGGTGCAGCAGAGGTGGAGGTGGGGCGAGCCGCCGCACAGGCCGTCGAGCGCCTCCCAGGGGTAGACCCGCAGGGCGCTGAGCCCCACTCCCCCGGGCAGTTGCCCGGTCACGACGCCTGCCCGGCCAGGTAGCTCTCGACCGTCTCACGGCTCCAGGCGCCGTCGGCCACCACGAAGCGGTGCGACAGCGTCAGGGTCTCTTCGGGCGGGAGGACGATCTCCTTGTGGAAAGCGGGTGACGGGGCGATGGCGGGGAAGGGGTCGTTGCGGACGAACCATTCCAGCGTGCCGTGCGACGAGGTCCCGGCAACCGCGAGAATCGTCACTTCCCCGTCGATGTCGTCGTTCTTGCCCGTGTAGGCCAGCCAGGCGGAGGCGGTGCCCATCGCTTCCGGGCCTGCCCCGTCGGCCGCCAGCACCTGTCCGCCGGTGAGATTGCGCGGGCCCCGCCAGAACCAGCCGGTGTAGCCGGCGTTCTCGCGCCCGTGCGTGGTCGGGCTGCCCAGGTTCAGGTCGGCGCCCCGGATGTTGGTGAGGGCGCTCTGGACGTCGATGGCGTAGGAGCCGGTGGCGGCGTCGATGCTGTGCACCCGCAGCCTGCGCTGCTCCGCCACCCACTCCTCACCACCCTGGGTGACCCAGGTGAGCTTCTCGTCCAGGGTCAACTGGGTGCCGTCGTGCTCGATCACCGCGAAGCTGTCGTGCCGCATCCCGCCGACGTTCTCCAGCGGGGTGTAGCCCTGGCCGTGGATGTAGGTGTTGCCGCCCCAGAAGTTCTGGCCGGACACGTGCGACCAGGTCATCTGCAGGCCCTTGTGCCAGCGGTGGTCCCAGGGCCGGTGGGCCGAGACCAGGGCCCCGGACAGGGTCCCGATCGGGTGCAGGTACGGCTTGGGCGCCTCGAACTGCGGGATGTCGGCGCCGTAGACGTAGCGCAGGATCTCCACCTGCCCAAAGCCCAGGCCGATGCTGTGGCCCTGGTCGTGCTCGACCGTGAGCCGGCTCATCGCTGACCCTCCGGCGTGATCCCGGGACGGGCCGGCTTGTAGCGGCCGCCCCCGTCGAGCTGGGTGTAGAAGGGGTTGCCGGGGACGAGTTCCGAGCGCAGCACCGGCTGGCCGGTGATCGCGGCCTGGTACAGGCCGGTGACCAGTTCCAGGCTGCGGCGCCCGTCCTGACCGCTGGCCGGGGGCCGTTCCCCGGCGTCCATCGCGTCCAGGAACATCACCGCTTGGTTCCGGTGCGAGCTGCGGGTGTCCGTCTCGGGCGCCCAGGAGGCCGCCCGGGCCGCGTCCACACCGTCGCGCGGCGTCCACTTCCAGTTGGAGTTGTCGTAGCCGTACAGGTGCGAGACCTCGACCGTGGCGTCGGTGAAGTCGAAGCGCAGGTAGCTCTCCTGGCGCGGTGACAGCGCGCTGTTGACCACCGAGGCCAGCGCCCCGTTCTCGAACGAGACAGCTGCCACCGAGACGTCCTCGGTGACCACGTCGCGGTCGAGCGTGCCCATCAGGGCGCGGACCTCGTGCCAGTCACCGAGCAGGGACAGCATCAGGTCCATCTGGTGGATGCCGAGCCCCATCGCCGGCCCGCCGCCCTCGGTCTCCCACCTGCCCCGCCACGGCACCTGGTAGTAGGCCGCGTCCCGGTACCAGAGCGTGTGACAGACCGCGACGTGCGGGCGTCCCAGCGTCTCCTCGGCCACCTGCTTGCGCAGAGTTGTTGCCGCAGAACCGAACCGGTGCTGGAAGACGTACCCCACGTAGGGCCCGCCGGCCGGCTCGGCGGCGGCCAGCTCGTCGTACTCCGCCAGCGAGAGCACCGGTGGCTTCTCGCACCACACCCAGGCGCCCGCCGCGAGGCCGGCCAGAACGGCCTCGCGGTGGGCGGCCGGCGGGGTGCAGATCGAGAGCAGGTCCGGCTGCACCTCTTCCAGCATCGTGGTCAGGTCGCCGTACGACCGGGCGATGCCGCGCTCGGCGGCGAAGGCCGCCGCCCGGCCGGCGTCCAGGTCGGTGACCGCGACGACCTCGGCCCGGTCGTCCTGACTGGCGAACGACTTGTGGTGCGACTGGGCAACGGCACCGGCTCCGACGATCGCGACCCGGTACTTCTTACCGCTGGGCATTTCCTACCTCCTGGAGCTGGTGACCGGTTGCCGGTGACGTACGGGCGGAGCGGTCAGGACGCGGCGTTCTTGACCCCGGTGGTCAGCTCGTCGACGAACTTCTGCGCCTCCTCCAGCGCCTCCGCCCGGCCGAACAGCACCTCCTGCATGTGCCGCTGGATCAGCGCGTCGATGTCGCTGGCGCCGGCCGGGGTGAGCGCGGGCGGCTCGCCCACCAGGGAGGCCACCTGGTCGTTGAACGCCACGGCCTTCTGCCCGACGGCGTCCAGGTCCGGCTTCACCGCCGCCAGCGTCTCGGCGTTGGCCGGGATGCCCCGGTCGGTGCCCATGATCTTCGCCGCCTCCGGCGAGTTGGCCAGGAAGTCGACGAACTTCGCGGCCTCGGCCGGGTGCTCGGTGCGGGCCGCCACCGACCAGTACATCGAGGGCTTGTAGTAGAACCCGTTGGAACTGCCGTCCGCGCTCTGCGGGATCTGCAGGAGCACGAAGTCGGCGTCCGGGGCGGCCGCCTGCAGCGAGGTGATCTGGGTGTTCCAGTTGAAGTTGAAGGCCTGCTTGCCGAGCACCAGCCAGGTCTGGTTGAGCGGTGCGGTCAGCAGCTCGGCGGAAGCCTCGGCCGAGGGCGCGCCCTTGCCCGCCAGCGCCACGTTCATCTCCCAGAACGGGGCCACGTGCTCGGCCTTCAGAACGACCTGACCGGACTCGTCGAACAGCGCCCCACCGTGCTGGCGGGCGTAGTGGGTGAGCCCGGACATCTCGGAGCCGAGCAGGCCGCTGCCGACCACCTCGCCCTTGGAGGCCTTGCTGATCTCGGCGCTGATCTCGGCGAAGTCGTCCCAGGTCCAGGTCTTGTCGTCGGGCAGGTCGAGGCCGTACTTCTCGAAGATCTTCCGGTTGGTCACCACCGACAGCGAGCCGTTGCCGGTGGGCAGCCCGAACAGCTTGCCCTCGACCTGCCCGGCCGCCAGGGTGCGGTCGTCGAACTTGCCGGTGTCGAGGAACTCCTTGGTGGTGCCCAGGTCCAGCAGCGAGTTCCGGTCGGCGTAGGTGCGCAGGTAGAGCTGGTCCATCTGGACCACGTCGGGGGCGTCGTTGGCCGCGAACGTGGTGGCCACCCGGTCCCAGTAGCCCACCCAGTCGGCGAACTCGCCCTTCACCTTGATCTTCGGGTTCTGCTTCTGGAACGCGTCGATCACCTGCTGGGTGAGCTCGTGCCGGGCGTCCGAACCCCACCAGGAGAAGCGCAGGGTGACTTCCTTGTCGGACAGTTCGACGTCGGCCGCGTCCTCACTGACTCCGCAGGCCGCCAGGGTCAGGGTGGCCAGGCCGCCGCCGAGCAGGGCGCGGCGGGAGAAGGGGGTGCTCATCACTTGCCTCCGGTGGTGGCGATGCCCTGGATCAGGTAGCGCTGACCGAGCAGGAACGCCAGGAAGATGGGAACGAGGGAAACGATGCTCATCGCGAACAGGGCCCCGAAGGAACTGTTCTCCTGGCCGTCGATGAACGAGCGCAGCGCGACCGGCACGGTGTAGAGATCCGGGTCGGTCAGGAAGATCAGCTGGGTGAAGAAGTCGTTCCAGGTCCAGATGAACGTGAAGATAGTGGTGGTGGCCAGGGCCGGGGTCATCAGCGGCAGGATGATCCGCAGGAAGATCCGGGCGTGGCCGGCCCCGTCGATCCGGGCCGCCTCGTCCAGCTCCCGCGGGATGCCGCGGATGAACTGGACCATCAGGAAGATGAAGAACGCGTCCGTGGCCAGCAGCTTGGGCAGGATCATCGGCACGAACGTGTTGATCAGGTCCATGTTCGCGAACAGGATGTACTGCGGCACGATCACCACGTGCACCGGCAGCATGATGGTCAGCAGCATGATCGCGAAGGCCGAGCGCTTGAACGGGAAGTCGAGCCGGGCGAAGGCGTAGGCGGCCATCGAGCAGGACACCAGGTTGCCGACGATCGACCCCAGCACCACGATCGCCGAGTTCAGCAGGTAGCTGCTGAACGGCTGCGCCAGCGCGTTCCACCCGTCCGGGTAGTGCGTGGTGTCGAAGGTGTTCACGAACAGGCCGTAGCTGTTGAAGATGTCGCTGTCGGGCCGCAGCGAGCTGGCGACCATCCACAGCAACGGGTACAGCATCACGAACGCGGCCACGATCAGCAGGGCGTGACGGACGACGGATACCAGCCGCGAGCGCGCGCTGCGCGGCGGGATCGGTGGCACGGTGGGGCTCTTCGGCGGTGGCGCGGCGACCGGCGGGGCCACCGAGGCATCAGTTGTCATAGAAAACCCAGTATTTCGAGGCCCAGAAGTTGATGGCGGTGAACACCGCGATGATCACCAGCAGGAGCCAGGCCAGCGCCGAGGCGTAACCCATGTTGAAGTTCTGAAAACCCTGCTGGTACAGGTACAACGTGAAGAACAGGGTGGAGTCGCTGGGCCCGCCGCGGCCGTCCGAGACGATGAACGCCTGGGTGAACGACTGGAAGGCGCCGATGATCCCGAGCACCAGGTTGAAGAAGATGATCGGCGAGAGCATCGGCAGCGTGATGCTGCGGAACTGCTGCTTCTTCGAGGCCCCGTCGACCGAGGCGGCCTCGTAGAACTCCCGCGGGATCTGCCGCAGGCCGGCCAGGAAGATGACCATCGGCGCCCCGAAAGTCCATACGTGCAACAGGATCAGCGTGGACAGGGCGGTCGAGGGCGAGGAGATCCAGCCCGGGCCGTCGATCCCGAACAGCGACAGGAACTGGTTGAACAGCCCGTCGACGCCGAACACCCGCTTCCACAGGATCGCCACCGCCACGCTCGAGCCGAGCAGCGAGGGGAGGTAGAAGATCGAGCGGTAGAACGCCAGCCCCCGCAACCCACGGTCCAGCACCACGGCCAGGCCCAGGGCCACCGCCAGCTGGATCGGGGTGGAGACGAACACGTAGACCATCGTCACCGTCAGGGACTTGACCAGGCGCTCGTCGTCCAGCATGCGCTGGATGTTCTCCAGCCCGGTGAAGTTCGCGTTGCTGAGCAGGTTGTAGTCCGTGAAGGACAGGTACAACGACATCAACATCGGGCCGGCCGTGATCACGACCAGACCCAGCACCCAGGGAGCAAGGAAGACGGCGGCGGCCCGGCCGTCCCGGGATTGCACCCGTCCCTTGCGTCCTGAGCCCCCGGGAGCCTTTTTCAGCGCCCGGAACTCACTGACCACACTCAAGGCCGACCTCCTTGCCTGCCAAGCCACACTGCTGCAGGGGAAAGCGCTATCCAGCGCGGCACCCAGTGAAGCAGCTCACCTGCATCGGGGCAATGCCTGGGAAACATCTCTTCGTCACGAACCGGACACCGCAGATCGGTGAAACCGTCACAGACCTGCGGCGGGACCGCTCGTCGGCAACCCGGCGACGAACGCCCCGCGGCTGTTGACCCGGCCCGGGCGAGCTGCCAGGCTGCTGGAAAGCGTTTACCGCGTGGCTGCGGCGCGGGCATCCGGCACGGGTGCCCGCCGCGGCCTGCCCCCGACCGGGTACTCACCGAGAGTCCCTCCGGCGCGCGGGACATCGGCATTCTTGGAACAGGAGTCGGCATGGCACACGACCCCATCGGGATCATCATGAACGGCGTCACCGGGCGCATGGGCTACCGCCAGCACCTGCTGCGCTCGGTACTGGCCATTCGCGAGGCCGGCGGGGTGCTCCTCGCCGACGGCAGCCGTGTGCAGGTGGAACCGCTCCTGGTCGGGCGCAGCGAGTCCAAGCTGGCCGAGATCGCCAAGCAGCACGGCATCCCGGACTGGACCACCGACCTGGACGCGGCCCTGCAGGACCCCCGCTGGCAGGTCTACGGCGACTTCCAGATCACCTCGGCCCGGGTGGCGGCGATCCGCCGGGCGATCGCGGCGGGCAAGGCGATCTACACCGAGAAGCCGACCGCGGGCACCCTGGAGGAGGCGCTGGAGCTGGCCGCCCTGGCCCGGGCCGCGGGCGTCAAGAACGGCGTGGTGCACGACAAGCTCTACCTGCCCGGCCTGCGCAAGCTCGCCCGCCTGGTGGAGTCCGGTTTCTTCGGGCGCATCCTGTCGATCCGCGGCGAGTTCGGCTACTGGGTCTTCGAGGGCGACTGGCAGCCCGCCCAGCGGCCCAGCTGGAACTACCGCTCCGAGGACGGCGGCGGCATCGTGGCCGACATGTTCCCGCACTGGAACTACGTGCTGGAGAACCTGTTCGGGCCGGTCGAGGCGGTCTACGCCCGGGCCGTCACGCACGTGCCGACCCGGGTGGACGAGCGTGGCCAGGAGTACCCGGCCACCGCCGACGACGCCGCCTACGCGGTGTTCGAGCTCGCCGGGGGCGTGCTGGCGCAGATCAACTCCTCCTGGGCGGTCCGGGTCAACCGCAAGGAACTGGTCGAGTTCCAGGTCGACGGCACCCACGGCAGCGCGGTGGCCGGCCTGTTCGGCTGCCGGGCCCAGCACCGCACCGCCACGCCCAAGCCGGTCTGGAACCCCGACCTGGCCGAGACCCACGACTACTTCACCGACTGGGCCGAGGTGCCGGACAACGACACCTTCGACAACGGCTTCCGCACCCAGTGGGAGCAGTTCCTGCGGCACGTCGCCGAAGACGCCCCCTACTCCTACGACCTGCTGGCCGGCGCCCGCGGGGTACGGCTGGCCGAGGCCGGGCTGGAGAGCTCCCGCACCGGCCGCCGGATCGAACTGCCGGCGCTGCAGACGCCTGCGGTGAAGGAGGCCTGATGCCCGCCGTCACCACCCTCCACGCAAACGGGACCGTAGGCACCCGCGAGCTCACCGGCGTCCACAATTTCAAGCGACCTACGGGGCCGCTGCGCTCACGTACCGCCTACGCAGCCGCGCATGTGGTGCCCAAGGTGACCGGGGAGAACGTGCCCGGCGCCCCGGCCGACATCGACTGGGAAGCCACCCTGGCCTTCCGCCGCCACCTGTGGTCGTGGGGTCTGGGTGTGGCCGACGCGATGGACACCGCCCAGCGCAACATGGGACTGGACCCGGTGGCCGTGCGCGAGCTGATCGCCCGGAGCGCCGCCGAGGCCCGTGAGGTGGGCGGCGCCCTGGTGGTCGGGGTGAACACCGACCACCTGAGTGAGGACGTCGGTCTGGACGGGGTGGTCAGTGCCTACCTGAAACAGCTGGAGCATGCCGAGGACCACGGCGCCGGCGTGGTCCTGATGGCCTCGCGCCACCTGGCCCGTGCCGCCACCTCGGCCGCCGACTACGAGCGGGTCTACCGCGAGGTGCTCGAGCGGGCCGGTACCCCGGTGGTGCTGCACTGGCTCGGTGAGGCCTTCGACCCGCAGCTGGCCGGCTACTTCGGGCCCGAGCTGGACGTGGCCGGGCGGATCGAGGTGGTCGCGCGGATCATCGCCGAGAACGCGGGCAAGGTGCGCGGGATCAAGATGAGCCTGCTCGACGCCGGGCACGAGATCGACCTGCGGGCCCGGCTGGGCGCCGGCGCCACCATGTTCACCGGCGACGACTACCACTACGTGAGCCTGATCGAGGGCGACGGCACGCACCACTCCGACGCCCTGCTCGGAGCCTTCGCCGCCCTCGGCCCGCAGGCCTCGGCCGCGATCCAGGCCCTGGACGCCGGGTCGGTGCCGGACTACCGGCGCATCCTCGGCCCCACCGAGGAACTGGCCCGGCACGTCTTCGCCGCCCCCACGTTCCACTACAAGACCGGGATCGCCTTCCTGGCCTGGCTCAACGGCCACCAGCCGGCCTTCACCATGGTCGGCGGCCTGCACGGGGCCCGCAGCCTGCCCCACCTCTCGCACCTGGTGGAACTGGCCGACGCCGCGAACGCACTGGAGGACCCCGACCTGGCCGCGGACCGCTGGAACCGTTTCCTGGCGTTGCACGGGGTGGTGCTGTGAGCCGGCTGTCGCTCAACCAGGCCACCATCAAGTACGCCGACCTGGCCACCGCCCTGACGGTGACCCGCGAGGCCGGGATCGCCTCGATCGGCCTGTGGCGCGAGCCGGTGGCCGAGGTGGGCCTTCGCCAGGCCGTGGCTCTGGTGGCGGACTCCGGCCTACGGGTCTCCAGCCTGTGCCGGGGCGGCTTCTTCACCGCCTCCGACCCCACCCTGCGGGCCCGGGCCCTCGACGAGAACCGCCGCGCCATCGAGGAGACGGCAGCCCTGGCCGAGGCCGGCGCCCCCGGCTCGTCCCCCGTGTTGGTGCTGGTCGCGGGCGGCCTGCCTGAGGGCGACCGCGACCTGGCCGGGGCCCGCGCCCGCGCCGCCGACGCGGTCGGGGAACTGGCGGCCGACGCGGCGGGTGCCGGGGTGGTGCTCGCCGTGGAACCGATGAACCCGATCTACGCCGCCGACCGCGGGGTCATCTCCACCCTGGGCCAGGCCCTGGACGTGGTCGAGGAACTGCCGGCCGCCGTGGCCGGGGTGGCCGTGGACACCTTCCACGTCTGGTGGGACCCGGCTCTGCAACAGCAGATCGCCCGGGCGGCCGGACGCATCGCCACCTACCAGGTCTGCGACTGGATCACCCCCTTCCCGGGCGACGCCCTGCTCTCGCGCGGCATGATGGGCGAGGGCCACATCGACTTCGCCGGAATCACCGCGATGGTCGAGAAGACCGGCTACACCGGCGACATCGAGGTGGAGATCTTCAACCAGGAGATCTGGAACTCCGACCCCGCCGCGGTCGCCGAGCGCACCGCCAAGGCCTTCGCCGCCACCGTCGGCCTCTGAGACGGGTGGTGCGCTCAGACGGAATCTGCCGGCAATCCAGTGGATCTCCAGTGCCCGTGCGTAACTTTCTTCGAGCCCCGTCACTCGAAAGAAAGTTCAGTACGTGCATTTCCAGATCCGGGCCGCCTGCGCCGCTCTCGCGGCGGCAGCCATGGTGATCCTGGCGGTCCTCGCCGCCCCCACGACCGCGCAGGCAGCATCGACGTGCCCGCCGAAGAGCCTCTGCCTGTTCGAGAAGCCCAACTTCCAGGGCGGGATGTTCGTGGTCGGTCACGACGACCAGTTCGGGTCCCCCTGCGACCGCTACCTGGTGGACAACAAGTTCGACAACGGCAACGCGGTCGACGAGCACGTCTCGTCGATCAAGAACAACGACAGCAACCGGATCGTGACGGCGTACATGGGCACGCGGTGGCCGACTGCCAACACGAGCCCGTACTTCTACGTCACGAACAAGCAGTCCTACGCGGACCTCTCCTGGATCCGGACCTGGTACGGCCCCGGAGGCGCCTGGACGATGCGGAACATGGACAACGCGATCAGCGCGATCTGCTGATCGTCGGTGACGACACAGCGGCCGGCTACGGGGTAGCCGGCCGCTGGGTCGTTGCCGGGAGCTGCGCCCCGCTTACCGGGCGAGCTGACGGCGTAGCCAGGCTGCCCAGGCGTTCACGGCGTCCTGGGAGATCGCCGCCGAAGGGCCACCACGTCGAATCCGTGGAACCCACCGGCCGCGCAGCGGCCGAGCCGAAGGCGAAGCATTGCGGTCGTCGAGCATTGGCTGGGCTCGAGGATGTTGTCGGGACGGTAGGCGTCGGCGGCGCGTAGACCGGCCAGCACCTCGGCGACCGGGGCAAGCTCGGGGTCGAAGGGCGGTGGCGCCCCGACCGACCGGGTGGAGGACGGGTTCGCGATCTGTGTGGTCATAAGTCTTCTCCTCCAGACGGTTCAGGCTCTTCAGACGGTCGGGACTGTTCCACCGTCGATCACGTACTCGGCGCCCACGATGGCCGAGGCGCGGTCGGAGACCAGGAACCCGACCAGGTCGGCGATCTCCTCGGTCTCGGCGAACCGTCCCAGGGGCACGCCGCCCAGGGAGTCGTAGATGTTCTGCTTGGCCTGCTCGCGGCTGATGCCGTTGCCCTCGGCGATCCGGTCCACGAACCGCTCGTAGGCTTCGGTCTGGATTCCGCCGGGGCTGACGGCGTTGACGCGGATGCCGTGCGGGGCGAGCTCGTTGGCGAGTCCCTTGTTGTAGGTACGCAGCGCGGCCTTCGCCGCCGCGTAGGCCAAAGATGCCTCGTACTGGGGCAGTTCGCGCTGGATCGAGGTGAAGTGCACCACCACGCCCGATCCGGCCCCGATCATCGCCGGCAGAAGAGCCCGATCGAGGCGCACCGCTCCCAGGAAGTTCAGGTTGAGTTCGGTGAGCCACTGCTCCTCGGTGATGACCGCGAACCCACCGGACGGCGTCGAGGCCCCACCGACGACGTGCACCAGGATGTCCAGGGCGCCCCCGGTCTCGGCGATCCGGGCCGCCACGGTGCGCGCGCCCTTGATCGTCGAGGTGTCGGCTGCGATGAACCGCTCAGGGTGTTCGTACCCCTCGGGCATCGTGCGGGCCGTCACGTAGACGTCGGCCCCCAGCTCCCGCAGCCTTTCGACCACGGCCTTGCCTGAGCCCTTCGACCCGCCGGTGACCAGCGCCCGGCGCCCGTCGAGACGGTCTCGGTCCGAAACGGACATTGCATTTCCTCCGGTCAGGATCCGTGATTGGCGATGACGAGTTCGCTGATGACGTCGTCGCGGAGCGAGAACCGGTAGTCGAGGTCGGCCACGCCGCCCGGGAAGGTTCCTTCGAGGCGAAGGGTCACCACCCAGTGGTCGTCGTCGACGCGGGCCGCACCGATCTGCTCGGTCGTGTACTGGAACTCGGAGCCGGCGTCGCTCAGGAATGCGCGGATCTGCTCCCGGCCACGGAAGGACTCGCTCTGGTCGACGATCACCGCGTCCTCGGCGAGGAAGGACAGGGCCGTGCCGGCGTCGCGAGCGATGTGGGCGGCCAGGAATTCTCGGACTGTGCTGGGGAGGGAGTCGGACCGGAGGTTGCCGTGTTGTGTCATGAGCCCACCGTGGGACCTCGCGTCAGCGGAGGGTCAAGCGCTGGACTCTCCCCCGGGGAGAGGGTCCAGACTGCGGGGGTGCTGACCATCGGAGAGTTCTCGCGCCTGACCCACCTGAGCGTGCGGACCCTGCGCCGCTATCACGAAGGTGCCCTGCTGGAGCCCGCGGTGGTGGACGAGAGCACCGGCTACCGCTACTACGCCGTCGAGCAGATCCCGACCGCGCAGGTCATCAACCGGCTCCGCGAACTCGACGTGCCCCTGGGTGACGTGCAGCGGATCCTGCGGTCCCCGGACCCGGGTGTCCGCGCGACCCTGGTCGCGGATCACCTCCAGCGGCTGGAGGCCGAGCTCGATCGCACCCGGGCCGCGGTCGCATCACTGCGTCGCCTGCTGCGACCCGCCCCCGCTCCGATCGAGGTCGAGCTGCGCGCCGAGCCCGCCCGCACGGTCGCGGCGGTGACCGACGTGATCGGCGAGAGCGATGTCGACGCCTGGTACGCGGGTGCAATGGCCGAACTGCAGGCGGCCGTCGGCGACGCCGTGACCGGGCCTCCGGGAGGCAGCTACGACAATGCTCTGTTCGAGCAGGGCCGCGGCCAGGTGATGCTCTACCTACCGACGGCCGCCCCACCTGGCACCGGGCGGGTGCACGCCGCGACCCTGCCCGCCGCGGAACTGGCGGTCACCACCCATGTCGGCGAGCACAACGGCATCGAGGTCACCTACGGCGAGCTCGGTACCTGGGTCGTGGAGAACGCGATGTCGGTGGCGGGGCCGGTGCGGGAGGTCTACCTGGTCGGCCCTCGGGACGTGAGCGATCCGGCCGCCTGGCGCACCGAGATCGGGTGGCCCGTGTTCCGCGTGACCTGATCAGATCAGCCCTCGGCCCCTTTCCGTCGCTTGCCGTCCTACCGCCAGGAACCCGACGCCAAGGCGCAAGCCACTTGCAACACTTGCTCCGGCTCGTCGGCGGATCCCGTGGTCAATCCGGAGTACGCGCAGCAGCGCCCACCCGCCCTCTGCGGCCCGTCCCCAGGCGTGAGCAGCAGCGACGTCCCTGTCCCGGTTCCTCTGCGCACACGGCAATATTCGACGAAATGCCGACAGCTTTCTTTCATTCATACATTTCTTGCAAAAGGACACTACGGGTGACTACCGTTTCAAGAGCGCCTGCGTATCCGAAAAGCACTTCCCTGACCGCTTTCTCGTGGGCTGCACTCTTGAGCAAAGGAGCTCAACCATGTTCACAGTTCGCCGGAGGGCGGTGGCCGCCCTGACGGTCACCGGCCTCCTCTGCGCAACGGTCACCGCCGTGAGCGCTGCAGCTCAGACCAACGCCCCGGACGAGGCCGGCCAGCAGAAGGCCTCCGCGTCCGCAGCGATCTCCCCCATCGGCATACCCGGGCGGGGAGCCTCAGTCCCGTTCCGCGAGATCGAGGCCGAGGACGCCGCCACCAACGGCACCTTGATCGGCCCAGACCGCACCTACGGTCGTCTGCCTTCCGAGGCGTCCGGGCGCAAGGCCGTGACCCTCGACGCCACCGGCGAGTACGTGGACTTCACCCTGCCCGCCGCCGCCAACTCGATGGTGCTGCGCTACAGCCTGCCCGACAACGCAGCCGGCACCGGACGCGACGCCACCCTGGCTGTGGAGACCGGCGGCCAGAAGCTCACCGATCTGGCCGTGACCTCCAGATACGGCTGGTACTACGGCGGTTACCCGTTCAGCAACTCGCCCGGCAACAACCCGCACCACTTCTACGACGAGGCCCGCACCCTGTTCGACCGCACGCTGCCGGCCGGCAGCGTGGTGCGCGTCCGGGTGACCTCCACCGCCGCCTCCCCCACGTTCACCATCGACCTGGCCGACTTCGAGAACGTGGCCGCCCCCGCGAGCGCACCGGCCGGTGCGCTCAACATCGTGACCGGCTACGGCGCCGATCCGACCGGGGCCGCCGATGCCACCAGCGCCGTCCAGCGGGCCGTGAACGACAGCCGCAGCCAGAACAAGACCGTCTGGATCCCCAAGGGCACGTTCAGGGTGACCGGCCACATCATCGTCGACGGGGTGACCGTCGCCGGAGCCGGCCCCTGGCACAGCGTGCTGACCGGTACCGGGGTAGGGGTCTACGGCAAGTACGTGGGCGAGGGCGGGCCCAGCACGAACGTCACGCTCCGGGACTTCGCCATCCTCGGCGAGGTCAAGGAGCGCAACGACAGCGCCCAGGTGAACGCGATCGGCGGGGCGATGAGCAACTCCGTCGTGGACAACGTCTGGATGCAGCACACCAAGGTCGGGGCCTGGATGGACGGCCCGATGACGAACTTCACGATCAGGAACAGCCGGATCCTGGACCAGACCGCCGACGGGGTGAACTTCCACCGGGGCGTCACCGACTCGACCGTGACCAACACCTTCGTGCGCAACATGGGCGACGACGGCCTGGCCATGTGGGCCGAGACCGACGACAACGTCCGGAACACCTTCTCGCGCAACACCGTCGTGGTCCCGGTGCTGGCCAACAACATCGCCGTCTACGGCGGCGAGGACATCTCGGTCACCGACAACGTCGTGTCCGACACCGTCACCAACGGCGGTGGCATCCACGTCGGCAACCGCTACCCCGGTGTCCAGGGCAGCACCGCCGTCCAGGGCCGGTTCACGATCAGCGGCAACACCCTGATCCGGGCCGGTAACTCCGACTACAACTGGAACTTCGGGGTCGGGGCGATCTGGTTCAACGGCCTGAACCAGCCGATCAGCGGGGCCGACATCCGGGTCAGCAACACCGACATCATCGACAGCTCCTACTCGGCCATCCATTTCATCGAGGGCAGCACCAGCGGCGTCAGCTTCTCCGACGTGAACATCAACGGCACCGGCACCTTCGCCCTACAGCTGCAGAGTCCGGGAGCGGCCAGCTTCACCAACGTCAAGGCCACCAACATCGGCTACAGCAACCCGATCTACAGCTGCACAGGCTCCGGCTTCACCATCACGCAGGGCGCCGGCAACTCCGGCTGGTACACCGGTACCCCCTACTGCGGCCCGTGGCCCGCGCCCAACTACAGCGGCGGCAACAACAACCCGACGCCCACGCCGCCCCCCCTACCCCCACGCCGACCACGACCACGCCCCCGGCGAACGGCAACCTGGCGGCCGGCAAGAACGTCAACGCCACCAGCTTCACTGACGTCTACCGGGCCACCAACGCGGTCGACGGCAACACCTCCACCTACTGGGAGAGCTCGAACAACGCCTTCCAGCAGTCCATCACCGTCGATCTCGGTTCAGCTCAGGCGGTGGGCCGGGCCGTGGTCAAGCTCCCGCCCCCGGCCGCCTGGGGTACTCGCAGCCAGACCATCGCCGTGTCCGGCTCCACCGACAACACCTCCTACTCCAGCGTCGTGGCGGCCAAGTCGTACAAGTTCGACCCGGCCACCGGCAACAGCGTCACGATCGCCGTCCCCTCCACGAACACCCGCTACCTGCGCCTGACCTTCACGGCCAACACCGCCTGGCCGGCCGGGCAGGCGTCCGAGGTGGAGGTGTACGCCCGCTGAACGAACGCTGACCGATCCTGGGGCCCGTTCCCCCGGGCCCCAGGATCCAGCGAAAGCGCCTCGGGTCAGCCCCATCCGCATGTGCGGTTTTCGTAACGACCTGACGCCCGCCTCCCTCTTCTGAAAGCCCAACACCCGTGTGCCGGTGCCCACCAACGGCATGCTGGTCGCCCGACGGCCCTTGCAATATTCCGTGGGATCTGATCCCCCGGCCTTAGTAGGGTCCTCGTGTTACGTATGGGGCTTTTGCCGTGTCTGCACGCAGACCCGGTGATGGCGCGCCGTAGGGCGTGCGATGGAGGGGTAAGCAGTGAATCGCGTTTTCAGAGGTCTGGGGCACCTCGTGGCCCAGCGCCCGTGGTGGGTCCTCGGCTCCTGGGTGGTCTTCGCGGTCCTGGTGGTGGCCACGGCGCCGACCGTGACCGCCACCACCGACCAGGCCGACTTCCTGCCCAACAGCTACGACTCGATCAAGGGCTACGAGCTGATCGAGGACGCCTTCCCGCAGCAGGAACAGGCGGGCGCCACGATCGTCTTCGACCGCAGCGACGGCGCCGCACTGACCGAGCAGGACCTGGCCAAGATCGGTGAGATCACCCAGAGCCTGCAGCTGGGCGACGCGTTCGGCACGGTGGGTCAGCCCACTCCCTCGCCGAGCAACGAGGCGGCGATCGTCAACATCGGCCTGGCGCCGGACGCCACCGGCCAGGACCCGGAGGAGTTCGAGCAGGTCGCCGATCTGCGCGAGGACTTGGACGAGGCGGTCGAGGGGTCCGGGCTGAACGAGGGGGTCACCGGTTCGCTGGCCCAGGCCTACGACCAGACCCAGTCCGGCCAGAACGCCGAGGCCATCGTGTTCGTGGCCACCATCCTGCTGATCGTCGTGCTGCTCGGGATCATCTTCCGCAGCGTGCTGATCGCGTTCATGCCGCTGGTGCTGGTCGGCATCGTCTCGGCCGTCGCCGGCGGCCTGATCTCGATGGTGGAGAAGGCGTTCGACCTCAACCACGACCCGTCCACCAGCGTCATCCTGATCGTGGTGCTGTTCGGTATCGGGACCGACTACATCCTGTTCTTCCTCTACCGCTACCGCGAGGCCCGGCGCGACGGCATCGAGCACCGGGCCTCGGTGGCCCGCTCGATCGAGCGGGCCGGTGAGGCCATCGCCTCGGCCGGTGGCGCGGTGTTCGTGGCATTCATGACGCTGGTGCTCTCCACCCTGGGGATCTTCCAGTCGATCGGTCCCTCACTGGCGATCGCGGTCGCGGTCACCGCGGTCGCGGCGCTCACCCTGGTTCCGGCCACGGTGACGGTGCTGAACCGGGCGCTGTTCTGGCCCTCGAAGAAGTGGCGGGAGCCGCCGCGCGGCACCCGGTTCGCGGCCGTCGGCGCCTCGCTGGGCCGGCACCCGGTGCGTTACGCGGCGGGCTCGGGCGCGTTCCTGATCGTGCTGTCGGTGTTCGCCCTGCAGTTCCAGCCCAGCTTCGACCTGGGCGAGAGCAGTTCGGCCTCCGACGTGGAGTCGGCCACCGCCACCGCGACGATGGAGGAGAAGGGCTTCAGCGCCGGGGCGACCGACCCGACGCCGATCGTGCTGCACCGCAACGACGGTCAGGCGCTGGCCGAGGACGCGGTGGCCACGTTCAGCGAACAGATCGCCGCGGTCGACGGCGTCGGGCAGGTCACCGATCCGGTGATCTCGCCGGACAACCCCAGCACCGCGATGATCATGACCATCCTGGAGAGCGACTCGGCCTCCGACGCGGCGCTGGCGACGGTCAAGGACGACCTGCGCCCGGCGGCCGACGAGGCGGCACCGGAGGGGACGGTCGCCTACGTGGCCGGCACCGCCGGGGTGTTCGTCGACTTCCAGGCTGCGATGAACCGGGACTACTCGGTGGTCTTCCCGGTCGCCGCCGTGATCATCTTCCTGATCCTGGCGGTGCTGCTGCGCAGCCTGGTCGCGCCCTGGTACCTGATGCTCTCGGTCGGCCTCGGCTTCGCCGCCACCCTGGGCGCCGCCGTCCTGGTCTTCCAGAACATCAAGGGCGAGGAAGGCCTGATCTTCCTGCTGCCGATCTACATCTACCTGTTCGTGGTCGCCCTCGGCACCGACTACAACATTCTGATGGTGGCCCGACTGCGCGAGGAGGCCCGGGACGGCCGGAGCCCGAGGGACGCGGCGGCGAAGGCGGTCGAGCACGCCGGCCCGACCATCGCCGCGGCCGGTGTGATCCTGGCCGGCACGTTCGCCTCGCTGATGCTGGCCGGCAACTCGCTGCTGACCACGATGGGCTTCGCGGTGTCGTTCGGCATCTTCATCGCCGCGTTCGTGATGTCGATGTTCTTCACCCCGGCCCTGACCGCGCTGCTGGGCCACGCGGCCTGGTGGCCCGGGCACGGGGACACTGCTCCTCCCGGTCACTCCGGCGAGAAGCGGGAACCGGGAGAGCCTCGCGAACCCGGTGACCCGGGTGAGCCCCTCCGGCCGGTCGAGCCGGAACACAGCTCGTAAGTCGCCCGAACGCGAAGAAGGGGGTCCCACCCGAACCCGGGTGGGACCCCCTTCTTGTGTGTTCAGCCTCCGAACAGGGCGGTCACCTTCTGCGCGGTCTCGAAGATGCCGTAGGCCAGTGCCACACCGACGATCACCCACAGGGCGATCGCGGCGACCGCCGCACCCTGGGTGCCCGCGGCCTTCACTTCGTCACTCATCGCGTTCCTCGTCTTCCGAAAGTCAGGCCGTCTTACCGGGAATCGCGTCTCCGGCGGCCGCCGGGGCGGTCTGCCGGGCGCTGCCGATCGAGCGCACCAGGGCGTTGGCCACGAAGCCGACCACCATGATCGCCACCATGATGGCGAAGGACAGCGTGTACAGGTCCGCGCCCTCCTTGCCGTCGGCGATCTGGGCGTCGGCCACGGCGTTGACCACCAGCGGCCCGGCCACCCCGGCGGCCGACCAGGCGGTCAGCAGCCGGCCGTGGATGGCGCCGACCTGCAGACCACCGAAGAGGTCCTTCAGGTAGGCCGGGATGGTGGCGAAGCCGCCGCCGTAGAAGCTCAGGATCAGGCAGGCGGTGGCCACGAACAGGCCCACGCTGCTGGTGCCGCTCAGCGCCAGCACCAGGTACAGCAGAGCCCCGACACCGAGGTAGACCGCGTAGATGGGCTTGCGGCCGATGGTGTCGGAGGTGGTGGACCAGACGAAGCGGCCGGCCATGTTGCACAGCGACAGCAGACCCACGAAGCCTGCGGCCTCGGTGGCGTCCACGTCGGAGAAGAAGTCCTGGATCATCGGCGCGGCCTGCTCGAGGATGCCGATGCCCGCGGTGACGTTGCAGAACAGCACCGTCCAGAGCAGCCAGAACTGCGGCGTGCGGATGGCCTGGTCGGCCGTCAGGTCAGCCGGCGCTCCCCCACCCAGACCGGGGCGACGGGCAGCAGCGGTCACGGCCGAGGCGGAGCTGAAGCCCGGAGGCGTCCAGTCGGCGGCCGGAACCCGGATCACCCAGGCGCCCAGCGCCATCATCACCGCGTAGATCACGGCCAGCGTGAGCATGGTCGGGGCGATCGCGTCTTCCGGAGCGTCCGCGTAGCGCGCCAGCAGTTCACTGGTCAGCGGGGAGGCGACCAGTGCCCCACCACCGAAGCCCATGATGGCCAGGCCGGTGGCCAGACCGGGCCGGTCGGGGAACCACTTGATCAGCGTGGACACCGGGGAGATGTACCCGATGCCCAGGCCGATCCCGCCGATCACGCCGTAGCCCAGGTAGACCAGCCAGAGCTGGTTCGAGGCCACGCCCAGCGCGCTGACCAGGAAGCCGGTGACCCAGCAGAGCGCCGAGACGGCCATCGCCTTGCGCGGGCCGTTGCGCTCCACCCAGGTCCCGCCGAAAGCGGCCGACAGCCCGAGCATGACGATCGCGATCGAGAACACGATCCCGATCGCCGTCAGGCTGGAGTCGAAGTGGGTGACCAGGGGGCCCTTGAACACGCTGAACGCGTAGACCTCACCGATCGACAGATGCACCGCGAGCGCGGCGGGAGGCACCAGCCACCGGTTGTAACCGGGAGGGGCTACGGTGCGTTCACGGTCGAGAACTGACGGCATTGTGGGTTCGCTTCCTAAATGCTCTCCGCTGGGCGTTTCGGGAACAGGCTGGCACAAGTGAGGCCGAAGGGCCTCTTGTGATCAGCTCCGAAATCCGGTCCTCACCGGCAAACCCTTGCCAACCGCGGGCGCCGGTGATGTCCTACCGGATGGGCCCGTCGTCGCGGAGGTGCCATGCCACTGTACGAATTCCGTTGCAGTGCCTGCGGTTCGTTCGAGCGCACCTTCCCGATGAGCACCATGCCCCCGTCCCTGGCCTGCCCGGACTGCGCGGAACCGGCCGTCCGGCGCCCCGGTGGTTCACCGGGTCGCGGCTCCTCCCCCGTCGCCCGTGCCGTCGAAGCCACTCACCGCAGCGCTCACGAGCCCGCCGTGGTCCGGCAGCCTCCACCCGGACCCGGCCACCGCGTGAGCCGCGATCCCCGCCATGCCCAGCTCCCTCGTCCTTAGTTCGCTCTTCGAAGGAGGATCTACATGCCCGAACTGCTGTACCCCCTCGACTCGACGAAGCGTTTCACCGACCAGGAGAAGGTGGGCCACAACCGCTGGCACCCCGACATCCCGCCGGCGGTGACCGTGCGGCCAGGCGACGAGTTCCGGGTGCACGTGCGCGAATGGTTCGACGGCGCGATCGTCAACGACGACTCGGCCGAGGACATCCTGAACGCACCGCTGAGCACCGTGCACTGTCTTTCGGGACCGTTCGCCGTGCAGGGCGCCAGACCCGGCGATCTGCTGGTCGTCGACATCCTCGACGTCGGCCCGATCCCGCAGGAAGACAGCGGGCCGCTGGCCGGGCAGGGCTGGGGCTACACCGGCATCTTCGCCACCGACAACGGCGGCGGCTTCCTCACCGAGCGCTTCCCCGACGCGTACAAGGCGATCTGGGACTTCAGCGGCCATGTCGCGACTTCCCGCCATGTCCCGGGGGTTTCGTTCACCGGAATCATGCACCCGGGTCTGATGGGCACGGCGCCGTCTGCGGCCCTGCTGGCCAAGTGGAACGCCCGCGAAGGCGCCCTGATCGCAACCGATCCCAACCGCGTCCCCCCGCTGGCGCTGCCCCCTCTGCCCACCGACGCCGTCCTCGGGTCGTTGACCGGAGACGCCTTCACCCGGGCCGCCGCCGAAGCAGCCCGCACCGCACCGCCTCGTGAGAACGGCGGCAACCAGGACATCAAGAACCTGACGCGCGGCTCGCGGGTGTTCTATCCGGTGTTCGTCGACGGCGCGAACCTCTCGGTCGGTGATCTGCACTTCTCCCAGGGCGACGGGGAGATCACGTTCTGCGGGGCGATCGAGATGGGTGGCTTCATCGATCTGCGGGTCGACCTGATCCCGGGCGGGATGAGCACGTACGGGGTCTCGGAGAACGCGATCTTCATGCCCGGGAACGAAGGGCCGGTCTACTCGGACTGGCTGGCGTTCTCGGGAACTTCAGTCACGCTCGACGGTGAGCAGCGCTATCTCGACTCACAGCTGGCTTTTCAGCGGGCCTGCCTGCACGCCATCGACTACCTCACCAAGTTCGGCTACTCGCCGGAGCAGGCCTACCTGATCCTGGGCGCCGCGCCGATCGAGGGGCGGTTCTCGGGCGTGGTCGACATCCCCAACGCCTGCGCCACGGTGTATCTGCCCACCGCGATCTTCGACTTCCCCGTGACACCCTCGGTGCACGGGCCGGCGCAGATCGACCCAGGGATCGGCGCACCGCACGCCTCCCGCGGGTAATTCGCTTGCTGCGCCCGGAAAGAGCCTGGGAGTCTTGGTCCGGCACGAAGCGCCGGTGAGAGACCTCTCGCCGACACCGAACTCGTGCTCACAACCGGATCCCGAAGCGCAGACGCGGGTTACTTCGACTCCTAATCGGCATGTCGCGGGTTCGAATCCCGTCGCCGGGACCAACGCCCCGGTGTAGCTCAGCCTGGTAGAGCAGCTTGTACCTTCGTCGCCCAGGATCTCGGGATCCGGTTGTGAGCACGTCCTGAACAGGAAGCGTCATGACCAAGTTCTCGTCGAAGGCCGCGGTCGCCTCTCCGGTGCGCAGCAGCCCCGGCCGCGCGTCCACGCACGAGGGCGGTCGGGGTTTCCGGCGCAGTGCCAAGGCGGAACTGTTCCTGCTCGCCGTCTCGAACATGGTGTCCGAGGACTCGTTCTACGAGGGCAGCCGGGAGCGCGACGAGCGTTTTCGGACGCTGGTGCGGGCGGTGACGCTCGAGGACCCTTCGTGGGTGGCGCGTTTCGTTCCGTACCTGCGGGGCGTCATGAACATGCGTTCGGCCGCGGTCGTGATGGCGGCCGAGTACGCCCTGACGCTGCGCACGGCGCCGGATCCGGTTCGCGCGCAGGCACCTTCGGTGCGTTCGGTGATCTCGGCAGCGATGCTCCGCGCGGACGAGCCGGGCGAGTTCATCGGGTACTGGAAGCTCCGCACGGGCCGGGTGACACTGCCGGGCGGGGTGCAGCGTGGCGTAGCAGACGCCGTGGCGCGGCTTTTCACCGAGTACGCCGCACTGAAGTACGACGGCAAGGGCCGGGGCATCCGCCTGGGCGACGTGATCGAGCTCGCGCACCCCTCGGCCCAGACTCCGGCGCAGGGCCAGCTGTACCAGTACCTGCTCGACCGCCGTCATCACCCGGACGAGATCCGGGCCGACCTGGATCAGCTACCGATGATCCGGGCCAACCTCGCGCTCGACAACATTCCCGCGCAGCAGCGGCGCTCCTTCCTGGGTGGCGCTGACGCACCGGCGAAATTGAAGGACGCCGGGGTCACCTGGGAGGAGCTGTCCGGCTGGGTGGGTGGTCCGATGGACGAGCAGACCTGGCGGGCGGTGCTGCCGTCGATGGGCTTCATGGCGCGGCTGCGCAACCTGCGCAACTTCGACCAGGCCGGGCTCAGCGACGCTGACGTGGCCCCGGTCGTGCGCATGCTGAGCAGCCGGCCGAGCGTCGCCCGATCGCGTCAGCTGCCGTTCCGGTTCCTGGCTGCCTCCCGGGCCGCGTCCGCCTCGCGCTGGGCGCAGCCGCTGGAGCAGGCCCTCAACCTGAGCCTGGCCAACGTGCCGGCACTCCCGGGCCGCACGCTGGTGCTGGTGGACCGCTCCGGCTCGATGTGGGCACCGCTGTCGCAGCGCTCCGACCTGATCCGGGCCGATGCAGCCGCGATCTTCGGCACCGCCCTCGCGGTACGGGCCGAGCAGGCCGACCTCGTGCAGTTCGGCTTCAAGAGCCACCAGGTCGCCTTCACCAAGGGCCGGTCGGTGCTGCGGGTGCTCGAGGAGTTCGAGGAACTGGGCGGCACCTACACGGCCGAGGCCCTGCGTAAGCACTACGCCGGGCACGACCGGGTGGTCGTGGTGACCGACGAGCAGGTGGCCCACGGCCAGGACGTGGACCGGGCCGTGCCACCCCACGTGCCCATGTACACCTGGAACCTGGCCGGCTACCGGGTCGGCCACGCTCCCTCGGGCAACGCCAACCGGCACGTCTTCGGCGGGCTGAGCGACGCCGCCTTCGCCATGATCCCGCTGCTCGAGGTTGGCCGGTCGCAGGACTGGCCGTTCTGACCACCGCCGGACGATTCGTAATGTTGCCGCGCTGAGCACCGTTGAGAAAGTCCCGCGAGACCGCAACGGCCGACCTCGGGTGGTCGAATCATCGTTGTCATCGGGCGGGCCTCGGTTGTCGCAGTGATTGGAAAAAGGTGCTCTATCTGACCCTCTCCGCCGACTATTTGTCCCCCAGCCTCGTGGAGCTCGAAAGAGGGGCCGTGAGCGACGACGAGTTGGGGCTTCCTCCGACTCTCCGAGAATCTTTGCGAGCCTGGAACGGCCAATATCAGGCAATTATTCAGATGAGCCCTGAGCAACGGGGTCAGCCCGGGACGCGCCTTGAGATCGACCGGCTCGACCGGCTGGGGTTGGCTCTCGTGTCTCAGCTGACCGGCCACCTTCCTCGGGGATCGAAGGTGAGCTACTTCAGCGAGGGTCTGCTGAGGCGCCGGGACCGCATGGATTAGCGCTCAGTCGGTCGGGTACGGCACGAGGTAGGGCGGCAGCGTGCGCTCGGGGTCGTAGGGGGTGAGCCAGCTGTCGAAGGCGAGGGACACGTCGGCGTCGATGGGCTCGGCCGGGTCGCTGAGGTCGTCGAGGTCGTCGTCCAGCTCGTAGAGCAGCGCGGCCTCGGGCTTGGTGACCAGGGTGCTCAGGAGCAGTTCGCGCCACTGCGGGGGCAGGTCGATCTGGACCGCGTCGGCAATCTCCTCGGCTGTGTCGAGGAGTCGGTAGAACGCCAGGTCCTGGGCCAGGCAGGCGGGTTCGCACCAGGCCCCGGTCAGGCGCGTGGTCAGGTCGATGACGGCCACGACGAAGGCCCGCACCCACTCCGGGGTGTAGCGCTCGCGGTAGCGGGCGGGCAGGCCGGCCAGCTGGGGCAGGTCGTCGAACTCCAGACCCAGCGGGATCCCGCTCTCGCCGTTCTCCAGGGCGTCCTCGTAGGCGGCCTCGAGCAGGTGCAGTTCGTCGAAGAGCTGGTCGAGCATCAGGTCGGCGCCCTGGATCAGGCAGCCGGCCAGGGCCTCGGCGCGGCGCAGGGCCTCCCCGCGGGCCGGGCCGCCCGGGCCGTCCAGGTCCTCGGTGGTGAGCGCGGCGGCGGGCAGACCGCGCAGCAGGCCGGCAGCCGCGTAGATCGAGGCCTGGTGGTCCGGCACTCCAGGCTCCGTCTCAGCGGTAACCGGACTGTCCAACCGCGGATCCGGACATTCCGACACTTTTACCTGATACAACCAGTCTGCGAGCTCGGGCGCCGACTCCATCAGGGCGATGCCCGCGGTCTGCGCCACCGCCTGGATGTCCTCCGCCGAGCGGTCCTCGTCGATCACCGTCAGCAGCACCGTGAGCTCGTCCGCGTCGACCGCGTACCTGCTGAAAGACAGCGGCAGACCGCCCAGATGCATCATCGCCAACGACGTCGCCCCGACCCGGGTGACCGCCCCGGTCGGCCCCGCCTGGGGCGGTGGCACGAGGCGGACACGCAGGTTCCAGCTGCCGTTCATCGGGCGGTCCATCCGCAGATCAGACCAGGCAGCGACCAGCCAGGACCAGTCCTCACTTGGGCGGCCGGGTTGATGCCCCGACATTCCCGCCAAAAGCGTTGGTGCCCCGCCGTCAGCTGACAGCGGGGCACCAACAACGAGACGATTCTGCGGCTACTCTCGGCCGGGCGCCACGCGCATCGCCAGATCGGTGATCATCCCGATGATGCGCTGGGTGTCTGCCTTAAGCCCTCCGATCTCCGCCTTCATCTCCACCTGTTCGGCCCGGATCTCTGCCTGGCCGATCTTGAGCTCCTCCTGCCCCGCCTTCAGGTCCTGGACATCGGTCTTCAAGACCTGAACATCGGTCTTCAAGACCTGAACATCGGTCTTCAAGACCTGAACATCGGTCTTCAAGACCTGAACATCGGTCTTCAGGACCTGGACATCGGTCTTCAGCTCGCGCACATCGGCCCGCAGCTCGTCCTGACCGACCTTCAGCTCACGGACATCGATCCGCAGGCCGGTCACCTCGTCCTGCACCCTGTGCTGCCCCTGGCGCAACTCGGCCAGATGATCCTGCTGCACCTCGAGAATTCTGCTGTGAGATCGCACCACGGCAATGAGGCTACCCTCCGGCGCCGTGACGACCCCGTCCTCGAGCCCGAGTACCTCTTCCACCATGATCATCCGGCGCTCCAGATCTGCCATCGCTGAACCCCGCCCTTCGGCATTCGGTGAGTCAGCAGAGCACCCCCGCTCCGCATTCAGGAATATGCCACACAGTTCGTGATAATCCCAATTGCCTGAGCGGTAGTCACCCACTCCCCGTAGCTACGCAGGCTCAGCGCGCTGCCAGTGCTGCACCCACGCCTTCTCCTGCGCGTAGCCGACCTTGGTGGTGGCCAGGCCGCCGCCGGAGACGAACTCGACGGTCACCTTGGCGGCGACCATCTTGCACACCTTGTAGCTGCGGACCTCGACCGTGTGGTCGTCCTGGTCGGTCCCGATCGCGACCCGCTTGCCCTTCGTGCCGAACGTCTTGGCCACCGACGCTTTCGACGCACCCTCCCTGACCTCGGCGAACTCCGCGATGGTGACGCAGGAGCCGGTCTTCGGAGCGGCATCGGCGGCCAGGGCCGTTCCGGTCAGCAGAGCCGTGGTGATGCCCAGAGCCATCAGAACTCGACGCATGGTTCCCCCTCGCGTGACGGCCGGGCCGACCCCGGCGCCCTGCTTGGACGCACGGGCGACGGGGTCGGTTCTCCCGAATCACGACTTTCTGGAACAGAGGGCCCAGGTCAGGCGCCGGCCATCCAGGACCAGTCCTCGAGAGCGGCCGAGTAGTGCACCTCTCCCCAGACCGCCCGCGAGTCGGCCTTCTCGCCGCCGTCCACCGACACCGACCGCACCAGGCCGTCCTTCTTCTCGGTGATACCCGCGTTCGACTTCGGGCAGAGACGGCCGGGCACCGACTCCACCTCCTCACACACCCGCACCGGGCCCTGCGGCCCGTCGAACTCGGCGCTGCGGGCGATCGAGGTCCGCACCCCCGCCTCGTCGTACACGTTGGCCACCGACCAGAACTTCTTCAGCTGGTAACCCTCGGGCAGCTCGACGGGCAGGGCGAGCTTCACTCCGCCACGGGCCTCGGCGTAGCCCGCCTTGACGAGCTCCCCTTGCACATCAGTATTTTCCTGTATCGCCCCGCAACCGACGATGGTTGCCAGCACGGCCGCGACGACCGCGAGCGCTCTGAGCGCACGAGCACGCACGTTGGGTTCCCCTCCCGGATGTATCGGGCCGGCACGGACTCGGTGCCGACCTACGGGGCGAACATTCCCACATTGGCCGGTTTTTCGCACACAGGGTTTCCCCCTGGCGTGAAAGGTGAGACATGCGGGGCGGTTACGAAGTGATCCGCGCCAGTCACCGGTAGCGATTGCCGGAGGCGGCACAGTCACCCAAAGCGGATCAACCGCCTTGTCGCGGTGGGCACCGAGGTGCCCAAGGGCGTCCGTAAAAGCTCTTGAGAACACGACGACGAGCAGGCCCCACGCGAAGATCTGCCCGAAAGGCTTTCAAAATGCGGGAGCCGGCCACGGGAACGTCCCGTGACCGGCTCCTGTGTACGTACGGATTATCAGCGCCGGGTCAGCGGCACCTTCGCCCAGTCGGCCTCGGTCATGTCCGCGCCCAGGTAGAAGCCCGGGTAGGAGGGCTGGTTGTAGGTGGTCTGCTGGCGGGCCACCTCGGCCCGGTACTGCGGGTCGTGCATCAGCGTGTAGAGCTTGTGCTGGGTGACCTCGGTGCTGAGGTAGACCCGGATCGCCGTGCTGTCGGCGGTGCGCACCAGGAGCTCCTCGCGCCAGTCGCCGAACACGTCGGCGATCAGGCCCGCGTTGCCCTTGGTGCCGTTGTTGGCCAGCGTTCCGGTGGCGGTGAGCAGGTTTCCGCGCTTCCAGTCGTCGACCGTGGGCGTGGCCGTGCCCGAGCCGTTGAGGATCTGCGTGGTCAGGTCACCGGCCCAGCGGATGCTCTGGTTGGTGCCGGGGATCGTGTTGGTGACCACCTTGCCCTTGGCGGTGTGCAGGCCCAGCGCCTCCGAGCCACCGGGCATGCTGGCCCACGACTCCAGGCCGCGTTCCTCCGGCAGTACGTCACCGATCATGCCGCGCCCGGTGTCCCGGCCGGAGTAGGTGCCGAAGAGCACCTTGCCGTCCTCGGCCTGGCGCATCGCCAGGCCGTAGGGGGCGGAGGTGGCGCCCTCGTGCACGGTGAAGATCTCCAGGCCCGGCCGGTCGGGGTCGATGTCGGTCACGTGCATGGCGTCGCCGTGACCCAGCCGCGCGCTCACGCCCGGAGTGGCGCTCCCGGCCGGCATCTCGGCGAAGGACGAGTACAGCAGGCTTCCGTCATGGTCGATCGTGGCGCTGCCGTAGACGATCTCCTGCTTGCCGTCGCCGTCCACATCGGCCGCGCTGAGCGAGTGGAAGCCCTGCGTGGTGAGCTTGCCGAACTCCTTGCTGGTGCCGTCCACCCCGTGCGGGGAGTCGTTGAACGGGTTCTTCATCGGGGCGAAGCCGCTGTCGACGAACCACTGCTCGGTGAGCTTCTTGCCGTTCCAGCCGTAGGCCACCAGCGTGGTGCGGGTGTAGTAGCCACGGGCGAAGACCGCCGAGGGACGTCGGCCGTCCAGGTAGGCGACCCCGCTGAGGAAGCGGTCGACCCGGTTGCCCGGCTCGATCCGGGCCATCGCGTAGTCGCCCCACAGCAGGCCGTCGTCGGTGCGGCCGGGCTTGTAGTCGGCGGTCTGCAGTTCCTTGCCGGTGGCGCCGTCGAAGACGGTCAGGTACTCCGGGCCGTCGACGATGAAGCCCTCGAAGTTGCGCAGCACGTTGCGGGCGCTGCGGGAGGGGGCGTAGACGTCCATGAAGTAGTCGGTCAGCTTCTCGGCGTCGGCCGTGCTGAGCGGGTACTGGTACTGCGGCTCGATCCCGAAGGCCTGCTCCAGCGTCTTGGGCCAGTCGCCCGCCACCACCTGCGGGTGCTTGTCCCAGCCCTGGAACAGTTTCACCACGTGCTGGTAGTAGCCGGCCTTGCTGAGCCGGTAGTCGTCGGAGTTGGCGTACCCGGCCTGCACATCCTTCTGGGGCAGGGTGACGAACTTTTCGGAGGTCACCTTCCCGGCCTTGTCGTAGCGGGTGACCTTGGTGCCGGGGGCGGTCTTGAACATCATCTCCGAGCGGCCGTCGCCGTCGAAGTCGTAGACCAGGAACTGCGTGTAGTGCGCGCCGGCGCGGACGTTCACCCCCAGGTCGATGCGGTGTAGCAGGGTGCCGTCGATGCGGTAGGTGTCGATGTAGGTGTTGCCCGTGTACCCGACCTGCGAGACGTCCTTGGCGTTGCTCGGGTCCCACTTGACCACGTACTCGTACTCGCCGTCGCCGTCCACGTCGCCCACGCTCATGTCGTTGGCCGAGTAGGTGTAGGCCTCCCCGGCGGGCGTGGTGCCGTCGGCCGGCTTCTTCAGCGGTAGGTCGACACTTTCGCCGGCCCAGGGCTTCACGCTGGCGCTCTTGCCGAACTCCGAGCCCTTGCGCACCGGCACCACCCGGTAGGTGGCCTTCGGGTCGCCGGCCTTGTCCAGGTAGTTCGTGCTGTCCTTGACCGTGGCGATCTTCTTGCCGCCCCGGTACACGTTGAAGTCGGTGCCGGTCAGGCCGGTCGCGGAATGGCCGGTGGCCTCCTCCCCGAGCAGGCGCCAGCTCAGGAACACGCCTTCGTCGGTGGTGGCGGCGACCAGGCCGCGGTCGAGCTTCTCGAGCTGGGTCTTGGCCGGGGCGGCCGTCGCGGTACCGGTTCCGGTCAGGATCAGGCCGAGCCCGGCGGTGGCGGCCAGCACTCCCCTGAGCAGTTTTGTTTGAGGACGCCGGTGGGCACCGTTTCTGCGACCGGCACCCCGCGGGGTGGCTGGGTCGAGCGGAAGTGGGCCATCTGGGCGGTAGGACCGGGGACTCGTCACTGGGTCTCCTCGAGCACTGGATCTCGTGTCCGGAGCGCGCGGATCTTGCTGCGGGCCGGATCGGCTGGGTAAGCGCTGTTCGCTTCTGGGACGGCGCTTCCGGTGAATCGATTCAGGTGTGCGGGCCACAGCTTTGCCCGGGCGTTTCACCCGCGTCAACGACTTTGCGGAAAGCGGTTACCGGTCGTTTTCCGAGATCCGGCGGTCATAGACGAGCGACGACGGTCACAGCAGAGTGGAACCTGACCAAGAAGAGCCGGAGCACGATGAGCGAACGCATCCCCGGTCTTTTCCGAGTTTCCGAATACGGCCGGCATCCGCCTTACCTTCCAGGCATCAGCAAATCCTGCGCCAGGCAACGGAAGAAGGGACGTGATGCGATGCGGCCGCGCGAAAACCTTAATCTGAGCTGAATTCCCAGGTCAAAGGTACGGAATAGCCACCGAAATGCGAGCCTGTGAACCACTAAGTACGGTTGTTGCATCCCACCGGGACACTACTTTCAGCCCATCGGAAGGTTCTTTCCCCGTCATGTCGTTCATCTGGGCCATCATTGCCGGTCTGATCATCGGCTGCCTCGCCCGACTCGTTCTGCCGGGCAAGCAGTACATCCCCCTCTGGCTGACCATCGTCCTCGGCATCCTCGGCGCAGTCATCGGCAACGCCCTGGCCGGCGCTCTCGGCGTGGAGGACACCCGGGGCATCGACTGGATCCGCCACTTCCTGCAGATCGGTGCCGCCGCCCTGCTGATCGCGGCCATCGAGCCGTACTGGTCGCGCCGCTCCGTGAACCGCTGAGCCACTGGCACGTCCGGACCGGGCCACCCCTTGCACGGGTGGCCCGATCTTTGCCGTTCTGACCGTGAACCGGTCGGGAACATGCCCAGGCCATCGGCCTGTCCGGCGCACCGGGCGGGCCGCTCAGGGTTAACTCGGCATTGGGACGACGCACTCCCCAGAAACTTGATTGACTCCAAACAAGTGCCCTAGGGTCGTCGCATGACGTCCGACCTCGAGGCCCAGCTGCGCTCGGTCTCGCTGCGCGTGACGCGACCTCGCGTGGCGGTGCTCAGCACCCTGCGCGACCACCCGCACGTGGACACCGACACGGTGATCCAGCTGGTGCGCGACGAACTGCCCACGGTCTCCCACCAGGCGGTCTACGACGTGCTCAAGGCGCTCACCGAGGCGGGCCTGATCCGGCGCATCCAGCCGATGGGGGCCACCGCCCGGTACGAGGCGCGGGTCGGCGACAACCACCACCACATCGTCTGCCGCAGCTGCGGCGCGATCGCCGACGTCGAGTGCGCCGTCGGCCACACCCCCTGTCTCACCGCCTCCGACAGCCACGGCTTCGTGGTCGACGAGGCGGAGGTCGTCTACTGGGGCACCTGCCCCGACTGCACGGCGATGCGCAACTCTCACCGAATTGCCAGTCCGGAAGGAAACAGATGAGCGACACCCAGGACCCGAAGGCCTCCGGCTGCCCGGTCGCGCACGACTCGGTGACCGCCACCGGGAGCGAGAGCGAGAACCCGGCGATCGACTCGCCGAAGCCGAAGGTGGACCACCCGCGTGGCAACCGGGACTGGTGGCCGAACCAGCTCGACCTGAGCGTGCTGCACGCGCACTCCTCCAAGGGCAACCCCCTGGGTGAGGACTTCAAGTACGCCGAGGCGTTCGCCGAGCTCGACGTCGAGGCCCTGAAGGCCGACATCACTGAGGTTCTGACCACCTCGCAGGACTGGTGGCCGGCCGACTTCGGGCACTACGGCGGCCTGATGATCCGGATGAGCTGGCACGCGGCCGGTACCTACCGGATCGAGGACGGCCGGGGTGGCGCCGGTGACGGCGGGCAGCGTTTCGCGCCGCTGAACAGCTGGCCGGACAACGCCAACCTGGACAAGGCCCGCCGCCTGCTGTGGCCGGTCAAGCAGAAGTACGGCCAGAAGGTCTCCTGGGCCGACCTCCTGGTCCTGGCCGGCAACGTCGCGCTGGAGTCGATGGGCTTCCAGACCTTCGGTTTCGCCTTCGGCCGCCCCGACGTGTGGGAGCCGGAAGAGATCTTCTGGGGCCCGGAGGACACCTGGCTGGCGGACACCCGCTATGTGTCCGAGAAGGACATGCTGCCGGGCGTCGGCGCCACCGAGATGGGCCTGATCTACGTCAACCCCGAAGGCCCGAAGGGCAACGCGGACTTCCGCCAGGCGGCCGAGTTCATCCGCCTGACCTTCGGCCGGATGGCGATGAACGACGAGGAGACCGTCGCGCTGATCGCCGGTGGTCACACCTTCGGCAAGACCCACGGCGCGCACACCGCCGACGTCGGCCCCGAGCCGGAGGCCGAGGGCATCGAGGCGCAGGGCCTGGGCTGGCTCAACGCGCACGGCACCGGTAAGGGCAAGGACACCATCACCTCCGGTATCGAGGTGACCTGGACCGACCGGCCCACCGAGTGGAGCAACCGGTTCTTCGAGATCCTCTTCGGTTACGAGTGGGAGCTCACCACCGGCCCCGGTGGCGGCAAGCACTACGTGGCCAAGACCGACGACGAGATCATCCCGGACGCCTACGACCCGGCCAAGAAGTACCGGCCGACGATGCTGACGACCGACCTGTCTCTGCGCTTCGACCCGATCTACGGCCCGATCTCCAAGCGCTTCCTGGAGAACCCGGAGGAGTTCCGCCTGGCCTTCGCCAAGGCCTGGTACAAGCTCCTGCACCGTGACATGGGCCCGATCAGCCGCTTCCTCGGCCCGTGGGTGCCCGAGGCGCAGCTGTGGCAGGACCCGATCGCCGCGCCGCAGACCCCGCTGGTCTCCGACACCGACGTGAGCGCCCTCAAGGCCAAGGTGCTGGAGTCCGGCCTGAGCGTGGCCGAGCTGGTCCAGACCGCGTGGGCGAGCGCCGCCAGCTACCGCTCCACCGACAAGCGCGGTGGCGCCAACGGTGCCCGGATCGCCCTCGAGCCGCAGAGGAGCTGGGAGGTCAACCAGCCCGAGCAGCTGTCCAAGGTGCTCGGCAAGCTGGAGGAGATCCGCAGCGAGTTCAACGCCGCCGGTGGGGCCCAGGTCTCCCTGGCCGACCTGATCGTCCTGGCCGGTTCGGCCGCGGTCGAGAAGGCCGCCAAGGACGCGGGCGTCGAGGTCACCGTGCCGTTCCACGCCGGCCGGGGTGACGCCACCCAGGAGCAGACCGACGTCGAGTCGTTCGCCGTGCTGGAGCCGCGGGCCGACGGGTTCCGCAACTACCTGCGGGCCGACGAGAAGACCCAGCCCGAGGTCCTGCTGGTCGACCGTGCGTACATGCTGAACCTGACCGCGCCGGAGACGACCGTGCTGGTCGGCGGTCTGCGGGCGCTGGGCAACAACTTCGGGGGCAGCCAGCTCGGCGTGCTCACCGACAAGCCCGGTCAGCTGACCAACGACTTCTTCATCAACCTGCTGGCCCCGGGCACCAAGTGGAAGGCCGCGGCCGAGGGCGAGCACGTCTACGAGATCCGCGACCTCGCCACCGACCAGGTCAAGTACACCGCCACCGCGGTCGACCTGATCTTCGGCTCCAACTCCCAGCTGCGCGCCCTCGCCGAGGTCTACGCCAGCGAGGACGCCAAGGCCAAGTTCGTCAAGGACTTCGTCGCGGCCTGGGTGAAGGTCATGGAGTCGGACCGGTTCGACCTGCGCTGAACCGCATGATCTGAACTGATCCCGAGCGAAGGGGGTCCGGCCCACGGGGCCGGGCCCCCTTCGTCGTGCCTCACATTGCCGGGGCCCGGTCCAGGAATCCCAGCACCCGAGCGATCTTTCCGTCCGGGCCGGCGACCAGTACGTCGAATCCGACCACCACCGGTGGCGCCTGCTCGTTGCCGTCGCTCACCAGTTCCCAGGTGAACCGGAGCTGGTCGTGGTGACCGTCCACCGGCCCGGCCAGGCGCAGGTGATGCCCGGCGAACTGCTGCTGTCCCTGGGCGATGACGGCCTCGATCCCGTCGGGACCCTGGACGCTGGCCAGGGGGTCGGTGAACACGCAGGTGGCGGCGAACAGGTCGCCGGCCAGCTCGCGGCGCCGGGCGGCGTCACCTTCGTTCCAGACCTGAAGGTACTGCTCGGCGAGGGCGGTGTAATCGGTCATCGGTACCTCCGAAAGACGTTGCTGGCCTGCGGACACCGGGAATCCTCGCTGTCCTGCCGGCCGCGGTCGACGACCTGCGAGGTCAACCGGGCATGACCTGAAAGGTCATGTACGGCCCGACCCTCGGCGGTTATCGTCCAGACCATGACGACGACGGCAGGGGCGCCCCCGGTGGGGAATGCCGGGACCCTGATCCGCTGGTGGCGCGAGCGGCGCAGTCTGACCCAGCTCGAGCTGTCCGGGATCAGCGAGGTGTCCACGCGCCACCTGAGCTACGTCGAGACCGGTCGCGCCCGTCCCTCTCGCCGGCTGATCCTGCAGCTGTGTGAGCATCTGCATGTGCCCTTGCGGCGCCGCAACGACATTCTGCTCGCCGCGGGCTTCGCACCGGCCTACGCGGAGCATCGTCTGGCCGATACTCCTCTCGCTGCGGTGAATTCGGCCGTGACGGCCATCCTGTCCGCGCACGAGCCGCTGCCGGCGTTGGCGGTGGACGGGCGGTGGGAGATGATCGCGGCGACGTCGTCGGTGGCGGCGCTGACCAAAGGGTGTGCGCCGGCACTGCTCGAGCCGCCGGTGAATGTGCTGCGGCTGAGCCTGCACCCCGACGGAATGGCCCCGGCGATCGTCAATCTCGGCCAGTGGCGGGCGCATCTCCTCGCCCGGCTGGAGGCACAGGTGCTGGCCGGCGGCGACCCGGTGCTGGTGGAGCTGCTGGCCGAACTGCGGGGCTATCCGGGCGGCGAGGAGGGTGGTGAGCACTTCGGCGCGACCGGCCCGGCCACGCAGGTGCTGATCCCGCTGCGCTACCGGGTCGACGGCACTGAGCTGTCGCTGCTGAGCACCACCACCGTCTTCGGCACCCCGACCGAGATCACCGTGTCCGAGTTGGCGATCGAGGCCTTCTACCCGGCCGACGCGGCTACTGCCACGGCCCTGGGGCTCAGTCCTGCCCGCTTTTCTGCTTGAAAGTGACCCGCGCAAGAGGGGCCGGAGCCGCCCGAGGCGGCACCGTCGTCCTCAATTGCTCAGTTGCTCTTCGAGCCCAGCAGAGCATGAACGCCGGCGACGTAGCCGTCCGCGCTGGTGCCGCGCACCAGCAGGTTCTGTACGAGGAAGCCCTGGGTCAGGCCGAGCATGGCCGACCCCACCTGTTCCAGGTCGGCGTCGGCGGGCAGGTTGCCGGCCGCCTGCCAGCGACGGGCGGCCTCGACGTGGCGTGCCTTGAGGCCACTGAAGGCGAGGTGCGCGCGTTCTGCGAGTTCGGGGCTGCGGATCGCCTCGGCCCAGACCTGCAGGGCCATCCGGGGCAGGTCGACCCCGATCACCTCGTTCCGGTTCGTGAGGGTACGCACGACCGTCTCGATGACCTCACCCGGTGAGGGCGCGGCCCGCTCGTCGTCGAGCAGGCGCCCGAAGATCTCGTCGGCGGTCTCCAGAGCCAGCTCCGACACTGCCCCGATCAGTTCCTCCTTGCTGCGGAAATAGCGGTAGACCGCCCCTGCCGACAGCTGCGAGGCACTGATCACGTCGGCCATCGACGTGGCATGGAAGCCGTTGCTGGAGAACAGGTTGGCTGCGGCCACGACGATCTGCCGGCGGCGCGCGGCGCGGTACTCCTCGGTGACGCGGGGCATCCGGCCACTCTAAAAGCGAACGTTCATTCTTGACAAGCAGGGACGTCCGTCCCTACTTTCGAAAGCGAACATCCGTTCTCTTTGGGAGACGCCATGAACCCCGATCAGCCGACGTACCGGTCCCCCTGGGCCCAGGTGGCCGCCGTGGTGGCGATGCTGACCGTCCTGATCAGCCTCGTGCTCACCGCCTTCGCCTGGCCCGCCGCCAAGTCCACCGTGCACGACGTACCGATCGCGGTGGCCGGGCCGGCCGCGGCCACCCAACCGGTGATCGCCGCCCTGCAGCAGCGCGATGCCGACGCCTTCGACATCACCCAGGTGGCCGACACCGCCGCCGCCGAGACCGCGGTGCGCGAGCGCGAGGTCTACGGCGCGATCGACGTGAGCACCGGCACGCCCAGCGTGCTCATCGCCTCGGCCGCCTCCCCCGCCATCGCCCAGACCCTGCAGGCCGTGGCCGGCGGTCTCGGCCAGCAGCAGACGGCCGCCGCGCAGGTGCGCGACCTTGCTCCCCTGCCCGCCGACGACCCCCGCGGCGCCGGTCTTTCCGCCGGTTCGCTGCCGCTGGTGCTGGGCGGCATGCTCGCCGCCGTCCTGCTGACCAGCCGCATCCGGGGCGCCGCCCAGCGCCTGGTCGGTGCCGCGGCCTACTCAGTGACCGGCGGTCTGGCCATGGCTGCCATCCTGCAGTTCGGGCTGGGCTCGCTGGAGGGCGACTACTGGGCGAACGCCGGGGCCATCGCCCTGGCGGTCGCAGCCACCTCGTTCACCATCCTCGGCCTGGAAGCCCTGCTCGGCACGGCCGGTTTCGCCATCGGCGCGGTGCTGATGATGCTGCTGGGCAACCCGCTTTCCGGGATGACCAGCGCCCCCGAGATGCTGCCGGGCATCTCGGGCCAGATCGGCCAGTTCCTGCCGCCGGGCGCGGCCGGGCACCTGCTGCGCTCCACCGCCTTCTTCGACAGCCACGACGTGACCCAGCCCGTCCTCGTCCTGACGGTCTGGCTCGTGGTCGGCGCTGCTCTGGTCACGGTCGCGGGGCTGCGCAGTCAGCGCCGTCGTACCTCATCTGCTGCCGAAAGCACGGTTGCGTCGCCCGTGACCGTGTGAGCCCGGCCGGAGAGCGTCGTGCTCTCGATCTCATGATCAGGACCTTGCCCGCAGGCCTCGCACCCGAGGCCCGCGGGCTCGTCGCATCCGTCAGCGTGGCCGGAGGTTTCAGGAGAGGAAGTCCTGGCGATGGTCCTGGGCCCACTGCGCCAGCGGGCGGCCCTGGGTGCCGGTGATGGCAGACAGCGGCCGGGGCACGTCGGGCTCGTCGACCGTGTCCCGCCAGTAGTCCAGCAGCATGTCGATGATCTCGGCCGGCACGAACTGCCCGAACTCCTGGCGGAACTCCTCCTCGGTGATCTCCTGCGCCTCGATCGGCCGGCCCACAGCCTGAGCGATGGCCTCGATCTGCTGGCGGCGGGTCAGCGTGGCGGGGCCGGTGAGCGGGTAGGCCTCACCGGTGTGTTCGCCGCGCGCGAGCAGGAACGCCGCCGCCTCCGCCACATCCGCCTCGTGCACCGGGGCCTGCCCGGACGCCAGGTACGGGGCCCGGATCGGCCTGCCCGTCTTGACCGGGAACGCCCAGGCCAGCAGGTTGTTGGCGAAAGTGCCGGGGCGTAGCAGGGTGAAGTTGCCGGTCCGGCCGGAGACCGCCTTCTCCACTGCGAGATGGTGCCGGTGGCTGGCCGAGCCGATGTCGCGCGGGTGCTCGGCCGCCGCAGCCAGCGAGGAGAGCACCACGAAGCCCGAAACGCCTGCCGCCAGCGCGGACTCGACCAGATGGTCCACCCCGGCCTCCGCGGGAAACACGAAGACCTGATCGATCCCTTCGAACAACCCGGCCTCCAGCGGCGCGGCCAGATCCCCCGGCACCACCTCGGCCCCTGCGGGCAGCCCGGCCTGCTCCGGCCGACGGGTCAGCGCCCGCACCGACCGGCCCTGGGCGAGCAGATCGGCAACCAGACGGCGGCCCACGGCCCCGGTGGCGCCGGTGATCAGAATCGTCATGGCGGACGGGTCTCCTGTCTCGGAACGGATGATCGCCCGAGCGTAGGAAGCCATCAGGTCAGCTCGGTTCCTGATCACGTCACCGCATCGCGGTCCCAGGAAAAACGGGTGATCCCGGAACGCAGGTGTGACAGGCTCGCGACGGCCTCGTCCCCACCGAAAGGACCGCCTACTCATGGTTTCCGCTTCCGCCCTGGCCGGCGTCGCGCTGGTGGAACTCAGCCTGGTCCTGACCCCCGGCCCGAACATGATCTATCTGGTCTCGCGATCCATCACCCAGGGACGACGCGCGGGATTCGTGTCGCTGCTGGGCGTGGCGGCCGGGTTCTTCGTCTATCTGGCCGCCGCCACCGCCGGGCTGACCGCCATCTTCGTCGTGGTGCCCGGTGCCTACACAGCGCTGAAGTTCGTCGGCGCCGCGTACCTGCTCTACCTGGCCTGGCACGCCCTGCGTCCCGGCGGCACCAATGTCTTCGCCCCGGAGCAGGTCCCGGCCGACCCGCCCCGCCGGCTGTTCGTCATGGGTCTGGTGACCAACCTGCTCAACCCGAAGGTCGCGGTGCTCTACATGTCGCTGCTGCCGCAGTTCATCAACCCGCACGGCGGCTCCGTGGCGCTGCAGAGTCTGGCGCTGGGCTCGATGCAGATCCTGATCGCACTCATCGTCAACGGCCTGATCGTCTGCTCGGCCGGTTCCCTGGCCCGGTTCCTCTCACAACGGCCGGCCTGGATGCGTGGCCAGCGCTATCTGATGGGCGGCGTCCTGGGCGCCCTCGCTGTCCGACTGGCGACCGACCGCTCGCGCGCTGTGGCCGCGTGAGCGCGCACCGATGAGCGCCGACCAGTTCACCGAGTTGTACGAGTCCTATCTCGCGGCCTGCAACGACCGGGACTGGGATCGCCTGGCCACCTTCGTTCATTCGTCGGTCCTGGTGAACGGTGTGGTCCGCAGCCGGCAGGAGTACGTGGACGACATCCTGAAGACGACGCAGGTGTTCCCCGACTACTTCTGGGAACTGCAGCGGATGCTGCATCAGCCCCCGTGGTTCGCCGTCCACCTGCACACGCGCGGAACCCGGCATCAGCCGTTCCTGGGTGCCCCGGGCGATCAATCCGCGGTTGAGACCGACGAATTCGTCATGTACCGGGTCGCCGACGGTCATATCCATGAGGTCTGGGGTACCGCCGACAACGCGCGGCTGCGCCTGTGACTCTCGTCCCGAGGGGGGACCGATCCTGTCCGTGAACACCGAGGCCGACCCGGTGATCCGGTCACTCATTATTCCGATTCAGGACCGGCAAACGCAGTGATGGCGGCCCACACCACCCTGAGCCTTTAAGGGCTCGAGGGCGGGGGCCGCCATCACTGTCTTCAATTTTTGTCCGGCGATGTCCTACTCTCCCACACCGTAACCAGTGCAGTACCATCGGCGCTGGCAGGCTTAGCTTCCGGGTTCGGAATGGGACCGGGCGTTT
>NZ_BSTA01000006.1:0-582188 GCF_030269265.1 Kineosporia sp. NBRC 101677
CCGCCCCGGCCGTGAGCCTGGTACGCGCGCCATCCGGAACCCGACAGAACAATCGCAAGCCAGCCCAACAGGGCGACAGTCAGTGGCGGGGTCAGAGCCCCGGAGACGCCCTTACATCATCATTGTCAGTGGGCGCCCGTACGGTGGCGGTCATGCTGGAGACCCCGGAAGAAGTCGCCGCCCTGCAGGCTCTCCTGGATGCGTCACACACATCCTCGAGCAGCCACCTGAAAGAGATCGTGAACGACGATCACACCCTGTCCGCGTCGGACCTGGTCGCTCTGCTCACCGGCATGAAGGTGCTGAGCGTGGCCACGGTCACCGCCCGCGCCGAACCCCGGATCAGCGCCCTGGACGGGCACTTCCTGCACGGCACCTGGACGTTCGGCACGGCCGGCACCGCCGCCAAGGCCGTACACCTGAGCAAGCGCCCAGCGGTCAGCGTGGCCCACGTCGACGGAGAGAGGCTGGCCGTGTTCAGCCACGGCCAGGCCGAGCAGCTGGAGCCTCACCACGATGCCTGGTCCGAGACCATCGAGCACTGGACGGCGCACTACGGCTCGTCGCCGCTGACCTGGGGCCCGGACATCCGGATGTACCGCCTGCGCCCGCAGTGGATGGTGGGCTATGCCGCCGACCGGGCCAGCCTGCTGGAACAACGAACCGGACCCTCAAGCTCGGACGTTACGGGATCATCGAGTGACGAAAGCGGTAGCGAGCAAGCGGTCTGAGCGGCAATCCGTGCCGGATCGACGGTTGGTTGAAGCGCCTGACCTGACTCGTCTCGCTCCTTGGTGACCATTCCGGGTTAGTGACCTACCTCGGCCACTCGCGACGGCAGCCGCACTCGCACTCGTCACCAGTTACACCACATCCGCCTCGGCAGCCCCGTCCGCGCGGGGACAGTGGCGCACCCTGCTGGCCGGCGCCGAACCCGAGTCCAACCCGCTGGAGGGCTTCATCCCCTTCAACGAGGCCTACGACAGCTCCTTCAGCCGCTTCCCGCACACGATGGAATGGTCCTACTTCCCCGTGAGCGCGGTGATGACCGGATCGAACACCTTCGACTGGAGCACCGTCGACAATGCGGTGAACCAGGCCGCGGCGCGCGGACACCAGACGGCCATGCGCTTCTACCTGGACTACCCCGGCCGGGCCACCGGCATCCCCCAGTTCCTGCTCCAGGGCGGCCTGAAGACCTACCCCTACACCGAATTCGACAACTCCACGAGCGTCATCCCCGACTACAACGACGCCAACCTGCTCTCGGCCATAGACCGCTTCATCGCCGCCCTGGGCGCCCGGTACGACGGCAAGGCACAGATCGGCTTCGTCCAGGCTGGCCTGACCGGCTTCTGGGGCGAGTGGCACACCTACCCCTACGACGGCACGACGAAACCGCAGAACTACATGCCCACGACGGCCAACCAGCGGCGCGTGCTCAACGCCTTCGTCTCGGCCTTCAAGACCACCGAACTGGAAGTGCGCAACCCCGACCCGGTCAACGCCGACCTCCCGATCGGCTACCACGACGACTCCTTCGCCCTGGAGACCAAACCCGTCGCGGCCGGCTGGCACTTCATGAACAAGATCAACGACAACGGCCTGCAGAACAAGTGGAAGACCCAGTCCATCGGCGGCGAACTGCGGCCCGAACTCCAGTCCTGCATCTTCAGTCCCGCCGGCTGCCCGGTCATCGAACCGGACGGCGACAACGACTTCCCCGGCAGCGTCCAGCAGACCCACATCAGCTGGATGATGAACCACTACGCGTTCCAGACCGGCTACTCCACCGCCGACCGGGCCAGGGCCCTGGCCGGGGCGAAGTCCCTGGGCTACTCGTTCCGGGCCACCCGCGCCTACCTGCCCACCTCGGCCACCGCCGGTAGCTCCATCACCGTCGGCGCCAGCGTGCAGAACATCGGCATCGCGCCCTTCTACTACCCCTGGGCGGCCCGCGTGGCCCTGGTCGACAGCAGCGGGAACCTCAAGGCCAACACCGCCGTGGGCTGGAAGATCAGCGATGTCGCCAGCGGCGCCAGCAAAGACTTCACCAGCTCGCTCAGCCTGACGGGAGTCGCCAAGGGCTCCTACCGCGTCGTCCTGCAGGTCCCCAACGCCCTCAGCAACGGGGCGCCCATCCGCTTCGCCAACGCGGGCCAGGACACGGCCAAGAACGGATGGCTGACCCTGGGCTCACTCACGGTGAACTGAGCCCCCGGCGGGGTGTCGGCACTGGCCGGCGCCCCGCCGTGGCTCATTGGTTGCGGCCATCCATCAGGCGTGGGACTTCGTTGAACGCCATCACGCCGACGCCCTCGTGCTCCATGTCTGCAAAGACATCGGTGGTGCTGGCCCACTCGCCGGAGTGGCCCTGCTCGGCGGGGCCGTCCAGATCGGTGCAGATGTTCACCTTCGTCAGTCCGACTCCGGCCGCCCCAGCCAGTGATTCAAGTGCAGGGACCAGCCCGCCGACCAGCTGTGCCCGGGCTCGACCCACGCCAGGTCGCGGCCCGAGCGAAGTGCGTCGGGCGGTGCGGTCATGGGCTCGACGGCCACCGCCGTCACGGTGTCCATGCCGCGCGGGAAGTTGGGGCACGTGTAGATCTGGACCCAGCCGAACCGGGAGTCGGTGCGTAGTTCCACCTGCCGGCCGTCAGGAGCTTTCAGGCGATGGCTGGCGCCGGGGGTGAGCCCGCCGTAGCAGTGATTGAGCCGTGCCCCGGCCAGCGGCATGCCCGCCGGGCTCTCTGGCGTGCCGGACACCGGATGCTGACCCACGGGGATCAGTTGTTCGTCCAGATCGAGGACGAAGCCGGCCCGGACGTCCAGCATCAGCTCCGCCGTCGGGACGTCACCGATGCGCAGGTAGGGGTGGAAGCCCAGGCCCAAGGGAGCCGTTTCCAGGCTGTGATTCTCGACGCAGGCCTGCACCAGCACCCCGTCCGCCAGCACCTCGTACGTCAGCGTGAGGGTGAGGTCGAACGGATAGCCCTGGCTGGCAACGACGTCCGTGCTCAGGCACACGCCCTGCGGTTCCTGGCCGGCGACCCGGAACACGTTCTCGCAGACCAGCCCATGGTTGGCGTTGTTCAGCCCCGGCTCGGACACCTCCAACTGCCGTTCGACGCCCCGGTGGGTCCACCGGCCGTCGCGGACCCGGTTCGGCCAGGGGAACAGGACCGCACCCGCTGCATGGGGCGGAGGACCCTGGTCGTAGCCCTCCACGATGTCGCACCCGTCCACCGAAAGCGCCTGCAGGCCGCCGCCGACGAGGTCGACGGCAGCCCGGACGCGTCCGTCCGCCGAAGCGAGCCCGATGCTCACCCCAGCTCACTGAGGGATGCCGACCAGGTCGTGAGCCGGGACAAGGTCACCGCGTCCAGCGCGGCCAGCGGCTCGATCTCAGCCCGGCGGCGATCCAGCGCCGCGACATCGAGCCAGACGTCGGCCTCCGGGTGCAGGGCCAGGATACGCAGCGAGACTTGCGCGCCCGAGGCTCCGGGAACCGTGTCCAGGTCCACGGTCCAGGGGGTGCCATCCCAGAAGCGGTCGGCCACCACTTCGTCGTCGACGCACAACTGGGCCACGTCGCCCGCCCACTCAATCTCCAGAAGGCGCCGCGTTCCCGCTACGGGCTCACCGACGTCTTCAAGCTCGAAAACGCCCGCTTGCTGCGCAATGGACTCAGGGGACGGTGCGGAGGCGCGGCCGCCGAACGAACCGTAGGAAGCCAGCGGCGGCCCGAACTCCCGGGTCTGGCTCACCTGGACCGCACGGGCGCGTTCTGCCTCAGCCAGGGCGCTCAGAGCGGGCACCCGACGGCCGTCGGCCCTCAAAATCTCCAGCCGTGGTGCGCGGTCCGCCTCGACGAAAATGCGCCCGCCGTCGCACCATACGGGGTGCTCGCTGAGCACGACGAGACGATCGTCGAGGACCCAGACGCGGTCGGCGTCCGCGGCCGCGATGACGATGACCGTGGCAGAACGGTCTTGGGCCGTCAGGCGCAGGACGTCCCCCTCGGCGCTCTGCTCGGCGTCGGCGTCGACGACCACGTCGATCCCGGCCTCTGCCACCAGGACCAGCGTGCCGTCGGTCAGGGCGGTCAGCGCCGATGCGGTCGCCGAGCGCAGCTGGATTCCGTTGAGCGACAGACCGATGGGCCAGCGGGCGATCGTTGCGGGCGGTACGTCGAAGGGCCCCAGATTGATGACGTTTTCCGCCAGTTCGGCGCTCAGGTGGACGTTGCGGCGGGTCGGGAGAGGGACGTGCGGCTGGTGCCAGTTGATGAAGACGAAGCCCGAACGGCCGTCCGAGCGCAGCGCCCAGCGCAGGGTCTGAACGTCACCCAGCCCGTGCGGTTGCTGCTCGGGCAGCACCGAGGGCATGTCGGCCAGGTCGCTGCCGAAGGCCTGCAGGAAAGCGTGCTGGCGGCGTAGCGCCGCATGCGCGCGAGAAGGCAGGCCGGCCGCGCCGATCGCGGCGTGGAAGTCGTAGTCGCTGACGGGCAGGTCGTTCGGGTAGCCGGTGGCGTGCGACTCCTGAACCGGGCCGATCCCGGCCGGATTCAGGCCACCGGCGTACATGTAGTAGCCCTGCCACATCGACCCGCTGCCGAGCTTGGCGTTGGCGACGGCCGCGATGTCCTCCGCTGCCGGAACGATCCGCCGGTGGTAGGTGCTGGCCATCCCGCCGCCCAGTTCGCACGTAGCGGGCGGGAAACCGGAGACGCCCGGTTCGGAGGCGGTGGACGTCTGCTCCAGCGCCTGCAGGTCACGCACGTCCGCCCCGACGCCCGGGTCGTCCCACTCGTGCGAGAAAAAGAAGTGGGCGCGGAAGTTCGGCGCCCAGCCGTCGGCCGCGTCCACCCAGAACCCGTCGCCGTACCCGGCCCACAACGGGAACACCTCGTGCGCGGGCAGATCCGCGCCGCCCCAGGCGGTCGCCGTCCAGATCGGGGCGCTCAGCCCCGCCTCGCGGGCCAGGCGCTTGAGGGTGAGCAGGTGACCGGGTTCGGTGTACAGCTCGTTCTCCAGCTGCAGGCCGATGACCGGGCTGTCGGGCCCGCACAGCCCGGCGAGCTCCTTGCCCAGCCGCTGGAACCAGGCGCTCACCAGCTCCAGGTACCCCGGGTCGTCCGTGCGGTGGCGGACCGGCGCCTGCTGCACCCAGTCGGGGAAGCCGCCGTTGCGCGTCTCACCGTGCACCCAGGGCCCGAGCCGCAGCACCACGTGCAGGTCCAGTTCCGCGCACAACCGCACGAACTCGGCCACGTCCAGGTCGCCGTCGAAACGGGCCTGGCCCTGCACCGGCTCGTGGTGGATCCAGATCAGGTACGTGGAGACGACGTCGATCCCGCCCGAGCGCATCAGCAGAAGACGCTCACGCCAGCGTTCGCGGGGCACCCGCGAGTAGTGGATCTCCCCCGAGACCGGGATCCACGGGCGTCCGTCCCTGAGCAGGTGCCGGGAGGTCAGGCCCACCCGGTGGTGCGCACCCGCGTCCCCCATCGGCAGCCGTCCGGCCGGCTCCTCCCAGTCGCGGAAGCGGATGCTCAGTTCAGGCACTGCGGAACTCCTCGTTGATCTCGATCTGCCATGCGGCGTCCTGCCACATCGGATGGTGCGGGGCCGCGTTCGAGCAGGCGAGCACGCCCCACAGCCCCTGCTCGGCCGCGGTGCGCACACCGTGCTCGGCCAGTGCCTTGCCGATCGGGCCCTCCTCGAAGGTGCCCTCCAGCGGGGTGTAGCCGATCCACCCCTCCCCGACCAGCACCGGGACATCCTTCCAGCGCCCCCAGGCGGCGATCGCCGTCACCCGGGAGGCGATCTCGCGGCGCATCACCTCGTGGAAGCGGCCGTAGTTCTGATAGAGCCAGGCGTCCCAGCGCACCGCGTCGATGGTGTCGTAGCCGTAGAGCATCTGGTCGGTGACCACCGTCGCCTCCAGCTTCCAGGCGGCCGGGCGGCCGTACTGCTGGAAACTCGGGCTGGCGGGCCGCTGCAGCGCGCGCAGAGCCGCGTTCGGGTACGCGTCGGTGCCGGTGGCCCGGATGTCGATCTGCTCCTGCAGCGCATCCAGCACACCGTAGGAGTAGACGTGGAACTGCCCGGCGCCCAGCCCGTCCGGCACGGTGTGCATCGCCAGGTGCGGCGGCTTGCCCCAGCTGACGGTGACCAGCTGCGCCGGATGCTCCTGCTGCAGGTGCGCCACCGCGCGGGTGATGCTGTCCCGCTCGTTCGGCACGTGGGAGAAGTCGACCTCGTTGTGCAGTTCCACCAGGGCGACGACCTGCTCCAGACCTGCCTCACGGATCGCGTTCAGCATCCGGCCCAGGGCCGCGGCCAGCTCGTCCAGGCGCTGGCGGTGCGGGATCGCCTGCAGCGCCCGGTGCCAGCGGGGGTCGCCGGCGAAGGCGGGTGACTGCTGGTACTCCCAGCTGGAAAGGATCACGCTCACCCCCCGGCGCCGGCACTTCTCCAGAAGCTCGAAGAACCGGGCCCTCAGCGGCGTCTGGTAGCCGCCGGGAACGGCGTACCAGCGAGTGCGCTGCCCGTAGTGGCCACCCATCCCCTCGATGGGCAGGCTCTCGGCCAGGTCGTCCAGTCCGAGCTCGCCGAACAGGAGCATGGGGGCAGCGCAGATCCGCACCGTGTTGTACCCCCGGGCCACCGTCTGCTCCAGGGCCACGTCCAGGTCCTCGTACGGCTCGCCGGGACCGGCCAGGGTGTACCAGGAGAAGTCCCACAGGCAGATCGTCAGTTTCGGCGGCAGGTGCTCGGGGATCACGGGCTGACCGCCTCCTGGGTGAGGGTCCTGCCCCGGCTCGCCGCCTCCCGCAACGCGCTCACCTGGCGCTGGCGCCCGGGCACGTCGTCCACGTCGAACAGCAGCAGCTCCGGCAGCGACGTGGCGAAGTAGTCCGGCTCGGCCGCGGCTGCCTCCAGGTCGGCGGCCGTGGCCTCCAGCGCCGACCAGACCTGCCCGGCCAGGTCGGCGCGACCCAGCCGGCAGTGCGCCACGCCGATCCAGTAGTCGTCCTCCCGGGCCGGGCGCGGGGCCACCGCCAGTGCTCCCCCGGCCTCGGCGGCGGCCTGCCAGCGCTCTCGCGCCAGGGCGTCGTGTCCGGCCGCCTGGTGCGCGTCTCCGGCCACCACCAGACGCTGGGCCAGTGGATGGGCCGGGTGGCGTCCCTCCCCCAGGTTCTCGGGCAGCTCCTGGTCGAGCAGGGCGGCTGCATCGGCCGGGTCCAGCGTGGCCGCCAGCGCTAGGCAGGCCCGGTCGTACGCCGCGATCACCTGTCCCTCGCCGCCCTCGAAAGGCTGGAAGGTGCGGGTGGTGAGGATCTGCCAGGCCTCCTGCACCCGGTTCTCCTCCAGGAGCAGACCGATGTAGGCAATGGCCAGGTCGTCGCGGGCGAACAGGTCCGCGCCGCTTTCCTGCAGCACCTGCAGGCGCCGACCGCTGGGGACCTGGCGCAGACGGGCCAGCTGGTCGCGCTCGTAGACCAGCTGCGGGAGCGGGCCGGCCTCGGCCAGCGCCCGGGCCAGGTAGTGCTCGGCCTGCTCCAGGTCGCCGTGGACGTTGGCCACGGCCACGGCGGCGTTGCGCAGGACCACCACGTCGGTGGACCCGTGCTGGACGGCCTGCTCCAGTACGGGCACGGCGTCCTCGCCGCGGCGGGCCCCCAGGAGCCACGTGCCCAGAAGTCCCAGGGCGACCGCGTCGCCGGGAACGCTCGCCTGCAGGACGTCCAGGTCGTCCAGGCCGGCCGGGAAGGCCAGGGACCGGTCGGCCTGGGCGGCCGCCCGGCGGGCTCCGGCTGCCTGCTCCGGCTGGGCCAGCCGCTCGAACAGGATGGCCCGCAGATAGTGGGCCACCGGCACCGGGTTGCCGAAGGGCCCCGGGCCGCTCGCGGCGGCGCGGGTGGCCCAGTGCAGGGCCCGCTCGTCCTCCCCCAGCCGGGCCAGGTCCTGCGCCACGGTCAGGTAGGTGCGCGGATCGGCCACGTCCAGTGTTGCGTCCAGAGCAGCCAGGAACGGGTCCAGCGGGTCGGCGCGCCTGGCCTCGGCCAGTAGCTCGTCGGCCTGCCCGGGAGCACCGGCGCGGTGCCGGCACAGCACCGTCAGGGCCTGGGCCATGGGGTTGCGCGGGTCGCTGTCTCGCGCCGCGTCGGCATGGGCCGCCGCAGCCTCGACGTTGCCCGAGCGGAGCATCACGCGGGCGGCGCCGAGGTGCCCGGGCAGGGTGTAGGCGCCGTCCCAGGCCGATTTGGCGAAGGCCTGGGCGGCCTCGTCATGGCGTCCGAGGCGTTCCAGGACGAGCCCGCGAAGGTAGGGCAGTTGCCCGGTGGCCGGGTTCAGATTGCGCCGCAGGATCCGCCCGGCGGCGGCATCGACGTGGATCAGCGCCTGGGCGTACCGGCCCTGCCGGTAGTCCATCTCGGCCAGGGCGAGGTGGGCGCGCGAGTCCTCCGGGTCCAGTTCCAGCGCACGGTTCAGGTAAGGACGCGCGGCCCGTGTGGGGTGCCGGTACTGCACCAGGTGCTGGGCGGTCAGCAGCAGTTCGTCGATCGAGTCCAGCTGCGCGGCCGGCGCCGGAGCGGTGGCCGACCACGGTTGCGGGGCCTCGGGGTGGGCCTGCCAGGCCACGACCTGCCGCTCTCCGCTCAGCAGACGCACGACGAGCTCGTCCCGGTGGCGGCAGTCGGAGACACTCAGCTGACCCACGTAGGGCGAACCCGGCTCCAGGACCACGTCCAGGTGCTCGAGCACCTGCCCCGCGTGCGAGACCTCCACGCGCCCCTCGATCCGGTGGGCCGCCGCAATCCCCAGCCGCACCCGTCCTTCATCGACCTCGACACTGATCGCCGCCTCGGCGGTGGCCTGATGGACCACGCCGACGTCCTGGATCGGGTACCAGAACTGGCTGAACTGGCGGGTCTCGCCCGGCGCGAGATAGCTGAAGTCGGGCTGGTTGTCGGTGAAGACGCCCGCCATGAGCTCCACGTAGGGGCCGTCGCCGTCGGTCAGCTGACGGTCCCAGGCGTGCCCGATCGGGCCGTTGCCCCACGTCCACTGCTTCTTGCCCGGCGAGATGTCCCGGTCGGCCCAGTGCACGAAACCGGCGCCGGCGCGATGGTCGTAGCCCCCGAAGAACGCGTCCTGGGTGTCGGTGATCATGTACGAGGTGGGCACGGGAATGTTGCTGTAGCGGTCGATCTCGTCCGCGCCCTCGTTCTGGCGGGCCAGTTCGGGGTAGTCGACCCCGTAGTAGGGACGATCGGCGCGGGGGAAGGCGGTGATCGCCCGGCGGGCGTGGTCGGCGACGAAGCGGACGTCGGTGGGGAAGAACGACTGGTAGTCCTCGTGCACGGCCGCGGCCACGTTCGCCCACCACAGGAAGGTCTGCGGCTGGTCGGTGCGGTTCAGCAGGCGCACCACCACCTCGATGGTGGAAGCGTCCGGGCGCAGGCGGATCCCGTGGGTCGCGCGCATCCGCTGCAGGGGGTCCAGGTCGCTGTGCCAGACGATGACGCTGCCGTCGTCCTGGTGCTCGACGCTGGTCTCGACCGGCAGGTAGGTGCCGGGACGATGGTGCTGCGGCCAGTTGAACTCCACACCCCCGGAGATCCAGGGGCCGGCCAGGCCGACCAGAGCAGGCTTGATCACGTTGTTGCGGTAGAAGAAGTCGTAGTCTCGGGTCTTGTCGTAGCCGATGTGGATGCGCCCGCCCAGCTCGGGCAGCAGCATCAGCCGCACCCAGCGGTTCTCCAGGTGCACCGCCCGCCACGCCCGGGGATGCGGCTGCGGGTCGATGCGGCTGGTGAAGGGCAGCGGGTACACACCGCCGTCCGAGCCCTGGTACACCCGGCGGTCGAAGAACATCGGGAACGCGTCCGGCTCGCCCGGCTCGTAGGTCTGGATCTCCACGTCCTGCTGCCAGCAGGCCACCCCACCGGCGGCGAGCGTGTCCTGCTGCGCCGGTGGGGCCGCGGGAAGGGTGATGCGAGAAGGTCGGCCGGTCATACCGACACGCTAGGCACTTGCGCCCCTGCCGGATATGGTTCCAGCAACGGTCTACATGGACGATACGACGGCGAGGTTGGGCACATGGTGGCGCGGCGCGACGGTTTCGAGAATCAGCGCCTGTGCGTGGTACCGCGCCCCTTGGTGGAGGCCGCCCTGCGCAGCCCGCTCACCCGGCGCCTGGTGGTCACCGACGCCGGGTACTTCCCAAAAGCGAAGGATCACCTGCGGAATCGTCCCGACGGGACGCCCGAGATGATCCTGATGTTGTGTATCCAAGGTGCGGGCTGGGTGAGCGCCGGCGATCAGCGGATCGACGTCACCCCGTCCACCTGCGTTGTCATCCCCACCCACATGGCCCACGAGTACGGCTCGTCAGAACGCCATCCATGGACGATTTGGTGGTGCCACTTGCGTGGGTCGGAGGTGCGCGAGGTCCCCGAGTTACTGGATGCCCAGGGGGCGGTGGCGAAGATCGTGCTGCGCTCCCTGGACCGCGCCACCGCCCTGCTGGACGAGATCGTCTCCATCCTGGAGCGCGGCCAGACGCCCAGCCACCTGACCGCGGCCAGCGGTGTGGCCTGGCACCTGCTGACGCAGCTCATCGTTGACCGGGCCCTGCCCGAGAACGGCACACCTCTGCAGCGGGCGATCCGTTATCTCGAGGAGCGCACCGACTCCACGATCGCCGTGCCGGAACTGGCCGCTCTGGTGGGTCTTTCCTCCTCCCACCTGAGCGCCCTGTTCCGGCAGGCGACCGGCGGCGGGGTCACCGCCTACCACCTGAGCCTGCGGATGGCCCGGGCCCGGGCCCTGCTGGACACCACGACCATGCCGATCGGCGAGGTGGCCCGGGCCGTGGGCTACCACGATCCCCTGTACTTCTCCCGGCAGTTCCACAAGCTGCACGGCGAGACCCCGACCAGTTACCGGGCCCTGCACAAGGGCTAGGACTTCACGCTTCCCGCGGTCAGCCCCGCCCGCCAGAACCGCTGCAGCGAGAGGAAGGCCACCACCAGCGGGATCACCGACAGCAGCGAACCGGTGATGACGATGTTGTAGTTGGCCTCGCGGGTCTGGGTGTACCAGTTGTAGATGCCCAGGGTGACCGGGTACAGGTTCTGGTCGCTCAGCATGATCAACGGCAGGAAGAAGTTGTTCCAGATCGACACGAAGGTGAACAGGAACACCGTCACCAGCGCGGGCGACATCAGCCGCAGGGCGATGCTGAAGAAGATCCGGATCTCCCCCGCACCGTCGATCCGGGCCGCCTCGATCAGCTCGTCCGGCACCGCCGCAGCGGCGTAGACGCGTCCCAGATACACCGCGAACGGGTTCACCACGGCCGGGATCATCACGGCCCAGATGCTGTTGACCAGTCCCAGACGGGAGAACAGCAGGTACAGCGGCACCGTCAGCAGCGCACTGGGGATCAGCACCCCGGCCAGGATCCCGCCGAACAGCACGCCGCGCCCGCGAAAGTCGTACTTGGCGATGGCGTAACCGCAGGCCACCCCGAGCAGCGTCGCCAGGGCCCCGCCGATCCCGGCGTACAGCAGGGAGTTGCCCAGCCAGCGCACGAACAGGCCGTCCTGGCGGGTCAGCACGTCGCTGACGTTGTCGCTCAGGCTCTGGCCGGAGAACCAGAAACCGTTGGAGCTGAACAGCGAGGTGTTGTCCTTGGTGGCCGAGACCAGCAGCCACCAGACCGGGATCAGGAAGTAGACCGCGGCCAGGGTGAGCACGCCCATCGTCAGCCAGGCGTTCTTCCGGCTGACCTGGAGCTCTTGGTGACGGTCGGTGGCGGCGGTCATTCCGCCCTCCTCATGGCGACGCGGTAGTAGACGAGAGACAGCAGGCCGGCGACCAGCGCCAGCAGCACCGAGACGGCCGCCGCGTAGCCGTAGTCGTTCTTCACGAAGGCCGAGCCCATGGCCAGCATGGTCGGGGTGTAGCTGCTGTTGACCGAGTCGGCGATCACGCGCATCACCTGCGGCTCGTTGAACAGCTGGATGGTGCCGATGATCGAGTTGACGCCGGTCAGCACCAGGGCGGGGCGGATCTGCGGGGTCTTGACCGAGCGGGCGATACGCACCTCGGAGGCGCCGTCGATCCGGGCCGCCTCCAGCTGGTCACGCGGGATCGCCTGCAGGGCCGAGAGCAGGATCAGCATGTTGTAGCCGGTGAACACCCAGGTGGTGATGTTGGCCATCGACCACAGCACCACGCTGGGCGCCAGGAAGTCGAGGTTCACACCGAGCCAGTTGCCGGCGTCCACCAAGGGACTCAGCGAGGGCGAGTACAGGTAGGACCACAGCACCGCCGCGATCACACCGGGGATGGCGTAGGGCAGGAAGTAGATCACCCGGTACACGCTGACCCAGCGGTTGGCCAGCGAGTCCAGCAGCAGGGCCAGCCCCAGCGCAACGCCCAGCATCAGCGGGACCTGAACCACGCCGAACAGCAGGATCCGGCCCAGCGCACCCCAGAACTCGCCGCTGTTCAGGGCTTTGCTGTAGTTGTCGAAGCCGACGAAGACCGTCTCGGGTGCCTCGAAGCCGAGCGCGCTCGTCTTCAGGGAGAAGAAACTCTGCCCGGTCGCGTAGATCACCGGCGCCACGTAGACGAACAGGAACAGAAGGACGAAGGGCAGCGTCAGCGCCAGGATGGCGCCCCGGAACTGACGTGGCCCCCGCCGTCGGGCGGTGCGCGGGCTCTGGCCCCCGCGCACCGCCCTCGGGCGAGCAGTGGTTGCGGTCATGGATCAGTTGCCCGCGACCGTGATGCCGCGTTCGCTCATCGTGGCCACCGTGGACTCCTGCAGTGAGGTCATCACCTCGGGCAGCGTGCTCTTCTTGGTCGCGACCGAGGCCAGACCGTCGATGAGCTCGGTGTCGGTGGAGGAGTACGTCGGGCCCCAGGCCCACTGGGTGTTCACCTTCTGCGCGGCGTCGGCGAAGACGGTGGAGATGTTCTGGCCGCCGAAGAACTCGGGCTCCTGGTTGACCACGTCGTACTGCAGCGCCGCCTCGGCGGCCGGGAACAGGCCGCCCCCGTCGGAGGCCGCCAGGACGTTCATGCTGTCCTCGCTGCTGTTCAGCCAGTTGGCGAACTTGACCGCCTGCTCGGGGAACTTGCAGCCCTTGAGCACGGCCACGGCCGAACCACCGGAGTTGGCGGTGGTGTCCGAGCCGGCCACCGTGGGCATCGGGGCGACGGCCCACTTGCCGGAGGTGTCACCGACGTTCTGCTCGATCAGGGCCGAGTTCCAGGCGGCGCCGATCATCGACAGGTACTTGCCGTCGGCCAGCTGGCTGTAGAAGCCCGGGTCCCAGCGCTTGGTCGGGCTGATGTCGCCGGAGTCCAGCAGGCCCTGCCAGTAGGCGGCGGACGCCTGGCTGGCCTCGTCGTCGATCCCGACCTTCCAGCCGCCGTCCTGGATCGAGAACCAGGAGGCGCCGCGCTGCCAGGCGTAGGCGGCCACGGTGCTGGAGTCGTCGGTGGCCAGGTAGGTCAGGTAGGCGTCCGGGTCGGCCTCGCGGACCTTCTTGGCCGCGGCGGCGAACTCGTCCCAGGTGGTGGGGACCTCGATGTCGTACTTCTCGAACAGGTCCTTGCGGTAGAACAGGCCCATCGGGCCGGTGTCCTGCGGGATCGCGTAGGTCTTGCCGCCCGGGCTGACCTGGGACCAGGTCCAGTCCAGGTAGGAGTCCTTGATGTCACCGGTGTACGCGGTGACGTCCATCAGCATGCCGTCGGCCACGAAGCTGGGCACCTGGTCGTAGGTCAGCTGCGCCAGGCAGCCGGCGTTGCCCGCCTGCACCGACGAGCGGATCTTCGGGTAGGCCTCCTGGCCGTTGGCGACCGGCGTGTAGGTCACCTTCTCGTCCGGGTTGGCCTCGTTCCAGAGGGCGACCGCCTCCTCGGCCTTGGGCACCCAGCCCATGTAGCCCAGGTCCACCGGACCCGAGGGCGTCCCACTGTCACCGCTGTCACCACTGTCACCGCCGCCACAGGCGGCCAGCGCGATCATCACAACACCGGCTGCGGCCACGGTGCGTAGTGACTTCAGACCGTTCACGGATCTGTCTCCCTTACGTCGTTGTAGGGCCCCCGCCTCCCTGCCTGGAGCCGACGCTAGTGGCCGGACCAGCCTTCGGTTTATAGGAAATTGCCGGGCCGACATGGAGGATCTGATGATCTCGGGAAGGGCCATCGCACAGGCCCAGGCCGGTCGGTTGTCCCGGCGAGCTCGATGTGGGTCCTGATTAAGGACAAAACTACGGCTGTCCCGGCCACGAACAGCAGGACCGCCCGGGGCGTGAAGCCCCGGGCGGTCCGGTTCATACCTTCGCCAGCCAGGAGCCCGTCAGGAGCGGGTCAGCGAGAGCCCATCGACGGCGAGCGTCCCTCCTGCGGACGAACTGCCTTCCACCGACACCGTGACCACGCCGGCGGGCAGCTTGACCTTGGTCTTGCTCACCGCAGACCAGGCCGACCCCACGCCGCCGAGATCCAGCGACGTCACCCGACCACGGGCGTCCTTCATCGTGATCTTGGCCGACTGCAGCCCCGGCGTCGTCCTGGCCAGCAGGGAGAGCGTGTACGTGCCGGCAGGCACCTCGTTCTGCTGTGAGATCGAGCCGGCGAAGCCCGCCGGGTTCCCCAGAGCGGCAGCGAAACGGCTGCTGTTGGCCCCCGGGGTGGGGTTGGAGACGAAGTCGGTGGACGGGGACCCCTCCGCGACCGTCGTCGTCCAGCCCGTCACCTGTTTGACCGCGACCCGGTCGGCCGCGAACTCAGGGTTCAGGATGTAGTTGTTGCCCTTACCCACGCTCCACTTCCCGCTCTTGGCATCCAGTTTCCACGAGCTGAGGGAGTGGAACACCGGGTCGCCACCGTCGAAGCTCAGCGGCATCCACTGGTTGTACCCGATGCCGTTCCAGGCGAAGTCGGCCCAGCGGTCTCCCGCGAAAACGACCGTGCTCTGCTTCTTTCCATGCACCGTGAAGAAGAACCCGGTCTGGGTGACGTGGCTGTAGTCCTTCTCGGTGCCCTTCATCACGAACTCCTGGCCGTAGGAGCCCTGAATGTCGGCGCTGTCGGACTTGATGACGTGGGTGACCGAGGTGTTCCAGCCATGCAGGTCCGAACTGGCGATGTAGTAGCGGCCGTTGGCCTTGAACATCGCGTTGCCCTCGCGCCCGGCGGGGTTGACCGCGACCCGGACCGCCGGTTCCACGATCGGCGAGTCGGAGGGGTCGATCCGGGCGACATAGGTGTTGGCCCGGCCGCTCTGGTTGCTGAAGACCAGGTAGTCCTGGCCGTCGTCGTCGGTGAAGACCGTCTGGTCGCCGGTGCCCTGATAGAGGACGCCCGGGATCTGCGTCTGCACGTTGGCGTAGGTGAAGTCGCCGGCGGGAGTGTCGCTCTCCAGGAACAGGACGCTGTGGTTGGTCTTGACGTTCTTGTCGAAGCCGGTCTCCATCTGGGTGACCAGCACGTACTTCCCGGTCTGCTCGTTACGCACCACCCCCATCCGTCCGACCCAGCTGGCGTCGGCCAGTGACGTCATCCGGGAGAAGGCATCACCGATGACATCTTTGGACGTCGGTATGTCCAGGGCCGTGGCCCGGGTCGCCACGCGGTTGCGGAACGTCCAGTTGACCGCATCCTTGGAGGAGTAGACGTCGATCGATTCAAAGGTTGCCGTGGAATAAGCCTTTGAGGGAGACGCAGCGTACGGTTCGGCCTCCTGGTAGTGAACGCCGTACCAGTAGTAGGTGTCGCCGAACCTGAACACTCCCCCGCCCTGCGAGGCGATCAGGTTGCCGGAGGTGTCCTTCCAGAACGAGTCATTCGTGATCTCCTGGGACTTCCCCGCAGCCTTCACCGGGCCGGCCGGGTGAGCCAGGTCAGCCGGGGCGGCCACCGATGGGCTGATCCCCGCGAGCCCCACGAGAAGGCCCGCGGCGACGGCCGCGAGGGCTCCGCGCCGCAGGACAGAGGTGACGCCGAACATGCAGATCCTCCTAGCCACCGGACTCCGTCATCCAGTGTTCACGCAGGACCCTAGGACTCATGTTTCTGCGGCCGAATGGACTCAGCAATGGACTATCTGGACAATCCGCTGCTCCCGGCGCGTTCGCCTGTGCGGGTAGTCCGCTTCTACGCCGCTCTGCGCGAGCTGCCAGATCCGGTGGCAGCGCCTGCTGATGCCGCACTGATGAACGCGGTGTGGGATCTGGGCACACGGGCCGCGTGCAAGCCTTTGTGCACTATGTGCCTGGTAGTGGCCGCCGACTCTACCGCCAACAGCGCACCTGTGGGACGGTTCTCAGTTACAAGTGACCCGAACCTAACTGCAACCAATGGATGTTTGCTGCTGGCAAACGTCCTGAGTTCCACTCGCGGACAGCCAACCTGAGAAGTGGGTCCCGGAACACCCGGAACCCCCTTCTTCCGTTTCGGCGCACGCAACGGGCGTATCCCTCAGCAGACAGCCAGGAAGACGACGCAAGGTCACGAGGTAGCGAAGGCCTCCCCTGCACGTAATTCAGCTCGCTGGAGCTCGCTTCCCACCTCCCGAAGTGCATATGTGCACTTCCGGAGCAAGCCGGTTCGGTTCTGCTGAGCCGCGTTCTGCTCTAGGGTCTGCCCGGTCGTTGCCTGACTCCCGGGGGTAGTCGAATGCGATACCTACAGCTCCTGCGTAACCGGAGCGTCCTGGCGCTCTGGCTCGGCGAGCTCATCAGCGTCTTCGGAGACCGGTTCTTCACCCTGGCCCTGGCCTGGACGGCCTGGGAGAAATCCGGTGCGCTCGCCCTGGGCATCGTGGTCATCGCCGAGGCGGTCCCGCACATCCTGATCGGACTGTTCGGCCGCAAGCTGGTCGCACGGGTGGCCTCGTTCCGCGCCCTGGCCGGGATCGAGGCCGCGCAGATCCCGGTGATCGCCGCGATCCCCTGGCTGTGGGACAGCCTGGGCCTCGCCGGGATCATCGTCGTCATCGTGATCATCGGGACCGCGGATTCACTGAGCGACCCGGCCCGGGCCTCGCTGGTTCCCGAACTGGTGCCCGCCGAGCAGTTGCGGGCCGTCACCGGGCTAATGGACGTGACCGGCCGATTGACGTGGATTCTCGGCCCTGGTGCAGCCGCGGCGCTGCTGGCCGTGGTCTCGACCGATGCGTTGTTCCTGATCGACGCTGCGACCTTTGCCGTGTCCGCGCTGGTGCTGCTCTGGCTGGCCCGGCGCGCACCCGAGACCGTCGTGAAACCGGATACCCCCGAGGCAAGCACCGAGGGCCGTGCCGCTGAGGCGGCCCCGACCGCCCGCACTGTCGCACGCCGGTACCCGGTACTGGCGTGGGCGGTGGCCGTCGACAGCCTGGGCCAGGCGTTCTACGGCGTGATCTCGGTCGGGGTGCCTGTCCTGCTGACGGTGCAACTCGGCCTGGGCGTACAGGCGTTCGGGGTGGTCCTGATGGCCTCCGGCCTCGGCGCCGTCCTGGGAAACCTCGCTGTCGGCAACACTCCCGCCCCAGCACCAGGGCGCTGGCTGACGGTTCTCTGCGCAGCCTGGATCGCCCGCGGCATCGTCCTGGTCGGTTTCGCGTTCGCCGGATCACTGGCCGAGCTGCTGATCCTGTCGGCCGTGGCTTCGGCCCTGATGCCGCTGGGCGACGTCACGCTGGGCACGCAGCTCGGGCAGCTTCCGGGCCCGGACCGCCTGAGGGCGATGACGGTCTACACAGCGGGCCTGGACATCGGGTGCATGGTGAGCATGGCGGCCCTACCGCTGCTGGTCTCAGCCTCAGTCGGTGCCGCGTTCACGACGGCGGGCCTGGTGGTCGCTGCAGCAGCCGGGGCCCTGCTGGTCCTGACGGCGAGCACGCAGAAGCAGCACGGTGTGCCCGGAGGGCTCGCGGACGTGCCGCACCCGCTCCAGAACGAGACCGGCCTCGACGAGCAGCCCCGACCAGGCCGTGAGGGAGTGGGCGTAGTAGATCACCGGTAGCCGCTGCCCCTGGGACGAGGCGTAGACGGCCGATCAGAGGTATTCGCTTGCCCTCATAAGTTTATCGGCGGCCGCCTCGAGGCGCCGAGCATCCAAGACTTCGGCGGCGTTCGACAGTTGGCGAGCGGTCTCACTCAAGTTTGTTGAACTGAAGATCTCAGCGGCCTCCATCAGCCGCGATGCAGTGCTTCCATCCAATGAAGGCGTTTCCCGCAGCACATCCACGATTTGTTTCAGTTCTTGAGCGGTGCCCTCAGTGACTGTTCCAGTCTTCTCGAGACGTTCCGCAATAGCCTCCAGCCTCTCCAAAGGAGGGGTGAAGACGCTTGCCAGCAGCTCGTCCAAGTCGTCTTCTCTTAGAGTTCCCAAGGCCGCCAGAGGTTTCGCGTTAGATCCTTCATGAGCTTTCTTCCAAGAGAAAAGCATGGCTGGGGGATAAAGCTGTTCCCCGGTCTTACGATCATCGACCTCACCATGATGTGGCAAACAGAGCAGGAGTAGGTTGGCGAACGAATCACGCTGACTGTCCGACAAGTCTTTCCGGAAACGAGGAGCCGTTGGCCTGACCCCATAGATGTGCGAGACTTGAGCATTCTTCCGGTACACAGATTCCCGCACCTCAGTCATGACGGGCGCACTGCAACCGGGCGCATAGCACGTACCGTTACTAAGCACCCATAGCGCCGCCTCGGTAGCAGCAGGAATGTTTTTCCGTTGACCGGGCATAAATTCTCCTTGATGACTGAGCCCAAGATCTAGACAGTCGAATGGGCGGCGCGCAGACCGTCAGCGCACACCGTGTAACTGTCTTCCGGGCGCATTAGTTTTCGCACAGCCGTGGCACGACTGGCGCCGGGAGGGTTTTAAATATCGGGACCCCATGCTAAGGATCGACGCGGCTCCACATGTTGTCGGATCCCGCAGGCCTTTGGTCCGGGAAATCACTCGGAATGTCAGCCCCGCTACAACTCACCTGATTGTCTCGCGGCCGGGTCTCCCGCTTCAACCAATCCATGGGTCTATGGTCCACATGAGCCAACCACACGACGCAACGGTGGGGGCATGGTGCGTACTCATACGTGGGACCGCGTCCGCCAACCTCTCCGAGCCCCAACCCCGCCGTGAGATGTCCTTGACGTCCTGTTCACCACAGCAACACGGCTCGCAACACACGGTTGCAACGATCAGCCGGTGCCTGATCCGAACGCTCCTGCCCCCACCGGCCGGCCACCGAGCCGCACGCAGTGCTCGTACTGCGGGGTGGGCTGCGGGGTCGTCGCGCAGACCGGGGTACGACCGGACGGGCGGCCGGTGATCACCAAGGTCAGCGGGGACAAGGCGCACCCGGCGAACGCGGGGCGGCTGTGCACCAAGGGGGCCACGCATGCGGACCTGATGACGGCCGACGACGACCGGGCGGTCACCGCGTACCGCCGCACGTCACGGCAGGCGCCGCTGGAGCCGGTGGACGTCGACGAGGCCGTGCAGGCGGCGGCCGATGGCCTGCGGCGGATCGTGAACGAGCACGGGCCGGACGCGATGGCCCTGTACGTGTCGGGGCAGATGTCGATCGAGGCCCAGTACCTGGCGAACAAGCTGGCCAAGGGCTTCCTGCGGACCGTGCACATCGAGTCCAACTCCCGCCTGTGCATGGCCAGCGCGGGCACCGGGTACAAGCAGAGCCTGGGTGCGGACGGCCCGCCCGGCTCGTACGACGACTTCGACCACGCCGACTTGTTCCTGGTCATCGGCTCGAACATGGCCGACTGTCATCCGATCCTGTTCCTGCGGATGGCTGACCGGTTGAAGGCGGGAGGGCGCCTGATCGTGGTCGACCCGCGCCGCACCGCCACCGCCGAGCGCGCCGACCTGTTCCTGCAGATCACCCCGGGCACAGACCTGGCCCTGCTGAACGGCCTGCTGCACCTGCTGGTCCTGGAGGGCCAGATCGACGAGGCGTTCATCGCCGAGCACACCCAGGGCTGGGAGGGGATGCCGCAGTTCCTGGCCGACTACCCGCCGCAGCGGGTCAGTGAGATCACCGGGATCCCCGAGGCCGACCTGCGCACCGCGGCCGCGTGGATCGGTGAGGCCGGTGAGTGGATGACCTGCTGGACGATGGGCCTGAACCAGAGCACCCACGGCACCTGGAACACCAACGCGATCTGCAACCTGCACCTGGCCACCGGGGCGATCGGCCGGACCGGCAGCGGGCCGATGTCGCTGACCGGCCAGCCCAACGCGATGGGCGGCCGCGAGATGGGTTACATGGGCCCGGGCCTGCCCGGGCAGCGCTCGGTGCTGTCGGCGGCCGACCGGGCGTTCGTCGAGGAGCAGTGGGGGCTGGCGGCCGGGACGATTCGCACCGAGGTCGGGCCGGGCACGGTCGAGTTGTTCCGGCAGCTGGGCGAGGGAACGATCAAGGCCTGCTGGATCATCTGCACCAACCCGGTCGCGAGCATGGCCAACCGCAGCACCGTGATCACCGGGCTCGAGGCCGCCGAGCTGGTCATCACCCAGGACACCTACCGGGCGACGGCGACCAACGACTACGCCGACATCGTGCTGCCGGCCACGCTGTGGGCCGAGTCCGACGCCGTCATGGTCAACTCCGAGCGCAACCTGACCCTTCTGTCGTCGTCGGTTCCGCCGGCCGGCGCGTCCCGTCCCGACTGGCAGCTGATCGCCCAGGTGGCGAGCGCGCTCGGCTTCGGTGAGCAGTTCAGCTACGCCTCGAGCGAGGAGATTTTCGACGAGATCCGCCGGTTCTCGAACCCGAACACCGGCTACGACCTGCGCGGGGTGACGTACGAACGGCTGCGGGAGTCTCCGGTGCAGTGGCCCTGCCCGCCGGAAGGTCCGGCCCGCAACCCGATCCGCTACCTCAATGACGGCGTCAGCCAGACCCTGCACGTCGGCCCGGACGGCGTCGCCCCGCGCCTGGCGTTCGCGACCCCCTCGCGCCGGGCCGTGTTCCACGCCCGGCCCCACATGCCCGCCAAGGAGATGCCGGACGACGACTTCCCGCTGGTGCTGACCACGGGACGCCTTCAGCACCAGTGGCACACGATGACCAAGACCGGGAAGGTGGCCAAGCTCAACAAGCTCAACCCCGGCCCGTTCGTGGAGATCCACCCCGACGACGCCTCCCGGCTCGGCATCGCCGACGGTGATCAGGTGGAGGTCGCCTCCCGGCGGGGCCGCGCGGTCCTGCCCGCGGTGGTCGACGATCGGATCCGCCCCGGCTGCTGTTTCGTGCCGTTCCACTGGAACGACGAGCACGGCGAGTACCTGGCGATCAACGCCGTCACCAACGACGCCGTCGACCCCGACTCCCTGCAACCGGAGTTCAAGGCCTGCGCCGTCGCCCTCACCCGGATCCCCACCACCCCCGCGCCCGCACCAACCGTGGAGCCCGAAACCCATCCCCTGGCTGCCGCACTGGGACTCACCACACTGACCCCGCCGCAACTGAGCGACCGGGAGCAGCTCTACCTGAGCGGCTTCCTGACTGCCCTGACGCCAGCTGCGGTCGCCGAGCGGGTTCCCGTTCTGCCCGACGGCGCGCCCCTGAGCCAGCCGGTGCGCCTGTGGGTCGACGGCCTGCTCGCGGGCACCTACTCCCGACTGCCCGACCCACGCCCGGCCCACACCGAAGCCGTCCCCGAAAGCGTGCCCACAAGCGTCCTCAAAACCACTGTTGAGGCCAATCCGGCTGCGGCCACGATTCTCTGGGCCTCGCAGACCGGGAACGCGGAGGACTTCGCCGCGCGGGCAGCCGAGCAGTTCGCCACCCGCACCCTTTCCACCCGTGTGATCGAGATGGATGCCGTTGACGTCGCGACTCTTTCGTCGAGCGGGACGCTGCTGCTGGTGACCAGCACCTTCGGCGACGGCGGCCCGCCCGACAACGGCGCCGGCCTGTGGAGCGCCCTGGCCGCCGCGGACGCCCCTCGCCTCGACGGCGTCCGCTACTCGGTGCTCGGGATGGGCGACTCGGCCTACGACAACTTCTGCGGCCACGCCAAGGCCCTCGACGCGCGCCTGAGCGAGCTCGGCGCGGTCCGGATCGCCGAGCGCGTGGACTGCGAACCCGACGACGAGGAACAGGCAGAAGCCTGGCTGGATCGCGTCATCGACCTTCTCGCCGCCCGGCCGAACACCAGCCCAGCGCGGACCGAACCGCGCATCGCGCCGTCGCCCACCCGCTCGCCCGGGGCACTGGGAACCCGGGCCAATCCCGTCATCGCCCACCTCGTGACCAACGACGTCCTGTCCGGGCCCGGCTCCGGTAAGGAGGTGCGCCGGATCGGCCTCGCCCTGACCGACGAGAGCGTGACCTACCGGGCCGGGGACGCCCTCGGCGTGCTCCCGACCAACCACGCCGAGCACGTCCACGACTGGCTGCAGGCCACCGGCCTCGACGGCAACCACACCATCGAGGTCGACGGCCAGCATGTGCGACTGTTCGAGGCCCTGCAGACCTCGTTCGACATCAGCCGGATCAACCGGGAACTGCTGCAGTTCGTCGCCGGGCACAACAGCGACCCAGCCCTGGCCCACCTGCTACGCAGGGACAACAAGGAACAGCTGGAACGCTGGCTGTGGGGCCGGCACGCCGTGGACCTGTTGCGGCACTTCCCGGTTCAGCGGCCCATGACAGACTGGCTCGGCGTCCTGCGGCGCCTTCAGCCCCGGCAGTACTCGATCTCCTCGACCCCGCTGCACGACCCCCACCGCGTCGAGCTGACCCTCTCCGTCGTCCGGTACACCAACGAGGCGGACGAGGCGCGCGGCGGGGTCTGCTCGACCTACCTGGCCGACCGGGCGGGCGACGAGCCCGTCCCCGTGTACGTGCAGGCCGCACCCGGCTTCCGCCCGCCCACGGCCTCGTCCACGCCGATGATCATGGTCGGGCCAGGGACGGGTATCGCCCCCTTCCGCGCCTTCCTGCACGAACGCCGCGAGCTCGGCCACACCGGCCGCAACTGGCTGTTCTTCGGCGACCAGCACCGCGACAGCGACTTCTACTACCGCGACGAGCTCCAGCAGATGTTCAGCGACGGCTTTCTCACCCGCCTCGACCTGGCCTTCTCCCGGGACCAGCGCCAGCGCATCTACGTTCAGCAGCGCATGCAGGAACACGGTGCCCAGCTGTGGAAGTGGCTCGAGGACGGCGCCCACTTCTACGTCTGCGGTGACGCCACCCGGATGGCCCGTGATGTCGACCAGAGCCTGCTCGAGATCATCCGTGGGCACGGCGGTCTGAGCGAGGACGAGGCGCAGGAGTACCGCAAGAAGATGATCACGGAACGTCGGTACGCCCGGGACGTCTACTGAGAGCGGGCCGAACAGCACTCGACGCGCTCAGGAGGGGGCAGCGCGTGAGCCGGTCAGCTGAGCGCGGCCGCGATCGCCTCGGCAGGAGTCACGGTCGCCCGTCCGATCAGCCTTCTCAGATCTCCGGATTCGGTGTACAACTCGTCGTGGCTCATGGCGCGGTCGGCGTCGGACAGGACGCCGGCCAGATCGGCGGGCACGCCCGCCTCGGTCAGTGCCCGGGCGAACGCCTCGACCGGGAGATCCATGTACTCGATCTGCTTCCCGGCAGCGGCCGAGATCGCCGCAGCCAGCTCCGTCAGGGTGAAGGCCTCGTCCCCGCCCAGCTCGTACGTCTGGCCGACGTGGCCGTCGGTGCTCAGCACGGTGGCGGCGGCCTCGGCGTAGTCGGCTCGGGTGGCGGCGCTGATCCGGCCCTGGCCGGCGGCCCCGAAAAGCACTCCACCGGAGAGCACCTGGGACAACTGGACGGTGTAGTTCTCCAGATACCAACCGTTGCGCAGCATCACATAGGGAATGCGCTCGTGCAGGTACTGTTCCGTCGCCCAGTGGGTGGGAGCGAGAACGCTGCTGGACGTGTCCGCGTGCAACATGCTGGTGAACGCGACCATGGACACGCCCGCCGCGACCGCGGCGTCGATGGCGCGCCGGTGGTTGGCGACGCGCTCGCTCGGGGTCGTGGTGGAGATCAGCAGGAGCTTGTCCGCACCCTCGAAGGCCGCGGGCAGACTGTCGGGCTCGGCGAAGTCGGCCCGGCGGACCTGGACCCCGCGGTCGGCGAAGTCCTTGATCCGGGTGATGTCGCGACTGGTCGCGACGATGTCGGCAGCCGGCACCCCACGGCTCAGCAGCGCCTCGACGGTGAGCCGGCCCAAGTTGCCCGAAGCGGCAGTGACCACGATCGACATGATGATTGTCCTTCCCGCCGCGGACGTTCCCCGGCGCAAACCCACGATGACCTGGTCGCTCTCTTATGGTAAGAACGAACTTCGAGGTAAGGTGGCCACCCGGGCGAAAGGATCGAGGTGAGGCGCGTGACAAGTACCGAGAACGTGAGCGAGCGCACATCGTCCTGGGATCCCTACGCCCGCGGCTGCCCCTCGCGCGACCTGCTCGACCAGATCGGCAGCAAGTGGGCCGTCCTCGTGCTGGGCGAGCTCGGCCGGCGCGGGGCGTGCCGGTTCACGCAGCTACGCCAGGAGCTCGAGGGCATCAGCGAGAAGATGCTCACGCAGACGCTGCGCACGCTCGAGCGCGACGGACTCCTCGTGCGTACCGTGTACCCGGAGGCGCCGATCCGCGTGGAGTACGAGCTGAAACCGCTGGGCCAGACCCTTCGAGGTCCTCTGAAAGCCCTCACCGAGTGGTCGGTGCAGCACATCGAGGACGTGGTCGACGCCCGCGAGGCGTACGACGACCGCACCAGAAAACGTTGAACTGCCTCTTATATGAGGAGTTTTCTCAGAGGGTGGCCTCGCTGTCCGCGGTGTCCAGGTCGACGATGCGGTTGGCCAGGCGGCTGGGCTGCATCACGGTGACGATCAGCATGGCCGTGAAGAAGACCGCTGCGACCAGCCACCAGGGCGAGCTCAGGAACGCCATGGCGACGTAGACGAGAATGAACAGGGCGAAAACGGCCAGCGAGCCGGTGCGTTGGCCCTCGAGCTCACTGAGCTGTTGCCGGCCCACCCGAAGGGCGGCCTGACGGATACGGGGATCGGCCGGAACGGGTCCCCGGCGGGCGGCGCGGACGGCCTGGCGCAGCTCCGCGGGATCGTCCAGCCCGGCTGCACCGATCAGGGCCGCGTTCTTGTTCGCGATGAAGTGGCTCATGAAGAAGCCGAAGAACACGCCGCCGACCACACCCCCGACCACGGCACCGACGAAACGGCCCGCGCCCTCCCCGGAACCGCTGGAGAAGAAGGCGGCGAAGACGGCCATGAAGGTCCCGAAGAGGGTCCCCTGAAACAGGCCGAGCTTCCAGCGGGGTGCTCCGACGAGCCATGTGCGCATGCTCAAGATCTTCTAGGGCGTGGCGTAATGTCGCATGTCCAGGTTCGCGCGCAGCGTGTTCCCGGCATACTCCGCCGGATACACGCCACGTTCCTGCAGTGCGGGGACCAGGAGCTCCACCACGTCGTCGAAACCGTGCGGCACACCGTTCGCGACCAGGTTCAGACCGTCGATCGCCCCGGAGCGCACGTAGTGCGCCAGGCGGTCGGCCACCTCTCCGGGCGTGCCGACGAAACCACCGCCCCGGTTCAGGTGCAGCACCAGCTGACGGATCGACCAGCCCTTGCCCTCGGCCAGGTCCCGCCAGGCCCGGGCGGTGGCCACCGGCCGGTCGCTGCTGTTGACCACCCCGTGCGTCACCGTCTGTTCCGGTGTCACCGGATCGCTCGCCGGTAGCGGGCCGTCCACGTCGTAGGCGGACAGGTCTGTGCCCCAGACACTTTCCAGCACGGCGAGGATGCGCCGGTCGCTCCAGGTGGCTCGCTCGAACTCGTCGCTGCGTTCCTGGGCCTCCTGCGCGGTCTCGCCGAGGGTGATCCGTGCGCCTGGGAAGATGCGAAGGTGTTCACGGGTCCGGCCCTGGGCCTGGACCCTGCGGGTGAGGTCCTGGGCGAAGGCCAGGGCGGAGTCGAAGTCGAGGTAGCGGGAGAAGATGGCCTCGGCGTGCTGGGCCGCGAAGTCGCGGCCCTCGTCGGACTCGCCGGCCTGGAACAGCACCGGCTGCTGCTGCGGGTGCCGTTCAGCGAAGGGCCCGGCCGTGATCCGGTAGAAGGGGCCCTCGTGCTCGACCCGCTCCCCCGCCCACAGCCGCTGCACGATCTGCAGGTACTCCAGGGCGTGCCGGTAACGGTCGGCGTGGCCGAGATAGCCTCCGCGGCGGAAGTTCTCGCCGGTCCAAGCATTGTGGGTGGTCACCAGGTTCCAGCCCGACCGCCCGTGGCTGAGGGTCTCGAGGGTGGCGATGCGGCGGGCCAGTTCGACCGGGTCGGTGTAGGTGGCGTTGACCGTGGCGACCAGCCCGATCCGGCTGGTCAGGGCGGCCAGGTGAGCGAACAGGACCAGCTGGTCGGGGCGTCCGGTGACCGCCGTGTCGGTGATCCGGCCCAGATGCTCGCGCAGCCGCTGGCTGTCGCCGAGGAACACGGCGGTGAACAGCCCGCGTTCGGCGGTCTGCGCCAGCTGGGCGAACCCTTCGAACTCGTAGTAGCGCTCGGGCCGGTCCACTTCGTTCCACCGGTAGATCGGGCCGAACGGGAAGAACGCGTTGAGATGGATACGTGCTTGAGGACGTGCGTACTCGCCCATCGGGTCACCTCTCCTTTCGGTTCTGGCTGGCCGGGCGCGGTAGTCCGAGCTTCTGGCGCAGAGTTTCCGCGGCCACAGGAACACCGGGGCGTCCCAGTTCCCGTAGGACGTTCTCGCCGAACACGTTGCGGGGATCGTCGGCTCGCACCAGCACGCCGTCGACGTGACCGTCCAGGGTTCGGATGTCGTTCACGTCACTGGTTTCCGCAAAGACTCGAGACGTCGTCCGATCTGCCTGTTCGAGCGTCTCGACCAGAACAACGTCCACGTCTGGGATCTGGTCCTTGTGCCGGGCCAGCACGACGACCTGCCCCTGCACCGGCCGGGGCATCAGCGCCGGACCCCGGATCCGGAAGAACTCGTTCTCGACGTCGACGTAGTGGATCTTCCCGGCGTCCAGGAAGCGTCCCGTGTCCAGGTCGGCGATCAGGGCCTCGTCCTCCCACGAGTCCCACAACCGCCGCGCCGTCTGCACGACGGCCTCGCTCTCCCGCTGGGCGGTGTCCGGATCGGGCACGCTCGTTGAATAGGCCTGGCTGCGCTGGGAAGTGCGGTCCGTGCTCACGAACCAGCCGGCCCGCCCGTGCGTTCCCCAGTCCAGGCTGGCGAACTGGTTGGCCAGGTGGAACGGCTCGGCATGGGTCGCCGCGGCGCCGGCCACCAGGGCGATCGAGCGGGTGTGGGCGGCGGCGAAGGCCGCCGCCTCGATCGGGCTGAGCGGTGCGCCGGCGTCCTCGAACAGCACGAAGTCCAGGCCGGCCTGCTCGGCGAAGCGGACCTGCTCGATCAGCAGATCCGGATCGGACGGTGCGACGGTGACGCCGAGAAGCATTTTCCGATCGACCATCTCAGTCCTCCCCCCCTGCACGCCGCTTTGCCCTATCGTCGAACGGCATGACCGCTTCCAGCGAATCCGGCTCCCCCACAGGCGATCCCCACAGCCTCTCGGTTCTCGACGCCCTGCACTCGACGCCGTCACGGCGTTACCTCTCCGACCGCCCGATCCCGGACGACGTGCTGTGGGCCGTACTCGATGCGGCCACCCGCGGCCCCTCGGGCGGCAATCGCCAGTCCTGGGGCTGGGTGGTGGTCACCGACGCCACGATCAAGGAGCAGGTGGCCGCCCGGTACCGGGACGGCTGGGACCGGGCCTACGGCTCCCGACGCGAGGAGGTGCTGAACGCGCCACCCACCGATGCGGGGATGAGCCCGGCCACCTACCGGGCCGCCGAGCACCTGGCCCACCACCTGCACGAGGCTCCCGTGTGGGTGATCCCGGTGCTGCGGCAGGCCGCCGGCTCCACCAACCCGCGACTGGGCTCCTCGATCTACGGCGCGGTGCAGCAACTGCAGCTGGCCGCCCGCGCCTACGGCATCGGCAGCACCCTGACCACGTTCCACGTCGCCTACGAGAGTGAGATCGGCTCACTGCTGGGCCTTCCCGAGGACGCCCTGACCATGGCCCTGATCCCGCTGGGCTACCCCGCCCGCGGGCGCTGGGCCCAGCCGCGGCGTCTGCCGGTGGAGCAGGTCGTGCACTTCAACCGCTGGGGCGAGTCCCGCCCACGCACCTGAGACACGCTGTGCTCCTTCGTGATCCGGTGATGAGCGAACCGCCGCTGCGGACAACCGGTCACGATCGTAACCAATACTCTACAAAATGACTAGACTTTGTCGTCCGGTCCAGGCTCCCGCGCCGTCCGGCCAGTGGTGACGGCCGGACGGCGCAGTGCGATGTGGTGCGGTGCGGCTGGGCTCACCAGTCGTGAATGGTGCCGTCCTGCAGGCGGTTGATGGGCAGATAGGCCGGCTGGTACGGGTGCGCGGCGGCCAGTTCCTCGTCCAGTTCCACCCCGAGTCCCGGCTCCGCGCCCGGCAGCAGGTGGCCGTCCTCGAAGACGTAGCTGTGCCGGAAGACCTCGTTGGTCAGCGGGGTGTGCCCGGAGTACTCCTGGATACCGAAGTTGTGCACCGCGATGTCGAGGTGGATGGCGGCGGCCATGCCCACCGGCGAGATGTCCTCCGGCCCGTGGATCGCGCTCTTGATCTGCCGGGTCGCGGCGTAGGAGAACAGCTTGTGCATCGGGGTGACGCCACCGAAGTGCGTGACCGCCGAGCGGACGTAGTCGATGAGGCGTTCGTCGATGAGCGTCTGGTAGTCGTAGACGGTGTTGAACACCTCGCCGATGGCCAGCGGCACGGTGGTGTGCTGGCGCACCATCCGCAGGCCCTGCTGGTCCTCGGCCGGTGTGCAGTCCTCCAGCCAGAACAGGTCGTACGGTTCGATGCTCTGGCCCAGGCGGGCGGCCTGCTGCGGGGTCAGGCGGTGGTGGGAGTCGTGCAGCAGCGGCAGGTTCGGGCCGAACTCGTGGCGGACGGCCTCCAGCACCGTGGGCAGGTGGCGCATGTAGGCGCCGGTGTCCCAGTCCTCCACCACCGGCCGGACCCGCGCGTCCACCCGCTGCCCGTCCACCGTCTCGGCGATCGCGGTGCCCGAGTGCACGCCGTAGACGGTCTCCAGGCCGGGAACCCCGGTCTGCACCCGCACGCTCTTGTACCCCTCGGCCAGCCGCGCCCGCACCGAGTCGAGCAGTTCGGGGATGTCACGGCCGTTGGCGTGCCCGTAGGTACGCACCCGCTCCCGGGAGGCCCCGCCCAGCAGCTGGTACAGCGGCTGCCCGCACACCTTGGCCTTGATGTCCCACAGGGCGACGTCCACCGCGGCGATGGCCGCCATGGTCACCGGCCCGCGCCGCCAGTACGCACCCCGGTACAGCGTCTGCCAGGTGTCCTCGATGCGGTGCGGATCCAGGCCGATCAGCAGCGGGACGACGTGGTCGCGCAGGTACGACACGACCGCCAGCTCGCGGCCGTTGAGGGTGGCGTCGCCCAGACCGGTGACCCCCTCGTCGGTGGTGATCTTCAGGGTGACGAAGTTGCGTCCCGGGCTGGTCACGATGACCCTGGCGTCGACGATCTTCATAAAGGCAGGCCCCTTTCAGCCCTTGGTGGCGCCGGCGGTCAGGCCGGCCACGAGGTATTTCTGGCCCAGGACGGCGGCGATCAGCACCGGCACCGTCATCAGCGTGGCCGCGGCCATCAGCCCGCCCCAGTCGGTGGAGGCGTAGGAGATGAAGTTGAACAACGTCACCGGCATCGTCTTGGTGTTCTCGTCCGAGAGGATCAGCGCGAACATGAAGTTGTTCCAGCTGAAGATGAACGCCAGCACGCAGGCGGTGGCGGTGCCCGGCGCGGCCAGCGGCAGGGCGATGCGCCGGAACGCGCCGAACGCGCTCAGCCCGTCGACCCGGCCGGCCTCCTCCAGTTCGATCGGCAGTCCCTCGAAGAAGCCGATCATGATCCACAGGATCAGGGGGACCGAGACGAACATGTGGCTGAGCACCAGCACCGTGTACGAGCCGACCAGCCCGATCTGGGCGAACAGGTAGTACCAGGGCACCAGCAGCGAGATGGCCGGCACGATCCGCGCGACCAGCACCAGCGAACCGGTCGAGTGCATCCGGAACCGCCCGACCGCCCATGCGGCCGGCACCGCGATCAGCGCCGAGAGCACGGTCGAGACCACGCCGACCAGCGCCGAGTTGCCCAGCGAGCGCACGATCTCGCCGTCGGCGAGCACGTTGCGGAAGTTCTCCAGCGTGGGGCTGAAGACCAGGCCCACGCTGGGATCGGTGACCTGGACGTTCGTCTTGAACGCGGCGGCGATCATCCAGACCACGGGCATCGCGATGATCAGGCAGACCACGGTGATGGCCAGCGCCCGAAGCGCCGTCCAGTACGAGCGTTTCATGCGGAGGCCTCCCGGGAGCGGCGTCGCAGCAGCACGACGACCCCGACGATGAACAGGGTGAAGAGCACCAGCACGGCGGCGGCCAGGCCGTACTCCTGGTAGTCGAAGGTGAGCCCGTACGCGTACACGTTGAGCGTCTCGACCTCGAAGTCCGAGCCTCCGCCCGGGCCCTTGGTCGCGTAGAGGATGTCGAAGGTCTTCAGGGCGTCGACCGCGCGCAGCACCAGCGCCGTCATCAGCGTGGTCATCAGGCCCGGCAGGATTACGTACCGGAAGCGCTGCCAGGCGTTCGCGCCGTCCACCTGGGCTGCTTCCTCGGGATCCTGCGGCAGGGTGCTCAGCCCGGCCAGCAGCAGCAGGGCCATCATCGGCGTCCACTGCCACACGTCGATGAGCATCAGCACCGGCAGCGACTGGCTGACCGACCCCAGGAACTCCTGCGGGGCGATCCCGACGGAACCGAGCAGGTGGTTGGCGATGCCGTTGGTGGGGTCGAGGATCAGCAGCCACAGGATGCCGATCGCCACCGGGGTGGCCAGCAGCGGAACCATCAGGATCGAGCGGACCACCCGCATGCCGCGAAAAGGCTTGCGCAGCAGCATGGCGATGGCCAGGCCGAGGATGGTCTCGATCAGGACGGCGCCGACCGTGAAGTACAGGGTGCGCCACACCGCGGGCCAGAAACGCCGCCCGTCGCCGAGGGCGTCCAGGTAGTTCTGCCCGCCGTTGTAGCCCTTGCCCGCGTTGACGGCGCCGAAGGCATCGGTCAGGGAGAGGTTGAGGGTGAACAGCAACGGGAAGATGATCATCGCGCCGACGAAACCCAGGGCCGGGGCCAGCATCAGCCAGCGCAGGCGCCGGTTGGACCTGTCGAAGCCGGACATCAGAACTCCTGCTGACGGTTGTCGCGGACCAGGAAATCGGCGAACTCGGCATGGGCGTCGGCCGCGACCGGGGCCACGTCCTCACCGATGATTCCCGCCACCAGCGGGCGTCCCACGATGTCGCGGGCCCGTCCCACCTGGATGACCTCGGGACGGTCGTGCCCGATGCCGTTCTCGGCGTTGATCCGCATCGCCTCGGCCAGGTCGGCCGGGAAGGCGGTGAGCGTGTCGGGGTCGTCCCAGGCCGATGTGCGGGCGCCGGGGATGCCGGCCGCCTGCAGTTCGGTGACCATCTGCGCACCGGAGATCCACTCGATGAACTGCCAGGCGTCCTCGCGCAGCATCGAGAACTGGTTGATGCCCACGCTCCAGGACGGGATGTTGTGCGGCCGGGACCCGGCCGGCCCGGCCGGGAACGGCGCGAACCCCACCTGCTCCTGGACCGTCGAGATGGCCGGGTCCAGGAAGTTGGAGTAGATCGCGTCGGCGTCGATGTAGAAGGCGGCCTTGCCCTGGGCGAAGATCGGCATGGCCTGTTCCAGGCTCATGTTGGTCGCACCGGGCGGCCCGGCCCGGTCCAGGAGCTCGCCGTAGAAGCGGTAGGCGGCCACCGCCTCCGGCGATCCGATGCCCGAGCCTCCTTCGGCGGTGGTGAAGTCCCCGCCGAAGGAGTACAGGAAGCTGGACCACTGGGTGACGGCGCCGCTGCGCTGACCCCGCCCGACGTAGCCGAACAGCTCGTCGCTGGTGAGCCGGAACGCCTCCTCGCGCAGCGCCTCGAGGGTGGCCGGTGGGCCCTCGACCAGGTCCTTGCGGTAGTACAGGGCCGGGCGCTCGGTGACCACCGGCACGCTGAGCACCTTGTCGCGGGTGATCGAGCGTTCCCGGGGTGCTTCCTGGAAGTCCGCCCATCCGAACGCCGTGTCCCCGACCAGGTCGCTGAGGTCGGCCAGCCAGCCGTTACGGGCGAAGAGCAGCTGGTCCTGCAGCGGCCGGACCATCATCACGTCGATGTCCTTGGCCGATGCGTTCAGCTTGACGTTGTAGCTGTTGGAGAGCTGGTCGGCGGTGAGCATCTGCATGCTGACCCGTCGGCCGATGCGTTCCTCGAACTCGGGCAGCCGCTCCTGGACCGCCTGCGACCAGACGTGGTTGATCGCGGAGATGCGTAAGGGGGTGTTGGCGCCGGGCGTGCTGCGGCCCCCGCAGGCGGACAGCGCCGCAGCGCCCACCCCTGCGGCCAGCAGTCGCCCGAAAGCGCGCCTGTTCAGGTCTGTGCCAGACATCGTCGTCCTTGCCGTCGACTCACTCGAAGCTCTGGTCCAACTGGTAGTACCAGTTGGACCAGTTGGACGGTAGCAACGCAGCGACGAGGGCACAAGACGGTCGGCGCAGCCCTCTCAGGCCTGACGCAGGAGGCGGTCGAGATGACGGGTGGCCATCACGTCCAGGCTGGTGTCCAGGTCCGCGCCGTACGTGCGCAGCCCCAGGGCCAGGTGCTCGTGCATGTGCGAACGGGCCCGGGCCACGTCGTGCTCGATGATCGCGTCCAGGATCTCGGCGTGGTGCGGCACTCCCGGCTCACCGATCGCCGGATCCGAGTTCGAGCGCAGCATCATCTCGAACATCGGGCCCCCGATCGAGGACAGCATCACCTGTAGCACCGGGTTTCCGCTGGCCGCCGCGATCGCGTCATGGAACGCCAGGTCGGCCCGAGCCTTCTCGGCCGCGTCCGGAGCCTGCAGCACCCGCTCGTGGGCCCGGTTGAGAACCTCGATCTCCGCCTGGCCCGCGCGCTCCGCCGCCAGACCGGCGATCTCCACCTCGACCGGCAGACGGGCCTCGATCAGCTGCCGCACCGTCGGCCGCGCACCGGCGAACGGCGAGCGGTCCCCCTGCGCCGTCACGTACGACCCGCGCCCCGGCTGCACGTCGATCAGATGCTGCGCCTCCAGCCGGCGCAACACCTCACGCACCACGTTGCGGCTGGCCCCGAAGCGCTGCGCCAGCTCCCGCTCACTCGCCAGCTTGGTACCGACGGCCAGCTCGCCCTCGCGGATCTCGTGCTCCAACTGCCGGGCGATGCGCTCGGTCAGCAGACCGCGCACGGCCGGGCGGAAGGAATCGTCGGAGGACATGCCTGAAGGATAGAGACTCAGAATTCACTGAGGGGTTCCGCGGTGGCCGCCGGCGTCCATCCCGTCGAGATCAACCTGACCAACCGGCTACCGGCCCGAGCGCAGGTGAACTCTCGTACGACGTGGCTCGACGCACTCCGCGCGCAACCACGGACTTCGCCCGACGGTGGCAAGCCCACCCCATCCCCGTCAGGGCCCCCTACTAGCGGGCACCCAGCATCTTGGCCGCCAGTTCGTTGTAGACAGATCGCGGCGCATCAGAAAGCGCGGTCTTGGCGTCGAGCGCCAGCTGATCGCCCAGCACCTCCGGCGCACCGGTCTCCAGCCCGTCGAGGGCCGCCTTGACGATCAGTTCCGGAGCGGTGATCACCGGTTCCAGAACGCCTTTGCCGGCCACCTGGTCGGCGAAGGCGTTCATGGAGCGGGTGCCAGCCATGCCGAACACCAGGCTGGTGACCTGGGTGCCCTGCCCGGCGAGTTCCTCGCGCAGGGCGTTGGTCATGCTCCAAAGTGCAGCTTTTGAGGCGGCATACACGTTGAGGCCCTGAAAGTTCGACCAGGACAGCGCCGAGAGCACGTTCAGGATCGCCCCTCCGGAATCCGCACGAGCGAGCACCGGGGCAAACTCCCGGATGACCCGCAAGGTGCCGAACACGTTCGTGTCGAACACCCGCCGCATCGCCTCGATGTCACCGTGCAGCAGGTCACTTCCGGCTTCGAAGTGCGCCGCGTTGTTGATCAGGACGTCGACGTCGGCGGCAACGGCTGCCGCCTCGGCGACGGTGACGCTGTCGGTCAGGTCCAGGTGCAGCACCTCGACGCCGGGCACGTCGATGAGCTCGGGGCGCCGGGCTGTCGCGTAAACCTTGGACGCGCCTCGTAGGACCAGCTGCTGGGCGAAGAAGTGCCCGAGGTTGCCGACCCCCACACCCGTCACCAGAACCGTTGCTCCCTGCAGCTTCATGGTCTTCTCCTTGATGTTCAATACCGGCCCCACTCAAGGTAAAGAGGCCGTTCGCACCGGACCATGTCCGGATGAGGCGGGTTTCTTCTCCGTTCGTTGCATGGAGGCGCCGAGGTATGGTCCCGCCATGGATCTGGTCACCGAAGTGATCCGCCTCTCGCGCTTCCGCGGGGCCCTCGGCCTCCGGATCGCCGCCGGAAGCGACTGGACCACAGAGATTTCCGAGTACCCCGGGATGGCCGTTCACGCCGTGCTGGCCGGCACCGTCTGGCTGCGTCCGGTCGGCGGGGAACCGCTGGAGTTGAGGGCCGGAGACGTGGTCGTACTGCCTCAGCACATGCCGCACCTCCTCAGTGATGCGCCGGACGGCGTGGGCGAGGCGGGCGGGCTGCGAACGCGGCCGCCGGCCGGTGGGAATGCGCACGAACCCCTACGGCTCGGCTCCGGCCCGGCCCGCAACCGACTGATGACGCTCTTCTACGACTGCGATCATTCGACCCGGACCCAGGTGCTCGGCGACATCCCCGGCCCGGTCCATGTCCCCGGCGCCGGAACGTCCCTGATTCACGTCGCCGAGCTCATCGAACGGGAGCTGGCACAGGTTCAGATCGGCACCCCCACGATCGTCGAGCACCTGATCGAGATCGTCCTGATCCAGCTGGTGCGGGCCTGGTCCGCCCTCAACCCCCTGCAGCAGCGAGGTACCTGGCTCGGCTGGGTCGAGGACGACGTCGTCCGCGAGGCCATCGACCTGATCCACGCCGACCCGGCGGCCGAATGGACCATCGAGACCCTGGCCGCCAAGATCTCCGTCTCCCGGGCCACCCTGGCCCGCCGCTTCCAGGCCAGCATGGGCCGCAGCCCCTCGACGTACCTGGCCCAGTGGCGCATGGACCTCGCCGCCGTCAGCCTGCGCGACACCCGGGACACCGTCGAGGACATCGCCGCCCGCGTGGGCTACCGGTCCGTGCCCTCCTTCACCCGTGCCTTCGCCCGCGACCGGGGATGCTCGCCCGGGCTCTACCGGGCGCGCATGCGAGCCGACCTCGTCCTACCCCAACCGGAGTAGGTGGCACCAGCAGCGCCAGGGCGGGAATGGCTTCCAGGACCGCCGGGTTGAGTCTCTTCGTGGCACCCGGCCACCCAGGACCACCGCCAGCAGGGAGGAACGCAAGGCCAATGCTCCGCCTCTCCCTGCTCGACCGGTCGCGCACCCGCGCCGGACATCCCGAAGGCGACGCACTCGTCCATTCGATCGAACGGGCCCGTACAGCCGAACAATCTGGGTACGAGCGCTTCTGGGTCGCCGAGCACCACGCGGTGCCCGGGATCGCCTCGGGAGCACCGGGCGTGCTCCTGGCCGCGATCGGGGCCCAGACCCGAACCATCCGCCTCGGCTCGGGCGGCGTCATGCTGCCCAACCACCAGCCACTGGTCGTCGCCGAGCAGTTCCTGATGCTGGCGGCGCTCTACCCCGGACGGGTCGACCTAGGCCTGGGACGCTCGCTCGGATTCACGGCCCCCGTACGCCGCGCGCTGCGTCAGGAAGCCGGCACCGACACCTTCGCGGCCGACATCACCGAGACCCTGGCCTACCTACGCGGCAGCGCCGACATCACCGCCCACCCGGTCGCCCACGAGCCCATCCCCGTTCTCGTCCTGGCCACCGGCGCCGGGATCGGCATCGCCGCGTCTCTCGGACTGCCCGTCGTGATCGGTGGGCCGATCCTGAGCAGCCCCGACCTGCCTGACCTGCTCGCGTCCTACCGCACCCAGTTCCGGGGCAACACCAGCCCGTCGATCATCGTCTCCACCGAGGTCCTGATCGCCGACACCCAGGAGCAGGCCCGCGAGCTGGCGCTGCCGGAAGCCTGGGCGATGGCCCGATCGCGGCAGACCGGTCTGTTCCCCGCACTGGAACCCCTCTCCTCGATCAGGTCCCAGCCGATGACCGCCCGGATGGCGAACCAAGTGGAGGCGCACCTGGCCGGGATGGTCTGGGGAACCCGCCGGTCCGTGGCTGAGCGGCTCGAGCAGCTGGCCGAGCGGACCGGAGCCGACGAAATCCTGGCGTCCGGAGCCACATACGACAGGGACGCCCTGCACGCCTCGGACGCCGAACTCGCGTCTCTGCTGCTGCCCAGGACTGCAACGGCCGGATAGTCCCGGGGCGTTGCCCCAGCGGCACCCCGTCCCCGCGGCGGCGGTGCGTGCGGCACCCTGGGTGACATGGATCTGCATTCCGCTGACGGCACCTCGGTGCGCCTGCAGCCGGTGGGTTACCAGTTCCCTGACGCGGTCAGCCGCGCCCACGCCGACTACGACGCGAACTGGCTGATCATCGAGGGCGAAGTCGTTCTGGCGGACGGCCGCGCCTGGGCGTTCACCGATCCTGCCCTGCTGACCTGGGAGGCCGGCGAACTCGGCGAGTGGCTGGCCGGGGCGGCCCACGGACAGGTCGAGGTGGTTGCTCCGGAACAGGCGGCTGTCCTGCCCGATGATGACGAGAGCCCGGATGCGGCGGCCATCTTCGTCGAGCCCAACCTGGCCTTCAGCGTGGCTGGGTACACCAGCGAGACGGTCTCCCTGCGGGTGCACATGGCGTACGAGTCCGCCCCGGACTGGGCCGAGGACATCATCGTCGACCTGACCTGCCCCCGGGAGACGGTGCTGCGCGCCGCACAGGAGTGGAACGCGCAGTCGGCGGCGTTCCCGAGGCGGTCGTAGCCAGGAGACCTGGATCTGGCCGGCGGCCTGACCACGTGTCCGGAGCGGGGTCCGAGGCCTGCTCGACACGGCCGAGCTGTCCTTCAGCCCTCATGGGGAGATGCGTCCATGCGCGTATGTGCTCCGGTCGCAGCCGTATGGCCGCCGTTGAGCCCGGCTTGGTGGAATGACGACGTCCCCACTTCTCGTACTCGAAGGAACGTTCGTGCCCGACACCATGCGCCTGCTCGACGGGCTGATCGGCCCGATCCTGTCCCGGCTGGACGAGCTGCCCGAAGCTGCCCACATCGTCCATCTGGCCTGCGGAACAGGAACATTGAGTCTTGCGCTGGCCGAACGTAGGCCGGATCTGCGGATCACCGCCATCGACATTGATCCGGCCGTGATCGCCGAGGCGAAAGCAGCCGGAACGGCCGTCGACTTCCAGGTGATGGACATGACGGCCCTGAGGCTGGAAGAGCACAGCGCTGATGCGGTGATCTCCCGGGTGGGTCTGCTCAGCCCCGGAACACCCGACTTCGCCCAGTCAGCGCGGGAGGCTGCCCGCATCCTGCGGCCCCAAGGGGTCTTGAGCCTGGCTGCCTGGACCGACACCGCGGACAGCCCGTACACCCGGATCGGGCTGGCCGTGCTGCGCGCAGTGCTGCCGGCAGGGGCGGTCCCGGACTTCGAGGCCGTTTTCGCCCAGCCGGTACCGATCGAGTCGCACCTCTCGGCAGCAGGACTGCGCGACGTCGAGGCCCGCTGGTTCGCCTGGGAGGCCGAGTACCCGGACTTCGAGACCTGGTGGCGCTTCGACACCGGCTTCGGACCGCTCACGGCGCTGTTCGGTGCCCTCACCGAGCAGCAGCTGGCCCGGGCCCGGCAGATGATGACCGACGACCTGGCGCAGCACCGCACCCGTACCGGCAGCTACCGCCTCCCGGCCCGCGCGCGTCTCGTCACGGCGCGCGGTAGGTCCTGAAGCGCCCTGGGGCGACGCCGTATTCGCGGCGGAAGGCGCTGCTGAGGGCGAACTCGCTGGCGTAGCCGACCCTGCGGGCGATGGCGGCCAGCGGCAGGTCCGTGTCACGCAGGAAGCCAGCGGCGCGGGCCAGGCGCCAGCTGGTCAGGTAGCGCTTGGGCGGGCGGCCCACGGCGTCGGTGAAGCGCTCGCTGAAGGTGGTCCTGGACAGGCCGGCCAGCGCGCTCAGGTCCGGGACGGTCCACGGCCGCTCGGGAGCGGCGTGGATCTGCTCCAGCACCCGGGCGATCGCCGGGTCGTGGTGGTCGAAGATCCACTGCTGCAGCAGGTTCGTGAGCATCAGGTCCAGCAGGGCGGGACGGGTGGTGCCGGATCCCGGCCCGCTCTCAGCCAGCTTCGCTCGCATCAGCTGGAACAGGGGACCCAGTTCAGGATTGCCTTCAAGGTCGGGTGAGACGGTCACGACGTCCGGCAGGGCCCGTAGTGAGTCGTGAACCTGGCCGTGCTCGAGCCAGTAGGCGCCGCACAGCAGTTCCACGTCGGGCCGGGCCGGCTGGGGCAGGTCCACCTCCGGCACCGCGCGGGGCAGGGCGGCCAGGGCGGCCGGTGCGTGGCTGAGGCCGTGCTCGGCGCCGTGGGGTGTGAGGACCACGTCGCCGGCCGTGAGCAGGCGCGGGGCGTCGGTCGAGGTCAGCAGCCAGGCGGAGCCGGACAGCAACAGGTGGAAGCCGCTGCCGTCGAAGGCCGGGTAGCGATAACCCCAGGTGCCGGACAGACGAACCGTGCAGGCCTGTGCGCGACCGATCCTCAGCCCGGCCAGGGCCTGATCGAGAACGTCCACCCCGTGAGCGTACTTCGGCCGCTTCACAGGCCCGGTCCGCCCGGCCCGCCCCACGTCCGGGCTACCGGATCAGGGCTGGCCGTAAACCATCCTCAGCAGCACCGCGTTGAAGTCCTGCGTCTCGGCGCGGCTCAGCCCCGCCTGCTCCAGCTGGTTCTGGGCCTGCACCTCGGGCCAGACCTCCTCCATCAGCGCGTGTCCCGCATCGGTCAGCGTCAGCGGGTTGCGGCGCCCCTTGGCCCGCCCGCCCTCCCGGCGGACCAGGCCGCGCTCGACCAGTCCGTCCAGGACGCCGCTGATCGACTGCGGGCGCACCAGCACCTCCCGCGCCAGCTGGGCCTGGGTGAACGTGGCCCCGGTGGACAGGTGGCACAGCACGCCGAACTGCACCGGTGAGAGCCCGTGCGCGGCGAACACCTCGGTGAACTCGCGCTCGGCCTGCCGGGCGGCCCGGATCAGGGACCACTTGACCAGGCCGTCGATGTCCTGCGGAGCCAGTTCCATGCCGACTTGCCACCTCCTCGTCGAGACCCCACTATCCCAGTAACAGGTTCCTGCTACTAGTGAGGTGGATGTGTCCACGACGTTGACCCCTCGACCCTCATCCTTCGCCCGGGCCGGCGTGCAGGAGCGCGCCCTGGTCATCGGCGCCACCGGTGCCATCGGTAGTGCCCTGGTCCAGGAGCTGCTCGCGAGCGGTGCCGCGGTGCGGGTGATGTGCCGGCGCCCTGAGCAGGTGCGTGCCTTCACCGAACGCGGTGTCGACGCCGTCCAGGCCAGCTTCGAGAACGGCGAAGCTCTGCGGGAGGCGCTGCAGGACTGCCCGCAACTGTTCCTGAACACTCCGGTGGGCCCTGAGCAGTACGAGCAGAACCGTCTGGCCATCGACGCCGCCGTCGAGGTCGGAGTGCGGCATGTGGTGAAGGTGTCGGCCTCCGACGCCAACCCGCACTCGGCCATCCCGTGGGCCCGCGACCACGCCCTGGCCGATCAGTACCTGGAGCGCAGCGGCCTGGCCTGGACCGTCCTGAAAGCCAGTGCCTTCATCAGCAACCTGCTGACCGAGGCCGCCGCCATCCGCCGGGGGTGGCTGCCCCAGACCAGCGGCAACGGCGCCACCGCCTGGGTCGACACGAGCGACGTCGCAGCGGTGGCCGCGCGCGTCCTGACCGACGCGGACGTCCAGGGACAGACCGGCGAGAACGGCCGGGCGTACCTCCTGACCGGCGATCGCCCGCTCTCCTACCCCGAGATCGCCGGCATCCTGACCGCCACCCTCGGACACCGGGTGCGCTACGTCCACCTGCCCGCCCCCGCCTTCTACGCCGGGCTGCGAGCCTCCGGGGTTCCTGCGTGGCAGGCACGCGGCCTGGTTCACCAGTTCGTCGATGTGGTGCGCCGCGGGCAGGACGGCGGACGGCTGTGCAGCAGCGACATCCCGGACCTGCTGGGGCGCCCGGCCATCACCGTGGCTGACTTTGCGCTGAAGAATCGCTCCGAGCTCGGCCGCGCCTGACCGGCAGGGCCGGGATGCGACCTGTCTTCTTCATGAGCATCGCTGGCGACCGGAAGGTGCTGCCCCTGGGCCGCTTCACCACCTCCCCCGGGCCGGCTGAATGTTCTGGCTCAGGATCGGGTCCCGCCCTCTCGAGGGGACAGCTACGACTGGCTCCGGCTGCAGCTGTCCCCTCGGACGCGGGTGGGGCAACCCGTCTGGGTCACGGTCGCGCTGCTCGCGAGGATCAACCGGTGGGCAGCCGGAGAGTGAAGACCGTCTCGACACCCGGCCGGCTGAAGGCTTCCACCTCCCCCTGGTGGGCTTCCACGAGTTGCTTGACGATGCACAGTCCGAGCCCGCTGCCCCCGCTGCGGCGGCTACGGGACTTGTCCGCGCGCCAGAAACGATCGAAGACGTGCGCCAGGTCGTCTGGCTGGATGCCCTGGCCTGTGTCCGTCACGCTGATCGTCGTGTGTGATGCGTCCGGGGACGCGCTCAGGGTGACGGTGCCACCGGGCGGGGTGTGCCGGATCGCGTTCGACATCAGGTTGCCCAGCACCTGCCGCAGTCGCAGCGGGTCGGCGTCCACGATCGGCTCGCCGACGACCTGCGTGAGCACGGTGACCCCGGCCGCCTCGGCAGTCGCGCGGTGGGCGGCGGCGACCTGGCCGAGAACCTCGCTCGCCCGGACCTGCTGCCGGCTCAGCGACAGCGTGCCGGCTTCGGCGCTGGAGAGGGTCTGCAGGTCGTCGATGATGTGCTGCAGCAGCATGGCCTCCTCCTGCAGGGAGGACAACAGGGCCGCATCGGGCGAGGCGATCCCGTCCTGCGCCGCCTCCAGCCAGCCCCGGATATTGGTCAGCGGGGTCCGCAGTTCGTGCGCGATGTCGCTGACCATCTCCTTGCGCTGTTCTTCGGCCTGTTCCCGGCGGCGCGAGAGATCGTTCAGAGCCTGCGCCAGAGACCCGATCTCGTACGTCGTGTCCACCGCGAACCGCACGTTGAGGTTGCCGGTGTCCTGTGCAGCACTGACCAGGGCCCGCAGCGGGCGGGCCAGCCGGAAGGCGACCAGGGCGGTGATCAGGAAGGTCAGGGCCAGGACCAGACCGGTGACGGCGGCGATCCGGGTGGCGCCGGCCTGGGACAGGTCGGGCCCGGCGATGATGACCGCGGACCTGGCGTTGATGAACAGCAGTGCCGGTGGGGCCACGTAACGGGCCATCTGGGTCCGCTGGGCCTGGGCCGAGCAGTCGTTGACGGTCTCGATCTGCCCAGGCGTCCCGGTGTACCGGATCTGGCGTTCGAGGGTGAGCTGAAGTTTCCTGGCCCGGGGCACGGCCCGGCGCTCGGCGCAGTCGACCACCAGCCGGCGGAGGTCCGCCAGGGCCACGGCTTCGGTCCTCGTCGGCTGCCGAAGGTCATCCCCGTGGCACAAGTTGCTGGCCACCGGACTCGCCGGCCAGAAGATCTGCACGTCCGAGCGCCCGCTGGACCTGACCAGGCTCTGGGCGTCGTAGCCCAGACGTTCCAGACAGGTGACGCGCCTGGTCGCCATCACCCGCAGCCGGTCCTGTTCCGCGACCGGGAGCGCGAACGGACCCACGACCCGGGGGTCGATCACCACGGCGCTCCGCCCCGGGCCCGCTGCCTCCTGGTCCGGGTGCAGGGGATCGATCACGGCGGCCGCCCGGGTGGCCAGCCGGGGCCGGCCCTGCCCAGAGCTGGTGATGAGCTCACGGTCCGGGGTGGTCAGGGTGATGACCCGGCCCGTGTCCTCGGCCAGGTCGTGCACGACCGGGCCCACCGTGGACCAGTCCGGGTTACGGGCCGCGTACCCGGTCAGGACGTCCTGGATGCGGGTGTCGTCAGCCAGTACCTGGCCGCGTTCCTGCGCGATCGACAAGGTGGTGCTGCGCGTGACCAGCCAGGCCGTGGCCAGCACGGACACCAGGGTGATCGCCAGGGAGGCGGTCAGCATCCGGGCCAGCAGGCTGTGCCGCAGGCGGTTCCTAGGTCTCACGGGGTCCGCCGGCCAGCCGGTACCCCACACCGAAAACCGTCTGCAGGAGCTGCGGGGACCGCGGAACCACCTCGATCTTCTTGCGCAGGTTGACGATGTGCACGTCGATGGCGCGCTCGGTGGCCGCCCGGTCGTAACCCTCGGTGCAGTCGAGCAACTGACGACGGCTGAAGGCCCGCCCCGGTTCGGCCGCCATCGTCTCCAGGATGCGGAACTCCCCCGGGGTGCAGGACACCGGCTCACCCCGGCAGATCACCTGGTGTTGCTGAACATCGACGGTCAGTGGCCCCACACGCCAGATCGGCAGGCCCGACCCGGCCTGGGCCCCAGCCCGCCGCAGCAGGCTGCGGACCCGGGCGACCAGCTCGCGAGGACTGTAGGGCTTGGTTATGTAGTCGTCCGCACCGAGATCCAGTCCCCGCAGCAGGTCCTCCTCGGCGGAACGCGAGGTCAGCATCAGCACCGGCAGGTCTCCGGCGTCCCGGACACGGCGGCAGACCTCGGGTCCCTGCACCACCGGCAGCATCCAGTCCAGCACGAGAAGGTCCGGCGGTCGCTGCAGTACGCGCTCGATGGCCGAGCGTCCGTCGTGGACGACGGCCACGGTGTGACCGTCGTGCTCCAGATAGCGACGAACCAGGGCGGCCTGTTTCTCGTCGTCCTCGGCCACCAGAACATGAGCGCCCATGCGGCAACCATAGAGCCACAGGCACTTGGCTCAGGGCCCGACGGTGATGCTCGAAGACTCGCTCACAACCTCCTAACATCCACACGGCACAGTGTCCTGCATGACGAGATCTGCTCTCCACGCGTCGGTTTCTGGTCGTTCCCTGCACCCGCTGTTGCGGGCCGGACTGGGCGCGGTGTTCATCACCACCCTGCTCACCAACCTGCTCACCGCCTGCTCGTCCGCCTCTGACAGCGAGGGGGCGGCCGACTCCGGCCAGGTGGCGTCCGTCGCCCAGCCCTCCGGCCGCGAGGACGCCGGCAAGAACGCTGACCCGAGCAAATCCGCCGGCAAGGCTCCCCAGCGGCGGCTCGACAGCACCGAGGAAGAGACGCTGGGGATGTTCCAGCCCTACCTGCAGTGCCTGAAGGACAACGAGGTTCCTATCCAGCGCGTCGGCACCGGCGGGAAGGTTCCTATGTCGGATCCTTCATGGCTCTACTACCCCAGTGTGGACACGGCCGACTACCCCGCTGCGGAGAAGGAGTGCGACCCCATCAGGCCGTTGATGCCGCGCGAACTGGACCCGAAGACCAATCCCGACTTCATGAAGGACTTCCGGGCCCAGATCGAGTGCCTGGAGGCCAACGGGGTCAAGGTGACCGGGCTGCCGGACGGCAGCGGCTTCACCTACCGCGACGGATACCAGCCCGACGAGGAGGCCCACAAGATCGAGGAAGACTGCCAGATGAAGGCTTTCGGTGGCAAGGAGTAGGAAGGCTCTGAGCGCGGCGCTCGTCCTGCTGCTGACGCTCGGCGTGGGAGCCGGACTGCTCTGGGCCCGAAAGCGTTCCTCCGACGGAGAACCGGCGCCGGCCAAACCGTCCGTGCACAGCGTGGAGGTGACGCGCACCAGCCTGTCGGACACCCGTGAACTGGACGGCACCCTCGGGTTCGGAGCAGTCCGGACGATCCAGGGTGGCGGTGAGGGCATCGTCACCTGGCTCCCGGCGGCAGGACGGACGATCAAACGGTCGGGTTCCCTGTTCCGGGTCGACGACCGGCCCTCGGTGGTCTTCTACGGCGACACCCCGCTGTACCGGCCGCTGGACACCGTGGGCCTGGTCGGGCGTGACGTACGGGTCGTCGCCGAGAACCTGACGGCCCTGGGCTACGACATCGGCGTGCAACCCGGGCCCGGCACTTCGATCACACAGCAGGTCCCACCGGCCGAGAACGCGGCCGTCCGCGCGGACCCGGCGCAGGACGTCAGCGGGACGAAAGCCAGCGCGAAGCAACCGAGCCAGCAGCCGCACCCGTCAGCTCCTCCCCCGCTGAAGGTCCAGAGCGGCGACGGCCTCCTGACCGCCGAACTGGTGGCGGCCATCAAACGCTGGCAGCCCACGGCCGGTTTCGACCCCACCGGCGTCCTGGAGGCGAGGGACGTGGTGGTCACCTCGGGACCGGTCCGGGTCCAGAGTCTGGCGGGCCGTGTCGCAGGTCCGGCTTCGGAGGACCTGCTGAAGGTCACCGGCACGACCAGGAGGGTGACCGTGGTCGTGGACTCCCAGGACCTCAGCTCGATCAGGCAGAAGCAACGGGTCACGGTGATCATGCCCGACCAGTCCTCGGTCCCCGGAACCGTCACCGCGATCAGCAGCATCGTCCCGGACGACCAGGACGATCCCGAGGGCAACGGGGCCCCGTCCCAGCTCAGAGTGACCGTGAAGATCGGGCAGAAACGCCTGCCCCGTGGCGTGGACACGGTGAAGGTACAGGTCAAGTTCATCGCCAAGGCCCGTCCGAAGGTCCTGGCCGTTCCGGTCGGCGCTCTGCTGGCCCTGCGCGAAGGTGGCTACGGGGTGCAGGTCTCCGGCGGTGAACTGGTCCCGGTCGAGACCGGGCTGTTCGCCATGGGGCTGGTGGAGATCAGCGGCCCTGGCATTGCCGAGGGCACGCTCGTGGAGACCACCGCGTGAGCGAGGTCCTGACGGTCCGCAACGCGACCATGGCCTATCCGGGTGGGGTGCGAGCGCTGGACGACGTCAGCCTCAGTATCGCCGAGGGCGAGATGCTGGCCATCGTCGGGCCTTCCGGATCCGGCAAGTCCACCCTGCTGAACATCATGGGCACCCTTGATCGCCCGACCAGTGGCAGCGTGCTGATCCGGGGGCAGGACGTCGCCGCACTCACCGACTGTCAGCTGTCCGCCCTGCGAGCGCAGTCGCTGGGCTTCGTCTTCCAGCAGTTCCATCTCAGCGAGGGCCTGAGCGCCGTCGAGAACGTCACGACCGGCCTTCTGTACGCCGGGGTGGCCCGCCGTCACCGTCGAGCCCGGGCTGTCGAGGTGCTGGGCCGCGTCGGCCTGGGCCACCGGATCGAGCACCGGCCCCAGCAGCTCTCGGGCGGCGAACGCCAGCGGGTGGCCATCGCCCGGGCCCTGGTCAACGATCCTGCCCTGGTGCTGGCCGACGAACCCACCGGCGCCCTGGACACAGCCAACGGCGTGGCTGTCCTGGCCCTGCTGCAGCGACTGAACGAGGAAGGCACCACCATCGCCGTCATCACCCACGACCGGGACATCGCCGCGCACCTGCCCCGCCGGGTGGAGATCCGCGACGGACGCATGATCTCCGACAGCGCCGACCCATCCATGGCTCAGATCCGCTCCGGCGCAGACATTTCTGGGCGCCGTCACCTCCATGGCCGAGCAAGGCTCGACGCTCCCCCGGAAGGCGGGCAGTGACCGCGACCTATCGCGCGGCCCGGCTGCCACCACGCGATCTGCTCGCACTCGGCATGCTGGGCCTGCGCACCCGCAAGCTGCGGGCCGCCCTGTCCGCTCTCGGGATCTCCATCGGCATCGCCACCATGATCGTGGTCACCGCCATCCCTGCCTCCAGCCACCAGGCGCTGCTGCGGGAACTGTCCGAACTGGGGCCCAATCTGCTCACCGCGCAGCCGATCCCGGACCAGGACCCACCGGTGCTACTACCCCAGGAGTCGATCGCCATGGTGAAGCGGATCGGTCCGGTCACCGCGGTCAGCGCCGTGGCCAACACCCATGCCACGGTGCGACGCTCCGACCGGATCGCCGCCGGCGACTTCTCCGGCCTGAGCGTCCTGGCCGCGCGTTCGGACCTGATGGGCGTGATGGGTGCCTCCCTCTCCTCCGGGCGCTTCTTCACCCCCGTGGACGAGCACTTCCCCACCGCCGTGCTGGGATTCGCGGCGGCCACCCGGCTCGGGCTGGGGGCGATCTCCGAGAGCGACCGGCCGGCCCAGATCTACATCGACCGACGCTGGTTCAGCGTGATCGGTGTGCTGGAGCCGGTCCCCCTGGCCGGCGATCTCGACCAGTCGGTACTGATCGGCTGGTCCTCGGCCGAGACACTGCTGCACTTCGACGGCCACCCCACCGTGCTCTACGTGCGGGCCCGCGAGCAGGTCCTGGAGGATGTCGCAGCGGTACTGCCCGCCACGGTCTTCCCCGAACGGCCGGGGCAGGTCTCCGTCAGTCGTCCCTCGGACGCCCTGGCCGCCAAACGGGCCACCGAAAAGTCCTTCTCCTCGCTGTTCCTCGGACTGGCCGGGGTCTCCTTGCTGGTGGGTGGCATCGGGGTGGCGAACACCATGATCATCTCGGTGCTGGAGCGACGCCGGGAGATCGGCCTGCGACGCGCACTGGGAGCCAGTCGGGCCCAGATCCGGGCCCAGTTCCTGACGGAGTCGGTCATCCTCTCCGGGCTCGGTGGTCTGGCCGGCACTCTGCTCGGTGTCGTTGCCACCCTCGGCTACGCCACCTGGCAGAACTGGCCCCCGGTGATCCCGGCCGGTTCCGTGCTGGGCGGATGCGCGGGTGCCGTGGTGGTGGGAGTGGCCGCCGGCGTCTACCCGTCGATCCGGGCCTCTCGTCTCACCCCGACTGAGGCCCTCTCCGTGGCGGCGTGACCATGACGAAGTTCGTCCCCGATAGGTTCGTTCCGTGAGTGAAGCCCCCCGGGCGGTGCAGATCACCCCATACTTCTTCCGGCCGGACAGGATGCTGCGAAGTTTCGATGGCGTAGCCGCTGAACCGGCCACCTCCCTACTCAACGTCTACGCCGAACCGCAGGCAGCAGCGCAGTTGTGGCGCAAGGGGAATCGCGATGGATGGTTGCGGCTCAGCTACCACGGCCATGACCTGATCCGGCCGGAGCACTGGGACGATGTGGGGGATCTCATGGACTTGGTGCTGCACACCGTCGGCGGCTTCGTGACGTCCGGCGCGGGAGAAGCGCTGTTTCCCGACCAGCCGCTGCCCCTCAGGATGTACCAAGAGGGGGCGGTGGCGATGTTCTCGGTCGGGCAGGAGCGGCGGGCCGTCGATCCGGCAGACTTCGTTCCCGGTGTCCTGGATGCCACGCAGACCTTCTACACCTGGCTCGGCCAGTACGTGCCGGAGGCGAACGAGGTGAGAGAGCTCGACGCAATTGCCAGGTTGCGAGAGCGATTCCAGGAGGATCCGCCCAGGGCCGCTCCATGGTTGCGGTACCCCTCCGGCACAGCCTGACCGGTTCATGACAATGAGCCGCCAGGCTCAGCCGCATGGTCCTCACGAAGACAGCACAGACCCTCGCAGGCATGAGTCTCCTGGCCACCGCGCTCCTGACCAGCGCCTGCGCAGGCGGTGACGAACCGGCTGGGACGCCGGTCGCCTCGGTGGCCGCCCCGGCGGGGGCCGAGGGCACGACCTCCAGCAGCACGTCCAAGGCGGTCACTGCGAAACTGGACCGGCAGTTGAAACTCGGCTTCACCCCGCAGGAGGAGCAGCGCCTGCTCGACGCGTACTACGCCTGCTGGGCCCAGGAGGGCGTACCCGACACGAAGATGCCGAACGGCGAGAGCGGCGGGCGGCTTCTGACCTACAAGATGGATCCCGAGCGCTGGCAGAAGGCGGTGGATGCGTGCTCGGACAGCGAGCCGCTCTATCCTCCGGAGACCGACCCGCAGACCAACCCCGGCTACTGGGACCAGCTGCGCACACAACTGGCCTGCATGACCGGCAAGGGCTACGCCATGGAGATCCGCGAGGGATCGCAGGGACTGTGGGTCGCCCCGGCCACCAAGGCCAACCTGGCCAAGGCTGAGAGCCCGCAGGGCACGGCCGACCTGAATGCCTGTGAGGCGCAGGCTTTCGGCGACAAGGGCTGAGATCAGGTGCGTGCTCAGCGGATGATCGGGCTGGCCGGGCTGTCGGTGGCTCTGGTGCTCGGGGGCGGGTATCTCGTGCATCACGGCCTAGACCGGCAGGACGTGGCGATGCCACTCTCGGACGTTCAGGTGGCGACCGTGGCGGTGGAGAGGACCGACCTGTCGGACAGCTGGACCGAGGCGGGGACGGTGGGCTACCAGAAACAGCGCACCATCCGAGGCGCTTCCCCGGGGGTGGTGACCTGGCTGCCGAAGTCCGGGGCGCTCAAGCGGCGCGGTGACGCGCTGCTGCGGGTGGACGATCGCCCGGTCACGCTGTTCTACGGCCGCACACCGGCTTTCCGGGATCTGGACACCGTCGGGCAGGTCGGCCGGGACGTGCGGGTGATCGCCGTGAACCTCCAGGCCATGGGATACGAGATCGGCTCCCAGCCCGCCGTGGGCACGGTGGTGAGGGTGCCGGACGTTGCGCCCGACGATTCTTCCGAGACTGCCAGACCGGCGAAGGACGACAGCGAACGCGAGGAGCCCGGTCCCGGCGCGCAGGGGAAGGCTTCGGGGTACCAGGTCAGGCTGACCGAGCACGACGCTGTGTTCACCGCGGCCCTGCGCGCTGCGGTGCGAAGGTGGCAGCAGAACATCGGCAGCCAGCCCGTGGACGGCACGGTGAGACGGGGCGATGTGCTGGTCCTGCCGGGCGCCGTGCGGGTCGGGGCGCTCTCGGCCCGGCTGGGTGACGACGCCGGCGGCGACCTGATGGCGGTCAGTGCTCAGGCCAAGGCCGTCACGGTCGAGCTGCCCATGGAGCGCGCCGACCAGGTCAGGGCCGGGCAGAGGGTGCGCGTGGTGCTCCCCGACGGAAGGGCGGCCCGTGCGAAGGTCCACACGGTCAGCACGAACATCGTCGCGGGCCAGGAGGAGGACCCGGCCTCGGGCCCGAAGGTCACCGTCACGCTCGGGCTGGACAAGCCGTCCCTGCTCGCCCGCATCAGTTCGACCCCGGTCGACGTGCAGTTCACCGGGACCACGCACCGGGCCGTGCTCGCGGTGCCGGTCGGCGCACTCCTGGCCCTCAGCGGGGGCGGGTACGGCGTGCAGATCTCCGCAGGCGCCGTGGTCGCCGTCGAGACCGGGCTGTACGCCGACGGCAAGGTCGAGATCACCGGTGACGGCATCGCCGAGGGCACTGTGGTGGAGACGACGTCATGAGCGTTCTGGAGGTACGCAACGCGAGCGTCCGCTTCCCGGGCGCGGTCACGGCCCTGCACGAGGTTTCGCTGAGCGTGGGGGCGGGTGAGTTCGTGGCGGTCCTGGGGCCCTCCGGATCGGGAAAGTCCACGCTGCTCAACATCATGGGCACCCTGACCCGCCCGAGCGAGGGCACGGTGCTGATCGACGGCATCGACGTCGCCGGGATGTCCGACCGCCGCCTGTCGGGACTGCGGGCCCGCCGGCTGGGCTTCGTCTTCCAGCACTTTCACCTCACCGACGGGCTGAGCGCCGCCGCGAACGTGGCGACCGGGCTGCTGTACGCCGGCGTCCCCCGCCGCCTGCGCACGGGCCGGGCCCACGCGGCCCTGGAGCGCGTCGGCCTGGCCCACCGCACGGCCCACACCCCGCAACAGCTCTCGGGCGGTGAACGCCAGCGCGTGGCGATCGCCCGGGCCCTGGTCAACGACCCGGCCCTGGTGCTGGCCGACGAGCCGACCGGTGCCCTCGACAGGACCAACGGCGCGTCCGTACTGCAGTTGCTGCAGGACCTCAACAGGCAGGGAACCACCATCGTGCTCATCACCCACGACCAGGACATCGCCGCCCAGCTACCGCGCCAGGTGCGGCTTCTCGACGGGCGGGTGGTCTGCGATGCGCGGCTCTGAGTCCCCCCGGCTGGACCCGCTGGACCTGCTCGGGCTGGGACTGCTGGGCATCCGGACCCGCAAGGCCCGCGCCGCGCTGTCGGCTCTGGGCATCGCCATCGGCGTCGCCACCCTGGTCCTGGTCACGGCCGTGCCCGCCTCCAGCCGCCAGGCCCTGGACGAGGAGCTCTCGGCCCTGGGCACCGACCGGCTGCAGGCCGCCCCGGCCCCCGACCAGGACCCACCGGTGCAGCTGCCCGCCGAGGCCGCCGACATGGTGGCCCGCATAGGGCCGGTGACCCACGCCAGCGCAGTCGGCGACTGGGGGCTGCGCGTCACCCGCACCGACCGCACCGGGCCGGGAGACTTCAACGCCCTGGCCGTGCTCGCAGCCCGGACCGACCTGCTGCAGGCCGTCGAGGGCACCGTACGCGAGGGGAAGTTCCTGGACCCGGCCACGGCCGCCTACCCCACCGCGGTCCTGGGAAAGGTCGCCGCCGACAGACTCGGTTTCAGCCAGGTCGGAGTGGACGAGCCCGCACGGGTGTTCGTCGGTGGCCGATGGTTCACCGTGATCGGCATCCTCGACCCGGTGCCGCTCTCGGCCGAGCTCGACCGCGCGGTCATGGTGGGCTGGCCGGTCGCGGCGGACCTGCTGCGCTTCGACGGCCGGCCCACCCGGATCTACGTGCGCACGAGCGACGAGCAGGTCGAGGCCGTGGAACAGGTCCTGGCGGCCACGGTTTTCCCGCAGCACCCCAGCGACGTGCTGGTGACCCGCCCGGCCGACGCCCTGAGCGCCAAACGCGCGGTGGCCCAGACCTTTGGCGCGCTCTTTCTCGCCCTGGCCGGCGTCGCCCTGCTCGTCGGCGGCATCGGGGTGGCCAACACCATGTACATCTCGGTGCTGGAACGCCGGCGTGAGATCGGCCTGCGCCGGGCCCTGGGCGCCCACCGCGGCCAGATCCGCACACAGTTCGTGACCGAGTCGGTCGTGCTCTCCCTGCTGGGCGCGGCCGCCGGGGTGTCCGCCGGGGTACTCGCGGTGCTGGGCTACTGTGCCTTCCAGGGCTGGCCGGTGACGATCCCGCCGGGCGCGACACTCGGCGGACTCGGGGGAGCCGTGGTGATCGGCGCCCTCGCGGGCCTGTACCCGGCGGTCCGGGCTGCCCGCACGGATCCCACGGAGTCGTTGTCCAGTGTCTGAAGCGAGCGTCCTCCTCGCCGAGGACGACCCCCGCCAGGCCGAGGTGGTGCGCCGCTACCTCACCGACGCCGGGTACGACGTCCAGGTGACGCACGACGGGGCCACCGCCCTGAACCTGGCCCGCACCCGGCGACCCGACCTGGTCGTCCTCGACGTCCTGATGCCCGGCCTGGACGGGCTGAGCGTCTGCCGGAGACTGCGCGAGATCTCCGACGTGCCCATCCTCATGCTCACGGCCCTGTCCCAGGAGGACGACCTGCTCACCGGGCTGGACGTCGGGGCCGACGACTACATGACCAAGCCCTTCAGCCCCCGCGAACTGACCGCACGCGTCCGTACGCTGCTGCGCCGGGCCGCACGCCACCGCGACGCCGAACCGGTACTGCGCGTGGGCCCCCTCGTCGTCCTGCCGCAACGACACCAGGCCTTCCTCGACGGCACCGAGATCGACTGCACCCCGGGCGAGTTCGCGGTCCTCGCGGCGCTCGCGTCCCGGCCCGGCTCGGTCCTCAGCCGGGGCCAGCTGCTGCAGCACACCGCCGGGCTGGAGCGCGGCGCGACCGAACGCGGCATCGACATGCACGTGCTGAACCTGCGCCGCAAGATCGAGCCCGACCCCCGTCGTCCGCAGTACCTCACCACCGTCTACGGCGTCGGCTACCGGCTGGGCGCATGATCCGCCTACGGCACCGGCTGCTCACCCGGCTGCTGGCCACCTCGCTGCTCATCGTGGTGATGGCCGTCACCGCCACCGCCTGGCTGGCCACCCGCACCGCCACCCAGGCCCTGCAGCAGGCCCAGGGGCGCACCCTGTCCGACGAAAGGGCTCTGTACGACACGTTGACGAAGTACGCCGCCACCCACCCGAACTGGTCGGGAGTGGACGACCTGGTGACCGAGCAGGCGGCCGTCCTGGAGCGGCGCGTCACCCTGACCACCCCCGAGCAGCAGGTGCTGGCCGACTCCGCCCCCGGTCTCGCGCTGCCGGGCGCCCAGCCGGTGGCGACGATCGATCCACTGCGCACCGACACGGGCCCGCCGGGCGAGCCGGGCACGTTCGACGCCCGCGCGGTCGGCCCCTTCCGGCTCACCGCCGACGAGGTGACGATGAGCCGGAAACTGACCACAGACGTCATGAGCTGTCTTCGCAAGATCAGCGCGCGCGGACAGCTGGAGCAGTCCCCCAGCGGCCGCTGGATCGTCGAGATCATTGCTGACCCCAGCGGCGAGGCACCCGCGTGCACCTCGGTGTTCTCCAGCCAGTACCTGCCCACCGAGCGACGCGCCCTGAAGGCGCTCAGGCAGGACGTGGCGCAGTGCCTGGGCAAGGCCCGCGACGCCGTCGAGATCGTCGTGGCGATGAACCCGACCCGGATGCCCCCCACCTTCGCGGTGGTCGACAGGACGGCCCGCCCCAGCAGCAACGACCGGCTGCAGTCCTGCCTGGACCGCTCCCGTCGCGAGCAGCTGCGCCCGTGGACAGCACCGGCGGCCCAGCTGTACCTGACCGACCCCGACACCGGCCGGGCCGCGACCACGTTCGAGCTGTCCCGGGACAACGTGGTGCGCATCGTCCTGGTGGCCGGCGCGGTGGTGCTGGCCGCCGCCGCGCTGACCGTGCTGGTGGGCCGCCGGCTCGTGCGCCCGCTGCGGGTGCTGGCCGAGGGCGCGGCCCGCCAGCAGCCGGTACCGGTCCTGTCGAAGGACGAGATCGGTGCGGTGGCCCTCGCCCTGAACGAGGCGATGCAGCGCCGGGACACCGCCGAGGAACAGCGCCGCGCACTGGTCAGCGACGTGGCGCACGAGCTGCGCAGTCCCCTGACGAACATCCGCAGCTGGCTGGAGGCGACCCAGGACGGCCTGGCCGAGCCCGACACGAACCTGATCGAACTGCTGCACGAGGAGACCGTCGTCCTCGAGCACATCCTGCGGGACATGTCCGACCTCGCAGCAGCGGACGCAGGACGTCTGCGGGTCCGGCCGGTGCGCCTGGACCTGCACGAGGTCGTGGAGTTCGTGGTGGACGCGCATCGGGGCGGGGCGGAGGGAGCCGGAGTGCGGTTGACGGACGCGGTGGACGACGGCGTCCCGGTGCTCGCCGACCCCGTGCGGTTACGCCAGGCGCTGGGGAACCTGGTCTCCAACGGCATCCGCTACACCCCGGCCGGCGGGACGGTGCGCGTCAGCGGTTCGCGCGCCGGGGACCGGGCCGTCATCACGGTCGAGGACACCGGGGTCGGGATCGCACCCGAGCATCTGCCGCACGTGTTCGACCGGTTCTGGCGCGCCGACCACTCCCGGGCCCGGGCCACGGGCGGCAGCGGCCTCGGCCTGGCCATCGCCCGTCAGCTCCTCGAGGCCCAGGCCGGAACGATCACAGTGGCCAGCAGCCTCGGGAAAGGGACGACGTTCACCGTCACCGTCCCGGCAGCCTGAACCGATGCGCGGGCCAACGACGACCGATCGTTTCCCCGCAGGCACGCGGCAGCCTGCACCACCCGATCAGACGCTGTGCAGAGGACGGTCGTCGTCGGCGTGGAAGTAACGCACGTCCAGGTCCGGCAGTTCTCGCTGCAGCTCGTACGCCAGGTCCAGACCCTGCCGGACCCACGCAGCCTCGATCTCGGGACTCTCCCACTCGAAGTCGGTCAGTGCGAGCTGCTCGAACTGCTCGTTCCAGGCCCGCAGCCGCTGCACGAGAGCGTCAGAGACGCCCAGCTCGGCCAACGACACCGGTTCGCCCGTTCCCACCGGCCGGTCCCACACCGGGTCCTCCACGCTGTACTCGGCCATCACCAGCAGCGCCTGCGGCCGGTACGCCTGTCCCTCCTGCTGGAGCACGAGGCGATCTGCTCTCCACTGCAGCTCAAAGCCTGGCCGCCGCTTGCCCTCGACCAGAGCCAGCAGGTCGATCAGGAACGAGCGGTCACGCGCCAGGTCAGAAAGAGTCCTGCCAGCCTCGAGCTGCCCACGCAGGTGCTCGCCGGCCACCGCCTGCGCGCGAGGTCCAAGCAGGCCGCTGATGTGGTCCTGGATGAAGTGCATGACCTCGTCCGGGACACCACCTCTTTCGTAGGAGTCCTCCAGAAGCAGCCACGCTCGCAGAGCATCCAGGGCCTCGGCCCGGTGTTTTCCTTCTTCTGCTGCCTGCCGCAGCATGTCCTCGTCCACCCCGCGATCCTGCCAGCAGATCTCGTGACCAGAAGCGTCTGGTGCACGCCCGATCTGGGAGGTCGCACGCCTGCTGTCCGCAAAGATGTCCGGTGTTCGGCGCCCGGCCCGCACCGGACATCGGAACCCATGCACCATCACCGCAGGTCAGAACGAGTCTCGCCAGTCCGTTGTCCGGATTTGTCCTCAATTCTCGGCTCTGCCCTTTCGCGGCGTTCCACAGTTGTCTGCGCTGGCCGCTCTGGGCGTTGCAGCTCCCGCCTGGGGAGCCACCGGGACGGCATGGGGAGGACAACATGCGCAAGGAACTGCGCCTTCTATTGGTGCTGGGACTGCTCCTGGTAGGGGTCGCCGCACCGGCGACCGGCGCGCAGGCCGGCACCACGTGTGCCTATCCGTTCCGCTCCGAGACCGAGAACCGGCTCTCTTCCGGCAACTACGTCATGGTCGCCCGGAACTGGTGCGGCAGCGGCACCCGGCGGCTGATCAACACCCCGCCCTGCGGCTCGGAGGACCAGGTCAAGTTCCTGTCATCCGGCCAGGACACACCGTTCGCCCAGGACTGGGACACCTTCCGGGTCGAGGTGGGGTGCCAGGTCACCATGAAGCTTACGACTACCTGCCCATCCAGAACTGGAACTACGTGACCGTCGACAGCCGCGGCAGCAGCAGGTCGCTGTGGGTCAAGGTGGCCGACGACCAGACCGCGACGATCGTCTCGCGCAGCTGCTGACACCAGCACTGACGTAACGTTCGCGGCGCCCAGATCTTTCGAGGAACGGGCGCCGCGGACACCGCCATGTGGAGCCCAGCCGGTGTCAGTAGACCGGTTCGGCGATCTCGCCGTTGTCACCACAGGTCACGGACTGAGCGCGAGTGACCTCGGCCGAGCCTTCGGCGAGATCGGTCCCCAGCACCTCGCTCGGGCCGTTGCTCGCCTGCCTGCCGGTCTCGTCGATGCTGACCGTCCTGCGGGAGACCTTGTACGTCTGCTTCGTCGCGTCGTACTCGGCCCGGTAGCCGACCAGTTCACGCGACGACCCCTCCGAGACGCAACCGACCCCGTCCCCGGTCCCGTCGTAGCCCAGATCGAAGAGGTAGGGTCGGTTCTCGGCGTTCGTGGTGGCCACGATGTAGCAGTTGACCACGCTGTACAGAGCCGCCGAGCGACCCAGGTTCACCAGGATCACGGCCGATCCGTCTCCCAGTCGCCCGGCCACAGCGCTGACCCGGTCCCCGACGCGCTGTTCCTGGGCACCCTCGTCCCACTGATTCAGCACGACGGAGAAGCGGGCCCCACTGGCCGTGGTGACCCCGAGCAGCCGCAGCCCCTCATCGTGAGCCAGCCACAACTCGTCCGCAGATCCGTCACCGTCCAGGTCGTCCGTGGCGACCCGGTTGGACTCGCTGGGCACCGCCCCTCCACCGGCCGGGCACCCCGGCCCGCCTGCGGACGAGGCAAGGCCCGCGGGACCGGCCGTTCCTTGGACGACGACCGGGTCAGCGGCCTCGGGCGTGCCTGCGCAGGCCGACAGCAGCAGGACCAGCGGTACGGCCAGCTTCAGCAGCGCCGGACGGCCGGACCAGTCGCGTCCCTCGCGGGTTGTCATGAACACGAACATACGGGGCAATGCGATGGCCCTGACGGCGGGGCCACGAGCCCAGCCCAAACGTCAGCGAGCCCGCCCGGAACGTCCGGGCGGGCTCGCTGAGGTGTTAGTGCGTGACCTGGGTTTCGGTCTCCTGCGGGGGCGCGGAGTGCGCCCGTTCCAGCTTGGCTCCCTCGACGTCGATGTCGGGGATGATGCGGTCCATCCACTTCGGCAGCCACCAGGCCTTGTCGCCCAGCAGGTGCATGGCCGCCGGGATCAGCAGCATGCGCACCACGAACGCGTCCAGCAGGACGCCGAAGGCCAGGCCGAAACCGATCGGCTTGATGGTGGTGTCGTGGGAGAAGATGAAGCCCGCGAAGACCGAGATCATGATGATCGCGGCCGCGGTCACCACGCTGCGGCCGGCCCGGAAACCGCGGAGCACGGCCACCCGGGCGGGGGCGCCGTGAGCGTAGGCCTCGCGCATGCCCGAGACCAGGAACAGCTGGTAGTCCATCGCCAGGCCGAACAGGATGCCGGTCTGGATGATCGGCAGGAAGCTCAGGATCGGCGCCGGGTCGTGCACGCCGAACAGGCCCGACAGCCAGCCCTCCTGGAAGATCGCGGTGATCCCGCCGAAGGCCGCCAGCAGCGAGAGCACGAACCCGAGGGTCGCGGTCAGCGGCACCAGGATGGAACGGAACACCAGGATCAGGATCAGCAGCGACAGACCCACCACCAGCACGAGGTAGATCGGCAGGGCGTCCGAGAGCTTCTGCGAGACGTCGATGTTCGCGCTGGCGTTACCGGCGACGCCGAGGGTGGCGGTGCCGCCGTCCGAGGTCCGGGGTGTCAGTTCACGCAAATTATGGACGAGGTCGGCGGTCGACTCGCTGTTGGGTCCCCCTTCGGGGAGCACCTGGAAAGCGATGGCAGAACGGTCTTTCGAGGCGCTGATCGGAACGACCGCGCTGACGTCGCCCTCGTCGAAGACGGCCTGACCGATGGCGGCCTGCTCGGCCGTCAGTGCGGCCTCCTCGACCGGCTTGGGCAGATTGGCCACCACCAGCAGCGGGCCGTTGAAGCCCTCGCCGAACTTCTCTTCCTGGACCTGGTAGGCCTGGTAGCCCGGGGAGTCCTCGGGCTGGCTGGCGCCGTCCGGAAGCCCCAGCCGCATGTTCAGCGCGGGCAGGGCGATCACGGCCAGCACGGCGATGCCGGCGATCAGGGTGAGTACGGACGTGCGTGTCGACATGGTGCTGTCGGTCCCCATCACCGGGGTGGAAGCGTTCGCGTCGGCGCGTTCCTTCTTACGCAGGATGCGCACTCCGACCAGCGACAGCAGCGCCGGGGTGAAGGTCGTGGCAACCAGAATCGCGACCAGGACGGCCCCGGCGGCGACGGTTCCCATCAGCCCCAGGAACGGGATGCCGGTGACGTTCAGGGCCAGCAGCGCCACGATGACCGTCGCCCCCGCGAACACGACCGCGTTGCCCGAGGTCCCGTTGGCCAGGCCGATCGACTCGTGCAGGTCCATGCCCTGCTTGAGCTGGTTGCGGTGGCGGTTGAGGATGAACAGGGAGTAGTCGATGCCGACCGCCAGGCCGAGCATGACCCCCAGGACCGGGGTCACCGACTGGAAGTCCACCAGACCCGAGAACGACATTGCCGCCAGGGTGGCGACACCGACCCCCAGCAGGGCGCTGACCAGCGGCAGCGCGGCACCCACGAGCGTGCCGAGCATGACCACCAGGACGATCGCGGCGATCACGACACCGACGATCTCGCCCGGGCCGAGGATTGACGGGGCGGTCTGCGAGATCTCCTGCGACAGCAGCGAGTTGACGCCGTCGATCGCGTTGTCGTCGATGACGTCGGCGATCTCGGTCTTGGTCTCGTCCGGGACCTCGGCGTTGGGCAGGCTGAAGGAGACGGTGCCGACGGCCGCGGAGGCGTCGTCGGAGACGAACCGGAAGCCCGATGACAGTTGGCCCACCTGGGTGCCGGCTTCGAGGGCCGCCGTCTGCTGTTCGACCTGGGTGCGCTGGGCCTGGAGCTCGGCCCGGCCGCGGTCGATCTCCTCCTGAGCCGCCTCCAGCTGCTCCGCGCCCGCGTCGCCGGCCTGCTCGCGCTGCTGGTCCAGCTGTTGCTGCGCCTGGTCCAGCTGCTTCTCGCCGTCCTCCAGGGCGCTCTGGCCCTGCTCGAGCTGCTTGCGGCCCTCGCTCAGCTCGGCGGCGCTCTTCTCCAGCTGGGCCTGCGTGGCGAACGGGTCGGTGACGCCGGTGACGCCCTCGACCTGGCCGATGCTCTTGAGCAGGTCGGCGACAGCGGCCTTCTGCGGGTCGGTGAACGCCGAGCCGTTGGTGGTCTCGAACACGACGCTGCCGGAGCCACCGCTGGTGGACTCGAACTCGGAGGCCAGCTGATCGGTGACCTTGCTGGTGGGCGTGTCCGGGATCGAGATGGCCGACGAGATCGCCCCCGAGAACAGGACGAACGTGATCAGCCCGATCACGAGGGCCACCAGCCAGCCCCCCATGACGGCCCAGCGCCGGTGCGCCGCGAACCGTCCTACGCGATAAAGAATTTCAGCCATGGTGCGAGTCCAGAGTCCTTCCTAGCGGACGAGTGCCCCGTTCAGCGGGCAGGTCGGCCCTGACCTGCCCCCGAGACCCGACCGAGATGCCCGTACCCGTGGGCGAGCTGGTCGAGCAGACGAGTCATGTAGGTGTTCCACGCGCGCCGGGACCCGGCGGTGACCGGGACGGCGTTCTCCTTCAGCCACAGAACGGCGATGACGCCGACGCCGTTCATCAGGAATGCGACGCTCAGGCGCAGCCCGACCGGGTCCAGCTCGGGGGCGTGCCCGGCGATCTTCGCGGTCAGCCGCTCCCCCACGCGGTCCAGGGCGGCCTGGAAGATGCTCTGAGTCCGTCGCCTCTCCTCCTCCACACCCCCGAGGCTGCCGTGGATCTCGGCGATGGCGCGGGGCAGGTCGGCCTCCTGGACCGCGACGCACAGGCAGTCGAGCACCCGGGCCGGTTCGGCCTCCTGCGGCAGCTTCTGCAGGTGCTCCTCGAGATGGTCGACCACCTGGCCCGCCACGTCCTCGAGGATCTCCTCGCACACGGCCACCAGCAGGGCCTCGAACGTGGCGAAGTGGTTGAACACGGTGCGCCGGGACACTCCGGCCTCGGCGGCGACCTGGTCGACGGTGAAACCCTCGGCGCCGGATCCGGCGGCCAGCCGTCGGGCTGCGGCCAGGATCGCGACGTGGCGCTGCTCGCGCAGGACGCTCCGCCCGTCGGTCCGCTCCTGGGTCACGGCGACGAACGTAACAGAACTTGCACGGGATGCAATTAGACGGGTCCGCCGGCCGTTCCCTGATCGTCCGGCAGGGAGAATGCGCGCATGAGTCGTTCGTCATCGGCCGGAACGCGCGAGATGCTGGCGAGCGCCACCTACGGCCATTCCCTGGAGCGGCTCACCTTCGACGGCCTGCAGTTGCTGTCGTTACGACTGCCCGATCTTCTCTGGCTGAAGCGGTGCTCCTTCGTGGGCGCCGACCTGCGCCACGCCACCCTGGAGGGCGCCCGGCTCATCCTGTGCGACCTTCGGGACGCCGACCTGAGAGGTGCGTCCTTGCGCGGCACCGCCTTCTCGGGGTGCGACCTACGGGGGGCCGATCTGCGCGGCGCCGACCTCAGGCATCTGCGCTTCGGCAGCGTGAACACCGGCAACGCAGACGGCCGCACACTCGTGACCGGTGTGCGCAGCGACCGCGGCGTCGACCTGACCACATACTTCGAAGACCATCAAGGTTAGACAGAATCAGGGACCACCGGCCTGAACCGTTCGCACAGGCGAACTTTGGCGAGACTCCAGAGCAGCCCGGCGGCCGGCCGCAAGATCAGGCACTGTGCGACCGGAGGGTCGCTCAGCGCGTCACTGCGGCCGGCCGCCCGAACGGCACCGGCGCAGGTCAGTCGGTGCTGTTGAGAGCGGCGACGACCTGCGCGTAGTCGCCCCGGGCCTCGCCGTACCGCAGGAACTTCGCGCGCTCGACCAGGATCTCGGTGGCGTCCGGCTGGGCCTCGATCAGGCTCATGACCTCGGCGATGAATTCCTCCAGCGGCTGGGCCAGCGGGTTGTGCGAGTTGCCGGGCATGAGCTCGGTCTGAACACCGGGCGGCACCAGCTCGAGCACCTCGACGCTGGTCCCGGCCAGCTGCATCCGGATCGACTCGGACAGCAGGTGGATCCCCGCCTTCGTGGCGTTGTAGGTCGGGGTCATGGCCAGCGGGGCGAACGCCAGCCCCGAGGAGACGGTCATGATCGTCGCGTGGGGGCGGGTCTGCAGGTGCTCCACGAAGGCGGCGATGAGGCGGATCGGCCCCAGCAGGTTGGTCGTGACCAGCGCCTCGGCGTCGGCCAGCAGGGTGCTCGCGGTCCAGTCCTCGGCCCGCATGGACCCGGCCATCGTCACCAGGACGTTGACCTCCGGGTAGGCGTTGATGACCTGCTGCGCTGCGGTGACCACGCTCTGCGGGTCCGCCGTGTCGATGTACACGGTGCCGATGCCCGGGTGCTCGGCCGCGATCTGGTCCAGGAGCTGCTTGCGGCGGCCGCCGACGATGACGGTGTTGCCCCGGTCCCGCAGAGCCAGCGCCAGGGCCAGGCCGATGCCGCTGGTCGCGCCAGGGATGAAGACGGTGTTGCCGGTGATGTTCATGGCATCACCCTCGGGTTGGCCGACCGGCCCGACCAGAGACCGGCTGAACCAGGACCTGCCAGGTCCTGGTTCAGCCGCGCCGCCGGGGGTGAGGATGGTGCGGTGGTGGACAGGACCGAGTTCGGCAGTTTCCTTCGCGCGCGCCGGGAGGCGCTGCGCCCCGAGGACGTGGGCCTGACCCCAGGCCCACGACGGCGCGCCCTGGGGCTTCGGCGCGAGGAGGTCGCCCAGCTCGCGGCCATGTCGGTGGACTACTACGCCCGTCTGGAGCAGGGGCGTGGGCCACAGCCCAGCCCTTCGATGCTCACCGTCATCGCCCGGGTGCTGCGCCTGACTCTGGATGAGCGCGATCACCTCTACCGCCTGGCCGGCCATGCCCCGCCCGACCGCCTCAGCGGCACGACGCACGTGGTCCCCGGACTGCAGCGGGTGCTGGACCGGATCAACGACACCCCCGCTTTCATCCTGTCCGACCTCGGCGAGACCCTGTCGCAGAACACCTGCGCCGAGTCACTCTTCGGCGACCCAACCACCCGCACCGGTCGCGACCGCTACGCCGCCCACCGCTGGTTCACCCACCCCGAGACCGAACAGGTCGTCTACCCCGAGGGCGACCGCGCCCGGCAGAGTCGCGCCCTGGTCGCCCAGTTACGCATCGCCCGGGGACGTCGTGGGCCCCGGTCGGAAGCCGCTGGGCTGATTCGCTCGCTCCAGCGCAGCAGCCCGGAGTTCGCCCGGATCTGGGCCCTGCAGGAGGTAGCCCGGCGTTTCGAGGACCACGAGACGCTCATCCACCCGGAACTGGGCGCCATCACTTTCGACTGTCAGGCGCTGTTCACCGAGGACCAGTCCCAGACTCTCGTGGTGCTCACCGTCGCACCGCGCAGTGCGGATGCGGCGAAGCTGGAGCTACTGGGAGCGTTCGCAGACATCGGCAGTGAGGTCGGTGGGCGGGGGCATAGCGAACCCGTGTCCGTTCTGTTACGTTAATGACGTTCTCGGGCCTGGGGGGTCAGGCGTCCGACTCGTGGGGGCACGACGGCAGATCGCTCTGTCGCGCTGTTCGTATTGCTCACCCCCGACCCTCGTCATGGATGACCGTCTGCAAGGGGGAAAGACAATGATGTCGAAGCTCAAGAGCAAGCTGCTGCAGCTGGGCATGGTGCCGGTGGCCGTGGCCTCGCTGGCGGTGCCGGTGGGTCTGGTCCTGACCGCCACACCCGCCTCGGCCACCGCGGCCTGTGGTTCCAGCGGGCCGAACCGCGACAGCACCGTCTACCGGCAGACCGCTGGGGTCAGCGCGAACATGCGCAGCGGCTCCAACAGCGGTTGCGGCGTGCGGGGCTGGGCCGACAACCGTGACACGCTGGACTACTACTGCTACACCCGCAACGCCGACTTCTCCACCTGGACGTACCTTTACAACCGCACCGACGGCACCTACGGCTGGGTGAGCGACAGCCTGCTACCGGGCGGGGGCTCGAACTACCTCTGCTGAGGCCTGTTCCGTAGATCGCAGCCAGAGTATGCAGTGACGATTGCAGGGGCGAGGGCCGGGCCACGGGGCCAGCCCTCGGCCCTGCAATCTACGAGCCCACACAGCGCCCGATTCGCGAACCAGCCCCAGTTAGAGCGATTCCGGCCGGGGCAGGATGCCGAATCCATGCAGAAGCTGCGGCTTCTCGTGCCGCGGCGTGAGCGCCTCGTCGACGATCGCCTGGGCGATGTGCCGGACCTTCTGGTTGGTGTCGTTACTGATGCGGACCAGTTCGGCGAAGGCCCCCTCTGCCGAGCAGCGCCGCTCCCCCATGATCAGGCCCTTGGCCTGATCGATCACCGATCGCGAGGTGAGCGCCTCGCGCAGCTTTTCTGCGTCGTGCCGCAGCCGGTGGACCTCCTCGTGCGTCCGGACCAGGCCGAGAGCACGCACAGCCAGCCGTTCCGCGTGCAGGCCGACCTCGCTCGAGCTGAAAGCTGCAGCGGAGCACGCGTACAGAGTCAGGACTCCGGCGGGTTCAGCTGAAGCATGGCCCACAGGGCTTTTTCGGGACCGGATGGGCAGGGCCAGGCAACTGCGCACCGGCATGTCGGCGGAGAAGAACCGATGATGCAGACGCGGCCAGCGCGGGTCGGCGCTCAGATCATCCACGGTGACGGCCGACAGCTGTTTCATGGCCTCCAGGCTGGGCCCCGAGGCCGTCATGAGCTGGGCACCGTCGGCCTTCTGGGCCAGGGGCGAGGAGGTGGCCGTCAGGTACGGCTCGTCGGGAGAACCCAGGACGATCGAGACCGCGTCCACCTGATGAAGAAGCTGGCACGCCAGTTCGCTCAGCCGGGTCAGCGCCGGCCGCAGCCCGTCGGCCCCGAACGCATCCAGCTCCGCGATCGCGATCTCAGCCTGGTGCTCGGGGCTCGAGACACCATCTTCTGAAAAATCTTTCAGGACGATCGGGCCTGCTGCGCCGTCGACCGAACTGACCTCCAGGCCTCCCGGACGTGGACCCGGTGGCGTCTCATGCCGGGCCGCTTCCGGTACCGACTGCTCCTGCACGAAACCTCCCATTCAGCGTTGATACGCCCCGCTGCATGAGGTGCCGAACAATATTAGTCAATGATCACCGGGGGCGGCCAACCGGCCCAGGATGTGATCCCCGGCATGGCCGGCACCCGCGGTCGAAAGGTCAGCGCGGTCTGAGCACCGAGGTGACCAGGTCCTGGGCGATGTCGCGCAGCTTGCGGTTGGTGTGGGTGGACTCGGTGCGCAGCACCTCGAACGCCTCCTCCGCGGTGCAGCCGCGCCCGGCCATGATGATGCCCTTGGCCTGCTCGATCACTGCCCGGGCAGCCATGGCCGCGCGCAGGTGCTCGGCCTCGGCGACGGCTCCGGTGTAGAGGCTGGCGTTGGTCAGCGCCACCGCTGCGTAGGCCCCGACCTGGTCGGCCAGCACCCGGGCCGGGGCATCCATCGGCTCACCGCTGCCGTAGAAGTTCAGGGCCCCCAGGTGGCCGGCCACCGCGGACCACAGGGGCACGCAGTACACGTGCCCGACCCCCGCCCGGACCGCCTGCCGGCAGAACTCCGGATAGGTCGTGTCAGTGCCGGTGTCCTCGATCGCCACAACCGTCCCACTGGCAGCAGCATGCAGGCACGGGCCCCGGAAGTCCTGGTACTGCCGCTCATCGAGCCCGGCCGCGAGCTGGCCGGAAAAGGCCATGGTGCGCGGCTTCTCGCCTTCGATCAAGGTCACCGACACCTCCCGCGTGCCGGGCACGTGCTCGGCGGCCAGGACCGCGATCCGGGTCAGGATCAGGTTCAGTGGCTGACTGCCGAGGACCAGGGTGGACAGCTCCCGCAGGAATCCCCCGGCCTGTTCACCGTGATGCTCGCGCGGGGCCTCGACGTCCGTTCCGTGTCCGGAGTGTGCGTCCACAAGGGGGCTCCTTGGTACGAAGGCGTGGCATCTGGTCAATCCGCAAAGTCCTTCCGGCCGACGTTACCGGACAGAACGCATGCCCGACTCCCGGCCGGACAGCAGGCCCTGCCGAGCGCCGGTTTCGTCTAGCTTGGGAGTCCCGACCCCCAGGGAGTTCATATGCCGCACGTCCACTCGGCCGACGGCACGTCGATCGGCTACGACCGGCTCAGCGACGAGGGACCTGCCCTGGTGCTCGTCGGGGGCGGCCTGGACGACAGCTCAGAGAACCAGCCGCTGGGCGAACACCTGGCCGACAGCTTCGCCGTGGTGAACTACCGGCGTCGCGGTCGCGGTGACAGCGACGACCGCCGGCCCTACGCCCTCGAGCGCGAAATCGACGACCTGGCTGCGGTGATCGACGCCACCGGAGAGCGAGCGCACCTGTTCGGGGCCTCGAGCGGAGGGGCCCTCGCGCTAGAGGCGGCCGCGGCCGGGCTTCCGGTCGAGCGGATCGCCGTCCACGACGTGCCGTACCAGGTGGACGAGGCGATGGTCTCGGCCTGGCAGGCGTACCGGCTCGACCTCGACGCCGCGCTCGAGGCCGGTGACCTCGATCAGGCGCTCAGGCTGTTCATGCGGCTGGCCGGTTCCTCCGAGCAGGACATCGCCGGCGCCCAGTCCGCCCCGGTGTGGGCCGCGCTACGTGCGCTGGCACCGACGCTCCGCCACGACGCGGCCTGCCTGGGCGATGGCCGGCTCCCGGCGAAGCGCCTTGCCCTGGTGCGGCAGCCCGTGCTCCTGACCACCGGTGTCACGGTCGACCCGCAGATGGCCGGGCTGCCGGTCGACTTCTTCGGTGCGGCAGCGGACGCCGCTGCGGGCGCTCTGCCTGACGCCCGGCGGCTGACTCTTCCGGTCGAGGGCCACGTGGCCGATCCGGGCGTGCTCGGCCCGGTTCTCAGAACGTTCTTCACCAACTGAAGCCGGCCGGCACCGGGACGGGCACTGATCTCGCTACGATCAGCGCATGCCCGCACCCCCGCGACCGCCGATGACGGCTGGTCTTCGCTGGGGGCGTGGCGTGCTGGTGGCATCGCTGGCCTGGGGCGCAGCCAGCGCCGGTCACGTTCTGGCCGGCGGCGACCTGCCCTCCTGGCCGCTGGTCGCCGCGCTGATCGCGGTCACGGCGTGGCCGCTGTCGCTGACCCTGGGCCGTCGTGCCGGTGGACTGCAGTTGGTCACCTTGATGACTGCGGGCCAAGCCATGATGCACACAGCGCTGGTCATGACCTCCTGGTACACATCCGGCCCGGCTGGCGTCCCCTCGCCCCAAGGCCACCAGCACACATCCGCGCCAGGCATGGCCAATATGGCCGACATGGCGGAGGCCGGCACCGGCCACGTCATGCCGCTGCTGCCCAGCCCCCTGATGCTGCTGGCCCACATCGCGGCCGCCCTGGTTGTCGGCGCGATCCTGTCCGACGGCGAACGGGCGCTGTTCGTCCTGCTGGGCCTGCTGGCCCACGTGTGCCCGCCCGCGCTGCACCTGGGACGGCGCATCCACCGGCTTCTGGCCCTGCTGGCCACCGGCGTACGCCCTGAGGCGGACGAGGTCCCCCGGTCCTGGGTGGAGCTCCCCCAGCAACGCCTGCGTGAGCGCGTGCTCGTCGCGACGCTCGGCCGCCGCGGCCCGCCCGCCTGCACCGTCTAACCCTTTCCTGTACCGCTGGATCCCCCAGCGGCTTCCCTCGCGCGCCGCCCCGGGCCGTCCTCTGTTCTTTTCTCGCCCAGCCCGCCCCGACGCCGCGTCTCCTTGCCTTCGCGACCCGACCGGTCGCGTCCTTACGCATGCTCTTTGGAGCCACCCGTGTCTTCCGCAACCGCACAACACAACCCACACCAGCCCCGTCCATCCGATCCGGCGCGCACCCGCGCGAAGGGCCAGCAGGGCTGGTTCCGGGCGTTCTGGCGCTGGCACTTCTACGCCAGCTTTCTGGTCATCCCCGTGCTGGCCGTCCTGGCCGTCACCGGTCTCATCTACCTGCTGCGCTTCCAGATCGAGCCGGCCCTGCACGCCGACGTCATGACTGTGCAACCACAGGCGGGCCAGGAACAGACCCCCTACGCCGCCCAGCTCACCGCGGTGCAGAAGGCCTACCCCGACCTGAGCATCGCCTCGGCGACCGAACCCACGTCCCCGGATCTGGCGTCCCGTTTCTCCGGGGTCATGCCCGACGGCTCCAGCCGCGACGTGTTCGTCAACCCCTGGACCGGGCAGGTACTCGGCGACCTGAACCCCGACACCACCCTCAGCGGCGGTGCAATCCGCCTGCACGGCGACCTGATGGCCGGCTCAGTGGGCGAATTCGTGATGGAGCTGGGTTCCTGCTGGGCCATCGTCATGGCCGTCACCGGCTACCTGATCTTCCTCAAGGGCCGCAAGGCCCGGCTCCGGCGGCTCGCAGCCCGCGCCAAGGGATCGGCCTTGCGCAACCGGCACGGCTGGATCGGCGCTGTTACCGGTGTGGGCCTGCTCCTGCTGGTCGTGACCGGCCTTCCCTGGACCGGCATCTGGGGAACCCAGGTGCAGAACTGGACGGCTGAGCACGGCAGCGGCTTGTGGAGCAACGACCCGGGAGCACAGTCCAGCCCGACGTCCACCCTGGACGAATCCCTGCCGCACAGCCACAAAGTCGACGTGCCCTGGGGTCTGGGCAAGGACGAGGTTCCTACCTCGGATCCGACGAGCGTGGCCGACGGTCAGAGCGTCGCCAACATCGACACCGCTCTGCTGGTGGGAGCCCGCGAGGGGCTCCGGCATCCGATGACAGTGGCAATACCAGAGGACGATGGTGACGTCTTCTCGGTCATCGGTTACGCCTTTCACGACCCGGGTCACGAAAAAACCGTGCACGTCGACCAGTTCGGCGGACAGGTAGTGTCCACGTACGGGTACCAGGACTACCCGAAGCTGGCCCAGGCCGTCTCCCAGGGAATCGCCCTGCACGAGGGACGCCGCTTCGGCCTGCTGAACTTCTGGGTCAGCTTCGCCTTCTGCGTGGGCGTGCTGGTTCTGTGCGTCACCGGCCCGACCATGTGGTGGCGCCGCCGCCCTGCAGGTTCCGGCCTGGGCGCACCGCGCGGCAAGCTGCCCATCCGCAGCACCTGGTGGGTGGCGCTGCTGCTGGCTGCTCTGGGTGTCTTCCTGCCCGTGTTCGGCGCCTCGCTGGTCCTGGTGCTACTGGTGGATCAGCTTCTGCTGCGGCGGATTCCTCGGCTGCGCAGCACTTTCGCCGTCACCAACTGAGAGGGCACATCGATGGCCCAGATGAGCGCCGGCTCCTTCTCCCGTTAGGAAGCTGCGAACCCGGCAGTGAAGTTGAACCATTATTCCAACTGGAACGGTGGTTCAACTTCATGTCATGATGGGTCCACCACCCGCCCCGCCCTTGGAGAAACCCATGGATCCGCTCGTCGAGCCGTTCCCCATCAGCGTTGCCGAGGCAGACCTGCAGGCGCTGCACCAGCGGCTGCTGACCACCCGCTGGCCGGACCAGGAGACCGTGCCCGACGGCAGCCAGGGTCCCCAGCTGAGCCGCATCCGTGACCTCTGCCAGCACTGGGCCACCGGCTACGACTGGCGGCGCGCCGAGCAGGACATCAATGCGGCAGGCTCGTTCAAGACCCAGATCGACGGCCTGGACGTGCACTTCCTGCACGTCCTGTCCCCCGAACCCGATGCCGTGCCGCTGCTGCTGTGCCACGGCTGGCCCGGCTCGATCCTCGAGTTCCGGCACCTCCTGGGCCCTCTCAGCGATCCGGCCGCGCACGGCGGCGACTCCCGCCAGGCCTTCCACCTGGTCATCCCCTCCATGCCCGGCTTCGGCTTCTCCGAACGGCCCCGCACCACCGGATGGGACGTGGCCCGCATCGCCGACGCCTGGATCACCCTGATGCTGCGCCTGGGGTACCCGTCCTGGTTCGCCCAGGGCGGCGACTGGGGCGCCGCGGTGATCGAGCAGATCAGCCGTCAGGCCCCCGAACGCGTGCGAGGGCTGCACTTCAACCTGCCCATGGTGTTTCCCACCCCCGAGGAGATCGCCGAGGCCACGGCCGAGGAGCAGCGCATGGTGGCCATGGGCGAGCGGTACCGCAGCGAACTGGACGGCTACAGCAAGGAACAGGCCACCCGGCCGCAGACCATCGGCTACTCGCTGGCCGACTCCCCGGTGGGGCTGGCCGCCTGGATCTACACACTGTTCCAGGACGTGTCCGACAGCCGGGGCAACCCGGAGGACGTCATCTCCCGCGACGAGATCCTCGACGACGTGATGATGTACTGGCTGACCAACACCGGCCCGTCCTCGGCGCGCCTGTACTGGGAGGCCCAGCGCGGTGCCACGGCGAGTTTCGCTGCCCCCGAGCCCAACCCGGTACCGGCCGGCTTCAGTATCTTTCCCGGGGAGGCGGTTCAGGCTTCGCGGCGCTGGATCGAACGGCGCTACGAGAATGTCGTGCACTACGCCCAGTTGCCGCACGGCGGGCACTTCGCAGCCTTGGAGAGGCCGCACGACCTGATCCAGGAGATCCGTGCCACGTTCGCCCCGCTGCGAGCGCAGACCCAGGTGGCGGCATCCCTACCCTGAACCCCATGACCGATGCGCCGCCTCTGCGCGGAGACGCTGAACGCAACCGGCGTCATCTGCTCCACACCGCCTACGACCTGATGGCCACCGGCGGGCTGGACGTCTCGTACAAGGAGATCTCCCGGGCCGCCGGGATGGGCATGGGCACGATCTACCGCCGTTTTCCCGAGCGGGACGACCTCATCGATGCCCTGTTCGCCGAGCACATCGACGCGGTGACGGCTCTGGCGCAGGAATGTGCGGCCGACCCCGACGCCTGGAAGGGGCTCAGCGACTTCCTGGAGCGGCAACTGCAGATGGAGGCCGGGCATCGCGGCCTGGCCGAACTGCTGCGCGGACGCCGGCAGCCGTACGACCTGGTGCGCCGCGGCCGCGAGCAGATGACCCACCTGGTGTCCGGGATGATCGCCCGGGCCGTCGCCGCCGGGCAGCTTCGCCCCGAGGTGACGGCCGCCGACTTCGCCGCCGTCTACCTGATGGTCGGCAGCCTCCTGGACACCACGCACGACACGGCGCCGGACCTGTGGCGCCGGGCCCTGACCATCGCCCTGGCCGGCCTGCGCCACGCCGACCTGTCCTCTCCCGGCCCGGAAGAGGACATCATCGACCTGCTCTACAAGACTGACAAGCCTGACAGGACACCCTGATGCTGCCCGACGACCTGCGCACCGTTCTCGACTCCCGAGCGATCTGCTTCCTGACCACCCTGATGCCTGACGGTTCTCCCCAGGTCACCCAGACCTGGGTCGGCACCGACGGCGAGCACATCGTCATCAACACTGTTGCCACACACCAGAAGACTCGTAACATCCAGGCCGATGCCCGGGTGGCCGTCGGGCTCGCCCACCCGGACCAGCCGCTGCGTTCCTGGGCGGTGCGGGGCCAGGTGATCTCGGTCGAGCCCGACGCCACGGGCGAACACATCAACGCCCTGTCGAACAAGTACCTGGGCCGCGACTATCCGGGATTCGGGGGCGGGGCCCAGCAGCGTGTCGTCCTGACCATCACGGTGGACCACCTGCACCGCCCCAGCCGCTGACGTGCGCCGTGATGCCTGGGCGCGGCCGTCCTGACTCGAAGCGGCAAGGTTCCGAGTCAGGACGTCTTTCATCTCATCGCGTCTGGAGACGTTCGCCGTCGAACCGGACCTCGGCCATCGACCAGATGCCCGGATAGGCCGGGTCGGTGGGCACTCCGGGGTGGTCCACCTGCAGTCGCACGTACCGGAAACCTTTCTGACGCAACTGCGGATCCACGTCCAGATACTCGACCGATGCGTCGTTCCCGGTGTTCTCCGACGTGGTGAGCCGGGTCCAGGTGAGCCCGTCGTCGGATCCGTAGGCGTTCGTCCCCTGACTGCGGTTGGGGAACGTGTTGCGGGCCTGCAGGCCGACCCGGTCCAGGCGCAGGCGGTACCCGGCTCCGGCGTCGAACGTCACGGCGGGGATGCGCAGGTCGCCCCAGTGGGAATGGTTGCTGCCGTCCACCAGTGATTTGAGGACGTGCGGGGCCAGTTGCGCAGAGGTGGTCACCTTGGTGAAGTCGACAGTTCCGTCACTCAGGCGGGGGTTCAGCGGTTCGAGAGCCAGCACCGACCGGCGTAGCGCTTCCAAGGCGACCGAGAATTCGCCGGCACTACCGTTGACGGCTCCCTGGGCGCCGGCCAGGGCTGCATCGAAGGCCTGCTGTGATCCGGCGGTCCACACGGTGTCCGAGTCAGCACCGGCGGCGATCTGGGTCACGGCGGCGGCCCGGTCCTTGGCCACGGTCACGGTGACCGGAAGGGCGGTGACCGTGGTGCCGTCGTCGGCGACCACCCGGAAGGTGTGTTTGCCCGCGGCCTTGACCGGGGGCGTCCAGGTGAGCTTGCCGTCGGCGGAGACCTCGACCCCGGCCGGGGAGCCTTCGAGCGTGGCGCTGACGGAACCGTCGTCCTCCAAACCGGTTTCGAATGTCAGCTGTTCACCGGCGACGTAGGTCAGAGACAGCGAACGCCCCGTCTGGAAGGTGGGCGGCGTGATGACGCCGTTGGCGGAGGGGACGAGGGTGCGCACGTCGAGCGTGCCGGTGCCGGTCGCGTCGAGGAAGAGGATGTTCTCTCCTACTGCGGACTGCGCCAGTTCGTTGGTCCCGATGTCCCACCACACGTACCGCCACGCTCCCTTGGTGTCGGGAACCGGCACGCTGGCATAGGGTTTCCCGTCCATGGTGGCCGCAGCCCGAAGGTTCACCGGCCCGTCCGAACGTACGAGCAGGCCGACGAGAGAGGAGGCTTTGGTGTTGTACCAGAAGATGTTACGGATGGCCGCCCCTGCCCGTCCGGATCGGGCGTTCAGCTCAAGGTAGCTGCCACCGGAGTCCTTTCGGGTTCTGGCCCCCTTGCCCAGGAGGTGGGCCCGGTCGGCCGCGGTCACCCGGTTGGACTCCCCCGGCCCGGGCACGGTGAGGTCCTGCTTGGCCAGCTGGGGCGGGAAGGCCAGCCAGTACTCCTGTCCCTGGTAGTAGCTGCCGTTGTTGAAGTTCTCCTGCACGGTTCCGCGCCAGTGCAGTGGTCCGTCGCGCTGCTCCCAGGCCTGGGCCACAGCAGGGGCCTGGGCTGCCACGTCGACCTTGGCCACGTAGCGGTACTGCAGATAGATCTCCTGCATGGCGTCGAAGAGCCGGCCCCGGTAGGCGGGCGAGAGGGAGCCTGCCCCACCGGTGGTGTCGATCCAGGGCACGTCCTGGCCGCTCATGAAACGGTAGAAGACTTCGCTGCCTTCGAGGATGCGCCGGTCGATGAAGGCGTAGGGGGTGACCGCGTTCTTGGCCCGGCTGACCGTTCCGCGCTGGGGGTCGACCCGGGTGCCCTGGGTGTGCAGGATCCGCGCCAGCTGGGCGAAGTTGATCACGTCACCCCAGGCGTGGGCCTGGTCGCGGCCCATCTCTTGGTGCTGGACGAACGCCTTGCCGTAGGGGTTGAGCGGATCCTTGGCCGGGATCTTGCGGAAGAGCGCCTTCAGTGACCCGTTGGAGTCACCCACGCCGTCGAAGCCGGAGTTGACCGTGAACCACTCCACGCGCTGCTGGTACAGGTCGGCGTCGTCCATGAACAGGGCGGCCGCCAGGGCCCCGATCACCCCGTAGTTGTGCTGGTTGAGGTAGTGGTCGGGTGAGGTCAGGAAGGTGTTCAGGTTCGGCGTGAGGAAGTTGCCGGTGAAGCGCTGGTTGTCCTCGGCCGTCCAGGCCAGGGGATAGCCCTCGTAGTCAGCGTTTTCCGGGTCGGTGGCCCGCAGGAACTCGGCCGCGACCGCGAACTGGTACATGGGAACCGGGGTGTGAATGTGCGAGTCGGGGAACTTCGCGTACTTCGCCGGGTCCAGGCTGCTCCAGGTGCGCAGGGTGTACAGGGCGTTCCGGCGGTACACCTCATGCCCGGTGAAGAGGTACATGAAGGTCTGGGTCATGGCGCCGATGGAGTCGCGGTTGGAACGCTGTCGCATGGACACCGCGTTGTAGGCGTCCGACTTGGGCTGACGATCGGTGGGCCCGGCGTTGTCGGCGACGTAGTTCGTTGCTGCGTAGCGAGACTGGGACATGGCCCGGTAGTAGCCGGCCCACGGCTCGACCCCGGCTGCTGCCTGGGTGCGGGCGTTGTTCACGTCGGCGGCGCTCAGGCCGATGCCCGGGTGCAGGAAACCGGCCTGGCTGGTGGTGCTCCGGATGGCCGGCAGCGTCGGCTCGGCGGCGGATGCGGGAAGCGCGGGCGTGACCAGGCCGGCGAGCAGGCCCAGGGCGACGAACGCGGACAGGAGCAGCCGGCGTGCGGGGCGCGGGAGCGTGGGGAATGTGGAGTGACGTCGTGGCATCAAGAACCTCTTCGTCCGTGATTTGCGGGGAACGTGATCCGACGCGGTCACCGTAGCAGTAATCGTTTACTATTCGGATCGGGCGGCCGGGCTGCGAGCCGAGCGGTCGGCCCGCCGGACAGAACGAGGAGCAGTCAGTGACGAGTGCTACTGAAACCCGTTGGGCCATAGGTGCATCGACCCTCGGGGCACCGCAGGAACCCCTGGACGACGTGCTCGGCCTGCTGGCCGGGCTGAAGGTGTCCTGGCTGGAACTGCGGTGCCCGCCCGAGGGCCCCTACACGCCGGCGATGCCCCGTACCGATCGCGACCGACTGCGTCAGGACCTGCGCGATCGGGGCATCAGCCTGCTGTCCCTGGCGACCGGGGTGCGCCTGGGCGAGGCACACAGCACCGGGCCGGTGATGGACGAACTGATCGGCCATCTGGAACTGGCCGGCGACCTGGGCGCGCACCACGTGCGGATCTTTCCCGGCCTGCCCGCGGCCCCGGCCCCCTTCGACCGCGTGCCGGCGCCGGCGGGCGATCGCCGTCGCGACGAGGCGACGGCGGCCGAGTGCCTGGCCCGGGCCGCCCGCGTGGCCGGCGACCTCGGTGTGCGGGTCGTCCTGGAGACCCACGACTCCCATCCCCGCGGCACTGACCTGCGCCGCATCATCGACCTGGTCGATCCGGCCCTGTTCGCCCAGGGCGGCGGGGTGATCTGGGACCTGCTGCACCCATGGCGCGTCGGCGAGACCCCGCCCGAGACCTGGCAGGCTCTGGGGCCCGTGCTGCGCGCGGGGCACGGATACGTGCAGATCAAGGACGTGGCCTCGCCGCGTGACCTGACACCCGTCCTCCAGGGCACCGGCGCCGTGCCGCTCACCGAGGCCGCCCACCTGCTGGGCGCCGGCGGCTACCGCGGCCCGCTGTCCCTGGAGTGGGAACGCACCTGGTACCCGCACGTCGCGCCGCTGTCGCAGGCCCTGGCCGCTGCCGTTGCTGCTGTCCGCGAACTCCCCTTCCCCGAAGAGGTGCGATGAACCACAACGTCCACAACCCCGTCCTCAGGGGTTTCGAGCCCGACCCCAGCATCGTCCGCTGGGACAACCAGTTCCTGCTGGCCACCAGTACCTTCGAATGGTTCCCGGGCGTGCGTCTGCACTCCAGCCCCGACCTGGTGCACTGGCAGGTGGCCGGGCACGTCCTGACCCGGCCCGAGCAGCTCGACCTGCGGGGTGTGCCGGACTCCGGCGGCATCTGGGCTCCGTCGATCAGCGTCGCCCACGGCCGTCTGTGGGTGGTGTACACGGTGGTGCGCACCAGCGGCGCAGCCGCCAAGGACCTCGACAACTACCTGGTCACCGCCGAGTCACCGGAAGGTCCGTGGTCGGAGCCGATTTCCCTGGGCTCGCGCGGTTTCGACGCCTCGATCTTCCACGACGAGGACGGACGGCACTGGCTGGCCTGCGTGCAGTGGGATCCCCGGCCCGGGCGGGCCCGCTTCGGCGGGATCAGCGTGCAGGAGTACGACTGTGAGCAGCAGCAGCTGATCGGTCCGGCGCGGGTGGTGCTGCGTTCGTCGGAGTTGATCGAGGGCCCGAACCTCTACCGGCGCGGCGGATGGGTCTACCTGATGCTGGCCCAGGGCGGTACCGGCTGGAACCACGGCATCACGATGGCCCGGTCCCGTCACGTCCTGGGCCCCTACGAGTGGGACCCGTGGCCGAGCCTGCTGACCAGCCGCGACGATCCGGGGGCGAGCCTGCAGAAGGCCGGGCACGGCGAACTGATCGGCACGGACGACGGCGCCTGGTACCTCGTGCATCTCGCCTCCCGTCCGGTGACCGACGAGCAGGGACGGCTGTGCGTCACCGGCCGTGAGACCTGCCTGCAGCGTGTCACCTGGACCGAGGACGGGTGGCTGCGCCTGGCCGATGACCGGGGCGAGCCGACCGGCTCGGTCCTGCCCCGCGAGTACGTGACCTCGACGCTGGCCCAGCCCTCCCAGCCATCCCAGCCCTCGGGTCCGTCGGTCGCGGCCGGGCTGGTGGAGGAGTTCGACCAGCCGGAGCTCGACACCACCGTGTGGTCCACGCTGCGCCGGCCGGCCGGTGCGGACTGGCTCGACCTGCGCTCGAGCCGGCTGCACCTGGTGGGCGGGCAGTTCCCCGCCTCCCGGTTCGACCAGTCGGTGGTGGCCACCCGCCTGCAGGAGTCCCGGGCCGTGGTCACCACGGTCGTCGAGGCCGAGCCCACGGACGTCGGCCAGCGGGCCGGGCTGGCGATCTGGTACGACGCGCTGGGCTACCACTACATCCATCTGAGCCTGGACGACGAGGGACGGCGCGTGGTGACGGCCGAGAGCAGCTCGCCCAGCGGGCTGGTGACAGCCGGGATCCAGCACCCCGCGCCCTCCGGCCCGGTGCATCTGCGCTCCGAGCTGAACCGGCGGTGGGTGAGCCTGCAGTTCAGTGACGACGCACTGACCTGGGCCGAGGTGGCCCGGCTGCCCTCGCGCCCGGTCTCCGACGACTGCGCCGGGCTGCTGCGCTTCACCGGGGCGATGGCCGCGCTGCGCGCGGACGACCACAACGGCACCACCTTCAGCGCCGCCTTCGACCGGGTGGACGTGAGTTACCCGGTGCCCGGCTGACCCTCAGGCCCGGCCGGGCACCGGGCCGACCGAGTCGCGCACGATCAGTTCGGTCTTCAGGTGCACCGGCCGGGCCGGCGACTCCTCGTACAGGGCCATCCGCACCGCCCGGGCCCCCATCTCCTCGTACGGCACCCGGACCGTGGTCAGCGCCGGGTTCATGTCCCGCGCCCCGGGCACGTCGTCGAACCCGGTCACCGACACGTCCTGCGGGCAGCGCAGGCCACGGCTGCGCAGCCCCTCCAGGACACCGGCGGCCATCACGTCGGCCCCGCACAGCACCGCCGTGGGGCGATCGGACGCGGGCGTGGCGTCGAGCACGTCCAGGACGGCGCGACGGGCCTGGTCACGGTTGTACGGGACGTGCCTGACCACGATCCCGTCCGGCCCGACCCCCGCCTTGGCCAGGGCCGACCGGTAGCCGATCAGCCGTTCCTCGGCCGTGGAGAAGCCCTCGGCGCCGGGCAGCAGCAGGAAGCGCCGGTGCCCGGCCTGGGCGGTGTAGCGGGCCACGGCCGCAGCCCCGGCCTCGTTGTCGTACTGGATGCTGATCGCGTCGGTGTCGTCGGCCAGGGCCGGGCGCCCGCACAGCACCAGCCGCCCGCCCGAGGCCCGCAGAGAACTGGAGTAGCGGGCCATCTGCTGGTGGAACTCCTCGGTGCCCCACACCCCGCCGGGCAGGATCACGGCGGCGGCCTTCTGCTCGCGCATCATCTCGACCAGGGCCAGTTCCCGTTCCGGGTCACCGTCGGTGGTGCCCACCAGGCACAACCGCCCGGCGTCGCGGCCCTCCCGCTCGGCGCCCTGGGCGATCGCCGCGAACGACGGGCCGGTGATGTCGCCCAGCAGCACGGCGATCGGGCCGGGGGCGGCGCCGGACAGGGCTCGCGCGTGGGGGTTGGCGGTGTAGTCGAGCCGCTCGACCGCCTCCAGCACCCGGGTCCGGGTGGCGGCGGCGACCGGGTAGTTCTCGGCCAGCACCCGGGACACGGTCGCGGTCGAGACGCCCGCCTCCCGGGCCACGTCGCGGATGGTCACGCTCTCGGTGGCCCGGCGTCGTCGCCTGGTGGTGCCCTCCACGCCCGATCTCCTGCTCTGTCGCTGTGCCTGTCTGCGCGGCCTGGGCTGCCTGGGCCGTCCGCTCTGCCTGCTGTGTCGCCTCGGTCGTCCTGGTCGCCGGTCCGGGCCGACGGCCCGTTCGCCGTCCTGTCCGTCCGGGCTCTCCAGCCCTCTGGACCACTCCCATGGTAAAGCCTTACTGTACGGGGCAGTAAACGCTTACTGTCTCGATGAGGAGATCAACGGTGCAGACATCCACAGCGCGGTGGGCCGCAGCCACCGCCACAGCCCTGCTCCTGCTGACCGGTTGCGGCGGCGAGTCGCCCGGGTCCGGATCCCCCTCGACGGCCAAGGACGTGCCGCAGTCCTGGTCCGGGGGCACCACGACCGTGCAGTTGTGGCACGACAACGCCGCCGTCGAACCCGCGGTGAACCAGTTCAACCAGAAGTTCGCCGACCAGGGAATCCAGATCGAGTTCGTCGAGAAGACGGACCTGAACACCAACATCCGCAACGCTTTCCAGGCCGGATCCGGGCCCGACCTGTTCGTCACCCAGACCGCCGACCTGGCCTCGTTCGTCTCCGAGGGCATCGCCGCGGACCTGAGCGGCTACTACGACAGCATCGCGGGCGACTACAGCGACACCGCCAACGCGGCCGTGACCACCGGCGACCGGCAGTGGGCGGTGCCGCTGTCCAGCATCCCCACCTTTATGCTCTACAACTCCGAGGTCTTCGAGCGCAACGGCCTGGACTACCCCACCACCTTCGAGGAATTCCTCGACGCCGGAACGAAACTCAAGAAGCAGGGCGTCTCCATCTACAACCTGGCCGGCGAGGACCCCACCACCCTGATCTACATGGCCTGGCAGGCCGGGGCCCAGTGGTACAGCCTCAAGGACGGCACCTGGCACGTGAACGTGGACGGCCCACAGACCCGCAAAGCCGCCGAGATCCTCCAGAGCGGCCTCGAAGAGGGCATTTTCAGCAAGATCTCCTACGCCGAGTACGCCGCCATGATGCAGAGCTACGACAAGGGCGACATCGCCTCCCGGCAGCTGTCGACCTGGCAGGTCAAGGGCATGCAGAGCAACCTCAAACAGTCCCTGGGCGCCTGGGAACCGGCCCCCAACCTGAAGTGGCAGGGCGGCCCCGACAGCAACGCCTCCTTCACCCGCGCCCTGGCCGTCAACGCCAAGACCAAGAACACCGACGCGGCCGTCTTCGCCGCCCACTGGCTGTCCACCGGCCCGGAGTCGCTCAAGGCCCTGGCCGACCCGGACACCGGCCTGGCCTATTACCCCGCAGTGAAGGACGGCACCGCCTACACCTCACTCACCGAGCCGACCAAGCTGCTGGGCGAGCACGCCGGCCGGTGGAGCACAGTGGTCGACACCGCCGCCGAACAGCAGCTGGGCGACTGGACCTACGGGCCGAACTGGGCCGGCGCCTTCTCCCAGCTGCAGGACCTGTGGGGCAAGGCGGTGGCCGGGCAGATCAAGGCCACCGAGATCGCCCCGTCCCTGCAGGCCTGGATCGTGGAAGACCTGAAGCAGCAGGGCGTCTCGGTGGCGGAGGGCTGAGCGCATGACTTTCGGCACCCAGTCGACCCGGGCGCCGGCCGGATCGCGGCCGGGGGATGCGGTACCGCCGCCTCCCCCGGCCCGACGGCCCACCCGCTCCCGCCCGGGCGGCAACCGCATCACCGGGCTCAAGGGAATGGCCTTCACCGCGCCGTTCTTCGCCGGGTTCACCCTCGTCTTCCTCGCCCCGTTCGTCTACGCCCTGTACCAGAGCCTGTTCGCCGAGCAGCTGGCCACCGACGGTCTCGGCGGCTCCCGAACGGTTTTCGTCGGTCTGGACAACTTCACCCGGGCCCTGTCGGACGGCGACTACTGGTTCAGCATCCTGCGCGTGTTCGTCTTCGCCCTGGTGCAGATCCCGCTCATGCTCGGGCTCAGCCTCCTGGCCGCCCTGCTCCTGGACCTGGCCGGCGCCCGCAGCGCCCGGCTCTTCCGGCTGGGCCTGCTCATCCCCTACATGATCCCCGCGATCGTGGCCACGCTGGTCTGGCTCTACCTGTACTCACCCCGCCTGGGGCCGATCACGCAGGCCGGTGAGTGGTTCGGCGCCGACGTGAACATGTTCTCCGGCAGCCTGTTGTGGATCAGCATCGGCAACCTGCTCACCTGGGTCGGGATCGGCTACAACATGCTGATCATCTACGGCTCGCTGCGCTCGGTGCCGCGGGAACTGTTCGAGGCCGCCCGCCTGGACGGCGCCGGCGAGCTGCGCATCGCCTGGTCCATCAAGATCCCCTACGTACGCAGCGCCCTGGTCCTGACCGGGATGCTGGCGATCATCCACATGCTGCAGATCTTCGCCGAGCCCCTGGTCTTCCGGGTCACCTCGCCCGAGACCGTCACCGCCGACTTCACCCCGATCATGATGATCTACAACCTGGCCTTCACCCAGGGCAACTACCACTACGCCGCAGCCCTTTCGGTGCTGCTGGCCCTGGTCGTCGGAACGGTCTCCGCGCTCTTCTACCGCTTCTCGGCCCGGGAGTCCCTGTGATCAACGAAGTCTCGCCGGCCACCCGGCGCCTGGTCGGCATCGGCCTGACCCTGTACCTGCTGTACTCGATCGCCCCGGTCTGGTGGCTGCTGGTCAACGCCACCAAGAACTCCAACGACCTGCTGCTGACCAACGGCCTGTGGTTCGGGGACTTCGAACTGTGGGGCAACCTACGCCAGATCCTCGACTACGACGGCGGCATCTTCCTGCGCTGGGCCGGGAACTCGCTGCTGTACGCCGGGCTCGGCTCGGCCGTGGGCACCCTGCTCGCCCTGGCCGCCGGGTACGGCCTGGCCCGGTTCTCCTACCGGGGCCGCTCCCTGTCGATGGCCCTGGTGGTCGGCTCGTTCCTCATCCCCTACTCGATGCTCACCCTGCCCCTGTACCTCCTGTTCTCCAAGATCGGCCTGGTCGGCTCGATGTGGGCCGTCCTGATCCCCACCTTCATCAACCCCTTCAGCGTCTACCTGTCGAAGGTCTACATCGAGGCCGCCGTACCCACCGAGCTGATCGAGGCGGCCCGGATCGACGGCGCCGGCGAAGTGCGCATCTTCTTCAGCATCGTGCTGCGCATGCTCACCACCGCCGGGGCCACCGTCTTCCTGCTGGCCTTCGTCGCCTCCTGGAACGGCTTCTTCCTGCCCGTGACCATGCTCCAGGACTCCGACACCTGGACCCTCTCACTGGGCCTGTACAACTGGCTGCGCCAGAGCCAGGTCAGCAACGCCGGCACGGTCGACTTCACCAGCATCGTCATCACCGGTTCGCTGCTGTCGGTGATTCCGCTGGCGGCCGTGATGATTTCCCTGCAGCGGTTCTGGCGCACCGGCGTAACCCTTGGAGCCCTCAAATGAACCATCTCCCGTCGCACCGGCGCCCCGTGGCCGCGCTGGCCATGCGACCGGCCCGGCTGGCCGGCAACCTCTTCGACGGCGTCTGGGACGACCTGACCGACCTGGCCGAGCTGAAACTGCCCGTGCTGGAGGACTTCGACACACCCGAGGCGTCCGCCGGCCTGGCTGAGGTGGAGGTGCTGATCACCGGCTGGGGTTGCCCCCCACTGAGCCAGGACGTGCTGGACAGAACGCCCCGCCTGCGGGCCGTACTGCACACCGGTGGGGCAACCGAGGGCATCATCAGCCACGAGTCCGCCCTGAGCAACGGGCTTCTGGTCACCAGCGCGGCCGAGGCCAACGCCGTTCCCGTCGCCGAGTACGCGTTCGCCGAGATCATCCTGGCGAACAAGCGGGTGCGGGCCGCCGAGCGGATCTATCGCACCCGGCGCGACCTCATCGACCGCGAGGTGGACCTGCTCGACACCGGCAACTACCGGCGCACCGTCGGCCTAATCGGTGCCTCGCGCACCGGCCGGCGGGTCGCCGAACTGCTGCGCGGCACCGAACTGAGGGTGCTCGTGCACGACCCCTACCTGAGCGCCGAGGAAGCCGCCGCCCTCGGGATGCGTTCGTGCGGGCTGCTCGAGCTGATGCGCCACAGCGACGTCGTGTCCCTGCACGTGCCGGTCACCGGCGAGACCATCGGCATGATCGACCGGCACTGCCTGGCCGCCCTGCGCACAGGAGCCACCCTGATCAACACGGCCCGGGGCGCCGTCGTCGACCAGGACGCCCTGCTGGAGGAACTGCGCAGCGGGCGGATCAGCGCCGTCCTCGACGTCACCGAACCGGAACCGCTGCCCGCCGACCACCCGCTGTGGAACCTGCCCAACGTGACCCTCACCCCGCACGTCGCCGGATCCACCGGCAGCGAACTGACCCGCCTGGGCCGCAGCGTCCTGGAAGAACTGGCCCGCTACAACCTGACTCGTCCCGCGCCCCGGACCCACGGGATCGCGGCCGTCCTCGGAGGCAACGATGTCTGAGCCGTTCCTCGGTCTCTGGTTCGGCAACTTCTTCGAGCCGTTCCTGAGCGATCAGCAGGCTCTGCGCCGCGGCGTCGCCGAGATCGCCGATCTGGGTTTCACCAGTGTCAATCTGGACTCCAAGCCCTGGGAGGACTTCTTCGCCCGCTACCGCGGGGAACCCGCCAGCCCGTATGTGGCCGGACAGGAACTGATCATGGACGAGGCCGAGCGCCACGGCCTCGACCACACGCACCTGGCCCTGTACCTGTGCGGCGACAACCTCTACCCCGCCATCCGCGACACTCCGCCCGTGCGCGGCCGCGAGGCGGTGCTGCCCGACGGCTCACTCATGGGCACCTACGACTACCTGGCTCCACAGGCCCAGCAGACGATGGTGGAACACGTAGAGGGGCTGCTTCAGCTGTACGGGAAGCGGATGCATCGCCGCGACGACGGCCGGGTGGTCATGCAGACCATGTTCGAGCCGCTGCCCCGGCCCAGCTTCGACGAACGCGGCACCCGGCACCACCTGTCCTGGCTGGCCCGCCGCTACGACAACGACCCGGCCGCCCTCGGGCTCGCCTACGGTCTGCAGGCCGACTCCTTCGACAATCTCCGACCGCACGAACGCTGGCTGCGCCCGGAAGAACTCAGCTGGGTAGGGCGCGCCCTGCCCACCCTGCAGGACCGGCAGGAGAACACCCCCGGCTGGCGCCTGTGGGTGGACAACCAGCTGTACCTGGCCGACGTGCTCCAGGAGTACCTGGCCACCATGCGCCAGCACTGGAACCAACTGAAAACACCACTTTTCGTCGAACCTGTCCTGCACCAGTGGGGATACTTCTTCAACCCACCCGGGCACCCGGAATGGCAGACCGGCGGCCGAGCCCTCGACGTCTTCCGCTGCGCCCAGCAGTTGGACTCGGTGCTCTTCCTGGCCGCACCGCTGGACGCGGAGAACCGGCCCAACGCAGCCGCTCTGGCCGTAGAGGCCTCGATCGCCCGCGGCGCCAACGGCCACCGTCCCTTCACCGGTGGGCTCTACCTCGGACGTCATGTGAACGCCGATGTCTACGAGGTGGTCTCCCCGGCCGAGGCCGTGGCCACGCACGTGGCCAACGGCGCCGACGCCCTGCACGTCTACGGTTACAGCGGCCTGGACGACGGCGGCGTGCTCTACCGCACCGACACGGTGTTCAAGGACTCGCTGCGCACCGCCAACCACTGGGCCCGCCAGGTCATCCCCCGCCTGCAGGGCTTCCGGGCCCAGGAGACGGCCGTCCTCTTCCCCGCCGCCACCAGCCTGCTCGAACCGGTGAGCCTGGACCCGGACGGGCGGACCCGCACCGACCTGCTCGGCTGGCACCGGCAACTGGTCGACCTGGGCTGGCACGCCGACGTCGTCCACCCCGACCAGATCGCCGAAGGGGCGCTGACGCCCTACCGGGTGCTCGCCGTCCCCGCCGATCCCCTGGAGCCGCTTCTGCCCCACCCCGGATTCGACGAGGCCCTCGCCGCCTGGGTCGAGGCCGGAGGCACGCTGCTGCACGGCCCCGACTGCCCGGTGGCCCAGCGGGTCTTCGGCGTGCAGGAGGAGGCGGTGGAGTTCGACGCGATCGCCTGGGACGAGGACGTCATCCCGCACGGCTGGTCCACCGTGGCCTTCACACACCAGAACGAACCGCTGGCCACCTACATCGGATCCGGGCGCACCGCCCTGGCCCGCAGCCGCGTCGGCCACGGGCAGGTGATCTCGTTCGGCTTCGAGTACGGATACGCCTACAGCACCAGCACCATGCCGATCGTTCCGCCGAGATACGGCCGGCGCGAGATGCACCCACTGGTCCTGCTGGACGTCACACCCGTCCAGTCGCTGATCGGTACCGGCCCCTCACCTGTGCCACCGACGCGCGGGGTGGAGGTGGCGCGCTTCGGCAACGCCGTCGTCGTGGTCAACCACCGTTCCGCCCCGGTCGACCTCGGCGCCGTCGTCTTCACCGAGCAGATCGCGCAGGTCCCGGCCGAGCCCGGACGCCTGGCCGCGCGATCGGCGACCTGCCTCTTCCAGCCATGACCGTGCCGCCCGGCCACCCCGCCGCCATGCCGGCGGGGCCAGGCCGGGCCCCCACCCTGCACGATGTGGCCGCCCGGGCCGGCGTCTCCCCCGCCACCGCCTCTCGCGCCCTGCACCCAGGAACCCGCCGGGCCCCGAGCCCCCTGCTTCGCGAACGCGTCTTCGCCGCCGCCCGGGAACTGGGCTACATCCCCAACCTTCACGCTCAGACCCTGGCCCGCGGGCGCAGCGACTGCGTGGCGCTGCTCGTCGCGGATCTCGCTGCCCCCTTCACTTCTGCAGTCGCCGCGGGAGTTCTGGACGCCGCGAGCGACTATGGCCTGCTCGTCACCATGGTCGGCACCGCAACCGATTCCCACGCCCCGGCAGACGTGATGCCGAAGCTGCGCCGTCAGCGCGTCCTAGCCATCGTGGCCGTGGGCAGAACGAGCGAACGGTACGGCCAGGAGCTCGCAGCTTTCGAGGAGACCGGCGGCCGGGCCGTCGCCGTGCACGGCGAACCGCTCCCCATCGACACGGTTCTGCTCGAAGACGCCCCGTCCCGCCCACACGGGCTTCACCGCGAAAGCGGCTGTCAGGCTCTGAGCCTGGCCCTCATGCCCCGCGCCGAGGCACCTCGCCGGATCCGCCTTGACATATCTGTTTCGGGACCTGACCACAGATAATAGGTGCCGCAAGCAGATTGGTGCCCACAGACGTCCAAAAACGGGCCTCGCGAACCGGAAACGCCGCGAGGCCCGCTTTCGAACCGACGTCAGGACGGGCTGGCAGTGGGGCGAGCCCGCCACCTCGGGCGCCGACGACGCGGTTTGCCGGGCGTGGCCGTCGGAATCGGCGCAGCGGCTCCCGGGATGTCCGTGCTCTTGTCCCGGGTGAACATCAGCGTGCCGAACCCGAGCTGGTCGAAACCTCCACTGGCCGGGCCGTAGTCGCCACCGCCACCCTCGGCCCTGACCTTCTGGGCCATCGCCGCCACGTGCGGGGCCTTGAGCCCGCGCCGCTGCGTGTAGTGGTTGAGGACCAGTTCCCAGACCGGCCGGATCTGGCCCCGCGAGGCCGAGGAGATGACCGGCTGTGTGCGCAGCGCGCCGCTGACCCCGGTGCCCCACTGGTAGGTGGTGAACGGGACGTCCTGTCCGAGGTTGTATTTCGCCACGTACTCCGCGCCTTTGAGGAAGCGGTTGTCATCGTGGCCGTACAGGTCGACCTTCTGGTTCCAGGCCATTTCGCAGATGGTGCCCATCAGGCCCACGCCCATCACGGTGTGCCCCTGGTCGCGGCCGCTTTCCTGCCACTGCCCGAGGTTTCCGTGAATGAACGGGATGGCGTGCGGGATCGAGCCGTTGCCGGGCCCGCTGTGCATGTAGGTCACGGCCCGGTCGAAGAGACTGCGGTCGTCGCACAGGATGCCGATGGCCATGGTGGAAGCGACCGAGCAGAGGTCCCAGTTGGCCCAGTAGTTGGTGATGCTGGCACCGTTGTGATGGGTCAGGAACTGGTCGTTCAGCGGGTAGAACACGTTCTTCAGCAGGTCTTGCAGCCCGGCCAGGTCGAAACCGCTGTAGCCGCGAAGGAGTTCCGCCGCATTGGCCAGCTGATAGCCGTACAGGCCGGCCGCGAGGAAGCGATCGGCGTTGCCGGTGACCTGGGTGAGCGTGGAGGACCAGGCGTTCAGGATGTTCGCGGCCGTATCGGCATGGGCGGTGTCACCACTGATCCGCCAGCGCAGCGCGTTCTGGTACGCGGCATGCACGTCGGGGTACAGCTGCGCGTAGTTCTGCCCCACGCCTCCTCGGACCACTGTCTTCAGTGGGCGCGGGGACCAGGATGCGCGGGCCCGGCCGTTGGCGGTCAATCGCTGCCATCCCGACGTGACCAGCGGATCGCTGGCCTTGATCTTGTCCTTGATGCGGTCGAAGTCCGCGGTGGTGTGCAGCAGACCCGGGTGTGCGAACGGCTTCGGAACCGCAGCCGCCGTGGTGACGGTGGGCTGGGCCGCCGATGCCGTTCCCACGACGGCGCCGACGACGCCGAGGGCCCCGACCGATCCTGCTCCCAGGAGCAGGTGACGGCGGCTGACGGTGGCTGATGGTCGCATTGGACGTGCCTTTCGCGGTTGCAGGGATGGGGTGCGCTCGAACGACACCCGTGACTCGGGGACCGCACCGCCGACTCGGGATTACACAAAATTTGAGGACGCCCGAGAGGGCTCGGGAACGAGAGTTCCCGTTTGGAGACCGGTCAGGACGACGGTCACAACACAAAACCGTGAGGTTTTTTCGCCGCCTGACCTGAGGCAGGATGTTCCGCCCGTGCCCTCTCCGACCGGTACAGATGCAGGTGTATGTCGATGCGAACCGTCCCGGTGGTCCCGGCCGCCGTCGTCGAGGCCGCGCAGGCCGGGGACACCGGTGCGCTGGAGGAGCTGGTCGCGGCGTACCTGCCGCTGCTGTACAACATCGTCGGACGGGCGCTGGACCAGCCCGCGGACGTGGACGACGTGGTGCAGGAGACCCTGCTGAGGGCGGTCGGGAACCTGCCGGCTCTGCGCGAGCCCGAGCGTTTCCGGTCCTGGCTGGCCGCGATCGCCGTGCGGCAGATCCGCAACCGCATCCAGGAGCGGCAGACGCTACGCGCACGCACCCGGCCCCTGGCCCCGGCCGAGGCCGTTCCCGAGCCGGACTTCGCCGACGTCACCATTCTGCGGCTGGGGCTGGACGGTCAGCGGCAGGACCTGGCCGAGGCCGTCCGCTGGCTGGATCCGGACGACCGGGACCTGTTGTCGCTGTGGTGTCTTGAACTGATGGGCGAACTGACGCGCGACGACCTGCTCACCGCGTTGCAGCTTTCGCCGTCGCACGTCGCCGTGCGCCTGCACCGCCTACGAGCCCAACTGGAGACGTCCCGGGCCGTGGTGGCCGCGGTGCGTCACCGTTCGCACTGCGCCAGTTTGGGTCAAATTGTGGACGATTGGGACGGCTCACCGAGTCCGTTGTGGCGCAAGCGGGTCGCTCGTCATCTCGGCCGCGACTGCCCGATCTGCGGCACTCAGCCGGGCGGACTAATACCGGTCGAGAAGCTGATGCGTTCGCTGTTCCTCACGCCGGTGCCGGTGGGCCTGGGGGCGATCTGGCTGCTGAAGGCCACGAGCGCAGGCTCCGCGGCCACCGTCAGCGCGCACACCATCGGTACCGGCGCCCTGGTGAGCCACGGCTTCTTGACCAAGCCCCTGGCGCTGGCCACCGCCGGCCTGACCGTGCTGACGGCCGGGGTGGGCAGCACCCTCTTCCTACAACAGCGTGAGCCTGCCCCGGCTCCCCCGGCCGTCGTAGCCTCCCCTACACCCACCTCACCCCGGACGCCCACTGCCAGCCCCCGGCCCCGCATCACCCCGACCCGACGCGCCACCCCGAGTAAGACCGCCGCTGCGCAGCCACGCGGCTTGTACGGCAGCGTCGTCGACGCCGCTGACAAGGCCCCGAAGAAGGCCCGCCGGCCGGCGCCGCTTCCGGACCGGCCTCAGACCGGCGTGAACATCACCGCCAGCCAGGACAACGACCCGCGCGCCGAGGTGGTCAGCCTGATCTACCGCGGCCAGAACGTCACGTACCAGGGGCAGGGCTACATTCGGGTCGAGTACCAGCTGCCCTACCACGAGCGTTCCGGGCCCGTCGCCCCGCCCAGCTGGACCGGACTGCGGGGGAAGCTCTTTCACGTGGCCTCCGGCGGTGGAATGCGCATGGACGACGCCGTTCCCGGCGCAGAGGCCGGCGCTACGCACATGGGGAACGACGCGGACGGCTTCGACGTGCTCCCGCCCAAGGCGCAACAGATGTGGCACTTCGAGTACTACTACCTCGACGGCACGGTGACCCTGAACCAGAACGAGCGAGGCGCGGACTACAACCTGTACATCCACCTGGTGTCCAGGAAGCAGATCCGCGACGACCTCTTCACCCCGCCCGCCGCCGACGGCCCTCTTCGGTACGGGCTGACCCGGGACAACGGCGAGGACACCACGCCCGTACCGCAGTACGCCACCCGCAAGAACCCGGCCGACCCGACGACCGTGCCGCAACTGAGCCGACTGGCCGGCTAAGCCGTGGCCGCGCCCCTGCTCAAGGGTGCGGTCAGGCAGTCGGGCGTCGTTTCCTCGTCATCGCGCGATGGGTCTGCTCCGCCGTCAGCGCGTCCACCGGGAACGGCGTGAACTGCCCGCGCTCGGTGCGGATTCCGTCGAGGAAGATGGTCAGGTAGCGGCGGTACAGCTCGGGCTCGATGTCCCGGGCGCTGTCCATGACGGCCGACAGCGCGACCTGCATGAAAACCAGGTCGGACTGCTCGAAGTCGGGGCGTACGACCCCCTGCACCTTGGCCTTCGCCACCAGCTCGGCGATGATCGGGGCGATCCGGTCGCGGGCATCCTGCACCCGCGCATCGCCGAGCACCGGGTTGTTCATGATCTCGGCCAGACCCCGGTCACCGTGCTGCATGTGCAGGGCCCGCTCCAGATACATCAGCAGGCCGTTCCACGCGTCGGGGTCGCTCAGGGCCTCATGGGCCACCTCGGCCATCGCCGTCAGCTGCTGCTCGAAGAGGGCGTCGATGACCTCTTCCTTGTTGGCGAAGCGCCGGTAGGCCGTGCCCACACCGACCCCAGCGTGGTGCGCGATGTCGTTCAGCGTGACCGTCAGGCCGCGCTCGGCGAACAGCTGCGCCGCGGAGGCCAGCAGACGCTCGCGGTTCTCGGCGGCGTCCTTGCGAAGAGACCGCTGGCCAGGGCTGGGCATGCCGCCAGGCTAACACCTAAGCGGATTCGATCCATCCGCTTAGGTGTTACGCTTGCCCTCAAGCGGATACGCCATATCCGCTATTTCAAGATCCCCCTGGAGACACCATGAAGTTCACGAAGAGCAGCGGTCAGACGGCGACGGGACCGGCAGACTGGTTCACCGGCACCGTCTACATCGACGGCGTCCGCAACCCCGACGAGCAGTCTTCGGTGGCATGCGCGCACGTCCGCTTCACCCCGGGCGCCCGCACCGCCTGGCACCACCACCCCAAGGGCCAGACCCTCTACGTCACCGACGGCGTGGGCCTGGTGGCCACCCGCGACGGCGTGCAGGAGATCCGCCCGGGCGACGTCGTCTACATCGAACCCGGCGAGGAGCACTGGCACGGCGCCACCCCGGAGCGGTTCATGGCGCACATCGCCATCCAGGAGGCCGACGACAGCGGGCAGGTCGTGACCTGGCTCCAGCACGTGACCGACGCCGAGTACGGCGTGCGCTAACGGTTTCTCGAGCTCGGGGGCATTCCGTCAGAACAGGACGCCGTCACGAAATCGGCCTGCCCGCAGCCAGTTGCTCGGCGGCTGGTCCGATGAACAAGAGGCCCTGCCCGTCGGACACCGCAACGGGCTGTCCCGGGTAGACCCGCCGGGCGTGCTCCACGTCAGCGTCGGTCCACTCCGTCTTCTCGCTGAACCCTCGTAGCTCGTACACGAGGGTCCCGTCCCAGATCTCGACGCGGTCGACGATGCCGGGCCACTGCAGCAGCCAACCGGTGAACAGATGCCCGTCCGGCTCGCGCCACCTCGGTTCGGGGCCCTTCGGCGCCGGGGCTGACACTCGGCCGCCACCGTTTCGGCGGCCCCCAATGCACAGCGCGTGCCGGTCAGAACTAAGCGACCTGTTGGTCGGGGTAGGCGGTGTGCGCTGCCGCGAGATCCTCCTGCCCCCAGCGATGCCCTCCGGCGTACGCTCCGGCCCGGCAGAGCACGGTGCCCTGGATGATCTCGACGTCTTTCAGCATGCCGGGCCAGCGCGTCTGCCACGACAGCCCATCCGTTGCACCGTTCACCAGGTCCCCTCGAGTCAGCCGGTAGCCCGCAACCGTAGACGGCACAGGTACACCTCTGCCTTACACCTCCCCGGCCGGAGCCTGGCCAGGGCGCTGCGGCACCCACCCTCCGGTGACCCCAGGCGGGCATCTCTTTGGGTAGGACGTAGGGCTGAGAACTCAAGGACACACTCCCCCTGACGACAGGTGCTCCAGGCGCTGGTTGCGCCGACCATCCACTTCCCCCAGCACAGCTGACAGCGCCTGGTCGAGGAGGCCGCGGGCGGTGCGCGATTCGGCCCCGAAGGTCTCCCCACCTGGAAAGGCACGGCGAGATGAACATCAACGTGTCGATCTCGGCAGCACCGCCGTCGCGGAACGAACCCACAAGGGTCCCTCTGCCCTACCCTCCGCTGAGGCAGTCGGACATCGACATGATCACTGCCGCCACCGGGATGGAGTTCAAGTGGCCGCCCGCCCACGGAGAATTGTTTCCCGGCGTTGCTACTGACCTGGCCTCGGCCCGGTGGAGAGCCATGTTGGAGAACGCTCCCTGGGAGGCCTGACCACCAAAGACCTTCGGGCCCTCCACGCCCAGGGCGTCATCAACTCGGAATTCCAGCAGAAGGCTTCCGACTACCTGTCCGGCAAGGACACGGGCGACTCCGGATCGGGACGAAACCGCACCGATGCCACCAACAACGCACCAGTCGTCCGGCAGAACCCGGGCGGCACGGCTCAGGTGGACGGATATCTCTGATGCGGCAGGCATCAGGCGGGCGCGCGGTAGGTGAGCTCGTGCTGGCCCAGCCTGTTCAAGGAGTCGCGGACCACCAGGTAGACGACGTATCCGTCGTTTGCGGCGCAGTTCTCGGCGACCCAGTGCATGACCGCCTCCACATCTGCGTCGGTGAATTCCCACTCCTGGGACCAGATTGCGCCCTCCCCACGGCCCGCGTACTGCTGCTGGCGGGACAGCACGTGCACACGGAAGACGGGGTCCGCGATTTCCCATTCGATGTCACGCGGATCGATGGCGTGAATCTCCATGCGTCATGAAACCACTGCCCAGGCCTGATCTTGGGCTCCGACTCCTTGGTCAGCCGAACGTGATGTGGTCTTGGCCGTCGGCCCAGCCGTACACGCGGAAGGACTCCCCCGCCGCTGCGGCGAGCAGCCCTTCAGCGCTGTAGGCGATGGTGTGGGCGGGTAGGTCGGTGGGGTCGGCCCAGACCAGGCCGCCACACTTGTCCGGTTCGGCGTTGACCGGCTGACCGGACCAGGTGTCCGTGGCGAAGAAGAAGCCGACGCGGGTCTCGCCGTCGGGGTTGCGCTGGTGGATGACCGAGACCATCTGCACGTCGGCGGGGTCGATGTCGACGGCGAGCTCTTCGCGTGCTTCCCGGACCGCCGCGGTGACGACGTCCTCGCCTGCTTCGAGTTTCCCGCCGGGCACGTTCAGCAGGCCGGAGGCGTACCCGCCTGCTCGTTCGGCCAGCAGGACCCACCCGTCGGGGCGGCGCAGAATCATGTGGACGTCGACGGTGGACTGGAAAGGCATTGCCAGCGAATTCCTTTCGGATCAGGCGACCGCCAGGAGCGGCAATCGACAGGGATCAGGGCCGTGGCCACTGGCTGGTCGGTGCCGTACCTGGGCCACACGCAGTGGGACCTCAGATGTGGTGCGCAGCGGGTGCGAAACCGTGCTGGAGGTAGAGCGTGGTGCCTTCGGCGAGGGCCCGCGAACAAGCCCGCAGACGGCGGGCCATGTGCGGGGCGAGGAGGGTGTCCCATTCGTCGGGAGCGGCCAGGTGCCATGCGATGAGCTCGTCGGCGTTCAGCGTCAGTTGTGTGCCGGTCTGCTCGGCAGTGATCAGACCGCCGTCGAAGACGTAGTTCACCAAGGGTGGACACCCGTCGCTCTGTTCAGGGACCCAGTCGACAACGAGGAGCCTGCCGGGGGTGTGGTCGCGGCCGAGTTCCTCCCTGACTTCGCGTTCGACGGCCTGCAATGGGTCCTCCCCCGCGTCGAGGCCGCCGCCGGGGATCTCCCAGGTGTCGTCGCGGTAGGCCGGCTGGACGAGCAGGATCCGTCCGGCGCCGTCGTGGATGACAGCCCCTGCCGCGGCGATGTGCTTGGGCAAGCTTGCGTAGTACTCCGCCGGCGGAAGCTGCGCAGGGCTCATGGGCGAGGACGCTAGCCGAGCCCACGCCGGGAGCGAGCGCCTTTGGCTGGGGGTAGGCCTCAGGCAGCGGTGTAGACCACTACGCGCAGATCCCCGGGGTTGATCACCATCACGTCCAGGTCCAGGTACAGGTGGCCGTGCACGGGGCTCGGCACCCGCAGTCGGTCGGCGGGGCCGTCCTGGGTCGGTGGGGCGTCCCAGAGCTGGGCGAACTGGGGGCTGCGGGTGAGCAGGTCGCTGATCATCGAGGTCAGCTCGGTGTCGGCGGGGTAGCGGCGGGCGGCCTGGCGCAGTTCGGCCACAACGGTGGCGCGGAAGCCGCTGAGCTGCTCGGGCTCGAGGAAGGGTGAGGGGCCGGTCTCGGTGAAGGCCCGCCAGACCACGTTGCGGGCGCGGCCGGGGGTGTCCGGCACCGTGCACACGTCGGTGTGCCAGAGCTTGTTGGCGTCGAGGACCGTCCAGGTGGCGTCGCAGATGCAGACGGCGACCTCGGTGAGGCGGTCGAGCATGCGGCGGGCCGGCTCGGTGACCTCACGCGGCACGAGGCCGTCGGGTTCCGGCGCGGCAGCGAAGCCGGCCAGGGCACGCAGGCGGTCGTGCTCTAGCGAGGTCAGCCGCAGGGCCCGGGCCAGGGCGTCGACCACGCTGGGCGAGGGGCGGCGGCGGCCTTGTTCCAGGCGCTTGACGTGTTCCTCGGAGATGCCGACGACGGCGGCCAGTTCGTCGCGGCGCAGGCCCGGCACGCGCCGGGCGGCGGGTAGCGACGGCGGCGCTCCGGCCTCACTGGGAGTGATCCGTTGCCGCAGGGTCCGCAGCGCGGTCCCGAAGTCGTCGTCCCGCCGCACGGCTCCATTGTGTCAGGCGTGCAAAATCGGTCCTGCTGTCAGTCGCGGGCCAGGCGCGGTCCGCCCGGGGTCGCGGCGTCCGGGCCGTCGACCGGCTCCATGTAGAACCGCGAGCGCCGGATCAGGCCGTCCCGGACGGTCACGACGATGACGCCGCGCAGCTCCTGCCCGGCCGCCTTCGTGTAGTGCCACTCGCCCCAGGTCTCCTCGCCGACCTCGACCGAGTTCGTCATCTCGATCGTGATGTCGGGTGACATCTTGAAGATCATTTCCCAGTTGCGGCGCACCTGCTCGGGCCCCTGGATGTCCCGGCTGGGGTGGGCCGGCCACTCGGCGTGGAAGTCGGGGGCGAAGCAGGCGGTGACGCTGTCGAGGTCGTGGCTGTTCAGAGCGCTGATCAGGCGCTGTACCAGTGGATTGCTCATGCCGACCACGCTAGGCGCGGGCCCCCAGGCTCCGGCGGGGCCAGGATGTACCACTTTGCCGCCGGCGGATTTCGTTACATGCTGACACGTTATTATGGTCTCGTGAACGCCACCCCCTCCCCCGGCCGCCCGCGCAGCCAGCAGGCCCGGCAGGCGGTGCTCGAGGCCGCCGACGACCTGCTCGTCGAGATCGGCTACGCGGCGATGACGATGAAGAACATCGCCGAGCGGGCCGGGGTCGGGCGCCCGACGGTGTACCGCTGGTGGTCCAGCAAGGCCGAGATCCTGATCGAGGCCTGCGCCGAGGACGCGGTCGAGGACCTGGTCGTCGAGAACGACGGGCCCTGCCACGACCCCCTGGCCGAACTGCTCAGCTATCTGAAACTGCTGAACCGGTTCCTGGCCACCGAGCCACCGGGCCTGGCCTACCGGGCCCTGATCGGCGAGGCGCAGCACGATCCGCGCGTGGCCGAACTGGTCCGCGAGGCCGACCTGCTCGCACCGCCGTCGATCGCCGTGCTGGAGCGGGTGCGCGGACACGCTGCGGGGATGCCCGAGACCGGGCTGGCCCGCGCGCAACTGACCGGGCCGCTGCTGGCCCACGTGATGACGACCGGCACGCCGGCTTCGGACCACGCGCTGCAGCGGCACGCCGAAATTCTTCTCACAGGATGGCAATGACCACCACCACGAACCCGAAAACCTCACTACTGCGCCGGATCGGGATCGACACCCGCCCTCTGGCCGTCCCCGCGTTCCGCCGTCTGCTGATCGGTCAGAGCGCGGCCTTCGTCGGCTCCATGCTCACCGCCGTCGCCGTCTCGGTGCAGATGTGGGACATCACGCACTCCTCGTTCTACGTCGGCATGGTCGGCCTGGCCGGTCTCGTACCCGTCGTCATGTTCGGCCTGTACGGCGGCGCCGTGGCCGACGCCGTGGATCGCCGCTCGCTGTATCTGCTTTCGGCCACCGTCACCTGGACCATCACGCTGGCCCTGTTGCTGCAGACGCTGTTCGACGTCCGCAGTCCCTGGCTGATCCTGGCGCTGATCTTCGTCCAGGCCGCGGGGTTCGCCGTCTCCTCCTCAACGAGAGGGGCAATCGTCCCCCGTTTGGTCGAACCGCACCTGGTGCCGGCCGCGAACGCACTGAACTACACGATGGGCAACATCGGCCAGGTGATCGGCCCGCTGGTGGCCGGCGCCCTGGTGGTGATGCCCCACGGCTACCTGTTCGCCTACGGCACCGACGCCGTGCTGTTCACGGCCGCGCTGTGGGCCGGGCTCGAGCTTCCGTCGATTCCGCCCACGGGAGTGGGCAATACGCTCGGGCTGCAGTCGGTCATCGACGGGCTGGCTTTCATCGCCCGTAGTCCGATGCTGTGGATGTCGTTCCTGGTCGACATCTGCGCCATGGTGCTGGCCATGCCCACGGCCCTGTTCCCGGCGATCGCCGAAGAGCGCTTCGACGGCAACGTGGGCCCGCTGTACGCGGCGATCGCGGTGGGATCGGTCGTGGCCGGACTGCTGGGCGGATGGATCGGCCGGGTACGCAGGCAGGGACGGGCGCTGGTCCTGGCGGTGATCGGCTGGGGAGCCTGCGTGGCGCTGGCCGGGCTGGGGCAGAACCTCTGGCTGGTGTTCGCACTGCTGGCCCTGGCGGGGGCGGCGGACCTGGTCAGTGCCGTACTGCGGCAGACCATCCTGCAGACGTTCGCACCCGACGACATGAGGGGACGCATGCAGGGAGTTTTCGTCACGGTGGTGGCCGGCGGCCCGCGGTTGGGTGATGCGCGGGCGGGCGGCATGGCGTCGTTGACCTCCCCGACCGTCTCATGGGTGGCCGGTGGCATTGCCTGCGTCGTGGTGGTGGCCGGGATCGGAGCGACCGTGCGGTCTTTCTGGACGTACGAGGCAGGACCTCAGACAGATTCGTGAGGGGCAACGCCATCAACCGGAAGTGACCCTGGTCTCCCTGTGTTTACCCGGCCCAAATCGGGTCTTTCTGGCATCTTTCTGCCACCTGGGCACACCGCCCCACTCCCTGGAGGCCCCCACATGTCCCCGCACCACAACCGTCGCCTGACCGCCCTGGCCCTCAGCACTCCCCTACTGGGCCTCGGCTTCGCTGTTCTGCCGGCCACCGCCGCACAGGCCGCACCGGACGGCAACACCGTCATCGCCGTCATGGAGACCCACGAGGAAGGTGTCCGCGACTACCTGACCTACGCCAGCATCGGCTCCTGGAACACCCCCCTGAACATCCTGGTGAACGAGTCGGCCGACGGCACCCAGCTGATCTACACCGTCGACGACACCCGGGAGATTGAGATCCAGGAGGGCTGCACCTATCCGGACGCCGCCGATCTGACCAAGGTCCGGTGCGAGGTGGCCCGTGTCGAGAACGCCTCGCTCGCCGATTTCTACCTCTACGACGGCGACGACAAGGTGACCTTCACCAACAACACCAGCGCCGACATCACCGACATCCGCCTCGGTGACGGCGACGACACCTACACCGCCGGGCGGGCCGATCAGATCGACGCGGACATCCGCGGCGACTTCGGGCAGGACACGATCACTGCCGGTTCCGGGGCCATGGTGAAGGGCGGCTTCGGCGACGACATCATCACCCTCATGGGCTGGAAGGGCGACGTGTGGGGCGACGCCGGCAACGACGAGATCCAGGGCAGCGCCGGTCCGGACAACCTGCGCGGAGGTGAGGGCGCGGACGTCATCTACGGCAACGACGGAGACGACTACATCACCGGCGACCAGGGCAACGACTCGCTGTACGGCGGCCGCGAGAACGACACGCTGTACGGCAACAGCGGCGACGACACGATCTTCGGCAACAGCGGAGACGACTACATCTCCGGTGGGCCGGGCGAGGACACCCTCTCCGGCGGAGCCGGGACCAACACCGTCGTCAACTGACCCGATGGGCCTGGCCGGCACCCCGGCCAGGCCCACTCAGATCGGCGGACGCCTGTCGCGCCAGGGCCGCACCCGCTCGAACGCGGCCGCCGCGGCCAGCACGTCGTGGTCGGCGTTCATCCGCCCGGCGATCTGCAGACCCACCGGACGGCCGTCGCGGGTGAAGCCGCACGGCACCGAGATGGCCGGGCTGGTGGTCATGTTGAACGGGTGGGTCAGGGTCCAGCCGAACAGCCGGTCGCGTAACGAACTGCCGCTGTAGCGGTCTGGGGCGAAGGCCTCGGCGCCGAAGGCGGCTACGGTGGTGGTCGGGCTGATCAGCAGCCGGTGCCCGGTCATGAACGAGGCGAATGCGTCCCAGACCTTGCCGCGTAGAGCTTCGCCCCGGGCGACCTCGGCCAGAGTCACGTCGTCGCCGTACAGCACCAGGTCGATCAGCTCGTCGGCCAGCTGACCCCGCATCGACGGCCATTCGAGCGCACCCCGCATCCCCGCGAAACCCGGCACACACACGCCCATCCAGATTGCCTCCTGCAGACGCTCCCAGTCCGGCGTCGCCTCGACGACTTCCGCGCCCAGTTCGGTGAAAGCATCAACAGCCGAACGACAGATCGCCGCGACCTCCTCGTCCACCTCCGCAAACCCCAGATCCGGCGAATAGGCAATCTTCCACCCCTCTGGGCCCGCTCCGGCAGGTTCACCCAAACCGTTGCGAGACAAAGGATCGCGAGCGTCGTAGCCAGCACAGACGTCCATTGTTGTGACCACGTCGGCCACCGATCGCGCCAGCACCCCGTGACTGAGATTGCTGACGAATCGCTGCGGCAGCAGCGTGTGCGGGATCGTGCCCGTGGTGGGTTTGAAGCCGACCACCCCGCTGAAAGCCGCTGGCACGCGAACAGACCCACCGGCGTCCGTACCTTCAGCAATAGGCCCGATGCCCGCCGCAACCGCCGCGGCGGCGCCGCCGCTTGAACCACCGGGGCTCAGCTCAAGGTTCCAGGGGTTGCGAGTCGCGCCGAACAACCGGTTGTGACTGATGGCGCTGTAGCCACCTTCGCTGCTGTTGGTCTGCCCCAGGTACAGTCCGTCGGCGGCGCGCATACGTTCGACCACGATTGCGTCGTGTTGCGCTAAGCAGTCTTTCAGGAATGCGAAGCCGAGCGTGTGGGGCACTCCGGCCACGGGCGTCAGTTCTTTGTGGGTGTAGGGAACACCGAAAAAGGCACCCAGAGGACGTCCGGACGCACGTTTGGCATCAAGGGCTGCGGCATCGCGGTGGATGCGGTCCTCGTCGAAATGGACCAGAGCGTTGATCGCGGGGTTCACGGCCCGGATCCGCCCGATCATGGCCTCGGCGATCTGGGCGACCGTGAGCCGCCCGTCGCGGGCGCCGGCGGTCAACTCGGCGGCATCGGCCCAGATGATGTCGGTGTCGTCCATGGCACTATCAGACCTCATCGCGTTCAGCGCGTGGGCAGAAGTACCCCTTGGGTCAGCAGGCGCAGGCACCGCTCCAGGAAGGCCCGGGGCTCGCCGCCCTGATCGATCCAGCTTTCCACGGCCAGCCGGTTCGCGGTGACCACGCTCGCACTGGCATACCGCAGGGCGATGGCATCGGTGCCCGGGTCGAGGTGCGGGGCCAGGATCGGCCCCAGGGCCAGCGCGCATTCCTCATGAGCGCGCAGCCAGGCAGGTTTCAGTTCCGGCGTGGAGACCACGAGGCGGGTCACTTCGAGATCCAGAGGGCTTCTCGGGCTGGCCAGTGAGCCCGCCAGGGCATCGCACAGGCCCTCCACCAGGGCAGTGCCCACCGGCAGCGCCTCGACCCGGGACACGTACTGCAGCAGCCCTTGCTCGATGAACGGGCCCAGAGCATCGGCCTTGGACGGGAAGTACCGGTGGAAGGTGCGGGCGGAGACGCCGGCGGTGTCGGCGATGTCCTGCACCGTCGTGGCCGCCACTCCCCTGTTCACGAACAGGTCCGCAGCGATGTCGGAGAGCTCCAGCAGGGTGGCCTGGCGCCGGCGCTCGGCCAGGGACAGCTTCTCGCGACTCACATTCACAGCACCGATCGTATCTACATGTCAGATTCTGCCACGCTGTCCGTATCTGACATTGAGGTGTATGGTCCCTGGTCAAGCGAGGCCGAAGGCCCCGCACGCAACGACAAGGAGGTCGGCAGGCGCATGCAGGACAAGGTGGTGGTGATCACCGGCGCGGGCTCGGGCCTGGGCCGGGAGTCGGCGCTGCTGTTCGCCGCCGAAGGCGCGCGGGTGGTCGTCACCGACCTGATCGCCGACCGCGCGGAGAAGGTGGCCGGCGAGGTGAGCGAGGCCGGCGGCCAGGCTGTCTGGCGACAGGCAGACGTACGCGTCGAGGCCGACATGCAGGCGGCGGTCGCGCTGGCCACCGACACCTGGGGACGGCTGGACGTCATGTTCGCGAACGCCGGGATCGCCGAGATCGGTTTCGGCACCGTGGCCTTCGAGGATCTGACGCTGGAGAATTGGAACGCCGTACAGGCCACCAACCTGACCGGAGTGTTCCTGGCCGCGAAGGCCGCCGCCCCGGTGATGAAGGCCCAGGGCAGCGGGAACATCGTGGTCACCAGCTCGGCCTCGTCCTACGCGGCCTACCCGCACTTCATCAGCTACACCGCCTCCAAGCACGGCGTGAACGGGCTGGTGAAGGTGCTCGCGTTCGAGCTCGGCCGGTTCGGGATCCGGGTCAACGCGCTCTGTCCCACCCACGGCATGTCCGCCAACCTGGCCATGGCCCCCGACGCGCCGGTGCTGGGCAAGTCCTACGAAGAATTGCAGCCCTGGGACAAGGCCAACGCCGCCATGCGCCCACCCGTTCTGCGCGACAACGCCAACGTCGCTCTCTTCCTGGCCAGCGACGAGTCGGGCTACATGTCCGGCGTCTGCCTGCCGGCCACCGACGGCGCCACCCTCTCCCGCGTCGCGATCATTTTCCCCGAAGACCTGGGCGGTAGCGGCCTGGGGACTGGAGTCACGTCATGAGCAAGCTGCAGGGCAAGGTCGCCTTCGTCACCGGCGCCGCACGAGGCCAGGGCCGCGCTGAGGCGCTGGCTTTCGCCCGGGAAGGAGCCGACCTGATCCTCACCGACCTGTGCGCCTCCCCCACCGCCACCGACTACCCCGCCCCCACGCCGGACGACCTGGCCGAGACCGTCGCCCTGGTGGAGAAGCTTGACCGGCGAGTCGTCCACGCCATCGCGGATGTCCGGGATCTGTCCGCTCTCGAAGCCCTGGTGAGCGACGGCGTCAGCCAACTGGGCCGCCTGGACGTCGTGGTCGCCAACGCGGGCATCGTCACCTGGGGCCGGTTCTGGGAAATGTCCCCGCAGCGCTGGCAAGACATGATCGACATCAACCTCACCGGCGTCTTCAACACCATGCGCGCCGCGGTACCGGCGATGATCGAGGCCAACAACGGCGGCTCCATCATCGCGACCAGCTCCGTCGCCGGCATCAAGTCCCTGCCCGGCCAGTCGCACTACAGCGCGGCCAAGGCCGGTGTCGTAGGACTGGTGAAGTCCGCTGCTCTCGAGCTAGCGCCCTACCGCATCAGGGTGAACTCCGTGCACCCCTGGGGTGTGCGCACTCCCATGGGCGAGATGGGCGCCGAGGCCCAGAAGGTGTTCGCCGACAACCCCTCCTACGCGAACGCCATGGGCCAGGTCCTCTTCGACCCGCCGATCTCCGAGCCCGAGGACATCGCGGCCGGTGTGCTGTTCCTGGCCAGCGACGACTCCCGGACCATGACGGGTGCGCAGCTCACCCTGGATCACGGAGCCACGAAGATCTAGCGCACACATCATGACTCCCCTCGAGTAGGGACAATTGCGTCGCCAGCACGACAGACTGCTGCCATGGCTCTGTTCGGATTCTTCCGGCGTCGCTCCGCTGATCCGGCCCCGGCCACCCGCCGGACCGATGTGCCCCCTGCCGCCGCCGAGCAGCCCCTGACCGGCGGCGGCGAGGGCACCACCGTCCGGATGCCGACTCTGGGCGAGAGCATCACCGAGTGCACGGTGGCTCGCTGGCTGAAGCAGACGGGTGATTCGGTGCGGGCGGGCGAGCCGCTGCTGGAAGTCTCGACCGACAAGGTCGACACTGAGATCCCGTCGCCGGTCACCGGGATCGTCCGGGAAATCCTGGTGCGCGAGAACGAGACGGTGAAGGTCGGTGCCGCTCTGGCGGTCGTCCGATCACGGTGAGCGCCCAGACCCGAAGGACTTCGCGTGACGACTCTGCGAGAGCTGCACAGCATTTCCCTCGAGCCTCTCACGCCTCCGACACCGAGGTTGCTGCGGTCTACTTGTTCCTGGACCCGCTCGTGGCCAGCAACGAGGAGGCCAACCCCAGCCTCACGCAACCCGGGGTGGAGCAGAATCCCCAAGTGGTGGCCGATGAGCTTGCCGCAGTGATCGCCAAGCCCCGTGGGCAGAAGCCCTTCCGCACCGGGGTCGACTTCACCGGCGCGGGTGTCGAGCACGTCATGGCCTTCTCGGACCTCACCCGGGAAGCCTTCGTCAGGCGGATGGGATTTGGCGGGCCCCTTCGGCTCAGGGACTGACCACAACACGTAGAATTGCCCGATGGGTGCCAAGCGTGGGGCTGACGTTCCCCGGCGACATCTTTCGGTACACCTCGACGGCCCGGCCCAGCGTGCCGTCGACGAGCATCGTTCGATCTGGGATCCGGTGATGTACCGGATCGCGCCCGCCCACGTGAGCGTCACCTATCCCGAGGAGACGTTCGACACAGATCTTCTGCTCGATCGAGCCGCCCAGACAACCTCATTAACAGCACCTTTCCCGATCCGACTCGGCGCCTTCTCCGGCTTGGACGAAGGTCGCGCAGGCGTCATCGTCATGATCGACGACACAGAAGGCCAATTGGAGACGCTTCGGGCCCAGTTGCTTCTGCCGCCCCAGCGGTGCAGTGGGTATCCGTTTCACTCCACCGTTGTGCACCCCCGGACATCAGCCGCCGGGGCTGCCTGTTGGGCACGACTACGCGGCGCCGCTCTGGACATGTCTTTCACGGTGCGGGAACTGCTGTGGACGGAGACCGATGCCAGTACCCGACGGGTGCTGGCACGGTTTCCGCTCACCGGCCGCCCCCGGGCCTCCTGGCAACCTCAGGGGTCTGGCCCCTAAGCCTCGATCCGCGGGATCGGCCCTGAGGGCTGATCTTGGGATAGGAGTAGTTGGCTGGGCACAGCTGAGTCGCTGGTCTGTCCAGCTTTTCCGGTGGTCTGCTCGTGACGGTCTTGGGGTTCCCGGGGCAGGGTCGGGTGCTGGCGGGCCGTGGAGTGTGGGTCAGGTCTGGAAGACGTTCTCCAGAGTCGGTTCCAGGGTGTGGCGGTGGGCCAGTGGGTGGGTAGGTGCAGGACAGGGCGTCGTTGGGGGCGGGTTAGTCGGGCGGGGATGTGGACGATCTGACGGCGTAGGGTCGTGTCGCGGGCTCGGGCTGCAGTGGTGGTGGGGGAGCATCCAGGCGGCGTTGGCGGCGAAGGAGCCGGAGCGCTCGGGCGGATGAAGGGTCTCCGGAGACTTGACGCTGGGCGGTGGAGGGTTTGCGACTGGAGAGCGCAGATCGACTCCCTCGCCTTCTTGCGCGACCTGCCGCGACTGCAGTACCTGTGGATACACACGCTGGCGGCCCAGGACCGCGACTACACGCCACTGCTCGACCTGCCCAATCTGACCGAGCTGAGGGTCATGAAGGTTCGCGGAATGCGGCCCAGCCATGCCGATCTGGCCAGAGTTCATCCTTCTCTCAGGTGTTAGAGCGTAGGTGTTTTTGGACGTTCGTGGGCACCTCAGCCGACGTCGTAGGTGAGGTGGGTGGCTGTCGAGGTGACGACGGTACTGCGCTGGGTGAGCTGACGGGTCGGCCCGCTGAGGAACAGCGAGGTGCCTGATCCGAGGACGACCGGCGAGAGGTGCAGGACCAGTGTGTCGAGCAGCCCGGCGGCGAGCGCGGAGCCGATGAGCCGGCCGCCGCCCATGAGGACGACGTCGCCGCCCGCCTTCTCGGCGTGGGGGCGGGCGGCGGCGATGGCGTCGGGGAGGCCGGTGGTGACGAAGGTCCAGTCCAGATCGGTGAGCCGGACGGACGCGGGTGGGGTGCTGGTGACGACGAAGAAGGCTGGTCGGCCGGCTTCGCGGGCGCCGTAGCCGACCTCGTCGTTCCAGCCCTGTGGGCCGTCGACGACGTCGAACAGGTTGCGGCCGAGGATGACGGCGCCGGAGCGTTCGGTGCTCTCGCGCATGATGCGGGCGTCGTCCGGGTCGTCGGAGAACGCCCAGGCGTGGATGGGTCGGCCTCCGGTGCCGAGGCCGTTGTCCGGGCCGGCGTCGGGTCCGGTGACGAAGCCGTCGAGGGAGACGGAGATGTCAGCGATGATCCGGGTCATGGTGGGTTGGACCGGCCGGCCCCACGGATCTCATCGGTGGGGCTACGCACCTCGGCGGGCGGCCTGGCCGATCTTGTCGGTGGGTGCCTCTATGTTCTGGGTCATGAACTTCCGCGTGCCTCTCCCCGCTGGTCCTTGTGCTCGTGCTGACGCCCGGGCACCTCACCACCCGGCTGTGCTGCTGGGCGGTGAGTCGCGATGAGCGATACGGCGATCGGTGCGGGCACGGTGCTCGGGCGGGACGAGTACCTGCAGGCGGTTGAGACGGTTCGTGCGGCGGCGGGCGTGTACTACGCCACCACCGAGGTCGCAGCAGACGCACCGAGCGGCGCGGGCGTCACCGTGCTGGACGATGCCACCTACGACCAGCTGGTGCGCGACATCGCCGCGACCGAGGCCGCGCACCCGCAGTGGCAGGTCGAGAACTCCCCCACACAGGTGGTGGCCGGGGCGGCGGGCGACGTCGAGCACACCGTGCCCATGCTGTCGCTGGACAACGTGTTCTCGGCTGCCGATCTGCTGGAGTGGCACGCAGGTCTGGCCAAGCGGCTGGGGCACGAGCCGCGGTACGTGGTCGAGCCCAAGCTGGACGGTCTGGCGCTGGCGGCGCGGTACGAGAACGGTTCCCTGGTGCAGATCATCACCCGCGGTGATGGTCTGCACGGTGAAGACGTGACCTTCGCTGTCGCGGCCATCGTCGGGCTGCCGGCCACGCTGGCCCGGCCTCTGACGCTGGAGGTGCGTGGGGAGGTCATGCTCACCGACACCCAGTTCGAGGCGGCGAACGAGCTGCGGCTGGCCAACGGTGACAAGGCTTTCGTCAACCCGCGTAACGGGGTCGCCGGTGCTCTGCGCGGCTCACGCGACCGCACCTACATCATCCCCATGACGTTCTTCGCCTACCAGGTGCTTCCCCTGCCCGACACCTACTCCGGCCCCAAACCCGATGCAGACATTGCTTATTCGGCGGCGATCGAGCTGCTGGGCGAGCTGGGTGTGCACACCGCCGCCACCACGAGGGCGGGCATCGCGGTGGTCGACACCCTGCCGCAGGCTCAGGAGTACATCGACGCTCTGCTGGCGGCCCGGGCGGATCTGGGCTTCGGTATCGACGGTGCGGTAATCAAGGCCGACGCGTACGCCGACCGTGAGGCCGCGGGCTCGTCCTCGCGGGCGCCGCGCTGGGGCACGGCCTACAAGTACCCGTCCGACTCGCGCCTGACCACCCTCGAAGAGGTCATCTGGCAGGTCGGCCGCACCGGGGTCATCACACCCCGCGGGCGGGTCGCACCGGTGTTCGTCGGCGGGGTCACGGTCAGCTACGCCACCCTGCACAACCCCAACGATCTGGCCCGCCAGGGCCTGATGATCGGCGACACCGTGATGGTCCTGCGCGCGGGCGAGGTCATTCCCCGCATCGAGGGCTTCGTCGCGGCCGCCCGCACCGGCAACGAGACCGAGATCGAGGTGCCGCAGGTCTGCCCGAACTGCGGCGGCGAGATCGACCGCTCCCAGGAACGCTGGCGCTGCAAGCAGGGCCGCATCTGCGCCCTGCCCCAGGCCGTGCGCTACGCCGTGGCCCGCGACTGCTGGGACATCGAGTCCGTCGGCGAGAAGCTCGTGCGCCAGCTCGTCGACACCGGCCTGGTCACCGACGTCGCCGACCTGTTCACCCTCACCCAGGAGCAGCTGCTCGAACTCGACCGGATCGGTGAGGCCTCGGCCACCAAGGTCCTGAGCGAGATCGAGGGGGCCAAGGCCAAGCCGCTGGCCCGCACGCTGACCGCCCTCGGCGTGCGCGGCACCGGCCGCTCGATGAGCCGCCGCATCGCCCGCTGGTTCGGCACCATGGAAGCCATCCAGGCCGCCACCGCCGCCGAGTTCGAGGAGGTCGACGGGATCGGGCCGGAGAAGGCCCCGGTCATCGTCGAGGAACTGGCCGAGCTGGCGCCGGTCGTGCAGAAGCTGCGCGAGGCCGGGGTGAACATGACCGAGCCGGGCCTGTCCGGCCGTGAGGCGGCGGCCCGGGCGGCCGAGAGCAGCGCTGAGGCAGCCGCCCTGCTGCCGCTGACCGGTGAGAACGGCAAACCGATGACGGTGGTGGTCACCGGCAAGATGACCGGCCCGCTGGCCGAGTTGTCCCGCAACGAGATGAACGAGCTGATCGAGCGGGCCGGGGGCAAGTCCAGCGGCTCGGTGTCCAAGACCACCGGCCTGCTGGTCGCCTCCGAGAGCGGCTCCAGCAAGTACACCAAGGCCGAGGCACTGGGTATCACGATCGAGACCCCGGACGAGTTCGCCGAGCGCGTGGCCGACTTCCTGGCACTGGACGAATAGCGAGCAGCTCGGAGCAACGTTGTGGACCGGCCGGATCGACCGCAGGATCGGTCCGGCCGTGCACGGCAAAGGACGCGCAGGCAGCGATGTCAGCTCAGCATCCGAGGCGACCGCCGGTTTAATCGCCTATGCCGGGGGCACACCTGAGCGCTCGTTATGGCCGTCCGACATCGCCTCGCGACGCCAGCGGCTGGCAGAACGCTTTTTAGCGCAGTTCCTGTCCCGCCGCCCAGCCCGGGGCGTCGAGGTTGATCGGCGAGTCACCGACGAACTGTGCGAGTTGCGACTCCAGCCGGGCCAGTTCGTCGGCGCCCAGACGCGCTTCCCAGCGGGCCCGCACCTCGTCGAAGATCGCGGTGCCCTCGGCGATCAGCCCCATCCCGTGATCGGTGATCCGGATGTTCTTGCGGCGGACGTCGGCGGGGTCGGTCTCGGTGGTGACGTATCCGCGTTCGACCAGCGCGGCGATCGTCTTCGCCGCGGCCTGCTTGGTGACGGCCAGCCTGCGAGCCAGGTCCGAGGCACTGTTGGCGCCGGCCCGGATGGCCCGGATCGCGTACTCGTGCGAGGGCCGGGCGTCGGGGTATCCCCGGGTCGCCAGTTCCCGGACCACTTCGTCCACCAGATTGCGATAGCTGCCCAGGAGCAGCAGGGCGAGATCGGCGCCGGATCCTGAGGACATGACCGCAGTCTAGATCTCCCTTGACATGGACAACCTGGTTGACCAACACTGAAGTCAACCTGGTTGTCCATTATGGGAGTCACCGCATGTCCAGCTCTTTCACGACCGCCTCCCCCTCGGTGGCGGGCGTCACGCACCACAGCGCCGACGTCAACGGCACCACGCTGCACTACGTCTCGGCCGGCGACACCGGCTCCCCGATCCTGCTGGTGCACGGCTGGCCGGAGTCCTGGTGGGCCTTTCACGACGTCATCCCGCTGCTCGCCACCACCCACCGGGTCTTCGCCGTCGACCTGCGCGGCTTCGGCGACTCCGCCGTCGCCGACGGCGCGCACGACCTGACCACCATGGCGGAGGACCTGCACCAGCTGATCGCCCACCTCGGCGTCGGGCCCGTGCACGTGACCTGCCAGGACATCAGCGGCGGGCCGGTCTTCGCATTCGCGGCCACGCACCCCGACGACGTTCTTAGTCTCACCGGCGTCGAGACCACACTGCCCGGCTACGGCTGGGAGATGCTGGCAGACGTGAGGAACGGCGGCTCCTGGCACGTGGGCTTCCTGGCCGCCCCGGGAGTTGCGGAGCTGTTCCTGTCCGGCCACGAGCGAACGATGCTCGACTGGGCCGTCTCGGCGATGACGACGGTGCCGGGCGCAGTCACCGAGGCCGACCTCGACGAGTTCGCCCGTACCTATGCCCGGCCGGGCGGATGGCTCGGCACCCAGGAGCTGTACCGCTCCTCCCTGACCGGCGGGGACCAGATGCGGACCCTGGCCGGGTCACGTCCACTGACCGTTCCGGTGCTCGCGGTCGACGGCATCAACGCCCCCTTCACCGAGCAGACGATGCGCCAGGTCGCCGAGGACGTCACCGCGGTCACGATCCCCGACGTCGGGCACTTCGTCGCGCAGGAGGCGCCCGCTGCCTTTGCCAGCACTGTCGGCGACTTCATCGACCGCGTCGACGGCGGCCGCTGAACGATCGTCTTTGCACCGCCACCTCCGGCGCGCTGGTCCTCGGGCGGGTAGGTGGGGCTCCGTGTCGTGCGCCGAGCTTGCCCGGCCCCGGCCAGCAGCCTGGGGCTGGACCTTTGGCGATGCGAAGGACAAGCATGACGACGGCTACGCCGGCACAGGTCGCGACCGAACCGGCACAGTCCTTCGCGAAGGGCCGAGGCATTGGGCATCACGATCGAGACGCCGGAACAGTTCGCCGAGCGCCTTGCCGACTTCGGGTTCAGGTGATGTGCGGGCTGCGGCGTTCCAGGAGGATGACGTCGCGCCAGGTGCCGTGGTGGCGTCCGATGCGTTCTCTGGTGCCGATGGTGCGGAAGCCGAGGCGCCGGTGCAGGGTCAGGCTGGCGGTGTTCTCGGGGAAGATGCCGGATTGGATGGTCCAGATGCCGGCGGCTTCGGTGGAGTCGATCAGGGCTGCCAGGAGGCTGGTGGCTACGCCGCGGCCGCGGGCGTCGGGGGCCACGTAGACGGAGTGCTCGACCACGCCGCCGTAGACGCAGCGGTCGGAGACCTTGCTGGCGGCGACCCAGCCCAGGACGGTGTCGTCTTCGAGGGCGACGAATCGGTGCTCGGGCAGTCTGGCCTCGTCGAAGGCGGGCCAGTCCGGCGCGGTGGTCTCGAAGGTGGCGTTGCCCTCGTCGATCCCGGCTTGGTAGATCGCCAGCACCGGCCCGGCGTGCTGGGACGTCATGGGAGCGATCACTGGGCGGCCTGCGGCGTCGGCGCCTGGGGCGTGGTGAAGTCACCCAGGGCCGCGGTGATCTGAGTCAGGCGTTCGGGCACGAGGGTGTAGTACGCCCAGACGCCGCGCTTTTCGCGGGTGAGCAGGCCTGCGTCGACCAGGATCTTCAGGTGGTGGGAGACCGTGGGCTGGGACAGCCCGACCGGTGCGGTCAGGTCGCACACGCACGCCTCGCCGCCTTCATGGGCCGCGACCAAGGACAGCAGTTGCAGGCGGGTGGGCTCGGCCAGGGCCTTGAGCAGGGTCGCGAGCTTCTGTGCTTCCTCGACGCCGGGGATCGGCCCGGTTCCGGTGGGGGTGCAGCACGACGCGTCCTGGACCTTGGTCGTGGCCGCGGCCGCCGAGGGCTGGAGGTTGATGCGCGGTCGGGCGGTCTGCGCGGACGTCATGCAGCCAGTCTGCGTCAAGACATTGACGATTGTCGATCCCTGAGCCACGATCAGACATCGACAAGCGTCTATCTCTCGTTTCGAGGAGTGGGGATCATGACGACACCGATCAACCAGGCCGATGGTGCCGGGGACCTGCGCGAGCAGGTCCGGGCCGGGTACGCCGCAGCCGCGATCGCCGTGTCCAGCACGGGTGCGCAGGGGGCGTCTGCCTCGTGTTGTGGCCCGGACGTTGCGGCCGGCTCCATGGCCCTGGACGGCTCCTTCGGGGCGGGCCTGTACGCGGGTGAGGACGTGGAGGGTCTGCCGGCTGAGGCACTGGCCGCGTCGCTGGGCTGCGGGAACCCAATGGCGGTGGCTTCCCTGCAGCCGGGCGACCGGGTGCTCGACCTAGGCTCGGGCGGTGGGATCGACGTGCTGCTGTCGGCGAAGCGGGTCGGCCCGACCGGCCGGGCGTTCGGGCTGGACATGACCGAGGAGATGCTGGCCCTGGCCCGCGCCAACGCCGCGAAGGCCGACGCCACGAACGTGGAGTTTCTCAAGGGCCAGATCGAGGCCATCCCGCTGCCGGCCGCCTCGATCGACGTGGTGATCAGCAACTGCGTGGTGAACCTGTCCACCGACAAGAGCGCGGTGCTGGCCGAGATGTTCCGGGTCCTGGTCCCGGGCGGGCGGATCGGGATCAGCGACGTCGTGGCCGAGGACCACCTCAGCCCGGCCGAGCGGGCCGAACGCGGCAGCTACGTCGGCTGCATCGCCGGCGCCCTGTCCCGCAGCGAATACCTCGACGGACTGGCTGCGGCCGGTTTCACCGACGCCGCGGTGGAATTCACGCACGAGGCGGTCCCGGGCATGCACGGCGCCATCATCCGCGCGACCAAGCCCAGCGACGCGCTCCAGCTGCTGACGCTTATCAGCCAGAACGATCGCAGCGGCCAAGACGAGTCGGCCGCCTGCGGACCAGCCGGTTGCTGCTGAGCCTCACCCCACCCATGGCCATCACCCCCGTCCAGGCGACGTCGGCCCCTCACCTCCTCGGAAGGCAGTTCCAGCCGTGAGCAAAGTCCTGTTCGTCTGCGTCCGCAACGGCGGCAAGTCCCAGATGGCCGCCGCCCTGATGCGCCAGCACGCCGGTGCCGGCATCGAGGTGGACTCCGCCGGAACCGATGCCGGCACCAAACTCAATGCCCAGTCCGTGCAGTCGCTGGCCGAGGTCGGCGTCGACATGAGCGGCCAGGCACCCAAGGCCCTGACCTCGGACCTGGTCGCCGCCGCCGACCTGGTGGTGGTCCTGGGCAGCGAGGCCCGCGTCGAACCCGTGGGCGGCACGCCGGTGATCACCTGGGAGACCGACGAGCCCTCGCAGCGCGGCATCGAAGGCATGGAACGCATGCGCCTGATCCGCGACGACATCACCACCCGCGTGAAAACCCTGGCAGCACAGTTGGACTCCGGGGCTGGAAGCAGCCCGGTAGCCGGGCCCGCGAGCGTCAGCGCCGACCCTCGGGTCTGAGTCTGCGGCCGCGCTCAGGACCACCTCGTACAGCGCCTGCGCACCAGGAGCTGGTTCGCCCCGCCCATGACCCGCCACAGCGTCGCGACCCACCCGATCGCCATCGGCGTCCCAGTAGCAGCCTTGCTGATGCCGAGCAGTCGGGGCTGCGAGCGTTCAAGCCGGCGCTCGGGCGGCCGTCTCAGTGTTCGACCTTGCATCTGCGCTCAGCAGATCGCCGGAGCTTGCCCGGGCCCAGGCGCCGGCCCGAGGCTGGACCTCTAGGGAGGCGGAGGAGCAGCAATGCAGGAAGCCACGGCGGCCGAGGTCGCGGGCGAGCTGGAGCAGGCCTTTGCGCAGGGGCCGGCGGCGACTCAGGAGGCTATGCGTCAGTGGCTGGGGCAGGAGGTGGAGCTGCGGCACGAGCCGGCCGAACCGGCGGACGGGGTCTATCCCGCAGACGTGTTGCTGCAGGCGTTGTCTCAGCGTCTTGCCCTCTTCACCAGGCTGATGCCGGACTACTCCGAATCCGCCGTGGTGACGTTCGAGGGCGCGCAGATCGTGGTCGACCTCGTAATCCGCGGAACCTTGGCGGACGGCAACCGGATCGAGATTCCCGGCCGCGATCGCCTCACTGTGCGGGAGGGGCGGATCGTAGCCATGGTCAGCGCTTTCGACGCCGAGCGCATGCGGCCGTTGGTCGAGGCGGTCCGCGCCTTGTGACTCACACGTCCGGATGCGAGTGAGCCGACACGCATGCGAGGGCCACTCCCCCTCGATCACGGGCAATCGGTGCGCGAGCTGCTGCGGAAGTCCTCCCACGGACTGGTGAGAACGAAACGATCAGGCCCACAAGCGTCCTCAAGTGGTACCGCAAGCCATCACGACGGCCAGCTGCGCAGCGCACGGTCCAGGGCACTGACCATCCGCTGGAACGATGCTTCGGCATCGACGTCACGGTGGCCGAAAGCGTGCTGCAGTTCGAGGGAGACGAAACCGTTGATGGCTGAACCGATCACCCGGGTAGCGTGAACGGTTTCGTCTGCTGCGATGTCGTACTGGCGAAGGACGGCCATGTTGAGCTGGACCACCTCGGCCGCCTCTTTCGAGGTGGCGGTGTCGGCGTCGGCGATCTGCTGCAGTGCGGCCCACGCCCCCGGGTGTTCCTGGGCCAGGCTGCGGTGGGCCTCGGCCAGTCCCTGAAGCGCTTCCAGCCCAGACCTTCCGGCGATCTCGTGGCTGATCCGGGTGGCGAGGTCGCCCAGGGCTCGGCGGTGCAGAGCGGCCAGCAGAGCGGGCCGGTTGGCCACGTGCACGTAGAGGCTCGCCGACTGAACCTTCAGCTGGCGGGCCACCGCGCTCAGGGACAGCCCGGCCAGTCCTTCCTGGTCGGCCAGTTGGGCGGCGGTCGCCTCGACGATCTCCTGGTTCAGGCCTGCGCGAGCCATGACCGCTGCCCCTCCTGCGAACCGTCCGGACGCTCAGAGCGCACGTGCTTGGCGAAACGCTCGCCGATCAGGCGATGCGTGGCGACGTCTGGGTGCAGGGCGTCGGGCAAAGGCAGCTGCACTGCGTCTTTCTCGCCGTACAACTGCGTCCCGTCGAGGTAGTGCAGATTGCGATCCGAACGAGACTTGACGACGTCCTCGAGCAGTTTTCGGATCACCGACAGTGTCAGGCGCCCGAGTTCAGTGTCGCCTTCCCGGCCGGTCGCCAGGAAACGCACCTGGCCGGTGCCCAGGCTCGCCGGATCGATAGCGCCCGGCCCGGGCGTGTTCTCGTGGATGCCGCAGTAGATCGGTGACATCACGAGCAGGGGGACGTCAGGGTGGCCTTCGCGGATCGTGTCGAGGAAGCCGTGGACGGCGGGGACGAAGGTGCGGCTGCGCATCCCGTCGAGATTAACGACGTTAATGCCGAGCTTGACGCTGATCAGGTCGGCGGGACTGTCGCGGATCACGCGGGCCATGAAGGGGTCCACGAGCGCGCTGCCGCCGAAGCCCAGGTTGCGCAGGTTCAGGCCGAGCTGCTGGGCGGCGACCACGGGCCAGATCTGGGTGGGGGCGGCGGCGTTGGAGCCCTGACTGATCGAGCTGCCGTGGTGCACCCATCGCAGCGCCGGCGTGGTCAGCGGTTGCAGCTGCGCATCGGCGCTCAGGTCGACGAGATCCACGCTCTCGTTGTGCGGCAGCCAGATCTCCACCCGCTTGTCGCCGGCGGACAGGCCGTGCAGGTGCGTGTGGTGCGGCTGGCCGGGCTGATGGGTGGTCTGGCCGCTCTGCAGGTCGACCTCGTTGATGTCCCCGCCGGTCAGAGGGTCGCGCAGGACGAGCTCGCCGTCGATGCAGACGTCGATGTTGCCGCGGGGGCGATCCAGCCCCCGGTAGGCCAGGCGCACCGGATGGGTGACCAGGTCGATGCGGGTGGCGGTGGTGGTGAAGGCCAGACGCACGCCGGAGGGCTGAGCCTGCATGGCCATGAGCTGGCCGTCTGCGAACTGCCGCCGGACCCACGCGGGCAGGCGGTGCAGCCGCAGACCGCGCTCGGTGCGCTCCACTTCGGCAGCTCCGATGACCAGCTGCGACCACGTATCCATCGAACTCATGGATCTATCCTACACCTCGTAGGAAGTGACCGAGGCAGGGCCGGACGGTCTTAGGACTGCTCAGCCCGGTGGCTGTGACCGGCACACCGGTCGCGCCGCCAGGCCGGCGATGTTGGCGCAGGCCCAGGCATCGGCCCCTGCGGCGGAGTCGAAGGCATGGGCCTGACCCTTGTTGTAGGTGACCGGCTCGTGCACCGTGTATCCGGCCTTGCCCTGTTTCTGCAGCTTGTAGATCTGAGCCCAGGTGTAGGAGCGACCTTGGTAGAAGACCTCCATCCGCTCGACCTCCTGGGCGTTCTGCGGGGCCCGGTCGATGAAGGAGACCAGTTCGGCAGCAGTGGCCGGGCCGGCCATCAGCGCTCCGAGCGCTACCACCCCGGCACCCGTCAGGATCAGCCAGCGACGACGCGTGGGGGCGGGGACTGCCTCGTCACTATGAACCGTGCCGCCTGCAGGAAGATCGTCCAAGGAGTACTCCTCGACCACTGCATCGACGAGGTCACGGTCACCTCGTGACATCGGATCACCTTCCGCCCAACTGAAGTGATGAGCTCGACCCGAAGTTCACCGACCTGGACGTTGACGATCTTGAGTTGCGAGGGGGGATTGCCCGATTAGCGTCTGCGGGCATGCAGACGTTTTTCGCCCCTTTCCGGATGGTTCTTCGCCTGCCGCAACCCATCAGGACGTTGTTCTGGCTGGCCATGGCCACCTGGGTGATCTCCGTCATCGGCTTTGCGACGCCCACTGACGGCGGAATCCAGTGGTCCATGCTGCCTTTCACCGTCGTGATGTTCCTGGCCGGGCTGGTCTACGCCCTGGACTTCCGGGGTAACGCCTCCCGGATGATCGAGCTGTCGAAGCAGGAAGGGGCGGTGGTGTTCCCCCTGATCGCCGTCCGACTGCTGGGTGTGGGCATCATGGCCGTCGGGATCATGTTCGTCTGGCTCATCCTGTCGGGACGGTTCTGACATGCCGCCCACCCAGACCCTGACGCCGGCCTCATACCTGCGCTCGATCCGGGCCATGCCCCAGCCGAGCCGGGCACTGGCCTACGCCCTGCCGCTGGCCTGGCTCTTCGCCATCATCGGTTTCCTGAGCGGTTTCATCTTCGATCTCGACGTGTCCTTGCTGAAATGGTTCGTCCTGCCGTTCCTCCTGATCGGAATGGCCTCCGGGCTGGTCGTGGCTCTGAATGTGCGGGGCAACGCCGCCGGGGTGAACGACGCCATGCGCGAGCAGGGCATGCCCACCATCTCGCCGCCCTTCTACCGGGTGTTCGCCGCTGCCACCAGCGCGATGGCCCTGGGGATGGCGGTGACGATCCTCGGGCAGGACTTCTGAGGACTTTCGTCAGGCTCCGTCTCGAATACGCTGGCGCCCATGAGCACCACGTCGGTCGAATACCTGATCACCGCCTGGGACGGCACGGACGAGCACGCGCTGGAGCGGCGTCTGGCGGTGCGGGAGGCACACCTCGCGGGCGCCCAGGTCCTCAGCGAGCGGGGCGAACTGCTCAGCGGTGGCGCCATCCTCGATGACGACGGGCGCATGATCGGCTCGTCCATGCACGTGGCCTTCGCCGACGAGGCGGCCTTCCGGGCCTGGTACGACGCCGAGCCGTACGTGACCGGCGACGTCTGGCGTGACGTGAGCATCCGGCCGATGCGGATCTTCCGGCCGACCAGCTGAGCCCATGCAGATCCGCGCCGAGGGCGACGTCGTCCTGCACCTCGAGAAGGACTATCCCTGGGGTCCGGACGACCCCGCCGTGGCCGGCCTGCGGGTCCGCGCGAGCGGTCCGTCCGTGCAGGTCGACGTGCAGGTCGTGCTGCTGCAGGGAGAGGGACCGTCGTCCTTCCTGCGCTCGCTCTACGAGGACTTCCGCGGCTGGGACGGCGAGCGCACCTGGAACCCGCACGGCGGCGGCCTGCAGATCTCGGCGACGCACACCGGCTGGGTGCAGTTGACCTGGACTCTGTCGCACGTGGTGCTCGGTGAGCCGGTCTGGTCGTTCCAGGCCACGTCGCAGCACGCGGCCGGAGAGGACATGCGCCGCCTGGCCGAGGTCTTCGACGAGACCCTCGACTGGCCCGCCTGAGGGGCGCTGAAGATTCGGCGGATCGGCTCTCAACCTTTGCTGGGTCAACGCACGTTTCTTAGGAGGTGATGCGTACCCACGATGACGGTTGGAGAGTGCTTTACGGTGCCGACCGTGACGAGTGACGAAGACGGGTTCCAGGTCTTCGTGCAGCAGTACTGGCGCTCGCTGAACCGGACCGCGTTCCTGCTCACCGGGGACCGCGACCGGGCCGAGGACCTGGTGCAGAGCGCCCTGGAGAAGGTGCACCGGCACTGGCCCAAGGTCTCGCGCATGGATGCCCCGCTGGAGTACGTGCGCCGGGCGATGGTGACCACGGCGATCTCGTGGCGCCGGCGGCGCAGCTTCGGGGAGATCCCGAGCCTGTCGGTGGATCCGGGTCACCACGACCCCTACGAGCGGATCGATCAGCGTCAGCAGCTCATCGCCGCCCTGCGCCGTTTGCCGGTCAAGATGCGCGCGGCCCTGGTCCTGCGCTACTTCGAGGACCTGTCCGAGGCCGAGGTCGCCGCAGCCATGGGCTGTTCGGTGGGCACGGTCAAGAGCCAGGTCTCGCGGGGCCTGGAGCGCCTGCGCAGCACGATGGCGGCCGGCCCGGCCGGCGCTACCCCGTCCGTGAAGACAACCCCTGCTCTGCGGAGGCCGTGATGAACATCGAGACCGAACTGCGGGCGGCCCTCGCCGACGAGGCCACCTTCGCCGGCGACGAGGTGCAGCCCTACCCTGCGTTCCTGCAGCGCGAGCGAAAGAACCAGCGGGCGCGGCGGATCCGGGTGGCGACCTCGGTCGCGGCCGTGGTCGCCGTGGTCGGGGCGGCCGCCGGTATGCAGGCCCTGGGCTCGGGTCAGGCCGATCGTTCGGCGCCCGCCTCCGAGCAGGAGAAGCCGAGCCTGGTCGTCCCCAGCCGGGCTCTCGTCGACAGCCCGCTGCGCGGCTCCCTGGCCACGAACGAGAAGTTCCTGAATGCCATGCTGCCGAAGGTCGTCGCGCACGAGAACCGCGAGGCGAAGCTGCTGTACGCCTCGGACGTGGGCAACCAGCGACTGGTACTGGCCTATGTCGCCGCCCCGTCGGCGTCGCTGGAGGACCAGCCCAGCGAGGCCTCGAGCCTGTCGTGGTTCACCGGGCCGCGCGGAGCCTCCGCGAAACGGCTCACCAAGAGCCAGGGCGCCGAGGGCACCCGGCCGGCCAGCGGAGTGACGGATGTCAGCAACGACGCCGAAGGACTGGCGGTCATGGTCGGCCCGGTGGGCTACACCGTCGAACTGACCAACAGCACCCAGGCCCGCTACACCGCCGAGGGCACGGTCGAGCAGGGCGGCGTCTTCGCCAGCAGCAAGAAGGACAGCGGGCTCGTCGAGGAGGTGCTCGCGCCGCACGCAGTCCCGCCCTCCATCACGGCCACCCTGACCAAGGACGGCAAGACTCTTCCGATCGAGTCCGAAGGCATGGCCTGGGGCGAGAGCGGCGTGGACATGGACGCCTACACCGCCAAGGCCGAAGCAGCGCTCGGGGACAACTCTTCCGACCCGGCGGCTCTTGGGGCCCGCCTGAAGGACGCGCTGGACACGGCCGCCCTGCCCCTGGAGGGTACTGACCTGAAAGTGCGCTACGCCGGGACGTTCCGGGGCCAGGACCTGAACGTCTTCACCCTGCAGCAGCCCGGTCAGGGAGTGCTGGCCTTCGCCTACTACTGGAGCTCCGAGGGCAGCGGGGTCAGCCTGCGACTGCTGCTTCCGGCCGAGGGGATCGACTCCCGGCCGATCGCCTACCACCCCCAGGAACAGCACGGTCCCAGCGAGGAGACGATCGTGGTGGCCCCCGAGGGCGCCGAGCGGGTCACGGTGACGGTCGAGGGAGAAGACCCGATCGAGGTCGACCTGAAGGCGGGGATCGGCGCGGTGGACGCCGACCCGGCCAAGGAGGCCATCGCAACCGCCTACGCGCCGGACGGTTCCGAGATGGGCTCCACGCCGGTGCGGAGCCTGGCGGGCTCCCGGGCGAACATCGGGGACACACCGGAGACCCGCGTGGTTCCGTGACGTCCCGAGTTCGGGCTGAATTGAAGGACGGTGGTGGTCACCTCGGTCGGGTGGCCGCCACCGGATCTTCCGGACAGTCGGGCACCGAACCGGGCAAGGTGACCAGGGGATGAACGACGATTGATGGGGGCGCGTCTTTCGAGTGACCACTGTGTCCGGTTTCTGGCTACAGTCAGCGCGGACACGGGTGGACACAGGAGATGCGCAGATGCGGTTCAGACTCACGCCGAGAGACACGACGATCATCGACCTGCTCGTGCAGGCGGGTAACGCCCTGGTCGAGGGGGCGGAACTGCTGCAGGCCGTGATCAACGCCGGGCCGGACGACCGGCCCGACCTGCTGGTGCGGATGCGCGACGCCGAGCACGCCTGCGACGACATCGTCCATGCCACCAAGCGCAAGCTGAACAGCACGTTCGTCACGCCCTTCGACCGGGAGGACATCTTCTCCCTGGCCTCGGCCCTGGACGACTGCATGGACAACATGGAGGCCGCCGCCGACATGCTCGTCCTGGCCAACCCGGCCCGCCTGCCCGACGGGGTGGAGACCCAGCTGGCGGTCCTGCAGGAACAGGCCCGGGTCACCGCCCGGGCCCTGCCCCGTCTGCACACGATGGAGGGCCTGGAGGAGTACTGGGTCGAGATCAACCGCCTGGAGAACGTGGGCGACGACGCCTGGCGGGACATGCTGGCCGAGCTGTACTCCGGCGCCTACGAGCCGCTCGAGCTGCTGAAGGTGCGCGAGGTGATCGACGCCCTGGAGGACGCGGCCGACGCGTTCGAGCTGGTCTCCCACCACGTCGAGACCATCGCGGTCAAGGAGTCCTGACCGGTGTCACTGACCCTCACCCTGGTGGTGCTGGTCGTGTCCGTGGCCCTGGTGTTCGACTACACCAACGGTTTCCACGACGCGGCCAACGCGATCGCCACCGCCGTCTCCACCCGGGCCCTGACCCCGCGCAAGGCCCTGGCCATGGCCGCCGTGTTCAACGTGGTCGGGGCGCTGATGGGGCACGGCGTGGCCCAGACCGTCGGCAGCGGCATCATCAGCCCACCCGACGGTCACGCAGGTCTGCTGATCGTGCTGGCAGGCCTGGTCGGGGCGATCACCTGGAACATCTTCACCTGGGCGCTGGGGCTGCCCTCATCCTCCTCGCACGCCCTGATCGGGGGCCTGGCCGGCGCCGCGGTGGTGGTCTCCTCCCCCGTGCACTGGTCGGTGATCCTGGACAAGGTCGTGATCCCGATGATCCTCTCGCCCCTGGTCGGGTTCGGGCTGGCCTACCTGGCCATGGTCGGCGTGCTGTGGGCCTTCCGTAAGGCCCGGCCCACGCCCGTGATGCGGGGTTTCCGTACCGGCCAGATCTTTTCCGCCGCGGCCATGTCGTTCGGGCACGGCCTGCAGGACGCGCAGAAGACCATGGGCGTGATGACGCTGGCCCTGGTGGCCGGCGGGTACCACGCCGAGGGCGCGGGAATCCCGCTGTGGGTGACACTCTCGGCCGCCATCGCGATCAGCCTGGGAACGGCCTCGGGCGGCTGGCGGATCATGCGCACGCTCGGGCGCGGCGTGATCGAGCTCGACCCGGCGCGCGGCTTCGTCGCCGAGACCGTGGCCTCGTCGGTGCTCTACACCACCGCGTACGCCTTCCACGCGCCGATCTCCACCACCCACACCATCACCGCGGCCATCATGGGAGTGGGCGCCACGAAACGGCGTTCGGCCGTGCGCTGGGGGGTGGCGGGCGACATCCTCACCGCCTGGGTCCTGACCCTGCCGGCCTCGGCGCTGGTGGCCGGAGGGCTCAGCCTGCTTCTGCACCCCTTGGCCTGAGCACCTGCGCCGGGTCTGCGGCCTCCAGCGTGGCGAGCAGGGTGAGAGCGTCGGCGGCCGGGCTACCCGGCTCGGCGTGGTAGAGGACGAGCTGCATGCCCTCCGCACCCACCACCGCCAGTTTCTCGCGCCGCAACCGTAGTTCACCGACCTGCGGATGGCGGATCAGGCTGACCTCGGAGCCTCCCCTGCGGATGTCGTGCCGGGCCCAGAGCCGGCGGAACTGCTGGCTCTTCAGGGACAGCTCACCGATCAGCGACTGCAGCCGCGGGTCCTCGGTGTCGGCGCCGACCTCGGCGCGCAGCTGGGCCACCACGCTGGCCGCGTTCTCGTCCAGGTCAGGGTGGTACTCGCGCGCCTGCGGGTCGGTGAACAAGGTGAGAAGGCGGTTGGTGCCCGGGCGCATCAGCGGCGACAGGCTCACCGCCAGCCGGTTGGCGGCCAGGACGTCGCGGTACCGGTTGACCACGAACGCCGGCACGTTCAGGGTGCCGACCAGCATCTCGAGACCGGCCGGCACCCGATCGGCCGAGGCGGCCGGGCGCCTGCGGGTCTTCGGGCGAGCCAGCCCGGTCAGATGCTCCGTGCCCGCCGCGTCCAGCTGCAGCACCCGGGCCAGCGCCTCCACCACCTGCGGCGAGGGAGTGCGGTCACGGCCCTGTTCCAGGCGCAGGTAGTACTCGGCGCTGATCCCCGCCAGCATGGCCACCTCTTCGCGGCGCAGGCCCGGCGTGCGCCGCAGGCCGCCGCCGGGCAGGCCCACGTCGGCCGGCTGGACCAGCTCCCGGCGGGCCCGCAGGAAGTCCCCCAGAGCACTCCTCGTCGCCATGGCCCTCACCGTAGGCGATCACCGTGCGGCCTGCCTGTCCCTGCTTCTACCAGGAACAACAGGGATCTGCCGACGCCGGCGGCCCGGTCGCAGAGTGAAGGCACGAGCGCACGCCGAGGCGGCGGGCGCCAGAAGAGGAAGAACGAGCGACATGGCATCTCGCACCTGGTTCATCACCGGCGTCAACAGTGGCTTCGGCCGCCGGATGACCGAGCAACTGCTCGAGCGCGGTGAGCGCGTCGCCGGCACCGTGCGCCGGCCCGGATCGGTGGACGACCTGCGGCGCACCTACGGCGAGCAGTTCTGGGTCGGGCACCTGGACGTCACCGACACCCCGAACGTGCGGGCCGTCGTGGACCGGGCGTTCGCCGAGCTGGGCCGCATCGACGTGGTGGTCAACAACGCCGGGTACGGCCTGTTCGGGGCGGCCGAGGAACTGACCGACGAGCAGGTGGTGGCCCAGCTGAACACCAACCTGCTGGGCTCGATCCAGGTCGTGCGGGCGGCGCTGCCGCACCTGCGGGCCCAGGGCGGCGGCCGGCTGATCCAGATCTCCAGCTACGGCGGCCTGGCCACCAACCCGGGCGCCTCGCTCTACCACGCCGCGAAGTGGGGCATCGAGGGCTTCATGGAAGGCACGGCCCGCGACGTCGCGCCCTTCGGGATCGGCGTGAGCATCGTCGAGCCCGGCGGGGCGCGCACCGAGTTCCGCTTCGACAGCTTGCAGCTGGCCGAGCCGCTCACGGCCTACGACGACACCCCCGCCGCCATGGTCCGCGGCGCGAAGGACCGCAGCCGTCTCCCGCTGGGCGACCCGGCGAAGATGGCCGCCCGGATCATCGACAGCGCCGGCGAGGAACCCGCACCGCTGCGCCTGGTCCTGGGCAGCGACTCCTACCGTTTCGTCACCGGCGCCCTGCGCGAGCGCCTGGCCCAGATTGAACCGCAGGAAACCCTGGCCGCCTCCACCGACTGGACCAGCGAGAGCTGAGACCCCTAGGGGCGCCCACCGAAACGCCAGGAGTGCACCTCGGTCGCGGCGTACCCCTGAGCGGGCAGAACGGCCAGCGCCGCATCGGCATCCGGCGCCTGCACCAGGAGCGCCGTACCCAACCGGGCCACCCCGTCATCCGACAGCAGCGGGCCGTAGGCGATCAGATCGTCCATTGTTGGTGGCAGTTCCTCGGCACCGGCGCCGGCACCGAGACCGATGACCAGGTAACGGTTGCCCGCAGCGGCGGCGCCGGGGAACTGCCACATGGTGCGGCCCAGGACGTTGCGCCAACGCCGCAACAGGACGTCCCGGTAGACACCGGCCTGGTAGTTGGGCTCGTCGAAGGCGAACGCGCGGGCGGCACCCGGGTCGGGCAGGTCGAGAATGTGCAGACTGCCGGTGGCGGTGCCGTCTTCGGCCAGCGTGGGGCCGCGGGCGATCATCCGGTCGGCGAAGCGGTCCATGTATGACCAGTGGCGCTCGGCCAGCTCTTCACGCAGCGCGGCCGAGCCCGGCCGGTCGCGGTGATAGCAGAGGAATTCCATCCCACCTCGCTGCGAAATGTTGAACTGGGACAAACCGTAGCCGATGGACGAGGGGCCGTCGGCGCTCGCGCGAACGGTCAGGACTGGTAATTTCGGCCCGTCTTACCCGCGTCCTCGTCGAGGTGACACATGGCTTCCCGCACCGCGAACTTCTGCATCGACGCTCATGACCCGCGTGCCCAGGCGGAGTGGTGGGCCCAGGTGCTCGACGACTTCCGCCCCGTCGAGGAGGACGACGACGACGAGGTGGCGCTGACCGGCCCGGCCGGGCGGGAACTGATCTTCCTGCGGGTGCCCGAGGCCAAGACGGTCAAGAACCGCATGCACATGTGCCTGCGCCCGGTCGACCGCAGCCGCGACGAGGAGGTCCAGCGCCTGCTCGACCTGGGCGCCACCATCGTCAACGACCTGCGCAGCGACGACAGCGGCTGGGCCGTACTGGCCGACCCCGAGGGCAACGAGTTCTGCGTGCTCACCACCCCGGCCGACGAGGCCGGCATCACCCAGCACTGATCCAGCACCGAGGGGGCCCGCCGGGATGAGCGACGACGAGGACGTGACGTTCACGCACCTGGACCAGCCGCTGACCGGCGAGACCGGGGTGACCAAGCGCGACCTGGTCGACTACCTCGACGCGCTCGCCGACCGGATCGTGCCGGTGCTCGCCGACCGGCCCCTGTCGGTGGTGCGGGTCCGGCCCGGGCAGGAGCCGTTCATGCAGAAGAACGTGCCCAAGCACGCCCCCGACTGGATCCGCACCGTCACCATCCCGGCGCGCTCGTCGCAACGGGAGGTCAGGTACGCGCTCGGCAACGACCGCCGCACCCTGCTGTGGTTCGCCAACCAGCGCGCCGTCGAGTTCCACGTGCCGCTGTCCCCCGTGGGCTCCGGCCAGTCGCACCTGGTGCTGGACCTCGACCCGCCGCCGGAGGGCCCTTTCGCCGTGGTGGCCGCCGCCGCACACCTCGTGCGACGGGTGCTGGACGAGGTCGGGCTGGACAGCGTGGTCAAGACCAGCGGAGCCAAGGGTCTGCACGTGTTCGTCCCGCTCGAGCCGACTTTCAGCATCGAAGACGTCGCGGCCGCCACCCGCGCCGTCGCCGCCCGGGCCGAGCGGCTCGATCCGGCGCTGACCACAACGGCTTTCATTAGGGACGATCGTGGCGGGCGAGTGTTCCTGGACTCCACCCGCGCCGGAAGTGCCACAGTGGTAGCCGCCTACAGCCCCCGGATCCGGCCCGGCCTGCCGGTGTCCTTCCCCCTGCGGTGGGACGAGATCGATGCGGTGACCCCCGGCGACTTCACGATCAGGACGGCCCCAGAACGACTCGGCGATGCCGACCCGTGGCGCGAGCTGATGCCGGCACCGCAGGCCCTCGATGCCGACCTCGTCGCCGAGGGCCACACCATTCCGGTGGCTCGCGTGCAGGCCATGCACGAGGGCAAGCGGCGCAAAAGGGCCGCCGCTGACCCGAACCCTCCCGCTTGACAGCCCCTTTGCGCAGGCTCACACTCGCCGCAGGGTAGCCGAGAGCAGGCGGGAGATCACCGTGCAGTGGAACCGACCCCGTCTGGCCCGGGCCGCCGCCGTGGCCACGCTGGCCGTCTTCACCGCCGTGGTGAGCCCCAGCGCCAGCGCCCCGGCCCAGGCGGCCGCCGGCAGTGGATTCCTCGACCACCTGAACGGTTTCGATACCCGCCGCTGGCACAAGGCGAACGGCTGGAGCAACGGCGGCGTGTTCAACGCCGGCTGGCGCGCCGACCACATCCGGCACAGCGGCGGCGTCATGGCCATCAACCTCGACACGGCCACCTGCCCCAGCGGCTGCTCGGCCAAACCGTATGCCTCCGGCGAATACCGCACCAACGCCCACTATTCGTACGGGCGTTTCGAGGTACGCATGAAGGCCGTCAAACGCCCCGGAACCGTCACGTCGTTCTTCACCTACACCGGCCCCAGCGACGGCCAGCCGTGGGACGAGATCGACGTCGAGATCCTGGGCCGGAACACCACCCAGATGCAGACCAACTACTACACCGACGGCGTGGGTGGGCACGAGAGCGTCATCGATCTGGGGTTCGACGCCTCCACCGGCTTTCACAACTACGCCATCGAGTGGCGCGAGAGCACCATCAAGTGGTTCGTGGACGGCCGGCTGGTGCATCAGGAGGACGGCTCACGAGGCCCCCTGCCGAGCCACCCGCAGCGCATCATGGTCAACCTGTGGCCCGGCATCGGGGTGGACGAGTGGCTCGGCCCGTTCACCTATCCCGGCCGGGCCCTGACCGCCCGCTACGAATGGATCAGATACACCCAGTACTAAGCCGTTCGGACGTTTGTTGGCACCGTTGTCAGTCCGCGTCCCGGAAGGGGGTGATCAGGGACGACCCTGAGGACTTCCAGGGCGCGGCTCAGCGTGTTCCCCGATGTGGCGCACCTGTGACCACCGCCACGCTGAACCTCATGATCTCGATCGAGTCACTCACCCGGAAGTACGGCGGCTTCACCGCCGTCGACAGCGTCTCCTTCACGGCCGAACCGGGCCGCGTCACCGGCTTCCTCGGACCGAACGGGGCCGGGAAGTCCACCACGATGCGCGTCCTGGTCGGCCTGACCAAGGCCACGGCCGGGCAGGCCACCATCCTCGGGCGCCACTACGCCGACCTGCCCAATCCGGGGCGCGAGGTCGGCGTTCTTCTGGACGCCTCCGCCCAGCACGCCGGGCGCACCGGCCGGGAGATCCTCACCGTGGCCCAGCAGACCATGGGCCTGCCCCGCTCGCGGGTGGCAGCCATGCTCGAGCAGGTCAGCCTCACCAGCAGCGAGGCCGACCGTCGGGTCCGCAACTACTCCCTGGGCATGCGCCAGCGCCTCGGCATCGCCACCGCGCTGATCGGCGACCCGCAGGTGCTGATCCTCGACGAGCCGGCCAACGGCCTGGACCCGGCCGGTATCCGCTGGATGCGCGACCTGCTGCGCGGGTACGCCGACCAGGGCGGCACCGTGCTGCTGTCCTCGCACCTGCTGCACGAGATCGAGGTGATCGCCGACGACCTCGTGGTGATCGGGCAGGGCCGGATCGTCGCCTCGGGCACGAAAGCCTCTCTGCTGCAACGAGCCGGGACGACCGTGCGTGCCTCGTCGGGGCTGGCCGAGCTGGAACGGGCTCTGCGCAGCAGCGGTTTCGACACCACGGTCCTGCCCGACGGTGGCCTGCGCACCTCCGCCGAGCCGGAACTGGTGGGCAAGACCGCCCTGGCTGTCGGGGTCGCCCTCACCGAACTACGCACCGCCGACGGGGCGGGCCTGGAAGACATGTTCCTGGAACTGACCGCCGAGACCCAGCGCGAAGGAGCCGTGGCATGAGCACCGCCGCCCTCAGCACGCCCGAGACATCCCTGCGTACCCGGCGCGTGGCGCTGGAGGAGGCCGGGCCGATCCGGCCCATCCCCCTGAGCCGCGTGGTCGGCGTGGAACTGCGCAAGATGTTCGACACCCGTTCCGGCTTCTGGCTGATGGCCAGCATCGCCATCACCGCCACCCTGGCCACCGTCGCGGTCATCATCTTCGCCCCCGACGCCGACGTCACCTACACCTCCTTCGCCAGCGCCGTCGGCTTCCCGATGAGCGTCATCCTGCCGATGATCGCCGTCCTGTCCGTGACCAGCGAATACAGCCAGCGCAGCGGCCTGACCACGTTCACCCTGGTGCCGCACCGCGGCCGGGTGGTGGCCGCCAAGGCGATCGCCACCCTCACCGTCGCGGTCACCTCGATGGTCCTGGCCATGGTCATCGGCGTGCTCGGCAACGTCGCCGGCTCCGCCCTGGCCGGGGTGGACGCCACCTGGGACGCCTCGGTCAGCGACCTGCTGTACATCGTGCTCGGCAACACGCTCGGCATGCTCGTGGGGTTCATGCTCGGCGTGGTCATCCGTAACTCGGCCGGCGCCATCGTCGGCTACTTCGTCTTCTCCCTGGTGCTGCCCGGCCTCTCGGAACTGCTGGCCGCCAACGCCTCCTGGTACGACGAGCGCCGGGGGTGGCTGGACTTCAACTACGCCCAGGGCGCCCTGTTCGGTGGGAACCTCAGCGGTGAGGAGTGGGCGAACCTGGCCGTCACCAGCGCCGTCTGGCTGGCTCTGCCGCTGGCGATCGGCCTGGTCGCGCTCATGCGCTCCGAGGTGAAGTGACCTCTTCGCCGGGGGAACCATTCGTTCGAGGGCCGCTGTGCGACACGCACAGCGGCCCTCGACTCGTCACACCACCGGCTCTCGCAGCTCGGTGAAGGTGGAACGGTAGGCAGAGGGGCCCACCCGCGGCAGAACCAGCCCGCGTAGCCAGTCCGGCAGCCCGGCCGCCCGTGAGCCCCGGTCGGTCATCCGCTGAACGTGTTCGACCCGGGCCCGGCGCCGCTGATCGTAAGCAGCGCCCACCCCGGCCCAGTCCTTTTCCTGATCCAGCAGCTCGGCCAGCACCAGCGCATCCTCGACCGCCAGCGCCGCCCCCTGGGCCCACACGGGGGCGGTCGCGTGCGCCGCGTCACCGATCAACGCCACCCGTCCCTGATGCCAGGCCGGGATCCGCACCTCCTCGATCGGCGAGTGATGCAGCTTGATCCCACCGGAACGCACGTGCTCGAGGATAGAACGCACCGGCGCCGGGAAGTCCTCGAACGACTCCTGCAGCCAGCTCTCGTCCGCCGCGACCGAGGCCCCACCCACACCGGAGGCGAAGCAGTACACCTGGCCCTCACCAGCCGGAATAGCCAGGAAGGAACGACCCCGGCCGAGCCAGACGGTGAAGCAGGCGACGCCCGGATCAGGAGCCATGAAGCGCCAGCTGGCCTGCGCCAGCAGCCCGGTGCGGCGGCCCTCCGAACCCAGGAACGCCCTGCGCACAGCCGATCCCACACCGTCGGCGCCCACCAGGAACGCACCCTGCAGCGTTTCGCCCCCAGACAGCTGAACCGTCACGCCGTCCGGCCCCTGTTCGAAGGCCTCCGGCGCCGCCCCGAACCGCACCGCCTCAGACGGCAGATCCTGCGCCAGAGCGTGCAGCAGCTCAGGGCGCCCGAGTATCCGGCTGGGCACCCGGCCGCTCCAGAACGCCGCCTCATCGACCGCGTACAACAGCTTTCCGCGGGAATCGCGGTACTCGCGGCGCTGAATCGGCGCTCCCGTCTCCCCCAGCACGTCGGTCAGCCCCAGATGAGACAGGGCCGTCATGCCGTTGCCCGGGATGTTGATGGCCAGACCGGACGACGGCAGTTGCTCGCGTCGCTCCAGCGCAACGGCCGGCACTTCACGGCGGTGCAGCGCACGGACCAGGGCCAGGCCCGCAATCCCAGCCCCCACGACGACAACGGGATTCTCCACGAAAACGCTTCCTCACAAAGAAGATCTGGACGAGGGCAGCGGGGAGACCCTCATCAGGGCCCTCCCACACAGCACCGTGCCAGACTATCGCCGGTCAAGTGACCAAAAACTGTACAGCGAGTGATCACCTGGGAGTCCGAAGACTCAGGAGGGTCGAGGGCTCCACGGGGAAAGGTCGAGCCGGGGGTAACGCAGGGCCATCCCGGCCAGGGTCTCGGGGGTCCAGTAGGGATGCCCGGGTGGCGGGAAGCCCAGAGCCTGGAGTTGGCGCGGGTCGGCCTGAGGGACGAAATCGTTCCACTCGGGGGTGAAACTCTTCGCCGCCCAGCCGTCGCGCTGCCCCCACTGAAGGCTGAGAGGCCGGAAGCACAGATGCATGCTGAATCGAGCGCCTCGAGGCGCGGTGAGCTGGGTACCACGGTGGAAAGTGCCCGGCTCGAAGGCGATGACCGTGCCGGCCGGTCCGGCTGCGCTGACCTCAGCCTCGTAGAGCGCTGGATCGGCGCGAGCCGTGTACCGGTCGCCCGCGTCCGGCTCTGTCGGTAGCAGCCAGTTCGGCACGGCAGGAAGGTCGGCGGTGTGCCTGCGCGGGACCAGATGCGGCGGTCCGAGCTCGTCGGGAACATCGCAGAGGTAGACGAACATCTCGACCTGCCGGCAGCCGGGCGTGGTGCTGGGCACCAGGATCGTGTGATTGAGGTAGTCACGGTGCAGGGGCTGGTCGTAGTCACAGGCACCGGTGTACTTGGCCCAGGCCTGCGCCCCGTAGAGATGAATGTCCTTGTCCTGCAGCAGCGTCTCGGCCAGGTCCAGGATCCGGGAGTGCACGGCCAGCAGGCTGATCTGCGCACTGGCGAAGGGGAAAGTGTCGATCCCGGCGAACTCGTCGCCGATGAAGCGCTCACGCCGGGGATCGGTGCCGCCATGAAGACCCTCGGCCGTCGGGAACAGCTCATCCAGCGTCTGAACAGCCGCGGTCAACTCGGCCCTCGGCAGGAAACCCGGCAAGATGACGAATGCGTCGCGATTCCAAACCTGTTCCGCATCTTCGAGGTTCATCGGCCCAGGGTCGGTGTTCGCCGAATCCTGCGGCAAGCAGTTTTTCGGTAAGTACGCAGTTCAAACAGTGGACGAGTGTGGGCACCATGAGCGCGTCGGTGCCCACACTCCCAGGTCACCGGATCAGCGAACCTGCTCAGCCGAACGGCGTCAGCACGATGCTCGCCGCCCGCGGGTCGCCGTTGTGCACGAGCGACTCGAAGTTGCCCACGTCGTCGAAGGCGAAGGCGTAGGCCCGGCCGTCGACCATGTTCTGGTGCATGATCCGGGCGTAGTGGTTGGGTGCACTGTTGCGGTAGAACTGCGAGGCGTCGGTGGAGGGCTGGGTGTCGACGGTGCCCAGGGTGCCGCGGTTGAGGGCGGCACACAGAGTGCGGGCGATCGGGCCCACGACGTTGTCGTTGGGCGCGAACAGGTCCCGGTCACAGTTCCAGACCGAGGCCGAGGACGGCTTGTTGAAGGTGGCGACGGTCTGGCCAGCTGTATTGGTGAAACGCATGACGTTGCCGGACGTGCGCCCGAAGTAGCGAACGCCGGGCTGCCCGGCGAACGGGACCACAGTGAGTGTCTTGCTGGTGTAGGCGTTCCAGGCTGAGGTGATGTAGGCGTCGAGGTAGGAAGAACTGAGCAACCCCGTCTCCGAGGCCTTGCCGGGGGCCAGTGCACGCAGGACGGTGCCGTCCGGCCTGGTGTAGACGGTGTTGGCCCAGCCCGGCTGGGCCCGCAGCGCGTTGAACACCTTGTTGCGCCCACCCGCCACCAGGTCGCCGGTGCGGGTGGTGACGCCGTTGGCGCCGGTGACCGTGACCGCGTGCGGCACGGACAGCATGTCGACCTGGGTGCTGTTCAGCCAGAGGCCGGCGTCGTTGTAGGTGAACTCGCTCCAGTCGAACAGGATGTTGCGGTTGGGGTCGGCGCTGGTCCAGGGGGCCGGCTGGACGAAGCCGTCCGGCGTCAGGAACAGCTTGAGCTTCTCACCCAGCGAGAAGTAGACCCGGCCGGAGAACCCGCGCGGGAAGCGGATTGTCGCCGAGCCGCCGGTGCCCGGGCCGCTGATGGCGACGTCGGGCGCGGGAGACGGCGGGATCGAACCGGCCGGCCAGGGCGTGAAGACACCGGCCTGATTGACGTGGCCGAGGCGGCCGGTGTTCAGATTCGTGCCGAGAACATACAGATGGACGGCCTCTGCTCGCCCGGTGTTGTTGGTGACGGTGACCGGAAGAACCGCGGGGCCGACGGCCTGGGCCGGGGCGGCGGTGGTGACGACCGCGATCGGAGCGCTCACCATCAGGGCGGCGAGCGCATGGGTGATCCACTTTTTGATACGCACTGAGTCTCCTCAGGGATGAGAGGTGCGCAGATAGTGCTTTTCAGCATCAGTTGGCCAACAGCGGGTGTCAACAGCTCGACCCGGCCTCCGGGAGCCGAAACGTTTTCGCGGTGGCCTGCGGTCATGGAGATCCCGCGGGCTCGTCGTACCCGATGCCCGAGGTGATCGAAAGCAGCCTGTACGCGACCAGCTTCGAGGCTCACACCCGTCCTCAGTTCGAAAGGTTTTAGCTCGGAGCGCGTGGCTGGGCGCCAGCACCCCGCCCGGACCGATCCGGATACGGGGGTCTGAGCGGGGTAGTGAGCGGCCGGACGCGATACGTGTCAGGCGCTGGCGAGCGGACGGATCGGCTGGGGCCGGCCGGCGAGGGCAGCGACGATCAGGGCAACCCCGGCCAGCACCACGGTCAGGACCTCGACCGCCAAGGGTACGCCGACCGTCCGGGCCAGGGCACCGGTGGCAATGGTGACCACACCGCAGGTTCCGTAGGCGATGGCGGCGAAGACGGAGGCCGATCGTCCTTGGTGCCCGGCGCTCAGGCCGTGGGTCACGGTGGCCAGACCGAGGCTGTACGCCGGGCCCTGACCGCTTCCGCACACGATGGCGCCCGCCACGAGCAGGGTGAGGTCGGCGGTTTCCAGGGCGAGCGCGATCATGGCCATGCCGCCGACCACGGGGATGGACAGCTGCCAGGCCCGCATGCGCAGCAGTCGCCGCCCACAGATCACCTGACCCACCCACGCGGCGGTGAGGAACGCGCCGCCGGGAAAGACCGCTGCCAGCAACGACATCGACGGCACGGCACTACGCAGGGCTCCCGGCACCAGGGCCAGCACCACGCCGGCTGCACTCCAGGCCATGGCGCCCAGCAGCAGCCCGGCGGCCCGGTGCCGCGGGCCGTAGTCGGCTTTCCACAAGGCGCCGCCGCGCTCCCCCGCCTGCGGCTTGGGCGCTGACGACCGGGGCGCGCGCGACAGGAGCACGAGCACGGCCAGGACGAGCGCGGTGAGCGCCAGGTGAGCGACGAACACCAGCGTCTGCGGAGTGGGCAGTACCGATCCGAGCAAGCCGCCGCCGACGTTCCCGATGAGCGAGCCGATCACCGCACCGGAGGCGACGACTGTGCGGGCCTGCTCCCCCAGCCCGGCGAGGGCCAGGGTGGCTGAGGCTCCGGTGGCCAGGGCCACGCCGACTCCGGAGACCATGCGCCCGGCCAGGAGGAAGGGCAGGGCCTCGGCGCCGAACACCATGAGGACGTCGGCGGCGATGGTCAGCAGCAGCGCCGTCATCAAGATGGCCGCGGCCCGCTCGCCCGAGGCAGCGTTGCGTTCCGAGCGGGAGAGGATGAGCACCAGGGTCAGGACGAGAGCCAGCAGGTACAGACCGAACAGCGTGGACTGGGCCAGCGGCGACAGTCCGTAGCGGTCGACGTACAGAGGCACCAGCGGGTTGGGCAGGTTGACGCCGGCCAGCACCGTGCAGAAGGCGGCGACCGCCACGGCGCCGACGGCCTGGTGCGGGTGTCCGAACGGGGCTACCGGAGCCGGTCGTTCACGTACGTGGGCCAAGGTCCGGCTCCGGTTCTCGTGCTGGGGGCTTGTCGCTTCGATCACCGAAGTGTCGAGATGATGCGAGAAACGGGCAATACTTGAACCCAGCACTGAACATTCTGAGCAGATGAGCAGGCCTTTTGGCCCTATCTGCCGGTCACAATGATCACCAGGGAGACAGGTTGGCCAAGATCGACGCGACCGACGGGCGGATCCTGCGGCTGCTCGACCGCACGCCCCGCGCCACCATCCAGTACCTGGCCGAGCACCTGGGCATCGCCCGGGGTACGGCCCAGGCTCACACCAACCGGCTGTTCGACGGGGATCACCTGGCCCCGGTCAGCACCCGCCTGTATCCGGCCAGCGTGGAGCGGCCGCTGCGGGCACTGGTGACCGCGGAGGTCGACCAGTCGGAGTTCGAGCACACGATCGACACCCTGGCCGCGATTCCAGAGGTGGTCGAGTGCGTGGCGATCTCCGGGCCCAGCGACCTCCAGATCGAGATCCTGGCCCGTGACGCGGACGACGTCTACCGGATCACCCAGCGCATCATGCAGGCGCGGGGGATCCGGCGGACGGCCACCAGTCTGGTGCTGAAGGAGTTCATCCCACGGCGCATGCACCAGCTGCTCGCCCCTGAATGACCGGGCTCGCTACTCCTTGGGAGGCGGGTAGATCACCCTCGGAGCCTGGTTCTGGTACTCGGGCTCGGCCTGGTACGCGGCTCCGCTCTCGTAGGAAGGCTGAACCGGTGGCGCGGCCTGCGGTGGAGCAGGCATTGGTTGCCCCTGCGGCGGCGGGAAGGCTCCCGGAGCGTTCGGTGGGTTGGACTGCTGGTAGCTGGGCGGGTAGTACGCGACCGGCTGGGGCGGATAGGGCTGGTAGTGCTGCGGCGGCGCCGGGGCCCCCCAGGGCTGGGCTCCCCCGCCATAAGAGCCGGGCGGGACATATGGGCCAGGTGGGTAGGGCTGACCGGGGTAGCCGCCCTGCTGGGGCCAGAAGGTCTGCGCACGGCGCTGCGCCTCGACAAGGCGGCCGCGGGTGGCCAAGTAGCAGGGCATCCCGATGATCCAGAACAGCCAGACCACGAGGAACCAGGCCACCGGTCCCATGTCGAGGAAGCCGCCGCCGAGCCGGCCCCGGTGGGCGCCCAGGCGCGAGGCGTCCATACCCACCCATACGGCACTACCGAACACCAGTGCCCAGATCAGCAGTTCCATGACCGACCCCTCAGGACGCGTACGGCCGAGCACGACAGAGGCCGGATCGGTCGCTGCCGGCCAGGCATGAGCGCCCACCAGCCAGGTGGTCGAGCGGCGCCGCGGTCACGCAGTGCAGCGGCCTTCCCCCGGCTTGCCCAGCGCACTGGGCTACGAACGCGCGGCCAGCATCTGGTCCAGCCGCGGGTACACCCGGCGCACGTTATCGCTGTAGATGGCCCGCCTCTCCTGGTCGCTGAGGGCTGCGGCCTCGACGTAGCGCTTGGTGTCGTCGAAGTAGTGGCCGGTGGCCGGATCGATTCCCCGCACGGCGCCGACCATCTCGGAGCCGAACAGGATGTTCGTGGGGTCGATCACGTTCAGCAGCAGGTCGATGCCCGGCTGGTGATACACGCAGGTGTCGAAAAAGACGTTGTTCATGACATGTTCGTTCAGGTCGGGCCGGCCGAGCATGTCGGCCAGCCCGCGGTAGCGGCCCCAGTGGTAGGGCACCGCTCCCCCACCGTGCGGGATCACCAGCCGCAACTGCGGGAAGTCGGCAAAGAGGTTGCCCTGCACCAGTTGCATGAAGGCGGTGGTGTCGGCGTTGAGGTAGTGCGCGCCGGTGGCGTGGAAGGCCGGGTTCTGGCTGGCCGAGACGTGAACCATGGCCGGGAACTGTTCCTCACACAACGCCTCGTACAGCGGGTACCAGTAGCGGTCGGTCAGCGGCGGCGCGCTCCAGTGCCCACCGCTGGGGTCGGGGTTGAGATTCACCCCCACGAAACCCAGTTCGGCGACCCGGCGGACTTCGGCGACACAGGCGTCCACTGTTTGCCCTGGGCTCTGCGGCAGTTGCGCGACGCAGGCGAAGTGCTCAGGAAAGAGCATGGCGACCCGCGCCACCAGATCGTTGCTGACCTGCGTCCAGGAGATGCTGGCCTGCAGATCCCCCAGGTGATGGCCCATCGTGGAGGCCCGCGGCGAGAACAGGGTCAGGTCGCCACCGCGTTCGAGCATCAGCCGCAACTGGTTGCCTTCAATGCTTTTACGGACGTCGGTGTCGGCGATGTCTGGATAGGCCGGTTCGGGGCGGCCGGCCTCACGGGCCTGCAGTTGCTGTTCTCGCCAGGCCGTGTGGGCGGACGGGGCAGTGGTGTAGTGGCCGTGACAGTCGATGATCATTGAGTCTCCCGCGGAATCAGTACGTCTCCGCGCATCAGCATCCGGGCCGTACGCAGCAGGCCGGCCCGCTCGACCACGTTCCCGGACTCCGCAGAGGCCAGATCCAGCCCGACCGTGAACGAGCCGGTGGGATGTTCGACCTTCAGTTCGACATGCCCGCTAGACGTCAGGTTTTCCGGCGCGAGTTCGGCGGCGATCGAGTCGGGCACCAGGCAGGCGGTGGCCACCGAGATGGCCCCCAGCACACCGATCGCCTCGTGCACCCGATGCGGGATGAGGGTACGGGTGGAGATCGAACCGCTCTGCGCCGGCGGCGACAGCAGGCTCATCTTCGGCACCGTCTGATCGGTGACGTCGCCCAGGTTCATCAGTAGGCCGGCAGCCAGGCGAACCCTCTCCACGGCGGCCCGCACTTCTGCGTTGGCCTCGATCTGCGCCGGTGTCTCCTGCCCGCCCAGGCCCAGGTCGGCGGCCCGCAGGCAGACCACCGGCATCCCGTTGTCGATGCAGGTCACGTCGAACCCGGCGATCCGGTCGCGAGGACGGCCGGTCGGCAGCAGCGCACCGGTGCTGGAGCCGACCAGGTCGGCGAACTCGATCAGGATCGGCGCATGCATGCCGGGAACCCCGTCGATGCTCGCGTTTCCGGCATAGGTCACCTCGCCGCCGGGGGTGGGGACGTGAGCGGTGGCCAGGGAACTGGTGTTGGTCATCCAGATCCGCACCGGGGTGACCCCGTCGCGCGCGGCCACCAGACCGGTCTCGATGGCGAACGGCCCGACCGCGGCGAGCATGTTGCCGCAGTTCTGGCTGTCGGAGACCTCCGGCCGGTCCGGCCAGACCTGTAGGAACAGGTACTCCACGTCCACGCCGGACCGTGTGGACCGGCTCACCACGGCCACTTTCGAGGTCAGCGGGTGCGCGCCGCCCACTCCGTCGATCTGCCGGACGTCGGGTGAACCCATGGCGGCCAGCAGCAGGGCATCACGGGCGGCGGCGTCGCCCGGCAGGTCGTCCGCATTGAGCACCAGGCCCTTCGACGTTCCGCCGCGCATGAGCGCCCCCGGTACGGCGATCTGGTTCACGACTGCCCCGGGGACCAGTCGATGTAGCGTAAGCCGTTCTCGGCCAGCGCTTCCCGCATTCCGTAGATGTCAAGGCCCAGCTCTCCGGCCCGCAACCGCTCGCGCTTGTCCACCTCGCGCGCCTCCCTCTCCTGCGCCCGGGCCAGCACCTCGGCCGCTTCCTGCCGGGGCACCACGACCACACCGTCGTCGTCGGCGACCACGACATCCCCCGGGTGCACCAGCGCCTCGGCGCAGCGCACCGGCACCTGCACGTCTCCGACCGTCTGCTTGACCGTGCCCTGGGCGAACACGGCCGCCGACCAGACCGGGAACTGCATCTGGGTCAGCGTGGCCACGTCCCGTACCCCGGCGTCGATGACCAGCCCCCGCACACCGTGCGCGCGCAGGCTCTCGGCCAGCAGGTCACCGACGTACCCGGCGTGCGACGGGCTGGTCGGGGTGACCACGAGAAGGTCTCCCGGCCGGGCCTGTTCGACCGCCACGTGGATGCTCCAGTTGTCCCCGGGGGCCACCGTGCAGGTCAGGGCCGTGCCGGCGACGCGAGCGGGCCGGTAGACCGGGCGCAGCCGCTCGGCCATCAGACCTGTGCGGCCCTGCGCCTCGTGCACCGTGGCCACGCCCAGTTCGGCCAAGGCATCGACGATCTCCAGCGGGGTGCGCGGGGTGTTGCGGACGACGACGGGCACGTCGGCCTCCTCTCGGTCGGTCGGCCGGCTCAGGGAAGGGGAACCTGGACCAGTGGTGTGCCGTGGGTGTGGAAGCTGGCGATCGTCTGCAGGCCCCAGGCCTGACCCTTGGCCCGCTCGGCCGGAGTCCAGGTGATCGGCTCCCAGTCGGGGGCCAGCAGCAGCCGCGCCCCGGCGTTGCACAGCTCCACCCGGTTGCCGCCCGGCTCGTACACGTACAGGAAGAACGTCTGCTGGATGGCGTGCTTGTGCGGGCCGGTCTCGATGAAGATGCCCGCCTCCAGGAACACGTCGCACGCGCGCAGGATGTCCTCGCGGGTGTCGGTGGCGAAGGCGATGTGGTGCAGGCGGCCGTTCGCGCCGGTCCAGTCGCCGGTGTGGACCAGGTCGTAGGACTTGTCGGTGAAGGTGTACCAGCCGGCCGCCTGCTGGCCCTCGTCGGTGACGATCTGCTCGCTCAGGCGCGCACCCAGGGCCTCGGCCAGGAAGGTGCCGTTGCGGCTGACGTCGGCGGCCAGGAAGTTGATGTGGTCCAGGCGCCGCACGTTCGCGCCCCGCCCGGGGAACGGCGCGGCCTGGTTCTTCAGCGCCGGGCCCCGCCCCTCGGGGGCACGGTAGCGCTCGGATTCCCAGTACAGCGCCAGCACGTGCCCGTCCGGGTCCTCGACCTCGTACGTGCGCCCGAAACCGGCCTCCCCCTCCACCCACTGGCCTTTCGCCCCGGCCGCTTCCAGCGCGGCGACCCGGCGTTCCAGGGCCTGCGGTGAGGTGGTGCGCAGCCAGGTGCGCCCGATGCCCGGTTGCTCGCGAGCCACCACCCGTAGGGTGACGCGCTCGTAGTCGTCCCAGCAGTGCAGGAACACCACCCCGTCCCGGCGGCCGACCTCCTCCAGCGACATCAGCCGCACGAAGAAGTCCACGGTGGCCTCGAGATCAGGGGTGAAGAGCTCGACGGCGCTCAGGTGCGCCACGTCCCGCACCCGTTCCTGGTACTCGTTCATCGTTCCTCCGGCCGGTAGCCCTGTTTCGCCTTCTGAATCAGTTCGTAGACGTGCCCGCGCAACTGCCCGAACCGCGGCGCCGAACGGGTCTGCAGCTGGTCGCGCTGGTCGGGCAGGTCGACGGTGACGTCCTCGAGGACGACCGTGGGCCGGTTGGACAGCACCAGCACCCGCTGGCCCAGGTAGATCGCCTCGTCGATGTCGTGGGTGACGAACAGGACGGTCACCCCCAGACGCTGCCACAGCGAGCGCACCAGGTCTTCCAGGTCGGCCCGGGTCTGGGCGTCCACGGCGGCGAACGGCTCGTCCATGAGCAGCACGGAGGGCTCGTAGGCGACGGCCCGGGCGATGGCGACCCGCTGCTGCATACCGCCCGAGAGCTGCCACGGGTGCGCCGCCAGGCTGTCACCCAGACCGACCGCGTTCACGGCCTCCTGGACCAGCCGCCGGCGTTCCTGCTTGCCCAGCCCTTTCTCGATCAGCGGTCGTTCCACGTTCTGCTGCACCGTCATCCAGGGGAAGAGGCTGCGCCCGTACTCCTGGAAGACCACGGCCATGCCCGGCGGCGGCCCGGTCACGCGCTGGCCGTCCAGCCGGACCTCGCCGCGGGTGGAGTCGAGCAGGCCGGCGATGCAGCGCAGCAGGGTGGTCTTGCCTGCCCCGGAAGGGCCGACGACGCAGACCAGTTCGCCGCGCTGCACGGAGAACGTCAGGTCGCGGATCGCCTCGACCCGGCGGCCGTGCCCGTCGTAGACCTTGTGCAGGCCCTCGACCTCCAGGGCGGGCAGCCGGCCCGGCGGGTTCTTCGGCACGGTCTTCTCGGCGGTCTTTTCCATCGGTTCAGGCTCCTCGGTCGGCCTGGCGCAGGCCCCGGTACCAGGCCAGCGCGCGGTTCTCGACGATGCGGAAGATCACGGACAGGGTCACGCCGAGCAGGCCGAGCACGATGATCCCGGTCCACATCTGGGGCACGGCGAAGCTGCGCTGGAACTGCACGACGCTGGCGCCCAGACCGTGGTTGGCGCCGAACATCTCACTGATCACCATGAGGATGACGGCGATGGACAGGCCCTGCCGGGCCCCGGCGGCGATCTGCGGGCTGGCGCTGCGCAGGATGACGTGGACCAGGGTGCTGCGCCGGCTCATCCGGTAGCTGCGGGCGGTGTCCAGCAGTACCTCGTCCACCGCTCGCACCCCCTCGACCGTGTTGAGCAGGACCGGCCACAGGCAGCCGAGCGCGATCGTGACGATCTTGGAGGTGGCCCCGGTGTAGCCGGTGAACAGGGCGATGATCGGCACCAGGACCGGGGGCGGGACGGCCCGGAAGAACTCCAGCGCCGGCTCGCTCAGGGCCCGCAGCACGGCCGACAGGCCGATGAACAGGCCGGCGGTGACACCCAGGACCAGGGCCAGCAGATAGCCGACCGCCAGCCGGGTGACGCTGGGCAAGACATCGGTGGAAATGCGCCCGTGCATCCAGGTCTCGCCGAACGTGCCGAGGATGTCGCGCAGCGGCGGCCAGAAGAAGTTCGTGCTGTCGGCGGTGACGATCCACCAGACGCTCAGCAGGACGACGGGCAGCAGGAGGGCGGCCGACACCGACCGCGCAAGCTTCCTCATGCCGTTTCCCTCCGGATCGACGGGTGCCAGCGCAGCACCCTGCGCTCGGCCGTGCGGGCGGCCAGGTTCACCAGGACCCCGATCAGGCCCACCGCGATGACCAGGGCGTACGTCTGGGACACGGCGCCGGAGGACTGGGCGACCCCGATGGTCTTGCCCAGCCCGGGCACCCCGATCACCAGTTCGGCGGTGATCTCCAGGATCAGCGCGACCGCCGCGGCCAGCCGGAAACCGGTGACCACGTAGGGCAGGGCGGTCGGCCAGACCACGTTGCGGGCGATGCTCCAGCGCGAGAACCGGTACGAGCGGGCGGTGTCCCGGGCCACCGGGTCCACGTCGGCCACGCCGTAGAGCACCTGCATGAGGATCTGCCAGGTGGCCGCGTACACCACCAGGGTCAGTGCGGACTGCGGCCGGCTGCCGAAGATGAGGACGACCAGCGGGATCAGGGCCACCGAGGGGATCGGCCGCAGGAACTCGATCGTCGAGGCGGTGAACTCCCTGAGCACGGGCACGGATCCGATGACGATGCCGCCGCTCACGCCGATCAGCATCGCCACGGCCAGGCCCAGGGCCCAGCCGCGCATCGTGTCGCCGAGCGCCGTCCAGAAGGAACTCTCCTGCACCAGCGTGCCCAGGGCGGAGGCCATGTCGCTGGCCGGGGGCAGGTAGTCCCGGTCGACCAGGCCGCTGCGTGGCAGCACCTCCACGACGGCGGCGACGATCACCAGGCCGAGCACGCCGAGCCCGGCCCGGGCCCAGCGGTTCACGGCAGCAGCTGGGAGATGTCGGGGGCGGAGGTGATCAGCTTGTCCTGCACGGCCAGTTCGGACAGCGCGTTCACCGACTCCTCGCTGACCTGGCTGGGCCACTTGGGCAGGGTGACGGCCTCCTGCACGGCGGGGTCGATCTCGGTGTAGGTGCTGAGGATCGCCCGGGCCTCGTCCGGGTGGCTGTCGGCGTAGGCCAGCGACTCGTTCATCGCGGTGGTGAACTTGGTGACGGTCTCCGCGTTGGCCTTGGCGTAGTTGGCGGAGGTGAAGTACGCGGCGATGGTCAGTTCGGGGTGGGTGGCCACGTAGTTGGACGCCACCTGCCGCATTCCCTGGTTCTGGGCCACGGTCAGGAACGGCTCGACGACCTGTCCGGCGTCGACGTCGCCCTTGGCGATGGCGGCCGGGATGTCGGGGAAGGGCAGTTCCACGTAGCTGATCCCGCTGGGGTCACCCCCGGCGTCGCGCACCGCCTTGTTCACCGTGGTGGTGTTGATGTTGTTCAGGGTGTTGACCGCGACCCGCTTGCTGGCCAGGTCGGCGGCGGTCTTCACCGCGCTGTCCTCGGCCACCACGACGGCCCCGAAGTCGGCCCCGTCCTTGCCGGTGGTGGCGACCCCGGAGGTGACCACCTTCAGCGGAAGCCCTTTCGAGGCGGCGAGCAGCAGCGAGGTGGTGTTGCTGAAGCCGAACTGGAACTGGTCGCTGACCACGCCGGGCACGATGGCGGCCCCGCCCTGGGCGGTCTCGATCTTGAGCTTCAGGCCCTGCTGGTCGAAGAAGCCCTTCTCGACGCCGAGGTACAGCGGGGCCACGTCGACGATCGGGATGGCCCCGACGGAGATGTCGGTGGTGCCGTCGTCCGAAGAGCCCGCGTCGCCGGAGTCGTCACTGCCGCAGGCGGCCAGCAGGAGTGCCGTGGCCAGTCCACCGGCCAGCAGAGCCTTGCGCGAGATCCGCCCTCGTTCGGTGCCGGCGGCGGCTGAGGGGGCTCGGGATACCTGGGGGTGCATAGCTCCTCCTTGAGTGGACGCGCCCGGGGGTTCGCTGCGAACGCTAGAGATTGTCAACAATCGTGTCAACCATTTGTTCGACAGTGCGCAGACGGTGCGATGAGATCGGCGGCCGGCCGCAGTCTGCAAGGGCATGTCTCTTGTCACCGCACACCTGTCCATCTCCCTCGACGGCTTCGTCGCCGGCCCGGACCAGAGCCAGGAGAACCCGCTCGGCACCAACGGGATCGAGGTGCACCGCTGGCACCTCGGCGAGCCCACGAACGACGCCGACCGCCGCATGAACCAGCGGCTCATGGGACCGCGCGGCGCCTTCGTCATGGGCCGCAACATGTACGGGCCGGTCCGCGGCGAGTGGGGCGACTCCGACTGGCGCGGCTGGTGGGGTGACGAGCCGCCCTACCACGCACCCGTCTTCGTCCTCACCCACCACCCGCACGAACCGATCGAGATGGCGGGCGGCACCACCTTCCACTTCGTCAGCGACTTCGACGAGGCACTCGAGCAAGCGGAGGCCGCAGCCGGCGAGCAGACCGTCACCATCGCCGGCGGGGCGAGCGCCGTCCGGCAGGGCCTGCAGCGCGGGATCATCGACGAGATCATGCTCAGCACCGCCCCCGTGCTGCTGGGCAGCGGCGAGCGGCTCTTCGACGGCGTCCGCGAATTCAGGGCCGAGCCCGTCGACGTGGCGGCCTCACCCCTGGCCACCCACGTTGTCTACCGCATCGATCGCTCGTCGTAGCGTCGTAGCGCCGGGTGCGGGTCAGCCTTCGCTCTCCTGCAGGGCGGCGATGACACTGCTCAGGTGGGCGCGCGCAGCCGCCTCGGCCGCCTCCGGGTCCCGGGCCGCGATCGCGTCGATGATGGCCAGGTGCTCGCCCAGCGAGACCTGCGGGCGGCCGGGGCGCAGCGAGAGCCGGAACTGGAAGCGCACCAGCTGGGCGTTCAGGCGATCGAGCACGGACGCCGCCACCGGCTGATCGGCGATCTCCCGGATGCGGCGGTGCAGTTCGCGGTTGTGCTCGGAGTACTTCACCGGCTCACCACCGGTGACCGCCGCCCGCATCCGGCCCCCGATCTCCAGCAGCGACTCGACCTCGGCGTCGGTGGCGAGCCGGGCCGCCCGCGCCGCGCACAGGCCCTCCAGGACCATCCGGCACTCGGTGATGGCGACCGCCTCGGCCACCGAGACCACCCGCACCCGCGCGCCGCGGTTGGGGATGCGCTCCACCAGCCCCTCGGCGGTGAGGTCGATCAGCGCTGCTCGCAGGCTGGCCCGGGTGACCCCGTGCAGCTCGGCCAGCTCCGCCTCGACCAGCCGCTGACCGGGCGCCAGGTCACCCCGGCCGATGGCCTCGCGCAGAGCCTGGCCGGCCACCTGCGTGCCGGCGGCGCCCTCGTAGTCCGTCGCCACTACCCCTCCTGAGCCTGTCCAGAAACTGTCAACAATCGTGTCCACACTACTTGTAACAATCTCCGCACGGCGGTTACGGTCGCTGGAACCAGACCGAACTGGGCGACGGCGCCCACGAGGAGGCCTTCATGCACCGGTTTCCGATCTTCGGCCCACGAGCGGTTCGCCGCCTCGCCCTGACCGCCGCGCTGGTGCTGACCACCGTCTCCTTGTCGGCCTTGAATACCGCCACCGCACAGGCCGAATCGTCCGACCTCAAGGCCCTGCCCCCGGCCATGGACTGCGCGGACGTCACCGAACTGGACGTGGACCGGGCCGCGGGAACGAAAGTGACCTGGCAGTCGGCGGCCGTCGTCACCACCGGCACCGCCGCCCCGTACTGCGAGGTGCGCGGCACCATCGCCCCCGCCAGCACGATCGTGCTGCGGCTGCCGGTGAACGGCTGGACCCAGCGCTACGTGCAGACCGGCTGCGGCGGCCTGTGCGGCAGCGCGAACATCAACTTCACCCAGGCCTCCACCTGCCCGCCGGTGCGCGACGGCACGGTGGCCAGCGCCACCACCGACATGGGCCACCAGGGGCAGCCGGACGGCTCCTGGGCCCTGGCCAACCCGCAGGCGCAGATCGACTTCGCCTACCGCAGCGTGCATCTCACCAGCGTAGTGGCCAAGGCGGTGATCACCCGCTTCTACCACCACAAGATCGCCTACTCGTACTTCACCGGCTGCTCCGACGGCGGCCGCGAAGCCCTGATGGAGGCCCAGCGCTTCCCCGACGACTTCGACGGCATCGCCGCGGGTGCCCCGGCCAACAACATGGCCGTACAGAACACCTACCACCACGCCTGGAACGTGGTCGCCAACCTCGACGCCGACGGCAAGTACATTTTGCTGGCCGGGAAACTCCCGCTGATCCACACCGCGGTGCTGGCCACGTGCGACGCCATTGACGGCGTCAAGGACGGCGTGATCGACGACCCCCGTAGGTGCGCTTTCGACCCGTCCTCAATTGTCTGTCGTGATGGGCAGGATCCCAGTGGCTGCCTGAGCAAGGCCGAGGCGAACGTGGTGCGCCGTCTGCATGACGGGGCCACCGACGCGAAAGGCCGCCGTCTGGAACCGGCCGTCGGGCACGAGTGGGGATCCGAACTGGAGTGGACACTGTTCGTTCCCACCGCCCAGGGCCAGCGCGTCGCGAGCGAGAACTTCGCCCTCTCGTACCTGCGCTACCTGGCCTTCCCGGGCGCCCAGGACCCCGACTTCCAGCTGAGCGACCTGAAGTTCACTGTGAGCGAGTTCTGGAAGACCGTGCAGTCGTCCGCGTACATGTCGGCCCTGGACCCGGACCTGAGCGAATTCCTTAAGAGCGGTGGCAAACTCGTGCTCTGGCACGGCTGGAACGACCAGCACATCGCGCCGCGCTCGACGCTGGCCTACTACGACGCCATGCGTGAGGCGATGGGCCCGCGCACCGTGGACTCCTTCACCAAGCTGTACCTGTTCCCCGGCGTGGCCCACTGCGGAGGGGGCGAGGGCCCCAACACCTTCGACATTTTCAGCCCGGTGATGGCCTGGGCCGAGAACGGCCAGGCCCCGGCCCGGGTGGCCGCCTCGGCCGGCACCCGAACCCGTCCGGTGTACCCCTATCCCACGGTGGCCCGCTACGACGGGAGCGGAAGTACCGACGACGCAGCGAACTTCGTCCCCCACAAGCCCGCTGCGGTCGCCGGGAACTACCACTGGGTGGGTGAACGCCTGTACTCCAGCGACTACCAGACCTGGGCCCACGCCGAGGGAACCGCACTTCTCCAGCGGCCGAGCTCGACCTGGCTCACCCGCAAAGTCAGTCAGTGATGATTAAGGGCCGTCACCGCCGCGTCGTAGCGGCCCTCGACCTCGGAGAAGCGCAGGAACTTGACCGTCTCGACGAGGATCTCCTTGGCCTGCGGCTGGGACTGCAGCAGCGCCACGGTCTCGTTCACGTAGTCGTCCAGCGGCATGTACTGCTCCACGTCCGAGCCGCCGGGCAGCAGTTCGGTGCGCACGGCCGGCGGCACCAGCTCGATCACCTGGACCGAGGTGGCGGCCAGCTGCAGCCGGATGGTCTCGCTGAAGGCGTGCACGAAGGCCTTCGAGCCGTTGTAGGTCGGCGTGAAGGCCAGCGGCGTGAAGGCCAGGCCCGAGGAGACAGTGAGCACGGCGGCCTGCGGGCGGGTCTGCAGGTGCCCGACGAAGGCCGAGACCAGGCGCAGCGGGCCCAGCACGTTCGTCTCGACGATGCGCTCGGCCCCGGCCAGGAACTGCTCCGACGTCACGTCCTCGACCAGCATGATCCCGGCCATCGCGATCAGGACGTTCAGGTCCGGGTGCCGGCGCAGCACCTCGTCGCGGGCGGCCAGCACCGAGGCCGGGTCGGTGGTGTCCACGGTGACGGTGGCCAGACCGTGCTTGTCGGCCAGTTCGGCCAGCAGTTCGGTGCGGCGCCCGCCGATCACGACGGTGTTGCCCTCGGCCTGCAGCCGCAGGGCCAGGGCGAGGCCGATACCGGAGGTGGCGCCGGGGACGAAGATGGTGTTTCCGCTGATGTTCATGGCCGTCAGCCTGCTGCGGCGGCCCGGACGGCGGGAGAGGACTTCGTTTCGTAGGACCGCGGGTCCCTGTTTCGGCCCGCGTAGCTGCGAGATGGTGAGGGCATGGATCGCACCACCCTGGCCGAGTTCCTGCGCACCCGCCGCGACGGTCTGCGTCCCGAGGACGTCGGCCTCAGCACGGGCCCCCGCCGGCGTACTGCGGGCCTGCGCCGGGACGAGGTGGCCCTGCTGGCCGGAATGTCCACCGACTACTACGTGCGCCTGGAGCAGGCCCGCAGCCGGCAGCCCTCCGAGCAGATGCTGGCCTCGCTGGCCCGGGCCCTGCGCCTGGACAACGACGAGCGCGACTACCTGTACCGGCTGGCCGGTCAGTCCGCCCCGGACCGCAGCCCCCTGGACACGCACGTGGCCCCGGGGTTGCTGCGGGTGATGGACCGGCTCGACAACACCCCCGCCCTGATCCTGTCGAGCCTGAGCGAGACCCTGGTCCAGAACCACCTCTCCCTGGCCCTGCACGGCGACCAGTCGAAGCACACCGGGCTGGCCCGCAGCGGCATCTACCGGTGGTTCACCGACCCGGCCGAGCGCGAGGTGTACGAGCCCGGCGACCACGACCACCAGGCCCGCGCGCTGGTCTCCGGCCTGCGGGCCAGCTACGGCCTGGGCGGGGAGCACTCCCGCGCCGGGGCTCTGGTGCGGGCCCTGCACAAGGTCAGTTCCGAGTTCACCGAACTGTGGCAGCGGCACGAGGTGGCCCGGCGCTTCGCCGACCACAAGGTGCTCCTGCACCCCGAGGTCGGCCGGATCGAACTGGACTGCCAGGCCCTGTTCACCGAGGACCAGGGCCAGACCCTGCTGGTGCTCACCGCCGCCCCGCGCACCGAGGCCAGCGAGAAGCTGGCCCTGCTGGCCGTTCTCGGGCAGCAGCAGTTCGCCCCCCGAGCCCCTTGACCTCAAGTCGAGTTGAGCTTCTAGCGTCGTGGGCGCCCGTGCGATCACTAAGGAACGGAAGTCCCGTGGCCGTCTACACCCTGCCCGACCTGCCCTACGACTACGCGGCCCTCGAGCCGCACATCAGCGGCAAGATCATGCAGTTGCACCACGACAAGCACCACGCCGCCTACGTGAGCGGCGCCAACGCCGCCCTGGAGAAGCTGGCCGAGGCCCGCGACACCGGGAACTTCGGCGCGATCACGATGCTCGAGAAGGACCTGGCGTTCCATCTGGGCGGGCACGTCAACCACACGATCTTCTGGCAGAACCTCTCGCCCGAGGGCGGGGGCGAGCCCGAGGGCGAGCTGGCCGAGGCGATCAAGGACCAGTTCGGCTCGGTCGAGGCGTTCCGCAAGCACTTCGCCGCCGTGGCCACCTCGATCCAGGGCTCCGGCTGGTCCGTGCTGGCCTGGGACTCGCTGGGGCAGAAGCTGCTGGTCTTCCAGCTGCACGACCAGCAGGCCAACGTTCCGGTCGGGATCGTGCCGCTGTTCATGCTGGACATGTGGGAGCACGCCTTCTACCTCGACTACCTCAACGTCAAGGCCGACTACGTGAAGGCGGTCTGGAACCTGGTCAACTGGGCCGACGTGCAGCAGCGGCTCACCCGCGCCCGCGCCAGCGTGATCTGAGCCCAACCCGGGCCCAACCCGACCAGCACGTGACCGGCACCTGACCGGTGCCGCAGCTGAGGGGCCGTCCTAGCGTTCGAACCGGGCGGCCCCCAGCTCGACCACCCAGCCCTCGTGCGTCCACAGTTCGGTGTTGTCGTCGGGCACCAGGGGCACCCAGGGCACGTCGGCGTGCACCTCGTACAGCCGGCCCGACCCGACCACCAGGTCAAGACTGCGGCCGTGCGGTTCCCTACGGCAGGCCACAGCGTCGATCCGCGCCACCGTGCCGGTCAGGACTCCCTGCGGATCGTCGCCGTGGTGTTCCGGCGCGAACCGGATCCGCTCGGCCCAGTCCTGACCCAGCCGCACCACCACCCGCTGCGCCCCCGGGCGCTCGTTCGCCTCCCAGGCGACCACATCCCCGGTCCGGAACGGCTCACCGCAGCACCGTTGCTCCGACGCGTCCACCCACACGTAGCTCTTGCCCGCGGCGCTCACCGGGCTCACGCTACCCAAGCCGAGATCGCGCCGACCGTTCAACCGAATGGTCGAGCGCAGAAACCGTGAATACGTCTGATGGCACCTCTAGGCTCGGAATCCGGGGGCTGGGGCCCACTCTTCTCGCCAGAAGGAGCCACGGTGAACGGAACGGCCCAGAACACTTACGCCACAACAGCAACAGCGACCAGGGAGCGCATCCGGGTCGTCCTGGTCGACGACCACCACCTAATCCGGAGTGGGCTGCGCCAGGCCTTCCAGTCGGCCGGGGACTTCGAGGTGGTGGGTGAGAGCGCGCAGGTGGGCGAGACGCTGCAGCTGCTGCAGCGGGTGAGGCCCGACGTGCTGGTCACCGACGTCGAACTGCCCGACGGCAACGGCCTCGAACTGACCGCCCAGGTGCGCGCGGCCGACGACAGCGTGGGGATCGTCGTGCTCACCATGCACGCCGACGACAACCACCTCTTCGCCGCACTCGACGCCGGCGCCTCCGGTTTCGTCGGGAAAGACGCACCGGCCGAGAACGTCCTGGCCGCGACCCGCCATGCCGCGGCCAGCCCGGGCACCTTCACCGCGAACGACCTGTCCGGCGCCCTGCACCGGCGCAGCAACGAGGCGGCCGGGCCGAGTCTGTCCGCGCGTGAGCACGAGGTCCTCGACCTGCTGGTCAACGGCCTGGCGGTGGCCCAGATCGGCCGCCGGCTCTACATCAGCCCGGCCACCGTCAAGACCCACGTGCGCAACATCTACCGCAAGCTCGGGGCGGGCAACCGCGCCGAGGTGGTGATGGCCGCGGTCCGGCTGGGCCTCACCGGGCACTGACCGGGCGCTGACCGTTTCGACCGTCTCGACTGCGAAGGAGCCGATCGTGAGCACGAACGAGCAGAAGGCGCTGTGGGCCACCGGGGCGGCCGGGTGGGTGGCCAACGAGGCCATCTACGACAGCGTCTACGCCCCCGTCACCGCGGCCGTTCTCGGCGCGGCTGATCTTCGTCCTCAAACAACAATTTTGGACGTCGGTTGCGGCACCGGCACGCTGGTGCAGGCCGCGAGCCACGCCGGCTCCTCCGCCACCGGCATCGACATCTCACCGGCCATGGTCGAGGCCGCGAAGAACCGGGTGCCGCAGGCCGAGATCGTCCTGGGCGACGCCCAGGACGAGAACCTGAACGCGTTGCCCGGGGCGCCGTTCCAGCGGGTGATCTCGCGCTTCGGGGTGATGTTCTTCCCCGACCCGGTGGCGGCCTTCAGCAACCTGCGCCTGGCCACCAGCACCGGCGGGCGACTGGTGTTCGCCTGCTGGCGCGGCCTGAGCGAGAACACCATCTTCACCGCCGGTCTGGAACGGCTCACCGAGCGGGTGGCCCAACCGGCCGCTCCCGTGAGCCCGGGCGCTCCCGGCCCGGTCGCGTTCGCCGATCCCGACTTGTTGCGGGGCATCCTCGACGACAGCGGCTGGCAGCAGATCAGCATCGAGGCGCTGGACTTCGTCTGCGACTTCGGTGCGCTCAACGGCACCGACGGCGTGGAGGAACGCCTTGCCGTGGTGCTCGGCGGGCCTCGCGCCCGGCACGCCCGCGCCGAACTGGAACCGGTTCTCGGGCCCGCTGGCTGGAACGACCTGGTCGAGCAGATCCGCCAGGACCTGCGGGCCGCTCGCGACCCCGGTACCGGGACGCTGCGAGTGCCGGCCGCCGTCTGGCTCGTGCAGGCCGTCAACCGGTAGTCAGGCCGGCAGGAACGGGGCGAAGCTGTGGGAGACGCCGCCCGACGCCACGCAAACGCGGTTGCGGCCGGAACCTTTCGCCTCGTACAGGGCGGCGTCGGCCGCGGCCAGCACCTCCTCGCCGCTCTGCCCGCAGAGCGGGTAGGCCGCCACGCCCACCGAGACCGTCACCGTGGGCTGGGGCGGCGCACCGGGCCGGGAGGTGCCCTGGCCGATCCGGGAACAGGCCAGGCGGACCCGTTCGGCCCGGGCCGCTCCGGCCTCCAGATCCATTCCGGGCAGCACGATCAGGAACTCCTCGCCTCCCCAGCGGGCCACCAGGTCGCTGGTGCGCACGCAGCCGTTCAGGGCCCGGGCCACCGCCCTGAGCACCTGGTCGCCCCCGTGGTGGCCGAAGGTGTCGTTGACCGCCTTGAAGTGGTCGACGTCCAGCAGCAGGGCGGCGAACGCGCTCCGGGCCGCCACCGCCTCCTCCAGCACGACATTGGCGTGCCGGCGGTTGTGCAGGCCGGTCAGCGCGTCCCGGACGGCCTCCTCCTGCAGGTTCGCCCGCAGCGCCTCGATCGTGCGCACGTGCTCGTGCAGCGCCCGCTCGGCCGCCACCACCGCGCTGATGTCCCGGGCGGTGACCACCCGGGCCAGCATCCGGCCGCGCTCGTCGTGGTGATTGCTGAACTGGAAGGCCAGGTGCAGGCCGGGCCTGACCTCCTTGACCATGCCGTCGCTGCCGGTCTCGGCCCGGCTGTCCAGGGCCGCGATCAGGTCCGCGGAGATCAGCAGGTCCCGGGCCGGCCAGCCGACCACCTCGGTGGGCAGGTCGGGGCGGGCGGTGGCCAGCAGGGCGCGCCCGGCCGTGTTCACATCGATCAGCGTCCCGGCGGGATCGACCACGAAGACCCCGTCCGGCAGGCTGTCGACGATCCGGGCCCGGGTCACCGGGACCAGACGCAGCATGCCCTGGGCCAGAAGGGCATACGTGATCAGCACCCCGGTCAGCGCGAACCCGAACGGGGTCAGGTCCATACCGGAGGACGCGTGCCCACCCAACCCCCCGGCCACCAGTGCGGCGGAGGGCGCCAGGTCGGCGATGATCATGGTCAGGTACTGACGCCGGAACACCGACGGCGCCCGCCACCAGGCGCGCACCAGCCGGGAGAGCGCCCACCCGGCCAAGGCGTAGCAGTAGGCCGTGTGCGCCCAGAAGAACGGCCCGAAATCGAGGACGACCGCCGCGTCCGGCTGGTCGGTGCTCGCCTGGAAGAACAGGCCGTGCTGGCCGTTGGTGGCGACGGCGGCGCACGCCAGCACCGGCGCCACCAGCAGCAGACAGCCCCAGCGACGGCGTAACCGCCACTGCGGATCGGTCACCATGTAGTTGAAACACAGGGTCCCGGCCGAGACCGCATGCACACTCGCGATCAGGACGAGGAAGAACGCGGTGGGCGGGAGCCACGTCCAGTACGCAACAGCCGCATCGGCCAGACACCACACGGCGGTGGCGCTCATCGTGCCGGCCAGCACCGTCGCCGCCCGGGCCTGCCGCCGGCGGCGCCACACGAACGCGGTCGTCATCAGGCACAGCAGCGCCCCGCACAGGGCCAGGAACGCATACGTACTGTGCACCTGGCATCCCTTCACTTCACGGAACCCCACGGCCGGGGCAGTTCCTGGCGTCTTCGGTGGATCTGTGCCCGAGCCTGGCGGGCTGGAGCTCAGCTGAGCTGGGGGTGGTTGTCCTTGCGCCGCTGGTGCGGCAGGAGCGCGGCCGTGTTCCTCAGCTTCGGTGGGGCGATGACGGTCGTGTTCCGCCCCTCACTCTTGCCCCGGTAGAGCGCAATGTCGGCTTCGTCGAGGACGTCCTGAACGCTCTGCCCGGGCTGCCACTGGGCCACGCCGATGGTGCAGGTCTGGGCGCGCGGCACACTGGCGCGGATCCGGTCGGCCACCGCCACCGCCTCCTCCGCGGTGCATCCGGGCAGGGCCATGGCGAACTCCTCCCCGCCCCAGCGGGCCAGCGTGTCCACCACCCGCAGGTGCTGGCGCGCGTTGCTCGCGAACTCCCGCAGCAGCGCGTCGCCGGCCAGGTGCCCGCGACTGTCGTTGTAGCGCTTGAAGTGGTCCAGGTCGATCAGGCCGAAGGTCAAGGGCAGGCCGTTGCGTTCCGCGCGGGCGATCTCCTCCCCCGCCGCCTGGTCCCAGCGCAGGCGGTTGGGTAGGCCTGTGAGGGCGTCCTGGTTGGCAACGGTGGCCAACCGGGCCAGCAGATCGCCGCGTTCGATGGCGACCGCTGCCTCACCGGCCAGCGTCTGCAGCATGGGCGCCACGTGGGCCGGCAGTGAGCGCACCGGCTGACGCCAGGCCAGCGAGAGCACGGCGATGGCCTGGTCGGTGTGGGTGTGGATGGGCTGCCAGGCGGCCGCCACGATCCTCAGCCCCTCGACCACCCGCACGGTGGCGTCGTCGCGGGCGGGCAGGTCGGCCACGAACCGCAGCTCGTGGCCCCGGAAGGCCTGGACGGTCAGCGAGGGCTCGTCGCTGTTCAGGCTGAACGCGACCGGAGGGACCTCGATGCCCTCGCCCGCCGAGGAGGCGGCGGTGACCAGTTCGTCGTCCCCGCCCGGCTCGAACAGGTAGGCCATGTCGGCGCCGGTGATCTGCCGGGCCGCCACGCAGATGTCGGTGCGCACGTCGTCGGAGGTGGACAGCTGCCGGGCCAGACGGGCCAGGACCTCCACGTGCTCGGCCCGCTCGTCGGCCTCGCGGGCATGACTGCGCACCTGGGCCAGCAGGAGCTCGCGCTCGTCCCGGCCCAGGGCCAGGGCCAGCCCGACCAGCGCCACCACGCCCACGAACATCTGCACGATCAGCGCCCGCACGGCGTAGTCGGCCACCGAGGCGAAGGGTCCGCTCCCGGCCAGGGTGAAGACGACCGCGGCCACCCCGGCGACGAAGTTGTGGACGACCACGATGGTGGTGTCGAACCGCAGGGCCGCCCAGACCGGCAGGGTGATGAGCACGAAGGCGATGGGCAACTGCGAGCTCAGGACGAACACCAGCAGGTAGGCCGTCACCGACAGCAGCACGAACAACGTCAGTTCCAGACCCCGGGAACCATGCAGACGTATGAAGGGCAGGACGATCGACGGGGCGGGCAGGGCATGCGGGCCGTTCTCGGCCCGGCGGGCCCGTTGGTGGGCGCTGATCAGGTACCCGACCCGCAGGCCGAGCCCGAGGATCAGCACGACGGCCACGCAGTTGCGCACCATCCACACCACGGCCGACAGCAGCGACCACTGCCCGGTGAGAACGCCCACCGCGGTCGGGCCGAGCAGTCCCCCGGCGCCGGTCGCCAGCAGCGCGGCCAGCAGTAACCCCAGCAGTTGCTGCGTGCCGGTCAGCGGCCGGTCTCCGCCCGCACCCCACAGCGTGGGGTTCCAGCGCTGCAGCAGGTGGTGCAGCAGCGCGACCTGGATCAGGTTGGCCCCGGCGAAACACAGCGCCAGCATCAGCGGGGCACCCGTCACCAGGTTGAGCGCGAAGGTCAGGCCCCCCAGCAGCGCGTAGTCCAGATACAGGGTGTCGGCCGCCCGCTGCGCGGCGAACCACAGCGCGGCGACTCCGGCGGCGGGCCAGACCAGGCTCAGGTTCGTGCCTTCCAGGACGGTCAGGCGCCCCAGGAGAACCGCCACCGCGAAGACCACCGCGAACGCCAGGCTCCTGAAGAGAGCCCGGTACGTCAGACCGCCTTCTCCCATCACGTCACGCCGCCTCGTCCGCCGTTGCTCGCCCGCTCCTCACGACCGCCGGTGGTTCGACGGCACTGCCGGATGCGGTGCTCAGGGGGTATCGGGCCGAGCCCGGGGCCGGTTGACCTGCGCCGCCACACCGGAGCCGTGATCACCCACGCGGCCTACGCCCTAGTAGCCCCGAACCCCGGTTCCCCGCAGTCCGCTTCGCCTATTCTGTGGATATGCCCGGATCCGAGGCGGCCCCACCAGATCGCCCGACCAGGAACTGGCCGCGGCGGCGGGTGATCGCCGGCGCGCTCGTGCTGCTGGTGGTCGCGGCGGCCAGCGTGGCCTGGAAGGAGCTGCGGTTCGAGGCCCGGCGCGAGGCCGTGGCCCAGGCTCCCTTCGACCTGCTGATCCAGCCGGGCGTGAGCGAGGCCGAGGTGGCGGCGGTCCGCGACGGGCTCAGCGTCGGATTCCAGTACCTGAACACCCAGATGGACGCCGGTGTCCGGCAGCGGGTGCAGGTGCGGCTCGCGCACCAGGACGGGTGCGAGCCGTTCACCTCACCCGCCGGGCCCCCCACCGGCTGGGCCGATGCCCGCCGGCTGTGCCTGAACACCAAGGCCCCGGGCTGGCGGGAGCAGTTCGCCGACGACCCGGCGCTCGCGTCGATCGTGGCCGCCCACGAGCACGTCCACAACGCCCAGGCTCAGCTGGGCTGTTTCGCCGCCCGCGACGAGCACGAGTGGCTCTGGCTGTTCGAGGGCATGGCCGAGCACCTGTCGTTCCAGGCGATGAGCCGGGCCGGACGCTGGCCGGACGCCCGCACGGTGCCGCTGATGCGGGAGTGGGGTGCCGCCGATCCTGACCTCGACCAGCTCAGGGCGTACGAGAACGGCGGCGCGGTCATCGGCGACGCTGCCTACGCCCTGTTCCACATCGCCACCCGACACCTCGACGCACTGGCCCCGAAAGCGTCCGCAATGATGGATTTCTGCCGCTCAGTCGGCCGAGGTCAGCCCTGGCACGACGCTTTCGAGCAGGCGTTCGGGCTCACCGTCGACAACTTCTACGCTCGCTTCGAGCAGAACCGCTCACAACTGATCGCCCAGCCCTGACCCGCCGTCCTGTCCTCACAGCATGGCCTACATCCGCGACCCGGCCAACGGCTACGCGAGCGTGGACTTCCCGGTGGAAGACGGAATGGAGATCAGCTGCCGGGCCTGAACACCCCCGGTGCGCTCCGGCGGGCAGGTGCGGGCGACGACGTCGTCGACCACATCCTTTAGAGAACCACGCCAGCTATGCGCCGCCCGCTGCCGTTGCGCACCGGTGCCGTTGCTCAGCAGATCGTCGAAAGCCGTTTCCACCCGCTGTAGATCGCCATTCATTACTAGCAAAGGCCGCACCCGTTCCAGGAGTTGCTGCAGGTATTCGGCCGCCGGCCGGTGCCGGCCGGTCAGCGGATCCAGCAGATCGCCGGACAGGCCGTGGCGGGAGGCCTGCCACGCCGCCGCCCGCAGCAGTTCCGGCCGGGCCACCGGCCACGGCTGGTCCGAGACAGCGGCCCGGGCGGCCTCGTCCACCAGGGCCCGGCTCAGGGCCGCGACCACCAGTGCGCTCTCCGGTTCCTGGCCCACGTCGGCCACCCGGATCTCCACGGTGGGATACCGGTGCGAGAGCCGGACGTCGAACGAGACCATCCCCGCGTCCAGAAGCACGCCGGTGGAGACCAGATCCGCCACCAGGGCGTGGTACTCGGCCGGGTCGGCGAATGGACTGTTCGCGCCGGTGGTCGGCCAGCGCTCGTACAGCTGGCGCCGGTACGAGGCGTACCCGGTGTCGGCGCCGTCCCAGAACGGCGAGTTCGCCCTGAGCGCCAGAAGAGCCGGCAGCCAGGGCTGGATACCGTTGATCGCGGCGATCCCCTCAGCTTCTGAGCTGACGCCCACGTGCACATGGCAGCCGCAGATCAGGTTCTGCCGGGCGGTCAGCCCGTACCTGTCGACCACCCGCTGGTACCGGTCATCGGATGAGGGGGTGGGGCGCACCGCAGCGGACTCGTCGCCGAGGCCGCCACCCGCACACCGGCGCCCGCGGCCGCCTCGGCCAGCTGCTGACGGGCCAGCAGCAGATCGGCGGCGATCACGTCCAGATCGGCGGCGGGCCGGGAGGCGATCTCGATCTGCTCCTGGTGAAGCTCACCGTGCGCGACTTCCCCCGCCAGCGCGATGACCGCAGGCGCCGCCGGAGTGGGCACCCCCTGATTGTCGAGCAGGAGGAACTCCTCCTCCACGCCGACCGTGCGTCGAGCCGCTCTGCTCATGGCGCCTAGTCTGACCGATCCGTGGTGACGGCAGTAACGATCGTTTGCGAGACACTTCGAAGGCTCGAACGTCGTCCCTGGACGCCGGTGTAACGGGGCCCGTGACCGCGCCCTTGCCACACGCTCGGGGGTTCGCGTTACATTTTTGGGGTGTGAATCGGCTACGGACAGGGTTAGGGAGCCGGGTCAGGCCCTGGGGCGGTAGCTACTCGCTGAGCCGTGTTGGCGCCGGCCTTGATTTGATAAACACCCGCGGTGGCAGAAGAGCCGCTGACGGCGGTCACGAAGGTGTAGCCAGCTCCGGCCAGGCCCGACGCGGCCCCGGGCAGGGTCACGGTCCACCAGGTGCGGCCGTCGAACACTTGGACCGTGTCCGGGGCGCCAGCCAGGACCGTTGCCACCCTTGCGCGGGCGCTGATGAAGGATGTAGTTCCCCAGGCTTGAGGTCCCACTACCGTCGACGGTGTAGGTGACCCAGTTGATCGTGCTGGGCGAGAGGGCGAAACCCTCAATGTATTGCTCCGTGCCGGGCCCGCTCAGGCCACCGGGCGTGAACGGCATTAGCATCGTTCGATGACAAAGCGTAGTGATCGGACAGCTTCGACTGAGTCCGACTGAGCGGCCGATGTACGGGGCAGCCGACTTCAGCTAGCGAACTGCGTGACAGGCCGGCTGTTCGTCTGCGATCTGCACGACCCCGGGCGATTTGTGATTTTCCGGTATTGTCGGCGGCATGGTGTGGACGTGGGGGCCGGATCCGATCATGCGGAGCGTCCTGGCTGAGGGGCTGGAGCCGGGGGAGGTGCTGTGGGTGCTGTCGCATGATCCGCGGTGGCCGAGGCCGATGCGTGCGCCGGATACGGGGGTGTTCACGTTGACGGTCTGGGGGCGGACGTCGGCCGGCCGGGGAGTTCTGGTGGCGACGCGGCCGTTGAGTGGGAGAGACTGGGAAATCGTTGGTGCCCGTCCTCTGACGGCTGCCGAAGATGCTGAGCTTGCTGGATGGGAGGCTGACCGTGCCCGACGGAATGATGCCTGAACTGAGCGCGGCGGAGCGCGCGCGGCTGCCGCTGGATGTTCACCGGTTGGAACTTCTGCCTGAGGGTGAGACCGGCGGATTCGATATCGACGCCCTGCCTCCGCTGGACGCGCCGGTTGTGCACCGGCATGTGCTGGATCTGTCGCCAGAGGCCGAGCGGGCCCTGCGGGCCGAGGCGGCGGAGCGTGGGGTCACAGTCGATGAGGTGATCCGGGCTCGCGTCGAAGACGCTGCCTGACCTGCGAAAGCTGCACGACCACTGCGTGCGCGATCGTACTAAACCTGTTACTGAGATGACGCTGCACCCGAAGGGCCTTCCCTTGGGCGCTGGATTGAGGCGAGTTTACGTCAGCACGCCAACTCGTTCGGCGAGGTCGTGGAACTGGCTGGTTCTGCCGCGGCGTTCTCGTTCGATGAGTCCACGCATGATGGTCCGCGGGTAGGCCTGGACTTTCAGCCATTCCAGGGCGAGGCGTTCGATAGCCGTGAGTGACTCGACGGCGTCCTCACGCTTGTCCAGGGTGGTGTGCCGACACCCTCCACCCGTCCGGCGTGCACCACCAACGTTCCGTCAGACAGCGTTCACCCGGAGCGCGCGGGGCTCGGACCGGCGCACCTGCACGCGCGTGCCCTCGACCCGGGTCTGTAGCACCGGCTGGGGACGGGTGGCCGGGCCCTGCTCGATCATGCCGTCTTCCAGGCGGAAACGGCTGGCGTGCCAGGGGCATTCGATGCAGTCGCCGACCAGTTGGCCCTCGTTGAGCGGCGCGCCGCGGTGCGTGCACCGGTTCAGCAGGGCGTGGATCCGCCCGGCCCGGTTCACCACCAGGACGGACTCACCCTCGACGGTGAAGGCCTTCGGGCTGCCGTCGACCAGGTCGGCGGTGTCGCACACGTCGCTCCAGTCAGTCGGGGTCTGACTGAAGGCAGTGGTGTCGACGCCGACTCCCATGGCGTAGGACAGGTGCCCGCCCAGCCACCCGGAGGCGCCCAGGATGCCCAGGCCCACCAGGCTGGAGATCTTGCCGCGCCCCGGCGAGCGCCGCAGCACCCACGAGGTGGCGAAGGCGCCGAGCGCGACCGTGTTCAGCGCGGCGTGCGCCAGCCCCACCCGCCGCTCGGCCCCGGCCGTGTCCGACCAGTCCGAGGCGCCGGTGGCGGCCACCGGCAGGGTGGACAGGATGCCCAGCCCGATCAGCCGCCGGGCGGCGGCGTGGTCGCCGGTCAAATCCAGCACCGCGGCCGAGGTGAAGGCGCCGATCGGCACCGTGATCAGCAGCGGGTGCACCGGATGGCCCACGTCGCTGCCCGACAGCAGGTCCTTGACCCGGCCCGCGGGCAGCGCCCCGGTCACCTTCTGGGCCGCATCCGCAGCCGGGTCGAGAGCGCTCAGGTTCTCGACCTTGGTGGCGACACGTTCGAGCGCGTTGGCTAGACGGGACATGCCCAACGTCTACCCGCCGTGACCGGGCATCACCATTCGAGACGGCCCCCCGGGAGCCGGTCAGCTCGCGAAAGAACCCTGCAGAACGTTGTTCTCGAGGCAGTCCAGGCACTCGTCGAGCACGCTCTCCCAGTGCTGACCGGCCGGGGTGAAGGCGGACAGGAGCCAGCCGCCCACGACCAGGCCCGTGCTCACCGCCTCGTCGGGCGGCAGGGCCTCGGACGGGTCGCGGCCCTGGGCCAGGGCCATCAGGAACTGCCAGGCGACCGAGGAGTCGAGGCCGGTCCAGGCCTCCATCCGGGCGACCGCCTCGGCCAGGGCGGCCACGCTGTCCGGGCGCACCGGGCCGTCGTGCAGATCGGCGAGCAGTCGGTCGTTCAGCGCGAAGAGCAGGTCGGAAGCCTCGTCGAGGGTCTGTTCACCCGCATCGAGGACGGCCTGCCCGGCGACGGTCATCCGGCCCGGGTCCGCGGCGATCACCGCGGCCAGGCTCTCGCGCACCAGGCCCTCCACCCGATCGTCGATCCTCATCCCACCCCCTGCGCACTTGTCACGGTCTGCGACCTTGGCACTACCCCACGCGCGGGCCAGGCTAATCAAAGCGGGCAAAAAAGACACGATGGGTGCACTGTCGATGCCAACCCAGTTATCCGCGCAGGTGCGGGACCCCGGAAGCCCGCCACCGACGTCCTCAATTGAGATACCCGGGCGATCAAGATTGACTGGAGGCCGACCGGACGGATGCTGGAGGGGACGATGACAGGGCACGGGCTGGAAGACTTCCTGATCGCCGAGGACCTGATGCTGTTGCTGCTCGACGACGAGAAGGGCACGATCCACAGCGAGTCCAGCGCGCCCTATCTGCTGGCCGGGGCGCTGCTGTCGGAACTGACGCTGCTGGAACGCGTGGCCCAGGGCGAGAAAGAAGGCCTCTTCGGCCGGCGCAAGCTCCTGCCCCTGGGCCAGGGGCCGCTGCCCGACCCCCTACTGCAGGAGGCGTACGACGAGGTCGTCGACAAACCCCGTGACCCGCAGTCGGTACTTTCCAAGATCAGCAAGGACCTGCACAAGCGGGTACCGGCCCGGCTGGCCGAACGCGGTCTGGTGCGACTGGAGCAGAAGAAGGTGATGCGGATCTTCTCCCAGACCCGCTACCCCAGCATCGACCAGTCCCGCGAACGCGCGGTCCGCAACGAGATCCGCGCCGTGCTCGCCGACGGCCTGACCGCCCGGTCGCGGGTGGCCGCGCTGATCGCGCTGCTGTCGGCCGGCAACTCGCTCAAGCACGTGCTGAAGGAACAGGACGTGTCCTGGACACCCGAGGTGAAGCAGCGGGCCAAGGAGATCCAGAAGGGCGACTGGGGCGCCGGGGTGGCCAGTGCGGCCATCGCAGCCTCGGTGGCCACCATCGCCGGCGGCGCTGCGGCGGCCGGCACATACGGCGGTGGGGACGGCGGTGGCGACGGTGGCAGTGGGGGCGGCGACGGCGGTGGGGGCGGCGGCTCGTAGACGGCGCGTCCCCATTTGAGGGGTCAGCCACGCGTGATCACAGAAGGCGCATAGCCAGCATGCAGGAATTACTCGTGCGTCACTCCTAGCTTCGCGCCATGTCCACCAGCAACGACCTGAATCTCGCCGACCGGCCCCTGGGGCGCCGGGCCCTCCTGGCCGGCATCCCGGGCCTGGCCCTCCTGGTCGCCGGATGCTCCAGCTCGGACGACGAAAGCAGCACGGGCTCGACGGCCACGTCCACCGGCACCTCCACCGCCACGGCCGACGGGGAGGCGGCGGCGGGCAGTGTCGCGGCGCTGGCCCAGGCTTTCTACAACACCCTGGACGCCGACCAGAAGACCACGGTGCTGCTGGACTACACCCTCGACAACGCCAAGCGCTGGTCCAACCTGCCGCAGGGCCTGATCACCGGCGGCGCCGGTGGCGGGGGCGGCATGCCCAGCGGTGGGATGCCCTCCGGTGGGATGCCCAGTGGAGCGACCGGTGAGATGCCGAGCGGCGGTCCTCCCAGCGGCGGCATGCCCAGCGGCAGCGGCACCAGCGGCGGAGCCCCTGGCGGCGGAGGTGGCAGCAGCCAGGGCCGGGTAGGCATCGCTCTGGGCGAGCTGAGCGACGAGCAACTGGCCGCGTTCACCACCCTGCTCAAGGCGGCCACGGGTACCACGTCCGGGCTGGGGTACGACGAGATCGAGCAGCAACTGGCCGCCGACGACTACCTCCAGGACAACGGCGGGGGCGACACCTACGGCCGCGGCCAGTTCTACGTGGCCATCCTGGGCAGCCCGCAGGACTCCGGCACCTGGGAGTTCCAGTTCGGCGGGCACCACATGGCGGTGGCCAACACCTACGTCGACGGCAAGCTGGCCGGCGCCACACCTTCGTTCCGGGGCTCCGAGCCGTTCCAGAAGTTCGAGCTGGACGGCCAGAGCTACCAGCCGATGAAGGCCAAGCACCAGGCGTTCGCGGCGCTGCTGGCCGGCCTGAACACGAAGCAGCTCACCGCGGCCAAGCTCGCCGACACCTACTCCGACCTGGTGCTCGGCCCGGGCAACGACTGGGCCTTCCCGACCGAGTACGAGGGCGTGCAGATCTCCACGCTCTCGGCCAAGCAGAAGAAGCTCGCCCTCGCCGCGATCGCCGGCTACGTGAACGACATCGCCGACGACGATGCCGCGACCGTCCTGGCCAAGTACGAGGAAGAACTGGACGACACCTACATCGCCTACTCCGGCACGACCGCCCTCACCGAGCGCAACGACTACATCCGGATCGACGGGCCGTCGGTGTGGATCGAGTTCTCCATGCAGAACGGCATCGTGCTGTCGGGCAACCACCCGCACTCGGTCTGGCGCGACCGGACCAGCGACTACGGCGGTACGCAGAGTTGATCGCACCCCGGGGCCGAACCCTGCGCGTACTCGTCCTGATGCTGGCCGGCGCGATCGTCTGGCTCGCGCTCGCCCCGGCCGCCTCGGCGCACGTGGTGCCCACCTCGAGCATCCAGCTCCTGGTGCACGAGGACGAGATCGACGCCGCGGTGGCCATTCCGCTGTCGGACCTGCAGGACTCCACCGGAACGACACTGGAGTCGCAGGCCGACGTGGACGCCCAGAGCGAGCAGCTTCAGCAGTACCTACTCGCCCACTTCACCCCGACCAGCGACGACGGTCAGGCCTGGGACGTCGGCATGGGCTCGCTGACGGTGAGTACCACCGGCAACAAGGCAACCACTGGCCTGTACGAGCAGGTGCAGACCACGTTCACCCTGACTCCCCCGGCCGGGAGCGAGCACGAGTCGTTCAACCTGGGCTACGACGCCGTGGTCGACCGGGTGGCCACCCACACGGTGATCGTCACGGCCCGCACCGAAAATGACGACAGTGTCCGCACGGTGGGTACGGTGCGGCGCAGTACGGTGACCAACAAGGTGCAGCCGTTGCACGTGGATCTCACGGCCACGAGCGGATTCTCGGCGATGTTCAGCCTGGGGGTGCAGCACATCCGGGAAGGCACCGACCATCAGCTGTTCCTGCTGACACTGCTGCTGCCCGCTCCCCTGCTGGCCGTCGGCCGGCGCTGGACAGGCGTTGCCCCGGCTCAGCGGGCGGTTCACCGGATTGCGGCCATCACACTGTCTTTCACCCTCGGCCACTCGCTCACCCTGGCCCTGGGCACCCTCGGTGCGCCGGTGCCGCAACAGCTCGTCGAATCCCTCATCGCGGTCAGCATCCTGGTCGCCGCGCTGCACGCCGTCCGTCCGCTCTTCGCCGGCCGGGAAGCGCTGGTGGCCGGGGCTTTCGGGCTCGTACACGGGCTGGCGTTCTCCGAGGCGCTGCGCGAGCTGGACCTGACCGGGGCCCAGCTGGCCTGGTCGCTGCTCGGTTTCAACCTGGGCATCGAGGCCATGCAGTTGCTGGTCGTCGTGCTGGTCCTGCCCCCGCTGATCGTGCTGGCTCGCTCCGGCCGGTATGCAGTGGCCCGCAACGCCGCCGCAGCGCTGACCGCGGTGGCGGCCCTGGGCTGGCTGGCCGACCGGCTGGGCGCGGCGAACCCGGTGGCCGAGGTGGCCGATCAGCTCGGCGTGCTGGCGCTGCCCGGTCTGATCGTTCTCTGGTCCGTCGCCGCGGTTCTCGTGGTTCAGGCACAGCAGAAACAGAGGACGGGTGACCCGGGCGAGCCGGGAACGCGGGAGTCCCAGCTCGATCACGTGAGCTGACGCGAAACCACGGGGCTGGGTGCTGTGAAAGCACCCAGCCCCAATCCGGTTCAGGCGGCCGAGGTCTCGGCGGTGGCCACGATCGTGGCGCGGGCCAGGATGTGACCGGCGATGGTGAAGCCCAGGAAGGCCGGAGTGCCCTCGGCCGGCACGCCGATGTCCTCGACGTCCAGGGCGTGCACGGTGATGAAGTAGCGGTGCGGGCCGTGCCCGGCGGGCGGGGCCGCACCGATGTACTGCGGCATACGGGCGTCGTTGGGCAGGTGCACAGCCCCGGCCGGCAGGTCGGCACCGGCGGGCAGGGTGGTCACCGAGGCCGGGATGTTGGCGACGGCCCAGTGCCAGAAGCCGGACATGGTCGGGGCGTCGGGGTCGTACATGGTCACGGCGTAGCTCCGGGTGCCCTCCGGGGCGCCCGACCAGGTCAGGTCCGGCGAGATGTCCTGGCCTCCGGGGATGCCGAAGGCGCCGGACATCTGGGCCGGGGCCAGGGGCTGTCCCTCGACGACGGCCGAGCTGCTGAGCTCGAAGGCGGGCACCTGGGGAAGACGGTCGAACGGGTTGTTCATGCTGGTTGTGCTCCATCGATCGGACGGTTCGGTGAACACCTCCAATCTGCGGCCGACCGCCGGGGGCAGGGAGATCCTCGGCATGCTGGTGCCCGGAGTACCACCCTGAGCGGTCGACCACCGCCCAGGGGGTGAGGCAGGCTGGCGAGGTGACCGCGATCCGTGCCACCCATCGTCCCCAGTTGTCGGCTTTTCTGCGGGCGATGCGGGCCCGCGTGCAGCCGGCCGACGTGGGGCTTCCGGATTCCGACCGGCGCCGCACACCGGGCCTTCGCCGCCAGGAGGTCGCGCAGCTGGCCGCGGTCAGTATCGACTGGTACATCCGGCTCGAGCAGGGGCGCGTGGGTGTGCCCGGCGCCGCCGTGCTCGACGCCGTGGCTCAGGCCCTGATGCTGTCCGAGACCGAACGCCACCACCTGCACCTGATCGCCCGCGGCGAGGCCCCACCGGCCCGGCACGTGCCCGCCCCCGCCAGCGAGTCGCTGCAGACCCTGCTGCGCAGCATGCCCACCACCCCGGCCTGGATCGTCGACTTCCGGTTCGACAAGCTGGCCCACAACGCCGCCGCTCTGGCCCTGTTCGGCCCCGGGTTCGCCGAGACGGCCAACACCGCCGAACCGCTCTTCCTCGATCCGGGAGCCCGCGAGTTCCAGCTCGACTGGACCCGCATCGCGCAGGAGCACGTGGGCAACCTGCGGGCGAACCTGGCCCGGCACCCCGACGATCCGCGGCTGAAGTCCCTGGTCGGCGATCTGCGGCGCAAGAGTGCGGATTTCGCCACCTGGTGGGACGACCACACGGTGCAGGAACGCACCAACGGGACCAAGCGGGTGCTACATCCGACCGCCGGGGTGATGACCCTGCGCTACGACGTGCTGGCCGTGCAAGACGGCTCCGAGCAACGACTTTCGGCGATCACCCCGGCCGACGCCCAGTCCGAGGAGGCGTTGCGCTCGATGATCTCGCAGCACAGCGGGCTGCGGGTGGTGGGCTGAACCGCCCCCCACGACCAGGGACGGTCTGCCTAGCATGACGGTATGACGCGTGTTCTGCTGATCGGGCTCGCCCCCGAAGCCGTAACCCTGCCGCCCGGCCTGGACGCCGAGACCCTGCGGGCCCGGATCGCCGAGGGCAATGCGGCGGTGGAGCAGGCCGGCTACGACATCGTGCGGGCCCTGATCGGCAACGACCACGCCGCCGGCCTCGCCGAGATCCGCCGGCTCCTGGCCGACCCCACCATCGACATCGTGATGATCGGCAACGGGGTGCGTGGCCGGGCCGAGTTCACCGAACTGTTCGAGCAGATCGTCAACGCCGGGCACGAACTGGCCCCGCAGGCGCGCTTCGCCTTCAACGCCGACCCGACCAGCACCCTTCAGGCCCTGCAGCGCAACACCTGAACGCCTCAGCCGGCTCAGCCGGCGCTGCGGGCGTCGTAGTCCGCCTGCATCCGGGTGATCTCGTCGCTGTTCTCGAGCGTCCACTCGTAGAGCCGGACGAAGGGCTCGCGGAAGGAACGCCCGAGCGGGGTGAGTGAGTACTCCACGCCCACCGGTGTGGTCTCGAGGATGCGGCGCTGGATCATGCCGTTGCGCTCCAGCCGGCGCAGCGTCTGGGTGAGCACGCGCTGGGTCACGCCCTCCAGCTGCCGCTTGATCTCGTTGAACCGGGTCGGCTCCTCCAGCACGGTCATCACCATCATCGACCACTTGTCGGCGATCTGGTCGAGGATCGGCCGGGTCGGGCAGTTGACGTAGAAGCGCGGCTGCGGGCGGTCCAAGGGCGTTGCCATCGGTTCCCTTTCGGATACCTGGTATGCGGAAAGTGCGTTCTTGCCCGTTCCCGCCGGGCCGGGGGACGGTAGGTATGCATCAGGAACCTACAGGCCTCTCGACAACCACGGAAGCAGCCATGGACCTCCCCCGCTACACCACCCTGCACGTCGCCGTCGCCGGCGGGATCGCCCGGATCCAGCTCGACAACCCCCCGGTCAACACGCTCTCGGCGGCCATGATGATCGAACTGCACGACCTCCTGGAGAGGTTGCGGGACGACACCGACGTACGCGTCCTGCTGTTCTCCAGCTCCCACGAGGAGTTCTTCCTCGCCCACGTCGACATGGGCATCTTCGAGCACCTGAAGGAACTCGAGCCGGTCGCGGCCCGCTTCCCGCAGGTGAACGTGCACCAGGGCATCGGCGAGCTCCTGCGCACCCAGCCGCAGGTCAGCATCGTCAAGCTGTCGGGCATCGCCCGCGCCGGGGGCGCGGAGTTCGTGATCGCGGCCGACCTGGCCTTCGCCGCCACCGAGACCGCCCGGATCGGCCAGACCGAGGCGCTCCTGGGCATCCTGCCCGGCGGGGGCGCCACGCAGTACCTGCTCGAGCGGGTCGGCCGCAGCCGGGCCCTGGAACTGGTCCTGTCGGCCGAACTGCTCGACGCAGACACGGCCGCGCAGTACGGCTGGATCAACCGCGCGATCCCGGCCGCCGAACTCGACGCCTACGTGGACAAGCTGGCCACCGACATCGCCGCCGTAGGCTCCGACCTCATCGCCGCGGCCAAGCGCGCCCTGCCCGCCGCCGACCTGACCCCGGGCCTGCGCGTCGAGCACGACGAGTGGTCGGCCCTGGTCACCGGAGAGAGGTCGGCCAAGATCATGGCCGCGGCGGTCGAGCACGGTATGCAGACCCTGGAGAACGAGCGCGACGTCGAGGGCTTCCTGCGAGGTCTGGCCGCCGGCCGGTAAGACGCAGCCCGGCCGGCGGCGAGTGTGGTGTGATGACGGGCGATGGACAGCAAGCAGATCAGCGCCCAGACCGACACCTGGATCCTGGCGTGCCTCGCCGCCGGCCCGGCCCCGATGACGTTGCGCGAGATCCGCGAGCGTCTATGGGCGCAGATCCCGGCCGAGATCCGCTCGTCCTGGAAGGTGCTGCTGGTGGGTGACCAGGTCAGCCGCTCGCTGAACCAGCTGGCCCGCGAAGGTGTGGTGCGGCACGACAAGTACGCCATGCGCTGGGAGCTGGCCACCCGCGACCAGGACATGGCCGCACCGCCCACGCGGGCGGTGCCCGACGGTGAGCAGGATCAGCTGTTCGAGACCTGACGTTGCGGCGTCGGGGCCGAACGACGCAGGGTTGCGATCCCCACGCCGCTCAGGCAGAGCACCCCACCGGCCAGGGCGAGCAGGCCGGGCACCTCGCCGAGCAGGGTCCACGACAGCAGCACCACCAGGGGCGGCACCACGTAGGTGGAGGCGGCCAGGCGGCCCACGCTGGTCCGGGATAGGGCGTAGCCCCAGGTCAGGAAGGCGACGGCGGTCGGGAACACGCCCAGGTAGATCATGCTGAGGGTGGCCGAGGCGGGCGCTTCAGCAGCCTGGCTGATCAGGGTGGGGGCGAACGGCAGGGTGACCACGGTGCCGGTCAGGCAGCCGATCCAGGTCAGGGTCAGCGCGTCGATGCGGGCCAGCAGGCGCTTCTGACCGGTCGCCGAGAGCGCGTACAGCACCGCCGAGGCCACCCCCAGGACGACGCCGAGCAGGTCACCACGGCCGGTGGAGGTGGTCACCGCGATGATGGTGACGCCGCTGAACGCAACGGCCATACCGATCATCAGGCGGGCTGGGAAGCCCTCGCCGAGCAGGAGTCCGGCCAGCACCGCGACCAGGACCGGGGCGAGATTGACCAGCAGGGCGGCGGTTCCGGCGTCGAGGCGCTGTTCGGCCAGGTTCAGGGCCACGTTGTACAGGCCGAACCAGGCCACACCCCAGACCAGGGCCCAGAGCAGGGTCTGCCGGTCCGGGCGCCGGGCCCGCAGGCGGCCGCTGATCAGGACGGCCACGGTCAGCACGACCGAGCCGGCGAGCAGTCGGCCCAGGGCCAGCGGCCCGGCGGAGTAGTCGTGCCCGGCCGAGCGGATCCCGACGAACGCCGAGGCCCAGAGGACGATGGTCACGGCCGTGGCGGCGATCGGCAGGAACGTGGGTGCGGGCCGGGGCGACGTGGAGGGGGCCGGAGGACTGGCCAGTGCGGTCATGGACCGATCGTCGAGCCTGCAGACCTTTAAGCACCAGCGCGAGTTTCTTCCTGACTCTTAAGCCGGACTGTATTGTCGGGGCATGCTCGATCTGCATCGACTGCGCGTGTTCCGCTCGGTGGTGGCCAGCGGATCGGTCCAGGCCGCCGCCACCAACCTCGGCTACACCCCGTCCGCCGTCAGTCAGCACGTCACCGCCCTGCAGCGAGAGACCGGCCTGCCCCTGATGGAACGGGTGGGCCGGGGGCTCCGTCCCACACCGGCAGGTCTGGCGCTGGCGGCCGAGGCCGACGAACTGCTCACCCGGCTGGGCGCGACCGAGGCCCTGGTGGCCGATCTTCGCTCGGGGCGCACCGGCGGCCTGTCCATCGCCTACTTCGCCTCCGTCGGCGCGGCCTGGCTACCGCCGGTGGTGAGCCGGCTGACCGAGGAGTTCCCCGGTCTGCGGCTCGACCTGCAGCTCAGAGACACTCCGCCGGACAACCCCGACGAGCGCGCCGACATCCATCTGACCGTCGCCAATCGCACGTTCGTGCCGGGCAGCGGTTTCGTGGCCCACCACCTGCTCGACGACTCGTACGTGGTGGTGCTGCGCCGCGACCATCCGCTGGCCGCTCGCGCCGAGATCGAGATGGCCGAACTGGCCGGGGAACGCTGGATCGACAACGACTTCGCCCACGGCTGGTGCCGGGAGAACCTGCTGGACGCCTGCGCCGCGGCCGGTTTCAGCCCGCCCTTCCACGTGGAGGCGCACGACTACCCCACCGGGATCGCATTCGTCGCCGCCGGCGTCGGCATCACCGTGATGCCGCGGCTGGGAGCCAAGGAGATCCCCGAAGGCCTGGTGATCGTCCCCCTGATCCGGCCCCGTCCGGTGCGCTCGATCTACGCCATCGTCCGCGAATCCAGTGCCCGCAACCGCCCGGCCGCGCGGGCACTGGAACTGCTGCGCGCCGGCGCCACCCAGACTTCGATGGCCGCAAGTGGAGTGCCGAGCCCCCAGGCCACTGCCTAACGTCTACGTCGTGAGCAACACCGCTGCGGACATCGAGGAGGCGCGCTGGCGTCTGGTGCTGGCGCGTCAGGAACCCGAGCAGGCGTTCGTCTACGCGGTGCGCACCACGGGCATCTACTGCCGGCCCACCTGCCCCTCGCGCCGCCCGCTACCGGCCAACGTCTCGTTCTTCGACACCACCGTCGCGGCCCGCACTGCGGGGTACCGGCCCTGCCTGCGCTGCGAACCCGACCGGCAGGGGGAAGCCGGGCACACGTCGGCCGAGGCAGCCGTCATTGCCGCCTGCCGGGCGATGCGGGCCCACGGCGGTCCACTCCCGGCCGCACAACTGCGCTCGATCACGGGGCTCAGTCAGCGTGGCCTCTCCCGCGCCTTCGCGGCGGTCGCCGGAACAAGTGCCAGAGCCTTTGGGGACGCTGTCCGCACCGGAACGGCCAGAGTCCTGTTGCGTACGGGGAGCCCGGTCACGGAGGCAGTTTTCGCCGCAGGCTTCGGTTCGGTGCGGGCCTTCTACGACACGGCCGCCCCCACCCTGGGCATGACGCCCAGCTCCTACGCCCGCGGCGCCGTGGGTGAGCACCTGAGCTGGACCAGTGTGAACACCGTCGTGGGAACCGTTCTGGCGGTGGCCAGCGCCCGTGGGTTGTGCGCGGTCCGCATCGGGCCCCACCTGCCGCGTCTGCTCGATGAGGTGCAGACAGAGTTCCCCGCCGCCACCTTCACCCCCGAGCACGAGGCCCTGACCGACGTGGCGAGCGGTCTGGCCGCCCTCGCCGCCGGGCATCCGGCCGCCGCCGCGCTGCCGCTCGACGTGCGTGGCAGCGCCTTCCAGGCCCGGGTGTGGAGCGCCCTGAGGCGTATCCCGGCGGGCGAGACCCGCAGCTACGGCGAGGTTGCCGCCGAGATCGGCGCCCCCACCGCGGTGCGTGCGGTGGCCAGTGCCTGTGCCCGCAACCGCCTGGCCCTGGTCGTGCCCTGCCACCGCGTGGTGCGCAGCGACGGCACCCTCGGCGGCTTCCGCTGGGGCCTGAGCGTGAAGCAGTCCCTCCTCGACCACGAGAAGCGAGAACACAACAGATGAACACCTTTCAGGTGAGCGCGATCCCCGCACCGGTGCTGGCGCAGGTACGCGAGCAGGGCGTGGACCAGCACGGCAACCCGGTCCGGAGCCTGGTGAACACCGAGTCTCAGGGAGCACCGCTGCGCTGCTGCCTGCGTGAGGCCGAGGTGGGTGAGCAGATCGCCCTGATCGCCTACCGTCCCGAGAACCGGGGCGGCGCCTACGCCGAGGTCGGGCCCATCTTCGTCCACCCCCACGACTGCGGCGGCTACCGCGACACCGACCGCTACCCGCCCGCCTTCCGCCACCGCCGGCAACTGCTGCGCGCCTACGACCGCAACGGCCACCAGTTCAGCAACACCCTCGTCGAAGGCGCCCAGGCCGACGCCGAACTGACCGCGCTGCTGGCGAACCCGGAGATCGACTTCGTGCACTCCCGGAACCCCATGGCCGGGTGCTACATGTTCCGGATCAGCCGTTCATCGTAGGAGCGACCAGGCCGTGCCTCCCGGAAAGCCGTTAGCCCGTGCGCAGAAACGCACCCCACCCGGGTGAAAGCCAGGCCGCCGAGGTGTTCAGCAGCTTCCTGCGGCACCTCGCCTACCTGGAGGTGCCGGCCACCACCGAGCCCAACTGCGAGGTGTACACATGGGACGCTGCGTACCGTTTGTACACCTTGAGGTGCCCTCCTGATCGGCTGCGCGTGCGGCAGGAACGGCGGGAGGGCGGGCCGAAGGCCGATCAGTGGCTACGGGCCTGGCTGCGGTAACGGCCCGGGGTGCGGCCGTGGGCCCGGGTGAAGGCACGGGTGAAGGCCGGGACCGACCCGTAGCCCACGCTCTCGGCGATCGTCTCCAGGGAGTCGTGGGTGTCGCGCAGCCGGACCGCCGCCAGGTCCATCCGCCACAGAGCCAGATAGGCCGCCGGGGTCTGGCCGACGGCGATCGGGAAGCGGCGGGCCAGAGTTGCCCGGGAGACCGAGATGGCCTCGGCGAGTGAGGCTGTCGTCCACGGGGTCGCCGGGTCCTGGTGCAGGTGCTGCAGGGCCTTGCCCACCACCGGGTCGCCCAGGGCCCCGAGCCAGGTGCCGAAGCACTCCGGCGGGCTCTCCGACAGCCAGGCGCGCAGCATCTCCACCAGCACGATGTCGACCAGGCTGCGCAGCACCGCGGACGTGCCGATCCCCGGGTCGGCGAGCTCGCGGGCCAGCATCCGCACCGTGTCGTTCAGTCCCGCAGTGCCGGAGTCGGCCCGCACGTGCACCAGGGCCGGGAGCGCGCTGAGGATCTGGGTCAGGGTGACCGGGTCGGTGCGGTAGTGGATGGTCGCGATCCGGGTGGTGACCGGCCCGGTGCCCAGCCGGATCACCTCACCCGCCTCACCGCTGGCCGGCCCGGCGGGCTGGGCGGGCTCGGCCAAGCCGGGCTGGTCACCGAGGCGGTGCGCCGCACCGGCCGGCACCAGGACGACGTCGCCGCTGCCCAGTTCGGCCGGCTCCGCACCGGGCACGCTGAGCCAGGCCCGGCCGGCGGTCACGGCGTGCAGGGTCGTGCCGGACTGCCCGTCCAGCGCCAGGGCCCAGGGGCCGCCCGCCTCGACCCGGGTGCCGAGCGCTCCCTGGACTCCGGAGATGGTCAGCGCGTCAGCCAGAGGATCCACTCACGCATCGTACGCCGGTGAGACATCCGATCAACAGATCGAGGTTTTCAGGCATGGCCTGTCTGATCGACGGCTACATACGGTCAAGGGGTGCCGCTGGGGAACAGCCCCGGCGCCTCTGCGAAGGATCCCCTCATGGACTACACCACCTGGCCCGGCCTCCACGTCACCGTGACCCAGGGCGTGTCCACCGTGACGCTCGACCACCCACCCCTGAACCTGATGGACGCCGTCCTGCTGCCGTCGCTGCGGGGCTTCGTGCACCAGGTGCGCGGCGACTCGGCCGTGCGGGTCATCGTGTTCCAGAGCGCCGACCCGGAGTTCTTCAGCGCCCACGGCGACATGGCCTACGTGACCGACCCGGAGGCCCTGCCCCGGGCCACCCAGGCCGCCATCGACGCCGCGCCCGGGGCCGAGATCCCCGACGGGCTGAACATCCTCGAGGCCCTGAGCGAGGAGGTGCGCACCCTGCCCCAGGTCACCATCGGCAAGCTGGCCGGGTTCGCCCGGGGCGCCGGCAACGAGTTCCTGATGAGCCTCGACCTGCGCTTCGCGGCGATCGGGGCCTCGGGGCAGGCGCAGCCCGAGGCCCATCTGACCATCGTGCCCGGAGGTGGCGGCACGGTGAACCTGACCCGCCTGGTGGGCCGGGCCCGGGCCCTGGAGCTCCTGGTCGGCGGTCAGCTGGTCGGGGCCGAGGTGGCCGAGCGCTACGGCCTGGTCAACCGGGCGCTGCCGGCCAACGAACTCGACGCGTTCGTGGACGCCCTGGCGCAGCGGATGGCGAAGGTGAAGCCCGAGGTCGTGGCCGCGCTCAAGCAGATCGTCGACGCCGCCGCACCGCCGGCCCCGCACGAGGTCTACGCGGTCGAGAACGCCGCCCTGTACTCGCTGTTCACCGAAGACCTGGCCGAGGTGGCGCGCCGCCAGCTGGCCGCCGGAGTGCAGACCCGTGAGGGTGAGCGGGATCTCGAGGGCCTGCTGGACCGCCTCTGAGCACTGCTCAGAATCGCTGGGTGGCGCCCGTGCGGTTCGGCACCAACGCGGTGAACGCCTCGGCCGCCCGGGTGCGGGTGGTCGAGGCCGGCCGGGCCAGGCCCAGGATCCACGGCGTGGCGGGCGGATCGAGCGCGACCGGCACCACCCGCCGGCCGGTCTCGGTCTGTAACGGCGGGACGACGGCCACCCCGGCCCCGGCCTCGACGAAGCCCGGGATCGAGGTCAGGTCGGTGACCTCGACGACGATCGAGCGAGCCACCCCGGCCCGCCGGAAGTCCGCGTCGGTGCGGCCCCGATTGCAGAATCCGGCCGGCATGTCGATGAACGGGGACGGGCTCAGCTCGTTCATCGACACCGCCTTCGCCCCGGCCAGCGGATGCCCGGCCGGCACCAGCAGGCGCGGCTGGTACTCGGCGATCGGCGTGAGCTCGATGTCGCGGACGTCGCCGGACTCCACCCCGACGAAGGCCAGGTCGAGGGCGTTCGAGCGCAGCCCTTCCAGCAGCCCTTCCGAACCGGAGGGATCAGCGCTGAGATGCAACTGCACGCCGGGATGCTGCTGGCGGAAGTCGGCCACCAGCCCCGGCAGGTCGACCACGCTCAGCCCGGCCAGCGTTCCCACCCGCAGGCTCCCCCGCAGCCCCTCGCAGATACCGCCGACGGCGCGGCGGGCCTCGTCGAGAGCCTCCAGGGCCCGCTTGGCCTGGGGCAGCAGGGACCGCCCGGACGGCGTCAGGGCCACCTTCGTGGTGGAACGGTCGAACAGCGTCACCCCGAGGCTGCGCTCGAGGGTGCGGATACTGGCTGACACCGTGGACTGGACTGCCATGGTGCGGGCGGCCGCCCGGGTGAAGCTGAGCTCCTCGGCCACCGCCACGAAGTACTCCAGCTGCCGCTGTTCCATCCGCCCAGCTTATCGCCCAGAGCGCTGACCCTCATCGGAACTTTTCGTTTCCCCCGATAGGCCTGGTCGGCCCAGACTCGAGGAGGCCGCCCACCGGCGTCCACAAATCTTTGACGAAAAGGCGCGAACCATGAACATCCTGCTGACCGGAGCCACCGGCTACATCGGAGGGGGCGTCCTGGCCGCCCTGCTGGAGGCCGGCCACACCGTCACCGCCCTGGTCCGCACCGACGACAAGGCCGCCGCCGTGCGCAAGGAGGGCGGCTCGCCCGTGGTCGGCGACATGCAGGATCACGACCTGGTCCGGCGTCTGGCCGAGCAGAGCGAAGGTGTCATCACCACCGCCTCCCCGGGCGACGAGACCAGCAGCGCGGCCGAGGCCGACTTCGCCGACGCCGTGCTCGCCGGCCTCGCCGGATCCGGCAAGCCCTTCGTCCGTACCGGCGGTGTCTGGGTCCACGGAGCCGGGGACGAGATCACCGAACAGACCCCGACCGACGCGCCCACGATCGTCCGCTGGCGGTCCGAGATCGACGAACGAGTGCTCGCCGCACCGGGAATCCGCTCGGTCCTGATCGAGCCGGCCGTGGTGTACGGGCGGCACGGCGGCATCCCCAACGTCGTGTTCGCCGGCGAACGCGTCGGCGACCCGGCCGCGCTCACCCTGATCGGTGACGGCACCCAGCACTGGACCACGGTTCATGTGGACGATCTGGCGCGCCTTTACGTCGCGGCGCTCGTTCGCGCCGAGCACGGTTCCCGGTTCCTGGGCGTCTCGGGCGAGAACCCCACGACCCGGGAACTGGGCGAGGCGGCCAGTCACCGGCTGGGCCTGGCGGGCCGGGTCGTGCCCGAGACCCCGCAGCAGACCATCGAACGGCTGGGCCCTTTCGGCGCGGCCCTGCTGGTGAACCAGCAGGCAACCGGCCAGCATGCACGCCAGACCCTCGGCTGGACGCCGAGCCGGCCCTCGCTGCTCAGCGAGATCGCCTCGGGTGGTTACGATCCGGTGCCGAGCCAGCCCTGAACCGTCAGGACCGCATCGGCGAAGGCCTCCGGCGCCTCCTGGGGCAGGTTGTGCCCGGCTTCGACCACGCGATGCTCGTGGCGGGCCGTGAAGTGGGAGGCGTGGTGCGCGGTGCCGCCCGGCTTGAGCGGGTCTTGGGTGCAGTCGAGGGTGACGGCCGGGACGGTGATCGGTGGCTTGCGGGAAAGCTTGCCCTCCAGCGCCTCCCAGGCCGGATCGCCCGCAGCCAGGCCGAAAGCGTGACGGTAGGCGTGCACCACGACGTCGACGAAGTCAGGGTTGTCGAAAGAGGCTGCGGTGCGGGCGAACGTGTCGTCGTCGAACCGCCAGCCCGGCGACCACTGCTGCCAGAGCAGACGGCACAGCCCACGGCGGTCGGCGGCCAGGCTCTTGCGGCCGCGCTCGGTCTGGAACAGGTGCTGGTACCAGACAACCTGTTCCAGGGACGGCGGGGACGCCTCCCCCTGCCCCGCGATGTCCAGGACGTCGTAGCCGGCCATCGACACCAGGCCACCCACCCGCCACGGCTCGGCAGCGGTGGCCACGCACGAGGCCAGACCACCCCAGTCGTACCCGGCCAGGATCGGCCGGTGAAGGCCGAGCGCGTCGATCAGGGCCAGCAGGTCGCTCCCGAGGGCGGCCTGCTGGCCACTGCGCGGGGTCTCGGCCGACCGGAACCGGGTCGGGCCGAAACCCCGCTGGTACGGGCGGACGACCCGGGCCCCTTCGGCGACCAGGAGGGGCACCACCTCGTCGTAGGCGTGCACGTCGTAGGGAAACCCGTGCGACAGCACCACCGGCCACCCGTCCTCGGGGCCTTCCTGCAGGTAGGCGACGGTCAGCACGCCCGCATCGATCGTGTTCATCCGTAGCAGCTTACGACTGGCCTTCCTCAAGTGTCTTCAGACATTTGTGGGCCAGTTCCGCGCGCCCGCCTGGGTCGAAGTGGTGCCACGCCCGCGGGAGCGCCGTCTGCTCGAAGTCTGCTCGGATCGAACCCGGCCGCACCATGACGTACCGTCAAGGGGATCGGCAGGGCGATCCACGACCTCCGGACCCGCCGGAGGTGACGCCCATGCCCAGTCAGGGGCTCTGCGTGAGCAAGCACGACGAAACCTCCAGCAGGAATCAGTACCGCACCACGGCCGCCCACCAGATGGACGACCGGGTGCTGCTGCTGCGTGGCGGTCGCTACGACGGCAGGTCCTGGACCGGGGTGGTCGCGGTCGGCAGCCGGGTGTTCTGCGGTGAGACGGACGCCTGGTCGACGGAGGGCATCTACCTGGTCACCGACCAGCGGGAGACCACCGCGAGCGGTGAAGAGGGCAACATCGCCGTTCCTGCCTTTGCCTGAACCGACTGCCTGAACCGGCGCTGCTGCCCCCGACCCGCTGTTCCTCTCTCACGTCCATCGAGGGCTCCCTCGTCGCCTGCGACTGCAGCAGCGTCGCAGTCAGTGGCTCGAGAAGCACTGCTGTGACGCCGTTCCTGCGGCTACATGATCCAGTCCGGCGAAATACGCGGCGTAGGCCAGGGCCGGCGACACTGACCGACCGGGCCTCACCACCCGTCCTCGATTCAGTCGTTCAGCAGAAGCGTGTAGAAGCTGGCAATCAGGCCGTTCTCGACCAGAGCGATGTCGATCCCCCGCACGATCGGCGGTTGCGTCTGTGGCCCGAAGTTCCAGGCCAGGTGACCCAGGTTCTGAACCGCGTATGCGGGAGCGGCCGGCGAGAAGACGAAGCCGGGGGCCTCGTCCAGAATCTTCTGTGCCTTGGCCGACAGGGCGTCCCGGCCGACCACCACCTCCTGCGGATCGCTGAACCGCACGTCGGGCGCGCAGGTGCGCTCGATGGCGGCCCGGCGCCGCTCGGCGTCTCGCTCGCCGAACACCTCCAGCAGGTTGGCGTGCATCAGTTCCTCGATGGTCATCTGGTCTCTCCTCGTCGGCTCACCGACCGCCCGGGGCCCGAACGGCCGGTGAGCCAGTCTGCGCGGACGCCGACGGTCTGCGCATCAGTGAAATGACTTGTTCCGGATCCGAGCGCTCTCAGGCGCTGAGCACCCGCAGGGTCAGGGCGGCCGCCGCGATCAGCCCCATGACGACGGCAGGCTGCCACTCGGGATCGCGCACCCGCAGGTGTGAGATCACGGCGCCGGCGAAGTAGAGGGTGACGCCGATGGCGGCAGCAACCCCGAGCGGCCACCAGAACAGGCCGGCGATCAGCCCGGCTGCACCCGCGACCTCGAGCACACCGAGGGCCCAGAGCAGGTTCTCCGGCCAGCCGGTGGTCTTGGAGATCTTCAGGGCGATCTCGTTGCGGCGGAACTTGCCGCCGGCCGAGGCGATCAGGGCGACGGCGAGCAGAACGGAGACGATGACGGTGGCGATGAACATCAGAGGGAGTCCTTCCGGAGGGTGGGGGCTACGTGCTGGGCGAAACGGGCGATGCTGTCCTCGACGCGGCCGGGAGCCAGGCCGCCCCAGTCGGCGAGGGAGAGGATGCGGTCGGCGCCGAGCAGATCCCGCATCCGCAGGGCCTTCTCGGCGACTGCCTCGGTGCTGCCGATCATCAGCACTCCCGACGGCGACATTCCAGCCTCGAAGGTGGCCTGGTCGACGATGAAGCCCGGCGCACCGGGTCTTTTCGGCGCCAGGAAGGATCGGTAGTTCGGGTAGGCGGCCAGGGCCGACGCACGGTCGGTGGTGACCAGCAGGTGGGTGGCCAGACCGACCTTCAGCACGGACGGGTCGTGCCCGGCCCGCTCCCCGGCCGACCGGTACAGCTCCACCGCGGCGCGGGCCCGCTCGATGGTGCCGCCGATCAGCCCCAGCATCATGGGCAGGCCCAGCCGACCGGCCCGTTCCAGGCTGGCGGGTGAGCCTCCTACCCCGAGCCAGACCGGCAGCTGTTCCTGGTGCGGGCGCGGCACCACGGCGGCATCCTGCAGGGCGGGCCGATGCCGGCCGTTCCAGGTGATGCGCGGCTGTTCACGCAGGCGCAGCAGCAGGTCCAGCTTCTCGGCGAAGACCTCGTCGTAGTCGGCCAGATCGACGCCGAACAGCGCGAACGGGTCGGGATAGGCGCTGCGGCCCACGACGATCTCGGCGCGTCCCTGGCTGAGCAGGTCGAGCGTGGCGAAGTCCTCGTGCACGCGCACCGGGTCGAGCGTGGTGAGCACGGTGGTCGCGCTGGCCAGCCGGATCCGGCGGGTGCCCTGGGCCACCGCCGCGAGCACCACGGCCGGTGAGGACACGGCGAAGTCCTCGCCGTGATGCTCTCCCAGGCCGAACACGTCCAGACCCAGCTCGTCGGCGAGCACCGCGTACCGCACGATCTCCCGGGTCCGGCGACCGACGTCCATTGTTGTTGCCCCCACGTCGCTGAGCGACGCGATCCCGACTTCCACGACTTGCCTCCCGATCATTTGGAGCACCCGCTCCATTTCGACGGGCAGCATAACTGGAGTGCCCTATCCAGATATTCCGGGGTCGCGTAACCTTGCTCTCCATGGGTGCTCAGCAGGCGGGCCGACGGGCCGACGCGGTACGCAATCGGGAGCGTCTGGTCGCCGCGGCGGCCGGGGCGTTCGCCGATCTGGGCCTGGACGCCTCGATGAACGAGGTGGCGCGCCGCGCCGGGGTGGGGATCGCCACGGCCCTGCGCAACTTCGCCCATCGCGACGAACTGGTGGCGGCCGTCTTCCATGACCGGATGCGCCGCTACGCCGAGCTCACCGAGGCGGCGGCAGAGCTCCCCGACGCCTGGGAGGGGTTTCGCCAGTGCGTCCTGCAGGTGTGCGAACTACAGGCCAGCGACCGGGGGTTCACCCAGGTGCTCATCGGGGCCTTCCCGGCCGCGCCCGAGTTCGAGTCGGAAAGATCGCGCGCCTACCGGAGTTTCAGTGCGCTCACCCGGCGCGCCCAGACGCAGGGGCGCCTGCGGGCCGACTTCGCCCCCAACGATCTGATGCTGATCCTCATGGCCAACGCCGGGGTGATCGCCCACACCCTCGACCAGGCCCCGGACGCCTGGCGGCGCCTGGTGGGCTACTTCCTGCAGTCCCTCAGCGCCGAGCACGCCGAACCGCTCCCGGTTCCCCCGGTCCCGGCCCGCAAGCTCTATCTGGCCATGACAGCGAAGAACTGAGCACCCCTGCCCTTTCCGGACGGCGCGAACTATGGTGGGGCAATGTCCCGACCGTGCAAGATCGGCGTCCAGTTGCCCGAAGTCGAACGAGCCGTGGCCTGGCCGGAACTGTTCGCCATGGCCCGGGCGGGCGAGGCGATCGGCCTGGACTCCCTGTGGCTGGGCGATCACCTGCTCTACGACCTGCCCGGCGGTACCACCCGGGGCCCCTGGGAGGTGTGGACGTCACTGGCCGCGCTGGCCGCGGTCACCGAACGGGTCGAGCTCGGCCCGCTGGTCGCGGCCACCAGCTTCCACGCCCCGGCCATGCTGGCCAAGCAGGCGGCCACGGTCGATGCGATCTCCGGCGGCCGGCTGATCCTCGGGCTGGGGGCAGGCTGGAACGAGCGTGAGTACCGGGCCTTCGGATTCCCCTACGACAAGCGGGTTTCGCGGTTCGCCGAGGCGTTCACCATCATCCGCACCCTCCTGTCCGAGGGGCAGATCGACTTCCACGGCGAGTTCTACGACCTGGAGAACTGCGTGCTCGACCCGGGCCCGGTGCGCCCCGGCGGCGTACCGCTGATGCTCGGCTCCACCGGCCCGCGCATGCTGGGTATCGGGCTGGGCCACATCACCTCGTGGAACGCCTGGTGGAACCGGTACGGCAACACCCCCGAGGGCTTCGCGGCCCTGAAAGAACAAGTGGACGCTCATGGTCACCTGGTGGAGGCCACCGCGGCGGTTCTCGTGGCCTTCCCGGGTGGGCAGGGCCGGGTGATGGGCGAGAGCAGCTACAAGTCGGCCGTCCCACCGGTCCAGGGCACCGCCGAAGAGATCGCTCAGCACCTGGCCGCCATGGCCGCCGCCGGCGCCACCCACCTCCAGCTCGTGCTCGACCCGATCACCCAGGAAAGCATCGAGCAGCTGGCCGAGGTCCTCGCGATCCTCGACCGCTGAAGATCGGGCAGCGTGGCCCGAGGCTAGGAGTTCCCCATGTCCCTCCCCCAGCAGCCCTCCGACACCACGGTGGACGTCGTGGTGATCGGTTCCGGCACCGGGCTGGCCGCGGCGCTGAGCGCGCACGAGGCCGGGCTGTCGGTCGTCGTGGTGGAGAAGTCCGCCTTCGTCGGGGGTTCGACGGCGCGTTCCGGTGGCGCCTTCTGGATCCCGGCCAACCCGGTGCTGGCCGACCAGGGCTCCGGCGACACCTACGAGCGCGCCGCCACCTACCTGGAGAACGTGGTCGCGGGCACGGCGCCGGCCGAACGCTGGCGCAGCTTCCTCGACCACGGCGCGGCCGCCGTGCAGATGCTGCAGCGCACCACCCCGATGCGCTTCGTGTGGGTGCGCGGCTACAGCGACTACCACCCCGAACTGCCCGGCGGCGCCGCAGTGGGGCGAAGCTGCGAGTGCCGGCCGCTGGACCTTCACGTGCTGGGCCCGGACCGCGCCCGGCTGCGCCCCACCCCGGTCGCCGCGCCCGTGCCGATGCCGGTGACCGGCGCCGACTACAAGTGGCTCAACCTGATGGCCCGCACCCCGGGCCGGGCGCTGCCCCGCGTGCTCAGGCGGGTGGTGCAGGGCGTCGGTGGTCTGGCCATCGGGCGTGAGTACGCGGCGGGCGGTCAGGCCATCGCGGCCGGTATGTTCGCCGGCGTCCTGCGCGCCGGCATCCCGGTCTGGACCGACACGAGTCTGGAACACCTGCTCACCCAGGACGGCCGGGTCACCGGGGTGGAGCTGAGCCACCACGGCCAGAGCCTCACCGTCCGCGCCACCCGCGCGGTGGTGCTGGCCACCGGCGGTTTCGACCACCACCTGCCGATGCGGCACGCCCATCACCACCCGCAGCTGCAGGACTGGAGTCTGGGCGCGGAGAGCAACACCGGAGACGGTATTCATGCCGCCCAGGAAGCCGGAGCCGGCACCGACCTGATGGACCAGGCCTGGTGGTTCCCCTCCGTGGCCCCGGTCGGCGACGCGGCCCCCCAGATCCTGCTCGCCGAGCGTTCTCTGCCGGGCTCACTGATGGTCGACGGCACCGGCCGCCGGTTCGTGAACGAGTCGTGCGACTACATGACCTTCGGCCAGGCCACCCTCGCCCAGGCCCGGCGCGACGGCGAACTACCCACCATGTGGCTGGTCTTCGACGAGAAGTACCGCAGCAGCTACGTCCTGGCCGGCGCCGTCTTTCCCCGCGCCCCGCTGCCGCGGTCGTGGTACGAGGCCGGAATCGCCCACCGGGCCAATACTCCCGCCGAACTGGCGCAGGCGACCGGCGCCGAGGGGCTGGCCGCGACGCTGGAGCGGTTCAACGAACTGGCCGCAGCCGGGGTCGACGACGACTTCCACCGGGGCGCAAGCGCCTACGACCGTTACTACGGTGATCCGACCGTCACCCCGAACCCCAACCTGCGCCCCCTCACCGGCACGCTCTACGCCGTGCAGGTGGTGCTCTCGGACCTGGGCACCTGCGGCGGCATCCGGGCCGACGGCCTCGGCCGGGCCCTGAACGAGACCGGCTCCCCCATCCCGGGCCTCTACGCGATCGGCAACACCGCGGCCAACGCCTTCGGCAACACCTACCCCGGAGCCGGCGCCACCATCGGCCAGGGCATCGTCTACGGCTACATCGTCGGCCGGCACGCCGCCAACACCCCGCCCGCCTGACGGCCGGGCTGGCCGCGGGAGCATCGGCGCATTGGAGAGGCCTCGGCCGGTTTGGCGAAAAGTGTGGCCATCTCATGATCGCCGAGCATGTTCGACGTTGTAGCTCGAGAGGCCCGTCCCCGAGAAGCAACCCGGGAACATGGCCTTCTTGCTGCCCCCATCCTCTGGCGACGCGGCTTTCCCGGCGACGCGGCTCTACGGTGACCTGACCGCGTTGCACGCGCATTGCAACACGAGCTCCAGTGAGATGACCGAACCCGAGATTGCCAGCTTCCGACGGGCCCGAGGAGGGAACTGATCATGGATGCACAGTCGGCACGGGACATTCTGAACATGGATCATTCGGAGCTCATTGCCGAGGGAGAGCCTGCCCAGGCGCCGGATCTCGATGCCGAGAATCTCGAAGTGAACAAGACTCTCCGTCTGTCCATGGCGATGGCTCAGGCCGTCGAGAGCGAGGCCAGACGGCAGGGAGTGAAGCCGTCGGTCCTGATGCGGGCCTGGATCGAAGAGGGGCTGCGCCGCAGCGCCGAGCGGCCGGCCAATCTGTCGGTTCCCCTTGAAGATCTGCTTCGGGTCGTGCAGCAGCTGGCCCGGCCCGACGCCGCCTGACGGCCGGGCTTCTTCGTTCAGACCGCCACCTGCGAGGACGACGTGAGGCCGGCGCCGCTCTCGTGGCGCTGCAGCCAGCCGTCGAAGGCCTGCGCCGACAGCGGCTGGGTGTGCAGGTAGCCCTGGGTCTCGTCGCAGGTCAGGTCGGACAGGGCGGCCAGGGTGGGCTCGTCCTCCACCCCCTCGGCGACGACCCGCAGCCTCAGGTCGTGGGCCAGGGCGATGGTGTTGGCCACGATGGCGGCGGCCCGGGGGTCGGTGAGCAGGTCGACGGTGAACGAGCGGTCCAGCTTGAGCTCGCTGACCGGGAGCTGACGCAGCTGGGTCAGGGACGAGTAGCCGGTGCCGAAGTCGTCGATGCTCACCTGGGCGCCCATCGCCCGCAGCGCCTCGACCACCAGCAGGCTGCGGTCGGGCTCGCGCAGCAGCGCGGTCTCGGTCACCTCGAGGACCAGGGAGGTGGCGGGCACCCGGTGCTGGGCCAGGAGCTGGTCCACGGTCCGGGGCAGTGAGGCGTCCAGCAGCGTGCCGGCCGAAAGGTTCACCGACACGCGGATGTCTCGGCCGGTGGCCCGCCACTGGGCCTGCTGGGCGACCGCCTGGGCGAGCACCTGGTGGGTGATGGCGTCCATCAGGCCGTGCGACTCGGCCAGGGGCAGGAAGTCGGCCGGCAGCAGCAGCCCCAGGCGCGGGTGCTGCCAGCGCACCAGCGCCTCCACCCCGGCCAGCTGCCCGGCCCGGCCGGCGACCGGCCGGCCGGCATGCAACTGGGGCTGGTAGTGCACGACGAGCTGCCCGGTGCTGATCGCCCGGCGCAGCTCCCCCACCATGGACAGCAGGCCCTGCGGGTCGGCGTGACGCTCCGGGTCGTAGGTGACCGCTCTGAGGTCGTTGCGCTTGGCGTCGTACATGGCGGTGTCGGCCTGCCGCATCAGGGTGGCCGCATCCAGGCCTATGCCTGCCTGGGCGTCGGGCTGCCAGTAGGCCAGGCCGATGCTGAGGTCGATGTGCACACTCATTTGCGTCAGCTGGAAGGGCTCGGCGAACACCTCGTCCAGCGCCGGCAGCGTCGCCCCGGTGGCGGCACCGGTGGTGACCACGGCGAACTCGTCGCCACCCAACCGCCCCAGCACGGCTCCCTCCGGCAGCTTGTCCTGCAGGCGCTGGGTGACCATCCGCAGCAGGTCGTCGCCGGCCCCGTGGCCGAGGCCGTCGTTGACCTCCTTGAAGTGGTCGAGGTCGAAGACGATCAGCTGGGTCGTGGTGCCGTGGGCCAGGGTCGAGTTCAGGTGGGCCAGCAGCGCGCGGCGGTTGGCGGTGCCGGTCAGCTCGTCGGTCAGGGCCTGGGCCCGGCTGGCCTCCAGCTGCAGCAGTTCGTGCAGGTTGACCAGCAGGCGCACGCTGGAACCCATCACGGCCGCCGCCGCGAACAGCGACACGATCGCCGGGACGCCGGTGAGCAGAGCGGTCACCAGCACCGCGACGCCCGCGCTGACGATCACGAAGGCACCGACGGTGGACTTGACCGGGTCCGAGGCGGCGACCGGGACGAACCGCACCGGGCGCAGCGCCGCCGCGCTGACCAGGAGCAGCCCCACACACCACACCGCCACGGTCCAGCCCGGCCGGGCCCCGTCGCTGAACCACGCGGCTGCGCTGCTGCTGCCGGCCAGGGCGTAGGCGCCGGTGACCAGCCAGATGCGCACGTCCCGGTACAGGCGGCTGACCGATGCGGCCGTCAGCGCGCTGAACACCAGAATCACCCACACCGCACTCTGCGCCGCGGTGAGCTGCTGGCCCCACGACAGGGTGGTCAGCAGCAGCGTCTGACCGTCCGCCGGGTGGGCCCAGGCCAGCACACAGCCGATCGCAGCGGCGGCCACGAACACCGAACTGAAGCCGTTGAGCAGATCGTCCGGATCCACCCCGGCGCTGCGCCGGCTCCAGCGCACCACCGCCCGGAAGGCGAGCGGGAAGGCGATGAACGTGCCCACCGCCGACGGGACCGCGGCCAGGTGAGCCAGATCCGGCACCAGGCCGAGGATCAGCGTGCTCAGGCTGCTGACCCCGAACACCGCCAGGGCCAGCCCTAGCACCCGCCACACCCGCCGCTCACCGGGCGTGCGGCGCACCCGCCAGTGCACGATCCACAGGGTCGCGGCCAGCATCATCGCCACGCAGACGATCCGCGCCCCCTGCCAGATCTGCCCTTCCGCCACACCGTCCCAGCGCAGGCACAGCACGAGTTGCCCCACCGCCGCCACACCCAGCACCCACAGCACCGGTCGGGGCACGGCCGCCGCATCGCCGATCCACCTACGCATTCGCGCCGCGATCCCGCGGCCTGCACCTGTCACCACCGGCTCCCTACGGCCGGCCGGTCGGCGAACACGCGTGCTCAGGCAACCCAACACCCGTCCGGACGAGTGCCTGACGCACAGTCAGGGGCCGCAAGCTGGCCCAGTACCCGCTCGGAGTACATCCGGTCAGCTGACAGGCCACCTTTACGCTCGGGCTCGCAGTCCGTCGATGCTGAGGGCGGCGAACCGGCGGGCCGCCGCCTCCCGCTGCGGTGGTGGCAGCGTGGTCAGGCCGCGGCCGGCGAGCAGCACGAGCACGAAGTCGTCCGCGGTGAAGTCCTGGCGCAGAGCCCCGGCCAGCTTGGCGCGCTCGGCCAGCCGGGTGACCATGCGCAGCAGGCAGGCGCGGTGTTCCCGGGCGCCGATGGTCGCGTTCTCCGCGTGGAAAGCCTGGACGAAGCCGTGGTTGCGGGCATTGAGCACGCTGAGCCGTTCGATGATCGAGCACAGCCCCAGCCACGGGTCCGGGTCCCCGCATCCGTCCTCCACGATCGAACTGCAGGCCTGCAGTTCGTTGGCGAACGCGGCCTCGATCAGGTCCTGCCGGGTCGGGAAGCGGCGGTACAGCGTGGCCGGGCCCACTCCGGCCCGGCGGGCGATCTGGCGCATGGTGACGTCGAGGCCGTGTTCGGCGAACAGTGCGTGGGCGGCTTCGAGCAATCGGTCGCGGTTGTCCTGCGCATCCGCGCGTAGCCGAGGCATCTGATCGTCCATCCGTCTCACTTCCTCCAAGCGGACGCGGGCGTCCGTTAACGTCCCCGACTGTACGGCACCACCGCACGAGACACCGGGAAAGACGATGCGCGCAGTAGTGATTCATGAATTCGGCGACCCCAGCGGCATGGCCGTGGTGGAGGTTCCCACCCCAGCGACCGGCCCTGGACAGGTCCTGATCGCGACCGAGGCCATCGGGGTGGGCGGAGTCGACGCCGTGATCCGCCGGGGCACCATCCGCAGAACCGATTTCGGGCCGGGCCTGATTCCCGGTAGCGAGGTCGCCGGCACCGTGGTCGCGGTCGGCGACGGGGTCGATCCCTCCTGGAAGGACCGCCAGGTCTGGGCTTTCACCGGCATGAGCGGTGGATACGCCGAGATGGCGGTGGCCGCAGTCGAAGACATCACAGCGCTCCCGAGCGGCCTGAGCAGCATCGAGGCCGCCACGCTGGGCAGCGCCGCCACCGTCGCTCACTTCGCGCTTAGACATGCGCATTTCAGCGCCGGTGAATCCGTGCTGGTCCGTGGAGCCGGGGGCAGCATCGGTATCGCGGCGGTACAGATCGCCGCCCGTGCCGGCGCAGGCGCGGTCGCAGTGACCACCTCCTCCCAGAGCAGAGGTGACCGGCTTCGCGAACTGGGGGCCACAAACGTCCTCAATCGGACCGGCGGCCCCGCAGAAGCAGCCTACGACGTGATCATTGACATCGCCGGCGGTCCCGACGTCCCCGACTTCATCGATCGCCTGGCGGCCAACGGGCGTCTCGTGCTGGTGGGTGCTGTGGCGGGAATGCCGACAATGGACGTAGGTGCGCGCCTACTGCAGTCGTTCCAGCAGTCTCGGTCGCTGGCTACCTTCAGTCTCGACAGCATTCCCGCCGCGCAGAGAGGCCAGGCACGCAGCGAGCAGTTCGAGGCATCCGCCCGGGGCGACCTGCGGGCCGTGATCCACGACGTTCTTCCCCTGGACCAGGCCGCCGAGGCACACCGCCGGATGGACGCCGGGGAGGTGTTCGGGCGGATCGTCCTGGCCGGAGAGCACCAACCTGCCGATCAACCAGACTCACGCGGCTCTACGACGGCCGGAAGCTGGCCCGGTACTCGCTCGGAGTACGGCCGGTCAGCTCACGGAAGGCAGCGTTGAACGCCGACAGTGACGAGTAGCCGACGGCAAAGGCGACCTGGGTGACCGGCGCGTCCCCGGCCGCCAGCTCCTCGATCGCCCGTAGCACCCGCATCCGGCGCAGCACCGCCCGCCAGGTCATGCCCAGCTCGTCCTCGAACCGGCGGGCCAGCGACCGGGGCGCCAGCCCGACCCGGGCGGCCACGTCCTCGAACCGCAGGTCATCGCCCAGACGTTCCTGGGTGATCTGCAGGGCCTGGCCGAGTTCCGCCGACCGGCCGGTCGGCAGCCCGACCGGGCTCGGGCGTTCGGCGAGTCGCCACGTCACCGCGGCCAGGGCGGTGAACAGGGCAGCCGCATAGGCAGACAGTGGCTCCTCGCTCTCACCCCAGCCGCGGCACTCCGCCACCAGCGCGCGGGCCAGCGGGCTGAGATCGAACACCGCCAGCGGGGCCGGCGGCTGCGGGGCGAAGCCAGTGCTGAAAAGCACGGACGCGGTGCTCACCGACTGCGGGATGCTCACCCGGATCGGTCGTCCGGCTTCGATCAGGGCGGCCCTCGCCGGCGGCAGTAACCACGACTGTCCGGGTTCCTCCAGCCGGAGAGCGCCGGAGGACGCACAGAGCAGGTAGTGGTGGTCCACCAGCAGGTCGCGGGCCGGCCCGGGAGCGAAGGTGCGGGCGAAGGCGAACGCCTCGCGCGCCATCACCGCTCCTCCCCTAGATCACCGCGAACTCAGGCCACCGTCTCCAGCAGCTCGGCCCGGAACCGGCGGCTCACCGGGACCCCGGTCATGAGCGGCCGCAGTACCGGGCCGGAGGCCACGAAGGCATCAGAGGTCTGATAGCCCGAGAACGCCTCTTCGTCCTGCCACTCCTGCACCAAGGTAATGCCGGTCTCGTTCTCGCGGGAAGCGTGCACCCGGTAGGCCAGGTTTCCCGGCATCACACAGGCCGCTTCCCGCAGCGCGTGAAGGTGGGCCAGGGCCACGGGCCGGTCGGTGGCAGCGACGTCGAACTCGACGATGACGATGATCATGTGTGTCTCCTGCAGTTCGCCCCAATGGATGCTCTGATCCTTTCGGGCGGACGGCCGGGGGACCTCCGGCCAGCGGACACCTTTGCGCTCCGGCCGGACCGGCATCAGGACGAGTTGCGCAGTTCCTGGATGCTGGTCAGGTCGGAGGGGGCGAAACCGGCCGGGGCGTTCCACTTCTGCCCCTCGCTGCCGTCGCAGGTGCTGGTGATCAGCGACGAGTAGCTGCCGGTCGGTGGGCCGTTGGCCAGGCACCGCCCGTAGCTGTCGACCACTGTGTAACTCGTTGCGTAGATTCCCGTGTCCCGGTTCACCGTCCACTTGAACGGGGCTGCCGTCGCCGTGGTCACCGCGCTGCAGAGGGTGGAGAAGCCGACGTACCCGCCGATCTTGTTGGGGCTCTTCATGCAGTACGCCGGGTCGTTCGGGTCACTGGGCTTGTTGCTGCTGGAAGCAGCGTTGGCGTAGAAGTACTTGGTGTTCATGTCCCAGGTGAACACCTCGTTCCAGCCCGGTGAGGCGGCCGAGGTCGCCCCGGCCATCGGGTCCTGCTTGCACGGGTAGACGATGTGGATGCTCGCCCTGACGTTCCAGCCGTTGATGTCCATGCACCGGCCGAACTCCTGGTAGTTCACCCACTGCAAAGGCTTGCGGTGAATCTCTTCCTGGGTCTTCACCAGTGTCCCGGCCGCCCCCGCGCCGACCGACGGCTGCGGGTAGACCCCGCGCGCAGCGTCGCCGCAGGTACCCGTGCTCGCGACGGCCGGACTGCCCGCCGATCCGGTGGTGGCGGGGCCCAGGCACCAGGTCTTGTTGTACTGACCGCCGAGGTGGCCGAAGAGGTGCACCGGGTTGCTGCCGCTGACCCCCCACCGCTGACCGTAGTCGGTGATGTCGCAGACCTTCATGGCCGTGGCCCCGGTACTGCTCGAGGCCCCCAGGCACAGGCCGCCGGTGCCGTCCGCCGCGCGGGTGGCGACCAGGACCAGCTGATAATTGGTGGTGTAGATCCACATCTGCTCGTCCGCGCCGGGGGCGCAGGTGCCCACGGTCACCCCGGATCCCAGCAGCAGGCCTCCGATGTAGCACAGGCCCTGCGGGTCCTTGATCAGGCCGCCGGGCAGCTGCGGGTTGGTCAGGCTGAACGTGTAGGTGCCCTGCAGGGTGCGGTCGCCCGAGCTGGCCGGCAGGTTCGCCAGCGCGGCACCGGTGGCCGAGGAGGTGATCTGGGCGAAGGCCGGGGTGATCAATGTTCCCAGCCCCTGGGTGCAGGGCAGCGCATTGATCGTGCGCCAGGTCTCGGACTGCGGGGTGGGGTCGCTCTTGAAGTAGCGGATGCTGACCGAGTAGCTCACCGTCGCCCGGGTGATCGGTGCCTGCAGCGTGCCCACCTGGGAGGTCCAGCACGGGAGCTTGGCGCGGTCGCCGTAGGTCGTGCCGCTCTCCACGTAGGTGGCCTTCCGGATCGCCGCCAGGGCGGCGTCCATCCCCCCTTTCGCCGCATTGATCGTCAGGTTGGCCTTGGTCTGGTACTCCACCGGCGCCACCTGAGACATCAGCGCACCCAGGGTCAGCAGGCTCAGGGCCGACAGCACCAGCATCGCCACCACCACCGTGATCAGGGCAACGCCCTGATCGCCGCGGGCAGCCAAGGGTTGCTCGGGATTCCCCATCAGGGCCGCCGGTTCGCGATGTCGGTGCAGACCTCTTTGTCACTCACGTCGTCGTCGTTCACGTCCGGGTTCGACAGCGCCGAGATCCCGGAGTTCAGCAGCACGAACGTGGTGTTGCTCTGGGTCGGCCCGGTGTCGGCGCCCCGCTGGTAGTACAGGTTGACCCCCAGGCTCTGCAGCGGGCTGGTCATGGTCGCCGCGGTGAACACGAAAGGCGCCTGGGCGTTGGTGTTCACCACGTCGGTGGACACCGTGCGCCAGTTCGACGGGGTGGTCGTGCCGGACGAGACCGGTACCCACGTGCGCAGGGCGAGCGTGTCGGTGTCGGTGCGCAGCACCCACTGGGTGCACAGCTCCGGATCGGTGACCGTCGACAGCCACTCCACGTACCAGTTGTTGCCGGTGCGCTGCGGCCGGTTCACTGCCGAGGCCGAGCGCACCGAGCGGTCGAACAGGTTGTACACCACCCGGGCGTCGGCACTCTGGTCGGCCAGGTTCACCGTTTTCGTGGTCATCGCGGTGAAGTTCGCGACCACGGTGACGAACATGCCCAGCACCGCACCGAAGATGGTCATCGCCACGATCATCTCGATCAGGGTCAGGCCGTCCTCCCCGCGGGCCCTCACGGTGCGGCCCCGAGCAGGCCACCGATCGAGGTGGGCAGGGGCACGGGCACGCTCAGCGGTGAGACCACCACGGTCACCACGGCGACGTCCGAGACCCGGTTCGAGGTGTCCACCACACGGTAGGTGAACGTGTCGATCCCGGCGAAACCCGATTTGGGCGTGTACTTCACGATGTTGTTCGTGGAGTACACCGACACCGTGCCGTTGGCCGGGGTGGACATCAGCGAGACCGCCCCGTAGAGGGCGAAGACTCCGCTGTCGTTGAACGTCACGGGGATGTCCACCGACGTGCCGGCGGTGGTGGAGGCGCTGTCGGCGTTCGCGACCGGACGGCGGCTGGAGTTGAACTGCGGGTCCTTGGCCGGATCAATCAGGGTCGCCGCGGCGTACGTGCATCCGGTGGCGGGACACTGGTCGAGGGGACTCTTCCACCGCACCAGGGCGACCACCCGCAGCAACAGCGAGCCGGTCGTCCCTTTGGTGCAAGCGCCTCCGGTGTCCGCCCGGGCACACGCCCCGATCAGCATGGAAACGGTGTAGTCGCGGTTTCCGTAGGTCCTCTTCTGCTCCAACGGGATGCTGACCGCATGCGTGCCCGCGTCGTAGGTGGCGTTGTCGTAGTCGGTACTGCCGCTGCCCACGTAGGTCTGGCTGACGTCCACCCCGGCGCTCGCGGCCGTGCCCCACTGCGCCACCACTGCCGACTTGGTGCGCCCGTAGACCAGCGGGATCACATCGTCGCCGTCGAACGTGGGGTCCATGGCCCGCACCTCCTCCAGGACCTGGTTGGCCACCGTGGTGGCCGAGTCCCGGGTGCCCAGGGACGAGGAGGTGTACATCGCCCGCATCATGAACATCCCTCCGGACATCAGGATCAGCGACATCAGCACCAGGGCGACCATCACCTCGATCAGGGTGAAACCGCGCTGATCAGTCCTCAGAGTCCTCGGGGCCCTCAGCTGCACGTCACCACCCCGCTGCTCTGCAGGCCGCCCTTGTCGTTGATCCACACCCAGTTCTGGGTGCCCGGCGAGGCCCCGGACTTGCGCGAGGCCACCAGGCAGTAGGTGAGGATGCTGTTGGCCCGGGCCGGCGTGGTCACCGACATCGTGGTGCCCGCCGAGAGCCGGGTGGTGTACCCGCCGGGCAGGACGGCGTTGTTGCCGGAAATGGTGATCGTGGTCGGGTAGCTGTTCAGATCGGCGAAATACGTCTCCATCCGGGCCGCCACCGCCCGCAGGTCGCTCTTCATGTCCCCGTCGACGGCGCGGCGGCGTTGCCCGGCAACGGCCGGGATGGCGATCGCCGCCAGAATCCCGGCCATCACCATCACGACCAGCAGTTCCACCAGAGTGAAACCGGCCGTACGCATCCGCACACCGCCCCGCACCGCTCGCCCCCAGGCCCTGGACAACTCTCTAGGCTTCGGCCGTTCGGGTCTTTTCTTGAGGCGCCGGGGCGACCGGTCAGGTCGGGGTGGCGATCTCCTGCGACAACCGGTCGAGCAGCCCGGGCACCTGGGCCAGGACCTTTCGCTCGGCCGGCGTCAGGACGGCGCTGATCGCCGCACCGATCCGGTCCCGGCGAGCCTGCCGGTCGGCCTCCAGAGCGGAGCGCCCCCGGTCGCTGATCGCGATCAGGTAGCCGCGCGCGTCCTCAGGGTTGGGTGAGCGGCCGAGGAGCCCCAGTTGCTCCAGCTCGGTGACCATCCGGCTGACCGTCTGGTGGCTCACGCCCCGCCCGGCGGCCAGCTCGGCCATCGACTGCGGGCCCGAACGGGCCAGCAGTCCCAGCGTTTCCGAGCGTGACGGCGGCAGGGTGTCGGCCCGCGAACGTGTGGCGCGCACAAAGGCGCCCACCGACTGCCGCAACGACTCGCTCAGTTCGGCCGCGAGATCGTCCTCAGTTGTCACTTTCAGAAATGTACAGCATAGGTGCACAACTTGGGACGTCGGTGAGCCTCTGATCCGTCAGGGTACACAACTATGTTGTACAGTTTGGATATACAGCTATGTTGTACATCGTGATGGAGACCCGCCCTCGTGAAACTCACCAAGCACACCCACGCCACCGTCGTCCTTGAGGAGGCCAGCCAGCGGATCCTGCTCGATCCGGGCACTTTCACTCCCAACACCCCGGAACTGCTGGCGAGCGCCACCGCCGTGCTCGTCACCCACGAGCACTTCGACCACTTCGCCGCGAACGAGGTGCGCGCCGCGCTCGCCGCCCGCCCCGAACTGCGCCTGTGGGCACCGGCCTCGGTGGTCAGGGACCTCGAAGACACCGACGCCTTCCGCGCGGGCCGGGTCACCGCCCTGCGGGGGCACGAGACGTTCGACATCGGCGGAGTCGAGATCCGCGCCGTGGGTGGCGAGCACGCCCAGATCTACGCCGGTATCGCCGTCCCCCACAACGTCGGCTATGTGGTCGGTGGCACCGTCTTCCACCCGGGCGACGCCTATCTGCTGCCCGGCGCCGAGGTCGAGACCCTGCTCCTGCCGGTCAGTGGGCCGTGGTTCAAGGTCGGTGAGGCCATCGACTTCGTGCAGGCTGTCGCTCCTCGCCGGACGGTGCAGATCCACGACGTGATGCTCAGTGAGATCGGGCGCGCCTCGATGGGCATGTTCCTCGGCGAGACCGGTCCAACGGCCACACCGATGCTCACCCTCGATCCCGGCGAGTCCATCGCGGCCTGACCCGATCGGTGCCTGACCGTTCGGCGCAAACGAAAGCAGGACACGTCCCCCATTTTCTCTTTCCCGACGTAGCGTCAGCGCATGACTACGCCGGCGGGACGTTCCCGGGGCACCTACGCCAAGACACCTCAACGACGACGCGAGATCCTGCGCGCTGCCGCTGAGGTTTTCACCGAGCAGGGCTACGGGGCCACCTCGATGCGGCAGATCGCGGCGCGGGTGGGGATCAGCGAGACCGGGCTCGCGCACCACTTCCCCGGCAAGACCGACCTGATCCTGGCGGTGCTGCAGGAGCGCGAGCGCGAGGACAGCGCGCAGTGGGGTGGCGGCGGCGTCATCCCGGTGGAGAACCTGGCCGACCTGATGGACCACAACGCCGAACGCCCGGGCATGGTGCGGCTGTTCACGAAACTGGCCGCCGAGGCCACCTCCGGCGACTCCCCCGCACACGCCTACTTCGCCGAGCGCTACGAACGGCTGCGCCAGAACGCGGCCGACGACGTGCGCCGGGCCCAGCAGGAGGGCCGGCTGCGCGCCGACCTGGACGCCGAGGTGGTCGCCCGGGTCCTGCTCGCGGTGATGGACGGCCTGCAGGTGCAGTGGCTCTACGACCAGGACGTGAACATGTCCCAGGCGATCGAGGTGCTGCTCGGCTCCTGGCTGCGGCCCGGTTGAGCTTGTTCTGGCGCTTACTGGAACGTCTTCGGCCCAAGGAGCGGGCCGAGGCCGAACAGCGGTATCTAAGGAGAACCCATGAGCAAGCGGACGAAGGCGTCCCCGGCGAGTCACCGGCGCACCCGGACCAAGGCAGCCCTGGTCACCACGGCACTGGCCGCCGTGACCGCCGGCCTGGCCGTGGGCGCAGGCCCGGCCCAGGCCGCCGGGCCGAGACAACCCGAGCTGAGTTCCCGCCAGGCGCCGATCATCTCGGTCGGCGGCCTGAAGTTCCGTGACCTGGACCGGGACGGGAAACTGACCCCGTACGAGGACTGGCGCCGCTCCCCCGGCCAGCGGGCCGCCGACCTGCTGAAACGGATGACGCTGGAGCAGAAGGCCGGACTGCTGGTGCACGGCACCCTGCCGGTCTCCGGCACCGGCTACAACGCCACCCAGGTGTCCGACCTGGTGGGCAAGCGCAGCATCACCACGTTCATCACCCGGCTCTCGGCCACTCCAGGGCAGATCGCCGCCGCCAACAACACGGTTCAGGAAGCGGCCGAGAGCCAGCCCCTGGGCATCCCGGTGGTGGTCTCGACCGATCCCCGCAACGGCTTCTCGGTGACCGAGGGGCAGACCGTCGCCCGGATCGGCACCACCGCGATGCCGGACGCCATCGGCCTGGGCGCCGCCGGCGACCCGCGCCTGACCCAGAAGCTCGGCGACATCATCCGCAAGGAGTACCGCGCCGTCGGCATCACCGAAGGCCTTTCCCCGCAGGCCGATCTGGCCACCGAACCCCGGTGGACGCGGATCAACGGCACGTTCGGCTCCGACGCCCAGGCCGCCAAGAAGCAGGTGCGCGCCTATGTCGCCGGACTGCAGGACGGCGACAACGGTCTGGGCGCAGACAGCGTGGCCACGGTGACCAAGCACTGGGCCGGATACGGTGCCCAGGTCAACGGTTACGACAGCCACTACTACTACGGGCGGTACGCGGCCTTCCCGGGCAACAACTTCGAGACCCACCTGGTGCCGTACACCGGGGCGTTCGATGCCCAGACCTCCGGCATCATGCCGACCTACTCGATCCTGAAAGACCTGGTGCACCGGGGCCACAAGGTCGAGCAGGTCGGGGCCGGCTTCAGCACGTACATGCTGCAGGACCTGCTGCGCGGGCGGTACGGCTTCGACGGGGTGATCGTCTCGGACTGGGGCATCACCGGCAACTGCCCGCAGGTGTGCCGCGACACCCGTCCCCCGGCCTCGTTCGTCGGCTCCTGGGGCGTGGGCATGCCCTGGGGCGTGGAGGACCTGTCCGTGGTGGAACGCTTCGCCCTGACCATCACCGCGGGCGTCGACCAGGTGGGCGGTTCGAACGAGCCCAGCTACGTGGTCCAGGCCGTGAACAACGGCTCACTGAGCCGCGATCGGGTGGACGAGGCCGCCAAGCGGGTGCTGGTGCAGAAGTTCCAGCTCGGCCTGTTCGAGAACCCCTACGTGGATGAGCAGGCCGCCGCCACGATCTCCGGCAGCGCCCGCTTCCAGGCGGTCGGGGACAAGGCTCAGGCCGCCTCGCTGACCCTGCTCACCAACCACGCCAAGACCCTGCCGGCCAAGGCGAAGAAGGTGCGCTCGGTCTACGCCCCCGGAATCAGCGCCGAAGCGATCAAGGCCCAGGGGCTGAGCGCGGTGACCGACCCGGCCCAGGCCGACCTGGCCATCGTCCGCCTGTCCGACCCGCGCGGCGGCGCCGACCTCACCGACCTGGCCTTCACCGGGAAAGAGCCCGACTACCAGGCTTTCCAGGCCGCCGTGGACGCGGGCGTGCCCACCGTGGCGGTGCCCAAGCTGGACCGGCCGCTGATCCTGACGAACGTCACCGACCGGGCCGACGCCGTCCTGGCCAACTACGGTGTCTCCGACTCCGTCCTGCTAGAGACGATCCTCGGCGAGCGCCGGCCCGGTGGCCGCCTGCCGTTCGAGCTGCCCTCCAGCCAGCAGGCGGTCGCAGCCCAGCTGCCGGACGTGGCCGACGACTCGGTGAAGCCGCTGTTCCGGCGCGGCCACGGGCTGTCGTACCGCTAGGTTCTGCTCGCATGACCGCCTGCTCGTCGGCCCCTGACGGCCGCCGGGCAGGCGGACTTGCCCCTGACACCAATGGCAGGTTTTAGCGTCCTTGGCGTGACCACAACGAACTCCCTCCTGCAGCCCTACGACCTGGCCGGCCTGCGCCTGCCCAACCGGGTGGTGATGGCCCCGATGAGCCGGGTGCGGTCCACCCCCGAGGGCCTGGCCACCGCGTCGATGGCCGCCTACTTCGCCCAGCGCGCCACCGCCGGGCTGATCATCACCGACGGCATCCAGCCCAGCCGGCAGGGCCAGGCCAACCCCAACAGCGCCGGCCTGGCCGACCAGGCCCAGGCCGACTCGTGGAAGCAGGTGACCTCGGCCGTCCACGTCAACGGCGGGCGGATCTTCGGCCAGATCATGCACGCCGGCCGGGTCGGCCACTCCGACCACACCGGGATCCAGCCAGTCGGGCCCTCCGCCGTGGCCGCGCGCAACACCACCGTGTTCACCTCCACCGGTCCGCAGCCGGCTCAGGTACCCCGCGCCCTGTCCACCACCGAGGCCGGGCAGGAGGCCCTGGTGTACGCCAGCGCCGCGACACGGGCCATGGACGCCGGTTTCGACGGGGTGGAACTGCACGGCGCCAACGGCTACCTCATCGGCCAGTTCCTCTCCAGCAGCGCCAACCAGCGCACCGACCGCTACGGCGGGTCGGTGAGCGGGCGCATCCGCTTCGCCGTCGAGGCCGCCGCGGCCACGGCCGACGCGGTCGGCGCCCACCGGGTCGGGATCCGGCTCTCCCCCGGCGCCGGGATCTGGGACGCCGTCGACGAGGACGTCCCACAGCTGTACGGCGCCCTGCTGGGTGAACTGGCCAAGCTCGACCTGGCCTACGTGCACCTGACCACGGCGACCGACGAGGAGACCCTGCTGGGACTACGACGTGCCTGGCCCGGGACGCTCATCGTCAACCCCATCCGGTCGGCCGACCCCGCCGCCCGCGCCGACCGGGCCGCCGCCGACCACTGGCTCGGGCTGGGGGCCGACCTGATCAGCTTCGCCCGGGCCTACCTGGCCAACCCCGACCTGGTCGAGCGGCTGCGGGCCGGCCTGCCGCTCGCACACGCCGACCAGGAGACGTTCTACGCCGGCGGCGACCAGGGCTACCTGACCTACCCGGCCTACCAGTACTGATCCCAAGGACCCGCACACCTCAGATGCGGTACTTCCTGACCGACGGGTAGCACCGACAGCCAGGGCCCGGCCTGGACCGGCGACGTGGGTCAGCGGAGGACGAGCGTGCATCGGCGCCTGCCCGTCCCACCGATCTCCTGGCCGACGCGGGCCGCCGGGCTCCTGGCCACGCTGGCCGTGGTCACCTTCGTGGTGTGCCTGGCCGGCTCGTACCGGCCCTCGGCCCCGGTCTCGGCGCTGCTGTGGCTGCCGACCCCGCTGGCCGCCGCGGTTGCCGCCTTCGCGTTCGCCCGCACCGCTCGCGCCTGCACCGTGGACCCGGCCCAGCGCCGCTTCTGGCTCACCCTGAGCTGCGCGATCGGCATCCTGGGCGTGGCGCTGAGCGGGCAGGGCGTGGACGTGTGGCGGCAGCCGGAGATCGGCGGCCCGCACGCCACGCCGGTGCTCGTGGCCGGGGCCTCCCTGGCCATGGCGACGATCATCTGCGCCCTGCTGCGGCTGCCCCTGCTGGCCCGGAGCAAGAGCGACAACGCCCGCCTGGTGCTGGACGCCGGCGTCATCATGGTCGGCGCCGGCGTGCTGCTGTGGCACGTGCAGACCCGCCGGATGGCGATGGAGGGTGGCCAGGTCTTCGCCTCCATGGCCCTGACCGTGGCCGCCATGGTGGTGGTCTTCGCCTTCGCCAAGGTGCTGCTGTCCGGGCAGCGGGTGGTGCGCGGATCGGTGCTGACCTTGATCATCGCCGGATCGGTGATCGGGACGGTGGCACCTTCCCTGCAGCCCTACCTGGACGACTTCCGGCCCTACCTGTTCGGCACGATGGTGGGCAATCCGCTGTGCTTCATGCTCGCCACCGCCGCCGCGGAACGCCAGCGCAGGCTGGGCCCGGTGCCTTTCTCGCCCGACGTCTCCGCCCCGCGACGCTCGTACTCGCTGCTGCCCTACGCCGCGGTGGGGGCGGTGCACCTGCTCCTGCTGCTCGATGCCTTCGGCCCCGGCGGCACGGTCGACGAGGTGGTGGTCGTGGGTGCTGCGGGGGTGACCGCCCTGGTCACGGTGCGCCAGGTGAGCGTGCTGAAGGAGAACCACCGCATCCTCGGTGAACTGCACCACAGTGCCCGGCACGACGGCCTGACCCGGCTGGCCAACCGGGCCTATCTGCACGAGCAGCTCGACGGCAGCCGGGTCCGCCCCGGCGACGGCGAACTGGCCGTCCTGCTCCTCGACCTGAACGGGTTCAAGCAGATCAACGACATCTTCGGCCACGCCGCCGGCGACCATCTGCTGACAGCCGTGGCCGAACGGCTGCGTGCCACCGTCGGGCCGGGCGACATCGTGGCGCGACTGGGCGGCGACGAGTTCGTGGTCGCACTACGCGGCGGCGGGGCCCGGGCGGCCGACGAGGTGGCCCAGCGGATCGTGCAGGCCCTCGAACAACCCGTCCTGCTCGGGTCGCAGGCCCTCGTGGTGGGGGTCAGCATCGGCATCGCCACCGGGACCGCGCTGGAGGACCCGGACGTGCTGCTGCGCCGGGCCGACGTGGCCATGTACTCGGCCAAGTACTCGGCCAAGTCCCGGCCGGGCAGTTCCTACCTGCACCACCGGCCCGGTCTGAGCATGCGCGCCGAGGAGCAAACAGCTGAGAGGCTCCAGGCCTGAGCCTGGAGCCTCTCGGAAGCTACTGCGGTGCTGATCGGTGAAGATCAGTGGCGCACGGAGCGGCGCGAGTACAGCGGCTCCGCCAGGACGATCAGACCAGCGGCGACCGCGACCTGGATGATGTGGCGGATCCAGTCGATCCCGTTGGTCTCGCCGACCCCCAGGGCGACGGCGGCGGCGTTACCCACGACCGCACCGACGATACCCAGCAGGATGGTCAGCCAGATCGGGATGTTCTGCCGGCCCGGAAGGACGAGCCGGGCGATCGCACCAACGATGAGTCCCGCGATGATGGCCCAAATGAACGACATGATGCTGCAACCCTTTCGAACGACCCGTCGTGATTTCTCCGGACGACGAGAAAGCTAGCCCCACTCTTCGGAGCGCGCATCACGAAAGATCATCCCAAGGGCTGGGCCGGGTGGGTCACGTCCTCACCCACCGCCGTGGGCTCCGGCGGGAAGATGTCCTCGAACGCCCGGGCCAGTTCGGCCTTGCGGATGGGCTTGGTCAGGAACGAGCTCATGCCGGCGCGCAGGCAGGCGTCCCGGTCCTCGGCCTGGGCGCTGGCGGTGAGCGCGAGGATCGGCACGTCCCGCTGCCCCGGCGGCGCCTGGGCCCGGATCATCCGGGTGGCGTCGAGACCGTCCATCTCCGGCATGTGCACGTCCATCAGCACCAGGTCGTACTCCACCCGGTTCACCGCCTCGAACGCCTCCCGGCCGTTGGCCACGGTGTCGACCTGGTGTCCCAGCTGGGTCAGCATGACCTGGGCCACCTTCTGGTTGATCTGATTGTCGTCGGCCACAAGGACTTTCAGGCTGCGCGCGGCCCGCACCGGCCCGGGCTGCGGATCGCGGGCCCGCCGCCCTCCGGTGGCCTCGACCGTGCGCAGCACCGACTCCACCGGCGCGAAGATGTCTTCCAGGTAGGTGCGTAACTGCCGTGCCCGCACCGGTTTCGTCATGACCGCGGCGAACAGCCGGCCCCGGTCGGCCGGGCGCCAGTCCATGCTGCTGAGCATCACCATCGGAAGGTCGCGCCCAGCGGGCAGTTCCCGGATGCGCTCGGCCATCTGGACGCCGTCCATGTCCGGCATGTGCAGGTCGACCACCGCGACGTCGATCGGCTCACCCTTGGCGATCAGGTCGATGGCCGGCAGCGGCCCGTCCACCTCGACACTGATCATGCCCCAGCGGTTCAGCAGCAGCTGCAGCACCCGCCGGTTCGTCGCGTTGTCGTCGACCACCAGAACCCGCCGCCCGGCCAGCGACTCGGACAGGACCGTGTCGTAGCGCTCGCGCCGCCGCTCCGGCGCCACCTGCATCTGGGCGGTGAAGGTGAACTCCGACCCCTGCCCCACCTCGCTCTCCACGCTGAGGTCGCCGCCCAGCGCCTGGGCCAGGCGGCGGCTGATCACCAGCCCCAGCCCGGTGCCGCCGTAGACCCGGGTGTTGGAGGCGTCGACCTGGGTGAAGGCCTGGAACAGGCGGCCGGTGCGCTCCTTCGGGATCCCGATACCGGTGTCGCGCACGCAGACCTGGATCTGCACCCGGCCGGGCGGGAGGTCGGCCGGTGGCTCGGCCACCGACACCTCCAGGACCACCTCGCCCTTGTCGGTGAACTTCACCGCGTTGCCGAGCAGGTTGACGATCACCTGCCGGAACCGGGTCACGTCACCGACCAGCACCGACGGGCACCGCTCGTCCACCCGGACCACCATCTCCAGGCCCTTGCGGCTGGCGGCCAGGGCCGTCACCGCCGCCGCACTGTCGATGCAGTCCTCCAGCTCGAACGGGTGCTCCTCCAGCTCGAGGTTGCCCGACTCGATCTTGGAGAAGTCCAGGATGTCGTTGATGACCGTCAGCAGCGCCTCGCCGCTGTCGCGGACGGTCTGGGCGAACTCACGCTGCTGCGCGTCCAGCCGGGTGTCCATGAGCAGGCCGGACATGCCGATCACGGCGTTCATCGGGGTGCGGATCTCGTGGCTCATCGTGGCCAGGAACGCGGACTTGGCCTGGGTGGCCGTCTCCGCCTCGCGGGCCCGCTGGTGCACCTGGAACAGCAGCACCTCGCGCTCGTCGCGCCCCAGCGCCAGGGCCAGGCCGACCACCGCGACCAGGCCGACGAAGGCCTGCACGATCAGGGCCCGGGTGGCGTAGTCCTCCACCAGGGTGAAGGGACCGTGCCCGGCCAGGGTGAACACCACCGCGGCGGCCCCGGCCAGGAAGTCGTGCACCACCACGATCGTGGTGTCGAACCGCAGCGCCGCCCAGACGGTCAGGGCCAGCAGAGGGAAGGCGATCGGCAGTTCCGGCAGCACCACGAAGACCAGGACGTAGGCGGCCACCGAGATCGCCACCAGAACGGCCAGTTCCAGCCGCCGGGCCCCGTTCAGGCGCATGAAGGGCAGCAGGACGGCCCGGCCCGAGCCCCCGAACGACGCCTCACCGGAGGCCCGCACGCTGCGATGGGCGCTGATCAGGTACCCCACCCGCAGGCCCAGCCCGAGGAACAGCACCACCGAGACCGTGTTGCGGACCATCCAGACCACGGCCGGCAGCACCGACCAGTTGCCGGTGATCACCCCCACCGCCAGCGGTCCCAGCACACCACCGGCCGCAGTGGCCACGACCGAGGCCGTGAGCAGCCCGAAGAGCTGCTGCATACCGGTCAGGGGCTCATCACCGCCGGTGCCCCAGAGCTTCGGGTTCCACCGGCGCAGCAGGTGGTGCAGCAGCCCGACCTGGACAACGTTGGCCCCGGCGAAACACAGCGCCAGCAGCGGCGAGGCACCGGTGCCCAGGTTGATCACGAACGTCAGCACGGCCAGCAGGGCGTAGTCCAGACGCCGGGTGCCCGCCTGGCGCTGAGCCGCGAACCACACCGCCGCGACCCCGGCCGCCGGCCACACCAGGCTCAGGTTGGTGCCCTCCGCCACGGTCAGCCGGCCCAGGAACACCGCGACCGCGAAGATCACCGCGAACGCCGAACTGATCAGCAGGGCCCGCCGCGTCGGGCGCTCCCCCTGCTGTGCGAGGAACCGTGTCAGCGGCTGTCGCCCAGCCTTGTCCACCACCGTTCGTCCCCCTCCGCCGTATGCGCACGGACGCGGCGCCAACCAGAGGTATCGGGCCCCGGCCAAGCCGGGTTGACCTGCGGCCGGGAGCAACCGGTGCGATCACCCGAACAGCCTCGCCTCAGCCGGGCACGAGATGGGCGTCCAGCGCACGCTGCTGAGCGGCCAGCTCGACGATCCGCCGGGTGACCTCCGCCCGCCGCTCGGCCAGGGCCTCACGCAACTGCGGGCACATCTCGAAGGTGAGCCGATGGTCAGCGGTGCGCGCACAGGGCAGGAACCGGCGCACCATCTCCGAGTTCAGGCCGAACGCGTACATCTCCTGGATCGCCGCAACCAGGACCGGTGCGTCGTCGGGGAAGTTGCGGAACCCGTTGGCGTCGCGCGTGGCTACGAGCAGGCCCTGCTCGTCGTAGTAGCGCAAGGCCCGCCGGCTGACCCCACTCAGCTGAGCCAGTTGCCCGATCCGCATCGTGCCGCCCCTCGTCGCCGGCCCGCCCCCGGCGGTCTTGACCCTCACACTGACGTCACTGCCTACCTTACGGACGCATGGACGGCCCTCTTCGCCCCCACAACCTCGTCGCCCCCGGCCCGGCAGCGCTGATCGACCGGGTAGTCGTGCTGCACGGCTACGGAGCCACCCCCGACGACCACTGGTTCGGCTGGCTGAGCCAGGAACTGACCGCACTCGGGATCGCGACCAGAGTTCCGGCCCTGCCCGAACCTCAAGCGCCCGAAGCCGAGGCATGGCTGGCCGCCACCGCCGCCGCAGTCGGTCCCGTCGACGCCCGGACCCACCTGGTCGCGCACTCGCTGGGCTGTCTCACCCTTCTGCGCCACCTGGCCACCCTGCCGGCCGATCCGGGCACCTGGGAGCTGGGCGGCCTCACCCTGGTCGCCGGATTCACCGGCCCGCTGCCCGCACTCCCCCAGCTGGACGGCTACCTGGCCGACCCGATCACCGGTGACGTCAGTGACGAGGCCCTGCAGCGCATCGCCACCCGCACCCGTCGGCTGAGGGTGCTGCGCTCGGACAACGACGCCCTGGTTCCGGCCGAGGCGACCGATGCCTTGGCGCAGCGGCTGGGCACTGTCGCCCAGATCGTCCCCCAGGCAGGTCATTTCCTGGCCGACGACGGCGTGACCACCCTTCCGGCCGTCCTGGAGCACGTCACCGGGTGAGCGCCGGCAAGAGCGATCCTGGGCAACCGGTGCCCGATCAGTCGGCGCGAGCCAGCAGGATCTCCCCCAGGGCGCTGAACAGGGCCGACTCCAGGTTCAGCGCCTGCAGCCGGGACAGCCGCACCGGGACCGGCTGGTCCGCCTCGACGACCGTCAGCACCTTCGACTTGGTCTGGTACTCGATCTGGGCCCGGTCGAGCAGTTTGAAGACGTCGTTGAGGACGTCGTTGTCCCGAAGCCGCGGTCGGTGGCCGAGTTCGAGACGCAGAGCGGACGTGGCCGGAACGTCGTCGACGGTGATGCTGATCCGGCGGCTGGCCGGTTCCGTGTGCACCACCACAGGCTGTCCGTCCACCGTGGCGACCGGATCGGCAGAGGTGGCCAGAGCGGGGAAGGTGAAGGTCCAGCGTCGGGTGCGGGGCACCAGGCTGACATCCCCCTGGGCCGGGCCGACGGTGAGCGTGCCGCTGTCGTGGACGTAACCGATCGCAGTGGTGACCTGGGCGCCCTGAGGCGCACCATCGTCCTCAATCAGTTCGAACTGCCCGTCGGCGCCGACGATCACGAGCACTTCCAGGTGCTCGGGGTGGGCCAGGTCGTTCGCCGGAACCTGTGCGGCATCCAGGGGAACGATGGCGCCACCGCGCGCCAGAACCGGGATGGCGCCGAGGTCCCGGTGCAGCAGGATCTCCCGATCACCGTGGTAGACCAGGTCGGTGAGCACATCCACCCAGATCCCCTCGGGCAGCCAGGCTTTGACCTGGGCCAGGCCGGTGCGGCGATCGGTGGGTTCGGTGATGGCGGCGACCAGCAACTGGCTGCCGAACTGGTACTGGTTGGGCACCTGATAGGCCTCGGCGGCCTCGGCGAAGGCGTAGTACATGGGCAGGACCAGCGGCAGGCCCTCGGTGGCGGCCCGGTGGTTCATGGTGTGCAGGTAGGGCACCAGACGGTGCCGCAGCCGCAGGAACTGGGTCATCACCTCCTGGAAGGGGCCCGGGAACGTCCAGGGTTCCTTGGTGATGAACGGGTTGTTGCCCGAGTGCAGACGCAGGATCGGCGAGAAGACGCCGAACTGCAGCCAGCGGGTGGCCAGTTCGTCGTCACGAGCACCGAAGAAGTGACCGCCGATGTCGTGACTCCACCAGCCGTAGCCGATATTGGCCGCGGTGGCGGTGAAGTGCGGCTGGAAGGCCAGGGCTTCCCACGAGATCACCGTGTCTCCCGAGAAGCCGATGGGATAGCGGTGGTTACCCGGCCCGGCGTAGCGGGAGAAGGTCAGCGCCCGCCGGTCGCTGCGCTGGTTGTCCAGGTAGTGGAAGTGGTTGAGCATCCACAACGGGTCGATCCCGGCGACGCGGGAGTGCGGCCCGGACTGCCAGTCCAGCCACCAGAAGTCGACGCCGTCATCCTCCAGGCCGCGGTGCAGCACCTCGAAGTACGCGGCCATGAAGTCGCGGTCGGTCACGTCGAACGCGATCGGGTCGCCCGGGTCACGGCCGAGGGCCTCGGCCATGGCCGGGTAGGCGTCCTCGAACGAGCGGACGCCGTCGGCCGGGTGCACGTTGAGGGTCACGTGCAGGCCCATCTGGTGCAGTTGCTGGAGGAAAGCGGAAGGATCGGGGAACATCTCGCGATTCCAGGTGTAGCCCGTCCAGCCGCTGCCGTGCGCCGGATCGATGTCCACCAGGTGCCAGTCCATGTCCAGCACGCTGACCGAGAACGGGACGCCCTCCTGCCGGAACCGTTGCATCAGAGCCAGATACGACTCGGCGGTGTAGCGGTAGTAGCGGCTCCACCAGTTGCCCAGGGCATATCGCGGCAGTACCGGGGTGGGTCCGGAAACCGCGTAGAAGGCCCGGAGCGCGGCCTGGTAGTCGCGGCCGTAGGCGAACACGTACAGGTCCTGGCGGTGAACATTCTCGGCCGAGACCCAGCCGTCGTCCTCGAACAGGAACGAGCCCGAGTCGTCGATCACAGCGAACCCATTGCGTGAGGCCACGCCCGGCTCCAGCGGCACCGGCCCGCCGGTGTCGTCGAGCGTGCGGGCCGTGCCGCCCAGCCCGGGCTCGTCCTGCCCGTAGCGCCAGATCGAGTGGTAGCTGCTGACCCCGCCCAGCACGGCCAGGCTCAGCCCGCTGGTGGTGAACGGGCCCCGGTCGTAGGTGAGCCGGAAGCGCTCGGTCACGATCTCCAGGTGGCTGTCGGTCTCCTGCACCCGGAACTGCGGAACCGGCAGCAGGCGATTGACCGCGAAGGTCGAGGCGCGGTCCTCGAACCGGCCGTCCTCGGCGTACTCCAGGCGCACCAGCCCGTCGGCCAGCACGGTGATGCGGTAACGCTCGCCGGCCACTACGGCGGCCGGGTCAGCGATCGGACGGGTCGGCAGACGGTGCGGGAAGGTCATGAACGGGGTGTCCTCTCCGGGTGAGTCCGCCCCGATGGTCTCACCGCGTGTACTGGTTGTCCGGGCGAGGAAGGCCCAGGTGTTCCCGCAGTGTCGTACCGGTGTACCCCTCCCGGAACAGGCCGCGCTTGCGTAGCAGGGGCACCACTGTCTCCGCGAAGGCGTCGAGCCCGCCCGGCAGCGAGGGCGGCATGACGTTGAAGCCGTCGGCCGCGCCGCTGCTGAACCAGTGCTCCATGTGATCGGCCACCTGCTCCGGGGTGCCGGCCAGGACCTTGTGCCCGCGGGCCCCCGCGAGCTTGTGCAGCAGTTCCCGCAGGGTCGGCTTCTCGCGGCGGACGATGTCGGCGTAGACCTGCGTGCGGCTCTTGAGGTTGTCGGTCACGTCGCCCGCCCCGGCGAAGGCCTCCTCCGGCACCAGGTCGTCGAGGCCGAGGTGGTCCAGGTCGACGTAGGCGAAGTCCTTCAGCTGCATCAGCCCGAACGCCGGCACCGTGAGCTCGTTGAGTTCGGCCTGCAGCCGCAGCGCCTCCTCCTCGGTGCCCCCGATGACCGGGCTGAGACCGGGCAGGACCTTGACGTGCTCGGGGTCGCGGCCTCGGGCGGCGGCCTGGCCCTTCACGTCGGCGAAGAAGGCGCGGGCGTCGTCGATGTGCTGCTGGGCGGTGAAGATGGCCTCGGCGTACTTGGCGGCGAACGCGCGGCCGTGGTTGGAGGAGCCGGCCTGCACCAGCACCGGGTAGCCCTGCGGCGGCCGGGGCGCGGTGAGTGCGCCGGCCACGCGAACGTGCTGGGTGCGCAGGCCGGGGTGGTGGATGCGGGACGGGTCGAGGTAGCGGCCCGCGGCCCGGTCCAGCCGGATCGCCTCGTCCTCCCAGCTGTCCCAGAGTTTGAGCACCGCGTCCACGTACTCGTCGGCGCGCTCGTAGCGGGTGGCGGCGTCCGGACTGGCGTCCAGCCCGAAGTTCCGGGCCGCGGCCGGGGAGTCGGTGGTGACGATGTTCCAGGCCGCCCGGCCCCGGGACAGGTGGTCCAGGCTGGAGAACGAGCGGGCCAGCTGCCAGGGGTGGGAGTAGGTGGTGGAGGCGGTGCCGATCAGCCCGATCCGCTCGGTGGCGGCCGCGACCGTGGCCAGGGTGACGATCGGGTCGAGCCGGCCGGCCGAGTTGAACTCGATGTTGTCGTCGAGCTTGGGGATGTCGGCCAGGAACACCGCGTCGAAGGCGGCCGCCTCGGCCGCGCGGGCCAGTTCGGTGTAGAAACCCGGATCGAACATCCGCTCCGGCGTGGACGAGGGGTGTCTCCAGGCCGCCTCGTGGTGGCCGGAGGCCAGGATGAACAGGTTGAGGTGCAGCTGGCGGGTCACGAGGCGGCCGCCTCCGTTCAGAAATAGGTGTTGTCGGGCAGGGTCTGGCCGTTGACCAGCAGATCGCCGATGGCGCGGTTCTTGAACCGCACCGGGTTGTGCGAGACCACCGTGCGGATGTTGCGCCAGTGCCGGTCCAGGTTGGCCGAGCGCTTGACCGCCGAGGCCCCACCGACGTCGAAAAGCGCCGTCGCCGCTCGGAGACCGAGGTCGTGGAGCACCACCTGGGCCTGAGAGGCGCGCAAGGCAGCCTCGTGCACCACGTCGTCACCCGGGCTCTGCGCGACCCGGGCCAGGACGCCGGCGGTCTCCAGGACCACCGCGGTGGCGGCCGAGGCCAGGGCCGAGATCTCCCCCACCACCTCCTGCAGCACCGGGTCGTCCTTGGGCAGGTCGGCCGAACCGTGGGTGAAACTACGCCGCCGCGAACGGATCAGGGCGACCGCGTCGTCCAGCACCGACCGGACGTTCCCGGCCACCACGGCGTTCAGGTAGTGCTGGTAGAACGGGCCGAGGTGCCAGCGCGGGATCGAGCTGAGATCCTCCGGCGGAAGCGTCACTTCGTCGGCGGAGACCCGGGCGTTCTCGAAACGGGTCGTCCCCGTCGCGGTGAGCGACTGACCGAAGCCGTCCCAGTCGTCCTCAACCGTGATGCCCTCGGTCCCCAGCGTCAGCAGCGCCTGCACCGGAAGCCCTTCCGGCGTCACCCCGGTGACGAAGGTATGGTCGGCGTAGAGCGTACCGGTCGAGTAGTACTTGGTGCCGTTGACCACGAAGTGGTCGCCGTCCCGGGTGAACGTGGTCGACTTGTTGTAGTCACCGGCGTGTTTCGCGCCCAGCTCGTTGTTGCCGTTGCCGAAGAGCTCCCCGGCCGCCACCCGGGCCAGCCAGCGCTCGCGGCGGGGCGAGGCCGGCCAGGTCAGGATGTCCTCCACGGTGCCGAAGTGGGCCCGCAGCAGGTGGCCGATGTTGGAGTCGGCGTGGCTGAGCCGGACCACCAGGTCGAACAGTTCGCGCACCCCGGCGCCGGATCCGCCCTCGGCGACCGGTACCCGGTAGGCGCCCAGCCGGGCCTGTTTGATCCAGGCGATCTGCTCGAACGGCGCCGTGCCGTTGCCCTCTCGCTCGGCCGCGCCCTCGGCGATCCGTTCCAGCAGGGCCCGGACCTCGGCCTGGTCGGTCATCGCTGGCTCCGCTTCAGCAGCTCCACCACGGCGTCGGCGATGCCCTGCGGCTGCTCCTCCTGCACGAAGTGCACACCGGCGCCGCCGGAACGGATCTCGATGTTCGCGACGTTCTCGCGGATCCAGCTCTCGATGGTGGGCGTGAGCAGGAAACCGGGCTCGTAGGTGAGCAGGGTCTTGGGCACGTCGGCCGAAGTGCGCAGCCACTCCTCGTTACGGGCCAGATAGTGGACGCTCGTGGCGGGCACTCCGTCGATCGGCAGGTTCCGGGGGAACCGGATGAGGTGGGTGCGCGACTCGGGCGTCGGGAACGGCGCCTGGTACACGGCCAGGTCCTCGGGAGCCAGGGGCTGCAGGAAGGCGCCGGGGAACACCTGGGTCAGGAAGCCGTTGTCCTCGACCACGAACTTCTCGCCGTCGCCGGGCGTGCGGATCAGCTGCTGGGCGCCGACGAAGGCCTCGGGCAGGGCGGAGGACTCGATGTCCCGGATCACCGGCTCGGCCAGCAGCACGGCCCGCACCCGGTCGGGGTGGCGGGCGGCCCACGAGACACCGAAGGCGGCGCCGTAGTCCTGCAGCACCAGGGTGACCTCGCGCAGGTCGAGCGCGTCGAACCAGGCGTCGAGATAGCGCTCGTGGTCGGCCAGTTCGTAGTCGATCGCCGGGCGCCCGGAGTCGCCGAAGCCGATCAGGTCGACCGCGAGCAGACGGCCCTGGCCCTTCAGGGCCCGGAACACGTGCCGGTAGAGGTAGGAGCTGCTCGGGCTGCCGTGCAGGAAGACGATCGGGGAGCCCTCGCCCTCCTCGATGTGGTGCAGGTGCGAGTCCAGCACCGGCACGTCGACGCTCTGGGCATTGGGGCCGAACGCCTCTACCGGAATGCTTGCGGACATGGTCGTTCTCCTTCAGAAGTAGGTGTTGTCGGGCAGGTCGGCGCCGTTGATCACGTGGTCGCCGATCACCCGGGCCTTGAGCCGGGTCGAGTTGTGCGAGGCGAGGGTGCGGATGTTGCGCCAGTGCCGGTCCAGGTTGGCGCCGGCGCGGGTGGCCGAGGCGCCGCCCACCTCGAACAGGGCGGTCGCGGCGTCCAGGGCCAGCCGCTCGACCGAGATCTTGGCCTCGGCCACGCGCCGGCCGGCGGCCTGGACCGCGGTGCCGTCCAGTTCGCGGTTGTGCAGCTGGGCGTCCACGTCGTCGAGCAGCGACGCGGCGTCGAGCACGATGGCCCGGGCCGCGTAGGCCTTGCTGGCGATGTCGCCCACCTGCTGCAGCAGGACCGGGTCGTGGCGGGGCAGGTCGGTGGTGGCGTGGGTGATGCCCCGGCTGCGGCCCCGGATCAGGGCCTGGGCGTCATGGTCGGCCGCCTCGAGGTTCCCGACGATGACGGCGGTGAGGAAGAGCTGCAGGAACGAGCCGATCGCCAGGCGCGGGGGCGCCTCGGCGCCGGCCACGACGACCTCCTCGCGGGTGGCCGGGGTGCCCTCGAAGTGGGTGCTGCCGCTGCCGCTGGCCCGCTGGCCGAAGCCGTCCCAGTCGTCCACCACCTTGATGCCGGGGCGCTCGAGAGGGATCAGGGCGCTGGCCGGCACCCCCTGGTCGGTGACCCCCCAGACCCAGACGCGGTCGGCGTACAGGGTGCCGGTGGAGTAGAACTTGGTGCCGGTGATCGCCCAGCCGTCGTCGGTGGGGACGAACGTGGTGGCCAGTCCCGCGAAGTCACCGGCGGCGGCGCCGCTGGGTTCGGTGATTGCGTTGCCGATCACGCTGCCGGCCGCGATCGCCTCCAGGGCTGCCGTGCGGGCCGGGCTGTCGGGGGTGAAGCGCAGCCCTTCGACGTAGGCGAAGTGGGCCCGCAGTGCCTGGGCCACGCTGGAGTCGGCCCGGGCCACGTCGATGAGCGAGCTGAACACCTCACGCAGGGTGGCGTCGGCCCCACCGTGCTCGCGCGGCAGCCGAAGCTTCAAAAAGCCGGTGCCGCGCAGCCGGGCCACGACGTCGTGCGGGCGTTCGCCCGTGAGCTCCCGCTGGGCGGACCCGGCCTCCAGCTCCTCCAGCACGCGCGCCAGTTCTTGCGGTCGCACCTCGGTCACGTCATGTCCTCCACACCTTCACTTGCAGGGTGAAAATGACGCTACCAGCAATTCCTACCTAGTCAATAGACTTAGTTGCACTGGCTGGAGTTCCCCGGAACGGCACATCCGGCACCATGAGAGCCATGGCAACGTCACCGTCGGTCGACTCCGACCTCGCCCGCATCCAGGAGTCCATCGCGTGGCTGATCCGCCTCGGCGAGTTCCACCGCTTCCACCGCGGAGAGGCCGGCGGCGGGCCGATGCTCGACCGCACCGCCTTCCTGGTCCTGTCCCGCCTGGCCGACGGGCCCGGGCTGGCGATGGGCGAGATCGCCGAGCAGCTGGACATGACCCCGTCCACCGCCACCCGCCGGGTCGCCCCGCTAGCCGAGGCCGGCCTGGTGCGCCGGGAGCGGCACCCGGACAGCCACCGCACGGTCTTCGTCACCATCACCGAGGCCGGCCGCCGGCGCGTGGCCGCGGTACGTCAGGCGCGGGTGGAGACACTGCGCCAGACCTTCCGCGACTGGCAGCCCGACGAACTGGGCAATCTGGCCGCCACCATCGAGCGCCTCACCCAGACCCTGGCGGTCGAGTTCGCTCAGGACGGCGACTTCGCCGACCGCCATCTACGCAGCACCTGAGACCCCGGGCCTTCACCGAGCACCCGCACACTGCACCCCCTCACCGCAGCATCGACCCACCGGCGGGGCAGGACAGGGCAGATCGGCGAGGTGTACACGCGGTACCAGGTGTACACCTCGCGACCGGGCAGCCGCGGGCTGTCGCCCACCCCGACCTCAGGTCAGGCCCGCCTGCACCAGGATCTGGCTCCGCGACGGGTGAGGCTCGGGCCGGCCTAGTCGTCCGACTCGGCTGCTTTCCGGTCCGAAACTCTTGCCCCGACCACTCTCTGGGCTCCGCCCGATCCGACTTCGTCGGGCGAGGGCCCGGGCGGCAGCGGCTCCCCCTCGCCCTTGACCCCGTCCACCCGGGGCTCGGTGACCCCGGGTACCTCGGTCATCTGCTCCACTCGCGACTCACCGGAGGCCGCTTCTCCCGAGGGGGTGTGCACGCCCTCGACCTGGCTGCCCGACTCAGCGTTGGCCACGGCGTCGTCGACCGTGGGCCCACCCCTCTCGGGCCGGGGCGAGCCGAGCGATTCAGGCTGTCCGGTGTCCATGAGCCCCACCTCGGAGTCGGTCGTTTCCCGGCAGGATGCGCAGCCCGCCGACCGCTGTCAACGGTGACTTAAGCGTCTGGTTAAGTCGCTCGGGGGCTTGCGCCGAGGGGCAGTCGGTAGGTCTCCCGCACGAAGTCCAGATGCACCCAGGTACAGATGCCGGTGACGTCGGGCGAGGAGCGCACCTGCTCGATCACGGCCTGCAGGGCGGGTAACGAACTACCCGAAACCGTGCCGATCATGTCGTAGTTGCCGATCACGGTGGCCAGGAACTCCACGCCCGGGATCCCCAGCACCGCGGCGACGAGATCGTCCGAATAGCCCCGTACGTGCAGGCCGATGCCCATCGCCATGTTCCGGGTCCGGGTGCTGCGCCGGGAGATCGTGGAGATCCGCATCACCTCCCGCTCCAGCAGGGCCAGCGTGCGGGTGCGCGCAGTGCTCTCCGAAACCCCCACCGCCTCGGCCAGTTCCCGGAACGGCAGGCGGCCGTCCTCCTGCAGCCTGCGCACGATCGCCAGGTCGATCTCGTCCAGCCGCACCCGCGCCGGCCGGGTGGCCACGGCGAAAGGACTGCGCAGGACGTCGACGTAGACCAGCGTGCAGACCTCGCTGACCACGCTGGAGAGCCGGATCTCCTCGACCGCGTCGAACAGTTCCCGCTGGTCCCGGGCCCGCAGCTCCACCACGATGTCGTACTGGCCGCTGACCAGCGAGACCAGCGTCACGTTGTCCGAGGCGAGCAGGTGCTCCACGACCGGGCGGGTGGGCCCGGCCACCTTGATCGAAAGGTGGCAGCCGACGTCCAGTTCCACCACCGCCGGGTGCGCCATCGCCACGATCGCCAGGTCACCACTGGCCCGCAGCTCGCGCAGCCGGCCCCGCACCACCGAGCGGGGCACGCCCAGCCCCGCGGCCAGGTCGACGATCGGGGCCCGGCCGTCCTGCCGCAGCAGGGCCACCAGCCGCTCGTTCAGGTCTTCCTGCGGGGAACCGCCCACCGGGCCTCCGTGAAAATCGGCGCAACCAATTCTTCGGTCCGCGAATGATCCGAATCCTTCGCCCGACCCCCGTCCGGACGCCCAAACGATCGCACAGCCGCCGCCGTCCGGAGCCGAATCCGTGGTCAGGACGTGGGATCGCAATGATTCGGAACCTGACGGAAACAAACGGCACTTAGCGTTCGCAGCAGTTACCCACCCTGCACCCGCTCGGTAACTCCCGGTCCCGTAACAGGAAGCGACCCTCCATGAAGCGAAGCATCATCGCCGCGGCCGCCGCTGCCACGCTGCTCGGCGTCTCCGCCTGCGGCTCGGACTCCTCCGACTCCGGCTCCTCGGAGTCCGGCAGCGCCGCCGTCGTCGAGGCCCAGGCGGCTGCCCCCGCCGGGCTGGTGAAGGACGGCACCCTGACGGTCTGCATCGACCCGGAGTACCCGCCGCTGGAGTACTACGAGAACGGGACCTCCGGCGACATCATCGGTTTCGACGCCGACGCCGCCCGGGCCCTGGCCTCCTACTGGGGCCTGGAGTTCGCCACCCAGGTCACCACCTTCGAGGGTCTGCAGCCCGGCCTGCAGTCGAACCGCTGCGACATCATCCCCGGCGGCCTGTACATGAGCGAGGAGCGCACCGCCGTGCTCGACGGCGTCTCCTACATGCAGACCGGCCCGGCGCTGATCCTGGGCGAGTCCACCGACCTGGCGCCCACCCAGAACTCCGACCTCTGCGGCCTGACCATCACCGGGCAGAACGCCTCCGAGAACCTCACCATGGCGCAGGACATCGCAGGCGAGTGCGGCGCCACCAAGACCTCGGTGCAGCAGTACCCCAAGACCGCCGACACCGTGCTGGCAGTGATGAACGGCAAGGCCGACGCGCTGATCGAGACCGACGTGGCCGCGGTCGACATCGTCAAGAAGAGCAACGGCAAGCTGCGCCTGGTGGAGGGATTCTTCCCGCCCAGCACCGAGTTCGGCATGTTCGCCAACAAGGACGCCGAGATCACCGCCCCGCTCGGTGAGGCGCTGAAGGCCCTGCACGAGGACGGCACCCTGGGCAAGATCGCCGAGAAGTACGGCCTGAGCACCGAGTCCCTCGACGTCTACTGATCCGCACAGCCGGCGGCCGGCCTGAACGCAGGCCGCCGGCCCACGGGGCGGAGGTCCCTCCTTGGAATTCGACTCCACCATCTTCTTCGAGCAGCTGACGTCCGAGGCGTTCGTGCGCGGCGCGCTGCTCTCGCTCACCCTCGCCGTGGCCGCCCAGATCGGCGCCGTGGTCATCGGTTTCGGTCTGGCCCTGGGCAAGTCCTCGAAACTGGCCCCGCTGCGGGCGCTGTGCACCAGCTACATCTGGTTCTTCCGGGCGATCCCGGCCCTGCTGCTGCTGTTGATGCTCTGGAACGGCCTGCCCCAGCTGAACCCGGTCTTCCGCGAGGAGTGGTACACGCCGTTCCTGGCCGCCTTCGTCGGCCTGGCCCTGGCCGAGGGCGCGTTCATGGCCGAGATCATCCGCTCGGCCCTGCTCAGCGTCGACGACGGCCAGGAGCTGGCCGCCCGCGCCCTGGGCATGACCCGCGCCCAGGTGCTGTTCAAGGTGGTTCTGCCGCAGGCGATCCGGGTGGCCATCCCGCCCACCGGCAACGAGTTCATCGGCATGGTCAAGTACACCTCGCTGGCCAGCGTGATCTCGCTGCAGGAACTGCTCACCACCGCGCAGATGGGCGTGGCCGTGACCTTCCGCTACGCCGAGTACTACGCCGCCGCCACCGTGTACTACCTGGTCATCGTGTCCGCCCTGATGCTGGTGCAGACCCGGGTCGAGCGCCGCTACCGCTGGACGTCCACCCGCGCCAAGCGCCGCTTCCCGGCACTGAACCGCGCCGGCGCTCCCACGGCCGAGGAGAAGGTCCCCGCATGAAGCCCCAGCCGCTGCTGCAGGTGCAGAACCTGCACAAGTCCTACAACGAGGTCGAGGTGCTCAAGGGCGTCGACTTCACCGTCCAGCGCGGTCAGGTCAAGGCTCTGCTCGGCCCCTCCGGCAGCGGGAAGTCGACCATCCTGCGGCTGATCAGCCTGCTCGAGCCGGCCGACTCCGGCAGCATCCTGCTCGACGGCCAGCCGATCGGCGTGGTCGGCGGCCCACTGCAGATGCGGCCCGCCCCCGAGCGCGTGCTGGCCCGCCAGCGCACCGCGATCGGCATGGTCTTCCAGAAGTTCAACCTCTTCCCGCACCTCGACGCCACCCGCAACGTGATGTCCGGGCTCACCACCGTGCTCAGGGTGCCCAAGAAGGAGGCCCGCGAGCAGGCCCTGGAGATGCTCGAGCGGGTCGGCCTGTCCAGCCGGGCGCACGCCTACCCGGCCGAGCTGTCCGGCGGCCAGCAGCAGCGCGTGGCGATCGCCCGCGCCCTGGTGATGAAGCCCCAGCTGATGCTGTTCGACGAGCCCACCTCCGCCCTCGACCCGGAACTGGTGCGCGAGGTGCTCGACGTGATGGAGAAGCTCGCCTCCGACGGGATGACCATGGTCGTGGTCACCCACGAGATGCGCTTCGCCCGCAGCGTGGCCTCCGAGGTGGCGCTGTTCGACTCCGGCCAGATCGTCGAACAGGCCCCGCCCGAGCAGTTCTTCGACTCCCCCGAGCACGAGCGCACCCGCCGCTTCCTCGCCCACATGCACTAAGGAGTACCTCTGATGCGAGCTGGCCACGCGCTGGCCCTGCTGCTGCGCGAATACGGTGTGGACACCGTCTTCGGCATCCCGGGCGTGCACACCATCGAGTTCTACCGCGGTTTCGCCGAGGCCGGCATCTCCACCCAGCCGGCCCGCCACGAGCAGGGCGCCGGGTTCATGGCCGACGCGTACGCGCGCCAGACCGGCAGGCCCGGGGTCTGTGTCCTGGTCACCGGACCGGGAGTGCTCAACGCCCTCACCCCGCTCGCCCAGGCCTGGCACGACTCGATCCCCCTGCTGTACGTCACCGCCGCCACGCGCTCGGACCTGCTCGGGCGCGAACGCGGTCCGCTGCACGACATCCGCGACCAGGTGATGGCCGTGGCCGGGGTCACCGAACACTCCTGGCTCGCGCACAGCGCCGAGGAGCTGCCCGCGCTGGTCGCGAAGGCCTGGAAGGCGATGACCACCGGCCGCCCGCGGCCGGCTCACATCGCGGTGCCCATCGATCTGCTCACCACCGAGATCGACGGCCCGTTCACCCGGGTCGCCGACGAGAGCACCGACGTCCCCAATCTCGACTCCAAAGCCCTTGAGGCGGCAGCGGCGTTGCTGACCCAGGCGAGCACCCCGGTGATCCTCGCCGGCGGCGGAGCCCGCGCAGCGGGCGAAACGGTACGCGAGCTGGCCGAACTCGTCGGCGCCCCGGTCGTCACTACCGGCAATGCCGCTGGACTCCTGCCCAGCAGCCACCCGCTGGCAGTCGGCACCCTGCTGCCGTTCCAGGGCACCCAGAACCTGCTGCGCGAGGCCGACGTCGTGCTGGCGGTGGGCACCGAGTTCTCTGAGACCGACGTGCTCTACACCGGCAGCGAGATCCGGATCGGCGGCGCCCTGATCCGGGTGGACATCGACCCGGCCAACCTCCACGCCCCGATGCCCGCCAAGGTGGCCATCCAGTCCGACGCCGATGCCGCGCTCAGCGCGCTGGCCGCTCTGATCACGCGGGAACCCGCGCTGAGGGGCCCAGAACGAACTAAGGACGCTCGCGAGGACGTCGCTTGGACCGAACAGTCCCAGGGGCACTTCCCTTGGCTGGACGCGCTGTCCGAGGCCCTTCCCGAGAACACGGCCGTGGTACTGGATTCCACCCAGCTTGCCTACACCGCCCACCACTACCTCTCCCCGCCCGAGCCCTCGGCCTGGACGGCCACCTACGGCCTGGGCACGCTCGGGGCGGCCCTGCCGATGGCAGTCGGAGCCGCCATCGCCGAGCCCGGGCGGCCGGTACTGGCGATCGCCGGCGACGGCGGCAGCCTGTTCACCCTCACCGAGCTGGCCACCGCGGTCGACCTGAAACGCCAGCTGACCCTGCTGATCTGGGACAACCGGGGCTACGGCGAGATCCGTGACTCCTTCGACCGGGCCGCCGCCACGCGCGTCGACACCGAGGTCACCGCGTTCGACCACGCCGCCATCGCCCGCGGTTTCGGCGCCCACGCGGTGAAGGTCGACAACCCCGAAGCCCTGCGCCAGGCGCTGCACGAGGCGTTGCGGGCCGACTCGGTCACCGTCGTCGTCGCCGCCGGCTTCTGAACGCCCGGCTCCTGAACGCCCGGCTTCTGAACGCCCGGCTTCTGAACGCCCGGCCCCTGAACGCCCGAAAGGAACCACCGTCATGACTGCTCAGACCACCGACACCACCTCCGAGATCTCGGACGGGCGCTTCCACGAACTCCTCGGCCCCGAGGCCTTCCCGGCCTTCGAGGACGCCGGGGAGATGACCGCCACCTGGGGCCGGCGCTGGGGCGCGAAGGACGAGGTGGGCAAGCTGCGCTCGGTGCTGATGCGCCGGCCCAGCACCGGCCTGGCCGACGTGCGCGCCGACGCCTACGACGCCGACATGGACGCCTTCGTCGACCCGGACCGGCGCTGGTACTGGACCGGCTCCGAGCTGCCCGACCTGGAGCGGGTGGCCGCCGAGTACGAGCAGTTCGTGCAGGTGCTGCGCGGGCAGGGGGTCGAGGTGCACTTCGCCCCCGACATGCCGCGCAGCTACACCAAGTCCATCTACACCCGCGACCCGCTGATCACCGTGCCCGGTGGCGCGGTGATCGGCCGCCTGGCCGCCCGGGTGCGGCGCGGCGAGGAACCCTCGATCGCCGCCACCGTGGCCGCCGCCGGGATGCCGATCTTCGGCACGATCACCGGCTCCGGCCTGGTCGAGGGCGGCACGTTCGTGAAGGTCCGCCCGGACACCGCGTTCTTCGGCACCTCGGTGCGCTGCAACGTGGAGGGCTACCGCCAGCTCGCGCACATCCTGGCCGACCGCGGCATCACCCTGCACCGGGTCTCGCTGCCGGGCTACCTGATCCACCTGGACATGTGCTCGTCTATGATCGACGACGACCTGGCTCTGGTGAACCCCCGCCTGGCGCCCTACGACTACATGTCCGCCCTGAAGGAGCTCGGGGTCGAGCTCGCTCTGGTCGACCCGCGCGAGGAATGGGCCAGCAACCTGCTGGTGCTCGACCGGCGCAAGGTGGTCATGCCCGACCACCTGCCGCGCACGGCCGAGATGCTGGCCGACCAGCACGGCGTGGAGGTGATCACGGTGCCCTACCGCGAGATCCTCAAGAACGGCGGCGGGCTGCACTGCTCGACCATGGAACTGCAGCGGGACTGGGTGTGAGCACGATGAACTTCCTGGACGACTTCAACCAGATGTCCACCTTCGGCGCCACTCCCGGCGGCGGGGTCGACCGCCAGGCCGCCACCGCCGAGGACGCCCAGACCCGGGCCTGGTTCACCCAGTGGCTGCAGGGCAACGGTTTCGAGGTGTTCACCGACGAGATCGGGAACATCTTCGGCCTCTACACCTTCACCCCCGACGCGCCCTACGTGCTGATGGGCTCGCACCTGGACAGTCAGCCCCTGGCCGGCAAGTACGACGGCGCCTACGGGGTGCTCAGCGCCGCCCACGCCGCCCTGCGCGTGGTGCAGAACCACCAGGCCGCCGGCACCACCCCGGCCTACAACGTGGCCGTGGTGGACTGGTTCAACGAGGAGGGCTCGCGCTTCAAGCCCAGCATGATGGGCAGCGCCGTGTTCACCGGGGTGCTGCCCTTGGAGAAGGCCCTGGCCACCACCGACCGCAACGGCGTCACAGTGGCCCAGGCGCTCGACCTGATCGGCGGGCGGGGCGAGGCCCGGCGCTTCCCGATCGCCGCCTACGCCGAGATCCACATCGAGCAAGGCAAGATCCTCGAAGAACTCGGCAAGACCATCGGCGTGGTCGAAGGCACCTGGTGCGCCTACAAGTACGAGATCCTGATCAGCGGCGAACAGGCCCACACCGGCTCCACCCGGATGGCCGACCGGCGCGACGCCCTGCTCGCGGCCGCCCTGTTCATCGTGGCCGTGCGGGAACTGTGCGACGGTTTCGAGGTCGAGCAACTGCACACCTCCGTCGCCGAACTCGACGTGCTGCCCAACTCCCCCGTCGCCATCGCCCGGGAGGTCCAGCTCCTGGCCGATCTACGGGCCCCCGAGAGCTCCGTCCTGCACGTGGCGTTCGAGCGGCTGACCGAGCAGATCAAGGCGATCGAGGCGCGCACCGGCTGCACCGTCGAGATCGTCGGGAAGTCGATCTGGGAGAGCGGACCGTTCGCCGGTGAGGCCATCGCCCTGACCGAGCGCGCCGCCGAGGCCACCGGCCACACCCACCACCGCCTGGTCACCCTGGCCGGGCACGACGCCACGAACATGAAGAACATCGTGCCCACCGTGCTGGTCTTCGTGCCCTCGGTCGACGGCCTCTCGCACAACGAGCACGAGTACACGATCGACGCAGACCTGCTCGCCGGCCTCGACGTGTTCAGCCACATCGCAGGTGAACTGGCCGAGGGAGCGCTGGACGGGGTCTCGGGATGAGACCCCTGGCCCTGCTGACCGACGTCTCCGACCTCGACCCCCGCCCCGCCGTCGATCTGCTCACCCAGGCCGGTTTCGACGTCGAGGTTCTCGAACTCGACGTCAACCCGGCCGTGCCGGAATCGGCCCGGCGAGCGGTGGCCGCCGTCGGCGGCTACGCCCACCTCGGCGAGGAGTTCTTCGCCCAGGTGCCCGACCTGAAGTTCGTGGCCCTGACCTCGGCCGGGGCCGACATGGTCGACCTGCAGGCGGCCGAGCGTCACGGCGTGCAGATCCAGCCCCTGCTCGGCGCCGCCACCGAAGAGGTCGCGGCGCACGCCCTGGCCCTGGTGCTGGCCGTGGAGCGTGGGCTGAGGGTCACCGAGCAGGTCGCCGCCGGCGCCTGGTCCGAGGCCTACCAGCACATGCCCCGGCGCCTTTCCTCCTGCACCGTGGGCGTTCTGGGCCTGGGCCGGATCGGCGCCGAGTTCGCCCGCCTCGCCCAGCCCCTGTTCGGCCGCGTGATCGGCTACGACCCCTACGTCCCGGCCCCCGACGGCGTGCTCCCCGTCAGCTTCGACGAACTGATCTCGGCCAGCGACGTGCTCTCCGTGCACATGCCCCTGTCCGACGAAACCCGCGCGCTACTCGGGCCTGTCCAGCTCAGGGAGATGCCGCCCGGGGCGAGCCTGATCAACGTCTCCCGCGCCGAGATCATCGACCAGCAGGCCCTTCTGGCCGCCCTCGACGAGGGCCGGCTACGGGGCGCCGGGCTCGATGTCCTCACCGGCGAGCCACCTGCTCTCGACGACCCCCTGCGCAACCATCCCCGCACCGTGGTCACCCCGCACGTCGGCTACCTGTCGCAGGGCTCGCTCACGGTGTACCAGGAGCAGCCGGCCCGCACGATCGTCCATTGGTGGAATTCCCGCCCCTGAATCCAGCCTGACATCCGACCAGACAAACTGTATGCGTATCGCATACAGTTCTGTTCATGCAGACCGACCTCCGAGCCGCCGTCGAAGAGTGGCACGCAAGCGTCAACAGCGCTGACCCAGAGCGGTCCGCGCAGGCCGTGGGCGATCCGATCGTGGTCCTCGGGCCCAAGGGGGCCGGCTCGATCACGCCCGCCCAGTTCTCCGAGTGGGTGCAGCGTTCCGGCATCCAGCTCCTTCCCCGCTCGTGGCATCCGGTGAACGATCGGCTGATCGTCGTCGAGGAGGATGCCACCTGGCCGCAGAGCACGGCCGAGACCAGGGTGGCCACGGTGTTCCGCGTCTCCGGCACCAAGGTGACGGCCGCCCTGCGCCTCCCCGACCTCGAATCCGCTCTCGAACTGGCCCAGGTGTGCCGCGAGATGGCGGCCTCCGAATGACCGGCCCCGGCCCCGGGCAGACCCTGTTCGGCTTCGTCCGGCACTGGTCGCGCCGCTCCGCGCAGGCAGAGTCCGTCGCCGAGCAGGGGCGTCTGGTACTGGTCAGCGAGGCCGTCCATTCCCTGGCCGAGCGCGGTCAGCCGGCCACGGTCAACGCCGTCGCGTACGAGATCGGCATCGATCAGAGCGGGGCCTCCCGGCTCGTGCGGAACGCCGAGTCGGCGGGGTATCTGCGGCTGAGCCCCGCGGCCGGAGACGGCCGGCGTCGCGAAGCGTCACTCACGGCGGCCGGCCTGTCCCTGCTCGACCAGGCCCACCATTGGCAGGAAGAGATTTTCGCCCAGCTCACGGCCGGATGGAGCGAGCAGAAGCGCAACGACTTCCAGCAGGCCATGACCGAACTGGTAAAGCGCTCGCACACACTGGGGGTCTGAGCCCAGGATGCGACTTCTGCCCGCTGCCGGGAAGATGCCGGACATGTCGCGTTTTCCGGTACAGATCGCCGGCGTTGATCTGGAGATCGAGTCCCGCGGCTGGCGTCGGCCGCGGCTGCTGCGCGGGGGCGAGGAGGTGCCCCGCGACCGCTGGGAGAACTACGTGGTCACCGACGACCAGGGGCGCGAACACCGACCGGAACTGGGCTACAACCAGCTGCACATGAGTCCGGTGCTCTACGACAGCGATCAGCACACTGCCACTTTGGTGGCGCCTCTGCCCAAATCGACTCTCGCCCTGCTGCTCGTGACACTAGTGCTGAGCGTGCTGCTCGGCGGCGCGCTGGGGCTCATCCTGGTGTCGGTCACCCAGCGGTTCACGGTGAACCTGTGGCGGCAGGCCGATCGTGCGGCTGGACGCGTGGCTCTGTTGGCACTGGCCTGGCTGGTCCTGATCGGGCTCGCGGCCCTGCAGGTCGTGCGGTTGCTGACCTAGGTGTAGTAGGGAACCGCGCCGGAACTGGTTCCGGGCAGGATGTTCTCGTCGGCCGTCATGGCCCGGTCCCACACTCTCAGAAAGGGTTGCAGCGCCGGAGCCTCGGGGCTGAGACCGGTGATGTGCACGTCGGGCACCACCAGGGCGACCACGGCTCCCAGGGCGGCGATCACCGGATCTGCGGCCGAGTTCCAGAGGCCGCCATGCAGTTCCTTGGGGACGATGGTGACCACGTCTGCCTGCACGTGGCAGTTTGCGCCCAGTCGGGTCAGGTTGGCTGCGACCTGCTCGACCCGGGTCGCTTCGGCGAGGCCGGTGAACTGCGATGGGCTGTCGGCCAGCGCGGCCAGCACCAGGGCGACGCCCGCCAGGCCCGGGGCGCCGGCAAGGTCGTACGAAATGCCTTCCAGATGGCCGGAGGTGGAGCGGCTGGTGCAGGTCAGTCCCTCGGCCGAGCGCACGACGTAGGTGCCGAACGAGGCCAGCAGGTCGCGCAGGACGGGGGCGGCCGGGTCGTCGGCGAGGGCGGACCAGTTGCGCAGCACGACGGTGCCGGTGGTGACGGCGGCGCCGGCCATGAAGACGGCGGCGTCCTGCACCGTGGGCGCCTCGACGACCTCGACCGGGACCACGTCGAGGCGGGCCCGCAGAGGCACTTTCGCCGCCGGGGCGGGCCAGATCAGCTCGGTCACGGGGTTGCTCCTGTCGGGGGTGCGTAGATTTCTTTCACGACGTCGAGGTGGGTCCAGCTGTGCAGCGAGCGCACGCCGGGCAGGGCCCGCAGCTGGGCCAGGGAGTCGGACGCGGCGCGTAGCGAGGCGCAGGTCAGGGTGCCCACGAAGTCGGCCGAGCCGAGGGTGGTGGCCAGGTAGGAGACACCGGGCAGCGCCTTGAGCACGTCGACGGGAACGGTGGGGGCGCTCAGCCGGTAGCCGACCTGCACGGTGCCCGGGCCCGGGCGGCGGCGCACTCCCACGCTGAGGGCCCCGGTCTCGATCAGGCGCAGCACGCGGCTGCGGGTGGAGGCGGTGGTGAGGCCGACCTGCTCGCCCATCGCGGCGAACGAGCGGCGCCCGTCGGCCTGCAGTTCGGTGACCAGGGCGCGGTCGATCTCGTCGAGGGGCTGGGCGACGGTGGGGCGGGGCAGGTCGAGGTTGGCGTCGCGGACGATGTCGAGGTACTCGTCGAGGTCGGCCGCCACCACTCCGGGCAGGTTCGCGACCTCGGACATCACACCGGCCAGGGTCTGCCGGTCGGCCACCCGGATCTCGGCCGACAGGGTGTGCCCGCCGGCCACGTGCGAGACGAAGGGCACTTCCTCCCGGTCGCACAGAGCCTGCAGCGCGTGCTCCAGCGGGCCGTCGACCCGCAGCCGCAGATGGGCGCAGGTGTGCAGGCCGAGCACGGAAGGATGGACCACCGCGCGCACGGCGATGCCGTCTTCGGCCAGCGCGGTCATGGCCCGGCGGATGAGCACACTGGTGTGGCCCAGCGAGCGGGACAGTGCCTCCACGGACATCCGGCCGTCGGCGGCCAGCGCTGCGGCCACCGCCTCCTTGACCTGGTCGGTCGTTGCCGTCGTCACCGAGAACCCTCCATAGGTGTGCATCTCACGCCCAGCATGTTTCGAGCAGCATAGTTGTTTGTTACAAACGTCGTCAGGCTCAACTTTTGCTTGCCATCGGAGCAAAGTCGAACGTAAATATGTGGCCATGAGCTTCGACGGCAAAGCTTCTCCACAGCCCGGGCTGACTTTCGTGCAGTCGCTGTGGGCGATGGAGGACCTGCCCTGGCGCAGTGAGCGGCCGTGGACCCTGGACGAGCAACTGGCCCGGCTGGTCGAGGCCGGTTACGGCGGCTTCGCGGTCGACCTCGGCGCCTCGCAGGCTCCCACCGCCGCCGACCTGGCCGCCGCGGCTCAGGGCACCGGTCTCACCGCCACGGTGATGGCCTTCGTCCCCGACGAGGGTGTGCTCACCGACGCCCTGAAGTACGCCGCCACGATCGGCGCCCAGGACCTGGTGCTGTGCGCCCAGCACTACACCCTCGATCTGGACAAGGCGGCCGCTCTGGCCACCCGCTGGCACGGTATCGCCGCCCGTGAGGGGGTGCGCCTGGAGCTCGAGACGCATCGCAACACCATGACCAACGACCTGCGATTCACCGCCGCCCTGGCCCAGCGCCTGCCCGAAGACCTCGAGCTGGCCATCGACCTGTCGCACTACGTGGTCGGCGCCGAGATCCCCTCGACGCCCACCGCCGAGATCGAGGGCCACGTCGCCGCTCTGCTGCAGAGAGCCGGATCAACTCAAGGACGGGTGGCCTCACGGTGCCAGGTCCAGTTGCCTTTGCATCATCCCGCCAGTCAGCCCTGGATCGAGCTGGCCCAGCGCTGGTGGAAGGACGCCTTCGTGCAGATCCTGCGCCGGCGGGCACTTTCGGGTTCCAACCGCGACGTGGTGTTCCTGACCGAGCTCGGCACTGCGCCCTATGCGATCACCGACGCCGAAGGCGTCCAGGTCAGCGACCGCTGGGCCGAGGCGGCGCTGCTGCGGGAATGGGCCACCGAGGCCTTCACCCAAGCCATCACCGAAGCCCAGGCCGTCTGACCAACGCGCCCACCAACGTCCTCAAGTTCTAGGAGTGCCCGAAATGACCGCCGAACCGACCTACTCGACCACCAAGACCGGCAACACCATTGTCGACGGCCCGCTTTCGGAAGAGACGTACGGCCAGTCGATCCTGCCCGCCGCCGCCTACACCGATCCCGCCGAGTTCGCCCGCGAGCAGAAGCTCATCTTCAGCGCCGAATGGGTCTGGGCCGGATACGCGCACTGGATCGCCAACGAGGGCGACGTGCACCCGGTCGAGGTGGCCGGCAAGCCGCTGCTGATGGTGCGCGACGGCGAGGGCTCGGTCAACGTCTTCCACAACTCCTGCCGGCACCGCGGCATGGTGGTCACCCAGGAACCGATCGAGGTGACCCAGCGGATCCAGTGCGCCTACCACTGCTGGTCCTACAATCTCGACGGATCACTCGCCGCAGCGCCCTATTTCAACCGAGAGCGGCGCGGCGCCCCCTCCCCCGAGGCCCGGCAGAAGCTCGGCCTGCTGCCGGTGCCCAGCGCCGTCTGGGCAGGCATGATCTTCGTGAACCTGAGCCCCGACCCCACCCCGTTCGAGGACGTGATCGGCCCGCTCGCCGAGCGCTGGTCGCACATCGACTTCAGCCGGCTGCACCTGGCCGAGGAACGGGTCTTCGACCTCGAGGTGAACTGGAAGCTGGCGGTCGAGAACTTCCTCGACTTCTACCACCTGCCCTTCGTGCACCCCCAGGTCGGCCCGGTCGCCGCCTCGCTGGACGTGGACGACGTGGTGATCGACCGCCAGGTCATCGTGGGCGGCCGTTACCCCCGCGGCGCGGTCGGCAAGGCCAAGAAGTCCGAGGACGCACTGCCTTTCATCGGCGACGTGCCCGCCGGCAAGGTCGAGTCGCAGGACATCTTCTGCGTCTTCCCCAACGCCCTGGTGTTCCTGGAGGCCGACTGGTTCCAGGTGATTGCGCTGGCCCCGGCCGCGGTCGACCGCACGGTCGAGCACATGGCGGTGTTCGTCGACCAGGGAGCCGCCGAGCCGCGCTTCGCCGAGTCCCTGAAGAGCCTGTGCGACGTGCTGTTCCACGTCAACGAGCAGGACATCCCGTTCCTGTACAAGCTCCAGGCCGGACGGGCCTCGGACGGCGCGAACCACACCACCCTGCTGCCCTCGTGGGACCAGATCACCGCCATGTTCCAGGCCGCGGTCGCTCAGCGGATGGGATACGGAGCATGACCCTGGTGTCGGTCGAGGCGCCCGCACGGCGCCCCCTGGAGCGGTTCGACGCCGTGGTGGTGGCTCACCAGAAGCTCACCGAAGACGTCGTTCTGGTGAGCGTGCGCAGTACCGATGAAGGACGGGGGTTGCCGGCCTGGGAGCCCGGCGACCACGCAGACCTGGAGCTGGCTCCCGGGCTCGTGCGCCAGTACTCGTTGTGCGGAATGCCCGGCGAAGAAGGCGTTTGGACGTTCGCGGTGCTGTTGCGCACCGACGGCACCGGCGGCTCGCGGCACGTTCACGAACAGCTCGCGATCGGCCACGAGGTACGGGTGGCCGGGCCAAAGCCGATGTTTCCCCTGGAGGAGGCCGAGCATCATCTGCTGCTGGCCGGGGGCATCGGGGTCACGCCGGTCCTGACCATGGCCGAGCACCTGGCTGCGGCCGGAAAGCCCTTCTCGCTGGTCTATCTGGGCCGCTCCCGCGAGCGCATGCCGTTCCTGGACCGGGTCGCGGCGCTGGGCGAGGCGGCACTGATCGTGGATCGCTCGCAGGCCACCGATTTCACGCTGGCCCAGGCCCTGGCCCAGGCTCCGGACAGCGCCCTGGTGTACGCCTGCGGGCCGAGCCGGATGATGGACGAGCTGGCCGGGCTGGTCACGGACGGCCGTCTGCGGTTCGAGTCGTTCGACCCCTCGACGGCTGCCCCTGCTGAGGCTGGTTCACCGGACGGAGCTTTCGAGGTGCAGTTCGGCCACGGCGGCCCGGTCCGCGAGGTCCCGGCGGGCACCCCCATGCTGGACGTACTGCTCGAAGCCGGTGCCGATATCCTGTGGTCGTGCCGCGAAGGTACCTGCGCCAGCTGCGAAACTCCCCTGCTGGAGGGCGAGGCCGACCACCGCGACCAGATCCTCCTGCCGGAGGAGAGGGAGGCTCAGGACTGCGTCTTCCCCTGCGTCTCGCGCGCCCTCTGCGGGCGCCTCGTGCTCGACCTGCCCGCCCCCGACGAGAGCTGAACCATGCCCATCGCATCGCGCGCCCTGGTCTTCGACGACCGCACCGGCGAACCGCCCCAGGTCGTCGACACCCAGGTGGCCGAGCCCGGCCCGGGGTTGATCCGGGTCCGGATGACCGCGGCCGGCGTCTGCCACTCCGACCTGCACACCGTGAACGGCGACTGGCCGATGGGCCGCCGTCTGGTGCTTGGCCATGAGGGCGCCGGTGTGGTCGACCAAGTGGGCCCCGGGGTGGAGGACCTGGCCCCGGGCGACGCGGTGGCCCTGAACTGGTACGTCGCCTGCACCGCGTGCCCGGCCTGCGCCCATGACCGGCCCTGGCTGTGTACCGGCTCCCCGGCCCTGGACAACCAGCTCCCCGACGGCAGCACCGCAGTCTCCTCGGCCGACGGCGAGGTCTGGCCCTTCCTCGGAGTCGGGGCCTTCTCCGAGTACATCGTCGTGCCCCAGGCTGCCGCGGTGCGCCTGCCCGACACGGTTCCCGCCGACGTCGCCGCCCTGATCGGCTGCTCGATCACCACCGGCTACGGCGCCGTGCGCCTGACCGTGTCCGTGGCCAAGGGCGACGCCGTGGTGGTGAGCGGCTGCGGCGGGGTGGGCCAGGCCATCATCGCCACCGCCGCCGAGGCCGGCGCCCACCCGATCATCGCGGTGGACCGCTCGCCCGCCCGCCTCGAGGCCGCCCGCGACCTGGGAGCCACCCACACCGTGCTCGCCGACGGCAGCGAGGTCGAGCAGGCCCTGGCCATCGTCCCCGACGGCGCCGCCTACGCCTTCGACGCCATCGGTGCCCCGGCCGTGGCCGCCCAGACCCCGCGCTACCTCGGCGCCGGCGGCACAGCCGTGCTGGTCGGCATGCCCGCGATCGCCGCCACCGCCGCCATCGACACCTGGGACGTGGTCACCCGCGGCCTGACCGTTGTCGGCTGCAACTACGGATCCGCCGTCCCCGCCCGCGACTTCCCCCTCATCGCCGAGGCCTACCTGGCCGGCCGGCTGCCCCTGGACAAGCTGGTCGGCGACGTGGTCGACCTCGACGGCGCCGCCACCGCCATCACCGACCTGGCCAACGCCACCGGAGGCCGCTCGATCGTCCGCTTCGGCCCTCCACCCACCGGAGTATCCGCACGAACCCCTACCAGGTGACCGATCCCGCGACCGGCGCGGTGCGGGAGACCTTCCCGAGCGTTTCGCCGGACTCTAGGCCGACTGCGCTGCGCGGCGTTCCTCATCGGTGCGGAACGCCGGGAGTCGCCGGGTCAGAGCCGGGATCATGACCGCGGCGGGGACGAGGTGAAGCGCAACCAGAGCGACGACGGTGGCGGCATCGGCCCCGGAGACGAACGGCGGCACGAGCGAGACCGCGGTCAGCGCCGTCGTGGTGAGCCCGAATCGCTCGGCCGGGCGGGCGCTCCAACGGCCGAAGGCCAGGGCCAGGACGACGCCCACGAGGCAGAAGAAGCCGGTCACCACGGCGAACCCGGACAGCGGAATGGCCTCGCCGCCGTCGGGGATCCGGAAATCGACCCCGGCGGCCCGGGCCGACGCGGCGGCCAGACAGTTGAGCACTACCGCAACGGCCGTGGCCGTCAGGCCGGTGCCGGTCAGACCCCTGGTGGTCGACGCGGAACCGGCCACCATGCCGATCATTTCGTTCCTCCGTCACCCGGGACGAGCTGTTCCGTGCCGTCGGCGGGCAGGCGATCCGGCAGCCCGAGCCGGGGGAACTGGTCGTTGTGGAAGGTGAAGATCTCGCTGATCGCACCACCCGAGATGCGCAGGACGTCAATGGTCAGCGGCAGGTAGGCGTTCTGCCGGGGCTGCCAGAGGTAGGCGGCGACGGCGGGCTGACGGTTGACGAACGTGGGCACTGTGCGCAGGCGGCCCATACTTTCGAACCCCTCCTCCACCCAGTTGCCGATCACCACGTCCCGCCCCACATACACACCCGGCGTGGGCGGCATGGAGAAACGGACGTCCTCACGCAGCATCGCCGCGATCGCACCGACGTCCTTGGACACGCTGGCGTCTGTGAAACGACGCACCAACTCACGCGTTCCGGCATCCGGCTCACCTCCGGCCCAGTCCTGCCGCTCGGCGGGCAGGTGCTCACGCATACCGGCACGGGCGCGCTGCAGTGCGCTGTTGACGGAGTTGACCGAGTCCCCCAGCAGATCGGCAACCTCCTTCGCGGGCCAGCCGAGCACGTCACGCAGGATCAGTACCGCCCGCGGGCGTGGGGCCAGGTGCTGGACGGCGACCAGGTAGGCCAGCTCGATCGTCTCCCGCGCAACCACCACGCTCTCCGGTTCGTCGGCCTCCTCGGCGCGCACATCGTCCAGAAGCTGGTCCGGGTAGGGCTGCAACCAGAGCACCTCGCCGCCGGTGGCGGGCTCCGGACGGCGCCGGGCCAGCAGGTCCAGGCAGGCATTGGTGGCGATCCGGTACAGCCACGCCCGGAACGTCGAGCGCCCCTCGAAGGTCTCCCGGCGCCGCCAGGCCCGCAAGAACGTCTCCTGCACCGTGTCCTCGGCGTCCTCGAACGACCCGAGTATCCGGTAGCAGTGCACGTGCAGTTCGCGCCGGTGACGCTGCGCCAGCCCGGAGAAGGCCGGCTCGTCCATCGCGCCCAGGTTCTCCATGTCCAGCGCCCCCGACCTGGTGTCCACACCCATCGCGTCATCCTTCCGCCTCGTTGGCTTCCGATGTAGGTGTGACGGGTACGGACGCCAGAAGTCATCACCGGGTCCACCTCGGCAAATAGGTTCTTTTCGGACAAAAGCCTGCGCAAGGCGCCTCTGGCGAGCTACAACTTTCCACCATGCGAAGCATCAGAACCTCGGCAGCCCTGGCCACCGTGTTCACCGCCGCCACCGTCACCGGCCTCGCCGCGGCTCCGGCCAACGCCGCCGAGACCTGCTCCATCACCGGCGCGCCCACCACGGTCGTGGTGGGACTGGAGAAGAACGAGTTCGACCTCAGCCCCACCACGAACTGCCCCGAAGGCTCCTCCGTCGAGTTCACCTACCGGGCCGAGTGGCCCGCAGGCGTGCCCTCCGCCGTCCAGTCGCCCGGCTACTTCGTGACCACCTTCCTCAACGGCCACCCCAAGGCCTGGCACAGCGACGGCGACTACCCGTTCGACATCGTCCCGGCCGCCGGCAACGTCCTGGCCGGGCAGACCATGCCGGCCGGCTACACGGCTTTCGTCGACGCCGACAAGGACGACTTCAAGGACGCGGCCGAGACCACCTTCACCCACGACACCACGCTGACCGTCCTGCGGGCCACCCGGATCACCGAGTTCACCCAGAACGACGAGGGTTTCAGCGCCACCGTGCAGCGAGCCGACTGGGAGACCCGGTCGTGGCGGAACATCGAGGCCTGGTCCCTGTTCGACCTGCAGTTCCGGGCAGATGGCACGAACGAGTGGACGACCGTGCGCGAGCGCGTTGGCGGCTACGGCCCTTGGGGCCCCACCTCCTCGGAACCCGGTGACTACCGGGTGAAGTACCGCGGCGACGTGGTGAGCGGCGTTTCCTACAGCGAACCGCTGCACGTGGGCTGATCCGCCCGCCTCCGGAGGCCGGCGGCGGGGCGCCGACCTCCACCAGCCGATCAGGCCGGCCGTCTTGAACTCGGACGCCACTTGGCCTCTGCGCGGACTGTATGCGACCTTACGAGCTGCACCTCGACCCGATCCGCACCTACGCCTTCACCCAGTAAAGTTCGTGTCCGATCGAATCGAATCCCGTCGAAGAAGCACGATGCAGGCAACCGACGCTGAGGTACTGGACGGTCACGCGTCCAAATCGCTCCACGGCCTTGTGTCCGTGGCTGCGCAACTTGGTCATTCACACGGCACCACAGGAATTCCTGCCCTCGAAGCGTTTCTGACGCGGACCGGGCCCGGCACCGAGCATCTGAGGTGTGCAGCCCTGGTGTCCCTGGGCCGTCGATGCGGGGCCGGATCCAGCCAGGTTCTCTGGCGAGCCTTCACCGACAATCGCGGTGCCGTGCGAGAGTACGCGGCCGACGCATTGCTGGAAGTAGCGGATGACCGTATTTGGGACGATGTGTGCGTCTGGTACGAACAGTGGCTGGCAAAGCCCAAGAGCCGACGACGTCCCATCCCGCCCGCGATGCCACTGTCCTATCTCGTGATTCACGCAGCCGGTCACGCTGAGCGTCGGGACGCCCTGGTCGCCCTCATCCGACGGAACTGGTCTCGTCTACTGCCGTTCGAGCAGCAGTGGATCCGCGGCCAGGCCCCCGATGCCGGGCCTGACGGGCCACCGGGGGAAGCGGTTCGACTGCCCGGCAGGAACGATCTGCCGCTCACCGCGAGCGACCTGCATTCGTGAGGTTCGGGCCGGTTGACCTGGCCCCAGGACCCGAGACTTCACGGCGGGCGAGTTCGCGAATCTCACTGGCCTGAGCCCGAAGGCCCTGAAGCTGTAACGCGAACTCGCATCCTGCTGCCTGCCTTCGTCGAGCCCGGACTTCTATCTGGATGTGGCCGAGCAGGTTTCCCGGTCCGGCCTTCTGGCACCGTCCAGGCTGGACTCGGTCAGAGGTCAGCAGCGATGAAGTGCGCCCGCCGCCCCTGCGCTGCGCCTCGTCTCACGATCCCCTCGTTCTCCATCCGGGTGAGCATGTTCAGCGCCCCCTGAGTGGTGAGCCCGGTAATCCCGGCCAGCTCACCGCTCGAAATTCTCCCCGCGGCAGCTACATACGTGCGCACCAGGTGCTCTGCCGCCCGCTGACCCGGCCGGTACCAGCCCATCAGGCCCCGTCGCTGAGCCTGCTCCAGCGACCGGGCATCTGCCGTGGCCCGCCGGATGATGCCGGGAGCCGGGAGCCAGGGACCTGCAGAGGTGGAACGGATCAGCGGCTCGTCGTCCACGCTGCAGGTCGCGAGGACGTCCAGCGTCTGCTCCGCCTCGTCCAGGGGAACCTGCAGCAGCGCCGCGAACGCGGCAGCGGTCAGGAATCCGTCACGCAACATCACGTACAGGCCCAGGGCAACCCGAAGGTCCCGCTGGCGCTCGGTGGGTGTGACCGCCCCGATCGAGGCGATCACGGCCGGCAACGGCTGGCCGCCCACCAGACGCGTACGCACCTGTGGACCTGGCTCTTGCCGGATGGTCGGTGGACGATGGCCGAGAGAGACCATCTCCCGGTACATCCGGTCCACGCCGATCCCCTGGCGTTCCACCAACCCCATGGCCCGGGCCAGGTCCGCCAGTGCAGGATTGCGTGAATATCTTGCTGATAGAACGGATTCGCTCGTCACCCCGCCCGCGAATCCCCCTGGGGAAACCACGTCGAGGCTGGCGTCGGCCGCAACCCAGGTCAGGTGTACGGGTTCGAGGGGCAGCCAGTCGCGGTGGACGATCGCGTTGAGCAGCGCTTCGCGCACGGCCGGCCAAGGAATCCGGCGCACCGGTTCCAGTTGCAGACCTGACTGCAGGACGACGGAGCTGTCGAGAACGTCCAGGCGGGCCTCGATCTCGCCGAGCTGCTCGACCAGGCTCAGCCCGGACAGGTCCGGGGGCCCGGAGATCACGTCCCCGCCGACCACGTCGAGGACGGCCAGTTCGAGGACCGTTCTCGGGGCGGGGCAGAACATGTGCACCCCGGCCGCGGTCAGCCGGCCGCTGGGGAGTAGAACGCCGAGGCGCGAGAGGTACTCGCGATCGCTGTGATCGTTCAGGTCGCTCTTGGCGGTCCCGCGCAGCAGACGCTTCGCGGCCGACATGGCTCCCGGAGTGATGTCGGCCAGGGTCTTGGACGTCTCGGCAGCCAGAGGATCACTGCCCTGCCGCCTCAGACGTTCTGCCCACCACTCCGACCGGTCGATCGGGGCGCAGCCGGCACCCACTCTCCACCGCAGTTGATCCTTGGTGTTCTCCACGGGTTCGCGCGATTCGGCCACCATGATGACCAGGAGGCGGGTGCCGTCCGGCAGGAAGCGCTCCTCGATCGCCGGTGCCAGGTCGACCCGTTCGTGGATCCGGTGCCGAAGCCAGTCCCGTTCCGAAGCTGCCCCGATCGCCCGCCCGTCGTCCGCGACTCCGACGATCAGTGCTCCGCCACCTGGCGTGTTCGCCAGGCAGGCCGCCTCGTCGGCCAGTTGCGAAGCAACTGCGTCACTCCGGGGCTGACCGGGCAGGATCACCCCACCGCGGGCGCGGCGCCCGGCCTCTTCCTTGAAGTCAACACCTTCGACTTCGGCTGCGTCAGCGGTCGCCCCCGTGAGCAGCAGCGCCAGTGCCTTGTCCACCGCTGCCGCGAGCTTGCGCCGGTCTTCCCAGACCTCTCCGCCAGGCTGAACAGCCAAGTCATGCTCCTCGCCGGTTGTGGACTTGGGGTTTTCTGAATAGTAAACCCCAAGTCAACGCCACGCGCAGTCTTCGGCTTGGTCAATCGTGCCCCTCGGCGTCAGGCCGAAGCGGCAAGGTCCATGTCTGGTCGCTCGGAGTCACCCGCTGGGCTTCCATGACAGCACGCAGAAGACCATCAACCGACCTCCAGCAATGAGCGCAGCTGCATCCTGAGTCGGGACCCGGCCGGTGGCGCGGTCGAGCCGTGAGGCTGGGCATCGGCCTCCTGAGCCTCGACCGCGGCCAGCCAGCGACGCCGGTTGGCCAGGCCGGTCAGCCTCACCGAACGGGCCGCGATCGCCCAAAAGGTCTCTGATCTGTTCGGCGAGCGCGCCGGGGGAGGCTTCGAAGAGTTCTGCAACCAGCGGCTGTACCACGTAGCCGGCTGAGACCGTTCAGAGTTCGACGAGAACCTTCAGCGACTCCCGAGCATCCATGGCCGCGTATCCCTTGGGCACATCCGTGAGGCCGATACTGCTGTCGAAAACCCTGCCTGGATTGACGGTTCCGTCGAGGATGCCGGGCAGCAGCTCATCCATGTAGGAGCGCACCGGAGCGGGGCCGCCGGTCAGCGTGATGCCGCGGAAGAACAGGCTGCTCACGCCGATCGGGGCTTCCTCGTACTGCGGCACACCGACCCGGCTGATCACGCCGCCGGGCCGGACCACGCCCACGGCCTGGTCGTAGGCGGGCCGGTGTCCCACCGCCTCGATGACCTTCGCCGACCCACCGGCGGTCAGGTCGCGCACTGCGGCGACACCCTCCTCACCGCGTTCGGCGACCACGTCGGTGGCGCCGAACTCGCGGCCCAGGTCGGTACGGGCCCGGTGCCGGCCCATCAGAACGATCTGTTCCGCGCCGAGCCGACGGGCCGCCAGCACCGCCAGCAGGCCCACTGCCCCGTCGCCGATGACGGTGACGGTGTCTCCCGCGCCCACACCGGCCCGCTTGGCGGCGTGATGGCCGGTGCCGTACACATCGGCCAGGGTCAGCAACGACCGCAGAAGCGGGGCTTCGGCTTCGGACGTCACCGGCAACGGCCTGAGCGTGCCGGAAGCCTGCGGAATCCGGACGAGTTCGGCCTGCGCCGCCGAGAGCATCTCCCCGTGCACGCAGTTGACCTGGTTGCCGGCCCGGCAGAACTCACACGTGTTGTCCTGCGCGGTCCACGATGCGACGACCAGGTCGCCCCTCTTCAGACCGGTGACCGCGGAACCGGTCTCCTCCACCAGCCCCAGCATCTCGTGGCCCATCTGCAGGCCCTGCTGCTGGGCAGGCAGGCCTCGGTAGTCGTGCAGGTCGCTCCCGCAGATGCAGGAGAGCACGACCCGCACGATCGCGTCGGTGGGGCGCTGGAGAGTGGGGTCGGGAATGTTCTCGACGCGGACGTCGCCGGCGCCGAACAACAGGGCTGCACGCATGATGTTTCCTTCTGATCGCTCCCGGCCCGGGGTTCGGCCCGGGACGACCTCGATTCAAGGCGCCGCCGGCAACGGCAACCAGGCCCTGCCCGGGGTGGTCCTCGCAGGGCCTGGTTACGCGGGCGGACGCTGCCATGCTTTGAGCCATGGACTCCCGCCGCGACCTGACGCAGTTCCTGGCCACGCGCCGCGCCCGGCTGAGGCCGGAACAGGCCGGGATCGCGCAGCCGCAGGGCCGACGTCGCCGGGTCGCCGGCCTGCGGCGCGAGGAGGTGGCGCACCTGGCGGGGGTCAGCGTCGAGTACTACACGCGGCTGGAGCAGGGCCGGGCCCGGGGAGCGTCCGACGAGGTCCTGCACGGTGTGGCCCAGGCCCTGCAGTTGAGCGACACCGAACGGGCCCACCTCTTCGACCTGGTGCGGGCCCTCGGCCCAGCTCCCCGTCGCACCCGCCCCCGCAAGGATGTCCCACAGGCTCGGCCGGGCCTGCAGACGCTGGTCGACACCGTCACCGGCGCTGCAGTGATCATGGTCAGCGAGAAGGGCGACGTGCTGGGCGCCAATGCGCTGGGCGAGGAACTGTACTCACCCATGTTCAGGAACCCGCTGCCCCCGGGAGAGATCCGGAACCTGCCCCGCTTCATCTTCCTGGACCCGGCAGCCCGCACCCTGCATCGCGACTGGGAGAGCGTCGCCGAGCCGGTGGTGGCGATCCTGAGGGCAGCAGCCGGCCGCAACCCCTACGACAAGAGCCTGTCCAACCTCGTGGGCGAACTGTCCACCCGCAACGAGTACTTCCGTGTGCGCTGGGCCGGCCACGACGTGCGCCCTCTCAGCAACGGCCAGAAGCTGTTCCACCACCCTCAGGTCGGCGATCTCGACCTGAACTACGAATACCTCGACGTCGCCGACGGCCAGGGGGTGCTCTGGCTCATGTACTACGCCGAACCCGGCACCCCCGCAGCGGAGGGCCTGCAGCTACTCGGCGCCCTGTCGGCCTCCTCGAGGACGGCACCTCAGCCATCGGCGGGTTGACCTGTCCCCTGGGGCCACCTTCACGCTGAACCCATGACCCGGGAATTCACAGCGGGCGAGTTCGCCGCCCTCACCGGCCTGAGCCCCAAGGCGCTGAGGCTGTACCACCAGCGCGGCATCCTGTTGCCTTCCTTCGTCGAGCCCAGCACCGGCTACCGCTACTACGACCGGGCCCAGCTCGGGCCGGCCCAGCGGCTGGATCTGCTGCGGCGGGCGTCGGTGCCGCTCAGTGATCTGAAGGAGCCTTTCGACTTCCGGGCGCGGCGTGAGCAGCTGGAGCTGCGCCGGCTCACCGAGGACTTCTATCTCGACGTGGCCGAAGAGGTCTCCCGTTTCGAACCGGCCCAATTGCGGACGCACGTGGTCCCGGCCCCGGAGACTGCGTGGGTCGGTCTGTTGTGGCGGATCGGGATCCCCACCGAGGCCGCGGAGCAGATCGGGGCGTTCGCTGTGCTCTCCGCCGACCTGCCGCTGGTCTCCGGCGCTTTCCGGGAGGCTCTGACTGCCGGTGGACTCGGCCCTTCGGGCATCTCCTGGACGGCGGTGCCGGAAACACCGACCGCTGACGCCCGGACCCTGGAGATGGTGATCACCCGCGCGGTGGCCCGCCCGCTGGAAGCGGGCGAGGCCGACGAACTGACTCAGGACGTCCACCATCGATGTGGTCAGCACCTGACTGTGCTTTCCGGCACCTTGCCGCGCCGGCTCGAGGTCACCTTCAGCCCGGTCGAGCCAGGCCCGTTCTCCCCCGTGCAGGAGGCTGCCCTTGACTACAAGCAACACCTGGCCTTCGAGAACTATCTGCAGCAGCACCGGGCCACGCCGATCGGACGGCAGGCCCGCCCGGTGGAACGGGCCGAGAACGAACACCTCACCGTGTTCGACGTCCGCCTCGACTGAGCTGCCCTTCCCGCCGGCGCAGACACTCGTGACGAGCACCGCTCATCAGGACACTTGTTCACCGGCAGCCAGAGTCCCTAACGTCCTCGCATGACCTCCCCCGGCACCGTCGATGCGTCACTGCGAGTGATTGTCGCTGATGACGACGTGCTGCTGCGGGAGGGTGTGGCCAGTCTGCTGTCCCGCTCCGGGTTCGAGGTGGTGGCGCAGGCGGGCGATGCCGAGGAGCTCGTCTCGGCCATCCGTGAGCAGCCGCCGCAGCTGGCGGTCATCGACATCCGGATGCCCCCGACGCACACTGCGGAGGGCCTGGACGCGGCCCTGAAGATCCGGCGCGAGTTCCCCGACGTGGCCATGCTGCTGCTCTCCGCGCACGTGGAGGTGGAGCACGCCCTGGAACTGCTCGACGGTGGGCGCGGCATCGGCTACCTGCTCAAGAGCCGGGTCACCGACGTGGCCGACTTCATCGACACCGCCCGGCGGATCGCCGACGGTGCCTCCGTGATCGACCCGGCGCTGATCCAGGAGCTGGTCTCGGCCCGGCGCCGGGACGACCCGCTGGCCGCGCTGAGCAACCGCGAGCGGGAGGTGCTCGTGCTGATGGCCGAGGGGCTGTCGAACGGCGGGATCGCCCGGCGCATGTGGATCACCGAGGGCACCGTCGAGAAGCACGTGAAGAGCATCCTGTCCAAGCTCGGCCTGGCCGACACCGCGGACGACCACCGGCGGGTGCGGGCCGTGATCCTCTACCTCGACACCATCTCCTGAGCGTGGCGTCTCAGTTCCGCGGGTGCCCGGCCACCATCTGGGCGATGAGCTCGGCCGAGAGCCCGAACTTCTGGAGAAAACCGATGGCCGAGCTGTCCGCGATCATCTCGGCGAAGTCGTCCGGGTCGTGGGTCGAGACCAGGATCACGGCCGGCGTGGGCACCTCGACCTTCTGCAGGGCCTCGACCACGTCGAACCCGCTCTCGGCGCCCAGGTCGATGTCGACCAGGGCGAGGTCGGGCCGGTGGGTGTTCGCCGCCTCGACGGCCTCGGCCAGCGTCGCGGCGGTGGCCACCACGGTCATCCCCGCGGCCTCCAGCATGTCGCGTACCGCTGCGCAGTACGTCGGGCTGTCGTCCACGATCAGACAGCGGTGGTCCATGTACCTCATTCGACCAGCGTGGCAGAGCACTGCGGTGGGCACATTCCCGCTAGCGGCACCTTTGCCCGTCCGGGGTGGGCGTTCGTGAGCCTGTGCGACGTGACCGAGCACGATGCCCCCACCCGCCGTGAGCGCCTGCTGCTGAAAGTGCTGCGTCCCACGCCCCCACCGCTGGGTCTGGGGGTGGTGGTCGCGGCCGGGCTGATCGCGGCCGAGGTGTTCCTGGTGCATCTGCTCACCCAGATCGCCCCGGACAGCGCCTTCGGGGCCCTGTTCCTCTTCGGTGTCCTGGTGATCTCGGCGAGCTGGGAGTTCGGCCTCGCCCTGGCCACGTCGGCCGCGAGCGCCGCCGCCTACGCCTACGTCCACGTGCTGGAGAACAGCGACTCGCTGGTGCCGGCCGTCATCGTGTTCACCGTGCTCGCGCTGCTGACCAACGTGCTGGTGGGCCAGTCCCGGCTGCGCGCGGCCGAGTCGGAGCAGCGCCGCAGAGAGGCCGACCTGCTAGCCGAACTGGCGCGGACCATGCTGCGCGAGGTGAACCCGGCGCAGATGCTCGACACCGCGAGCACCCGGCTGGCCGAGGTGCTGGAACTACCGCCGGGAAGCGCCGTTCTGGGTGCGCCCGAGCAGGAGCCCACACCAGGTCAGCAACGCATCCTGTTGCACGACGGCGCCACACCGGTGGGCTCGCTGATGGTGCCCGGCCAGCTCGCGCCCGGCGATGCCCGGCGGGTGCGGCGGGTGGTGCCGGCTCTGGAGGCGCTCCTGGCCGCGGCCCGCGACCGGGAGACCCTGCACCGGCAGACCGCCGACCTGGCCCGCCAGCAGGCTGCCCTGCGCCGGACCGCCACGCTGGTCGCCTCGCGGGCCGAGCCCGACGAGGTGCACGGCGTCGCCGCCTCCGAGCTGGCTCGCAGCCTCGACGCCGAGCACGTCTCGGTGGTCCGCTTCGAGAACCCCGAAAAGCCTGAGGACGCCGGTGAGGACGGAGCGCGAAGCGTCCAGTACGAGGTGCTGGCCGCCGAGGACGAGGACGGTGACGAGAGCCGTCTCGTGATCGGCGAGCGCTTCCGGGTCGGTGGCCACAACGTCTGCACGATCGTGTTCGAGACCGGTGAACCGGTCGCCGTGGACTACGCCGAGGCGACCGGGCCGGTGGCCGGGCGCCTGCGCCGGCGGGCCTTCGTCCGGGGCATCGGGGTGCCGATCACCGTGGACGGCCGCACCTGGGGAGCGGTGGTGGTCGGCATCGGCGAGCACCCGCCCGCACCGGACATCCAGGCCCGGATGACCGACTTCGCCGACCTGATCGCCACGGCCGTGTACAACAGCGAGACCCGGGCCCAGCTCACCCGCTCCCGCGCCCGCGTCGTGGCCGCCGCCGACCAGGCCCGGCGCACCATCGAGCGCGACCTGCACGACGGCGCCCAGCAGCGCATCGTCTCGCTCGGCCTGGAGCTACGGGCCACCCAGGCCGCCGTGCCCGCCGAGTTCCCGCAGCTGAGAGGCAGACTCGACCACTGCGTGGAGACGCTGTCGCAGATCCACACCGACCTGCAGGAGCTCTCTCGCGGCATCCACCCCGCCATCCTGTCCCGCGGCGGTCTGGCGGCCGCCCTGAAGACCCTGGCCCGGCGCTCCCCCGTGCCGGTCTCGCTGTCGATCGCCATCCCCACCCGGCTGCCCGACGCGGTCGAGGTCGCCGCGTACTTCGCCGCGGCCGAGGCCCTGACCAACACCGCCAAGTACGCGCAGGCGTCCGAGGTCACGATCTCGGCCCGCACCGACGGGAGCGTCCTGGACCTGGTGGTCACCGACGACGGGGTCGGGGGTGCCCGCACCGGCACCGGTTCCGGGCTGATCGGCCTGCACGACCGCATCGACGTGGCCGGGGGAACCCTGGCGATCGTGAGCCCGCCGGGGGCCGGCACCAGCATCACGATCCGGATCCCCTACCGCCCCCGGGCCTGAGCGACCACCCCGCTACCCGGTAGTGGCCACCCCCGCCACCGATCCCCCGGCAATGGCCGCTAGCAGCGACGACACCACCCGTGCGACAGACCAGAGTTGATCTCACGCAAACACCACACAGCGGGAGACACCATGTCGTACATCACCACCACCGACGGCACCGAGATCTACTACACCGAGCACGGTGAGGGTCAGCCGGTCCTGTTCAGCCACGGCTGGCCGCTGTCGTCCGACGCCTGGCAGAAGGAACTGAAGGTGTTCGCCGACGCCGGCTACCGGGCCATCGCCCACGACCGCCGCGGCCACGGGCGCTCCTCCAAGACGTACACCGGCAACGACATGGACACCTACGCCAGTGACCTGGCCCAGCTGGTCGAGGCGCTCGACCTGCGCGACCTGGTCGTCGTGGGTCACTCCACCGGTGGTGGCGAAGTGGTGCGCTACGCCGCCCAGCACGCGGCCGGCCGGGTGGTGAAGGTGGTCACCGCCGGCGCCGTCCCGCCGATCATGCTGAAGTCGGAGACCAACCCCTACGGCACCCCGATCGAGGCCCTCAACGACATCCGCGACGGCGTGCTCAACGACCGCTCGCAGTTCTACAAGGACCTCGCCGAGCCGTTCTTCGGCGCCAACCGCCCCGGCGCGAACGTCTCCCAGGGCGCCAAGGACGACTTCTGGCGCCAGGGCATGCTGGTCAACCTGGCCGCCGCCTACGACTGCGTGAAGGCGTTCTCGGAGACCGACTTCACCGAGGACCTGAAGGCCCTGACCGTCCCGATCATGATCGCGCACGGCGACGACGACCAGATCGTGCCGATCAAGGCCGCCGCCGAGAAGACCATCGACCTGGTCAAGGACGGCCGCCTGGTGACCTACCCGGGCGCCCCGCACGGCATCTTCGGCGCGTACCAGAAGTCCCTCACCGCGGACATCCTCGCCTTCATCGCCGAATAAGCAGCCACCCGAACACCTGGAACAGGAGCACCGCACATGTCGTCCTCCCCGACCATCGTCCTGGTCCACGGCGCCTTCGCCGACGCGGCCAGCTGGGCCCCGGTCACCCGCCGGCTGCTCGACGCCGGGCACACCGTTTTCGCCCCGCCGGTGCCCAACCGCAGCCTGACCGGCGACGCGGCCTACATCCGCTCGTTCGTCGAGCAGATCGAGGGCCCCGTGCTGCTGGTCGGCCACTCCTACGGCGGTGCCGTGATCACGGTGGCCGGCGTGGCCGAGAACGTCGTCGGCCTGGTCTACGTCTCCGGCTACGCCCTCGAAGTGGGCGAGAGCCTGGGCGAACTGCAGGGCCGCTTCCCCGACTCGGACCTGGCCGCCCACCTGGTCTACGCGCCGTACCCGATCGAGGGCGCCGAGCCCGGCACCGACGTCTCGGTCGAGCCCAAGGCGTTCCCGGCCGTCTTCGCCGCCGGTGTCCCGCTGGAGACCGCCGAGGTCCTGGCCGTCTCGCAGCGCCCGCTGGCCGCCGCCGCGTTCGGTGAGCCGGCGCCGGTCGCGGCCTGGAAGACCAAGCCGGGCTGGGGCATCGTCAGCAGCGCCGACAAGACCATCAACCCGGACGTCGAGCGCTTCGGCTACCAGCGGGCCGGCCTGCGCACCGTGGTCGAGATCGACGCGCCCCACCTGGTGATGCTGGCCAAGCCGGCCGAGGTCGTGGCCGTCGTCGAAGAAGCCGTCAAAGCGCTGAGCTGAGAACCATGTCGAGCAACCGGCCCATGCCCCCGCAACACCGGCCCAGTGCCTGGGCGCCGCTGCGCAACCGCGTGTACCGCACGCTGTTCGTGGCCCAGCTGATCTCGAACATCGGGCTGTGGATGCAGACCGTCGGGGCCCAGTGGTTCCTGGTGGAACACCGCAGCAGTGCCACCGTCGTCGCCCTGGTGCAGACGGCGAGCCTGCTCCCGGTGCTGTTCCTGTCGCTGTTCGCGGGGGCCTTGGCCGACCTGCTCGACCGGCGGCGGTTGCTGATCGCGGTCAGCACGTACACCGCCGTCGCCGCCGGGGTGACGACCGCCCTGGCGTTCACCGACACCCTCACCCCCGGCCTCTTGCTGGCCATGACGTTCCTGCTCGGCTGCGGCTCGGCCCTGACCTCCCCGGCCTGGCAGGCGATCCAGCCGGAACTGGTACCCAAGGAACAGATTCCGGCCGCCTCGGCCCTGGGCAGCGTGACCGTCAACGCCGCCCGGGCCGTGGGCCCGGCCGCCGGTGGCGTACTCGTCGCGGCGGCCGGCCCGGCGGCCGTCTTCGCCGTGAACACGCTCAGCTTCGCGGTGATCATCGGCGCCCTGGCCTGGTGGGACCGCGACGCCGGAGACCGCTCCGGCGACCGGGAACCCCTCGGACGCTCCATCGTCACCGGCGTGCACTACGTGCAGTCGGCGCCGATCGTGCGCCGGATCATGCTGCGCTCGGCCCTTTTCGCCTTCCCCGCCTCAGCCCTGTGGGCCCTGCTGCCGCTGGCCTCCTCCCAGCACCTGCACTACGGCGCCTCGGGATACGGCCTGGTGCTGGGCATCGTGGGGATCGGGGCGGTGGCCGGCGTCGCCCTCAACCCGGTCCTGGCCAAGAAGTTCTCCCGCAACGGCATTCTCGTGCTGTCGGCCCTGGCCTACGCCCTGGGGGTCGTGGCGGTGGCCGTCCTGCCGGTCTGGGCGGTCCTGCCCCTGCTCCTGATCTCCGGAGCAGCCTGGATCGGAACACTCACCACCCTCAACGCCTCGGTGCAGCTCTCCCTGGCCCACTGGGTGCGCGCCCGCGGCATGTCGGTCTACCTTCTGGTGTTCATGGGCACCCAGGCCCTGGGCTCGTTCGTCTGGGGCCTGGCCGCCTCACACCTCGGCCTGACCCCGGCCCTGCTCGTCTCGGCGACACTGCTCGCCCTGGTGGCCGCGAGCGTCCGGTTCCTGCCGCTCCTGGCCGCCACCGGCAGCCTGGCCCGCGGGGTCTCGACGGCCTGGCCCACTCCCACCGTCGTCTTCGATCCCGAGCCGGCCGACGGGCCGGTGACGATCGTCAAGACCTACCGGGTCCGGACCGGGGAACTCGATGCGTTCGAGCGGTCGATGCGGGCCGTGGGACGGGCCCGGCGCCGCACCGGCGGCTACTCCTGGGGGCTGTACCAGGACGGTTCGGACCCGCAGCTGATCCTCGAGCGGTTCACCGTGCCGTCGTGGGACGAGTTCCAGCGCCAGCACCGGGACCGCTGGACCGAGTCGGACCACGAAGCGATCGTCTCGGCCCTCGTGCACACCGAGACCGGCGCCACCCACGCGGAACACCAGCTCGTCCTGCTCAAACCCGGCCACGCCCAGCGCAAGTCCGGCGAAACGGCCCTACAGCCAGAACCGGCCCAGCAGTAACACCGACCCGGTCATCTGAACGACTGAGTTTGATCCAAAGCCGGACCCCGGCCGGACCGAACGGCCCACTCTTTCGGAGGTCGCACCCAAACCTCCGAGGAGATCAGATGGTCCGGAAACGACTGGCTGCGCCTGTCGCCCTCGCCCTCGCTGTCCCGCTCGCCGCTCTGGTGCCGTCCGCGGCCCCCAGCTCCGCCGCCCCCGAACCCGAGCGGGCCGGGATCGCCTCGGACATCACCATGGGCGTCCGCGACCCGCAACTGGTCGAGGGTGAGAAGGTCGAGGTACCGGACCGCCCCCGGACGCAGCGGAAAGCCCAGTCGAAGGCGCAGGCCGGTACCACCCCCGGGGTGGGCACGGTGCGGCAGTGGCTGGCCCTGGACGACAAGAACGGCGTCTACTACCGCAAGGACTACACCCTGCGCGGGGTGGGCGATCACATCGAGGTGTGGGTCGCCAACGACATCGCCTTCCCTCAGGGCGACTGCCGCAACGCCGTGCCGGGCAGCACCACGGTCACCGACGCGCAGGTGGCCGGGCTGATCACCCAGTTCGACACCAACATGTACCCGAAGGAGACCGCGGCCTTCAGCACCCCGCCCGACCGCGACGGCAGCAACGCCCTGCTGGGCCCGGACGCGAACGGCAACGGCGGCGAGTACGGCGGCGGAGGTGGGAAGACCGTCACGCTGGTCGACAACGTGCGCGACGAGAACTTCTTCGACTTCCCCGCGGTACCCACCTACACCGCCGGTTTCTTCTCCGCGTCCCTGAACGAGCTCTTCGACCGGAACGTGATGACGATCGATGCGTTCGACTGGGCGCATCGCACCACCGCGAACCCGGCCGACGCGGCCACCAGCGACCTGTGCACGAGCCGCCCCGCTCGTCCGTGGTTGTACGAAGGCGTTTTCGCGCACGAGTGGCAGCACCTGCTGCAGTACTACACCGACCTGAGCGAGTCGACGTGGGTCAACGAGGGCCTGTCGGACTTCGCCATCTCGCTGGTCGGCTACTCGAACACCACCGCAACCGTTTTCGAGCCCGGCTTCGACAACCACCTGATCTCCTACCAGGGCTACTCCACGGTGGAGACGCCGTACAACCGCAACCCGCGCGACAGCGGCGGCGCGCAGAACTCCCTGACCCTGTGGGGTGAGGACAGCGACAACCCGAACGCGGTGCTGGCCGACTACGGCCACGCGTACGCGTTCCTGCTGTTCCTCTACGACCGCTACGGCCAGGACTTCATCTCCGGCCTGCACCGCGACGGCGAGCACCAGGGCCTGGCCGGGGTCGCGGCCCAGCTCAAGAACGAGGGCGTCAAGCAGGACGTGTACGACGTGCTGCACGACTTCCAGTCCTCGAACGTGCTCGACGCCTTCCTCGACTCGTCCAAGAAGTCGAAGCTGACCGGGGCCGACAAGAGCGCGGTGACCAGCAAGAGCCTGAACTCCTCGATCAACCTGGCGAACCCGCAGTCGTACCTCGACCCGGGCGCGGCCCCCAACGGGGCCGACTACGTGCCGGTCATGAAGGACGGAAAGCCGATCCGCGGCAAGGACATCGACACGCTGACCTTCGCCGGCGCCAAGACCCTGCCGCCGCTGCCGCTGGCCTGGACGGTGGTCAGCAACGATCCGGACCGGCCGGGCAACCCGGTGCTGTTCTCCGGCAACCAGAACAACACCGACGCCGCCCTGGTCACCGAGGCGAGTGTGCCCACCACCGATCCGAAGCTGCGCTTCCTGGCCAAGTACGGGGCCGAGGCCGGTTACGACTACGCCTACGTGAGCGTCTCGACCGACGGCGGGAAGACCTACAGCACACCGCTTCCCGGTGACAAGACGGTCGACGGCCCGTTCGGCCCCGCCCTCAACGGCACCACGAGCGGTTTCGAGGCCCACGAGTACGACCTGTCGGCCTATGCCGGCCAGGAGATCCTGGTCAGCATCCGCTACGTCAGCGACGCTGGGGTCAACGAGGGCGGCCTGCTCATCGACGACCTGACCGTGGGAAGCACGAAGCTCAGCGACGGTTCCAGCCTGGAGCCGTTCGACTCCCCCACCGAGATCGCCCCGGTGGCGGTGGCCAACTGGAACGTGCGGCTGATCGGCCTGGACGCCCGTAAGGAACGGGCCGCCCAGATCACCTTCGACGGGCAGTCCGGCATCGACCTGGGCCGCCGCAGCCCGGAGGTACGCGAACTGCGTAAGGCCGAGCAGGTGGTGGCCGTGGTGGCCTACGACGAGCCGACCGAGCAGGGCCAGCAGTACGCGCCCTACAAGCTCACGGTGAACGGGGTGGTCCAGCCCGGCGGTGGCCAGAGCTGACCCTTCGATCCGGTAGTGGTGCCCGCCGTCCTTGACGGCGGGCACCACTACGTTTCAGGACGGTTTCAGGGCACCGTCAGGGCACGAGGGGCGTGTCGGCGCCGTAGGTACTGCGGATCCAGACCTGCGCGAGCGCCTCGATCCGCAGTTCCTCCTGCGCCTCGTCCTGGGGCCCGAGCAGGATCGAGTACAGGTTGCGCTCGCTCATCCAGACCAGGGTGGTGGCCAGCGTGCGGGCGTCCACCCCGGCCGGGGCCCGGCCGGTGGCCCGCTCGCGTTCGATCCAGGCGGTGGCCGAGACCACGAAGGCCTCGTTCATGTCGGCGTAGACCCGCTCCAGCACCGGGTCCGAGCGCATCGCGTCGGACGCGGCCAGAACCACCGCGGCGTGCTCCCGCCACAGTCGCAGGATCTCGTGGTAGCTCTCGCGGAACGTGCGCGCCGGGTCGTCGTCCGGGGCCTCGGGCGCCAGGCCGCGCAGCGCGAGCTGCAGCTTGTCCTGCGTGACCCGCTCCAGCACGGCGGCCAGCAGGGCGTGCTTGGTGTCGAAGTAGAAGTAGAAGGTGGGGCGGGAGATGCCCGCACGGCCGGCGATCTCCCCCACCGAGACCTCGGAGAACGGCTTCTCCTCGAGCAGTTCCTCGGCCGCCCGCAGGAGGGCCTCCAGCCGCAGGTCACCCCGGCTGGCCGGACGCGACCAGGCCCGGCCCCCTCCGGCCTCGTCAGCGCGTGCGGCCACGGTGATTCCTTTCCCTGCTCATTACCTCGATCCTAGGGCCGACCCCGTCTAAACACCTGTTGAGTTTTCTCAACAGGTGTTGATAGCGTCGTGGCCACCACCCCGAAGCCGACGGAAGGCAGCCGAAGATGGCCACGATCCTGATCACCGGAGCAACCAGCGGGCTGGGCCGGGCCCTGGCCGAGGACCTGGCCGGTGCTGGGCACCAGCTCCTCCTGCACGGCCGCGACCACGACCGGCTGGGCGAGGTCGCCTCCGCCACCGGCGGCGAGACCTATCAGGCCGACCTGACGTCCCTGGCCGCGACCAGAGACCTGGCCGCCGAGGTCGCCAAACGTCATGACCGGCTCGACGTGCTGGTCAACAACGCCGGCATCGGCTTCCACGTCACCGGCACCGACCGCCAGCTGTCCAAGGACGGCCTGGAGTTGCGACTGGCGGTGAACTACCTGGCCCCGGTGCTCCTGACCCGGGAACTGCTGCCGCTCCTGCGGGCGGCGGCTCCCTCACGCATCGTCAACGTCGCCTCCGTGGGCCAGGCCGCCTTCGACTTCGAAGACCCCGACCACGAGAAGGATTTCACCGAGCCGAGCGCCTACAGTCGGTCCAAGCTCGCCCTGATCAGCTGGAGCGCGAGCCTGGCCGAGAAGCTGGACGGCACCGGGATCACCGTGAACAGCCTGCACCCGGCCACTTTCATGCCCACCCGCATGGTGGAGGCGTCCGGGGTGGACGCCCAGGAGTCACTGGAGAAAGGGCTGCACGCCACCCGCCGCCTGGTCGACGACCCGGCCCTGGCCGGGGTCAGCGGGAAGTACTTCCACAGCGAGAACGAGGCCCAGCCCAGCATTCCCGAGGCCCTCACCCCCGAATACCGCGCACGCCTTGCTCAAGTCACCGAGAAACTACTCACCGCAGCCAGGGCCTGAACCACAGCCCCCTTACCATCTGGGCACGGTCGGGCGTAAGCCTTTCCGGTGCCGAAACCCGCTGGTAACGTTCCCGACCAGATCCGGGGGGAACCGGATCGTTGGCCCGTCACCGGACACCCATCCCTGGTCTGGGTGCGGTCGGGCGTTCTGGAGGGGAAACATGAAGAACATTCTGGGTATTCGCAGGCTGGCTCTGTCCGCGCTGGCCATCGTGCTGGCGGCCACTGCGCTGATGGCCTTCGGCACCACGTCGGCGCAGGCCGCGCAGTCGGACTGCGACGAGCACACCGTCGCCGGGCAGTTCCGCCGGGTCGACTCCGGGGCCTCTTTCACCTATGCGGGTCGCGTGGTGGAACTGCAGAACGAGCGTCTCTTCGACCGTTTCAGCCGGGCCGAGATCAAGTCCGGCCGGCAGTCGGGCGACCGGGTGTGGGTGGACCGTAGCTTCCGCTCGTTCCCGAACTTCAAGGGCATCAAGTCGGACGCCGAGGCCAAGCGGGACGGCTGGAAGATGTGCGGCTCGTGGCCGAATCGCACCGACTCGGTCTACAACTCCAACTACGCCGCCCGCGCCTGCGCCGAGATGAGCGGCGTGACCAAGTGCGGCAAGTGGTGGGTCGACTGATCCGACCTGGATCTGACCTGATCTGACCTGGTCTGACGACAACTGGCTCCCAGTCACCATCACGGTGACTCGGGAGCCAGTTGCCGTCAGCCCTGAACCCGTGGTTCCCAGTACGGGTCACGACCCGCGAACGCCACCGCCCGCTCCACCGCAGAGGCCTGCGGGCCGACCGGGAACTCCTCCGCGAAGGCCATTCCCGGACCGCGGAACTCCGGGCGGATCACGTTCTGGAACACCGCGAGCGTGTGCTCGCTGATCGCAGGGTCGGGCTCCCAGGGCCGATCGAGGGCCCGGGCCAGGTCCCAGCCGTGGGTGAAGGCCTCGATCAGCAGCAGGTCCACGACCATGGCACCCGGGAAGACGCCGCCCAGTTCCAGCACCTTCACCTCGCGCCCGCCCATCCCGTTCTCCAGCGCGGAGCGCAGGGTGACGGACAGTTGCGGGATCACCGCCGGCAGGTTGTCGGGCCCGGTGTAGGCGTGCGGGTCCTCCCCCCGGTCGTCGGCGTCCGGATCCCGGAAAGCGGCCTCGAAGTAGGTGAGTCCGCCGGTCAGGTGCCGTCTGACGTCGGCCACGGTGAAGTCGCCGCTCGGGGTGGGCAGTTTCAGCTGCTCGTCGGCGGTGTCCGCGGTGACACGGGCCAGGTCCTCCAGCACGGCGAAGATCATGCCGCGATCGTCCGGCAGAACCTGCCCGCGCGCATCGGTCGCCGTATCGGTCTCAGGGCTGGGCGGGCAGGAACGGTACGTGCCCGGTGGCCTGGGCGGTGGGGGTCTGGAAGAGCCCGCGCCGGGTGAGCTCGGGCAGCACGCCCTCACCGAACCAGTACAGCTCCTCCAGGTGCGGGTAGCCGGAGAGCACGAACTCGTCGATGCCCAGCTCGGCGTACTCGGCGATCCGGTCGGCGACCTCGGCGTGGCTGCCGACCAGCGCCGTCCCGGCCCCACCCCGCACCAGGCCGACGCCTGCCCACAGGTTGGGAGCCACCTCCAGCGCGTGCGGGTCGCGCCAGCCGCCGTTACGCCGGGCGGCCTCGTGCAGCTCGAGCATCCGCGCCTGGCCGGTGGACTCGCTGCGGGCCAGGCCCTTCTGCGCGGCCGCCACCACGTCCTCGCCCAGCGCGTCGGTCAGCTGACGGGCGCGGGCCCAGGCCTCGTCGGCGTCGTCGCGGGTGATCACGTGCAGCCGGATGCCGAACTTGATCTCCCGGCCGCGTTCGGCGGCGAGTTTGCGGATCCAGGCGATCTTCTCGGCCACCTTCGCGGGCGGCTCGCCCCAGGTCAGGTAGACGTCGGCGTGCTCGGCGGCGACCGGTCCGGCGGCCGGCGAGGAGCCCCCGAAGTACAGGGCCGGGGTCACCGCGGGCACCGACGGGATGGTGGCCTGCTCGACCTGGATGTGTTTGCCGGTGTGGGTGACCTTCTCACCGCGCCAGAGTCCGCGGATGATGGTGAGGAACTCGTCACACCGCTCGTACCGCTCTTCTTTGGACAGGAAGTCGCCGTAGGCCCGCTGTTCGTGCGCCTCTCCCCCGGTGACCACGTTCAGCAGCAGCCGGCCCGGGGCGTGCGCCTCGAAGGTGGCGGACATCTGGGCGGCCAGGGTGGGGCTGATCAGGCCGGGCCGGAAGGCGATCAGGAACTTCAGCCGTTCCGATTCCCGGCTCAGCATCGCGGTGGTCAGCCAGGCGTCCTCGCACCAGGCCCCGGCCGGGGTGAGCGCGCCGGTGAAGCCGAACTCCTCGGCGGCCCGGGTGATCGAGCTGAGGTAGCCGATGCTGGCCCGCCGGTCACCCGAGGCCGTGCCCGCGGGCAGGCCGTGCCCGCCGCCGACGATGAACCGCGAGTCGCCGTAGGTGGGCAGGAACCAGTGAAACTTCAGTGACATGAACTGTCCTCAGATCTGGCCGTGCCGGGGCGGCGCGACGTCGTCCAGTAGCCAGCGGCCGATGTGCTGAACCTTCCAGCGCACCGGGTCGTGCAGACTGTGGGTGCGGCCGTCCCGCCAGAACCGGCTCAGGTTCAGCGAGTTCAGCGCCGAGCGGGTGCCGCCCAGTTCGAACAGGACCGAAGACGCCTCCACCGCCGCCCGCGCGGCCGTCACCTTCGCCACGGCGGTGGCCACCGAGGCCTCGGCCGTGTTGGCGGCGTCCGGAGCACTGCGGGCCACGCCCACCAGTTCGGCGGCCTGCTTCAGCAGGGCCTCCGCGCCGCGCACGGTGATCTCGGCCTCCCCGGCCGTCTGCACCAGCAGCGGGTCGTCGACCGCGCGCTCGCCGCCCGCCTCGAACCACGGGCGGGCCTTGGCCACCTGCTGTTTGGCCTCGTTCAACGCTCCCCGGGCCACCCCGGCGTCGATCGCGGCGTGCAGCAGCTGGGCGAAAGCTCCGTAGTAGGTGGGCTGATCGAAGATGGGGGTGAACGGGACCACGTCGTCCTCAGGGACCAGCACGTTCTCCAGGCGCACGGTGCCGCTGCCGGTGGTGCGCTGGCCCATCGCGTTCCAGTCGTCCTCGATCGTGACCCCGGGTGCGTCGGCCGGCACGAAGGCGATGGCCTTGGCCACCGGCCCCTCCGGCCTTTCCGGCAGGACGGCCCGCACCAGCAGCCGGTCGGCGAAGAGCGAACCGGTGGCGTAGAACTTCTGCCCCTGCAGCCGGTACTGCCCCGGCCCGTCGGGGGTGAGCGTGGTGGCGTCTTCGGTGATCGTACGCCCGCCCCGCTCGGTCTGGGCGTTCGCGTACCGGGCCCCGCGCACGACCTCGCCGAAGAAGCGAGCCTGTTGCGCGGGCGTCCCCTGTAGGCGCAGTGCCTCGAGGAAGACGTAGTGACTCTGCGGGATCTGCCCGATGCTGGGATCGACGGCGGACAGCCGCCGGAACACCTCGGTCAGGGTCTCGACCGAGACGTCCGCTCCCCCGAACCGGTCGGGCACCGACAAGGCGAACAGCCCGGCGTCCGAAAGCTTCCTGATCTCCGCGTGCGGCAGCACCCGCTCGGAATCGCGCCGCGAGGCCTCCTCGGCCAGCTCCGGCAGCAGGCCGTCGAGCACGCCGAGGGCCTCGCCCTCGCTCAGCCGTGCGGGTTCCATGTCGCCTCCGAAGTCCTCCGTGACACCGACCAGACCGTTAACCTAACTGATCTGGTGAGGAAGGGCGACGGGGGCCCGGTTACCCGGCCGGCCGGGTGCTCTCGCGCGGCAGAACCCGGTGCGGGGCGGTGATCTGCACTGCGGGCTGGGCCGGATCGTCGATCCGGGCGGCCAGTCGCTGCACGGCCTGGCGGGCGATGTGCGGGGTGTCGAGCGAGACCGTGCTGAGGGTGGGCCGGGAGTAGCGCCCCTCCTCGATGTCGTCGATGCCCACCACGGCCACGTCTTCGGGCACGCTCAGCCCGGCGTCGAACACCGCCCGGATCGCGCCCATGGCCAGCAGATCCGCGTAACAGAAGATGGCGTCGGGCGGCTGGGGCAGGGCCAGCAGGTCGCACGCCGCCTCGTAACCGGCCGCCCGCCGATAGTGCGGGGCCGCGCGCACGTATTCCGGCTGCAGCGGCAGGCCCGCCTCGCCCAGTGCCCGCCGGAAGCCCGCGGTGCGCTGCTGCGGGGTGGCGTACTCCTCGTGCGGCTGGGTGCCGATCGCCGCGATCCGCCTGCGCCCCACCGAGATCAGGTGGCTGACCGCGTCGTGCGCGGCCTGCTCGTTGTCGATCGCCACATGGTCGTAGCGGCCGTCGAAGTCGTGCTCGCCCAGCAGCACCAGCGGCACGCTCGGGGCCTCCTGCATCTCCTGCAGCTCGGCCGGGGTGACCAGCGGGCTGAACAGCAGGCCGTCGAAGAGCATGGTGCGGTCGGCCCCGGTGAGCAGCTGCCGTTCGCGCTCGTGGTCGTGCCCGGTCTGGTCGACGATCACCCGGTAGCCGATGCCGGCCGCAGCGTGGATGACCTCACGGGCCAGCTCGGCGAAGAACGGCACGTCGATCTCGGGGACCACCAGGGCGAGGACGCCGGTGCGGCCGGTGCGCAGGGTGCGGGCGATCGGGTTGGGCCGGTAGTCCAGCTCCTCCATCGCGGCCATCACCTTGCTGCGCATCGCCTCGCTGACGTGCTGGTACCCGCTGACGACGTTGTTGACGGTGCGCAGGGAGACCTGCGCGTGCCGGGCCACGTCCCGCAACGTCGCCGCCACCGGCATCCTCCTCGAGTCCGCTTCCACCGGCCTCCAGTCTAGGTCTTGCCTACGTGTGCAAACACCCCCTACTTTGCACACGTAGGCAAACCACGAACGTCATGCACAAGGGAGTGCTCATGTCCGCAGTACCCCGCCCCGGCGGCCTGACCCGGCGGCAGATGAACGGGCTGCTGGTGGCCGCCCTGGCCGGCACCCTGGCCGCCTGCGGGCCGTCCATCACCGAGGAGTCCCCCGGCGAGACCGCAACCGGCGGCGAGCGGCTCAAGGCCCCCACCGGCGACCCCTCCGGCGAGATCGTGATCTGGGACCGCTCGGGCGACCTGTTCAAGGTCTTCGAGGCCGCCATCGCCATGTTCAACGCCAAGTACCCGAACGTCACTGTCCGGCACGAGGCCGTCGACATCGACGCCAAGCTGCAGAACACCCTGATCACCGGCACCGACGTGCCCGACGGGGTGTTCCTCGACGACGCCAAGGTGGGCGGCTTCGCCGACTACCTCTGGGACCTGAAAGACCTGCTGCAGCCCTACACCCAGGACATCGCCGCGCAGAAGGTGGCGGTCAACTCCCTGGACGGCGGCATCTACGGGGTGCCGTTCGACCTCGACCCGGGCCTGCTCTTCTACAACGAGAAGGCGCTCGCCGCGGCCGGAATCGACCCGGAGTCGATCGAGACGTACGACGACCTGCTCGCCGCCGCCCGCACCTACCAGGAGTTCAGGCCCGGCTCCGGGCCGATCCACCTGGAGCAGAGCGCCTTCCTCGGCCAGCTGCAGCTGGAGATGTACGCCAACCAGCTCGGCACCTCACTGGCCGGCCCCGACGGCAAGCTCCGGCTCGACTCCCCCGAGTACCGGCAGATCCTGACCTGGCTCGACACCGTCAGCAAGGAGAAGCTGGGCACCCGCGCCGAGTACCTCACCCCCGGCGACGTGGGCGCCCTGGAGTCCGGCGACCAGGTGTTCTACCCGTGGGCGATCTGGTTCTCCTTCGCCCCGCAGCAGCAGCTGCCCAAGACCTCCGGCGACTGGCGGGCCATGCCGCTGCCCGCCTGGGAGGCCGGGGGCGCTCGCAGCGGCGCGATGGGCGGCTCGTCGTTCGTGCTGCCCAAGGCCGGCCAGAACTCCGGGCTGGCCTGGCTGTTCTACGAGTTCCTGATGTTCGACGAGGCCGGCTACAGCGCGGTCTGGGGCCCCAGCGAGGTCTACCCGCAGGGCCTGAACACCTCCATCCCCAGCTACCGGCCCGCCGCCGACCCGGCCAAGCCGCTGTTCGAGCCGGTCGAGGCCCTGGGCGACCAGGACCTGTGGGCCACCGCGACCGAGGCCGGCGCCCAGATCCCGGCCGGGGCACCGATTCCCGCGTGGTGGGCCGGTGCCGTCGACTACCTGGGCAACGACGTGCAGCGCATGCTCGACGGCGACCTCTCGCCCGAGCAGGTCGTGAAGCAGGCCGCCCAGAACATCCAGAAGAATCTCGTGGACCGGAGCTGAGATCCCGTGTCACTGGCCCCACTCACCCGCGCCGCCCCGGCGCAACCGCCACCACCGGTGCCCCGGGGCGGCACGGCCCGGCTGCGCCGCCGTCTGGCCCCCTACGTCTTCGTCGCGCCGTTCATCGCCCTGTTCGCCGCCTTCAGCGCGTACCCGATGCTCTTCACGCTGCGCCTGAGCTTCACCGACTGGCGGGGTTCGGGCTCGGCGCAGTGGGTCGGCTGGGGCAACTACACCTATCTGCTGGGCAGCGAGGCGTTCTGGGCCTCACTGGGCAACTCGGCCGTGCTGTGGCTGCTCGTCGTGCCCGCCCAGATCGCCCTGGCCCTGCTGGTCGCGGTCTGCCTGAACAACGCGAAACTGCGCCTGCGCGGCCTGTACCGGGTCTCGTTCCTGGTCCCGTTCGTGACCCCGCTGGTGGCGGTGGCGCAGATCTGGGTGGTGCTGTTCGACCAGAACTACGGCGCGATCAACCGGATCCTGTCGCTGGCCGGCCTGCCCGACGTGGGCTGGCTGACCACCACCACCTGGGCCAAGCCCACGCTGGCCCTGCTGTTCATCTGGAAGACCACCGGTTTCATCGTGGTGATCCTGCTGTCCGGGCTGCAGAGCCTGGACCACTCGCTGTACGAGGCCGCCGAACTCGACGGCGCCGGCACCGTGCGCCGGCTGTGGTCGATCACCGTTCCGCTGATCCGCCGCACCCTGGCGTTCGCCGCGATCATGCAGACCCTGGCCGTGTTCCAGATGTTCGCCGAACCGTTCGTGGTCACCGACGGCGGGCCGTACAACTCCACCACCACGTCCGGTTTCGAGCTGTACAAGCACATCAACCAGGCCGACCTCGGCACCGGCGCCGCCAACTCCTTCCTGCTGGTCGTCGTGGTGATGGCGCTGTCCCTGCTGTTCGTGCGACTGCTGCGCACCGAGGACTGATCATGAAACACACCCGTGAACGAGCCGCCGCCGTCGGCGCCCACACCTTTCTCGGCATCGTGCTGGTGCTCTCGCTGGCCCCGGTGCTGTGGGCCGTGGTCTCGGCGTTCAAGCCTCCCGCGCAGATCGTGGCCGACCCGCTCGGCCTGGACCTGTCGGCCCTGACCCTGGACAACTTCCGCCGGATGTTCGACGACGTGCCGCTGCTCAGCGGTTTCGCCAACACCGCGGTGGTGCTGCTCAGCAAGGGCACCCTGACCCTGCTGCTGGCCCCGCTGGCCGCCTTCGGCTTCGCCAAGTACCGCTTCGTGGGCAAGAACCTGCTGTTCGGCGCGGTCCTGGTGACCCTGATGCTGCCCACCATCGTCCTGATCATCCCGCTGCTGCTGCAGATGAAGGAACTGGGCTGGGTCAACACCTACCAGGCGCTGATCCTGCCCGGCGCGGTCGACGCCTTCGCCATCTTCTGGATGCGCCAGGTGATCGCCGACATCCCGGACGAGCTGCTCGACGCCGCCCGCATCGACGGCTGCGGCGAGCTGGGCATCTTCACCCGGGTGGTGATGCCGCTGATCCGCCCGGCGCTGGCCGGCCTGGGGGTGCTCACCGTGATGAACATCTACAACGACTTCGTCTGGCCGGTCGTGGTGGCCAACAGCGAGCGCATGGCCACGCTCCAGGTGGTGCTCTCCACACTGGCGCAGAACATCACCGGCAACCGGATCGGCGCCGACTACGCCACCGTCACCGGCGAACTGCTGGCCGCCGCCTCGATCGCCATGCTGCCCCTGGTGGTCATCTTCATCGCCCTGCAGCGGCATTTCGTCAACGGCATCCTGGCCGGCAGCGTCAAAGGCTGACTTTCCCATCCACCCCCTCGAGAGGCCGTGTCATGACCTCCCTGCCCGACGTCGAGTTCGACGGCATCGCAACCACCCCGGCGCTTCCCCGCCCCGAATACCCACGACCCGATTTCGACCGGTCCCAGCAATGGACGTCGTTGAACGGCTTGTGGGAGCTGGCGACCGAGGACGCTGTGGTCCCGGTGACGGTGCCGTTCGCCTGGGAGACCAGCGCCTCCGGTGTGGGCCGCACCTGGCTGGAACGGGCCGCCTACCGTCGTTCCATCTCAGTACCCGCCGCCTGGGCCGGGAACCGGGTCGTTCTGTGCTTCGGCGCCGTGCACCACGAGGCCCACGTGCTGCTCGACGGCGTCCAGATCGCCCATCACGTCGGTGGGTACACGCCGTTCGAGGTCGACGTGACCGACCTCGTACCGGCCGGCGGTGAGGCCCGGCTGGAGGTTCGCGTCCACGCCCCGGCCGACAAGCGCCAGATCCCGCACGGCAAGCAGCGTTCCATTCCCCGCACCGACTACGACGGGGTCTGCTTCACCCCCACCTCCGGCATCTGGCAGAGCGTCTGGCTGGAGGTGCGCGGCCGTACGTATCTGGCTCACGCCGCCCTGGACGGCGACCAGCTCGACGGTTTCGGTCTCAGCGGCGAACTGGCCGGTGATCACCCGGCCGGAACCCGGGTCACCGCCCGGGTGGTGGCCGGTTCGCGGCTGCGTGAGAGCGTTGAGCTGACCACCGACAACAATGGACGCTTCAGTGGGCGGCTGCTGATCACTCACCCCCGCCTGTGGTCACCGGACGATCCCCACCTCTACCGGATCGAGCTGGTCACCGACGCGGCCGGATCGCCAGACGTGGTCACGCTCACCGGTGGCCTGCGGCGCATCGAGGTACGCGGGGAAGAGCTGTGGCTCAACGGTTCCCGGCTCTACCTGCGCGGAGTGCTCGACCAGGGCTACTGGCCCGGCACCGGCCTGACCGCCCCCGACGACCAGGCCCTGCGGCACGACCTGCAGATCGCCCGCGACAACGGCTACAACCTGGTGCGCAAGCACATCAAGCTGGAAGACCCGCGCTGGCTGCACCACGCCGACCAGCTGGGCGTGCTGGTCTGGGCCGAACCCCCGGCCGCCAGCCGCTTCAGCCCGGCAGCAGCCCAGGCGTTCGAGGACCAGTTGCCAGAGATGGTCTGGCGCGACGGGAACCACCCGTGCATCGTCATCTGGGGCCTGTACAACGAGGAATGGGGCCTGGACTGGGACATCCCAGGCAGTCCGGAACGGGCCCGGGCCGCCCGCACCGCCTACGAGAAGCTCAGGGGCCTGGACGAGTCCCGCCCGATCGTGGACAACTCCGGCTGGGCCCACGTGATCACCGACCTGCTCGACTGGCACTACTACGACGAGGACCCGGCCGCCTGGGCACGCAACCTCGCCGACCTGGCCTCCGGCACTCGCGAGGACTTCCCGGTGCGGCTGGGCGCCGACTTCGTGGTGGACAAGTCGCTGTACGCCAACGACTCTCACCCCCGTCAGGGCGTCCCGATCCTGAACAGCGAGTACGGGGCGGGCTTCACCAGTCTGGAGCGGGCCTGGCACCTGCGCTGGCAGACCCAGGAACTGCGCCGGCACGACCGGTTCGCCGGCTACGTGTACACCGAACTGACCGACATCGAGCACGAGATGGCCGGGCTGCTCGACTACCACCGCACCGGCAAGGACCTGGGCGGTCTGGACCCCCGAGACGTCAACACCGACACCGTGCTGGTGGTCGACCTGGTCCCGGCCGCCGCCGGCGCCGACATCCCGGTGCCCGAGGCGGAACTCAAGTTGGACGTGCACGTCTCGCACCACGGCGGATCCGCTCTGACCGGCCGCCTCCAGGCCGGCTGGGCCCCGGCCGGGCACCCGGCAGACCTCCCCCTGCCCACCCCCGACACCACCAGCGCACCGGTCACCGCCCACCCCTTCCAACTCTCCGACAGCGCAACTCTCGTGATCGCGCCTCCCAGGCCCACCTCGTCCAAACGCTTGTGGATCTGGCTCTTGGACGACGAGGGCCTGGTACGGGCCAAGACATTCGTGGACGCCGGGCCGATCGAGGCTCCCAACCGGCGCGGCGCCCGCGTCACCCCACCGGCCGCACCAACCGAGTAATTCCGTAAGTTCAACAAACCGGAGGACGAAACCATGCGCTACCAAGGACGGTCGCTGCACTGGCGTCACTGGAAACGATCGCTCGCGGCCCTGGCCGCTCCCCTGCTTCTGCTGACCGCGGCATTAGGGGTACTCGCAGCAACCCCCGCCGCCGCGGCCATCCCCGGGCAGGTGCTCTACTCCCCGAACCTGTCCACCTACCCCAATGGCACCGCCGGCTACCCCCGGGCCATCCGCCTCAACCACGACGGCTCGGCCAACCAGACCATGCTGGCCACCTTCGCCCGGGGCGGGCACAACAGCCGGGGCGATCTGCCGATCTACCGCAGCACCAACGGCGGCAGCTCCTGGAGCCAGATCTCCACCGTCACCTCCAACACCCCAGGCTGGGACATCGAGGCCCCCACCCTGTTCGAGGTGCCCCGTAACATCACCGGGCTGAACGCCGGCGACATCCTGGCCGCCGGAACGGCCTGGCAGGTGGGCAACTACACGCAGCAGAAGGTCGAGGTCTTCCGCAGCACCAACGGCGGCGCCAGCTGGAGCTACCTGTCCAACTGCACGCAGACCAGCGGCCAGCCCAACAGCTGGGGCCACGGAATCTGGGAACCGGCCTTCCTGGTGGCCGACAACAACTCGCTGGTCTGCTTCATCTCCGACGAGCGCCCGGCCGGCTCCCCCACCAACAACCAGGTGATCGGGCACTACACCTCCACCAACGGCGGGGCGAGCTGGGGCTCGGCGTTCACCGCCGACGTCAGCTTCCCCGGTGACAACCTCGCCCGGCCCGGCATGCAGACGTTCGCCGAGCTCCCCAACGGCGACTTCATCATGTCCTACGAGATGTGCCGCGACGCCACCAACGCCGACCACGCCTGCGAGGTCTACGTGAAGACCAGCGCGGACGGGCTGAACTGGGGTGCCCCCGGCAGCGCGGGCACCCTGGTGCGCACCTCGGACGACCGGGAACTGCTGCACACGCCCTACATCTCCTGGACCTCCGGCGGTGGCCCGAACGGCACCCTGCTGCTGTCCGGCCAGCGCGTGGTGGCCGGGCCTACGGGCAACAAGGCCGTACTGGCCGAGTCGGGCACGGTGCTGTTCGTCAACCGCAACCTCGGCGCCGGCGCCTGGACCGAGGCCGCCACCCCCGTCACCGTCAACCCCACCGGGGGCTACGCCACCGGCGTCCCCTCCTGCCCGGGCTACTCCACCCCCGCCATCCCCCGTGAGGACGGGACGACCTACACCCACTTCGCCGCTACCTGGCGCGGGCAGAACAACCAGTGCGAGGTGCGCTTCGGCACCGGCCGGATCCCCGGGCCCACCGGCACGATCCGCACCACCGACGGTAAGTGCCTGGACGTAGACACCAACACCGCCGACAACGGCCGCGCCGCGCAGCTCTACACCTGCGGCACGGCCACCGGGCAGCGCTGGTCGATGGAGAGCGACGGCTCGATCCGAGCCTTCGGCAAGTGCCTGGACGTGGACGCCCAGGGCACCGCCAACTTCACCAAGGTCCAGATCTGGGAGTGCAACGGCTCCGGCGCCCAGCAGTGGCAGAAGCACACCGCCAACGCCCTGCGTAACCCCCAGTCCGGACGCTGCCTGGACATCCCCCAGGGCAACACCGCCAACGGCACCAAGCTGCAGATCTACGACTGCAACGGCCTGGCCTCGCAGTCCTGGACCACGCCCTGACCTAGGTGGCCGTGCCCTCCGGCTCCTCGGAGGGCACGGCCGTCAGTACACCCGCACCCGCGTTCCGATCGGCATCTTGCCGGTGTTCCAGATCCAGTCGGCAGCCGCGTTGCTCACCCGCACGCAGCCGTGCGAGGCGGGGTAGGCCGGCACGCTGTCGGCGCCGTGCACGGCGATCCCGCCGTTGAAGTACTTCGGTCGGTACAGCACTCCCAGCGGGGCATGACGGACGCCGTCGATCTGGCGGTACACCCGGTAACGCCCACTGGGGGTGCTGGCCACGCGGGTCGTGCCCTGGCTGCTGTACTGCTGGCCACTTCCGGTGGAGGTATTCAGCGTGAACCGGACCCGGCCGTCGTCGACGATCTTCAGAACCTGGCGTTTCTTGTCCACCTCGATCACGTGCCCCCGCGAACTGCGGGCCTTGGGGCGCACCCCGTCGGCCAGGGCGCGCCAGACCTTGGGCCCGGCGATTCCGTCGCGGGGTAGGCGCGCGACCTTCTTCAGGGCGAGCACGGCCTGCTCGGTGTTGCCGCCGAACTGCCCGTCAGCCGTGCCACCTGTCCAGTAGCCCAGCGCGTTCAGCTTCTTCTGCAGGGTGCGCACGGCCGGTCCGGAGTCGCCGCGTTTCAGCGTGGGCTGGGCAACGGCAACAACAGAGGACGTTTGCAGCGCCTGCGTGGAAAGGGCGGCCTGGGTGGGGGTGGCCGCTTGGGCGCCTGCGGGGGCGACGCCGATGAGGGCGGCGGAGAGGACGGCCGCGCCGAGGAGACGTGCGACGGCCCGACGAGCAACGTTTTTCGACTTCACAGCCAGCTCCCGTCGTAGATCACGACAAGACCGGGCCCTGGACGGTCCAAACCCGGTGACTACCAGATTAGAACCGATTGCGGCTTATGGCCCTTTCGGTGCGCGTGGTCCGGTGCGATCACCCGAAGGACGGGTGGGTCGGCTTGGTATGCTCCGTTTGGCTGTTAAAGGAGCATCGGGGGCTACTGGAGTGAGCGGGGCGGCAGACACGTCCGACAGGCCACTGGACCTGCCACCGACGTCGGCACAGCGCCGTCTGCAGCGCAGCGGCTCCACCCGCTACCTCAGCGCCGGCACCTACCTCGACGCCGACTTCCGCAACGCCGTGCTCGACGAGTTCCTGGGCCGCCGCGACCGCGCCGTGGCTCCTGCGTTCAGCACCGACGCGGTGCCCGTGGTCCGCCACGCCCTCAACGCCCGGCGACACCAGATCGTCCGCGACGCCGTCCTCACCGCCGTCCTGGTGGTCTTCCTGGTCATCCAGGCCAAAATCCTGCTGGCCGTGCTCGCCCTGGTGGTCACCGCCCTGCTGCTCTGGCGCGCGCTGAAGGCGGTGGCCCGGCTGCGCTTCGGCACCGCCGTGGCCCACGTCGGTGCGGCCCTGATCAGCCTGCTGGTCGCGCTGCTCTTCCTGGAGTCGCACTCGAACCTGTTCTCCTCGATCGACGGCTCGACCGGCTACGAGGAGACCGACTCCTTCGGGTCGGTCCTGGTGCAGACGCTCGGCGTCCTGCTGGTGGTGCTGGGCTCGGCCTGGACCGCGGTGGTCGTCGAGCGACTGGCCAACCGCCAGATCATTCTCGACCGCCTGATGCCGCGCCGGTTCGTGCCCTCCACCAGCCCCACCGGCCCCAAGAAGCACCAGGCCCGGCTGCGGTACATCGCCGAGGCGCAGAGCGGCAACGTCACCTACTACCCACCCGACGCCTCCGAGCGTCCGTTCGTGGGGGCCGGTACCGTCCAGCGCTCCTGGACCCAGGCCGTCCCCCTGATCGGTTCCGGCAGCGACCCGGGCAGCGGCGAACCCGAGCTGACCACCGATTCGTTGCGCGATGCGCTCTCCCGCGACCTGGCCCGGCTGCACGACACCGGCCCGCAGAACGAGGTCTCGGTCCAGGACCGGCTGGTCACACCGGCCGCGGCGCGGGCCGACGACCCGCGCACCGACGCCGCCACCGGTCTGCTGCAGCACCGGCTCACGCCCGAGCAGATGGAACTGCTGGCCGAGGCCGACAGCGCGGGCGTGCACCGGTACCTGAGCGTGCGGATGGCGCCCGGCCACGGCGACTCCGAGATCTGGGTGTTCGTGCGCTGCCTGGTCGAGGCGCAGACCCTGCACCTCGACGTGATCGGCTGCTCCCTGCCCCCGGTACGACCCAGCTACCGCGAGGTCGACCAGTACACCCCCTCCGACCTCGGCGTCGTACTGCGTACCGCAGTCAGCGCACTGCCCGAGGTGCCGGGGCTCCTGCTGCGCGCTCCCCTGCGCCTGTTCCTGGCCCTGATCGGCCAGGACCACGTCTCGTGGGACCTGCGCAGCCGGATGCGCCAGCTCGGCTCCGCCGCGACCACCGGCCGCGGGGCCCGGGCCGGCGTGCGTGAACTCGGCACCGACCAGGAGTCCCCCGACCTCCTGGCGGGCATGGCCACGCAACGCCAGATCCGGCTCATCGAGCAGCAGGTGGTCGACACGGTGGCCGAGTCGATGGAACGTTCCGGATTCAGCGCCGAGGAGTTCCGCCGGCGCACCCGTAACCAGCTCGACGGGCCGGCCCAGTGAGCTGCAGCCGCTGCGGCGCCCCCTACCTGCCCGCCGACCCCGAATGCCCCCGCTGCGGGCTGCACTTCCCCACCGCCGCGACCCCCCACGTCGCGGCGCCGGGCAAACACACCACCGGTGACTCCGAGCGTCCGTGGCTGCTGAGGGGGGCATCAGTCATCGCCGTGCTGCTGCTGGCCTTCGTCGCCCTCAACGTGCTCGCCCCCACCGGCGACGACGGCAACAACTCCAGGTGGCGCCCCTCCGACCTGCCCGACCCGAACGCCCCCACCGCCTCGGCCGCCCCGACCGGCGAGAACCTGGCCAAGAACGCCACGATCGTGGCCGACCGCACCGGCGACCCGGGCGTCGACGGGGCTGGCCAGACCATCACCTACAGCACCGCGAACCTGGTCGACGACGACCTCGAAACGGCCTGGCGGGCAACCGGTTACTACTCCGGCGAGGAGATCACCATCACCCTGCCGACCAGCACCGAGATCCGCACGGTCGGCCTGACCAACGGCTACACCAAGATCGACGCCACCTCCGGCGACGACCGCTACACCTCGGCCCGCCGCATCCGCTCGGTGACCTGGCTGTTCGACGGCGGCCCGAGCGTCAACCAGGACCTGGACGACGGCGAGCGCGAGATCCAGTACAAGCAGATCGACCCGGTGCAGACGCAGACCATCCGGTTGCGGATCAACCAGACCACCACCCCGGGCAAGTTCAACGACGACCACACCGCCATCACCGAACTGTTTCTGGGCGCGCAGTAGAGCTGCTTCAGGCCACGCAGAGGCCGGGTACGGCCTCGGCCCGGAACAGGTGCGGGCTCGCGACCAGGCTGGCCGGGTAGAGGTCGCGGGCGGCGGCCCGGACGTCGGAGTCGAGCCGGGAGGTCTTGTAGGCCTCGACGGATTCCCAGACGGCGTGGTTGAGGAAGGTGCTGCTGCCGGCGATGCCTCGGTACAGCTGGGTGGAGATGAAACCGGGCCGGCGCTTGAGCGCGGCGGCATCGGTGGACCAGGCCAGGAGCAGCTGGTCGACGTCGGCCTCGTCGACCCGCAGTACATTGACCAGGACGACCGGGCCACCACCCTCCTCGAGCTGTTCGGCCAGGGTGACGTTGCGGGCGAGTTCTTCGAACTGGGGCATGATCGTTGCTTCTTCGCGTCGTAGGAGATGCGGGTCTAGCGGGCCGACGGGATCCGCGGCAGCACCGTCGTGGCCAGGCCGTCGAGGGCCTTGCGGGCGCTGCGCTCCACTGCTTCGGTGGGGCGGAACGAGGGGTGTTCACCGTCCTGGTGGATGAGCGTCTCGATGAACGGGATGGGCACGAAGCCGGTCACCCGCATCCCCAGGGCGATCAGGACCGGTTCCAGGGCCATGGCGGCCCTGGCGCCGCCGGCCACCCCGCCGTAGCTGACCAGGGCCACCGGCTTGTCCCGCCACTCGTGGAAGAGGTGGTCGAGGGCGTTCTTCAGGGCCGCGTTGTAGCCGTGGTTGTACTCGGGCATGACGAAGGCGAAGGCATCAGCCCGCTGGACGGTGGCGCTGAAGGCGCGGGTGGAGGCCAGCTGGTAGTCGGAACGGCTGGGGTGCTCGGGCTCGGCGAACATCGGCAGCCCGACCTCGGCCAGGTCGACGACTTCCACGTCGAACCCGCCGTGCTCGACTGCGATCTGCGCGATCCAGCGCCCGGTGGGCTCTCCGGCCCGTCCCGGGCGGGTGCTGGCGATCAGCACCTGCAGGCGGGGCCGGGGTCGGAGTGAGCTGGAGTAGGTGGTCAGGACTGCCATACGGTCAGTGTCGGCCGGGCCCACCTCGGCATCCAGATGTTCGCCCGATCCGGCCACGAACTTCCATCGCCGTCAATATGGGCACCTAAACTGCCACGGTGGACGTCCTCGATCAGCAGATCCTCCAGTGCCTGATACTGGACGGCCGAGCTCCGATGCGGCGGATCGCTGAAGCGGCCGGCGTCTCTGAGCAGACCGCAGCCCGTCGCTACCGGGCCATGCGCGAGGCCGGGGCCCTGCGGGTCTTCGTCAACGAATCGGCCCTGGGCACCGGGCGGGCCCTGTGGCTGCTGCGGATGCAGTGCCGCCCCGACACCTCGAGCCGGCTGGGCGCCGCTCTGGCCGCCCGGCCCGATGTGGCCTGGGTTGCCGCTCACTCCGGCGGCTCGGAATTGATGTGCACGACCACCCTGCCGGCCGACGCCGCGTGCGGCACCGGGGTGCTGCCCCGCCTGTCGAACAGCGCGAGCCTGCTGTCGTTCTCGGCCTACTCGGTGTTGCACTCCTACTCGGGCGGCCCAGCCGAATGGTCCGGCTTCGACCAGCCCCTGAGTTCCGGGCCCACCAGCTTGCCGACCGGCGGGCAGGCGCCGGCGACCGTCGCCGACGAAGACCGGCCACTGCTCGGGGCGCTGCGTATTGATGGCCGGGCCAGCATCTCCCAGCTCGCTCGGGAGCTGAACTGGCCCACCTCCCGGGTTGCCACCCACCTTCAGGCGCTGCTCGACTCCGGCGCCGTGAACGTCGATGTCGACGTGCTGCTCGAACGTTTCGGCTTCCGCGCCTCGGCGACGCTGCTGTTACAGGTGGCGCCGCGCCACATCCGCAAGGTCGGCGAGGCGCTGGCCGGCCGCCCGTGGACCAGCTGGGTGGCTGCGATCACCGGCCCGGCCAACATCGCGGCCGCGGTGACCTGCCGCGACACCGATCAGCTGTTCCGGTTCGTGACCGACGACGTGGGCCGCCTGCCCGGCATCATCCACGTCGAGATCCTGCCCGTGCTCACCCGGCTGAAGCAGGCCGACACCCGGGTGATCGACGGGCGCCTGGAGTGGCCCGCCCGCTGACCGGGCCGTGCGGGGATCCGGAAGCCGATCCGGATCCCCGCACTGCGTCTCACGGATACGAGACGACGTTGCGCGGTGTGGTGTTGCCGGCCGGGTTGGGCACCGCCCCGCCGGTGTTGTTGACCACGTTGCTGATCGTGCCCTTGTCGCCGAGCGAGACGGTGAGGATGCTGTGCAGCTTCACTCCGTCCCGCTCCGGCACCTCGAAGCTGTGGTCCAGCTTCACGTCCGGGTTGACGTTGAAGAACGCGTACGAGCCACCGCCCCACACCTCGTGTTCGGTGACGTCGTCGCCGACCTTGTAGGCGGCGTAACCGTTCTGCGTGCCGTTCATCCAGGCGGCCTGGTCGGGCACGTCGTACGGCTTCTCGTTCTGGAAGAAGATGGTCCGGCCGCGGTTGCCGTTCCAGATCACCTCGTACTTCTGGTAGTGCTCGACGAACAGGCCGGTGGCCAGCACGTCGTCACCGTTCACGATCAGCCCGGTGTCGCCGGTGTTCACGTCCCACCCGGTGGGCGCGCCACCGTGGTCGGCGCGCCAGGCCCAGATGTGATCGATGATCGTGTCGTCGCTGTTGACCTCGAGCGTCGTGGTGGCCTTGCCCTGGACGTCGCTGCCGATCCGGAAGAAGACGTCCTGGATGCTGGTCGGGTTCCCGGCGTGGTCCTGGTGCTCGCCCGGCGTGCCCACCGTCATCAGGGTCTCGCTGTTGGCCGTGCCGGCGTCGAACGTCAGGCCGCTGACCTTCACCCCCGCGACGTCGGCCACGCTCAGGCCGGTGACACCACCGGTCGGGACCAGGGTCGGGAAGCCGATACCGGTGATCACCGTGTCCGGGTTCGTCACCTTGATCGTCTCGTCGATCTCGTAGCGGCCCGGGGTGAAGAACAGGTTCAGGCCCTGCTCCAGCGCCGAGTTGATCCGGGCCGCGCTGTCTTCCGGCTTAGCCACGTAGAATTTGCTCATCGGGATCGACTCACCCGCGGTGCCGGGCCAGCTGGTGCCCGACGAGTCCTGCTGCAGCGAGGGCACGAACACCTGGTACTTGCCGGCATCGTCGAGGTAGAGGTACGGCTTCTCGCGGGTGACCGGGGTGGTGTCGAGCGTGGTGTGCGGCGGGTTGGGGAAGGCGTTGGCCGGTGCCCCCTCCACGCCGGAGAAGACCATGTTCCAGACGCCGCCCTCCCAGCTGCCGATCGAGCTGTCGCGGGTGTACCACTGCTGCTGCGAGCCGGAAGAGACCTTGCCGTCGACCTTGCTGTCGGCCAGGTAACCGCCGCTGGAGTAACCCTGCCCGTTGTCCTGGTTCGACGGGGCGAGCGTCAGGTCGCCCTTGACGTGCACCCGGCGCATGGGCGCGGCCTGCGAGACCGCCCAGCGGTTGGTGCCGTTCTCCGGCTTGATCGAGAGGTTTTCGACGCTGCGCCAGAAGTTCTGGGTGGCGTTGGCGGTGTCGCCGTAGTTCCAGCCCGAGTCCACGTTGACCGCACCCTCGATGGTCACGTCGTCGGGGTTCTGCCCCAGGCCGGCCACCGAGGTGTAGAAGCCGAGGTTGGCCCAGACCCGCCCGTAGGTACCGGGTTTGAACAGGAAGGCGTAGCGCTGCTCACCGAACTGCGCGGTGGGGCTCACATTGTGCGCGTCGAAGGCCTCGTCGAAGGCCGCCTGCACGGTGCCCGCCGGGGTGGACGGATCGAAGATCTTCACGTTCGGGCCGAAGTCAGGGGTGTCGGAAGTCGGCACGTCCTCGGCCGCGACCGGTTCCGGGTCGGCGGCGCTGGCCGGGCCCACCGGACTGAAGGCCAGGGCGCCGGCCAGCAGGGCCAGGACCGAGCCGCTCAGGACCGCCACGGACCTACGGCCGCGCGGTCGGATCGAACGGGAAAGGGGGGACACAGGTACTCCTCAGTGAGCGTGACACGAGCCGTTCAGGGAGGCTCACTCGGGAGAATTGCCGCATTGCGGATGGTCGGTCAAGGCCGAAAGTCCCACTTGACGAAACGATGAGCCCCACGCGAGACAAATATGATGTCCGGGATCAGCGCCGGCTCCAGTCCGGCCTGCCACCGGCCGCGTTCGAGGTGATCTCCGGCCCGACCAGCAGGAACCGGGCCTCTCCCTCGGCTTTCGGGCAGTGCTCCACCCCTCGCGGGATCACCAGCAGGTCTCCCGGCCCGAGTTCCACGTCGCCGTCGCGCAACTGCACGATGAGGGTGCCCTCGAGCATCACGAACGTCTCGTCCTGGTCGTGGTGGCTGTGCCAGTTCGTCGAGCCGGTGCCCTTGGCCACCTTGAACAGGTTGCCGTTGCCCGCGCCGACCACCCGCTGCGACCAGAACTCCTCGAGTTCGTGCGCAACCCCGGTCAGCGAAACCTTTTCGATCATTGCCGTCCTCCGTCACCTGGTGTCGAGGCACCGATCGTGGCATCGGCGGACCGGGGCGAACAGCGGTAGAAATGACGCATGCCGCAAGGATCCTGCGCCACCCCCCAGAACCCGCCGAAGGTCGCGCTGATCGTCGACGAGCATTCCAACCCGTTCGAGGTGGGTTGCGCCTGCGAGATCTTCGGGCAGCGGGTGCGCCCGGAGATCGGGCACAACCTGTACGACCTGTCGATCGTCACCCCCGGCCGGTCGGTGACCATGCGCGACGGCCTGTTCCGGGTCCAGGCCGACGGGCGCCTGGCCGACGTCGAGCACGCTGACCTGGTCATCGTGCCGAACCGCCCCGACGTCGACATCCCCTCCCGCCCCGCGGTGCTGGCCGCCGTCCGGCGGGCCCACGAGCGCGGCGCCCACCTGGTCGGGCTCTGCACCGGCGCGTTCACGCTGGCCGAGGCGGGTGTGCTGGAGGGGCGTCGCGCCGCGGTGCACTGGCAGCTGGCCGACGAGTTCCGGGCCCGCTTCCCTAACGTGCAGCTTGAGCCCGACGTGCTCTTCATCGACGACGGCGACGTGCTCACCTCGGCCGGTAGCGCCGCCGCGCTGGACCTTTCCCTGCACATCGTGCGGCGCGACTACGGCACCGAAGTGGCCAACCACGTGGGCCGGCGGCTGGTGTTCGCCGCATTTCGCGACGGCGGGCAGCGGCAGTTCGTCGAGCAGCCCCTGCCCGCCGCTACCGAAAGCCCGCTCGCGAGCGTCCTCAATTGGGCTCTGGAACGGCTGCACCTCAAACTCAGCGTCGAGGATCTGGCCCGGGAGGGCCGGATGAGCGTAGGTACGCTGCACCGCCGGTTCCGGGACGAGATCGGCACTACCCCGCTGGGCTGGCTCACGGCGCAGCGGGTCGCGCTGGCCTGTCGCCTGATCGAGCAGGGGGCATTAACTATGGACGTGGTTGCGCACCGATCCGGGATCGGTTCGGCTGCGCATCTGCGGAGTTTGTTCCGTAAGCACTTGGGCGTGAGTCCGTCGGACTACCGCCGGCGCTTCGCAGCCGTGGGCTGACCCGTCCGGGTGACGGGGAGCCGTTCCGGCCCCTGGTCAGTGCGTCACATCCTGGGACGGAGCGTGGCTCAGCGTGCCAGGATGAGCGGCATGGACGAATGGCGGCTGCCCGAACGTCAGGTCGAGCTGGTGTTCGACTCCGCGGCGCAGGCCGCCACCACGCACGTCAACCTCTCCGGCATCCGCACCGACGGTAGCCATCTGTGGGTGGCGGGAGACGAGACCGCCACCCTGGAACGGCTCACCGCCATTCCCGCCGGTACCGGACCGGAGCGTTACGACGAGCACCGCACCGTGCGCCTGGCCGATCTGGTCCCCCTGCCGGCCGGCGCCGAGGACGAGGCCGACATCGAAGGTCTGGCCCGAAGCGGCGACTGGCTGTGGGCCGTTGGTTCGCACAGTCTGAAGCGGCGCCGGATCAAAGACGTGCACCCCGACGCGAAGGCCCGTAAGCGGCTGGCCAAGGTGCTGCGCGAGGAGAACCGCTACACGCTGATGCGGCTGGCGGTCACCACCGACGCCGACGGTGGGCCGGCGCTCGCCCGTACGGTGATCGACGGCGACCGGCGCCTGACATCGGCGGTGCTGGGCGGACGGGGCGACTCAGTCACCGAGATGCTGGCGCAGGAGCACGATCCGCACCTGGTGCCGTTCCTGAGCATCCCCGGCAAGGACAACGGCGTAGACATCGAGGGCATCGCTGCCCACCGTGACCGGCTGTACCTGGGTATGCGCGGGCCGGTGCTACGCGGCTGGGCCACCCTCCTGGAGATCCGCCCCGTCACCGACCCCAAGGACGAGCACCGCCTCGTCCTGGCTCCCCTGGGCGGGCGTGAGCGCTACCGTACGCACTTCCTCGACCTGGGCGGCCTGGGCATCCGCGACCTCTGCCCGCACGGCGACGACCTGCTGATCCTGGCCGGCCCGAGCATGAGCATCTCGGGCCCGATCCGGGTGATCCGCTGGCGCAACGGGATGGTGGTGGAGGCCGCCGACGTGGTGCGCGGCCACGAACTGGAGACGCTGATGTCGCTGCCGCACGGCAACGGCGCCGACCACGCCGAGGGCATCACCCTGCTCGACGAGGACCACCTGCTGGTGGTCTACGACTCCCCCGCCCCCGAGCGGATGACCGCGGGCGGGGTGCTCGCCGACGTGGTGGCACTGAAGGGCTGACTTCGTCGTGTCTGAGGACAGGCCCGTCCTACTGACCTGGGACGAGTATGTCCGCTTCGAAGAGGTGTACGAAGGGCGACGTCACGAGCTCCTCAGGGGACGCGTGCGCCCCATGGCCGGGGCCAGTGAGCGGCACGACCTGACCGTGCAGGCCCTCTACGACCAGGTTCGCCCGCATCTGCGGGGCACCCCCGGCCGGGTCTTCGTCCAGAACCGGAAGATCCGCACCAGCCGGGACACCGGCTACTACCCGGACCTGCTCATCCGCTGCGGTGACGCCGCCGATCGCCTCTTCGAGGACGACGCCCGGGTGGTGGTGGAGGTCCTGTCCCCCAGCAACGATCCTCTTGACGTCACCGAACGTCTCTACGCCTACCAGGGCCTGCCCTCCTGCGAGACGATCCTGTTCGTGGACCACCGGCAGCGCCATGTCACGGTTCACCGGCGCACCGAGAACGGCTGGACCGAGGCCAGGGTCAGCGAAGGGGCCCGCCGCATCATGGATGGACTCAGCATCGACTGGACCCAGGTCTGGGCCGACGTGGACGTCGACGCCTCCACCCAGTAGTCAACGCGTGAGACGGCGCCAGGCCAACTCCACCAGCAGCGCCGCGTGTTCCTCCAGCCGTGAGTCGTCGAAAGTGGCTGTGTCGGAGTGCATCGGCCCACTGGCGCCGTCTGCCGGGCCCACGCCGAGGAAGACCAGGGTGCCCGGAACCTGCTCCAGCACGTAGGCGAAGTCTTCCGAGGCCATACCCGGGAACGGCAGGCGCACTACCTGGTCGCCGTAGATTTCGTCCAGAACGGCCAGCACGTGGGCGGTTTCGTCCGGGTCATTGACGGTCACCGGGTAGGATTCGATGAACTCCGTCTCCACGGTGCATCCGTGGGCCTCACCGATCGCGGTGAGCAAGAGGGGCAACTGCTTACGGACGCTGGTGAGGGTCTCACGCGAAAGCGCACGGATGTTCACCTCCAGTTCGACCGAGCCGGCCAGGACGTTGCTCGCTACCGAATCGGACCGCAGGCGGGTGACCGACAGCACGGCGGGATCGCTCACCGGCAGCCTCCGCGCAGCGAATGACTGCACAGCCAGGACGATCTCGGCTGCCACCGGCACCGGATCGACGGCGTGGTGCGGGAAGGCGGCGTGGCCACCGGTTCCGGCCACGCGCACCTTGAGAGCACTGGCGCTGGCCATCATCGGCCCCGGCCGGGTGACGGCCTGACCTCCCGGCGTCACGCAGTCCACATGCACGGCGTAGGCCGCCACCGGTCGTTCTCCGGCGGCCTCGAGCACGCCTTCCTCCAGCATCAGGCGGCCTCCGGCGAAGCCCTCCTCGCCGGGCTGGAACATGAACACGACTGTGCCGGGCAGTTCTTCACGTCGGGCAGCGAGCATCCGGGCGGCTCCGACGAGCCCGGCCATGTGCAGGTCGTGGCCGCAGGCGTGCATCGCCCCGTTGGTCGAGGCGAAGTCCAGGCCGGTGGCCTCGACCACCGGCAGGGCGTCCATGTCCGAGCGCAGAAGCACCACCGGGCCCGGGCTTCCGCCGCGCAGCACGGCCGTCACCGAGCTGAGTCCTTCTCCGGTGCTGATCTCCAGGTCCAGCCCCTGCAGGGCGGCGATGATCGTGGCCTGGGTGCGGGGCAGGTCCAGGCCGACCTCGGGCTGCTGGTGCAGGGTGCGACGCAGGTGCACGAGGTCGTTCATGCGCCGGCCTTCTCACCCAGGCGGGCCAGGGGCCCGGCCGCCTTGACCGACACCTTCACGGTGGGGCGGTCGGTGTAGGTCACCGGGGTCTCGAGGATGTCCACCACGCTGACCTGGAGCGGGTCCGCTCCGGCGTGGATCGCCTTGGCCACGGCGGCCTCACAGGCCTGGGCCACGGCGGCCTCCCGGTCTTCCAGGCTGCTGATCTGGTCGGCGCGGCCACCGGCGAGCGAGATCGCCGCGCCGACGGCGTTGGCCACGTCACCGTGTCCGGGCCGCAGTACCGGCCCGGCGCCGGGAAGGTCGTCGGGAACCAGGAATCCGCCTCCGCCCACCACTACGAGGGGCAGGTCGGCCCGGCCGAGCGAAAGCCGCTCAACGGCGTCCTCAAGTTGTTGGCGGGCCTCTTCGAGCGCGGTCTTGAGCAGATTGCTGGTGGCGCGGGACTGGGCCGGCAGCGAGCGGCCGTCGATCACGGCGCCGGCCAGGGCGGCCGCGTCGGTGAGAGTGGGGGTGGTGCCGCCGAACAGCAGGGCCTCGGTGGTGATCCGGTGGCCCACCGAGCCGGGACCGACGGCGCCGGTCTGCGGGTCGACGGTGGTGCCGCCGCCGATTCCGAGGCTGAGGATGTCAGGCATCCGGAAGTTGGTCCGCACTCCGCCGATCTCGCGCGGCAGGGTGGACTCGCGCGGGAATCCGTTGACCACCACGCCCAGGTCGGAGGTGGTGCCGCCGACATCCACCACGATGGCGTGCTCGGCGCCGGACAGGTGCGCGGCCCCGCGGATCGAGTTGGCCGGGCCGGAGCCGATGGTCAGCACCGGGTACTGGGCGGCGTAGTCCAGCGACATCAGGGTGCCGTCGTTCTGGGCGAAGAAGGTGACCGCGTCGATCCCCTCCTCGGCCACCACGGTGACCAGGGCCTCGGTGACCGAGCGGGCCACGCTGTACAGCGCCGCGTTCAGCACCGTGGCGTTCTCCCGCTCCAGCAGGCCGGTCGGGCCGATGTCCTGGCTCAGGAACACCCGGGTGCCCGGGCCCCGGTGCTCGCGCACCAGTTCGGCGACCGTGAGTTCCTGCTCGGGTGAGGAGGGGCTGAAGATGCCGGTGACCGCGACCGCGTCGAAACCCTCGGTCCGGTCGAGGAATCGGCGGATGCCGTCGCGGTCGAGCGGGGCGATCGGGGTGCCGTCGACCATGTGGCCGCCGCCGACCATGGCCGAGCCGGCCAGGACCAGGTCGGCCAGGCCCTGCGGCCAGCCCAGCAGGGGCGGGTACTCGGTGGCGGCCGGGGCCCCGAGCCGGATCGCGGCCACCCGGTCCAGGTGCCGGCGGGCGACGATGGCGTTGGTGGCGTGCGTGGTGCCGAGCATCACCCGCGACACCCGGGAGCGCTCCTCGCCCAGCTGGGCCAGCACCGCCGCGATGGCGGCCCGGATGCCACCGGTGACGTCGTCACTGGTGGCCCGTTTCGTCGAGGCGAGTACCTGGCCGGCGCCGTCGATGACGACGGCGTCGGTGTTCGTGCCGCCCACGTCGACGCCCAGGGAAAGGTCGCGGTTCATCGGGTGGCCTCCTTGAAGGGCACATAGGTCAGGTCGTAGCCGAAGGCCCCCGGCCCGGCCAGTTCCAGGCCGCGCGGGGTGCGCCAGATCGGGTCGCAGGCCCAGGCCAGCACCGCCACCCGCTGGCCGTAGCGCAGCATCTCGGTGGTGATCGCCTGGCCGGTCTCGGCGTCGATCACGGTGACGTTGTCCGGCACGCTGACCAGGACCTCGCCGTCCTCCAGGACGACCAGGTTCTCGTTCTGCAGTTCCAGGCGCTGCAGGCGGCCGCGGTCGGCGCCGGTCCCGGCGATCGTGACCGAGCCGCGGGCGAATCCGTCCTCGGTGCGCCGGTCCAGGTCGGCGATCTTGCCGGTGAGCAGGATCGATCCGCCCAGCTCGGCGGCCACCGCGGCGACCGGGTCGGAGGAGGACAGCAGGGCGTGCCCGACCCGGATCGCGGCGCTCACCGTGCCCTCGACCACGGCCCCGCGGGCGGTCTCGGCGGTCAACGGGTAGTGCGCGCCCAGGCAGATGGAGCCGCTGGCCACGGTCAGGGCCCGGGCGTGACGCTCCAGCCAGTGCAGGTCGATGGTCTTGATCACCGAGACGTTGCCGACCACGTCGCTGAGGATCGCGAAGTCGCAGGGCAGTCCGGCCACGTTCATCGAGACCATGGCGGCGCTCGGGAAGGCCCGGCCCATGCCGTCGGCGTCGAGCAGTTTCAGGCCCAGGCGGGAGGCCCAGCCGACCGGGCCGACACCGTTGCTGCCGCCGATCTCGGCCGCCATCAGGGTGGTGATCGGGCGCCCGGCGGCGGTCTGGGCCTCCCGCACGAGCAGGTCGATCTGGTGGCGGGAGGAGAGCATCTCGATCCCGACGGTGGGGGCGCCGATGCCGGACATCAGCATCACCAGGTCGTCCGGGCCGAGGTCGTCGACCGTCACCAGGGGCACCGGGCCGTTCTCGAGCAGCGCCTGCTCGGCCACCACCTGGGCGGTGTGCACGGCCCCGCCGCCGCCGGTGCCGAAGATCGCCGCACCGGCGGCCAGGGCCGCGACGTCCGGGGCCGCGACGAATGCTGGGGATGTAGGGGGCATGGGCATCACGATAGGAAGACTGGCACCGCTGCCCTATGGTCCGGCACTCCAGAGAATCTGGTCATACTGTGGCGATGGCACAAGTGACGATCGCCGATCTCGCCGCGCAGGCCGAACGTCTCGGCCTGACGCTCAGCGCCGGTCCGGCCGGCGGCCGGGTGGTGGCGCGGGTGGAGGTGGCCACGCTGGAGCGGCTGGGCAGCGTGCCGGCCGGTTCCCTGGTGATCGTCCCGGGCGACACTCCCCCGCCGCCCTACCGCCTCGACGTGGCCCTGCGCCAGGCCAGTGCGCGCGAGGTGGCGGGTCTGGTGTTCACCACCGGCCTGTCGCTGCCCTCGACCGCGCGAATCCTGGCCGAACGCGGTGGCGTAACGGTTTTCGCGGCCCCGAAGGTGCGCCCCGCCGAGCTGGCGATGACGGTCGACCGGCTGCTGTCGGCGGGCGCCTCGGAGGCGATCATGCGGGCCTCGCACGGCATCGCCAAGGCCTCCGAGGCGGCGGCCGAAGGCTCGCCGGAGAGCATCCTGGCCGCGGCCAACCACGCCCTGGGTGCCGACCTGGTGCTGGTCGAGGATCCGGACGTGCGGTGGTCGGCGACCGACGCGGTGTGCGTGGGCGAGGTGCCGATCGGCCGGCTGGCCGGCTCGGAGCTCGACCCGGCGGTGGCGGTGGCCCGCCCGGTGATCGCGTCGCTGATGTCCCGGGCGGCGCAGCGCCGGATCAGCGACCGGTTCGCGCCCACCCAGTCGCGGGCCGACCTGATCGTCGAGCTGATCCTGGCCGAGTCCTCGCGGGTGGAGGGCTTCGTCGGCCGCGCGGCCCGGCTCGGCCTGCCCCTGCAGCTGTCCCACGCGGCCGGCTGGCTGCGGCCCACCAGCCTGCTCACACCCGAGGCACGGGCACCGCGCAGTGTGCAGCCGGCCGTGGAGCTCTTCGCCCTGCAACTGGCCGAGGAACGCCCGGAGATGTGGCACGTGGCCTTCGTGCAGGACGACCTGATCCTGGTCTGCACCGAGGAACACGGCGCCGGCGACCACCAGCGCCGGCTGCGCGAGGTGGCCGAGCGGGTGCAGGCCCACGCGCAGAACCTGGCCGGTCCCGAGTGGGCCTACACGCTCGGCCTGGGCACCCCGCAGCTGGGCGCGGGCGGTCTGCGCTCCTCGGCCGCCGAGGCCCGCATCGCCGCCGAGTCGGCCGTCGCGGCCGGACGTCTGGGCAGCGTGGAGCTCACCGACGTCACCGGGCTGCGCCGGGTCCTGCTGGACCTGTACGCCTCACCCACCAGCCGCAGCCTGCTGGCCGACATCCTGCACCCGCTCGACGCGCTGGGCCCCGAGCGGGCGCACACCTCGGTGGTGACGCTGCTTTCCTACCTCTCGCACCGCAACTCGCTGGCCCACGCCGGGCGGGAGCTGAACCTGCACCCCAACGCCGTGGGCTACCGGCTCAAGCGGGTGCGAGAGGAACTGAAGCTCGACCTGGACGACCCGGACACCCGCTTCGCTCTCGAACTGGCCTGCCGGGTGCGGCTACTGGGCGCCGGCCGGCGCTGAACCGATGTCGGCCGTGCGCGACAGCACGGCGACGAACTCGGGCCACAGCTGCCGGGGTATGTCGTGGCCCATCTGCGCGTACAGGTGAATCTCGGCCTGCGGCAACAGCTCGGCGAAGGCCGTGGCCGCGCTGTGGTGCAGGACCTGGTCGCGCATGCCGTGGATCACCACCGCCGGGATGTTCAGGCCGCGCAACTGCTCACGCCGTTCCAGCGGGCCGCGCAGCATCGCGTTCCACTGCCGCACCAGCCCGTCGGGCCGGTAGATGCGCCGGTAGTAGTGGCTGCCCAGGGCGGCCGACTCCTCGGCGCCGAACGGGAATCCGGGCGACTGGTAGTGCTTCTGGCCGCCCACGAACATGGTGACGTAGGCGTCGTGGTCGAGCAGTTCGGGCGCGGCCGTCACCGGCTGCCCGTCCCCGTGCTCCCCGACCAGGAACTCGGGCGCGCTGGAGGGCGAGGTCGACATCAGCCCCAGGCTGGCCACCCGCTCGGGCCGGTGGATCGCGACCAGCTGGGCGATGAATCCGCCCATCGACATGCCGGTCAGGTGGGCCCGCTCGATGCCCAGGTGATCCAGCAGGGCGATCACGTCGTCGGCCATGTCGTTCAGGTCGTAGCCGGCGCTCAGCTCGTCCGGGCCGCCGGTCTGCTGCGACAGTCCCACGTCGCGGTTGTCCGGGCGCACCACGAAGAAGCCGGCCTTCACCAGCAGCGCCACGAACTCGTCGGCCCAGCCGATCAGCTGGGCCCCGCCACCGTGCAACAGCACCAGCGCCCGGTGCGCGGGGTCGCCGTCGGTCTCGTAGTAGACCTCCACCCCGGCGGGGGTAGTGAACAGGGGCATCAGGCGTCCTTGAGATCGAGGGGCTGGCCGATGACGGGGATGGAACGCAACAGCTCACGGGTGTACGGGTCGGCCGGGTCCTGCAGAACCGTCTCGGTGGGCCCGTTCTCGACGATCCGGCCGTTGCGCATCACCGCCACGTCGTCGCTGACGTAGCGCACCACGGCCAGGTTGTGCGAGATGAACAGCATGGTCAGGTCCAGTTCGGCACGCAGTTCGCGCAGCAGGTTCAGCACCACGCCCTGCACGCTCACGTCCAGCGCCGAGGTGATCTCGTCGGCGATCAGCACCGCGGGCTCGGCGGCCAGGGCCCGGGCGATGGTGATGCGCTGCCGCTGGCCGCCGGAGAACCGGTCGGGCCGCTCGCGGGCCCGCTCCGGATCGATGTGCACCAGTTCGAGCAGCTGACGGACCCGGGCCTGACGCTCGGCGCCGCTCCAGCGCCGCCCGGTGGCCAGCAGCCCTTCGGCCACCGAGGTGCCCACCGGCATCCGGGGGTCGAGCGCGGCCAGCGGGTCCTGGAAGACCAGCTGCACCCGGCGGCGCGTCTGCCGGGTGAGCTCGGCCCCGTCGAGGCGGACGGTGCCGGTGGCTGCCCGTTCCAGGCCCACGGCCACCCGGGCCAGGGTGGACTTGCCCGACCCGGACTCGCCCACCAGCCCGAGCGTGGTGCCCGGCCGGACCACCAGGGAAGCGTCGTCCACCGCCCGGTGCCCGCCGAACCGCACGCTGACCCGGTCGAAGACCAGTTCGCTCATACCGTCACCTCCTGCTCGGCCGGAGCCGCCTCGTCGGCGGCCACCCCGATCACCGGCAGCGGTTTCGAGCGGTCGGTGTTCATGTCGGGCACACAGGCGATCAGCCCCCGCGTGTAGGGGTGCTGGGCCCGGCTCAGGTCGGCGGCGGCCAGCCGCTCCACCACCACCCCGTCCCGCATCACCACGATGCGGTCGCAGAATCCGCTCACCAGCGCGATGTCGTGCGAGATGAGCAGGATGGCCGCACCGGTCTGCTCCCGGGCGTCCTGCAGGGCCCGCAGCACCTGACGCTGCACGGTGACGTCGAGGGCGGTGGTCGGCTCGTCGGCGACGATCAGCCGCGGCGAGCCCATCAGGCCCATCGCGATCATCACCCGCTGGCGCATGCCGCCGGAGAACTCGTGCGGCAGCTGCCGGATGCGCTGGGCCGGATCGGGGATGCGCACCAGCTGCAGGGCCCGCAGCGCCTTGGCGGCGGCCGCGGCCCGGCCCACCCCGGCGTGCACCTGGCTGACCTCGGTGAGCTGGCGCCCCACGGAAAGGGCCGGGTTCAGCGAGGAGAGCGGGTCCTGGAAGATCATCGCCTGCTCCAGGCCGAGCTGCCGGCGCTGCGCGGCGGTGGGCCGGGCGGTCATGTCGATGCCCCGGAACAGCAGCCGCTCACACTCCACCCGGGCCTGCGGCCCGAGCAGCCCGGCGATCGCCATCGCGGTCACCGACTTGCCCGAGCCGGACTCGCCCACCACGCCGACGACCTCGCCGGGGGCGATGGTCAGGTCGATGCCGTGCACCCGCTCCACGAACGAGCCGTCGTCGGCCCGGAACGAGACGCGCAGGTCCTTGACCTCGACGACGGCCTCGTCGGCCTCCGGCGCCGGGGCCGCGCTGCGGGAGCGGACGGCACGCACGCTGTGTCTGCGTTCCTGGCTGAGCAGTTCGCCCAGCAGCGAGAACAGCACGCCGGTGAGGACGATCGCGATGCCGGGCCCGATGGCGGCCATCGGCTCGCGGTAGATGTCCTTGGCGCCTGCGTTCAGCAGCCGGCCCCAGTCGTACTCCGGCGCCTGCACGCCCAGCCCCAGGAAGCTGAGTGCGGCGAACGACAGCAGCGTGACCGAGGCGTGGGCGGCCACGTTCACCACCAGGGGCGGCAGGATGTTGGGAAGCACGTGCCGGGCTGCGGTGCGCACCGGGTTGCTGCCCAGAAGCCCGGCCGCGCGCACGTAGTCGGTGTTGGCCACCGATGCGGCCAGGGTGGAGACCAGGCGGGCGAACACCGGGATGCCGGCGAAGCCGATGGCCAGCATCGCCCCGGTGGAGGTCGCTCCCCAGATCACCGAGAAGAACAGCGCCAGCAGCAGCCAGGGGAACGACAGCAGGATGTCGATGAGGCCGGTGAGCAGGCGCCGGGGCAGGCGCGGCAGCACGGCCGCGGTCACCCCCAGCAGCACCCCGCCGACCACCGAGATGCCCACGGCCCCCAGGGTCAGCAGCATCGACAGACGGGTGGCCACGACCACCCGGGCGAACAGGTCCCGGCCCAGGTCGTCGGTGCCGAACCAGTGCTCCGGGCCGGCCGGGGCCTGCCGGTCGGCGATGTTGCGCTCGGTGGCCGCGTCGGCGAACAGCACCGGGCCCAGCAGCGCCGCGGCGAGCAGGACCAGCAGCCCGAGAGTGATCGCGATGCCCTGCGGAGAAGGACGTTTCATGGATCAGGCCTCCGCCATCGCCGAGCGCGGATCGAGGATCGCCAGGGCCAGGTCGATGACCAGGTTGGCCCCCAGCACGAGCAGGGCGTACACCAGCACGACGCCCTGGATCAGGGGGTAGTCCTTGGCGGTGATCGAGGAGACGATCATCGACCCGATGCCGGGCACGGTGAACACGGTCTCGACCAGCACCGTGCCGGCCACCAGCCCGACCAGCACGACGCCACCGGCGGTCAGCGCGGCCGCGACGATGTTGGGCAGGGCGTGGCGCAGGTAGAGCAGGCGGCCGGGCAGCCGTTTGCTGCGGGCGGTGGTCAGGTACGGCGTCTCGAGGACCCGCAGCATCTCCACGTGGACGATCCGGGCCAGGTAGGCCAGCGGGCCGGCAGCCAGCGCGACCACCGGCAGCACGGCCTCGGCGGGGCTGCCCCACCCGGCCGGCGGGAACATCCCCAGGCCGATGCTCAGGGTGGCCACCAGCAGCACCGCCAGCAGGAAGTTGGGGATCGCCACGAGGACGCCGAGCAGGCCGGAGACGCCCAGGTCGAGGATGCGGTGGCGACCCGAGCGGGCCGAGACGGCGGTGGCCACCCCGAGGGGGAACGCGCCCACCACGGCCACCAGGAAGGCGACGACGGCCAGGGTCAGGGTGGTCGGCAGCCGCTCGCCGAGCATCTCGGTGACCGGGCGCTGCGAGGTGACCGAGAGCCCCAGGTCGCCGCGCAGCAGCCCGCCCAGGTAGTCGGCGAACTGGGTGCCCAGCGGGCGGTCGACGCCCAGTTGCTCGCGCAGCGCGTTCACCGTGGCCACCGGCGCGGTCGGGCCCAGGGCGGCGCGCACCGGGTCGCCGGGCACGAACTGGACCATGAAGAACACCGCCACCAGCACCACGGCGAGGGAGACGGCGGCGCGGGTCAGGCGCCGCAGCAGGAAGACCAGCCGCGGCGCCCCCGCCACGGAGCGGGACGGGGGCGCGGCGTCCGGCAGGACCGGGGCTGTGGTCATTCTCGGCCCAGCATCCGGATGCTGGTGGGCAGCACCGAACCGGCGACCTCGGCGGTGGCGCCGGCGAAGAAGATCGGCGACTCGGTCTGCGCCAGCGGGTACACGTCGGCGCGGTTCACCAGCTCGGCCTCGGCGTCCTGCCAGATGCCGCAGGCGGTCTGCGAGTCCTCGGCGGTGAAGGCCTTCTCGGCCAGCGCGTTGTACTCCGGGTTCTTCACCCCCATGAAGTTGTAGCCGCCCTCCTCCGAGGTGGCGCCGTAGAAGAACAGACTCAGGACGAACGGGGTACCGGGGGCGAGCTGGATGAAACCGGTTTCCCAGTCGTAGGTCTGGTACAGGTCGGTGGACCAGCCGGTGGGGTCCTCGGCGACCAGCTCGGTCTGCACGCCGATCTCCTTCCACTCGGCCTGCACCTCCTCGGCCGCGGCCGCGTGACTGGGGGTGCCCGCGTCGTAGAGGAACCGGATGCTCAGCGGCTTGCCGTCCTTGGCCCGCACACCGTCGGCACCGACGGCGTAACCGGCCTCGTCGAGCAGCGTGCCGGCCTTCTGCGGGTCGCTGGCGGGCAGCGTCCACTTCGGCCCACCGGCCACGCACAGCAGGGGCGTCTGCACCACCAGGGAGGTCATCTCGGTGCGGTGGCCGTTGGTGACGATGTCGCCGACGGCCTCCCGGTTCAGCGCGAGAGTGAGGGCCTGGCGTACCTTCTCGTCGGCGGTGGGCCGATCGGGGCGCTCGTTGAACAGCATCTCGCCGATCGGGTTGGGCACGCCCTTGTTGCTGTGCCCGGCCGCCTCGAGCCGGTCGCGGTCGGAACCGGCGATGCCGGCCGCGTTCAGGCCACCGGACAGCAGCAGGTTCGCGGCGGTGGACTCGTCGGTGACCACCTTGCCCACCACGGTGTCGGGCAGGCCCTCGGTGTCGCTGGTGACGCCCTGCGGGCCCCAGGTGTAGTCGTCGCGCTTGGTGTAGGTGTACTCGCTGCCGGCCTGGGCCTTGGTGAGCTGGAACAGGCCGGTGCCGTCGGTGGCGTCCTTCAGCGTGTCCGGGTCGTCCAGGCCCTTCTGGCAGACCATCTCGACCGCGCCGGTGGACGAGAGCAGGAACGGGTTGGTGGTCTTGCTGGTGATGGTCAGCTGGTTGCCGTCGGCCTCGGCGGACATGTCGGCAGTGATGTTGGAGCCGTGCCAGAACGTGCCGTTCTTCTCGTCGGCCTGGTAGTTGATGTTCGCGGCGGCCGTGGCGGCGCTGAAGGCGCTGCCGTCGGAGCAGGTGACGCCCTCCTTGAGGGTGTAGGTGATGGAGGTCGGCGTCTCCTTCCAGCTCTCGGCCAGCCAGGGCTGGAACTCGCCCTGGGCGGTGGTGTGCACCAGCGAGTCGTAGGCGTAGGGCACCAGGGCCCGCTGCACCAGCGAGACCCCGTTCAGCGGGGAGAGGCTGCCCGGGTCGTCGTTCAGGGCCACGTTGAACGTGCCGCCGGAGACGTAGGTGGTGGACGCCGCCTCGGTGCCGCCGCCGCTGCCGCCGCCGCACGCGGTGAGCGTGAGCGCGGCGATCGCGGAGGTGGCAGCCACCGCCCCGGCCGGGGAGTGTTTCCTGGTCATTGCAGTCGTCCTCCGACTCGTAGCGATGGGACTCGACCTGCTGTGTGGGGAGGGACCCGCCGGGTCCATGTGTCGAGGCTAGGAAGCGCTGATTCACCGGACAATGTGCCGGGAAAGCAAAGAATCGGGCGGCATTGTGTTGACGGCACGAAAACGGCGTTCACAGGAGCAGGGAGGACAGCAGAAGGCTGGTCTCGGAGTTCAGCACACCGTCCACCGAGCGGATCCGCCCCAGCACCGCGTCGAACTCCGACAGCGAGGTGGCGCGGATGTCGGCGACCAGGTCCCAGGCGCCGTTGGTGGTGTGCAGCGACACGATCTGCGGCAGCCCACGCAGCCCCTCGATCACCTGGGCGGTGGCCCGGCCCTCGATCTCGATGAACGAGACCGCCCGCACGTCCCCCACCGTCTCGTCGCGCACGCGGGCGGTGAAACCCAGGATCACGCCGCTGTTCTGGAGACGTTCGATGCGCTGGGTGACGGTGCCGCGGGTGACTCCCAGGCGGCGGGCCAGCGAGGCGGCCGGCTCACGGGCGTCGGCCCGCAGGGCGGCGACGAGGCGGCGGTCCAGGTCGTCCACTGGGGGTACCTCCTGAGGTCGGTGGCGATCTGCCCGGTGACACCCGGCGATCTGCGCGGTCGGGCCGGGCAGATCGCCCGGTTCGTCGATTGTCCGCCTGCAGCGGCGAAAACTACCGTTGAGGCATGCATTTCGTGAGCGTGAGCAACATGGCCCAGTGGGTCGCGGCCACCGGCCCGGAGGCCGTCATCGCCGGTATGACCGACGCCCTGGAACGCGACTTCCGGCGCTGGCCGCAGTTCGAGAAGACCCCGCGCCTGGCCTCGCACTCGGACGTCGGGGTGATCGAGCTGATGCCGACCACCGACGGCGAGCAGTACGCGTTCAAGTACGTCAACGGGCACCCGGGCAATCCCCGGCACGGCCTGCAGACGGTCAGCGCGTTCGGGGTGCTGGCCGACGTGTTCACCGGTTACCCCACCTTCATCAGCGAGATGACCCTGCTGACCGCCCTGCGCACCGCCGCCACCTCGGCCCTGGCGGCCCGCTGGCTGGCCCCGCGCCAGGCCGAGGTGATGGCCATGATCGGGGCCGGTTCACAGGCCGAGTTCCAGGCCCTGGGCGTGCGCTCGCAGCTGGGGGTGCGCCGGCTGCGGGTGTTCGACGTCGACCCGCAGGCCTGCGCCAAGCTGGTGCGCAACCTCACCCCCCAGGGCTTCGAGGTGGAGGTCACCGACTCCCCCGCCCAGGCCGTACGCGGCGCGCAGATCGTCACCACCTGCACCGCGGACAAGGCCAACGCCGCCGTGCTCGACCTGGCCGACATCCACCCCGGCGTGCACATCAACGCCGTGGGCGGCGACTGCCCGGGCAAGACCGAGCTCGACCCGCGGATCGTGGCCGGAGCCGACGTCTTCGTCGAGTACCCCGAGCAGACCCGGATCGAGGGTGAGATCCAGCTGCAGCCAGCCGATTTCCCGGTCACCGAGCTGTGGCGGGTGATCGCCGGGCAGAGCCCGGGCCGGGTCGGCCCGGAGCGCACCACGGTGTTCGACTCGGTCGGGTTCGCGATCGAGGACTTCACCGCCCTGACCTACGTGCGGGAGGCGCTCACCGGCACCTGTTTCGCCGAGCGGATCGACCTGATCGCCGGCCCGGACGACCCCAAGGACCTGTTCGGCATGCTCGGCAGCCCGGTCCCGGCCTGAGCGACGACCCGCCTGCCGGTCCGGCCGGCAGGCGGCCCACCTTCAGCCGGTGCCCTCGTGGACCCTGCCAACCCCAGCCCTCGAACTGTCCACCCGGTCGGCCAGTTCCGGGTTGTGGTAGGGGCCGGACGCCCGCAGGGCCGCGACGATCCGCTCCCGCACGGGCGCGGGTTTGTCCTGACTCATCTTGTTCTTCGCCTCGAACCGGGTCACCCGCATCCGGAAGCCCACCGTGCCCCGCACGATCCGCTCGGCGTAGGCCTCGTTGGCCAGCGTGGCGCGCATCCGGAAGGGGTTGGGCAGCGGGTCCTCGAAGTGGTCGACCAGACGCTCCAGCTCGCGCAGGTTCTCGGCGTCGGACAGGATCTGCGGCACCCCGTAGGCGTGCACCACCTCGAAGTTCCAGGTCGGCACCCCGATCGGCAGGTCGTACCAGCTCGGCGAGACGTAGCCGCTGGGCCCGTAGAACACCATCACGACCTCGTGCCGGCCCAGCTCGTGCAGCTGCTCGTCGGGGCGGCCGACGTGCCCGAGCAGCACCAGGTGCTCCGGGTGTTCCGGGTGTTCTGGGCTGGGCTCCCCCTCGAGCAGGACCGGGTAGTGCGAGACCACGAGGCCGGTGGAGGTGTGGCTGATCAGTGTGGCCCACGGGTGGGCGGCGATCATCCGGCGCACCTCCTCCACCTCGGGCACCGCGTAGTGGGGAGCATGACGCATCACGCGCTCCCGGTCAGGGTGTCGTGGGTGAACCGGCCGCCCACCAGCGTCGCCGCCACCGGCAGGGCCCGCAGTTCCTTGGCCGTGACCACGAACGGGTCGGCCTCCAGCACGGCCAGGTCGGCCACGTCCCCGACCTGCGGGCGCAGACGTCCGCGCATGCTCGAGGCCAGGGCCACGTCCAGCGGCACCCGCTGCTCCGGGTGCCAGGGCTCACGCTCGTCGCGGCTGCGCGAGGTGGCCGCCGCCACCGCCTGCCACGGGTCGAGCGGGGCCACCGGGGCGTCGGAACCGAAGCGCAGCGTGGCGCCGGCCCGGTGCAGCGAACCGTAGGCGAACGCCCGGCCGGTACGCCCGGCCCAGTGCCGGTCGGCCACGTCCCGGTCGTCCATGGCGTGCTCGGGCTGGATGCTGGCCACCAGGCCGAGCCGCGCGAAGCGGGCGAAGTCCGCCTCGTCGACGAGCTGGGCGTGCTCGATGCTGCCGGGCAGGCCCAGCTCCTCGAAGATCCCGATGACCTCGGAGTTGGCCCGGTCGCCGATCGCGTGCACGGCGGCCCCGACGCCGTTGGCCCCCGCGCGCCGCAGCAGCTCGCGCAGCTCGTCCGGGGTCACGGCGGCCACCCCGCAGCCGTGCACGAGGTCGTGCTCCAGGCCGGGGTACGGGTCCCAGCACAGCGCCGTGCGGGTGTTCAGCGAGCCGTCCACCACCACCTTGAGCGGGCCCATCGTGATCAGGCCGCGCTCGTCCAGCACGTCGCCGGTGCGGTGGCCGCCCGCGATCGCCGCCTCCAGCCGCTCCGGCCAGACCGACACCTCGACCCGCAGGCTGTCCACGCCCTGCGCGACCCGGGCCGGCCAGTCGGTGACGTTGTCCTCGTTCTCGAACTCCACCACGCCGACCACCCCGCGCCGGGCCGCCGCCTGCGCCGCCGCCGCGTACTGGGCGAGCGTGGGCGGGGCGGCCTCGATCAGGTGACGCCCGGCCTCGAACCAGGCCGTCTCGCGCACCAGGCCGAACCCGTCCGGCTGCGCGCCCAGCCGGGCCGCGGCCGCCGAGTTCATCCACGCGCAGTGCAGGTCCCCGCTGATCAGCACGACCGGCACCGCCCCGGTGACCGCGTCCAGCCCGACCAGCGAGGGCGGCTCCGGCCAGTTGCCGTCGCGGAAGCCGTACCCCGACAGGAACTCTCCGGTGACGTCGGGCAGCGCCCGCCGGACCGCCTCGAGCACGTCGACCGCACTGGTGGTGCGGGTCAGGTCGAGCCGCGACTGCTGGATCGTCCACTGGGTGAAGTGCAGGTGCTCGTCCCACAAGCCGGGCACCAGGACCCGTCCGTCGAGGTCCACCGCGGCACCGGACTGCGGCTCGGTGCCGGCCGGGGTGATCCGGGCGACCCGATCGCCGGCGACCACCACGTCCACAATCTCTTCGCTCTTCAGCAGACGAGCGTTCCGCAACTGCACTTCACTCATGCCGCACCCACTGTCGTCGGGGCCTCGAAGGCCGAGATGTCGTCACTGGTACTGCCCTCGAGCGCGAGCTCGGCCAGGACCCGCCCGATCGCCGGGGCGAACTTGAACGCGTGACCGGCCCCGAGGGCCACCAGCACGTCGGGATGGCGCTCCAGCGGGCTGATCACGAAATTGCGGTCGGGGGTGATCGCGTACTGGCAGGTGACCGTGCGCAGTACTTCTCCGCTGCCGGGGATCGTGCGCCCCATGAACCCGCCCAGCTCCTCGAGCAGGGCCGGCGAGGGGGCGAAGGTGCGCTCGGCCGGGCTCATCAGGTTGTTGGACAGGTCGCGGGCGGCCTTCACGGTCGGTTCACCGTAGGTCGGGAAGCCGTAGAAACACTCGTCGTCCTCCCAGATCCACACCGGGAACCGCTCCCGGTCGAACTGCTCCGGATCACCGGGCCGGAAGTAGGTGACCTGCTCCTGCATGGTGATCAACGGTATCTGCGCACCCAGCGGCTCCAGCAGCGTGTTGGTCCAGGCGTCGGCCGCCAGCACCACCTTGCCGGCCAGCACGTCCCCGCCCTGCGTGTGCACGATCACGCCGCCCTCGGTGGGCGTCAGCCGCAGCACCGGCGTGCGGTCGCGCAGCTGCGCCCCGTGCATCCGGGCCTGCATCTGGAACGCGGCGACCGAGCGGGAGGCGTGCACGATGCCGGTGTCGGCCGTGTAGACCGTCTCCACGTCGTCGGTGAGCCGGAACTGGGGCCAGCGCCGCGCCACCTGCTCGGGGGTGAGCAGCTCGTAGGGCACCTGCGCCGCGGTCAGGCTGGTGGCGAAGTCGGCCGCCGAGTAGGGGCCGGCCTTGGGGATGAACACCACACCCCCGGTGACCGTGACCAGGCGCTCACCCGAGGCCTGTTCGAAGTCCGCCCAGTCCCGGTAGGCCGACTGCGCGAGCCGCACGTAGGGCTCCGAGCCGTACGACGTGCGGATGATGCGGGAGGTGTCGTGCGAGGCGCCGCGCACGTGCCCGAGCTCGAACTGCTCGAAAGCCACCACGCGGGCGTTCTTCCGGCTCAGGTGGTAGGCGGCGGCACTGCCCAGCGCCCCGAGGCCGACCACGGCCACGTCGAACGTCTCCATGAAGTCCCTCCTCCAGTTCCGGACCTGACGAGAACGGCTATGAGCAAGCAACTCTCGACAGCCGAGTATCTGGCGGACGCTATAGCAGGGTTCTCGGACGCAGCGCTCGTGGTAGGTATGGGACGCAATCTTCAGCCAGGGAGATTGCCGGTTCTGTGAAGGGGGAGGCAATGACCGCTCGCGTGTCGACCGCGTTAACAATCGTTCAAATGATCGCCGGGCGAGGCGATCCCACCATCGCCGTACCGGTCGGCTCGATCGCCCGCGACCTGGGCGCCTCACTCAGCCAGACCTCCCGGCTGTGTTCGGAGCTACAAGGACTGGGCCTGCTGGAGGCCGGCGAGGCCTACGGCACCTACCTCCTGGGTCCCGAAGCCGTCCGGCTCTCCGGCCGCGCCGCCGCCCCCTACGCCCACGCGCTGCGATACGCGCTCACCCTGGCCGCCCATCAGACCGGCGAAACCGTCTGTCTGGCCGCCCGCTCCGGGCCCGGCCTGCAGATCACCGCCATGGTCGAGTCGTTGTGGACACTGCACGCCCCGGCCGATCCGGGCGACCTGGTCGAGGACGAGCACAGCGCGATGATCCGGGCCGAGCGCGCGGACCAGGCGGAAGAGACCTTCGAGTCGACGATCGGCCGGTGTGCGGAGATCGCGGCACCGGTGCTGGGCCCGGCCGGCGAGAGCGTGGCCGTGGTGGCCGTACGGATGCCGGTCAATCGCCTGCCGCAGCACGGTTCCAGCGCCCGGCGCGCGGTCCAGATCGCGCGCCGCAGCATCGAGCCGGCCATCGCCCACCACTGGGCGTCCGAGATCACCGAAACCCCGTCAACCGGCCCGAGAACCACTGCACTGGAGGCATCCCTGCTGATCCTGAAGCACCTGGCCACCGCGCCCGACACCGCAACCGGCACCGCCCGCGCCGTCGGTCTGCGCGCCGACCGCACCCAGCGCCTGCTCGACTCCTGCACCCGGACCGGCCTGGTCGTCCCGGTCGACCAGGACAGCAGACCCGCCCGCTACCGGCTCAGCTGGGCGGTGCACGCCTGGCACCGCAGCATCGTGGCGCCGACCCTGGTGCGGCACGCCTCCCCGCTGGCCGAACGCACCGCCGAACTCACCCAGACCTGTGTGTTCCTCACCGTTCTGCGCGGCATGCGCAGTCTCACGCTGGTCGAGCACCTCTCCTCGCCCGGCGCGGGCCTGCGGATGTCGCCGTGGCTCGGCCGGGCCCACCCGATCATCGGCTCCGACGGCGGGCCGGTGCTCGTGATGGACCTGGACCTGCCGGAGATCGCCGAGCTCTTCCCACCCCGCTACACCCGCCTGGAGCTCGACCGGTTCCTGCGCCGCGTGCGCCAGGTCGTGCAGGAGGGGGCGATCTCCATGGAACCCTTCGACGACACCGGCATGCAGTCGGTCACCGCCCCCGTGCACGACTCCAGCGGAGCCGTGGTGGCCGCGGCCTGCCTGGTCGGCACCGTCGAGTACTTCGCCACCGACGGCCCCCGGCTGGAGGCGGCCGTGCGAGAACTCGCTGCCCAGATCTCGGACCTGTTGCGGCACCGACCGGCCTCGGAAAACGTCTGCTCCTGACCGTGGACCGTTTCGGGCTGCTCAGATCCAGACCATGCCCCAGGTTGAGACCGGACACACTGCCCCGGCGGGATAGGGAGTTTCATGTGCTGCAGAGCGCGACGATCCGTAAACTTTTGCGACCGCGACTTTACGGTCTGACCGGGAGTCGCTGTCTTCATCTCCTTTCCGCCGGGGAAGCCTGGGACCTGAGTGGATGGTGGGTGCTCGCGCGGGCTGGAGGCAACACCCTCACCAACCATCCACCGGTAGTAACCTCCCAAGAATTCCTAGGTCGGCCGGGCCCGTCGCCGACCGGCGGACCGCAGGGCGGCGAGGTCGGCGGTCGCCACCGCGTGGTCGATGATCTCCGGCGGGATGGACAGCAGCACCTCGCCCGAGGGCCCGGCCGAGAGTACAACCCCGCCGAAACGACCGGGCATCCGTGGTGTGAGCTGGGTGACCCAGGCGTTCAGCCAGGGGATCGGGACCACCCCGTGCCGGATCTCGGCGTACCAGAACTCCACCGCATCGGGTTCCTGCAGCCGCACCACCACCCGGGACGCCTCGCCGTGGACCGTCACCACCGGGATGTCCAGGCTCAGCACGGCACGGGCCGTCTCAGGCAGTTCCGCCGCTTCAGCACGGTTCTCATCGCACCCTCCCCGTTGGGCACCTGTTCCCTTTCTACCTGACAAGCCGGCGTGGTTTTTGTCCAGAGCGAGGACAGATGTGTGGTCCGCCCCATACGTCACGGCTGCCACGCCACTGGTCGGCGAGCGTCACCGGACTCCGGTGGGGCCAGGGCCGAGGGCTACTCTGACGCGCGTGGAGATCCGACAGTCGCGCAAGCTCAACCACGTTGCCTACGACGTCCGCGGGCCGGTGCTCGCCGAGGCCATGCGACTGGAGGCCCAGGGGCACCAGATCCTGCGGCTGAACATCGGCAACCCGGCGCCGTTCGGTTTCGAGGCGCCCGAGGACATCCTGCGCGACATGATCCTGCAGCTGCCCGGCGCGCACGGCTACAGCGACGCCAAGGGCATCGTCCCGGCCCGGCGGGCGGTGGTGCAGTACCACCGCGCCAAGGGCGTCACCGAGTTCGACATCGAGGACGTGTGGCTCGGCAACGGGGTCTCCGAGCTGATCAGCATGGCGCTGCAGGCCCTGCTCAACGACGGTGACGAACTGCTGGTGCCCAGCCCCGACTACCCGCTCTGGACGGCTACCACCACGCTGGCCGGCGGCCGGGCGGTGCACTACGTGTGCGACGAGACCTCCGGATGGCTGCCCGACCTGGCCGACGTGGAGGCGAAGATCACCGACCGCACGGTGGGCCTGGTGATCATCAACCCGAACAACCCGACCGGTGCGGTCTACCCGCGCGAGATCCTCGAAGGGCTGGTCGAGATCGCCCGGCGTCACGACCTGATGCTGCTCAGCGACGAGATCTACGACCAGATCCTCTACGACGACGCCGAGCACGTGGCCACCGCGGCGCTCGCCCCGGACGTGTTCTGCCTGACCTTCAACGGCCTGTCGAAGGCCTACCGGGTGGCCGGGTTCCGGGCCGGCTGGATGGTCGTGTCCGGGCCCCGGCACCAGGCCGCCGACTACCTCGAGGGCCTGCAGATCATGGCCAACCTGCGGCTGTGCGCCAACGTGCCCTCGCAGCACGTGATCGCCACCGCGCTCGGCTCGGACAGCCTGAACGACCTGCTGCTGCCCGGCGGCCGGCTGCTCGAGCAGCGCGACGTGACCTGGGAGATGCTCAACCAGATCGACGGCGTCAGCTGTGTGAAGCCCACCGGCGCGCTCTACTGCTTCCCCCGGCTGGACCGTAAGGCCTTCCCGATCGAGGACGACGAGGCGTTCGTGCTCGACCTGCTGCGGGAGCAGAAGGTGATGGTGGTGCACGGGCGGGGCTTCAACTGGTCGGCGCCCGACCACTTCCGCATCGTCACCCTGCCGCACGCAGAGGTGCTGAAGGACGCGATCGGCCGGATCGGGGAGTTCCTCGACCGCCGCCGGGTGAGCTAGATCAGGCCACGGGGACGGGGAAGCGCTGCCGGAAGGCCTTCCCGTCCCGGGCCTGGCGCTCGATCTGCACCACGGCCACCAGCACCAGCGACATCAGCACGGCCAGGCCGATCACCACGGCATTGGCGTCGAGCAGCACCCGGCCCCAGGCGGTCAGCGGGCCCGCGGCCAGCAGGAGGGCCAGGGGGCGGCGGGCCTGCAGGGTGCGGGCCAGCGAGCTCAGCCGAACGCGGTCGGTGTCGGGCATGCCGCAGTCCTGCTCCTCGGCGCGCACCAGGCGGGCCAAGCGGGCGCTGTCGCCCGGGTGATAGCCACCCACGCCCTCGGCGCGGCGACGCCGGCCGTCGGCGACCGTGTTGCGGTACAGCAGGAAGGCTCCGGGCAGCACCAGCACCAGACCGACGAACTGCAGAGCCAGCCCGATCCACTCAAGAACACCCGGAGATTGCATGGCGGCAATCTACTAGCGGCCGGGGCTAGGGATGGCCGAGGGCCCGCAACAGAGCCCGGGTCAGCGCCGCGGGATCGTCCTGCGCCACCACCGCCGCCACACAGGCGTCCGGGCGGATCAGCCAGGCCTCCCCCGCCCGCATCCCCAGAGCCCGAACGACGCGGTCACCACCATGGACACCGTCGAGCGGCACCAGGTCGATCGGGGCGGTGGAGACCGATACGGCCGCCCGGTAAAGCTTTTCGCTGTACCTACCGTCGGCGACCAGCACCGTGAAGCCACCCCGCACCACCTCCCGCAGCCGTCGCACCCGGGGCCGCCCGGGCAGTCCGACCGCAATGTCGGGTATCAGTGCGCCCGGGGTTGGGGCACCAATTGAAGGACGAGTGGGGTCGGGTGTGGTGAGCACAGAGTCGCCGTACCAGCGGGGCGGGGTCGCGCGCTCGGTGTAGTAGCTGCCCAGGAGCGCTGGACCACCCCAGCCATTGGCATCGAAAAACACCTTCCAAGACAGATTCTCGGCATCCAGAACACCGGCTTCCAGCCCATCTCCGGCAGAGAGGGTGAGCACCCGCGCCAGCACGGGGCCGGCGCCCGCTTCGCTCAGGACCAGATGCGATCCCGCGAAACTCACTTCACCGCCCCGACAGCGAAAGCTGGTACGCAGCAGGTCGTCCTGCAGGGACAGGCCGGCCAGTTCGTACCCCCAGAAGGTGAACACCCCAAGACCGGCAAGAGCCTGGTCCAGCAGATCGTCGATCCGACCCCCGGCCTCGACGGAGCGGCGGCTGATCCCGATCGTCTCCCAGATGTCCAGCACGTCCTCAGAAGGCTGCTCGGCGGCGGAACGGCCCGGATCACGGGTGCTGCTCGCCTCGAACAGGCGCACGTCCAGACCCCAGCGGGCGATCAGCGCCGCCGCGGTCCGGCCGGCCATCCCCGTGCCCACGACCAGGACGGGCAGCTTCACCGGCCAGGCGCGCACGGTCATGCAGTGACGCTACGCCTGCCCGTGGCCCCCCATCAGCGGCACCCAGTGTCGTGCGACCAGCGGTCAGCCCCTGGCAGGGATCCCGGGCGCGTGGGCCCCGAGATCACGCAGATGATCATCTAGGTCACATACGTGAGCAGATGCACGCCGTGCCGATCGCTGGCCGCGATCTGCCGCGAAGCCGGGTCCCAGGTGATCCGCAGGACCTCGTCGTCGATCCGCATCATCGTGACGGAGTGCCACTCCAGCGCGCTCCACAACCGGATCGTCCCGTCCTCGCACCCGGTGGCCAGCCAACGCCCGTCCGGGCTGAAGGCGGCCGCGGTGAGCAGGCCGCCCGTCCAGTTCAGGGTGCGGGTGCGGACGCCGGTACTCACGTCCCAGATCTGGGCGTGGTTCTCGCGGCCACCGCTCAGGAGCAGTCGGCCCGCCGGATGCGGGGCCAGCACGCAGACCCCGGTTTCGTGGCCCAACAGCTCGCAGAGCACCGTTCCGGCGGGCATTTCCCAGATCAGGACGCGTCGGTCCTGGCCACCGCTGGCCAGCCAGGTGCCGTCGGGGCCGGCTTGGAGGGCGGCGACGGGGCCGGTGTGGCGACGCAGGAGCCGGGGCGGTTGCAGGTCGTAGGCGTCGACATGCCGACCGGCCTGGACCGGGCGCATGTCCCAGAGCAGCACCGCACCCGACTCTCCCCCGACGGCCAGCCAGGAACCGTCCGGCCCGGCGGCGCCGGCGGCGAGCCGGCGGCCGGGCTCACGCTTGGCCCGGCGCCGGGGAAGGCGAGCGGTCCAGCGTCGTTCGTCCGGGTCCGGCAACTGGGAGCCCGGCAGACCGTGGGGTCCACCCATTCCGGTGATGCTCGACCGGAGAATCAGGTGGGCGCCGTGAGTGCCGGCGATCGCAACCCAGGAACCTTCCGGGCTGGCGGCCAGGACGGCCCAGGGGTCGAGGACGGTTCGTGAGATCGAGGTCCTCTCCCAGACATGGGATCCGCGATATGCAACGTCGTGCCAGCGCGCAGAGGGCTCGCTCTCCCCCTTGGTCGGAGACTCGGCCCAGAGCCGGACCGGGGCACGGTCGAGCGCGATGGCCCAGTCCCCCTGCGCCCCCATCTCGGCCCGGATGCTCGCGGACAGACGTGGCTCCAGCCAGACATCGGACACTACGCCGACCACCGAGCGCTCGGCCGCGTCCCAGATCTCGGCCCGACCGCGATCGTCGGGCTGCCCACGGTAGGCCGTCCGGGCGCTCAGGGTCAGGACCCAGCGGTGGTCGGGGCTGACCGCGATCGGCAGAGCTGTGTCCGGTTGGTGCGCGGCGGAGGCCTTCTGCTCCGGTCGGTGCACGAGCCCGGACATCGCCCAGATCCGCACCGTCCCGTCAGAGGGACACCCGGCCAGCCAGGCCCCGTCCGGGCTGAAGGCCACTGCAGTGAACGGCGCGTACTGCCGGCCCGATGACAGATACCTGTTTCCCGGACGGCGCTCGTCCACGAAGAGCCCGTCGTACCAGCAGATACCGGTGTCCCCCGCCGCGGCGAACAGGGACCCGTCCGGGCTGAAGGCCATCGCCGTGGTGTCTCGGACGCTGCCGTCCATGTAGTTGCCCGCCCAGGCCTCCTGGGGGAAGTACTCGGTCGTGGCCGCACCCGGGCAGCCCGTTCCGGGCCCGGTGTAGTCGAACGCGGTCGCGAACTGGCGGCCGTCCGCACTGATGGCCAGCGTCGTCCGGTCCACGACCGATTTCTGGTGCGGCAGGGCGGTGGCCGTGAACTCGTGGCCGTCGAACGTCCATGCACTCAGGACCTGTCGGTGCCCACCGGCCAGAAGGCGCGAACCGTCTTCGGTGACGGCCAGGGCCGTCACCGGACCTTTCTGGCCGCGCAGGACGGCACGGGTGCGGCCGGATCGGGTGTCGTGGACGCGCACCTCGTCGCCGGTGCTGCCGGTGGCGATCCAGGTGCCGTCGGGAGCGGCCGCCAAGGCGGTGATCGGGCGACGGTGCCCGGGCAGGGTCGTGCGGACCTGGAAGGTGGTGGCGTCCCAGATGCGGACGCTGCGGTCGGTGCTGCCGCTGGCGATCCAGGAGCCGTCCGCAGCCGCCGCCACCGCAGTGACGGGGCCCTGGTGTCCCTCCAGTACCGCGCGCAGCCGGAAGGTGCCGGCGTCCCAGAGCCGCACCGTGTGGTCGCTTCCCGCGGTGGCCAGCCAGGAGCCGTCAGCGCTGGCACAGACGGCCAGGACTGGTCCGACGTGGCCGCGCAGGGTGGCGATGAGCGCCGGGTCCGCTTCTACCGGGGGACGCCATGCGTAACGAAAGCGGCTGCCACTCAGCGCTTCCTGGAGATTCCGAGCCGATTCGGCCCACTCCGGCTCGACGGCCAGCCGATTCAGCAGCAGGGACGGCAGCGCCTGGGGCGGATCGGTGGGCTCCAGGGCGTGCGCGTGACGGCGCAGCACCCCGGCCAGCCGCTCGGCCCGGCCGCCACTCACGCTGCCCCACGCCGGGGCCTGATTCTCGGCGGCCACCACGATCAAGCCCTGGATCACCCCCTCTGGACCGAGCTCGTCCAGGCGTTCCAGGACCCAGCGCAGATCCGCCTGCGCTCCGTCGGCCCTCCCCGGGCGATCCACCTCTTCCGTCATCGGCCCCTCCTGCTCGGGGGGAACAGTGCAAATCCGGAGCAACCGGTCGGCTCCGGTGACCACGGGCGTTGTCCGGGAGCGACAGCCGGGCCGGAACTCGTCGCCCCGGGACGCTAGTGCCGGTGATCCGATGTGCGTAGTTTGTGCCGCAGCTCACCGATGGAGAGGAGCTCGCGTGTCGCTACGACATCTCGGTGCCATCGTTGTCGCCGGGCTGGGCGCGGTGGCCCTGACCACCCTGACCGCCTGCGGGCAGGAGGCCCCCACCAACAGCGCCTCCGGGTTCCCGTCCACCGGGCGTCTGCAGATCATCGCCCCGGCCGCGCCGGGCGGCGGCTGGGACGGCACCGCCCGGTCGCTGCAGACCGCCATCGAGGACTCCGACCTGGTGAAGAACACCCAGGTGATCAACGTGGAGGGGGCCGGCGGCACGATCGGCCTGGCCCGGTTCGTGGCCGACGACGACCCCAAGCAACTGCTGGTGATGGGTGCCACCCTGGTCGGCGCGATCGCGGTGAACCAGTCGCAGATCACCATCGACGACGCGGTGCCGGTGGCCCGGCTCACCGGCGAGTACCACGTGCTGGTGGTGCCCAAGGACTCGAAGTTCCAGACCCTCGCCGACTTCACCGAGGCGTTCAAGTCCGATCCCGGGGGCCACGCGATCGCCGGCGGATCGGCCGGCGGCACCGACCAGGTCACCGCCGGGCTGTACGCCGAGGCGGTCGGCGTGGACCCGCGGGAGGTCAACTACATCCCCTACTCCGGTGGCGGCGAGGCCCTGGCCGCCATCCTCGGAGGCAAGGTCGCGGCCGGGATCTCGAACGTGCAGGAGTGGGGCGGCCAGATCGAGTCCGGAGACCTGCGGGTCCTGGCGGTCAGCGCCCCCGAGCGACTCGACTCCCTGGACGCGCCGACCTTCCAGGAACAGGACGTGGACGTCGAACTGGCCAACTGGCGTGGGGTTCTCGCCCCGCCCGGCACCTCCGACGAGCAGGTCGAGGACATCCAGCAGTTCCTCACCGAGGTGCACGGCACCCCGCAGTGGAAGGAGGCCCTGGAGTCCAACGGCTGGGAGGACACCTTCCTGGTCGGCGCGGAGGTCGAGCCGTTCTTCCGGGAGCAGTCGGCCGAGATCCGCGAGACCCTGACGAAGATCGGACTGGTCCAGTGACCTCCACGCCGCAGACACCCGACCACACCGACGGGACCGACCACACGGACCGCGGCCTGACCGAGATCGTCCCTGCCGTTCTGCTCGTCCTGGTCGGCATCTACATGATCATCGACGGGCACGGGCTGCGTACCCCGCCCACCGAGGGCGCGATCGGCCCGCGGTTCTTCCCCTACGTGGTCGGCGGCGGCCTGATCGTGGTGGGTCTGTGGCTGGCGGTGGCGGTCTGGCGCGGCGACCGGGCCGAGCCCGAGCAGGGCGAGGACGTGGACAGCGAGGCCCGCACCAGCTGGCCCACCCTGGGCGCCCTGGCCGGACTGATGCTCGTCTACGTCCTGGTCCTCGAACCGGTCGGCTACCTGCTCTCGACCATCGGCCTGTTCGCCGGCACGGCCTGGACGCTGGGCGCCCGCAACCCGCGCTCGCTGGTCGCGGTCAGCCTGCTGGCCCCGTTCGTCACCTTCATCGTGTTCACCCGCCTGCTCGGCGTGTACCTGCCCAACGGCATCCTCCAGGCGGTGATCTGAGATGGGCAGTTTCGACCTGCTGCTGCAGGGCTTCCAGGACGCGCTGACCCCCACCTACCTGCTGTACGCGCTGGCCGGGGTGCTGATCGGCACCGCCGTGGGGGTGCTGCCGGGCATCGGCCCGGCGATGACCGTGGCGCTGCTGCTGCCGATCACCTTCACCCTCGACCCGACCGGCGCGTTCATCATGTTCGCGGGCATCTACTACGGCGGCATGTACGGCGGCTCCACCACCTCCATCCTGCTGAACACCCCGGGCGAGGCCTCGTCCATCGTCACCGCCCTCGAGGGCAACCGGATGGCCAAGGCCGGACGCGGGGCGGCCGCCCTGGCCACCGCCGCGATCGGCTCGTTCGTGGCCGGCACCCTGGCCACGATCCTGCTCACCCTGATCGCCCCGCAGATCGCCGACCTGGCCGTGAAACTCGGCCCGCAGGACTACTTCGCCCTGATGATCCTGGCCTTCCTGACCGTCTCGGCGGTGCTCGGGGCCAGCCTGGTGCGGGGTCTGGCCAGCCTGCTGATCGGTCTCACCCTGGGCCTGGTCGGCATCGACGCGCTCACCGGGCAGTCCCGGCTCACCCTCGGCATCCCGCAGCTGGCCGACGGGGTCGACGTGGTCGTGGTGGCGGTCGGCCTGTTCGCGGTGGGCGAGGCGCTGTGGGTGGCCTCCCGGCTGCGGCACACCCCGGCCCAGCTGCTCAACGTCTCCGGCCCCTGGATGACCCGGCAGGACCTGAGCCGCTCGTGGAAACCCTGGCTGCGCGGCACCGCCCTCGGCTTCCCCTTCGGCACCCTCCCGGCCGGCGGCGCCGAGATCCCCACGTTCCTGTCCTACGCCGCCGAGAAGCGCCTGTCCAAGCACCCCGAGGAGTTCGGCAAGGGCGCGATCGAGGGCGTGGCCGGGCCGGAGGCCGCCAACAACGCCGCCGCCGCCGGTGTTCTGGTACCCCTGCTCACCCTCGGGCTCCCCACCTCGGCGACCGCCGCCGTCCTCCTGGCCGCCTTCCAGCAGTACGGGCTGCAGCCCGGGCCGGCCCTGTTCGAGACCAACGGCGACCTGGTCTGGGCCCTGCTGGCCAGCCTCTACATCGGCAACGTGCTGCTGCTGGCGCTGAACCTGCCCCTGGTGGGCCTGTGGACGCGCCTGCTGCGCATCCCCCGCCCCTACCTGTACGCGGGCATCCTGATGTTCGCCGCCCTCGGCTCGTACACGATCAACCTCTCCGCCATCGACGTCGCCCTGCTGTTCGCCATCGGCGCCCTGGGTTTCGTGATGCGGCGCTACGGCTGGCCGGTCGCTCCCGCCGTGGTCGGCCTGATCCTCGGCCCGATCGCCGAGCAGCAGCTGCGCCGGGCCCTGGCGATCAGCGAGGGCGACGTCAGCACCCTCTGGTCCACCGCGTTCTCCGCCACCGTCCTGGTCATCTGTGCCCTGGTGGTCCTGATCCCCCTGACCCTGCGTCTGGTCCGCAGGCCGGCCACCACCGAGACAACCCAGCCGAAAGAGGAGCAGAACCAGTGACCGTAGTCCTGGCCCACGTCCCCAACCCCGCCGCCGAGGCCGCCTTCACCGCCGCCCTGGAGCAGGCCGTCTTCCGCGGCAGCGACATCGTGCTGGTGAACGCCACCAAGGGCGACGCCCTGGTCGACCCGCACTTCGCCAGCGCCGAGGCCCTCGACGCGCTGCAGGAACGGGCCTCCACGGCCGGCGTGCGCCTGAGCGTGGAACGCCCGGTCGACCCCGACATCCCCGGTGCCGTGCTGGCCGCCGCCGGCCGCCACCGGGCGTCCGTGATCGTCATCGGCATCCGGCACCGCTCCGCTGTGGGCAAGTTCCTGCTCGGCAGCGACGCCCAGCGGATCCTGCTCGACGCCGACTGCCAGGTGCTCGCCGTGAAGGCCCCAGCGGCCTAGGGCGGAGCGGATCCGGGGCAGGCGACCGTCTCCCTGCGCCGAGGTGTACACCTGGTACACGGTGTACACCTCGGCGGCCAGACCTTGTCCTGGCTCAGCGCTGTCCGGATGCGGCTCGCCTGAGCTTGCGGTGAGCCCGGTTGAGCTGACGTCGGTGGGTCGCGTAAAGGTGCCGCAGATTACGCCCGGCCAGAGCGTCTGCACCGGCAGCGCCTCGCTGAAAAGCTGCCTGAGCTTCCAGAAATCGCCGCTGTTCCCACAGCAGGGTGCCGAGATTGTTCCAGGCGAACAACTCACCGGCTGCGGCTGCCTGGCGCAGGAGGTCCTCGGCGCCGACCAGATCGTGACGGTCTTCCTCGAGCAGCAACGCCAGCTTGATGCTGGAGTCGGCATGCCCGGCGTCCACACCCCGGCGCAGCAGGCTCTCGGCCTGGTCGAGATCACCGCCGGCTCGCAGGATCCAGGCCAGGTCCGACCGTGCGTCATCGTCCACCTCCGCGCCCTGACGCAGGAGTGCCTCCACGTCGGCCGTGGGATCGTCCTCGTAGAGCCAGACTCCCAGGTAGCCGGCCGAGTACGCATCCCCCTCACCGGCAGCCTGGCGCAGGAGGTCCTTGGCGGCGGCCGGGTCGCCGTGCCAGCGCCGCAGGTCACCCAGCGCTCTCATCGCCCGGGCGTCGCCCGCGATCTCGGCCTGGCGGTAGGCCTCCTCCGCCGAGGCCCAGTCCTGCAGCTCTTCGTGGTGGATGCCCAGGTTCAGGTAGGCATCGGGGTCGCCCTGCTGGGCGGCCGCACGATAGGCGTCGACAGCTTCCGCATGGCGCTCCAGGCTGCCCAGACTGTTTCCCAGCGCGAGCCAGGCGTGGGGATGCCCCAACTCGGCAGCCCGGCGGAACAGTGGTTCGGCGTCGGAATGCTGGCCGGACTCCGCAAGGTCGCAGGCCCTGTCGTACAGGTCATCCACATCTTTCGACCGGGCCGGGGGTTCGCTCACCCCCTCAGCATCCCGCACCCACCGGAGGTCTTCTTCTCTACCGGAAACATAGGCATGATGTGATGGGGGCCGAGCGAACGACGTCTGACGGAACGGAACGCACGATGGAGCAGATCAGTACGGCCCAGTTGGTCTCCGTTCCCAAGCCCGGTTTGTTCAGCTTTCCCAACCCGGTCAACGAGCTGGCCGCCCGGGCGGTGGCGGCCGGGGTGGTGGCGTTGTCCGCACTGACGCTGCTACTGAGCCTGCTGGTCGACGACGGCTGGCTGTGGCTGAGCGTGCTGCTGGCCTACGGATTCATCGCCCGGGTGGCGGCCGGCCCCACGTTCAGCCCGCTCGGACAGCTGGCCACCCGGGTGATCGCGCCGCGGCTGGGCCCGGCGCGCCCCACGCCCGGGCCGCCCAAGCGCTTCGCCCAGGCGATCGGGGCGGTCGTCACCAGCGCCGCGGTCGTCCTCACCGCAGTGGGGCAGGCCGGGCCCGCGCAGATCCTGCTGGCGATGATGGTGCTCTTCGCCGGCCTGGAGTCGGCGCTCGGGTTCTGCGTCGGCTGCCGGATCTTCGCCCTGCTGATGCGGGCCGGCCTGATCCCGGATACGGTCTGCGAGGCCTGCGCCGACATCAGCCGCCGCCCCTAGAGCACCCGCTCGAACACCGCCTCCGCCCCGCCCGGGGGTAGTTCCTCACCGCGCCAGGCCACGTGCTGGTCGGGGCGGATCAGGAAGTACGGCGCGTCCTGGTAGAGCTGGCCCGCCGGAACGTCTTTCAGGTGGATCACCGTGAAGCCCAGCCCACGGCGTTCCGCGGCCTCACTGAACGAGGTCTCCAGCGAACGGTTGTCGCCCAGCGATACCAGGGCGAACCCGGCACCGATCCGGTCGTAGAGCGTACTGCCGTAGGTGTCGACCAGACCGTTCGGCGCCCGGTGGCCGGGCCTCGGGTCGTCCCGGTAGACCGCCGGATCCCATTCCGGCTCGTCGGGTTTCGCCTCGTACCAGATGGAGCGGGACTGGTCGTAGCGCTCGTCGAAGGTGACACCCGGGGCGACCACCGACTCCGCGGCCAGCCGGGCCCGGATCTTCTCGCGTCGCTCCCCCGCCCACTCGCTCACGTCGTCGTCGGCCGGAATGCCCTCGGCCCGCAACTCGGCCAGGGTGGCACGGCTGCGGCGTGAGCGTTCCAGGGCGTGGTCGGCGATGCGCCAGTTGTGCCGGCGGCGCTCCTCGTCGTAGGAGTCGAGCAGGCCGTCCGAAGCCTGGTTCTGCAGGACCGCAGCCAGTTTCCAGCCCAGGTTGACCACGTCGCCGAAGCCCTCGCCGAGGTTGCCGCCCGGGGTGCGCACGTGCGCCGCGTCTCCGGCCAGCAGGATTCGCCCACGCCGGAAGGTCTGGGCGATCCGGCTGGCGTCGTAGTAGACCGTTGCCGAGACCAGTTCCAGGTCCAGATCGAAACCGAAGGACGCCTGCGCGGTCTCGATCAGTTCGCTCTCGGTGGGTTCGTGGTCGAGGGGGAAGGGACCGGCGTACACCCGCCAGTCGTGGTGGCTGACGGCCGCCAGGAATCCCGAGGACTTCTCGTTGAAGACGATGTTCACGCCACTGGGCGCCGGTCCGACCTTGTCGGCGATGTCGCCGGTGCGCACGATCAGCCGGTAGCGCTTCTCGGTGGCCCGTTCACCGTCTCGTTCGATGCCGGCCAGAGTGCGCACGGTGCTGCGGTTTCCGTCGGCGCCGATGATGAACCGCGCCTCGACGACCCGCTCCTCACCGTCGCGGACCACGGAGGCGAGCACCCCGTCCTCAGTTTCTTGTAGTGCCCGTAGTTCCCAGCCCCCGGAGACCGGCACGTCCAGCTCGCGCAGGCGGTCCAGGAAGACCTTTTGCAGAGCCGATTGAGGACGTCGGAGGGCCTCTTCCACACTCGGTTTGCGTTGGGCGGTGCGCGAGTACACCGGATCCGGCCCCAGGTCGTGACCGGCCAGTGAGGTGATCAGCCGGATACCACGGTTCCACTCCGGAGGGAACGTCCACTCGTCGCGAATCCGCTGCAGCAGACCCCAGCGACGGAAATGCTCGACCACGCGCGGGGTATGGCCCATCGCGCCGGCCCGTACCAGCGTCGCTTCGGTGGCTTTGTCCACCACGGCCACGTTCAGGCCGCGGCCGCGCAGTTCGACCGCAGCGGAGAGGCCGACCGGCCCGGCACCGACGACCAGGACGTCAACTGCGACCGGTGGCGTGTCCTGCGGGAAGGGCACGACGTGGACGTCGCGGCCTCCGGTCAAGGTGCGGCTCACTGGGCAACCTTCGCTGTGTAAAGGTTTTCCGGGATCGGAAGGCCGAGATTGCCGCGCAGGGTGTCCGCCTCGTACTCGGTCCGGAACAGTCCGCGCTTCTGCAGCACCGGCACCACGTCCCCGGCGAACCGCTCCAGATCCTCCAGCGCACGGAAGCGCAGGTTCAGACCGTCGGCCGCACCGGTGACGAACCACTCCTCGATCGCGTCGGCCACGGTGTCGGGAGCGCCGGTGAACGGGGAAGGCTTGTACTCGGTGAGCGTGTCCACCACCTGCCGCAGGGTCAGGTTCTCGGCCGCGGCCCGGTCGACGATCGCCTGACCGGCGGTGCGGCCGCCCTTCTCGGCCAGGTGCGCCACGTCGGGGAAGGGTGCGTCGAGGTCGTGCCGGCTGAAGTCGTACGCTCCGAAGCTGCGCCCGAGGAAGCCGAGCTTGCGGTCGAAGTCGTTGTCCTCCTCGAAGATCTCACGCGATCGCCGGTGCGCCTCCTCGTCGGTGCCGGCGACCACCGGGGTGGCTCCGGTGAAGATCAGCACGTGCTGCGGGTCGCGGCCCACCGCCTCGGCCCGGCGCTTGATGTCGCGGAAGTAGGCCTGGGCCTCGGCCTGCGAGCCACCCGGGGCGTAGATGCCCTCGGCCACCTGCGCGGCCAGGTTACGGCCCTCCTCGGAGACCCCGGCCTGGAAGATCACCGGCTGGCCCTGCGGGGAACGCGAGATGTTCAGCGGACCGGCCACTTTGAAGTGCTCGCCGACGTGGTTCAGGGCGTGCAGCTTGGCCGGGTCGAGGAACACGTTCGCGTCGAGGTCGGCGGGAAAGGCGTCGTCCTCGTAGGAGTCCCACAGCCCGCGGACCACCTGCACCGCCTCGAGCGCCCGGCCGTAACGGGTGGCGTAGTCGAGGTGCTCGTCCAGGCCGTAGTTGCGCGAGGTGCCGGTGTCGAAGCTGGTGACCACGTTCCAGGCCGCCCGCCCGCCGCTGATCTGGTCCAGCGAGGCGAAGCGCCGGGCCAGGTTGAACGGCGAGTTGTAGGTGGAACTGGCGGTGGCGACCAGGCCGATCCGGCTGGTGTGGGTGGCCACCGCCGAGAGCAGGGTCAGCGGCTCCAGCCGGTTGAGGTAGTGCGAGGGGTAGTCGGCGGTGATGAACTGGCTGTCGACCACGAAGAACGCGTCGAACAGGGCCTGTTCGGCGATCTGGGCCTGGCGGATGTAGTACTGGATGTCGATGCTGGCGTTCTTCGGGACCCGGGGGTCCTTCCACAGGCCGTGCTGGCCGGGGCCGCCCACCCCGTAGGCGGAGACCGCGAGATGCAGCTTGCGGGTCATGGCAACTCCTCTCGAGGGGTGGTCTACAGCTGGGCCCGCAGGGCCCGGCGTTCTTCGCGCGAGGCCGGGGCCGAGCGCAGGGTGGGCACGGAACCGAGCAGCAGGCGGGTGTAGGCGTGCTGCGGTTCCCTCAGCACCGTGCGGGTCGGCCCGGCCTCGACCAGTTCGCCCTGGTAGAGCACGGCCACCCGGTCGGCGACCCCGGCCACCGAGCCCAGGTCGTGGGAGATGAACACCAGCGCGGTGCCGGCGTCGCGCAGATCCTTGATGATCTGCAGCACCTGCACCCGGTTGGCCGCGTCGAGCGCCGAGACCGGCTCGTCCAGGATGATCAGCTGCGGCTGGACCACCAGGGCCCGGGCCACGGCCACCCGCTGACGCTGACCGCCGGAGAGCTCGGCGGGCAGGCGGGGCAGCAGTTCCGCCTCCAGGTTGACCCGCTCCAGCTGGGTCCGGACCAGGCCCAGGGCCTCGGCGCGCGAGTCGCCGCGCACCAGCAGCGGTTCCAGCAGCGACTCCTGGACGGTGAGATCGGGGTCGAGGCTGCGCAGCGGGTCCTGGAACACGTACTGCACCACCCCGCGCCGGCGGAAGGCCCGCCACTGCCGCTGCGAGTAGCCGGTGACGTCCTGGCCGCCCACCCGGATCCGGCCGGCGCTGGGCGAGACCAGGCCGAGGACCGAACGGGCCAGGGTGGACTTGCCCGAGCCGGTCTCGCCGATCAGGCCGACCGCCTCCCCGGCCCGCACCGACAGCGAGACCCCGGTCAGGGCCCGGTGACGCTTGGCCCGGAGGCCGTAGTGCACCTCGAGATCGGTCACTTCCAGGACGGGTTCAGCCATCGACAGCCTCCAGGAACCGGTCGAGCCCGTACTGCTCGTGCTCGCGGATCAGCAGTTGGGTGTACTCGTGCTGCGGGTCGTGCAGCACCTGCGCGGTGGGGCCCTGCTCGACCACCGAGCCGGAGCGCATCACCAGCACCTCCTGGCACAGCTGGGCGACCACGGCCAGGTCGTGGGAGACCAGGACCAGCCCCAGGCCGATGCTCTCGCGCAGGTCCGAGAGCAGGTCGAGGATCTCGGCCTGCACGGTGACGTCGAGGGCGGTGGTGGCCTCGTCGGCGATCAGCACCTTGGGCTCCAGCGAGATGGCGGCCGCGATCAGCACCCGCTGCTGCATGCCGCCGGACAGTTCGAACGCGTACTGGTCGTAGACCCGGTGCGGGTCGCGCAGGTGCACGGCCGAGAGCAGCTCCAGGGCCCGTTCCCGGGCCTGGCGCCGGCGCAGCCCGGCCTTGACCCGCAGCACCTCGGCGATCTGCGAGCCGACGGTCAGTGAGGGGTTCAGGTACGAGGCCGGGTCCTGGAAGACCGCGCTGATCGTCGAGCCCCGCAGCGCCGTCCACTGCCGGGTGGTCAGGCCCGCGATGTCCGAGCCGTCGATGGTGACCGAGCCGCCCGAGACGTGCAGTCCCTCGGGCAGGATGCCCAGGGCCGAGCGGCAGGTCAGGGTCTTGCCACTGCCGGACTCCCCGACGATGCCGACCACCCCGCCGGCCGGCAGGTCGAAGGAGACCCCGTGCACGAGTTCCCGGTCCTCGGTACTGATCCGTACGTCCTGCAGGGAAAGCACCGAATCGCTCATCGAGCCACCTCCACGACCCGGCGCGGCGTACCGGAAACGTCCCGCAGGGCGTCCGCCAGCAGGTTGCAGCCCCAGACGGTGCCCATGATCAGCAGCGCCGGGACCACCGGGGCCCAGGGCTGGTAATCCAGGTAGCCCAGGTCCGAGGCCAGCAGACCGCCCCAGGTGGGAGCCGGGGGCTGCACCCCGACCCCGAGGAAGGTCAGGCTGGAGACCACCACGAAGCCGACGCCGATGGTCTGGGCCAGCGCGATCCCGATCGGCGGCAGCACCTTGACCCAGACGTGCCGGCGCAGCACCTGCCCGAACGAGGAGCCGCAGATCAGCGCGGCCTCCACGTACTGCGAGCGGGCCACCGCAAGGGTGGCCGCCCGGGAGACCCGGAAGAACAGCGGCGAGACCAGGACGCCCACGGTGAGCATGGCCTGGGTGATGCCGTTGCCCAGCAGGGCGGTCACTGCCACCGCGAAGACCAGGAAGGGCAGCGAGATCAGCGTGTCCACCAGGCGCAGGGCCGTCCACTCGAACACCCGGCCGAGGTAGACCGACAGGATGCCCGGCAGCACCCCCACGGCCATCGCCATCAGCGCCACCTGCAGCGAGCCGACGATGCTGGTGCGCGAGCCGTCGAGCAGCCGGCTGAGCACGTCGCGGCCCAGGTAGTCGGTGCCCAGCCAGTGCTGCCAGGACGGCCCGGCCAGGGCCTGCGGGCTGCCGGCCAGCGGGTCCTGCGGGGCGACCAGCGGGCCGAACACGGCCAGGAAGGCGACCAGGCCGAGGATGGCGAAGGCGATCTTGCCGGTGGGCAGCGCCCAGATGCGTTGCAGCATCACACCCCCCGCTGGGAGGCCGGGGTGAGCCGGCCCAGGACGATGTTGACGACCAGGTTGAACACCACGACCAGGACGATCGAGACGACCAGCACGCCCTGCACCGCGGGCACGTCACCGGCCTGGGCGGAGTCGTTGGCGAAGCGGCCGAAACCCTGCAGCCCGAAGATCCACTCGGTGACCACCGCACCGCCGATCAGGGCCGGGAACTTCAGCCCGAGCACCGCCAGGGTCGGGCCGATGCCGTTGCGCAACACGTGCCGCAGGAAGATCCGGCGCGGGCTGAGCCCGCGCACCAGGGCCCCGGTGACGTAGTTCTCGCGATAGGCGGCGATCAGCCCGGAGCGCAGCTGCCGGGCCACGTCGGCGACCACGTCCAGGCTGAGCGCCAGGGCGGGCAGCAGGATGTGCGAGAACCACGGCCAGGCGCCGACTTCCAGCGGCACGTAGCCCGAGGCCGGGAACCAGCCGAGGCCGACGGCGAACACGGTGACCAGGACGATGCCCACCACGAAGGCCGGCATCACCGAGAACACCGTCATCACCGCGGTGATCGTCCGGTCGATCCAGGTGCGCGGGCGCAGCGCCGCCAGGGCCCCGAAGGCGAAGCCCAGGACGATGCCGATGGTCAGGGCGAGCGCGGCCACCGAGAGGCTGATGCCCAGGCCGAGCCCGATCAGCTCGGCCACGCTCGCCCCGTTGGACCAGCTGTTGCCCAGGTCGCCGCGCAGCATGTCGGTCAGCCAGGTCCAGTACTGGCTGAGGAACGGCTGGTCCAGACCCCACTGCGCCTCGATCCGGGCGATCGCCTCCGGGGTGGCCTGCTCCCCCAGTGAGAGCCGGGCCGGGCTGAGACCGCTGATCGCCCGCAGCGCGAAGGTGACGAAGGTGGCCACCAGGAACACCGGCACGAAGATCGCCACCGACTGCACCAGGGTGAGCAGGATCCGCCCGAGCACCCGGCCGGCCCGTACGGCCAGGTCGCTCGAGCGGCGGGCGGGCAGCACCAGCAACCGGTTCTCCAGAACGGTCACGAGATCTTCACACCGGTCCAGTTGATGTGCCCCGGGTTCTTCGGCAGCGCGGAGATCGCCGGGTCCTTCACGTACACGTTCGGCTGTGAGTAGGTGAAGACCAGGGCCTCACTGACCAGACCCTCGCGAGTGGCGGCCTGCAGGACCGAGGCGTAACCGGCGTCCTCAAGCGGGGTTTCCCGGACCGCGGCCACCGCCTTCTCGAAACCTTCCGGCTCGTAGGGGGTGCTGAGGTTCAGCGGGCCGTTGGGGCCGAAGTGCGCGGTCAGGGTCTGCAGCGGCGAGTCCCGCCCGGTGGTGCCGTAGAGCGAGGCCACCAGGTCCTTGGCGAAGAACGGGGTGGCCCAGTTCTTGTCGATCTTGATGTTCACCGTGATGCCGATCGCGGCCAGCTGCGCCTGCACAATCTCGGCGGCCGGGTCCTCGTCCGGGATCACCAGGTCGATGCTCAGGTCGTCGCCGGAGTACTTCGACTGCGCCAGCGCCGCCTTGGCCTTGTCCACGTCGTAGGGCCACAGGTCGGCCGACTGCGGGTCGTAGGCGATGTACTCCTTCGGGAACGGCTGGGTGGCCGGGGTGCCGTAGCCGAAGGTCAGCTTGTCCACGAACTCCTGCCGGTTGATGCCGTGGCGCACGGCCTCGACCACCTTCGGGTCGTCGAACGGCTTCTTGTTCACGTTCAGGCTCAGGTTCGAGGCGTTGTAGCCGGGCTGCACGAACACGTCCAGGCCGGCGTCCTCGGCCGCCTCGGCCTGGCTGGGGGCCAGGTCGGAGAAGTTGTACACGCCGGTCTGCAGGCCCGAGACCACGGTGGAGGGGTCGGGGGCGGAGACCAGCTCGACCTTGTCGATGTGGATGTTCTCGGCGTCCCAGTAGTCCGGGTTCTTCTCCAGCACCGCCTTGGTGCCGGGGATGATCTGGGAGACCACGAAAGGCCCGTGCCCGACCGGGTTCTGGTCCAGCGTCTTGGGGTCGGCGGCGGCCTTGGGGCTGGCCACCTGCAGCACCCGCTCGCCGAACAGCAGCGGGATCTGGTAGTCGACCTGGGTCAGGTGCACCACCGCGTCCAGCTCGCCCTCGGTGGTCACCTTGTCGATCGAGGTGAGGTCACCGAACAGGGCCGAGTCCTCCTGGGTCTTGGCCCGCTCGATCGCCTGCTTGACCGCGTCCGCGTTGACCGGGGTGCCGTCGCTGAACTTCAGCCCGGCCCGCAGGTGGAAGGTGACCTGGTCGCCCTGGTCGTTGTACTCCCAGCTCTCGGCCAGGTCGGGCACCGCCTCACCCTTCTCGTCCACCCGGGTGAGCGAGGCGTAGACCAGGGAGAGGTGACGGAACTGGGCGCCGGAGCCGCCGACCACCGGGTCCCAGTGGGTCGGGAAGTAGCTGCTGGCCCACTTCAGGGTGGCCGCGCCGGCCGCCCCGCCGGAACCGGAGTCACCGCCGCAGGCCGCCAGCACCGCGCCGAGCACGGGAGCGGCCAGCAGACCGCTCAGGAAGGACCGACGACGTAGATCAGGACTGGGGTTCATGGCTGTTCCTCGGTTCGGGTTCGGGCAGGGGAAGTCAGAGGGAGTGAGAGGGAGTCAGGAGGAGTCAGGGGACGAGCAGGGGAGCTTCGGACGTGGTGGACCGGGCTGCGGTGTGGCGGTTCTCCGGGACCGGGAGGCCGAGGTTGCCGCGCAGGGTGGTGGACTCGTACTCGCTGCGGACCACGCCGCGCTCGCGCAGGATCGGCAGGACCTGCTCGGTGAAGCGGGCGAACTCGCGCGGGGAGTTGACGCTGATGTTGATGCCGTCGAAGCCCCCGGCCTCGAACCAGCGCTGGATCTCATCGGCCACGGTGAGCGGCGAGCCGACGAAAGGTGAGCGCCCGGAAGCCAGCTGGTGCTCCACAACCTGCCGAAGCGTCCATTGGTTGGTCTGGGCGAGCCGGGTGATCGCCTCGGCCTGGGTGCGGAAGCTGCGCTCCCCCGCCGCCGCCACCGACGGGAACGGCGCGTCCAGGTCGTACTGGCTGAAGTCGTGCCAGCCGAAGGGCCGGCCCAGTTCGGCCAGGGCCTTCTCGAAGCTCTTGGCCCCCAGCTGGGCGTCCTGCCGGGCCTGCGCCTCCGCGTCGGTGTCGGCGATCACCGGGAAGATGCCCGGCACGATCAGCACGTGCTCGGGGTTGCGGCCCTTGGCCGCGGCCCGCTCGCGGATCTCGGTGCGGAAGGCCACCGCCTGCTCCAGGCTCGGGGCGTGGGTGAAGATCGCGTCGGCGATCTCGGCGCCCAGGTCGCGGCCCTCCTCGGAGTCGCCGGCCTGGAAGATCACCGGCTGCCCCTGCGGGGTGCGCTCGATGTTCAGCGGCCCGACCACCGAGAAGTGCTCCCCGACGTGGTTCAGGGCGTGCAGTTTCGAGCGGTCCAGGAACACCTGGCGCTCGCGGTCGCGGGGCAGGGCGTCGGCCTCGTAGGAGTCCCACAGCCCCTGGGCCACCCGCACGTGCTCCAGCGCCCGGCCGTACCGGGTGGCGTAGTCGAAGTGCTGGTCGCGGCTGTAGTTGCCCGCCGTGCCGGCGTCGCCGCTGGTGACCACGTTCCAGCCGGCCCGGCCGCCGCTGATGTGGTCCAGCGAGGCCAGCCGGCGGGCCACGTTGAACGGCTCGTTGTACGAGGTGGTGAGGGTGCCGACCAGGCCGATGTGCCGGGTGTGCACGGCGATCGCCGAGAGCAGGGTGAGCGGCTCGAGCCGGCTGAGGTAGTGGTTCGGCGAGTCGGGGGTGATGAACTGGCTGTCCACGATGAACACGTGGTCGAAGCGGGCCGCCTCGGCCTCCTTGGCCCGGTCGATGTACCAGTTCACGTCGACGCTGGCATCGGCCGGGATCTCCGGATCGAGCCAGGTGCGGTGCTGGCCGGGACCACCGACGCCGAGCAGGATCGCCCCGAGCTTGAGGGTGCGACGGGGTGTTTCAGGCATGGCGGAGCCCTTCTGACGGCATGACGACGAGAAACATCGAGAACGGGAGAACAGCGGGAACGAGGGACGACGCGGCGCCGTCAGGTGCGCGGCGCGGCTGTCAACGGGTGGTCAGCGACAGTTGGCGGGGTTCGCGAGGGCCGTCCGGGTCATGTCCTCGAGCATGCGTGGCCAGGGGTTTTTCTGTCCAGGTGTCGGGGTCTGACGCTTTGTGATGAACACCCATCACGATTTCCGATCATTCTCTAGTATTCTGATAGACATGAGTCAGATCCTGGACATCGCCCCGCTCCGCAGTTTCGTGGCCGTCGCGGACACCGGCGGTTTCCAGCGCGCCGCCACCTCCCTGCACCTCAGCCAGGCCGCGGTCAGCCAGCACGTGCGCAAGCTGGAGAGCGCGACCGGCCGGGTCCTGATCGAGCGGCACGGCCGGGGCTCGCGACTCACCGGCGACGGGGAGAGACTGCTGGTCCAGGCCCGCCGCCTGCTGGCCCTGCACGACGAGACGCTGCGCAGCTTCGGCCGGCACAGCACCGAGTCGGTGGTGATCGGCTCCACCGAGCACGCCGCCGCGCAGCTGCTGCCCTACCTCTCCGCGCAGCTCGCGACCACCCTGCCGGACCTGCGCATCCGCTTCCGCCTCGACCGCGGCACCAAGCTGCGCGAGGGCCTGGCCGAGGGCCGGGTCGACCTGGCGCTGCTGCTCGGCCCGGCCGACGACCTGCGCGCCACGCCGGTCGGCAATCTGGCTCTGACCTGGTACGCGGCGCCCACCTGGCAGCGCCCGCCGGGTAACGCGCCGATCCCGGTGGTGGCCTTCGACCAGCCCTGCGCCCTGCGTTCGCGGGCTCTGGAAACCCTTGCGGAAAACGCGATCCCGGCTATGGTTAACGCCGAGGCGATCCAGCTGGCCGGGGTCCAGGCGGCCGTCGGGGCCGGTCTGGGCGTGGCGCTGATGGCCACCCTGGGCCAGACCCCCGAGGGTCTGGCCCCTCGTCACGACCTGCCCGCCCCCAAGCCCCTGCCACTGGCCGTCTGGGCCCGGCGGGGCCTGTCCCCGCACACCGTCGCCCCGGCCGTCGATGCGCTGCGCCGGCTGCTCGCCCGGCCCGCGCTCACCCCCGCGCCCTACCCCGAATACGCCCCAGTCGAGTACGCCCAGGGAGCCTGAATGCCCGCCGTCCACCTGCCCGCCGCCTCGCAGGGCGACGAACCGGTCCGCACCCCCAGCGGCGTGCTGCTGCCGCCCGGGATCGACCCGTTCCACACCCGCCTGCACCAGATCGCCCCGGCGAACCTGGTCGGGCAGACCACCCAGACCTCGGGCATGAAGCGGCTGGAGGCGGTCAGCGGCAAGACGGTCGGCGCCCAGAACCTGTGGATGGGCCAGACCCACGTGCCCGCCCTGACCAACTCCGGCAACCACCACCACGGCGCCTCCGAGACCGCGATCTACGTGGTCTCCGGGCACCCGGTGTTCGTGTTCGCCGACCTCGACGGTCCCGAACCGGTGGAGCGCCGGATCGAGACCTCCCCCGGCGACTACGTGTTCGTACCGCCCTGGGTGCCGCACCGCGAGGAGAACCCCGACCCTGGAGAGGAGGCGCTGGTGGTGATCGCCCGCACCACCCAGGAGGCGGTGGTGGTCAACCTGAACGGCCTCGACTGGTCCGAGGTGAGTCTCTAAACCGGTGGCCGTCCACCCGCCGCCCGCACGATCATGGCCTTCTCATGGAAACGCCACATCACCAGGTCCGGGCGACCTGGACCGAGTCCACCATCACCGTCTACCAGGCCTACTCCCCCGGGATCGCCGAACCGGCCCTCGCCGCGGGCCGGTTCGTCACCCCGTTCAGACGCGAGCGGATGACCTGGATCAAACCCTCGTTCCGGTGGATGATGTACCGCTCCGGCTGGGCCACCAAACCCGGCCAGGAACGGGTGCTCGCGGTCGAGCTCACCCGCACCGGCTTCGAAGCGGCCCTGACCCGCTCGTGCGCCAGCAGTTTCGACCGCGCCCGCCACCCCGACCGTGCCACCTGGGCCAGGGCCCTGAAGGCCTCGCCAGTTCGCTACCAGTGGGACCCGGAACGCTCACTGCAGATGCAGCCCCTGCCGTTCCGCTCCCTGCAACTGGGGCTCTCCCGGGATGCGGTAGACCAGTACGTGGACGAGTGGATCGTGGGTCTGCACGACGTCACCGGCCTGGCCCACCAGATCCACGCCCACGTCTCGGCCGGCGAACTCGAAACCGCCCAGGCCCTGCTCCCGCCCGAAACCCCCTACCCACTCCCACCCGACGTCGCCGAGGCGATCGACGCGACCGTCTGAGTGCACCGCGGTCAAGCCGCTCCCAGCGCCCGAGCCGCCACGAGCGTCCCATCGGTCCTGATCTGCCCGGCCACTTCCTGGGCCGCAGCCGCCAGGGGTAAGGCTTTCCGGAGCGCCTCGGTCAGTGAGTGCGCCGTGGGAACACTGCCTTCGTGCGCCACGCCGATGCCCAGTTCTGAGACGCGGCGGGCGAAGAAGGGCTGGTCCACGACCTGTGGCACGATCACCTGGGGTACGCCGGCGCGGGCGGCGGCGGTCGTGGTGCCCGCGCCGCCGTGATGCACCACGGCGGCGCAGCGGGGGAACAGACTTTGCTGGTTCACATCCCCGACCACGAAACAGTCGTCCTGGGAGTCGATGGCCGACAGCCCGGCCCACCCCTGGGCCAGGATGATGCGGCGGCCCAGGGCGCGGGCCGCCTCCACCGCAGCCGTCGCGACCTCCGCGGACGCATTGCCCATGGCCATGCTGCCGAATCCCACGTACACCGGCGCATCTCCCGCCGCCAGGAACGCCTCCACCTCAGGCGCGAGAGGTCTTGTGTCGGGCAGGATCCAGGCGCCGGTCTGCAGCACGTCGACCAGGTCCGAAGGCTGCCAGGGAGCCAAGGTGGGGTCGACCGCCAACCATGGACGTTTGTTCAGGACATGGGCGCGAATATCCGGCACCGGGGGTAGCCCGACGGTGGCCCGGTGGTCGTTCACCGCCCCGCCGAAGATGGCATTCATGTTCTCGACGTCGAGCTTCCACAGCTCGCGGTTGTCCGTGACGTCCGGTGGCAGCGGACGACCGGGGTAGGCGATCGGCGGCTGGTGGGGCGAGGGCATCGTCACCGACTGGAACGCCACCAGGTGAAAGGGCAGTCCGAGCTGGTCGGCGGCGGTGCGGGCTCCGGCCGCAGCGGGCATCAGACCGCTGCCGATGATCACGTCGGCCTTCTGCGCCGCCTCGAGCACCACCTCGTACTGCGCCGCGGTCACCGTCCGCGCCCGCTCCGGCAACGTTACGTGCGGGTTCGCCCGGGCGTGGGCAATCAGCTCCTTCACCGACATTCCGGCCGGCACCATGGCCACGCCCGAACGTTCCAGCAACGCCTCGAACTCGGGCTCGGGCGGCGCACAGACCACCGCCTCGACGCCCAGCTGCTGCAACGTCACGCCGAGCGCGGCCATCGGCTCGACGTCTCCTCGCGACCCGTAGGTCGACATCACCACTCGCATAGCGGAACCCCCAGAAATCGCTGACCGCGAGCGATTCTGAGGGGTGACGGGGGCCTTGCCGCAAGGCCCCCACTGCGCTATAACCTGAACTAGGCCGAACTAGGCGGGGTACTTCAGACCGAGATGATCCCGCAGCGTCGTGCCTTCGTAGTCCGTCCGGAACACCCCCCGCTCCTGCAGCAGCGGCACCACCGTGTCCACGAACGGGGCCAGGCCGTCCGGGGTGATGTGCGGCACCAGGATGAAGCCGTCGGAGACGTCCTCCTGCACGAACCGGTTGATCGTCTCGGCCACGGTGGCCGGTGAGCCGATGAACGTCTGCCGTCCGGTCACCTCGATCACCAGGTCGCGGGCCGAGAGCTTCTCCGCCTCGGCCCGGGCCCGCCACTCGTTGGCCAGGGCCACCGGGTCCTTCGCCAGCTGACGCACGCTCGCGCGGCCCTTGGCGATCGAGTCCCCCTCCACGACCGGGTCGAACGACGGCAGCGGGCCGTCCACGTCGAAGTCGGAAAGGTCGGTGTTCCAGAGCTGTTCGATGAAGTTGATCGCGGTCTGCGGGGAGACCTGCAGGCGGCGCACCTGGTGGGCGATCTCCTGGGCCTCGGCGTCGGTGTCGCCCAGCACGAAACTGGCGGCCGGCAGGATCAGCAGGTCTTCGGGCGCCCGGCCGAATCCGGGCAGCCGGCCCTTCACGTCGGTGTAGAACGCCTTGCCCTCGTCGAACTGGGAGTAGCGCGAGAAGATGGCGTCGGCCTGGGCGGCGGCGAAGTTGCGGCCCTCGTCGGAGTCACCGGCCTGGAAGACCACCGGCCGGCCCTGCGGGCTGGTCGGCACGTTGAACTGGCCCTCGATGTCGAAGAACCGGTCCTGGTGCCGGAACCGGCCCGGGGCGGCGGAGTCCAGGAACCGGCCGTTCTCCTGGTCGGCCACGACCTCGACGCCGTTCCAGGAGTCGAACAGTTCGGTGGTGGTCTGCAGGAACGCCCGGGCCCGCTCGTAGCGGTCCTCCTGGGCCAGGTAGCCCCCGCGCCGGAAGTTCTCGCCGGTGAACCGGTCCCAGCTGGTCACCACGTTCCAGGCGGCGCGCCCGGCGGAGAGGTGGTCGAGGCTGGCGAACTGCCGGGCCACCTCGTAGGGCTCGTTGAAGGTCGAGTTGATCGTGCCGGTCAGGCCGATCCGGTCGGTGACCGCGGCCAGGGCGGCCAGCACGGTGAAGGTGTCCGGGCGCCCGACCACGTCCAGGTCGTAGATCTGGCCCTTCTGCTCACGCAGACGTAGGCCCTCGGCCAGGAACAGGAAGTCGAACTTGCCGCGCTCGGCGATCTGCGCGAAACGCCGGAACGACTCGAACTCGATGTGGCTGCCGGCCGCCGGGTCGCTCCAGACCGTGGTGTTGTTGACGCCCGGGAAGTGCGCCGCCAGGTGAATCTGCTTGGTCATCTCCGAGCCTCTCAGGCAGTCGCGTAACGGTTGGCCGGCCGGGGCAGCCCCAGCAGGCTCCGGAGCGTGGCCTTCTCCGGGTAGGCGGTGCGGAACCGGCCGCGTCGCTGCAGTTCCGGCACCAGGCCGCGGGTGATCTGGGTCAGGTCGTAGGGCAGGGTGGCCGGGCGCAGCCGGTAGCCGGTCAGCCCGGCCGTGCTCCACTCGGTGAGCAGGTCGGCCAGCTGGCCCGGCGTACCGGCGAAGATCAGCGCATCGCTGGTGTACTCGGCCCCGGTCAGCTCGTTCAGGTGGTTCAGCCGGTCGCGGGCGGCCTGTTCGGTCTCGTCCAGCACCACCACCAGATCGGCCCACACGTGCACGGTCTCGTCCGCGCGGCCGGCGGCGAGGCGGTGCTCGTCGATCTGGCGCACCTGGGTGGCGGCCTGCTCGGCGTCGTGCGGGGTGACGAAGCCCAGGTCGGCGGCGCGCCCGATCAGGCGGTAGGGGATGTCGGAGTGCCCGAGGGCGGCGACCACCGGCTGGCCCTGCGGCGGGCGCGGGGTGATCGAGGGGCCCTTGACCGAGAACCAGCGGCCCTCGAAGTCGATGTAGTGCACCTTCTCCCGGTCCAGGAACCGGCCGCTGGCCACGTCCCGGATCTCGGCGTCGTCCTCCCAGCTGTCCCACAGCCGGCGCAGCACCTCGACGTAGTCGGCCGCCTCGTCGAAACCGTCGGCCAGCAGCTGCTGCTGGTCGGGTTCGTTGATCCGGGCGACATCGATGGCGGGCACCTCGCGGCGGCCGAAGTGGCGGGCCGCGTCCTGGCGGGGCGCCAGCTGCACCCGCACCCCGGCCCGGCCCAGCGCCGCGAAGTCGACCGTGGCAACGGCCTTGGAGAGGTGGAACGGTTCGGTGTGGGTGGTGACGGCGGTCGGGATCAGCCCGATGTGGCTGGTCACCGGGGCCACCCGGGCGGCGATCAGCACCGCGTCGAGCCGGCCGCGCACCCGGTCGGTGCGCTCGTCCTGGGCGAACAGCTCGTCGGACTGCAGGTTCAGTGCGTCCTCGATGGTGACCAGGTCGAGCAGGCCGGCCTCGGCCTCCTGCACCAGGCCGGTCCAGTAGCCCGGTGAAAGCAGTTCTGCGGGGCGGGCGTCCGGCTGCCGCCAGGCGGCGGGGTGCCAGCCGGCACCGTCGAGGGCGATGCCGAGGTGCAGATGATCGTTGGCGCTCATCCTCGTCCTAAATCTCGTTGTTCTGGTGGGGGGTCTTCTCGCCGGCCTCGACCGCCACCGGCAGGCGGTTCTCCGGCGGTGGCAGCGGGCAGGTGGCGAGAGGGGTGTAGGCGCAGGGCAGGTTGGCGGCCCGGTTGAAATCAAGGACGACGTGGCCGTCTTCGTCGGGCACCGGCACCGGGAGCGAGCGGTTGGCTGCGTAGGTGGTCACGCCGGAGGTGGCGTCGGTGAACAGCACCAGGAGACTGCCCGGGGTGCGTCCCTCGAAGGCGGTCAGAGTCAGCGGCTGACCGTCGATCTCGAAGCTGAGTTCACCCGGCGCCTGGTAGATGTGCTCGAGCCCCTCCACCGCGGCGTCGACCTTGACCGGGCGAGGCTGGTCGAAGGGCCGGTAGCGGGCCTCGAGAACCCAGCGCGGCTGCGGCTCGTAGGCCGGGGTGCTGGTGTAGGCCTGCAGCCGGGCGCTGTCGGGGTGGCGGGGCCGCACGATGTCGAAGCCGCCACGCCGGGCCACCTCGATCACCGCCTCGCCCCAGACCACGTCGATGCCGTCGCGCTCGGGGATCACCCCGAACGCGTGACGCCCGATCCGGGTCACCCCGTCCACCAGGATCTTCTCGTCGGGGCCGAGGACCACGGTGGGGCCTTCGGGACCGGTCGACCACTCCCCCGGGGCGTCCGGGAACCGCTGCGGTTCCTCGGTCAGCCAGTTCAGGCTGGTGACGGCCAGGAAGCCGTGCGGGTCCGACAGCGACGCCTCCCGGCCCCGGCGCCATTCCTGCCATTCGTGAGTGAGGTCGTCGACGGTGGGGGCACTCATGCCTGCACTCCTTGGATCTGGTTCTCCCGGCCCGGGATCGCGGCCAGGAGCTCTCGGGTGTACTCGTGCTGTGGACGGGTGAAAAGTTCTTCTGTGGGCGCGGTCTCGACGATGCGACCGTTGCGCATGACCGCCACCCGGTGGGCCAGCTGCCGCACCACGGCCAGGTCGTGCGAGATGAACAGGTAGGCCACCCCGGTGTCGGCCTGCAGCTGCACCAGCAGGTCGAGCACCTGTGCCTGCACCGAGACGTCGAGGGCGGAGACCGGCTCGTCGCAGACCACCAGGTCGGGTGAGAGCGCCAGGGCCCGGGCGATCGCCACCCGCTGCCGCTGCCCACCGGACAGTTCCGCCGGGCGGCGTTCGAGCACGGAACCCGGCAGGGCGACCCGGTCCAGCAGGTCGCCGGCCCGGGCGCGGCGGGAGGCCCGGTCGCCCACCTTGAACACCCGCAGCGGTTCCTCGATGATCTCGGCCACGGTGAAGCGGGGATCCAGCGAGGCGTAGGGGTTCTGGTACACCAGCTGGGCCCGGCGCCGCAGTTGCCGGGTGACGCTCTTTCCCGCGTGGGTGATGTCGGCGCCGTCGAACCGGATGGTCCCGGCGGTCGGGTCGCTCAGCCGCAGGGCCAGCCGCCCGGTGGTCGACTTGCCCGAGCCGGACTCCCCGACCAGAGCCAGGGTTTCGCCATGATCGACGAAGAAGCTCACGCCGTCAACGGCTTTCACCGACTTCGGGCCGTCCGCGGTTCGGGGTAGCGGGAACTCCTTGGCCAGGCTCTCGACCTCGAGCAGGCGCCCGCCGCCGGCGCGGGGTTCGGCCCGGTGGGGCGGGCGCAGGCTGGGGGCACTGTTCAGCAGGCGCTGGGTGTACTCGTGCTGCGGGTTGCCCATCACCATTGCAGTGGGGCCGGTCTCGACGACCTGTCCCTGCGACATCACCACGATGCGGTCGGCCCGGTCCGCCGCCACCGCCAGGTCGTGGGTGACCAGCAGCACCGCCGCCCCCGACTCGGCCACCAGGTGCTGCAGGTGGTCCAGGATCACCTTCTGCACGGTCACGTCCAGGGCGCTGGTCGGCTCGTCGGCGATGATCAGCCGGGGGCCGGCCGCGATGGCGATGGCGATCAGCACCCGTTGCCGCATACCGCCGGACAGCTCGTGCGGGTACTGCCGGGCCCGGGTGGCCGGGTCCGGAAGCCCGGCCTTGGCCAGGATCTCGACCGCCCGCCCGGCGGCCTGCTTGCGGGTGGTCACCGAGTGCAGGCGCAGCACCTCGGCGACCTGTTCACCCACACGCTTGACCGGATTCAGCGAGACCGCCGGATCCTGCGGCACCAGGCCGATCCCGGCTCCACGCACGCTGCGCAGCACACGCTCGGGAGCGTTCTGCAGTTCCTGCCCGTCGAACTCGACCACCCCGTGGTCGATCTGGGCGTTGGCCGACAGCAGCCGCACGACGGCGTGGGCGGTGGTGCTCTTGCCCGACCCCGACTCACCCACCACGGCAACGGTTTCGCCCGGGTGCACCTCCAGGTCGATGCCCCGCACCGCGGGCACCGATCCGGAACGTGTGCGGTAGGAGACCGCGAGGTCGCGAATACTCAGGAGCGGTTGGCTCACCACTGCTTCACCTCGGTCTCGAGAGCGCGGGCGATCCGGTTGGTGGCCAACACCGTGGCGGCGATGGTCAGGCCGGGCAGGGTGGTCAGCCACCAGGCGTTGGCCAGGTAGTTGCGGCCGTCGGAGATCAGCGTCCCCCACTCCGGGGCCGGTGGTGGGGCGCCGTAGCCGAGGAAGCTCAGGCTGGACACGGCCAGGATCGAGGTGCCGAACTCGAGGGTGGCGAGCACCAGCACCGGGCCCAGGCTGTTGGGCAGCACGTGCCGCCCGAGGACGGTGGGCCAGCGGGCGCCGACTCCGCGGGAGGCCTCGACGTACAGTGCGGTGCGTACTTTCAGCACCTCGGCCCGCATCACCCGGGCGAAGCCGGCCACGTTGGCCACCCCCACCGCCACCGCGACCTTCGTGGTGCCGTAGCCCAGGGCGGTGACCACGGCCAGGGACAGGAACAGGGTGGGGATGGACAGCACCACGTCCACGAACCGCATGATCACGTCGTCCACCCAGCGGCCGACGAAACCCGCCACCAGGCCGAGCAGACCGCCCACCACGAAGGCGAACAGCACCGCGATCAGGGTGGCCCGCAGCGACAGCTGCGCCCCGTGCACCATCCGGGCGAACAGGTCCCGGCCCAGGCTGTCGGTGCCGAACCAGTGCGCGGCGCCGGGTGCCTGGAAGTTCTCCTCGGGGACGCCGCGGGTGGGGTCGGTGTCGGTGAACACCCCCGGCGCGAAGGCGGCCACGGTCACCAGAACCACCACGACCAGAGAAAGGACGAGTGCGGGCCTGCGGGCGAGGAACGTCAGGGTGCGTCGGGAGCGGCTTCCCAGGGGACGGGCCGGGGCGGGTTCGGCCGAGGGTGCCGTGGTGGTGCCGAGGGGTTCGGTGAGGATCTGGCCGGTCATGCCGTCACCGTCCTCGGGGCGCCGGGGGTGGCGGGCCCGGCCAGCACGATGCGCGGGTCGAGCACCGGGTAGACCAGGTCGACCAGCAGGTTCACCACCACGAAGACCAGCGCCCCGTAGACCACCACGCCCTGCACCACGGGGATGTCCTGGGCGGAGACCGCGGCCTGGGTGACCCGGCCCAGGCCGTTGCGGGAGAACACCGTCTCCACCACCACCGCGTTGGCCATCAGCGCGCCGACCAGCAGCCCGGCCACGGTCAGGGCCGGCAGCGAGGCGTTGCGCAGGGCGTGCCGCAGGTGCACGTGCACCCGCCCGGCGCCCTTGGCCCGGGCCGTCTCGATGTACGGCTCGTCCAGCGTGGTGCTCAGGCTCTTGGCCAGCACCAGGGCGATCTGCGCCCCGGTGGGCACGGCCAGCGTGATGGCGGGCAGGATCAGCCCGCGCAGGCCGTCGTTGCCGAAGGCCGGGAACCAGGCGTTCCGGAACGAGAAGAACTGCACCAGCATCAGCCCGATCCAGAAGGTCGGTACCGAGACCCCCAGCGGGGGCAGCGACAGCAGGAACTGCCGCACCCCCCGCCGGGAGCTGTAGGTGGCCGCCAGGGCCAGGCCGCCGCCGAACACCACGGCCAGGGCCAGGGCGCTGAGGGTGAGCAGCAGGGTCTGGGGCAGGGCGTCGAGGATCATCTCGGTGACCGGGTGCCCGGTGGCCACCGAGTCGCCCAGGTCACCGGTCAGCGCCCGGCCCAGGTGCTCGGCGTACTGCACCGGCACCGGCTGGTCGAACCCGTACTCGGCGCGCAGCGCCTCGAGCCGGGCCGGGTCGACCGGGGCGGAGTCCAGGCCCGCCCCGGCCATCGCCGAGACCGGGTCACCGGGCAGCAGCACCAGGATGAAGAACGACAGGGTGTAGGCCGCCCAGAGCACCCCGACCGCCTGTGCCAGCCGGCGGAGTACGTAACGGCTCATCCCTGCCCGCCCCCGCTCAGCCAGGTGTCGTGCAGCTGGATCCGGCTGGAGGCCTCGAAGTTCAGGTCGTGCACACCGGCCGCGATCCCGAGCTTGGTCTGCAGCTCCACCACCGGGATGACGAACGCGTTCTGCACGATCGCCTCCTGCGCGCCGGCGACCAGTTCCTTGCGCGCGGCCTCGTCCACGGTGCCGGCCTGGTCGGTCAGCGTGTCGTCGAGACCGGTGGCCGGGATCCGGTAGGTGTTGGCCAGCCCGGTGGAGTACAGCGAGCGCAGGATGTCCGGGTCGGCGCGGGTCAGGTTGCCCCACATCAGGTCGAAGTTGCCGGACTGCTGCACCTCGGCGCCCTGGGCGATCTCGTACTGCTTCAGCTCGACCGCCACGCCGACCTCGCGCAGCTGCTGCTGGATCAGTTCCAGGGCGGGCTGGTTGGTGGGCGAGTTGGCGAACCAGGCCACGGTGAGGCTGAGCTTCTGTCCGGCCTTCTCGCGGATGCCGTCGGCCCCGGCCTTCCAGCCGGCCTCCTCCAGCAGCGTCTTGGCCTTCTCCGGGTCGTGGCCCAGTTCGGCGGACAGGTCGGTGTAGCCGGGGGTGGTGCGGGCCAGGATGCTGGTGGCCGGCTCGGTGCCGGTGTTGAACACCGTGTCGGCGACCTGCTGCCGGTCGATCGCCTGACGCAGGGCCTGGCGCACCTTCTCGTCGGACAGGGCCGGCCGGGAGTTGTTCACCCCGAGGTTGAAGACCGCCCCCGGGTTGGCCCGGGCCTGCAGGGTGGCCCCGGAGGCCTCGAGCGCCGCCTCGTCGGCCCGGCCCACGTTGCCGATCGCGTCGACCTGCCCGGACTGCAGGCTGCCGGTGCGCACCCCCGACTCGGGCAGCACCTTGAACACCACCTCGTCCAGGTATGCCTCGCCCTTCTTCTTCCACAGCGAGGAGCCCCAGTCGTAGCCGGTGCGCTTGCGCAGGGTGGCCGACTGGTTGGGGGCGTACTCGGCCAGGGTGAACGGCCCGGAGCCGACGATGCCCTGGGTGCAGCGTTCCTGCGGGCTCAGCTCGGTGCTGGCCAGGGACACCACGCCGAGCGAGTGGGTCGAGGTGGCCTGCAGGAACTGGGCGTTCGGCTGGGCGAAGGTGACGTTCAGGGTCTGCGGGTCCTCGGCGGTGACCTTCTCCACCCCGGTGAGGTAGCCGGTGGCCAGGTTGGCCAGCGGCCCCAGGTCGGGGACGGCGTCGAAGTTGGCCTTGACCACCTCGGCGGTCAGCTCGCTGCCGTCGCTGAAGGTCACCCCGTCGCGCAGGTGGAAGGTGAAACTGCGGGCGTCGTCGCTGATCTCCCAGCTCTCGGCCAGCCAGGGCACGATCTCGCCGGTCTCCGGGTCCTGGTCGGTGAGGGAGTCGACCAGCTGGCGCACCGAGTAGATCGAGTCGTTGCTGGCCACCTGCTGGGGGTCGGCGCAGCCGGTGTCGGAGCCGACGGCGAAGGTCAGCGTCCCGCCGGAGACCGGCTCGCCCCCGGCCGCCTCGGCCGAGGCGTCGGAGCCGGAACCACAACCGGCCAGGGCCAGCAGGGAGACGGTCAGACCGGCGGTCACGACCCGCCGGTCAAGGGCGTGCTTCAGGGTTCTTCCCACGAAAGGGGTACTCCTCGTCCATGAGTTGCGAGTTGTGTCGGTGGGCCGGGCGGCCTCAGCGGCGCTGCCACTCCTGGGCCAGCAGCTCGTAGGAACGCACCCGGTCGGCGTGGTCGTGGGTGATGGTGGTGATCAGCAGCTCGTCCGCCCCGGTGGCGTCGCGCAGCCGCTCCAGCTGGTCGGCGACCTGGCCGGGGGTGCCGACGAACTGGGTGTCGAGGCGGTCCTGCACCAGGGCCCGGTCGGCGTCGCTCCAGACGTGCTGGGCCGCCTCCTCGGGGGTGGGGAACTGGATGGCGCCCTCGGCCGTGCGGATGCTGCGCACCCAGGCGCCGTAGCCGGCTGCCAGTTCCCGGGCCTGCTCCTCCTGCGGGGCCACCACCACGTCGGCCGAGACCGTCACGTAGGGCCGGTCCAGCCCGGAGACGCCGGTGGAGGGCTTGAACGCCGCCCGGTAGGCGTCCACCGCCTCGAGCACGCTGGAGGGGGCCACGTGGTAGTTGGCCCCGAAGCGCAGGCCCCGCTCGCCGGCTACCTCGGCGCTCTCGCCGCCGCTGCTGCCCAGCACCCACAGCTGCAGGTCGGCGCCCTCACCGGGGATCACATGACCCGGCTCGCCCTCGGCCGAGGTGTAGGTGCCCTCGATCAGGGCCAGCACGTCGCCGACGAGCTCGTCGTAGTCCTGCGGGTGCGCCCCCGGCTGGGCCAGCAACTGCTTCTGCAGCAGGAAGCGCGGCGAGCCGAGCAGCGGCCGGAAGTCGAACGGCGGCGGGATCACCAGGCCGTTCGCGGTCTTCCCGTCCACCACCGGGGTCTTGTCGGTCACCTGGCGAGGCGCCCGCGGCGCCCCGCCGCTGCGTCCCAGCCCGAGATCGAAACGCCCCGGGTGCACCGCGTCCAGCAGGCCGAAGTCCTCCACCACGGAAAGGGCTGTGCGGTGGCCCATCTGCACCGCGCCCGAGCCCAGCCGGATGCTCGAGGTGGCCCCGGCGACCAGGGCCAGCAGGACGGCCGGCGAGGTGCCGGCCACGCCCGGGTTGAGGTGGTGCTCGGCGAACCAGAAGCGGGCGTAACCCAGCTGCTCGGCCCGCTGCGCCAGGTCGGTGCTGTTGCGGATCGCCCTGGCCGCGGTCGATCCGGTGGAGATCGGGACCAGGTCGAGGATGCCCAGCGGGGTGGTGGTCATGGGACGAGCTCCTGTTCTGCCGCGGGGCGGGCGGGGGCCCACTCCCAGGGCGGGTCGGGCAGGGTGTGGCGCAGGGCCGGGGCGATCTCGGCCTGGAACAGCTCCAGGCCGGCCCGGTGCTGGTGGCCGGGCAGGCCGTTGGCGTCGGCGGACAGGTTGATCACGCTGTGGCCGAACTGCTCGTGGTAGCGGTGCACCTTCTCGATCACCTGCTGGGGGCTGCCGACCAGGGCCGAGCTGCGCTCCACGAAGTCCTCGAGGGTGGGGAACACCGGTGCGACGCCGAGCTTCTCCTGCAGTTGCAGGTAGCCGGCGAAGACCGGGGCGTAGGCGGCCACCGCGTCCTGCGAGCGGTGGGCCGCGTGATATCCGGCGGTGCCCGAGCCCACCGCCGCCCGGGCCGGGTCGTGCCCGTAGTGCGCCCAGCGCTCGCGGTAGTAGGCGATCAGTTCGGCGTAGGGCCCGATCGGGTTGGTGACGTTGGCGGAGAACAGCGGATCGCCGTAACGCGCGGCCAGGTCGACCGATTCACGGCTGGTGGCGCTGCCGTGCCAGACCCGCACCGGCTGCTGCAGGGGCCGGGGCCAGACCTCGGCCTCCTGCAGAGGTGGGCGGAACCGGGTGTCGTAGGTGACCTTGTCCTGGCGCCACAGCCGCCGGAACACCTCGTAGGACTCGGCGTTGCGCTCCCACTGGTCCTCCGGGGTCACCTGGAACAGCTCGCGCTGGGCGGCCCCGTTGCCCTTGCCGATGATCAGCTCCAGCCGGCCCTGCGAGAGGTGGTCCAGCGTGGCGTAGTCCTCGTAGGCGCGCACCGGGTCGAGCAGGCTGAGCGTGGTCACCGTGGTGAACAGCCGGATCCGCCGGGTCAGTGCGGCCAGGTGGCTGAGCACCACGGTCGGGGAGGAGGAGATGAACGGACGCTCGTGGCGTTCGCCCACGCCGTAGCCGTCGAACCCGAGTTCCTCGGCCAGCAGCGCCTTGTCGATCACCTCCCGGAACCGGTCGAAGGTGGATTTCTGGACCCCGGTGACCGGGTCGGGGGCGTGCACGATCAGGGTGCTGAGCAGGAACTTCACGCCGGCACCACGACCCCTTCGGGCAGGCCGAGGGCCGCGCGCAGGGTGGCGCCGGTGACCGGTTCCAGCCGGGGCACCACCGAGCGCAGCACTCCCAGCAGCTCGTCGCGGCCACCGGTGGTGGCCAGTTCCAGGCCGTCGAGGGCGTGGGCGGTGGCCCAGCGGCCCAGTTCGGCCGCCGTGGAGCGGCCGTTCTCCCGCACGATCCCGGCCCGGGCCAGCAGGGTGATCTGGTCGCGGCGGCGCCCGGAGTGCCACACCGCGTCGGTCAGGCGGGTGTTGCCGCCGTCGACCAGCTCGATCCGGGGCACCACGAACACGTCGGCCAGCCGGGCCGCCTCCACCCAGTTCACGTGGTCGCGGGCGTCGGCCACCAGCACCGGGCGCCCCTCTCCGACCGGGTCGGCGGCGACCCGGTAGAAGCGCCCGTCGTGGTCGACCGGCTCGCTCCCCCACAGGCCGGCCAGGATCTGCGCGTACTCCGTCCAGCGGTGGGGCCGGGCGGCTCCGCCCACGTCCACCGGCAGCCCGGGGCGGGGCAGGTCCTCGGCCAGGGTCTCGGTGACGTCGTCACCGTCTCCGGCCCGCAGCGCCAGGCCGGCCCGCCCGCCGGTGGCCCGGTTCAGGGCGATGCTCCGCCGGGCCAGGTTGTAGGGCGCGTTGTGGGTGGTCGGGGCGTCCACGATCCAGTTCAGGTCCGGATGGCGGGCGGCCAGGAACGAGGCCACCGCTCCGGCGTCGAGCAGGGCCAGCTCCCCGGGCGGGCCGTCACTGACCCGGATCGCCGAGACCCCGGCGTCGCGGGCGGCGTCGGCCACCTCGGCGGCCTGGTGCAGGGTGAGACCGTCACCGACGGCCAGGTCGAGGACGACGACGAGACTCATCGCGTTCACCGGCTTCCGACGAGCGACAACCCGAACCCGGCCGGGACGACCGGGGCCGGGGCGTCCAGGCCCAGACTTCCCCGCAGCGTCCCGTACGGTGCCTGCGCGCCGATCAGGCCGCGGCCGCGCAGCTCGGGCACGAGCTGCTCGAAGAAGGCCTCGGCGTCGAGGGGGACGACGCTGACGCCGTCCACGTCCTCGGATTTCACCAGGGCCTCGATCCGGTCGGCGTCGGGCCCGGCCCCGGTACCGGTGACGACCTCCGCCAGCACCAGCACCGAGTCCGGCCCGCGGCCGAGGAAGGCCGTGCGGGAGCGGATCTCACCGCGGGAGGCGGGCAGGCGCCCGTCGGACTCGGACAGCAGCACCACGTCGGCGCTGACCACGTCGGCGCCACCGACCAGGACCGGGCGGCCCTGCGGCGAGCGCAGTTCCGTGCGTTCGTCCCAGCGGGCCACCACCGACTCCACCAGAGAGGCCTGGCGACGGGCCTGCTGCCCGGCGGTGAGCAGTTCGCGCAGGCCGAAGTTGCGGCCGTTCGCGGCACCGGTGTCGTCGGCGACGCGCCAGCCGATCCGGCCTCCGCTGAGGTAGTCGAGATCTCCCAGGCGGCGGGCCAGTTCGAGAGGGTCGTGGTAGCCGGCCGAGAGGGTGCCGATCAGCCCGATGCGCTCGGTGACGGCGGCGAGCCGGGCCAGCAGCGTGGTGGGCTCGGCATCCTGACCGTCGACCAGGACGGCCTGCAGGCCGCTGGACTCGGCCTGGCGGGCCAGGGCGACGGCCCGGCCGGGCTCGTCCTGGGCGCTGCTGGGAAGGGTCAAAAAGAAGGGAATGTGCACGGTCATGCCCGGGCTCCTCGTGGGACGAGCGGAGATGGGACGGCCGGCCACCGATCAGGGCGCGCCGGCCACCGCACCCCTGGTGAAAGGCGCGTGAAGATGGGTGAAGAAGACGCCGGGCGGGGTTACGCCTGACGGTTCCGGGGCACTCCGCCGAAGAACCGGCCTGCGCTGTTCCCCTGCCCGGCCGAAGATTTCAGACGATCAACGGGACGGGACGCACGGTCGACACCGGGCGCTGGAGACCCTCAGCAGGTCTACCCAGCGCACCTTCGTCAACAGCGGCCCGCGGTTCATGACCACAAGTGTCCGTTCCGTGACACGCATTGTCAATCATTTCTGTAGACAATGTAGGTTCAACGGTACTGCCGGACAGCTCGCACGGATCGGAGACCGATGGGCCCGGAACTGCTTTGGTACATCCCGAACACGGTGGAGCCCGGCCACCGCGGCGACGACACCGGCGACGGCTGGGGCTCGCTGGAGTACTCCACCGACCTGGCCCGCCTCACCGAGCGGCACGGCTGGTCCGGCGCCCTGCTGGGCACCAGCTGGGGCCGGCCCGACACGTTCACCGTGGCCACCGCGCTGGCCGCCCGCACCACCACGTTCCGGCCCCTGGTGGCGGTCCGGCCCGGCTACTGGGACCCCGCCCACTTCGCCTCGGCCGCAGCCACTCTCGACCGCCTCAGCAACGGACGGCTGCTGGTCAACATCGTCAGTGGGCTGGACGAGCCGGCCGCCTACGGCGACGCCGTCACCGCCTCGCCCGAGCGCTACGCCCGCACCGCCGAGTTCATGCAGGTGGTCCGCCGCCTGTGGAACGAGCCGGAGGTGACCCACGAGGGCCGCTTCTACCAGGTCACGAGGTCGTCCCTCGCCCTCCGCCCGCAGACCGCACCCCGGCTGTACTTCGGCGGCGCCTCCGAGGCCGCCGAACGCGTCGCGGCCGCCGAGGCCGACGTCCAGTTGTTCTGGGGTGAGCCCCTGGAGGCCCTGGCCGAGCGCATCGACCGCCTGCGCCGCCTCAGCGCCGGGCGCCGCCATGCTCCGCTGGAGTTCGGGCTGCGCATCACCACGCTGGTCCGCGACACCAGCGAGCAGGCCTGGGCCGACGCCGAGGCCCGGGTCGCCGCCCTGCGCGGCAAGGAGCCCGAGCCCTGGTGGCAGGGCAACCGCGAGCACGCGGTGGGCCAGCGCCGGCTGTACGACCTGGCCGAGCGCGGCGAGGTGCTCGACTCCTGCCTGTACACCGCCCCCGGCCCGGCCGGGGCCGGCGGCGCGGCCAGCACCTGGCTGGTCGGCTCGGCCACCGAGGTGGCCCAGGCCCTGCACCGCTACCGGGAGCTGGGCATCACCCACTTCATCCTGTCCGACACCCCGTACCGGGAAGAGGTGGCCCGCCTCGGCGATCAACTCCTCCCCCTGCTCACCACCGAACTGCACACCACGGAAGTCAGGAGCTGATCGAATGTCCCAGGACAGTCCTCTCGTGGTCACCGGCGCCGGAGGCCGGGCCGGCCGCGCGGCGCTGGACTCGCTGGAGGCGGCGGGCGGAGAGCGGCCCACCCGCCACCGCGAGCAGGTCGCCGTGCTCAGCCGATCAGCTGCTTGAGCAGCTGGGCCTCCAGCGCGGCGAACTCCGGATCGGCCAGCAGCTCGGGGGTCCGCGGCCGGGGGAAGTCGACCACGATCTCGGCCGCCACCCGGGCCGGGCGCGGGCTGAACACGTACACCCGGTCGGAGAGGTACAGCGCCTCCCGCACGTCGTGGGTGATCAGCAGCACCGTCCACCGGTACTGCTCCCACATCTGCTCCAGCCAGCGCTGCATCTCCGAACGGGTCAGCGCGTCCAGCGCCCCGAACGGCTCGTCCAGCAGCAGCACCGGCTGCTCCTGGGCGACCGTGCGCAGCAGCGCGGCCCGCTGCCGCATGCCCCCGGACAGCTGGGCCGGGTACTTGTCCTCGAACCCCTTCAGCCCGAACGGCTCCAGCAGTGGCCTGACCTTCTCGCGGGCCGGGCCGCGCTTGCTGCCGCGCACCTCCAGGCCGAGGGTGAGGTTGTTCATCACCGTGCGCCAGGGCAGCAGCGCGTCCTTCTGCGGCATGAACGCCACCCGGGACGCCTTGCCGTTCAGCTCGTTCCCCTCGATCCGGACGTCGCCGGCGTCCGGCTTCAGGGCGCCGGTGAGCACCCCGAACGTGGTGCTCTTGCCGCTGCCGCTGGGCCCCAGGATGGAGACGAACTCCCCCGGCTCGGCGTGCAGTTCCAGGCCGCGGACCACCGGCAGACCGCCGAGGGTGACGTCGAGGCCGCTGATGCTCAGAGCGTTCATGACTGCGCCTCCCCGGCACGGACGAGATGGGCCCAGGGCAGGGCGAGCCGCTCGATCAGGTAGCTGAGGCCGAACAGCAGCAGGGTCACCGCGGCGGTGACCCCGACCGCGGCCAGCACCAGGTCGGTGCGGAAGGTGTTCTTGGCGAACTGCATGTACACGCCGAGCCCGGCCTCCGCCCCGGCGTACTCGGCGAAGATCGCCGAGACCACCGAGTAGGTGATCGCGATCCGCAGACCGGCCATGAAGTAGGGCAGGGCCGAGGGCAGCCGCACGGTGCGGAACACCCGCCACCGCCCGGCCCCCATCGAGCGCAGCAGGGCCACGCTGTCCGGGTCGGCCGAGCGGAACCCCTCCACGAAACTCAGTGTGGTGGCGAAGAAGTTGACGAACACGATGAGCAGGATCTTGGGGAACTGGCCGAACCCGAACCAGACGATCACCAGCGGCGCCAGCGCCACCAGGGGCAGGGTCTGGCTGACCACGAGCACCGGCAGCACCGCCCTCCGGGCCAGGCTGGACAGATCGACCAGCACCGCGAAGGCGAACCCGACCAGGATCGACAGCAGCAGCCCGATCACCGTGGCGCGCAGCGTGGGCCAGGTGTTGGCCAGCAGGTTCTCCCGGTCGGCCCAGCCCTGCTCGACCACCCGCGAGGGGGTGGGCAGCACGTCCGGGCCGGGCCCGGCGGTGGCCGCGTAGACCTCCCAGACGGCCAGGAGCAACAGCACCAGCAGTACCGGCGGCACGACCACGCCCGCCCGGGGAACCCGCAAGCCGGTCATGCCGCTGCGATTCCCACCTGGCTGGGCAGGAACTCGTCGGTGAACGAGTCCTCCCAGCCCGCGGCGCTGGGCAGGACGCCGTAGTCGGCCAGCCACTGGGCATACGGCTGGACCAGCTCGGCGCGCACCTGCCCCCAGCGGCCCTCGTGGAACCACGTGGGCGTGATGAGCTCCAGCGAGGCGCGCAGGGTCTCGCGCGGGAAGTACGGCACGTACCGCTCGAAAGCCTCCAGGGCCAGGCCCGGTTCGTCGCGGGCGGCCAGGTAGCCGCGCTCGACGATGGCCAGCAGCGAGCGCACCAGCACCGGGTTGCGCTGCAGGGTCGACTCCTGGGTGCCGAGCAGGTAGCTGTGGTACGGCGGGGCCCCGATGTCGTCGACCGGCCAGATCACCCGGTCCTCCAAGGGAAGCCGGCCGAGCAGCGCGTCCCAGGCCCAGTAGTTGCCGAAGGTGGCGTCCACCTCGCCGGCCGCCACGTCGTCGGCCAGCAGTTCCCGGGCGCCGCTGTTCACCACGACCACGCGGTCGAAGTCACCACCGTCGGCCTCGACCAGGTGACGCACCATGGCCAGGCCCCGGGGCGTCGGGTTCAGGGCCAGCCGGCGCCCCTCCAGCTCACGCGGCCGGGTGATACCGGTCGCGGTGGTGGTGAGGATGGTCTCCATCCCGCGGTGGTTGATCGCCGCGACCGCCTTCAGCGGCTCGTGCGCGGCCCGGCGCACCAGCAGCCGGTTGCTGGGGAAGACCGCGAAATCGGCCTCGTAGCGGGAGAGGTAGGCCAGCGAGTCACCCCGCGAGGGGTCGGCCACCGTCAGTTCGACGTCCAGCCCCTCCTGGGCGAACCAGCCCTGGTGACTGGCCACGAAGAAGCCGGCCGAATTCGTCCATGGGTGCAGGTATTCCAGCACCACACGCAGTCGTGCGCTCATCAGTTCCCGCTCGCCAGGTAGTCGTTGCTGTAGTAGGTGGTCCAGTCCGGCTCGGCGGTGAGGGCCTTGCCGTCGGAGTCGGTGAGCAGGCCGTTCTCGTACAGGAACGAGCCGTAGTTCTTCCAGAACTCCTCGTCCTGGACCCCGACGTGGCCCGCTTCGGTGTTCAGGTACCCCTCGGAGGCCAGCAGGTTCTGGCTGGCCCGCACCAGTTCCGCATCGCTCAGCTGCGCCTTGTTCGCCTGCACGAGCAGGTCGGCGGCCTTGTCCGGCTCGTCCGCGGCGTAGCTGTAGCCCTTGGCCGTGGCGGCCAGGAACTTCTTGGCCACCTCGGGGTTGGCGTCCAGGTACTTCTGGCCCGAGGCGAGCAGCACCGAGTACTGGTCGGGGAAGCCGTAGTCGGTGGGGGCGAAGTTCTTCAGCGGCTTGCCCGAGCGCTCGGCCTCGACACCCTCCCAGGTCACCACCGGGATCGTGAAGTCGGCCTTCTTGCTGTAGACGGCCTGGTACGCCGAGGTGTCCAGGGCGATGCTCTTGAAGTCGCCCTTGCCGCCGTCGTGCTGGATCACGTACTTCAGCAGCGGGCCCTCGTCCGGCGAGCCGAACCCGGCGTAGGTCTTGCCGTCCAGGTCCTTCGGGCTCTGGATGTCGTCTCGGTCGGCGCTCACCGAGATGGCGTAGGTGCCCTTGCGGTTCGGCGCGTACACCGCCACCACGTCCTGGCCGGCGGCCCGGGCGTAGGTCACCCCGGCCTGGTACGAGAAGCCGAAGTCGGCCTGCCCGTGCGCCACCAGGGTCTCCGGCGCGGTCGAGGAGTAGGGAATGACCTTGAGCTTGATGCCCTGGTCCTTGTAGTACCCCAGCTCGTCGGCGGCGAAGACGCCGGTGTAGTCGGTGTTCGGCGTCCAGCTGAGGGCCACCGTGACCTCGGTGAGCCCACCTTCGCCGGCCTCGGAGGAGGCCGAGGAGGAACCGCCGCAGGCCGACGCCGCGAACACGGTGGCGGTGAAGGTAGCAGCCAAAAGGCTGCGTCGGGTCAGCCTGGTCAGAGAACTGGTCATCGTGAGGTCCGTTACAGAGTAGGGGGCGTGGGAGCCGGGAAGGTGAGGGTGGCGGGGGTGGAGTCGTTGTGGACGACGACGTCGGCGTGGCCGGGCGTGTTCTCGCGGTCCAGCAGGGCCTGCTCGGCCGCGGCCCAGCGGGCCTGGTGACATCGGTAGCCGGTCCAGTCGGGGCGCCCGCGCAGACGGCGCAGACGCACGTCGGCGCTCGCCTCGACCCAGACGAGCAGGGCCAGGTGGTCGCGCAGGGCGGCACTTCCGGCCCCACAACCTTCGAGAACCAGAACAGAGGACGTCGGCACAGTGCGCCATTCGTCGCGGGTGGCGGTGTCCCAGCGGTAGGGGCGCCAGCGGGCCTGGCCGCCGGCCGCCAGGGGCTCGGCGATCCACTCCCGCAGGAGATCACCCACCCCGGGCAGACCGTCCCAGCCCTCGTAGAGGTCGTCGAGGCGGACCAGGGGCGCGGACAGTTCCGCGGACAGGTCGGTGGCCAGGGTGGACTTGCCGGAGCCGGAGCGTCCGTCGACGGCGACCAGGCGGGTCCCGCCGGCCGAGGGCGGGCTCTGCCGGACCAGCCGCGCCAGGGTGTGCAGAACAGACCGCGAGGGCAGCCCGAGGGCGTCCTGACGAAGATCGGTCTGCACGGAGAGCTCCTGGGGAACGAGGGGGGGTAGGCGACGGCGGACCGTCGCACATCCGGGGTGCCCCCGGCGACGAGTCGGCAGCCCTGGTGTCAGGACCGCTCCTGACCTGCGACGACCTCCGCGCCGAGGATGCCGCCTCCGAATACTGAATCAATCCTGTCGAGAATGTCAACAAGTTCGCATGCCCATGTATACACAGGTATGCTCGGCCCGTTCCCGACCGTCCGCCCGCTCTGGCCCGCCTGCTGACCAGCCGCCGAGGAGTGCGCCTCATGCCCGCCCGAACCGCCCCCGCCAAGGCCTCCCCGGCTGCCGACGAGGGCCACGCCCCGGCCCCGGGCACGCTGTTCGAACAGGTCCGGTCGGACATCCTGGCCGGGGAGTTCGGGGCCACCGCGTTGCTGCAGGAGGTGCCCCTGGCCGAGCGCTACAAGGTCTCGCGCACCCCGGTGCGGGAGGCGCTGGCCCGGCTCGAGCACGAGGGCCTGGTCGAGAAGGCCGGCCGGGGCTACCGGGTGCGCTCGGGCACCCCGGAAGACGTGCTCGAGGTGTACGAGGCCCGGATCGTGCTCGAGGGGCAGGCCGCCGCGGGGGCGGCCGAGCGCCGGGGCGAGCTCGACCTGGCCCGCCTCGACCACCTGCACGCCGCCGTGCTGGCCGCGCACACCGAACTGGCGGCGCACGAGCCGGCCGGACAAGAGGCGGCCGACGCCGAGCGCAGCACCCACTCCGCCTGGCACGCCACCATCTGGCGGGCCTCGCACAACCGCACCATCGAGACCCTGCTGCAGCGCCTCACCGCCCAGCTGCGCATCTACGACCGCGGCACCCGCGAGACCGCACCCGACCTGGAACAGACCCGGGACGAGCACGAGCGCATCCTGGCCGCGATCCGCGACCGGCGCCCGGAGGACGCCCGGGCCGCGATGATCGAGCACCTGACCCGGGCCCGCGAGGTACGCCTGCACCGCTTCGGAAGTGAGACCCGTTGACCAGCAACATCTCCGGCCTCAGCGCCGGGCTCGTCCTGCCCGTGCGTCACCGCCCCACCAACTACGGCCACGACGTCATCCTGCGCCTGGCCGAGTACGCCGACGCCCGCCCCGAGTGGGACACCCTGTGGGTGGCCGACTCGATCATGGCCCTGCCCTTCCTGGACTCGGGCGTGCTGCTGGCCGCGCTCGCCGCCCGCACCCGGCGGGCCCGGCTGGGCGTGGGCTGCATGGCCTCGCTGGGGTTCCGGCACCCGGTCACCGTGGCCCGGCAGTGGGCCGACCTGGACGCGCTCTCGCAGGGCCGGATGCTGCTGGCCGCCTGCCCGGGCAACGGCACCGGCAAGGCGGTCGAGAACGAACTGCGCACGTTCGGCCTGGACTACCCCGAGAAGGTGGCCCGGTTCGAGGAGGCGGTCGCCTTCCTGCGGGAGGTCAGCAACGGCGCCACGTCTTTCCACGGCACCTTCACCCAGGTCGACGATCTCGACCTGGGCCCCGGCTTCGTGCAGCGGCCACTGCCGATCTGGGTGGCGGCCAACCCCTCCCCCACCGCCGGGCCGGTCACGCTCGACCGGCTGCTCGGCCGGGTGGCCCGCCTGGGCGAGGGCTGGATGACGTTCAACGTGACGCCGGAACAGTTGCGCCGGCGGGTGGATCGGCTCTACGAACTCCGGGCGCAGCTGCGCCCGGAGGCCACCGGCCCGCTGGAGATCTGCGTCTTCCTCAACACCAACGTCGGTCTCGACCAGCAGGCCGTGCGGGCCGACGCCCGCGAGCGCTGGTTCCAGAGCGCCCCGCGCGGGGTGAGCGTCGACGACCTGGGCGACATCGCCGCGATCGGCTCGCCCGAGCAGGCCGCCGACCTGGCCGGGCGGTTCGCCGAAGCCGGGGCCACGCACCTGGCCATCGAGCCGCTCAGCACCGACGTGCCGGCCCAGGTGGAGTCGCTCACCGAACTCCTGCTGCCGCGGCTGGATCTGCGCACCCCGCACGCGCCGTCCGCAGCCTGAAACCTCCACCGGAATAACGGAACACCGGAACACCTGAAAGGCCGCCGACGTGCCCGAACCCCTCCTGCCCCCGCTGGCGTCGCCGCCCCAGGTGCACGCAGTTCTCGGCGACCCCCGCCTGCGCATCCTCGACGCCACCACCTATCTCGACCGGCCGCCCGGCGGCGGGCCGTACCAGGTGCGCTCCGGTCGTGACGAGTACGAGCAGGAACACCTCCCCGGAGCCGGGTACGCCGACATCGGTGGGAATCTGTCGGTAGCCGACACCCCCCGTCCATTTGTTCTGCCCGAACCCACCCACCTGGCAACCGCTCTGGGCGCCAGCGGCATCGGCGACGACACGCACGTGGTCGTCTACGCCCGCAACTCACCGATGTGGGCCACCCGCCTGTGGTGGCTGCTGCACTATCTCGGGCACGACAGCGTCTCGGTGCTCGACGGCGGGCTCCCCGGCTGGAAAGCGGCCGGGCTGCCGCTGGAATCCGGCCCGGTGCACCTGCCCGCCGCCACGCTGACCGCCCGCCCGCGGCCCGAGCTCGTGGTCACCCTCGAGGACGTGCTGGCCCGGGTCGAAGCCGGCCAGGGAGCACAGCTGGTGAATGCCCTGTCGCCCCAGGTCTTCCGTGGTGAAGGCACCACGTCCTACAGCCGCCCGGGGCGCATTCCGGACAGCGTGAACCTGCCCTGGACCGATCTGGTCGACCCGCAGACCCTGCGCTGGCGTGAGGCCTCCGAGCGCGCCCAGGCCCTGGAGCAGTACGACGCCGAGACGTCCGTCGCCTACTGCGGCGGCGGGATCTCGGCCACCACCGTCGTGTTCAGCTGGTTCCTGGCCGGGCACGACGTGCCGCTCTACGACGGTTCCCTGGCCGAGTGGTCGGCCCGGCCCGAACTGCCCCTGCAGACCGGCTGACCGACTGCACCGGGCCCCGCAGAACGGGGCCCGGTGAGCAGACCGGTCTCAGCGGCGGTAGGCCGCGGCCGGGTGGTCGTCGGCGACCCGGGCCAGTCCCTTGCCGCGGAAGTACTCGCGCAGTGTGTCGCCCTCGTACTCGTCCCAGACCCGGCCCCGGCGGCGCAGTTCCGGCACCACCAGGTCGACGAACTCGCGGTGCCCGGCCGGCGGGATCGGGTCGGCCAGGTTGAAGCCGTCGATCCCGGCGGTCTCCATCCAGGCCTCCATCTGGTCGGCCACCGAGCCGGGCGAGCCGACGAACAGCGGCCCGCCGCCGCCCACCCCGACGAACTCGGCCAGAGAGCGGGGTGTCCAGGTGCGGTCCGGGTCCATCCGGGTGAACACGTCGACCAGGCCCCGGATCCCCTCGGTCTCGGAGTGCTCCAGCGGCACGTCCGGGTCCAGGACGGACAGGTCGATGTGCAGCAGCGCGCTCCAGCGGGCCAGGGAGCCCTCCAGCGAGGCGTAGCGCTGCAGGCCGGCCAGCCGCTCCCGGGCGTCCTCGTCGGTGGCCCCGGTGACCACGGTGGCGATCGCGAAGATCTTCAGCGACTGCGGGTCGCGGCCCTGCGCGGCGGCCTCGGCCCGGAATCGCCGGGCCAGGTCGCGGGCCATCTCGGCCTTGTAGGTGCTGAGGAACACACCTTCGGCGTGCTTGCCGGCGAAAGAACTTCCGGCCGGTGAGCTTCCGGCCTGGAAGATCACCGGGGTGCGCTGCACCGAGGGCTCGGCCAGGGCGATCCCGGGCACCCGGAAGTACCTGCCCTCGTGCCCGACGGCGTGCACCTTGGCCGGGTCGGCGAACACGCCCGCCTCCACGTCGTGCACCACCGCGCCGTCCTCCCAGCTGCCCTCCCACAGCTTGTAGGCCACGTCCATGAACTCGTCGGCGATCAGATACCGCTCGTCGTGCGGGATCTGCTGGTCCAGGCCGAGGTTGCGGGCCGCGGAGTCGAGCGCCGAGGTGACCACGTTCCAGCCGATCCGGCCGTCGGTCAGGTGGTCCAGGCTGGTCATCGTGCGGGCCAGCGCGTAGGGCTGGGCGTAGGTGGTGGACACCGTGACGGCGAAGCCGATCCGGCGGGTGGCGGCCGCCATCGCCGGGATCAGCAGCAGCGGGTCGCCCGAGGGGGTCTGGGCGCCGTCCCGCAGGGCCGCGTCCACTTTGCCCTGATAGACCTCCAACGGCCCCAGGACGTCGGCGATGAACAGCGAGTCGAAACCGCCGCGTTCGAGGATCTGGGCGGTCTCCACCCAGTGGCGGATCGTGCGGTACTCGTGGGCCCGGGAGTCCGGGTGCCGCCACAGACCCATCGCCGTGTGCCCAACCGTGTTCTGCCGCAAGCCGTTCAGGCGCATGCGTGGGGTGCTCATGCGGGCAGCCTAATTCGCCGCCGGGCCGGCTCGTCCACCCGGGAACGTGTTGCTCGTCTCGGACGCGTGCCCTCCGCCGCTTTTTATACTAGTTTTATAGACAAGCCCGTCAGGGCCGACCGACGTCCCCCTGCCCACCCGTCGAAAACCCGCGAGGACCCGTTCATGTCCGCTCCCACTCCCCCCAGCGACTCCAGCGACTCCAGCGACTCCAGCGACGCCAACAGCGCACCCCAGCTGCCCGCCAAGCAGGGCAACACCCGTCGCAACGCGATCATCGCCGGTGCCGCGGCCGCGGTCGTCGCCATCGCCGGCATCACCTATGCCGTCACCTCCGGCGGTGACGACGAGGAGGCCTCGGCGTCCGCGGGCGGGGCGGCCCCCCAGACGGTGAAGATCGGCGTGGCCGACGCCGCCCAGCCGTACTGGAAGACGTACACCGACCTGGTCAAGAAGGAACTGAACGTCACGGTCGAGCTGGTCAACTTCGGCGACTACAGCCAGCCCAACCCGGCCCTGAAGCAGGGCGAGGTCGACCTCAACCAGTTCCAGCACATCCAGTACCTGGCCGACTACAACGTCTCCAGCAACGACACGATCCAGCCGATCGGCGCCACCGCGGTCTACCCGCTGCCGCTGTACTCCAGCGAGTACAAGTCGGTCGAGGAGATCCCGAAGGACGCCGAGATCGCGATCCCCAACGACACGATCAACGAGGCGCGCGGTCTGCTCGTGCTGCAGGCGGCCGGCCTGCTCACCCTCAAGGACGGCGGCGGCGCCTTCTCCAGCGTCGAGGACATCGAGAGCACCAAGGTCAAGGTCACCCCGCTGGACGCCTCGCAGACCGCCGGTGCGGTCAAGAGCGGCTCGGTGGCCGGTGCGATCGTGAACAAGAACTTCGCCACCGACGCGGGCCTGAAGACCGAGGAGGCGCTGTTCCAGGACGACCCGGCCAGCGAGGCGGCCGCCCCCTACGTCAACATCTTCGCCGCCCGCGCCGAGGACAAGGACAACGAGACGTACCTGAAGCTCGCCGAGCTGTACCACGACCCGGCGGTCGAGGCCGGCGTGCAGGAGTCCAACGGTGGCACCGCGGTGTTCCGCACCACCCCGGCCGCCGAGCTCCAGGAAGTGCTCAAGACCGTCGAGGAACAGGCCCGTGCCGCCAAGTGAGGTTCATGTCCGCCTCGAGGGTGTGACGAAGACCTTCCCCGGTAAGCGTCGCCAGGACCCCGCGCAGGAGGTCCTGCGCGGGGTCGACCTCGAGGTCGCCAAGGGTGAGATCTTCGGCATCATCGGCCAGTCCGGGGCGGGCAAGAGCACCCTGGTCCGGCTGATCAACGGCCTGGAGCCGGTCACCTCGGGCCGGCTCACGGTGGGTGGCCGCACGGTCAGCGGCCTGCGCGAGAGCGAACTGCGGGAGGTCCGCCGCGACATCGGCATGATCTTCCAGCAGTTCAACCTGTTCCGCTCGCGCACGGTGGCCGGCAACGTGGCCTACCCGCTCAAGGTGGCCGGTGTGCCCAAGGCCGAGCGCGACGCCAAGGTGGCCAAGCTGCTCGACTTCGTGGGCCTGCTGGCGCGCGCCCACGACCACCCGGAGCAGCTGTCCGGCGGGCAGCAGCAGCGCGTCGGCATCGCCCGGGCCCTGGCCACCGATCCCTCGCTGCTGCTGGCCGACGAGGCCACCAGCGCGCTGGACCCGGAGACCACCCAGGACGTGCTGAACCTGCTGCGCCAGGTGAACCGCGAGCTGGGGATCACGATCGTGATCATCACCCACGAGATGGACGTGATCCGCAGCATCGCCGACCGGGTGGCGGTGATCGACAGGGGCCTGGTGATCGAGAGCGGCTCGGCCTACGACATCTTCAACGACCCGAAGACGCCGGAGGCCGCGCGGTTCGTCAGCAGCACGCTGCGCGACCGGCCCTCGCCCGACACCCTGCGCCGGCTGCGGGCCTCGCACCCGGGCCGGCTGGTCACCGTCCGGGTGCAGGACCGGCCCGGTTTCCAGACCACGCTGTCCTCGGCGTTCCTGGAACGGGACGTCAGCGCGCAGATCGTGTTCGGCGGGATCAGCGAACTGCAGGAGCGCCCGGTGGGCAGCCTGACCTTCGCGCTCAGCGGGGCCGACGCCTCGGTCGACGCCGCCCTGAGCGCGCTGAAGGCCGACGACTTCGTGATCGACGAGCACGAGGAGGCCGCCGCGTGAGCGAGTACAACTGGGAGGTCTTCCAGACCGCCATCGGCCAGACCTTCTTCATCGTCTCGATCTCGGTGATCGTCGGTGGTCTGCTCGGTCTGGCGCTGGGTCTGGTGCTCTACGCCACCCGGCCGGGCAACCTGATGGCCAACCGCCCGGTGTTCATCCTGCTGAACATCGCGGTGAACATCGTGCGGCCGATCCCGTTCGTGATCTTCCTGGTGGCGATCCAGCCGCTGATGCTGGCGTCGATCGGCACCACGATCGGCACCAACGCGGTCACGTTCGCGCTGTCGCTGTCGGCGGCCTTCGCGGTCAGCCGGATCGTGGAGCAGAACCTGCTCACGGTGAACCCGGGCGTGATCGAGGCGGCCCGGGCCGCCGGGGCGCGGCCGATCAGCATCCTGCTGACCGTGCTGGTGCCCGAGGCGCTGGGCCCGCTGATCCTGGGCTACACGTTCATCTTCGTGGCCATCGTGGACATGTCGGCCCAGGCCGGACTGTTCGGCGGTGGCGGCATCGGTGACTTCGCGATCACCTACGGCTCCCAGCGTTACGACTGGCCGGTCGTGTACATCAGCGTGGCCGTGATGATCCTGATCGTGCAGGCCGGACAGTTCCTCGGGAACTTCCTGGCCCGTAAGGCGCTGCGGCGCTAGAACAGAGGGTCACTCAACAGCAGTGACGCGGCTTCGGGCCGGTCGGCCGGACGGAAAGCATAGACGGCCGCCAGCCGGAGCCGCGTCAGCTGCGCATAAGTGCCCATACGGGACAGTGTTTCCACCGACGGCGCGTACGCCTCGAGAACAGCCTGGCTCAGCGCCGGCACGGCCTCCGCCGAGGCAAGCCCCTGCCGCGCCCGTAGTTCCAGGTGCACGAGCAGGTTGGCCAGATCGAGCGCAGCCTCTCCCCCAGCCAGCAGGTCCAGATCGAGAAGCCCGACATCAGAGGACGTTTGTGGCAGCACGATCTGTTTGTCATGCAGATCTCGGTGCAAGGGGACGCCGACGGTCACCTTCGGCGCGACAGCTGGGTTCCCGGGGCGGGGCAGTTCGGTTCCGGTGAGGCGTTCGGCGAGTTCGATCCAGCGCAGGGTCACGTCCAGTTCGGCCGCAAGATCGTGGTGCGGCAGAGCACCGACACTCGACCCGCGGTGAAGACTTCGAACAGCCAGACCCACCCGCGCTCCGGCCTGAGCCAGTTCCGCTGTCGACCGGGGCTCCTTCAGCCACTCGTGCAAGGTGGCCCCCGGAAGCGCGCCGAGCGTGACGGTCTGATCGGTGCAACCCAGGACCGGCGGCACGACAACGCCCGGCCACTGCGCCACCTGGGTCAGCGTCTCGGCGATACCCCGAGCCTTGCCCACCGGCAGAACCTTGGTGAAGCGCCCGGAATGCCGCACCACCGCTCGCCGCCCGGCCCGGTGTGCCACCACCTCTCCCCCGTCCCGCACCAGCGCCGCCAGAGCAGGCAGCCTCTCGTCCTGCCCGTACGGAAACACCTGCAGCTTCTCCCCTGTCCAGCGGCCGGCCACCTCGACGCCGGAGTCCGTGCGCAGGGTGAGCAGCAGTCGCCCGTCCCGTCGGGGCGTGGCCCGCAGGAGTTCCAGTCCGAGGCCCTCCGCTTCTCTGACTGCCTGCTCCAAGGCGGAAGTCACAGCCCCTGCCCCATCTCTTCGGCCAGTTCCACAGCCCGGGTCAACCTCTGGGGCCAGTCTGGCTCGCAGGCGCGGAAGGCGTCCGTCGAGCGCACCAGCAGGTGATAGAGCGTCCAGGCCTGCACCGCCCACGGATCCACCGCCGACCCGTAACCCGCCACCACCTCGTCCAGCACCTCGAAGCCCGAAAGCCCCTGCAGAAGGCCGGAGGCACCCAGGCATCCGAAGTCCTCGGCCGGATCACCCGTGCGAACCCGGTCCAGGTCGATCAGATTCAGCGAACCGTCCGGCCCCAGCACGATCTGGTCGGCCGACAGATCGCCGTGCAGCGTCGCCGAACCCTTGCGCCCGGCCAGGCTCCTGACGCTGACCCGGCCCACCGCGTCCAGCCGCCCGGCCAGCGACGGCATCAACCAGGACGCCAGCCGCAACGTCTCACGCAAGTCCTCGATCCGCTGCCCCACCGACAGACCTCCGACCCCGGTCCCCGAACCGTGCAACTCGGCCAAGGCCTCACCCAAAGCACGGTATTCGCCGACCGAAGCCGGTAGAGACAGCGGCGCTCCGGGCACCCACTCGAACCCGGCCACACCCAACGCTTCGTCGACACCCCGCAGGACTGGCACCGGAGCACCAGTGCCGGCCAGCGTCCGGGCCGCCGCCACGAACCGCGGCAGTTCCGGCGGAGGGTAGACCCTGAGCAACGCCATCGGCTCGCCCGCACAGGCCACCGAGCCCACCCACCGGCGCCGGGGCTTGTACGACAGCGCCTTCAGCGTCACCGGCCCCGGCTTCAGCACCACCCAGTCCGGCAACCAGCCACTCTCGAGCGCTCGCAGGCCGGGCAGATGACGGTCCGCGGCCGGCATGCTCAGCACCAGCCGGTGTGCGTGATCCACGTACAGGATGCTGCCCTCGGGGGCCTTGCGGCAGAGCTTCTCCAGCTTCGGCCGCCCCGGCTCCGCCCAGTGCCACACCACCAGCTCTTCGTTCCCGGCGCTGACCGTGACCACCATGGCCGTGCCCGGCTTGTACCGCAGGTATTTCCGCCGCACCGCCGACGCACCGACGGCCGAGTCCAGCCACGCCGACAGCGCCGTATCGTCCAGCAGCAGAGCCAGTTCGGGAAGTTCCGGGTCTCTGAGGGCGAGATCGAGCTCAGACATCGACGTCCTCTTCCTGGCCGGAGCGCCGGCTCGCACGATAGATGTCGATGATCGCGTCGGGCGTGCCGTCGTCCACAACGGATCCGTTCTGCAGCCACACCACCCGGTCGCAGTCGGCCGTGGCCGCCAGGTCGTGGGTGATGACGATGGTGGTGCGGCCCGCCGTCAGGCGGTTCAGGGCGGCCACCACCTCCAGTTCGGTGCCTTCGTCCAGACCGCTCATCGCCTCGTCCAGCACCACGATCGGGGCATTGCGCAGAGCCGCCCGGGCGATCGAGATGCGCTGACGCTGCCCGCCCGACAAGGTGGCGCCCCGCTCACCGACCACGGTGTCGTAGCCCTGGGGAAGCGCCGCCACGAAGTCGTGGGCACCGGCGGTACGGGCGGCCTGCTCGATCTCCTCGTCGGTGGCCCCCGGACGTCCGTACTCGATGTTCTCCCGGATCGTGGTGGCGAAAAGCGTTGCCTCCTGAAGCACCACGGCCACCTGGGAACGCACCGACTGCAGGGTGAGCTCCCGGATGTCGTTGCCGTCGAACAGCACGCGCCCCTCGTCCGGGTCACGCAACCTCGACAGCAGGCTGGTGATGCTCGACTTCCCGGCACCGGAAGGACCGACCAGCGCGATCCGCTGCCCGGCCGGCACGTGCAGGTTCAGATGACGCAGCACCGGCCGCCCGTCGCCGTAGGTCAGCAGCACCTCCTCGAAGCGCACGTCACCGCGGAACGGCCGGGCCCGCCGGGCGTCCGGGCGATCACGCACCTCCGGGACCTCCTCCAGCAGGTCGACCAGGCGCTCGCCGGAGGCCGAGGCCTGGGCGATCCGGCCGGTGTACTTGGCCAGGTCACGCATCGGCTTCAGGGCGGCCTTCAGGTAGGTCAGGAAGACCACCAGCTCGCCGATCGTCAGGGCGCCGTCGAGCACCCGGCGGGCACCGATGTAGAGCACCAGAGCGGTGGCGATGCCGACCAGCACATCGGTGGTGCGCTCCAGCCCGGCCGACAGCTTCTTGGCCTCCACACCGTCTTTCAGGGTCTTGACGTTCGAGGAGACGAAGGACCGCTGCAGCCGCTCGGCCAGCGAGTAGCTGTGCACCAGCCGGATCGCCCCCAGGCTCTCGGTGGCCAGACTGGCCAGCTGCCCCTCGGCCGCCCGCTGCTTCTTCGAGACCCCCTTGATCCGGCGGCTGTTGTACCGCCCGCTCAGCGCGAACACCGGCACCACGCTGAGCATGACCAGCGCCAGCTGCCAGTCCAGCCAGGCCACCACCAGCACCATCCCGGCCATGGTGACCAGGTTCCCGATCAGCGGCAGGGCGGCGGTCACCGCCACCTCGCGCAGCCGGCCCACGTCCGAGGTGATCCGGGTGACCAGGTCACCGGTACGCGCAGAGTCGTGGAACGACAGCGAGAGCCGCTGCAGGTGACCGAAAGCCTGTGCCCGCAGCCGGGTCAGCAGGCGGCTGCCGACCAGCGCGAAGCACAACGTGGTCAGATACGCGCCCAGCGCCCGCAGACCCACGATCACCAGGAGGGCGAGCGCCGAGAGCAGGATGACGGTCTCCACCCCCAGCCCGCCCGGCTGCTGCCCGGCGCTGCCCCCGGTGGCCGCCACCACCGAATCGATCACGAACTTCATCGGCCACGGCTCGAGCAGACGCATCAGCACCTCGAACAACAGCGCCGCGAAACCGCCGACGATCAGCGGGCGCTCGGGAGCCAGATGCGGTCGCACGTGCCGGAGGATCCGGCCGGTGGAGGTGCCCTCAGATTTGGACATCGACCCTGCCCAGTCCGACGATCCGGTCCACAACCGCAGCCCAGTCGTGCTGCAGCGCAGTCTCCCGCGCCACCCGCGACATCTCGGCCCGCCTGCGCGGATCCACCCGAAGGCCGTCGATGGCCTCGGCCAGGTCGTCGGCTTCCCCCGGCGTCACCAGAATTCCGCTACCGGACAGCAGTTCCGGCAGGCTGCCGATCCGGCTGGCCACCACCGGAAGCCCGGCCGCGAGATATTCGTAGACCTTCAGCGGAGAGAAGTAGAAGTTCACACCGGCCGGGTAGGGCGCACATGCCACGTCCATGCGCTGCAACAGTTCCGGGACGGCACTCTCGGCCACTGCGCCGGTGAACTCGACGTTGGCGGTGATGCCGAGGTGATCGGTCAGAGCCTGAAGACGTTTGTGCTGGGGCCCGTCGCCCACCACCAGCAGGCGGTGGGCCGGGTTACGTTGCACCAGCTGCGCCATGGCCTGGATCAGCACGTCCACGCCGTGCCAGGGCTTGAGGGTTCCGACGAACCCGGTGGTGAAAGATTCGGATTCGCGGGGACTGCCGGGGTGGATACGCCGGGTGTCCACGCCGTTGGGCACGGTGTGCACCCGCGCCGGATCGTCGGTCAGAGCAGAGGCCCAGGACCGCACCGGGTCACTCACGCAGATCACCGTTCCCGCGGCCGAGATCGCCGACCTGGCCACCTCCGTCGCCCCGGCCACGTCGTGCAGGTCGCGGTAGGTGCTGGCCTCGGCCGGCAGGGGCGCGTTGACCTCCAGGATGCTGGGTACCCCCGCCTCGGCCGCCCAGGCCGTGGCCGTGCGCCCCCACAGTGAATACCGCTCGTAGACCAGGTCGACCGGCGCGTCGGCCTGGATGCGGGTGAGCACCGGCGCGACAGCCGCATCGCCGGCCTGAGCTGCCGCCTCTCGTGGTCCTGACATCCGGGGCAGCTCATGCACAGTCAGACCGGCCTTGATCAGACCCGCAGCGGCTCCGGGCGAGCCCTCTCCCCGACGGGCACAGATCAGGTGCACCTCACACCCACGCCGCAGCAACTCCCCCAGCACCGCGCGCACGTGCAGCGAGGCCCCCTTGGTGCCGAACACCGGAATGCCCGGATCGGAGCAGACGTAGACCACCCGCATCACGCCACCGCCCGCTCGATCAGGCCGAGCAACTGCGCGGCGTTGCGCCGGGCATCGAACTGCCGCTCCACCAGGGCCCTCCCAGAGGCGACCAAGCGAGCCGTCTGGTGGCGATCGTCCATGATTTCGCAGACCGCCCGGGCGATGGCCGGAGCATCACCCTCGGGCACCAGAAGCCCCGTCTCGCCCGGGATCACTGCCTCGGGAATGCCGGTGACCGGCGTCGAGATGCAGGGCGTTCCGGTGGCCAGGCCCTCCAGCAGCACGGTGGGCAGGCCGTCGCGATTGCCGTCCGAACCCACCAGGCACGGCGCCACCAGAGCGGTGGCACCGGCCAGCTCGGCCAGCATGCGGCCCTGGGGCAGCGCGCCGAGGAAGTTCACGTGCTCCTGCAGCCCCAGATCGAGAGCCTGCTGCCGCAGGGCCGCTTCTTCTGCCCCGGCCCCGATCACCTTCACGGGGATCTCGTTGCCCTGCTTGTGCAGGATCGCCACGGCCTCCAGCAGATGCCGGAATCCCTTCTTCTCCACCAGTCGCCCGACCGCCACGAGGTAGGGCGCGGCCGGTTGTTCGGGCGCGAACGGGATGCGATCCAGATCGAGGCCGTTGTACAGCCGCACCACCCGGTCGGCGGCCGAGCCGTACCGTGCCCGCAGGTAGTTGACGTTGTAATCGCTGACCGTGACGGTGAAGTCGGCTTCCTGCAACTTCACCCGCAGGTCGGCCACGTCCACCTCTTCGTGGAAAATGTCCTTGGCGTGCGCGGTGAAACTGAACCCAATGCCGTTGAGCCGGGCGGCGAGCCGGGCAACAGTGGTGGCGACCGAACCGAAGTGTGCGTGCAGATGCTCGATCCCCTGCTGTCGGCAGGCCCAGGCCAACTCGACCGCCGCAACCGCCTCGTCCGCCTCGGCCGCCAGGAGCAGGGGCAGGTGCTGCGCCAGACCCGGCAGCCCGTCGGCGCGCTGCCGCAGCAGAGCCCACGCCTCAGACGCCTTCAGCCGGTGCGGCAGGTAGGTCACCGGCGCTCGGAGCTGGGCCAGCGACTCGTGGAACCGGCCGTCCACCGGCATTCTCAGGGAGAACACCGAGAGGTCGGCGCCGAGGCGTTCCAGCGCGAGCATCTCGGTCAGCACGAAGGTCTCGCTGAACCGAGGATACATCTTGAGCACGTAGCCAATGCGCGGAGAGCTCTTGGCGAGCGGGAGTTCAGGCGATGACATCGGCGTATTCCTTACTGTTGCGCGTCGGGGCGATGCTCAGAAGTTCGGCCGCCAGCTGCGGTACCCGCTGCAGGCCCTGCAGATCCAGTTCGTGGCGGGCGGTGCCTCGGCGCACGGCTTCGCGGGTCCAGGCCCCCAGAGAGGTGGGGCTCAACTGTTCCGGCAGCAGGCAGTCCAGCTGGGTGCGGGCGGCCATGGCCTCGGCCCGGATGGCCTGCTCCTGGCGCGGGCGGACACGGGGCACGATCAGTCCGGGGCGGCCCGCGGCCAGCACCTCGCACACGCTGTTGTAGCCGCCCATGGTCACGACCGCGCCGGCCGCGGTGATCAGCGGCGCGGTGTCCGGCACGAAGCCCAGCACCGTCAGATCCTCACGCTGCTGCAGGCCCGCGCGCACCTCGTCGGGCATGTAGGGGCCGGCCACGAGGATTCCGTGATGCCCTTCAGGTAGGGGCGCTTCGACGAAGTTCTGCGCCAGCTGGCGGCCGTCCTGTCCCCCACCCACGAGACACAGCACGTAAGGACGACGGGTGGCGCTGAATTCGGTCAGCGCCGGGTTCGGCCGTCCTCGGCCCTCGGCGAGATATCCGGTGAAACGGACAGCGTCGAGAACATCTTGGGGCAACGACAGTCCGGCGGTCGGGTCGTGAACGGCTTGATCGCCGTAGACCCACACCTGGTCGTAGTACTGGCGCAACGTGGGCACCGTACGTCCGCGAATCCATTCCCGACGCACGGACCTCGGGGTGTCAAGAACATCGCGCAGCCCCAGAACCAGGCGCGTCCGGCGTCCGGTGGCGGCTCCCCGGGTGGCGCGAGCGACCGACAGGGCGTGGTCCAGCTCGCCCCGCAGCCCTCGCGCCTCCTTGTCCACGATCATCAGATCCGGCCGGAAGGTGGCCACGGCCGAGGCCACCAGCGCTCCCCGCAGCTGCAGGATCTCTTCCAGCGACACGTCCAGGGTCGCGGCCGAGTACTCCCCGCGTACGTTCTTGCTCACGGGCGGAAGAACGACCAGGTCAGTGTGGTCTGGCCGGGGCAGGCTCCCCGCTTCCGGCGCACCGGTGACGACCAGCACGTCGGTCTGTTGCGGCGCCGCCTCGACGAGGGCCCTGGCGATCTCCAGGTTGCGGCGCACGTGGCCCAGGCCCTGGGTGTCGTGGGAGTAGAGCAGAACCCTGGTGCGCCTGCTCGGGCAACCCGGTGTGGTCGGCATGTGAACACGATCGGTCCCGCGACTTGACCGATCATGAGCCGGTCATGACAGCGTTCTCATCCGGAGCCAGGCTCAGGCCCGCGGCAGCACTCCGACGAGCGCCGAGGTGAAGGTGAACCGCAGGGCGTCCTGCAGGTTCAGGTTGAACCGGCCCAGATCCGGTTCCTGCGCATAGACCGCGAGCAGGTTGGGCGGCGGTGGGACGTACGTCGCCAGGGCGCCCGCCGAGATCAGGCTCATCAGGCAGAACAGCTGCGCGTCGTCGCCGAGTTCGGGCAGGTACCGGTTCAGGAGTTCGGCCATGTCGGTGACCCGGCCCAGGGAGGAGCGCTTGTGCCGCCTGAGCACCTCGGGCGAGACGTTGTGCTCCAGAACGCCGCCCTGCGCCCCTGCGAGGTCGCACAGCACTTCCTGGCCCGCCAGGGACCGGCTGAGGATCTCGGCCAGTTGCCGGGCCCGGGCCTCCAGGGACGCGTCCGGCTCGATGCCGGCCTCCAGCTCCTGGGCCAGCTCCCCGAGCCAGACCCCGGTGAAGTGGTCCAGCAGCTCGAGCAGCACCGCCTCGCGTGACTCGAAGTACCGCAGGACGTTCGACTTGGCCAGGCCCACCCGACGACTGAGCTCGTTGAGAGTCAGCTCGGCGACCGGCATCTCGCCGAGCATGGCGACCGCCGTGTCCAGAATCGCCCGCCGCCGGATCTGCCGCTGCTCCTCGCTGCGCGCCCGCTGGAATGTCACATCGCCAGCCTAACTTAAAGACCGACGGTCCTTTGACATCAGACCGGCGGTACCTTAAGTTCGTCACGTAACAGACCGACGGTTTCTTAGGAGCGAGTCATGAGCACTTCGTGGACCCAGCAGGACATCCCCGACCAGCGCGGCCGGACGGCGGTCGTCACCGGAGCCAATACCGGGCTGGGCTTCGAGACCGCCCGCATGCTGGCCGAACGGGGCGCCTCGGTCGTCCTGGCCGTGCGCAACGTCGAGAAGGGCCGGCAGGCGGCCGCCTGGATCAGCGGCGACGTCACGGTGCAGGCGCTCGACCTCACCTCCCTGGAATCGGTGCGGTCGGCGGCGGCCGAGCTCCGGGCCACCCATCCCCGCATCGACCTTCTGATCAACAACGCCGGCGTCATGCACACCCCGAGGCAGACCACCGCCGACGGCTTCGAGCTGCAGTTCGGCACCAACCACCTCGGCCACTTCGCCCTGACCGGGCTGCTGCTGGACCGGCTCCTGCCGGTCCCCGGCTCCCGGGTGGTCACGGTCAGCAGCACCGGCCACCGCATCCAGGCCGCCATCCACTTCGACGACCTGCAGTGGGAGCGCTCGTACAGCCGCGTCGGCGCCTACGGCCAGGCCAAGCTCGCCAACCTGATGTTCACCTACGAACTGCAGCGCCGGCTCGCTCACCACGGCACGACGATCGCGGTGGCCGCGCACCCCGGCGTCGCCAACACCGAACTGGCCCGCAGCATCCCCGCCGCCATCCGGGGCCCCCTCAACCTGCTGGCCCCCCTGCTGACCCAGAAGCCCGAGATGGGCGCCCTGCCCACGCTGCGGGCCGCCACCGATCCGGCCGTCACCGGTGGTCAGTACTACGGCCCCGGCGGCCGGCGCGAGATCCGGGGCTACCCCGAGCTCGTCACCTCCAGCCCCGAATCGCACGACCAGGCCACCCAGCAGCGCCTGTGGACCGTCTCCGAGGAACTCACCGGAGTGACGTTCCCGCTGACGTGACTTCTCTGCCCTTAGGGGCAGATTCGGTGGTCTCCGCCCGCCGGGCACGGCCTCGCCCGCACCATCAGATCACCGTCGAAGGCGACGTCCGCAAGGAGTGACCGATGGTGAGCGAGACCCCCTGGATCAAGGCGAGCGCCTCCAACCCGAACGGCGCCTGTGTGCAGATGCGCCAGCAGGCCGGGTTCCCCGAAGTTCGTGACTCCAAGCATCCCGAGGGTGCCGTTCTCAGGCTCTCCCCTGACGGCGCCGCCGCGTGGCTGCAGGGGGCGCGCAACGGCGAGTTCGATCACCTCGGCTCGGCCCTCCGGTCCTGACCAGGTCCGGCGGCTGTCAGCAAAGCACTACGCTGTGCCGCCATGCCGACGCCGAGCCTGGCCTGGATCGACCACCAGTACGACCGGGAGCACGGCGAGCGCTACGCCGCGCACGTGCGGGCGCTCGAGGCCGTGTTCTCGGAGCACTGGGGCGACATCTCCCCGGTCGGTTTCGCCTGCACCGCCTGGCAACTGGCCACGTTGCCCTACCTCGACCCGGGGTATGTGCGTTTCCATCGGCGGGTGCTCGACGTGGCCTGCGAGCGCAACACCTGGGACGGATCGCTGACCGCCCGCGTACAGCTGGTCTCCGGCCTTCCCCAGTCGCTGGCCCGGACCCAGGTCTGGGGGCAGGACCGGGGCTGGCAGGGGTGGCCGGCCGTTCTCGGGCAGTACCTCACGCCTTCTCCGGAAGAGATGAGCAGGTTCCCCTACGTGCGTCCTCTGCTCCTCATCGACGCCCCGATCCCCCTGACCGACCTGCCACCCGCTCCCGAGGCCCCCGGACCCGACCTGCCCGGCCTGGCCATGCGGGCCGTGAGTGTCCTGGTACGGGAACTGAACGACCTGCTCGGGCCCATGCTGGCCGAGCTCGACACCTGAGAGGCGCCCACTGCGCCCGTTTGGAGAACTAACTGCCACTTAACGGTGTTCTGGTACCGTCCGGTAGCGAATGCGCTTCGGTCCCGCCCGGACGTCGGGCGGGCCCTCCGGTCGCGGTAGCCAGAGCTGATGGGTGGTCCGACTTTGACGAATCCGCAGTGGGTGGGCGAGGACATCGACCTCAGCCGTCCCAGCGTCTCCCGGGTCTACGACTACTACCTCGGCGGGTTCCACAACTTCGGCCCGGACCGGGAGATGGCCGAGAAGGCCATCGCCGGGTGGCCCGACCTCCCGCTGATCATGAAGGCGAACCGGGCGTTCCTGCGGCGCGGCGTGACCTACCTGATCGAGCAGGGGGTGCGGCAGTTCCTGGACATCGGCTCGGGCATCCCCACCGTGGGCAACGTGCACCAGGTGGCGCAGGACCTCGCCCCCGACGCCAAGGTCGTCTACGTCGACAACGACCCGGTGGCGGTGGCCCACAGCCGCTCGCTGCTGGAGGGCAACACCAACGCCGCCGTCCTGGCCGGTGACTTCACCAAGCCCGGCGAACTGCTGGACGAGGTGAACGGGCTGGGTCTGCTCGACCCCACCCAGCCGACCGCGGTACTGCTGTGCGCCCTGCTGCACTTCGTGCCGGACGAGGCCAAGCCGGCCGAGCTGATCGCGACCTACCGCGACTGGAGCGCCTCGGGCAGCTACCTGCTGATCTGCCACGCCACCGACGAGCTGCACCCGAGCGAGCAGACCGAGGGTATGCGCGATCTGTACAAGAAGGCCACCAGCACGATGAATTACCGCGGTCGCGGTGAGGTCGAGGCGTTCTTCGCCGGCTACGAACTGGTCGAGCCCGGCGTGACCCTACTGGCCCTCTGGCACCCGGAGGAGGAGATCTCGGCCAAGGATGCCGAGCGGTTCCCGGGCTGGGCCGGAGTGGGCCGCAAGCCCTGACCGGCTGAGCGTGCAGACGGCCTGATGACCCAGAAGAAGCTCATCGCGGGCTGGGAGCAGGCCCTGCGCGAGGCCGGCGACCCGCTGGCCAGTGAGCAGGAGTTCGCGCACCTGGCCGAGCGGCTGACCATGGTGACGATGGCGGGCCTGACGCCCTCGGCCGATGCCCAGGCCGCGGGGCGTCGGCTCGGCCGGATGCTCGCCGACGCCCACCTCACGGCGCCCAAGGCGATCGGCGAGGCGCTGATGGTGCTGGCCCGCTACGCGCCCGACGTCGGCGACGTGCACCGCGAGCAGCAGCTCGTGCGGATGCAGGGCGGACTGGCCACCGGGCACGCGGCCGCCGTGCAGCAGCGGCTGCTGACCCAGCAGGAGTCGATCCACCAGGCCTCCTCGGCCGCCCGCGACGAGGTGGCCAGGGCGCTGTCGGAGTCGGAGGCGCGCTGGCGCCGGCTGGTCGACCAGGCCCCGGTGGGCATCGCCGTCGGCGACATCGAGGGCAACGTCATCGAGGTGAACGCCTCCCTGCAGAACATGTTCGGCCTCACGGTGGACGAGATGCGGGCCATGAAGATCCAGGAGTACATCCACCCCGAGGACGGAGCGGCGGTCTGGCAGCAGTACGCCGACACCGCCTCCGGGGTGCTGGAGGAGTTCAAGGCCGAGAAGCGCTTCGTGCGCAAGGACGGCGAGGGGATCTGGACCAACCTCAGCGTCAGCCTGATCCGCGACTCCGACGACAACCCGGCCTTCATGGTGGCGGTGGTCGAGGACATCACCGACCGCCGCCTGCTGCAGGAACGGCTGCAGCACGAGGCCACCCACGACCCCCTCACCGGTCTGCCCAACCGGGTGCTGTTCCTGCAGCACCTCGACCGGGCGGTGGCCGACCCGGGCCCCGACGAGCGGGTCGCCGTGCTGTTCATCGACCTGGACGGCTTCAAGTTCGTCAACGACTCCCGCGGGCACATCGTCGGCGACCGGGTGCTGATCGCGGTGGCCGAGCGGCTCTCCGAGGCCGCCCTGCCCTCCGGCGCGTTCGTCGCCCGGCTGGCCGGGGACGAGTTCGTGGCCCTGCTCACCGGCTGCTCGCGGGACGTGGCGCCGATGCAGGTGGCCGAGGACCTCCTGGCCGCCCTGAAGCAGCCGCTGAAGGTCACCGGGCAGCTGCCGGTGCAGGTGGGCGCCAGTGTCGGGGTGGTGGAACTGGCTGCGGCCGGGGCGAACTCGGCCGAGATCATGCAGGCGGCCGACCTGGCCCTGCACGCGGCCAAGGAGGCCGGCAAGGGGCGGGTGGTGGAGCACGACCCGCAGCGTAAGGCCGGTCAGCTGACCCGCTTCCAGGTCGCCATGCAGCTGCCGGGTCTGGTCGAGCGCGGTGAGCTGGCCCTGGTGTACCAGCCGCTGATCCGCCTCAGCGACGGCGACCTGCACAGCGTCGAGGCCCTGCTGCGCTGGAAACACCCGACCATGGGCTCGCTCTCACCGGACATGTTCATCCGGATCGCCGAGGAGAACGCCGCGATCCTGCCGATCGGGCGCTGGGTGATGGACCGGGCCTGCGCCGATCTGGCGGTGAGTGACTGGCCCGCGGTGAACATCAACGTCAGTGTGCGGCAGCTGTACTCGCCGCAACTGCTGGACGACGTGCGGCGCACCCTGGACCAGGCCCAGCTGGAGCCCTCGCGGCTGCGGGTGGAGATCACCGAGAGCGTGGTGATGAACCTGGACGACCCGGAGCCGGTGGCGGTGCTGGACTCGCTGATCGACATGGGCGTGCGCCTGGTGATGGACGACTTCGGCACCGGCTACAGCAACCTGGCCGCGCTGCGCCGGCTGCCCTGGCACGAGCTCAAGCTGGCCGGGACGTTCCTGCAGAGCACCAAGTCAGGACGTCCGTGGTCGCCGATCGACCAGCAGATCCTCAGGACGCTGGTCGACCTCGCCCACAGCCTGGACCTCCTGGTGACCGCCGAGGGGGTGGAGACGGCCGAGCAGGACGCCCAGATCCGCGAGATCGGCTGCGACGTGGCCCAGGGCTGGTTCTACGCCACCCCGGAACCCCTGCACCCGTCCTCCGAGGTGACCGCCCCGCGAACCACCCGGCCGGCTCCGAACCAGGGCGACCCGTCCCCGGTCAAGGACCCGACCACCTCCCCGACCCCGGTGATCGGCAAACCCAGCCAGCCCCGCAGGCCCGCCGACACCGCGCCGATGAACACCATTCAGGTGCGCCGCTGACTCTCCGGATGGCTAAACTCACCCTTCGTGACTGAACCGGCCTTCAACGTGAAGCTCGATACCTCCGGTGACCCGGTGCGGGCCGAGTTCCGCTGGTCCGGCGAACTCGACACCGAGCAGACCACGCGGTTCGCCGTGTGGATCAAGTCCCAGCCCGACGTGCACCAGAACGCCCTTCTGGCGGTGGAGCGCAGTCCCGACGGCATGACCCGCACCTACCGCCACCAGTTCAAGCCCCGGCACCAGCTGGACTGCGGCCAGGTGGTGGAGATGACCGATGGACGACTGGTGGCCGAGTTCCCGCGTGAGGTGCTGGCTGCGTACGGGCCCACCTTTTCGTGGTGGGGCCTGCTCAGCGTCGGCGAGAACGACCGGGACACCTGCTCCCCCGAGGACAGCTTCGTCAATCTGACTTCCTGAGACCTGACTCCCTGACCGCGAGGGCCGAGCGCAGCACCCCCACCAGGCAGGCCGGCTCAGCCCCTGGGGTCAGGGCCTCGACCAGGCGGGGCGGGTAGTGGACCTTACGGCCGGCGCGGGTGCCCAGGAAGCGGTGCAGCTGGGCCTCGACCGGTTCGCCGCGATGGTCGGGCTGCTGGGCCAGGGCCTGGAAGCGGGGCATCTCGCCCTCGGCCTCCACCACCCCCAGCACCGCCTCCGCCCCCAGCGCACGGATCAGCTCATCCTCGAGATCCACCACGCACGCATGAAAACCCAGCGCTGCCAGACCAGCCCGCGCCGACACGTCCTCAAACAGATCCTGACGCGAGCCCAGGTACCGGGGGAACCAGCCGGCTCGTTCCAGAGCCCTTCGCACGTAGCCGATCTCGGCCTCGTCGAAGAGACCGACGAGTGGCAGCCCAAGCCCCTGACGCCCCAGAACCTCGACGAAGCGCGCAATCCCGGAGGCGCCGCCCATCGGGACCACGATGATCCGGAGCGCCTGCAGGTCGATGCCCTGACGGCGGGCCAGAGCCTGCACCGCCCCCTGGTCGCTCTCGCCCTCGACCAGGACGACCACGGCCGCGTTCGTGGTGGTGGCCAGGGTCAGAGCTTCGGCGGGACGCACCCGGGGAACGGTAGCAATGCGCCCGCCGATCGTCTTACCGTGGCCCGCGTGACCTATACCGAAGAAGAGCACGCCCAGTGGCTGGCCTCGCTGCCTCGGAAGGTGATGGGGGCGGCCGTTCTGTTCACCGAGCACACCGGGCCGCAGCCGCGGGTGCTGCTGGTCGAGCCCACCTACAAGGAGGGCTGGGACCTGCCGGGGGGTGTGATCGAGGCCGGTGAGTCGCCGCAGGCGGGGGCTTTCCGGGAGACCCACGAAGAGCTCGGGGTGCAGGTCGCGCCCGGGCGGCTGCTGCTGGTCAACTACGCCCCGCCGCGGGTGCCGGGTGGCGACAGCATCAACTGGGTGTTCGAAGGGGGTGCCCTGGACGAGGCCGAGATCGTGCTGCAGGACGAGGAGCTGCGCGCCTGGACCTGGTGCACCGCCGAGGACGTGCCGCGCCTGACCAACCCGCGAATGGCCCGGATCGTCACCGCCGCGCTCGGTGCCCACCTGCACGGCGGCACGGTCTATGCGGAGAACGGCCTACCCATGGCCTGAGCGGGCTGAAAGGATCACGGCATGACGACGACGCGTGTGCCCGGCCTGCCCTTCGACCTGACCCCCTCCCCCGATTCCACCTGGGAGGTCACCGACGGCGTGCTCAGCACCACCGCGCACCCGAAGAGCGACATCTTCGTGGACCCGTCGGGCACCGCAGCCACGCTCGCCTCCCCCGCCCTGCTGAACGCTGCCACCCTGCTCACCGCGGCCCCCGAGGGCGACTTCCAGTTCGTCGCCCAGGTGGAGGTGGACTTCAACGCCACCTACGACGCAGGCGTGCTGCTGATCTGGGTGGACGAGGCACACTGGGGCAAGCTGTGTTTCGAGTACTCTCCGGCCGGCGAGCCGATGGTGGTCTCGGTGGTGTGCCGTGGGGTGGCCGACGACGCCAACGCTTTCGTGGTGGAACAGAACACGGTGTGGTTGCGGGTGTCCCGGATCGGCGAGACGTTCGCCTACCACGCCTCGGTCGACGGTGAGACCTGGAACATGATCCGCTACTTCACCCTGGGCACCGGTCAGCAGCCCCTGCGCTTCGGTTTCGAGGCCCAGGCGCCCACCGGCCCGGGCTGCGCCGTGCGTTTCGACCAGGTCGGCTTCGTGCCCGAGCGGCTGGCCGACCTGCGCGACGGTTCCTGAGGCTCAGCCGGCAAGGTACGTCCTTCGCCATTCGCCGGCGCACCAGGTGAACTCGGTGCGCCGACTGGCGGCGGCCGGGTTGCCCTCCCAGAACGTCAGGCGCTCGGGGCGCACCAGGTAGCCCGCCCAGGTCGGGGGCGGCTGGGAGAGGTCACCGCTGTGCGTGAACGCGTCCCAGCGGGCCTCCCGCTCCGACGCCGGCAGCTGGGCGAAGGCGTTGGTGTTCTGCCAGGCCAGCTGCTGCAGGTAGGGCGAGCGCCGCTGGTAGGCCTCGGCGCTCTCCGACGTCGGCACCACCGAGGCCACGCCCTGCACGCTGAGCTGGCGGGTGAACCCCGGCCAGAGGAAGAGCAGGGCCACGGCCGGGGTACTGCGCAGCTGCTGGGCCTTGCGGGAACGGCTGTCGGTGTTGAACCAGAAACCCTCGGGCGAGAACCGGGTCAACAGCACAGTATGGACGTCGGGGGTGCCTTCGTCGGTCACGGTGGCCAGTTGCAGCTGGGGACGTTCCGGCTCGTGATTGCCCGGCAGCCAGTCGCTCAGGAGTTCCCAGGCCTCCCCCGCGATGCTCATGCCTTGTGCCGGAAGGTGGAGATCTCGGTCAGGGCTCCCACGGCGCGGCGCACCGACTCGGCGAACAGCGTGGCGCCCGCTTCGGCGCTGGCACCGGTCGGGTCGCCGATCACTCCCGAGGGGCCGAAGTCGTCGCTGGTCCAGCCGAAACTCACCGGATAGCCGTTGAACCCGATGTATTCCAGCTCGGCCAGGTGCTCCGGCACGTTGCGGGCGGCCAGCGACAGATTGACCAGGTCGGGGCGTAGGTGCATCACCACCGAGGTCTCGGCGTGACCGGCGTGGATACCGAAACCCAGCTCGTCCGGGCCTCCTTCGGCCTGACCCAAGGAGGCGGGCATGCTGAAGGTGTCCAGGCCGAACCGGCGGCGCAGCTCGCGATTGGCCACGCCGAGCAGGGCGGTGTTGCCGCCGTGCCCGTTGACGAACACCACCCGTCGGGCCGGGGTGGTGGCGATCGAGCGGCCGAGGTCGACCAGGGTGGCCCAGAGCGTCTCGGCCGAGAGCCACATGGTGCCGGGCGCCCAGGCGTGCTCGTCCGACTTGGTGTAGGTGAGGGTGGGCAGCAGCCACAGGTCCAGCCCTTGGGAAAGCCCCTGCTGTACGGCCGCTTCGGCCACCTCGGAAGCGATCAGCGCGTCGGTGAGCAGCGGCAGGTGCGGCCCGTGGTGCTCGATCGCGCCGGTCGGGATCACGGCGATGGACGAGTCGGTGAGACTGTGCGCGACCGCCGGGCCGGAGAGTTCGGCCAGTTTGTACGTCATGCCTGCCGCCCGGTGAGCACCCCGGAAGGCTGTCGCAGCTTGCCCGGGTTGAGCAGGCCCAGCGGATCGGTGCTGCGGGCCAGTTCGGCGGTGCGCTCGGGCTGGTAGTCCACGTACCACTGGTGGCAGTTGTGGAACCCGACCCCCAGGGCGGTCAGCCGCTCGAACCCGGCGTAGACCTCCTCGGCGCTGGAGTAGATACCGGCCAGCATCCCGATCGGCCGGCCCTTCTGCGCCTCGATGTGCAGCATGCCGCCGAAGTAGACCTCCTCCACCTCGGCGATCCGGTCGACCAGCGCGTCTCCCGCCACCTCGACGTGGAAGTACTTGCCCGGAGCGGACTTCTGCAGCCACTCGATCGGGTGGTTGTAGGAGATCCGGCTGATCTTCAGCATCGCCTGGGTGCCCTCGCGCACGTCTTCCACCCGCCCGCCGGCACCGGTCACCAGGGCCGTGGCCGCCTCCAGCGAGGCCTCGTCGAGGATCGCCCGCAGGCTGGCCCGGCCCGGTGGGATCGCCGCGTCGGTGGGCAGCGCCCCGGCCAGTACCGCGGGATCGGCCGAGACCAGGCGTGGGGTGGGCTCCAGGTCGGCGAACGGCCGGATCACGCTGAGCGCCTGCTCGAACGTGTCGAAGCTGGCGAACAGGCCGCGCCAGGGCTGCAGCGGCTCCAGGGCGATGCGGGCCCGGGCGATGATGCCGGCCGTGCCGTAGTTGTGGATGTACGGCTCGGCCTGGGCGCCCTCCACGTGCACCAGCTTCGCGTCCGGCTCGGCGTGCACCACGTCCAGGGCCAGGGCGAAGTCCTGGTGCAGCATGCCGTGCCGGATCGAGCCGGTGCCGCCCGAGCCGCCGGACAGGAACCCGCCGATGCTGGAGTTGGCGGTGGAGGGATACATCAGCACCTGCTGCCCGGCCGCGTTGGCCGCGTGCTCGATCGCCGCCATCGGCACGCCCGCCTCGACCACCGCGTAGCCCTCGCCGATCTCGACGATGCTGCGGGCCCGGGTGGTGTCGAGCACCAGCCCGCCGCTCATCGGGATGGCCTGACCGTAGTTGCCGGTGCCCTTGCCGCGCGGGGTGATCGGCACCTGGTGACGGACCGCCGCGGCCACGGTCTGGGCGATCAGCTCGGCGCTGGTGGGCCAGGCCACCAGTTCGGCCCGGCCCAGCGGGAGCTGCTCGACGATGATCGGCGAGAGCCGGGCCCCGTCGGCCGAGGCCCGGTCCAGCGCCGCGTCCTGACTGCTCACCCCGTCCGGGCCGAGCAGGTCGAGCAGCTCCGCGGCCAGGGCCCGAACGCGTTCGCGCATCAGGACAGCCCGATGGTCTCGTCGAGGAACTCGTTGGTGAACAGGTCCTCCGGCTTCAGGCCGGCCTTGGGCGCGTTGTTGGCGGCGGTGTAGATCGGGGTGGTGATGTCGATGATGCTCTGCACCCGCTCGGCGTCGATGTCGCCGACGAAGTCGTTCTCACCGTTGCTGACGATGCCCTGCCCGAGCATGGTCTCGACCGAGTAGTCGGCCGCGCCCGCGCTGTACACCCAGCCGTTGTTGAACTGGGTGACCAGGTCCAGCACCAGCTCGTTGGTGGCGGCCGGGTCGGCGAAGTAGTCCACCTCGGCCTGCTGCAGCACCGGCACCAGCTTCTTCAGGCAGGGGCTGTACTTCTCCAGGTCGCCGCTGCGCACCGACAGGGGCGAGGAGTAGAACGGGTAGCCGGCGTCGTGCACCAGCTGGTACTTCACCTCCTTGCCCCAGGCCGGCACCTCGGTGGAGTACACGTACGGCTCGGCGCTGGCGAAGCCCTGCTGCGCGTCCTTGCCCTTGGCCGAGACGAACTTGGCCGGGGCGCCGTCGTAGGTGCCGTCGACCACGCTCTTGTCCAGCTTCCCGGAGCTGACCAGGTACTCCATGTAGGCGGCGCCGCCGAAGTAGCGGACCACGCCACCGCTGGACTTCAGCGACTGGCCGAGGCCGGCGATGTCGGTGACGTCCGGATAGGTCTCCGGGTCCCACATGATCATCTGCGGGCTCTTCTCCAGCGGGGCGAACACCGCCGTCACCGGGTTCTTGGCCGACAGCTGGACCGCCTCGTCGGTGTTGGCGTAGCCCAGCATGATGTCCTTGTCCTGGTACATCTGGCTGGTCACGGTGGAGAAGCCGATGGCCGGCCCGCCCGAACGGATCTCGACGTCCACCCCGGTGGCCTGCCCCTTGTACAGCAGCGGCCCGGAGACCGACTTCTGGGCCGCGTCGGCGGTGTAGTCCTTGCCCAGCAGCTGGTACAGGTGGCCGTGCTCGGCCTCGGGGTTCCAGTCGGTCTGGATGACGACGGTGGCCGGGCAGTCGGCCGAGAGGTCCACGTCGCCGATCGCGGCGCTCGCGCCGGAACCGGCACCGCTGTCTTCCTCGTCGGACGATCCGCAGGCGGCCAGACCGGCCACCGTGGCCAGGGCGAGTCCGGCGGCCAGAGCGCGGCGCACAGTACGGTGGGACATCAGATCTCCTAGGGGCAGCACGGTTTCGGGAACGTTCAGGAGGCTTCGGACCACTTGCCGGTGACCAGCCGGCCCAGCAGCCCGAACAGCAGGAAGACGAACACGCCGAGCAGTGAGGCGGTGATGATGGCGGCGAACGTGCCGGCCCCGTTGAGCCGGGAGTTGGAGACCTGGATCAGCACGCCCAGCCCGGGGGTGCCGCGCTGGAAGAACTGGTCGCCCACGATCGCCCCGATCACGGCCAGCCCGGCCGCGGTGCGCAGGCCCACGAAGATCGCCGGGAGCGCGGCCGGGAGCTGGAGTTTCAGCAGGGTGGTGAGCCGCCCGGCGCCGTTGAGCCGGAACAGCTCGCGCTGGGCCCGGTCGACCGAGTGCAGGCCGAACAGGGTGTTGGAGACCAGCGGGAACAGCGCGATCATCACCGTGACGATGACCCGGGAGGCGAACTCGTAGCCGAAGATGGTGCCGATCAGCGGCACGATCGCCAGGATCGGGATGGTCTGCAGGATCACCGCGTAGGGGTAGAGCGAGTGCTCCAGCCAGCGGGCCTGCGACATCAGCACCGCCCAGGACATCCCGATCACCACCGCGATCAGCAGGCCGGTGGCGGTGACCACCAGGGTCTGGAACAGGTTGTCCAGCAGCGCCTTGCGGAACGCCGGGTCGGTGACCGCGGTGTCCAGCACCAGGTGCGGGTAGGGCACCACGAAGGCCAGTTCCTTGCCCTTGTCGTACCAGTAGGCCACGGCGTACCAGAACCCGATCACCAGGCCGAGCACGATGGTGGGCTGCCACCAGTTGAGTTTCATCGGTGTCCCTCCCGCAGGGCGTGCGAGATCTTGCCCACCAGGGTGGCGAACTCCCCGGTGAAACGGATGTCCGGGTCGCGGGGCATCGCGAACGGCACGTCGAACTCCTCGACGATCGTGCCCGGCCGGCCGGACATCACCAGGACCTTGGTGGAGAGGTAGACCGCCTCGGCCACCGAGTGGGTGATGAACAGCCCGGCAAAGCCCTGCTGCACGAAGAGTTTCAGCAGCTCGTCGTTCAGCCGCTCCCGGGTGATCTCGTCGAGGGCCCCGAACGGCTCGTCGAACAGGAACAGTTCCGGGTCGAGGGTGAGCGAGCGGGCCAGCGACGTGCGCATCCGCATACCGCCGGAGAGCTGGCGCGGCAGGTGCTTCTCGAAGCCGTTCAGGCCGACCAGCTCGATCGCCTTGGTGGCCCGCTCGGAGCGCTCGGCCTTGGGCACCCCGTGCAGCTCGGCCAGCAGCTCGACGTTGCGGCGCACGGACCGCCAGGCCAGCAGCGTGGCGTCCTGGAACACGTAGCCGATCCGGTCGGAGCTGACCGAGGCCTTTCCGGTGGAGGCCTTCTCCAGGCCCGAGGCGATGCGCAGCAGGGTGGACTTGCCGCAGCCGGACGGCCCCACCACCGAGACGAACTCGCCCCGGGCGACCTTCAGGTCCACGCCGGTGAGGGCGTTCGTGCCGTCGGGGAAGCGCATCGACACGTCTTCGAAATCGAGCAGGACGGCCGGGGTCTCGTCAGACATGGTCACCTCCTTCTCTACAGGGCGGTTTCGTGAACAACGGACGATCGCGCCACCAGGGCGCCTCGGTACAGGACGATCCGGTCGGCGGGGGCGGCCGCGACCACTTCTCCCAGGCTGTTGCCCCGCACCGCGAGGAAGTCGGCGACCGCACCGGGGAAGGCTCCGGCCGGCGGCAGGCCGAGCACCTCGCGGGCCCCGGCCGACACGGCGTGGTAGGCCTCGGTCAGGGTCAGGTGGCCGGCCGTGACCAACAGGGAGGCGGTTTCGAGGGCGTCGCCGCGGCCCACCGGGTTGAACGGGTCCCGCAGGTTGTCCGCTCCCCCAGCAATTTTGACCCCGGCGTCGAGGAAGGCCCGCAGCGCGGTCAACCCCCGCGGGGTGGAGACCGGATGCTGCCAGCCCTGCAGGTAGAGGTTGGTGATGGGCAGCGAGATGATGCCCAAATCAGCCGCTTTGACCGCCTCGACAGTCTGAGCCAGCTCGGCCGGCTCGAGGGTGCCCTGGCGCACGCAGTGCCCGGCCGAGCGGATCCGGTCGGCCGGCCAGTCCTGCACGGCCTTGGCGTAGTAGGTGAGAGTGGGTTCGCCGTCCAGGCCCTCGTCGGTGTGGATGTCGGTGCCCACGCCGCGGGACTCGGCGATGGCCAGCAGACGGGTGAGGTCGCGCAGCGGATCGGGGGCCAGGTGCGGCGCGCCGCCCACCAGGTCCACGCCCAGATCCAGGGCTGCGTGCACGATCTCGTCGGGCGTGTCCGGCGCGGCCAGCGCAGTGATCTGCAGGTCCATCCGTCCCTGCAGCCGTTCACGCAGCCCGGCCAGCGCCTGCACACCGCGCAGCGGCTGCGGCCCGACCAGCAGGTCGACGTGGGTGCGCACGGCCGTGGTGCCGTTGCGCAGCATCAACTGGGCTGCGGCGAAAGCCCGTTCGGCGATGCTCTCGGTGGTCATGGTGTGGCTGTGGGCCCGCCACGAATCGATCGCCAGTCGCAGATCACCCATCGGCGGGGCGATCTGGTCCCAGGAGAGGGCCTTGTCCAGATGGGCGTGCGGTTCGGCCGGGGCGGTGAGCAGGACCCAGCCCTTCAGGTCGAGCTCACCTTCGATCGCCGCCCGGCCCTCGGCCTCGACCACCTCACTCACCCGACCGCCACGCAGACCCACGTCCACTGTTCGCCCTTCTGGCAGGGTGGCGTTGAGCAGGCGGGTGAGGGGCTGAGGCAGGGCCGGCACGGTTCTCCTTCCGGCCGCTGGACGACCTTCGGTACTTGCGTAGGATGCTCGCGAAATGTTCCTGTCAGGAACATCGGCGAATCTAGGCATCCCGCGTTTCGGCCATGTCACGGGCGGGGACGCTGCGGTAAAGAGTTGCGACCACGAAGGAGTCAGCCGTCAGCGTGCAGCCCCTCGGAACCCGGATCCGGCAGATCCGCCGCGCGCGCGGCCTCACCCTGGCCGAGCTGGCCGCGTCGGCGGGCCTCACCCACGGCTTCCTGAGCAAGGTCGAGCGGGGACTGACCAACCCGAGCATCTCGTCCTTGGCTGAGATCGCCCTGGCCCTGGGCACGAGCCAGGTCGAGCTGCTGGCTGCCGGACCGGTCGAGGGGCCGGTCGATGGCCATCCTCACACCCCGGCCGTGCAGGTGCAGCGGGCCCACGAGGGAACCACCGGCCCCTACGGCCTGGGCCGGGCCCGGCTGCTCACCAGCGGCGACCGCCGGATGCAACCGATGATGTTCGAGGGCGACAACACCGACCCGGGCGAGTACTACCAGCACGCGGAGGACGAGTTCGTGCACGTCACCCTGGGCCGGGTGCTGATCGACCTGGGGGCCGAGGGCCGGGTCACGCTGGAGGCCGGGGACTCGCTGTACCTGAGTGCCGGAGTACCGCACCGCTGGTCCGGGGCCGGCGCCTATCGGCTGTTCATCGTCAAGGAAGGCACCCGGCCGGTGTGAGCTCGAGGCAGCTCTGAGGTCAGCGCTGACGTCCCCGGCTCAGCACCCGGTCCAGACCGGCCACCAGATCGGGTTCGTCAACCCCGGTCAGCAGGTAGTCCCGCACCACCACGCGCCCGCCGACCACCACGTGCCGGGGCCGCCGCCCGGGCGAAGCCCACAGCAACCCGGCGACCGGATCGGCCACCCCCGCATCGGCCACCCCACTCACGTCCCACACGCACAGGTCCGCGGCTGCGCCCACCCGCAGGTGACCGAGTTCCGGACGGCCCAGACCCGCCGCCGACCCGGCCGTCGCCATCCCCAGCACCGTGCGCGCCGGCAAGGCAGGCCCGGCCAACGCCGAAACCTGCATCGCCAGGCGGGCATCGGCCAGCAGATGCCCGGCGTCGTTGCTGCCGCCCCCGCTCGTGCCCAGCCCGACCTCGATGCCCGCCTCCAGCAGGGCCGCCACCGGGGCCACGCCCCAGCCCATCGGCACGTCACAGCCGGGCGCATGGGTGGCGGTGATCCCGGCCGCGGCCAGCCGCTTGATCTCGTCGCCGGTCACGTCGCACAGGTGCGCCACCGTGACGTCCGGCTCCAGCCAGCCCCACTCCTGCAGCAGATCGAGCGGACGCCGTCCGTATCGTTCCAGCGCCACCTCCACATCGACCTGCTCGTTGGCCTGGGTGCGCCGCCTCAGCCCGAACCGGGCCGCCACCTCGCCCAGCAGCTCGAAGGTCTCGCGGGAGTCGCTGTGCACCCCGGCCGGGCCCACGGCCAGCTGGAGCATCCCGTCCGAGCCGGTGGGCAGGCTCTCCACGATCCTGGTCGCCGAGGCCGCGGCCTCCTGCGGGTCGTCCCGGGCGCTGCCCCGCACGAACACCAGCCGGGCGCCCACCTGCTGCGCGGCCTGCACCACGGCCCGCGCGATGCCCACGTCGTCGCAGCCGCTCGGCCAGGTCAGATGGTGGTCGGCGACCGTGGTGACGCCGTTCAGCAGCGACTCCGCCAGCCCCACCGACGCCGCCGCCCCGGCCAGCTCCGGATCCACCCCGGCCCGGGTGTAAGCGGCGCCCATCACACCCAGCCATTCACGCATCGGCACGCCCCGCGAGCCCGGCAGCGTGCGGAAGGCGCTCTGCAACAAATGGTGATGCGCGTTCACCAGACCGGGCGTGACCACGCCGCCCGCGGCGTCCAAAATCTCCCCCTCACCCACCGCCTCGGCGACAATGCGACCGTCGGCGACCACCACGTCCTTCGTTGTGGTGGTGTGCTGGTCGATCAGAACGCTACGGGCGCCGGTGATGGTGAGCATCCGCCCGGTCTACCAGGCGCGTATTTCACGGATGTTCCTTCAGCTCGGCCACCTCGCGCACCCCCTGCTTGGCCTGCTGCACCAGGCGGTACACCTGGGAGCGCAGCTCGGTGAAACGAGGCTCGGAGCGGGTGCTGAGCTGGTCGCGCTCGGCCGGAAGGTCGATGGTCACGTCCTGCAGCAGCTGGGTGGGCCGGTTGGACAGCACCAGCACCCGCTCGCCCAGATAGACCGCCTCGTCGATGTCGTGCGTGACGAACAGGGTGGTGACGCCGAGGCGCCGCCACAGGTCCCGCACCAGATCCTCCAGCTCGCCCCGGGTCTGGGCGTCGACCGCGGCGAACGGCTCGTCCATCACCAGAACGCTGGGCTGGTAGGCCACCGCGCGGGCGATCGCAACGCGCTGCTGCATACCGCCCGAGAGTTGCCAGGGGTGCGCGTCGTGGCTCTCGAGCAGACCGACCGCGAACAGGGCGTCGTCCACCGCGGCCCGCCGCTGCGGCTTCTTCATCCCCTTCTCGATCAGCGGCCGTTCCACGTTCTGCCGCACCGTCATCCAGGGGAACAGGCTGCGCCCGTACTCCTGGAACACCACCGCCATACCCGGCGGCGGGCCGGTGACCTTCTGCCCGTTCAGCAGCACCTCGCCGGACGTCGGGGCCAGCAGGCCAGCGATACACCGCAGCAGCGTGGTCTTTCCGGCTCCCGAGGGCCCGACCACGCAGACCAGCCGCCCGGTGCCGACGCTGAAGGTGAGCTCGCGGATCGCCTCCACCCGGCGCTTGTGCCCTTCGTAAGTCTTGGCCAGAGCGCGTACCTCGAGCGCGGCCGCGTTCATCAGGGCAGCAGCTTCGTCAGATCGGGCTCGGCGTCGAGCAGTTCGTCCTGCAGCGCCAGCTGGCTGAGCAGTTCCACGGAGGCGGTGTCGATCTGCTCCGGCCAGCTCGGCAGGGTGACCGCCTCCTGCACGGCCGGCTCGATCTCGGTGTAGGTGGAGAGCACCTTCCGGGCCTCCTCCGGGTTGTCGTTGGCGTACTTCAGCGACTCCTGCATGGCCGAGGTGAACTTCTGCACCACTTCGGCGTTCTCACCTGCGTACTGCTGGGAGGTGAAGTAGAGGCCGACGTTCAGGTTCGGGTCGGTCTGGGCGAAGTTGGAGGCGATCTCCCGCATGCCCTGCTGCTTGGCGATGGTCAGGAACGGTTCCACCACCTGCCCGGCATCCACGTCACCACCGGCCACCGCGGCCGGGATCTCGGGGAAGGGCAGCTCGGTGTAGGCGATCTGCGAGGGATCGCCGCCGGCGTCACGCACCACCTTGTTCGTGGTGGTGGTGTTGATGTTCTTCAGCGTGTTCACCGCGACCCGCTTGCCAACCAGGTCGGCGGCGGTCTGGATCGGGCTGTCTTGCGGCACCACGATGCCGCCGAAGTCCTTACCCTTCTCACCGGTCGAGTTCACACCGTTGGTAACAACTTTCAGGGGCAGATTCTGCGAGGCCGCGATCAGCAGCGAGGTGGTGTTGCTGAACCCGAACTGGTACTGGCCGCTGACCACGCCGGGCACGATCGCGGCCCCGCCCTGGGCCGTCTCCATCTTCAGTTCCAGGCCCTGCTTCTCGAAGAAGCCCTGCTCGATGCCCAGGTAGATCGGCGCCACGTCGAGGATCGGGATGACCCCCACGCTGACCGAGACCGGTCCCCCGTCCTGCGCCTGCCCCTCGGCCTCGTCGTCCGATCCTCCGCACCCGGTCAGGGTCAACGCCCCGGCCAGGGCCGACGCCAGCAGAAGGGTTTTCGGGCGGCCGAGCAGACTGGACAGAACACGCATCGCCGGTTCCTCCTCGAGTGGGCGGCGACGGGGCCAAGGTCCGTCGCCGGAGAACCACTGAAGACGGTCGCCGATGATCACGTCAACGATCTGGGCGACCGCTGAACGCACAAAGCGGACTTTTTACCAATCGCTCGACCTACCGGGTGTGCAGGTACTTCTCGATGGTGTCCAGGTCGGTGGGCCGCAGGCAGCGCTTGCTGTTCGGGACGATGAGCAGCGCACCGGCGGCCTCGAGTTCCTCACGCACCGGGCCGTCGGCCGGGATGACCTCGTCGTCGGTCCAGATCACGGCCCGCCCATCGGCAGCTGCCTTCCGGGCCGCCTCGATCTTCAGGGCGCTGACCTGCTCCCGGGTGGTGTCCACGCCGTGCGGCAGAGTGAAGGCCACCCCTGCGAGTTCGGGCGGAAAGCCCAGTTCCTTGTTCACCTGGGCAATGTCGTCCACCCAGGTGGTGGACCAGCGCAGCTCCACCGCGCCGGAGGTGACCAGGCCCCGGATCCGGCTGACCAGGGCTGGGCTGTAGCGCACGAGGTAGGCGCGGTCGGCCGCCTGCAGCCACTTCGAGTGCGGGGCGGCGCTCCACCCGGCGCGGCTGCCGTTGATCACGCCGTCGAAGTCCAGCAACCACAGGGGTACCGGGGCGGATGTGTCCATACCGCCATAGTGTCGCGACGGTGCCGGTTTGCGGGCAAAAGAAAAGGCGGGTTCCCCCGCCACTAACTACGTTATAGCGCAGTGGGGGGCTTGCGGCAAGGCCCTGTTCGCGGCGCAGAATCTTCGACCGTGAAAGCCTTCGATCTGCCCGCCGACCTGCACACCAAGGCCCGTCCCGATCTGATCGGGGCGGACGAGAAACACTTCGCGGCGATCGCGAGCACCCTCGAGCAGTCGATCGCCGAACTGTCCGAGCGCCTGGAAGCCGAGCGCAGAGCGCCGGCCGGGAAGGGGCAGCGGGCCTTCGACCGCGACCAGGAGGTGCACCGGCTCACCAGCCGGCTGCGCACGTTGCGACGGTTCGGGCTGGACCTGTGCCTGGGCCGGATGGTGACCGAAAGCCCAGAGGGGCAGGAGCCCATGTACGTGGGGCGGCTGGGGCTGACCGACCGGAACGGGCACCGCCTGCTGCACGACTGGCGCTCGCCGGTGGCCGAACCGTTCTTCGGGGCCACGCACGGCAACCCGATGGGGCTGGCGAGTCGCCGGCGTTACCGGTGGACGCGCGGACGGATCACCGACTACTGGGACGAGGTGTTCGACCCGGAGGCGTTCGAGGGCAACGCGGCACTGGACGACCAGTCGGCGTTCATCGCCAGCCTGGGCAGCACCCGTTCCCCGCGGATGCGCGACGTGCTGGGCACGATCCAGGCCGATCAGGACGCGATCATCCGGGCCGGGTCGCGCGGGGCGCTGGTGGTGGACGGCGGGCCGGGCACGGGGAAGACGGTGGTGGCGCTGCACCGCACGGCCTACCTGCTGTATTCGGATCCCAGGCTGGGGCACCGGCGGGGCGGGGTGTTGTTCGTCGGGCCGCACCAGCCCTACCTGGACTATGTGGGCGACGTTCTGCCCAGTCTGGGTGAGGACGGGGTGCGCACGTGCACGTTGCGCGATCTGGTGCCGGAGGGGGCGACGGCGAAGCCGGAGCGGGATCCGGAGGTGGGGCGGCTGAAGTCGACGGCCAAGGTGGTGGAGGTGATCGACGCCGCGGTGCGGTTCTACGTCACCCCGCCGAGTAAGGGCCTGTCGGTGAGCTCGCCGTGGGTCGAGGATCTGTGGCTCAGTGCCGCGGACTGGGCGGCCGCGTTGGGATCGATCTCGCCGGGCACGCCGCACAACGAGGCGCCCGACCTGATCCTCGACGAACTGGTCACGCTGGTGGCCGATCAGCACGACCAGCAGGAGGACGGCACCGAGGTCTCGGCCCCGGCGCTGCGGCGCTGGCTGCAGCGCAACCAGGAACTGATGACGACGCTGAACCGGGCCTGGCCCACGCTGGAGCCCACCGAACTGGTCGCCGACCTCTGGACGGTGCCGGCCTACCTGCGCCGTTGCGCCCCCTGGCTGAGCACCGAGCAGGTCCGGCTGCTGCAGCGCAAGGACGGGCAGGCCTGGACCGAGGAGGACCTGCCCTTCCTGGACGCGGCCCGCCAGCGCCTGGGCGACCCGCAGACCGCGAGCCGGCGGCGGCGCACCGAGGCGGCGGCCGAGGCGCAGCGCCAGGAACGCGCCGGCGTGGTCTTCGAGATCCTGGACGCGCTGGACGACGCCGACGACACGATGATCATCCTCAAGGGCAGCGACCTGCAGGAGGCCCTGGTCGACGAGGCGGCGCTGCCGGCCGCCCGGCCGGACGACATCGCCGATCTCGCCGGGCCGTTCGCCCACATCGTGGTGGACGAGGCCCAGGAGCTCACCGACGCCCAGTGGCAGATGCTGCTGCTGCGCAACCCTTCCCGCAGCTTCACCATCGTCGGCGACCGGGCCCAGGCCCGGCACGGCTTCACCGAGCCGTGGGCCGAGCGGCTGGCCCGGGTCGGGCTGGACCGGGTCGCGATCGCCTCGCTGAGCATCAACTACCGCACCCCGGAAGAGGTGATGGCCCAGGCCGAGCCGGTGATCCGGGCCGCTCTGCCGGACGCGAACGTGCCCACCTCGATCCGCAGCAGCGGGCTGCCGGTGGTCTTCGGCGACGCCGGCGACCTGCCCGACGTGGTGGAGCAGTGGCTGGCCGAGCACCACGAGGGCACGGCCTGCGTGATCGGCGATCCCCGGTTCCGGCCGGGGCCGCGGGTGCGCTCACTCACCCCCACGCTGGCCAAGGGCCTGGAGTTCGACCTGGTGGTGCTGGTCGACCCGGACCGGTTCGGCGAGGGCATCGAGGGAGCGGTCGACCGCTACGTCTCGATGACCCGGGCCACCCGGCAGCTGGTGATCCTCAGCTGAAGGTCAGCTGGCCGAGAGAGTCTCGCTGCGGGCCGGGAGCTTTCCGGTGATGGTGGCCACCGAGGCGGCCCGCACGGCGATCCGGACCGCCTCGGGCAGCGGCGTCTTCTCGGCCAGCAGCAGGGCCAGCACCCCACGGAAGCAGTCGCCGGCCTCCTCGGCCGGGCCGGGCGGGACCACCACGTTGACCCGCAGCCGCTCGGCCAGATCACCGGCCTGCTGGTAGATCTCGGCGTCGAAGGGGTTGGCCACGTCGAGCGCGGCCACGGTCAGGGCGTCGGGCACCATGACGTGGACGAACGGGGCCAGGGCCTCGATGTGCTGGGCCGCGGGCGGCTGCCCGGCCGCCGGCGTGGGGTCGAGGATCACCTTGCCGCGCGTGTAATACATTGCCGCCCGAGCTGTTTCCGGTGGAATGTCCATCCCCACCAGGAGCACGTCGGCTCCGGCCACGTCGTCCCCGCACACGTCGTCGGGCCGCAGCGCGTCTTCCGGGCCGGAGGCGAGCCGGAGGTGACCGACCTCGACCGGCAACCCGCGCAGTTCCTCCAGCACCGACGTCTTCTGTCGGACCGACTCGACGCAACCGAGCAGGGTCACCCCGGGTCCGCCCAGGAAGGTCGCCGCGGCGGCCGCCTGGCCGGCTCGCTGACCGATCACCACTACGTGGTTGCTCCGGCTGTGGCTCGGGTTCACGTTCTCCAGGGTAGTGAGATCCGTGCTGAGCGCCGGGTGGGGTCGCTCGTCCGGCGCAGCCGCCGGTGCGAAAGACTCGTACTGCTCATGTCCGCCACCGTTGCAGGGAGTGCCATGAAACGCCGCCGCGTCATTCTCGACACCGACGCCAAGAACGAGGCCGACGACCAGTTCGCGATCGTCCACGCCCTGCTCTCCCCCTCGCTGGACGTGCGAGGGCTGATCCCGGCCCATTTCGGCGAGCACCGCAGCACGCGCAGCATGGAGGAGTCGCGGGAGGAGATCGACCGCCTGCTGCATCTCGTGGATCTGGACACCCCGGTGGCGAACGGGGCCGCCCACGCGCTGACCGACGAGCACACGCCCCAGGACAGCCCCGGCGCCCGGCTGATCATCGAGGAGAGCCTGCTCGCATCCGAGGAGGATCCGCTCTACGTGGGCTTTCTCGGCCCGCTGACCGACATGGCCTCGGCGATCCTTCTGGACCCGGCGATCACCCAGCGGCCGGTGGTGGTGCTGTGGATCGGCGGGCCCGGATACGACGGGGTGGACGCGTGGCCCGGCCGGGAGTTCAACCTGGGCAACGACATAGCTGCGGCCAACGTGGTCTTCGACTCGGGGATCACGGTGTGGCAGATCCCCCGGAACGTCTTCGCCCAGGTCTCGGTCGGGTACGCCGAACTTGAGGAGAAGATCCGGGGCACCAGCCCGCTCGCCGACTACCTGATCGACCAGCTCGTGGAGTGGAACACCGCCCACCATCCGGCCCCGATCGAGTCACGCACCCTGGGCGACTCACCCGTTGTCGCACTGATGCTGTTCCCGGGAGGGGGCAGTTTCCGCGAGCGCCCCGCACCCCGGTTCGACCCGTCGGGCTCCTACGTGGCCGGGGCCGGTCATCCGGTCCGGGTGGCCGAGTCGATCGACGTGCGGTTCCTGCTGGAGGACATGTTCGCCAAGATCCGCCGGTTCGGGCGCGATAGCGTTTAGCTGCGGGCGTTCTGCACGAAGGCCGCGATCTTCGCGTGGTCCTTCACCCCACGCGAGGACTCGACGCCGCTGGAGACGTCCACCCCGCCGGGTCGTAGGTGCCGGATCTGGGCCCGCACGTTCTCGACGGTGAGCCCGCCGGCCAGGATCCACGGCTCGGCGGGCCGGGTGGTGAACTCCTCGGCGTCGATCAGTTGCCCCTGGCCGGGTTCCGGCGCGTCGAGCATCAGACGGGCACTGATCGAGGACGTCGGTGAGCTGCTCGCGTACTCGGTGAGGGAGAGGGCGCGGATCACCGAGAACCCCTCGCTGACGGCCCGTTGCAGGTCTTCGTCGCTCTCGCCGCCGTGGAACTGCACGGTGGCCACGCCGCTGTCGTGCGCCACCTTCAGCACCTGCTCGACGGGGAGCCGGCGCACCACCAGGACGGTCTCGACGGCCTGGTCGTCCAGCCCCTCGAGGACGGCCCGGATCCCGGCCGCCTCGATGTGCCGGGGGCTGGCCGGGTGGTGCACGAAGCCGATCGCGTCGGCGCCGGCCTGCACCGCCACCCGCGCCGTGTCCAGGTCACGGATGCCACAGATCTTCACGAACACCTGCCGGATCCTAGTCCCCCGGCTTGATCCCGGGGCGGGAGCGGCCGATGAACCGGTGTGCAGAACGAGCGCAGCCGGTCCTGGGCCTGGTGGGCCTCCCGCTGGTTGCGGACCTGGCTGGTGCCCGGGCTGGACGAGGACGCCCAGCGCACGCGCAAGGGCCGCCTGGCCGGTGCGCTCTACCTGGCCGCGGACGTCTACGCCGCCTGTGTCACCGTTCAGACCTGGGAGAACGAGCAGGCCCGGCTGCCGCAGCTGCTGATCGTGGCCGGGGTCGCCGTCCTCGGCCTGACTCTGCTCCTGCTGCCCTGGCACCGGTTCCGCGACTCGGTGCTGATCTGGCCGGTGCTGCCCAGCGCGTTCCTGCTCAACTTCGGCGAGGGGCTGCCCGGCGTGCTCGGGCACTACCAGCCGGTCTACATGCTGAGCCTGGGCTACGCCGGGCTGGTGCTGCGGCCGGGGCGCACCACCGCGCTGACCGCGCTGAACCTGGCCCTGCTGGGGGTGGTGGCCGGGCTGGGTAGGCAGCAGGAGCACCTGGTCGAACTGGTGGGCACGATCCTGTTCGCCGGGGTGATCGGGGAGATGATCGCGGCGGCCATCTGGACGCAGAAGCGCCAGCGCAGCGATCTGGAACAGCTGCACGCCGGGCTGCGACCACTGCTGCAGGCGCAGACCGAGTCGGACGCGGCCCGGCTGATCAGCGAGCTGGCGATGCACGTGCTGCGCGCCGACGGGGTGTTCACGATGGTCTCGGAGCGGCCGATCCCGGGCTTCGGGGCGGGTGACTCCGGGCCGCCGGCCGACGACCTGGTCGCCCGGGGCGGCGCGGGGATCGGGGCCGACTTCTCCGGAGTGCGGCTGTCGGTCGGCACCGACCCTTCGGGCGCTGCCGTTGCCGCGCGCTCTCGGCGCCACCTGTACGTGGCCGACGCCCTGAGCAGTCCGCTGGTCTCGCGTCAGTACGTGGCCCGGGTGTCGGCGCGTTCGCTGCTGTACGTCCCCATCCTGGTCGGCGACCGGCTGGTCGGGGTGATGGTGATCTGGTGGACCCGGCCGGTGTCCGACCTCGACCACTTCACCGACCAGGTGATCGAGCTGCTCTCGATCCAGGCCGGGCCGGTGCTGGAACGGGTCCGGCAGGTGGAGGAGCTGGACCGGGCGGCGATGACCGACTCGCTCACCGGGGTGGGCAACCGGCGGGCGTTCGAGCAGGCCCTGCAGTGCCTGGCCGACGACGCCGTGCTGGTGCTGTTCGACCTGGACAAGTTCAAGGCGCTCAACGACAGTCAGGGTCACCCGGCCGGGGACCGGGTGCTGCGCGCCTTCGCCGCCGCCCTGGCCGGATCGGTGCGCGACACCGACCTGGTCTGCCGCTTCGGCGGGGACGAGTTCGCGGTGATCGCCCGGGGCGACGGCGCGGTGGCCCGGGCGGTCCTGGAGCGGCTCGCATCCGTCTGGTCCGCGCCCGAGGGAGTGGGCTTCAGCGCCGGGTATGCCGTGCGTCAGGTCGGCGAGGCCCCGGCCCTGCTCAACGCCCGCGCCGACGAGGCTCTCTACGCGGAGAAGAACCTGCGGCGCGGGCGTTCACCTGCGGGGTAGGACCGTTGGATCAGTGGACGACGGCGAGCGGGCTTTGTGAGCGCGAGATCAGCCCGTCGCCGACCGAGCTGTCGAGCACACCTGCGGCCAGGGCGCGCCCTCGGCTGCCGACCACGATCAGTCCGCAGCCACGGGAGGCGGCGGCCAGGGCCGGTACTGCCTCGCCCTCGGCCACCTCGTGGCGCACCTCAAGCCCGGGGTGGCGGCGCAGCACCCAGGCGGCCGCCTGCGCCCCCAGGGTCTGCGGGTCGGCCGTCAGAGGAGCCTGAGCCACGACCACCACCAGGGGCACCTGCCACTGGGCGGCGCGCTCGGCCGCGAACGAGAGCGCGCGCTCGGCGCAGGCCGAGCCGTCGTAGCCCACGGAGACCGGCAGGCCGCTGGCCGGGCCGGGCTCGTCCGGGCGGACCACCACGACCGGGCAGCCGGCCCGGGCCACCACCTCGGAGACGACCGTGGCCTGGGGCGAGCCGGCGGCCGGGGCGCCCAGCACGATCATCTCGGCCCGGCCCGAGGCCTCGGCCAGCGAGCGGCCGGTACCGGTCAGGGTGACCGGCACTTCCGGGGCGAGGCGCCGTACCCGGGCCAGCGCGTCGGCCCAGCCGCGTTCGTCGGTCTGCATCACGAGGAGTTCCGAGCCCCGGCGGGCTGCGTCTGCGGCCGCCCAGTCGAGGGCTGCCGCTGCTGCGGGCGTCCCGTCGTGCCCCACCACGGTCTTACGTTCGGAGTACGTCATGGTCAGCTCCCTCCGTGCCACCTGTTTCATTGTGCTTCGGAACTTCTCGCCGGGTCAGGGGCGAAGGTCACACTTCGCCCGGACAAGCCCTAGGCTCGGGCCCGTGCCGAACATCCGCCCGTACCGGCCCGAAGACCTGCCCGCCGTCCAGGACATCTGCGTGCGCACCGGCGACGCGGGGGGCGACGCCCGGGGGCAGTACAGCAGCGACGAGTTGATGGGCGACTGTTTCGCGGCGCCCTACGTCACGCTGGAACCGCGGTTCGCGTTCGTCCTGGAAGACGCCGGGCAGCCGGTGGGCTACGTGCTGGGCACGGCCGACACCCCGGCGTTCGTGCAGAGCTATGCCACCTCCTGGGTGCCTCATCTGCGTCGGCGTTACCCCGAACCGTACGCGGAGACCGACCGCTGGCTGCTGGAACTGGGCCTGAATCCGCAGCGGATGCTCGAGCCCGGCCTGGAGAACCACCCCGCGCACCTGCACATCGACCTTCTGCCGCAGGTTCAGGGGCAGGGCTTCGGGCGGCAGCTGATCCACCGGTTCCTGGGCGCTGTGCGCGAGGCCGGGGCGCCGGCGGTGCACCTGGGCATGGCTCCTACCAACACCAGCGCCCGGCTCTTCTACGAGCGGCTGGGCTTCCAGGAGCTCCCGGTCGGCGGTCCCACCGTGACCTACCTGGGCCGCTCCACCACGGTGTGAGGGCGCAGGTCGCCGCTCGGTAGCGTGGCGGTCCGACCGTGGCCGCATTTCCCACCCCCGAGGTGATCCGTGTTCAACAGCTTCGCCCTGACTCTGCCCGGTGACGTGCGTTTCGGCGCCGGACGCGCAGCCGAGGCCGCCGATCTGGCCGGTGAGGCCGCGGGCGACCAGGGGGTGCTGCTGGTCACCGGTGCCTCCGACCGCCACGCCGCGCCCCTGCGGGAGCGTCTGGAGCAGGCCGGCCGCAGCACGGTCACCGTGCGGGCCGGGGGTGAGCCGTCGGTCGAGTCGGTGCAGGCCGCCGTGGCCCAGGCCCGCAGCGGCGGGGTCGGGGCGGTGCTCGGCGTGGGCGGCGGCTCGGCCCTGGACACCGCCAAGGCCGTGGCCGCGCTCGTGCACAACGGCGACCCGCTGGAGCACCTGGAGGTGGTGGGCCAGGGCCGTCCGCTGTCCGGCCCGGTGCTGCCGTGGGTGGCCGTCCCGACCACGGCCGGCACAGGTTCCGAGGTCACCCGCAACGCCGTGCTCACCGCCGGGCGGGTCAAGGTCAGCCTGCGCTCCCCGGCGATGCTGGCCCGCGCCGCGGTGGTGGATCCCGATCTCCTGCAAGGCCTTCCGCGCACCCCCCTGGTGCACGGCGGTCTGGACGCCCTGGTGCAGCTGGTCGAACCGCTGATCTCGTGCCGGGCCAACCCGGTCACCGACGCGCTGGCCCGGCAGGGGCTGGCGGCCTCGCTGCGGGCCCTGCCGCGAGCGGCGCACGAGGGCACCGACGATCCGGCCGTGCGCGCCGACCTGGCCCTGGCCTCGCTGCTGGGTGGCGTGGCGCTGGCGAATGCGGGGCTCGGCGCGGTGCACGGCCTGGCCGGGGTGGCGGGCGGCATGCTCGGTGCTCCGCACGGCGCTCTGTGCGCGGCCTTCCTCCCGGCGGTTCTGGAGGCTGATCTGGCCGCCCTGCGCCGCGCTCCCGATCCGGCCGTGCAGGCCCGTTTCGCCGCGCTCGGGCCGCTGGTCACCGGCTCGGAGGAGGCGGGGGCCGAGCCGGCGGTGGCCGCGCTGGGCGAACTGGTCCAGGCTCTGGGCGTGCCGGGTCTGGCCGAACTGGGGCTGCGCGAGGACGACGTGGACGAACTGGTGGACGGCGCACTGGCCGCTTCTTCAACGAAAGCGAATCCTCTTCCACTCACCCGCGAAGAAATGACCGCTGCGGTCCGAGCGTCGCTCTGAACAGCCTTTTCGGACTAGGGGTTTTCACTTATCCCGAAACTCACAGCACGCCCGTGACCCGGCTTTTTCTGCGAGGTTCAAGAAAAGTGCTTCTTACCTTCGGGTAGACCGAGTACCGTCCTCCTCACGCATCATTCACTGGGGGAATTGAATGTCTGCCGAGATAGGGCGCAGATACCGGGTCGTCGCGGGGATCGACCTGACACCGTCCAACGTCCTGGTCGCCCGTAAGGCCGCCGACGAGGCCCGGGCCCGTCACCTTCCGCTGGTCCTGGTCCACGCGCTGCGGATGCCACCCCGGCCGGCCGGTGCGCCGCGGGCGGCCGCACCCTCACCCGAGGTCCTGATCAGCACGGCGCACTGGCTGGAGTCGATCGCCGAACCGCTGCGGGCCGCGACCAGCCCGCTGCCGGTCAGCACCCGGGTGATCGCCGGGCGGGCCGACGACGTGCTGATCGCCGAGTCGCTCACCGCCAGCCTGCTCGTGGTGGGTGAGGACCGCTGCGGCATCGTGGCCGCCGAGGTGGCTCACCGGGCCTGTTCGCCGCTGGTGATCGTGCGTCCCGAGCAGGAGCCCCTGTTCGCCTTCACCGGCCGTTTCAAGTAGTCGTAGCCTGACCGGATGGAGACCCGCGAGATCACCGTCGGCGGCCGGACCTTCTCGTACACCGACAGCGCCCCGAGCCGTCCCTCCACGGCCCCCACGCTCGTGCTCGGCCACGGCTACTTCCTCGACCGCACCATGTTCTCGGCCGTTTTCGAGTCGTCCCTGGCGCACAGCTGGCGGATCATCGCCTGGGACGCGCGCGGCCACGGCAACTCCCCCGAGGGCGAGAGCCCGTTCGACTACTGGGACCAGGCGCGCGACGTCCTGGGCCTGCTGGACGCGCTGAAGGTGCCTCAGGCGGTGGTCGGTGGGGTGAGCCAGGGCGGGTTCACCGCTCTGCGGGTGGCGCTGCTGGCCCCGCAGCGGGTGCGGGGCCTGGTGCTCCTCGACACCGAGGCGCAGGCCTGCGACCCGCACGACAAGGTGGTCTACGCCGGGATGTTCGCCGGGCTGGCCGAGCACGGGCCGGTCGAGGGCATCGTGGTGCCGTTGTCCCGCCAGCTCATCGGCGAGCACCCGGCCGCGCACGCCTGGATCCGCAACTGGCAGCGGCACTACAGCCTTCCGCTCGGCGCGGCGGCGCAGTGCCTGCTGGAACGGGACGACGTGTCGGGGCGCCTGGGCGAGATCACCTGCCCGGCGCTGCTGGTGCGCGGCAGTGAGGACCAGTCGCTGCCCCGCTCGCGCATGCAACTGATGAGCGAGGCGATGCCGGGCGCGGGCGAGGTGCACGAGATCCCGGGCGCCGGTCACTCCCCCACCATCACGCACCCGCAGCAGGTGCTCACCCTGCTGGAGAGTTTCCTGCCGCGAACCGTCTGAACAACGGCAGCCCCTCGGCGGCCACCGCCTCGGCCAGGTCGGCCCAGGCTCGGTGGAACGCGGCCCGGGCGGCGACCGGAGGCCAGGGGCTGGGCAGCAGCTCCGGCGGAAGCAGCGGGTCGGGAGCCATGGCCTGGTCGAACGCTGCCACCAGTTCCAGCGCGCGGCGCAGGTTCTCGATGCGGTCACTACCAACAGGGGACGAGGTGAGCCTGGGTAGGGCGGTGTAGCGGCCGGAGATCTCGGGCAGGGGCCAGAGCGCTGCGGCCAGCTCGGCCGGTTCCCGCAGTTCCCCGCGGCGCAGGTCCTGGGTGCTCAGGGTCCAGCTGTTGACCTCCGCGTCCCCCAGCTCGGCGTTCACCAGCGCCTGCCAGGGGTCGGCGCTGACGTAGACGCCGGGCCGCAGCTGCGCCCCGCCCAGACGCACCAGGGTGCGCCGGACGTCGTCGCGCAACTGGCGATCCGTCTCCGGTACCGAATAGACGAACAGGTGCCACCACCCGTCCCAAGGTTCTTGCCCCTGGTCGCGTCGCGTTGCGAACTCGACGAAGGCCGCGTCGTGCCGCTCGGTCAGATCTGCGGTTGCCGTGCGCCGCAGGGTTCCGGCGCGCCCGCGCCCCTCCTGCACGAACTCTCCCGCCGCGATCATGCGCCGTACGGTCAGACGCATCGGCTGGTCGGGGATGCCCAGCGCGTTGCCCACGTCGTAGACCTGGGCCAGCGAGGCCGTCCCCTCGTCGTCGACCAGGCTCTCCACCACGAATCGCGCCGGCAGGCTCACGCCCCGACCTCCTTGACCATCTTGGTGACCGACCGGAAACCACCGTAGAGATCCCCCAGCGCGCCGACCCGCTCGGTCCGCGCAGCCGAGTAGCCGTGCCGCTCGTACAGCGCCCGCGCCCGGGGGTTGCTGTCGATCACCGAGAGACCGATGCGGTCGAACCCCTGCTCGGCGGCGATCCGGTCCACCTCGTCCAGAAGCCGGCCACCCACCCCACGGCCACGCATCCGCGCATCGACCGCGATCCCGTCCAAAAGCAGGTGGCCCTTCCGGGGTTCGCGGTGCAGCGGCAGAAGCAGCAGCATCCGCCACCAGGCGCTTGCGCCGTAGTGCTCGCGCAGGGAGCGCCAGGTGATCGAGAACGCGCCGTCGCCGTCGAGATTGAGCCCGACCACCCCGCAGACCACGCCGTCGACCTCCGCGCACACCATCCGATCGGGCCGCAGTGCCGCGGCCAGGAACCGCTCCCGGACCGCGCCGGTGCCCAGCCCTGGCCGCAACTTCGACCCGAACGCGTCGCCGTAGAGGCGGGCCGCGTCGGCCTCGGCTCCGCGGGGGACGGCCCGGTGTATCCGGATCTCCATGTGATGACCTATCGTCGAGGAAACGATCGTTGCTGAAAGGATAGATCATGCGTCGCTGGCTGGCCGCCCTGGGGGCGGTGGTCCTCGTTCTGACCGGGCTCGCCGTTGCGGGTAACCACTTCGAGATGGATGAGCGCCGGATCCGCCTCACCGGGCCGCAGGGGCAGCTGGACGCCGTGCTCACTCTTCCGCGGCAGCGATCGGGGCCGGTGCCGGTGGTGGTGTTCGTGCACGGCGACGGGCCGGTCGAGGCCACCAACGACGGCCTGTACCGGCCTCAGTTCGAGGCGCTGGCCAAGGCGGGGGTGGCCTCGGTCTCCTGGAGCAAGCCAGGGGTAGGCGGATCGGAGGGCGACTGGCTCACCCAGGACCAGGCCGAGCGGGCACGTGAGGTGACGCAAGTGGTCGGGCAGTTGCGGCAGCGGTCAGAGCTGAACCCGGACGAGGTCGGGTTGTGGGGCGCCAGCCAGGGCGGCTGGGTCGTGCCGCAGGTGGCGGCGGATGATCCGCGCATCTCCTTCGTGGTTCTGCTCTCCCCCGCGATCAACTGGCTGCGGCAGGGCGAGTTCAACCTCCGGGCGACGGCCGCCGACCTTGATGCAGCGCTGAAGGAGAGAGAGCGGATCAACGCCGTTCTGGAGCGCAACGGCGACTACGACGACTACCTGGCCGCCGATCCGGACGGTGAGCCGATGAGCCGGGCCCGCTGGGGCTTCGTGCTGAAGAACTTTCGCAGCGACGCCACCTGCGCCCTGCACGACCTGGCGGCGCGAGGCACGCCGGTGCTGCTGGTCCTGGCCGGCCATGACCAGAACGTGGACGCGCACGAGACCGAACGGATCTACCGTTCCATCCTCGGACCACAGCAACTGCAGGTGAGATGGTTCGCCGGGGCCGCCCACTCACTGGCTCGCACCGATGTGGAGCAGTCGCAGGTACGTGGTCTGCTGACCGCCGTGTTCCGGCCCCGCCGGCTGATGGCGCCCGGTTTTCTCGACGCACTGGCCGAGTACGCCGCCACCCGGACGGCCGATCGTAAAAGTCACGAAACGGAAAACGGGCAGACACCCGCCTCTTCTGCACCGCAAGATGCAGCGTGCGCCCGAGACCCCCTCACAACTGGCAACCGCTGATCGACCCGCGGACCGAGAGCCGACGCCGCAAGGGGGTCTTTATCGGTCTGGGCGTGCTCGGGTTGGTGGGTGGCGCTATCACCGTGGTCGCCGGCTTCATCATGGCCGGGGCCCTGCTGTTCGCCACCACGCCGGACGGGTACTCGGTGGACGACGTGTGCTGGGCGAACGACGGCAACGAGGACGCCGAGGGCGAACCGCTCGCGGAGGTGTTCTGCTCCGAGGACCACGACTACGTCAGCGGCCCCAACGTGCCCACAGACGAGGACTGCCCCAAGAAGACCGAGCGCTACCTCGACGAGCCGGACGGGACGGTCACCTGCCTGGAGCCACCCCGCAACAGCGAGTCCGGCAGTTCGGGCGGCATCGGGGGCTGACCGGGTGGATCCCGGGTGGGCCCCGGGAATACTTGTTGAGACAGATCTGTCTCACATGAGACAGTGATGTCTCAGCAAGTCTTCCGAAGGACTCACCATGACTTCCCGGGACGCGATCCTGGCCGCGGCCGTACGCCGTCTGAACACTGATGCCCGGGCCTCCATGGCCGACCTGGCCGCCGCGGCCGGGGTGGGCCGGGCCACGTTGCACCGCCACTTCTCCACCCGTGACGAACTGCTGCACGAACTGGGCACCCGCTCCCTGAACCGCTGGGAGCAGAGCATGGCCGAGGCCGGCGTGTCCGAGGCCATCGCCTCCGGCGACGCCGGGCGGATCGAGGCCTGCATCCGCGACGTGCTCAGCCGCTACCTGGCCGACTACGACGAGTTCGGCTTCGCCCTGACCGACCCCTACCTGCGGGTGGCCCCGGACCTGGTGGCCCGCACCGAGGAGCTGGCCTGGCAGGAGACGGCGCTGCTGGCCGCCGGGCAGAAGGCCGGGCTGCTGCGCAGCGACCTCGACCCGCGCTGGCTGTCCTCCGCGGTGTACGGCATCCTCGTCGCCGCCCGCGACGCGGTCACGGTCGGCCGGGTGGCCCGGCAGGACCTCGACGCCTACGTGGTGGTCACCTTCCTGGAAGGGACCCGCGCCCGATGAGCACCCGGACCGCCCCCGTGGCGAAGATCGAGTCACCCCCGCGGCGCTGGGCCGGCCTCGCCGTCCTGGCCGCCAGCCTGCTCGTCGTGGTCATGGACATGACGGTGCTGAACGTCGCCCTGCCCGACCTGATCGCCGACCTGCAGCCCAGCCTGGTCTCCCAGCTGTGGATCGTCGACGCCTACCCGGTGGTGCTGGCCGGCCTGCTCGTACCGGTGGCCGCCCTGGCCGACCGGGTGGGCCGCAAACGCATGCTGCTGGCCGGTTTCACCGTGTTCGGGCTGACCTCGCTGCTGGTGCTGTTCGCCGACTCCCCCGGCGCCGTCATCGCCCTGCGGGTGCTCCTCGGCATCGGCGGCGCGATGATCATGCCGACCACGCTCTCGCTGATCCGCGCCCTGTTCCCCGAGCCGGGCGAACGGGCGCTGGCGCTGGGCATCTGGGCGGCAATGGCCTCTCTGGGCGGCGCGATCGGCCCGATCGTGGCCGGCGTGCTGCTGGAGGTGTTCAGCTGGCACTCGGCCTTCCTGCTCAACGTGCCGCTGATGCTGGTGGCCGCCGTGGCCGGGATCTTCCTGCTGCCGGAGAGCCGGTCCGAGCGCCCCGCGCGCCTGGACGCGGTGGGCGTGCTGCTGTCGGTCGGCGGGATGGTCGGGATCGTCTACGCCATCAAGCATCTGAGCAAGTACGGCGTCGACGTGCCCACCGTGGCCGTCCTGGTGGCCGGCCTGCTGGCGATGGCCGCCTTCGTGCGGCGCTGCCTGGTGCAGAGCGAGCCCATGCTGGCGGTGGGTCTTTTCGCCGACCCGGTGTTCCGTTCCGGCGTGCTCTCGGCGCTTTCGCACAGCACCGTGTTCATGGCCCTGCTGCTGGTCGGTTCTCAGTGGCTGCAGCTGGTGCAGGGCTGGTCGCCGCTGGCCGCCGGGGCCGCCCTGCTGCCCACCGCCCTGGGTGGCCTGATCGGCTCGCCGTTCGCCCCGGCCCTGGCCGGCCGGATCGGGGTGCGCACCGTGATCACCTCCGGCCTGCTGGTCACCGCAGCGGGCCTGGCCACGGTCTTCCTGCTGCCCCGGCCGATCCCGTACGCGGGCCTGGCCGTCGCGTTCTTCATGGTCGGCCTCGGCGGCGCCGCCCTCGGCGTCGGGTCGGCACTGATCATGGGCCGCTCACCGGTGCACCAGGCCGGCTCGGCCGCCGCCATCGAGGAGATGTCCTTCGAGATCGGGGCCGTGCTCGGGGTGGCCGTGCTGGGCAGCATCGCCGGGGTCGTCTACCGCTCGGGGCTACCTGGGGACGCCGGTGACGCCGTCACCGAATCGGTCGCCGGGTCAGTGGGAACCAGGTTCCAGGAGGCGGCAGGCGAATCGTTCACCAATGCCTTCGCCGCCGTGGGGCTCATCGGGGCCCTGATGGTCGCGATCGCGGCCGTCGTGGTGTGGTGCTGGATCCCCCGGGAACTGGAACTGACCGACGTCCACCATTGAGAGTAGTGCCGTAACCCAGGGTATTCGTGCCGAAACCGGCGCGAATGTCCCTCTAGGATCGGTCGGTCATCACTAGGCCGATCCGTGGGGGAAACGGTTTGATCATCCGGCTGACGGTGCTCGATCCACAGCTCGATCCACAGGGCGGGGCGGAGCACGACGTCGAGATCAGCGCGTCCGGCGAGAGCACCGTGCGCTCGCTGCTGGCGGCGCTGCCCTTCCGTGTGGGCGATCGCCCCTGCTACGTGGGGCACGAGTGGCTCGACCCCGACGAGGTCATCGAGAACAGCCCGCTCACGGTCGGCTCGTACCTGACCATCGGGCAGCCCGGGCCGCTGACCCGGCCGGTGGCGCCCAACCTGGTTGCCCGCCTGCTGGTGCTCAGCGGCCCCGACGCCGGGCGCTCCCTGTTCCTGCCCGAGGGCACGAGCACGCTGGGGCGCTCGGCCGGGGCCGACGTGAAACTGCGCGACCCCAAGATCTCCCGCGAGCACGCGCACATCTCGGCGGCCCGCGAGGGCATCACGATCCAGGTCACCGAGGCCGCCGACCAGGCCAACGGGATCACCGTGGAGGGCGAGCGGATCGGTGCCCCCCGATTCCTGGCCCCCGGTCAGCGGTTCCAGGTCGGCGACGACGTGCTGCAGGTGATCGCCTCCCCCGGACCGCCGGTGCAGCTGAGCCGCACCACCGACGCGCACCTGGAGTTCGACCGCGCCTACGCGCCCACGCCCCGGGTCTCCCCCCTCGACCTGAGCTTCCCCAGCGCCCCGGCCGAGGGCAGCAGCAAGGGCGCCATGGTCGTGGCCATGTTCGTGCCGATGCTGCTCGGGGTCGCGATGGCCCTGATCATGAAGCAGCCGGCGATGCTGCTGTTCGCCGCCTTCACCCCGATCACGATGGGCGCCACGGCCTTCTTCGAGCGCCGGGCCCGCCGCGAGCGGATGGAGAAGTTCGAGAACTCCCGCAGCCGGGTGGCCGGCCAGATCGACCAGGCCACGGTCACCGAGATCCAGGTGCGTCACGCCCAGGCCCCCGACCCGGAGAGCATCGCGCTGATCGCCTCCGGTTCGGTGCGCGGGCTGTGGCCCCGCGACGGCCAGTCCGACGAGGCGCTGCTGCTGCGGGTCGGCCGGTACGACCGGCCGGCCTCGATCACGCTGCGCGGTGAGCCCTGGGTCGGGTTCGAGGACCCGTGGCTGCGCGGCGTGCCCTGGACCGTCGACCTGCGCGCCACCGGTGTGCTGGGCCTGGTCGGGCCGCCCGAGCGCACCACCCAGGTGGCCAACTGGCTGCTCACCCAGCTCGCCACCCTGCGCAGCCCGGCCGATCTGCGGATCGTGGTGCTCACCCCCGACGGTGACCCCGACCTGGCCTGGACACGCTGGCTGCCGCACGTGGTGGCCGGTGACGGCGGCGAGACGCCGTGCGCGATCGGGGTCACCCCGGCCACCCGGGGCGCCCGCCTGGACGAGCTCAAGCAGCTCATCGCGATCCGCCAGGACGCGCTGCGCGAGGTGCACAACGCCCGCATCGACCAGCACGTGGTGGTGGTGCTGCAGGGCGCGCTGTCGATGCGCAAGGTGCCCGGCATCCGCGAGGTGCTGCACGACGGGCCCGAGGTCGGGGTCTACTCGATCTGCATCGACACCCGCGACATGATCGACTGCCGGGGCCTGGTGCGGCTCGACGGTGACACGGTCACCGCCTGGGGCGACCGGTCCGGCACGGCCGACGCGATCGTGCCCGAGCGCTTCAGCAGCCGCCAGGCCGAGGTGCTGGCCCGGGCCCTGGCCCCGATGCGTGACCGGCTCAGCGCCCGCGACGACCCGGGCGCCCTGCCCTACCCGCAGCGCTTCCTCGACCTGGTCGGCCTGGCCCGGCCCACCCCGGAAGACGTGCTCAAGCTCTGGGACGAGCACCCCGGCCCCCAGCTGGAGGTGCCGCTGGGCGCCGACGCGCAGGGCCCGGTCACCGTCGACCTGGCCGGGCAGGGCCCGCACACCATGCTGGCCGGGGCCACCGGCGCCGGTAAGAGCATCCTGCTGCAGACCCTGGTCACCTCGCTGCTGCTGGCCAACCGCCCGGACGAGCTGAACCTGGTGCTGGTCGACTTCAAGGGCGGCAGCGCGTTCCTGCCCTTCGAGCACTGCCCGCACGTGGTCGCGCTGATCCGCAACACCGAGGACGACCCGGCCCAGAAGTTCGACGAGGCCGCCGCCCAGCGGGTGCTCGCCTCGGTGCGGGCCGAGGTGCGCCGGCGCGAGTCGATGCTCGGCCGGCACGGCGGTGAGATCGACAACTACTGGAAGGCCCGCCGCAGCGATCCGCGGATGCCCGCGCTGCCGCGCCTGGTCATGGTGTTCGACGAGTACGCGCGGGCGATGGACACCTCGCCCGACTTCCCCAAGGAACTGATGGCGGTGGCCGGCAAGGGCCGCTCGCTGGGCATGCACCTGGTCTTCGCCACCCAGTCGCTGCAGGGCAAGCTCTCGCCGGAGATGAAGAACAACATCAGCCTGCGGATCACCCTGCGCCAGAACGAGAAGTCCGACAGCGTCGAGGTGCTCGGGACCCCGGACGCGGTGGGCATCCCCGGCCGGTTCAAGGGCCGCGGGCTGATCCTGTGCACCCTCGACGAGAGCCGCCAGCCCCGGCCGTTCCAGTCCGGCTACCTGGGCGATCCCCCGCCCGACGGCACCGCCCCGCCCGCCTCGGTACGGCACGTGGACTGGTCGCAGCTGGGCCTGCCCCGGCCCTCGGCCGGAGGCGGCCCGGTGCGGGGCGAGACCGACCAGACCCTGTCCATCGCCGCGGTCGAGGCGGCCTCACGGGCGGCGAACCTGCCGCCGATGAAGCGGCCGCTGCTGCCCCCGCTGCCCGCCCTGCTGCGCACCGGCAACCTGCGGATGGCGCCGCCCGGGTCCCTGGCCTTCGCCGTGGCCGACGACCCGGAGAACCAGGAGCAGCCGGTCCTGGCCCTCGACCTGGCCGGCACCGACCGCTGGATGATCGCCGGCGGCCCGCAGTCCGGGCGCACCAACGCCCTGCGCGCCCTGATCAACGGCGTCTCGATCCACCGCAGCGACCAGGTGCACCTGTACGTGGTGGCCAACCGCGAGGGCGAACTCAACGCCTGCGCGGCCCTGCCGCACACCGGCGCGGTGATGCACATCGGCGAGCCCGACCGGATCCGCCGCCTGGTCACCTGGCTGGCCGAGGAGGTCCAGAAACGGACGAGGGAACGGTTCGCCTCGGGCGCCCCGAGACCGGCCCTGGTGGTCCTGGTCGACGGCTGGGAAGGCCTGGAGAACCGCAACCAGGGCCTGTTCGACGAGACCAGCGTCCTCACCATGCTCTACGAGGTGATCCAGGGCGGTCCCCCGGTGGGCGTGCACGTCGTGGTCACCGGCGGTCAGGTGATGATCAACGGCCGGCTGCCCGACCTGTTCAACCGGCGCGTCCTGCTGGCCTTCCCCAACGAGTCGGCCCGCCGGGCCGCGATCGGCGGTCAGTTCAGCCCGCCGCCCCGGCTGCCCGGCCGCGGCATCGAGACGGCCACCGGCTGCCACGTGCAGATCTTCCAGGTGGACGAGGCCGACTTCACCGCCCGCACCCGCGAGGCCCACAGCCTGACCAGTGCGCCGCGCGCTCTCGCGGCGCTGCCGGTGCACGTGCCGCTGGGCGAGCGCATCCTCTGGCAGAACGTGCCCAGCCCCACCTGGATCCCGCTGGGACGCGGTGGGGCGCACATCGAACCACTCGGGGTGGACCTGTTCGGCGACGACCCGCACCTGCTGCTGATCAGCGGGCCCGAGGGCAGCGGCCGCAGCACCAGCGCCAACGCGATCGTGCAGTCGCTGCTGCACGTGGGCGTCCCGGTGCTGGCCATCGCCCCGCCGCGCTCGCCGCTGCAGACCCTGGCCGGGCTGTCGCCGCAGTTGACCGTGCTGTCCGGAACCACCTGGAACGACGAGAAACTGAGGACGGCGGTGGCCCCCTTCGAGGGGGGACGTCACGCGGTGGTGGTGGACGACTTCGACCAGATGAAGATCGAGGCGCGGATCGAGAACTTCGCCCCCGCCCCCACGCTGCTCGAGGATCTGGCCGATCCGGCCTCGGCCGGCACCCGGGCGCTGGTGCTGTGCGGTGACGCCGGGCCGGTGCTCGAGGGCTCGGTGCGCTCACTGGCGCGGGTGGTGGAGACGTCGATCCAGAACGGCACCCGTCTGGTGCTGGCCCCCACCGGGGTCTTCGCCGCCCGCCAGCTGGGCTTCACGCTGGAGCGCGACCAGATCCTGCCGGTGCCGCCCGGGCGGGGCTACCTGGCCGTCCGCCGGTCGGTGCAGCCGATCCAGGCCGCGGGCGTAGCCTGAGCGGCGCGTTCGTAGTACGCCTGCCCGGCGCTCGGGTGCCTTCCACAACACCCGGCGCCGGGGCACGACGCGTGTTTCTGTTCTGTGCTCGGCTCAGGGCTCGGCTCAGGCGCCGGCGGCGGAACCCAGCTCGGAGTCGAGCTGCTGGTGCCGGGCGATGGCCTGGTTCAGGAAGGCGCTCATGCCCTCGAGGCCCTGGATCACGTTGCTGGCGCCGGTGTTCCACTGCTGGTACGACTGCTGGAACCGGCCCGAGGCCTGGTCGGTGACGAACCCGCTGGCGACCAGACCGTCGACCAGGCCCTTGAGCCGGTTCAGGTTGGCGATCATCTCTTCGCGGCCGGCGTTCAGCTGGGTGGCCGTGCTCTGCAGGTCTTCGTAACGGACGTTGATACTCATGGTTACCCCTCTGCGTTAACGGTTTCCGGTGTGGAAGCTGTGGGTGGAACTCACTTGCGGGTGGAGAAGCACTTGCGCTCGGACGAGGAGACGGCGTACTCCGGCTTGTCGTCGGCCGCCGCCGTGTCGGACGTGGGCGCCCGGTAGTACACGTCGACCGTCATGCAGTACTTGTGGCCGGATTTCAGGCCGGTGAGCGTGTACGCGCCGGCCTGGATCTGCTCGGGCTCCAGCCAGATGGTCTCGCCCTTCTCGACCACCACGCGGTGCGCGTTCTCGTAGGGCCCCTGCGAGTGCCAGGTGATGGTGATGCTGGTGGGGCTGCGGTCGGTGGCCCGCAGACCGCTGACCGTGGGCGGCACGAAGGTGGCCGGCGACTCCTGCGGGGTGACCGACTCGTCGGGCTTGTCCGGAGCCATCACCGAGAGACCGACCACGACCGCGGCGACGGTGACCAGACCACCCACGGTGGAGGTGAGCAGGCGCCGCTTCCACGACCAGCCGGCCTTCTCCTTGGGACGGCGGCCACCGACCACGACGGTCACGCCGTCGGGGATCTGGGTGCCCTCGTTGGGAAGAACGGCATTGAACTGAGGGACGGGTGGCGCGGGTTGCGCCGAATCGGGACGACCGCGGTGGCCCACCTGGTTGTACGCGCCGTGCTGGTTGCCCGGCCCGGCCTGCACCTCGTGCCCCGGCCACCCGCCCTGGTGAGCGCGGCCGTTCTGGCCCGGGTGGCCGCCTTGGCTGCCCTGACCGTTCTGGCCGCCCTGGCTCCCCTGGCCGTTCTGGCCCAGCAGGCCGCTCTGGTTGCCGTGGCCGCTCGAGTTCCCTTGCGCGTTCCGGTTTCCCGGGCCGCCGTAGTTCCCGGGGCCGCTCAGGCTTCCCTGGCCGCTCTGATTTCCGGGGCCGCTCTGGCTCCCGGGGCCGCTCTGGTTGCCGGGGCCGCTCTGGCTTCCTGGGTCTGACTGGGCCGCCCGTCCCCGTCGGCCGAACCGGCCCTTCTTTCCGGCCTGGCTGTCCTGGCCGAGGTGGGTGGCCTGGTCGGTGATACCGGCCCCGTCGGTGGGCATGCCGGGCCAGGGAGTCTCGGCCTGCCACGAGTCGTCGGGCTGCCAGGAGGCGGACCCCGGCCAGGGATTACCGGTCTGGCTCAGACCGCCGGACTTCCCCGAGCCGCCAGGCTGCCCCTGCCCACCCGTTTGGCCCTGGCTGCCGGGCCGGCCATCGAACTGCCCCTGACCACCGGTCTGCCCATGACCACCGAGGGGCCCACTGCCGGGCTCGCCCTGGCGGTCACTTCTACCCGTGGTGCCGCTGCCGCCTGCGTAGCCATTGCCGTAGCCGTTGTCGCCGCCGTAGCCGCTGCTACCTGTGGAGCCGTGGCCACCTGCGTGGCCGTCACCACCGCCGAAGCCGCTGCCACCTGTGGAGCCGTGGCCACCTGCGTAGCCGTCACCACCGCCGAAGCCGCTGCCACCCGCAGAGCCGTTGCCGCCCGAGTAGCCGTCACCACCGCCGTAGCCGTTGCCGTTGCCGTTGCCACGGGCGTGGCCGACCGCGCCGTAACCGCCTGCCGTACCAGGTCTACCGGCCTGACCCGGGCCAGCGCCGTGACCAGTGTCTGCTCCTGGGCCTGTGGTGTGCCGGGACGGGTCGGACCAGGGCTGACCGGACCAGGACTCGTCGGACCACGACTGATCGCCGTGCGGCCCCTGCCCGTTCGCGCCACCGCGCCCACCAGAACCCCCGGGCCCGGAGGTGTCGCCGGGGCGCCCAGGTACCAGGGTGGAGGGCTCCGGGCCGGTGGGGCGAGCCCGGCTGGCGTCAGCGACCGGCGCCAGGCCCGGAGGCACGGTGACCGGAAGCCCCAGCTCCCGCTCCACCGCCTGCAGGCCCACGATGAACTCGGCCATGTCGGCCGGCCTGTCCTTGGGGGCCGGGGCGAGCGCCTCGGTGAGGGCCTGCGAAAGGGAAGCAGGCACGACTGTACGCACGAAAGGCGGCGGGGCAGAGCGGAAGCGCTGCTGGATCGAGAGCAGGGTGTTGCCCGGGTCGACCGGGTACGGCGGGCGGCCGGCCAGCGCGGTGTACAGCGTGGAGGCCAGGGCCCACAGGTCGGACTGGGCCGTCGGTTCCTCGTACGAGAGCACCTCGGGCGCAGCGTGGTTCGGCGTCCAGGCCACGGTCGCGTTCCCGGCCTGCCGTGCGTCCACCGCGATGCCGAAGTCGGCGAGCACCGGCTCGTTCAGCGCGGTGAGCAGGATGTTGCCCGGCTTCACGTCGCGGTGCAGCACCCCGTGACTGTGGGCGTAGCCCAGCGCCGAGGCCATCTTGATGGCCAGGCGCAGCAGGACCGGCGGGGGCATCGGGCCGCTGTCACGCAGGCCGTCGGCCAGGGAACCGCCGTCGTACCAGGGCATCATCAGGTACGGCTGGCCGTGACGGGTCAGGCCGTGCTGGTACACGTCGACGATGTTCGGGTGGGTGCCGAGCTTGCCGGTCAGGCCCATCTCCCGGCTGAAGCGCTCGCGGTCGCGGCGGTCCACCCCGTCGGCGCTCATGATCTTGACCGCCACCGTGCGGTTCAGCGCGGGCTGGAAGGCCCGGTAGATCACGCTGAACCCGCCGCTGGCCACGGCCTCCATACCGACCAGGCCGTCGAGCTCGGGGATCACGTCGCCGATCTGGGCGCCGCCGGGGGCACCGAGGTGCTCGCTCATGCCCACCTCCTCGGGCGCGGGTCGACCGCGCGCGCCAGGCGACGGGCCCAGGGCCGGTGCGGGGCCAGGGCCTTCTCGATCTGCCGGAGATGGCCCCAGGCCTGCGGATCCGCGCCGCGCGAGGAGCCGCCGTAGACCTGTGCGTCGACCAGGCGGCCGAGGGCGTCCACGTCTCGCCCGGTGCCCGGCTCCACCCCGGTCAGCAGTCTGCGCACCTCGAGCGAGGTGCGCCCGGCGCTGGGATGGCCGAGATCGGCCAGCCGGTCGAGCAGTTCGGCCCAGGCGCCGAGGGCACCGGCGGCCTGGCGACGACGTCGGCGCAGGACGTTCACGACCGCGCCCACGACGGGCAGGGCGAGCAGCAACGCCAGCACGACGGCCACCGCGGCGATCAGCGGCGTCCAGTCGGTGGTCTCGGCCTCGGCCGTACCGGCCTGGTCCAGGCTGCCCTCCTGCGGCGGGCCGGTGTCGGCCGGCTCCTCCTTCGGCGGTTCGGGCTGCTGGGTGGGCTGTTCCTGCTGCTGTTCCTCCTGCTCCAGCGGGGCGCTGGAGCCGGAGCGGTCGGGCGTGGCCGAGAACGGCACCCAGCCCTGCCCCTGGAACCAGATCTCCGGCCAGGCGTCGGCGTCGCCGAAGCTCACGGTGACCTTGCCGGACTCGTCGGCCCGGCCCGCTGCGAAGCCCACCGCGACCCGGGCCGGCAGGCCGAGACTGCGGGCCATCAGCACGTAGGCGGTGGCGAACTGGTCGGGGGTGCCGTTGCCCTGGTTCGCGTCGTTGCCGTTGTTACCGTTGCCGGAACCGTTCGCGCCGAACAGTTCCAGGACCCGGCCGCAGCTGTGGCCGGGCATGGCCTCCGGGTCGAGCTTCAGGCCGGACGACTGGCTGAACCAGGTCTGCAGGGCCAGGGCCTGGCTGAGCGGACGGCCGTCGGCGCCGGCCACGGCGGACTGGGCCAGCCGGACGATCTGGCCGTCGGTGCAGCCCTCCAGCGAGCGGCTGGGGTCGCCGGACCCGGCCCGCCCGGCGGCTGTTCCGGCCAGGCTCTCCTTCTCGGTCTCGCCCAGCGTGACGGTCTGCTCGTAGGTGCCGTTGAGCCCTTCCGGATCGACCAGGGTCTCGGCGCGCAGGTCGTACGTCATGCCCGGGCGGGCCAGGTGGCCGACCCGGCCGGTGACCGGCACGTAGACGCCCTCCAGGGCGACCGGGGTGACACTGACCTCGGACTGGGCCAGGGGCGGGCGGGTCTCCTCGGACTCGGGCAGGTCGTAGCCCACCGGCACGGCCGGGGTGCTGCTGCTCCAGCGGATCCCGTCGTAGGTGTCGAGGGTGGCGATGCGCCAGGGCTGGGGGTTCTTCTGCCAGGCCGCGTCGACCTGGGCCTCGAACGCGGTGTCGCCGGAGTGCCGCAGCCAGCCGGCCAGTTCGTCCATCGGCGCGGTGGGCTGCTCGGCCTTCAGCGGCGGGGCGGTGAGGTGGCGCGGATCCATCGGCTCGCGGGCGAGGCCGCCCACGGCCAGCCCTCCGGCGCAGCCCAGGGCCAGCACCACGGTGGTCACCGCGATGGAGACCGGGTTGGGCCGGGCGAGCACGAGGAAGCCGGTGGCCAGGACGAACGGCAGCGCGACCCACAGCGGATCGCCGGCGCCGCCGACCCCGCAGATCAGCGCGGTGAGCAGCAGGCACAGCGCGGGGGCGGCCAGGGCCAGGCCGCCCCGGCTGCGGGCGATCGCCGCAGTGGCGGCCGCGGCCAGGGCGCACAGCACGGCGAACTGCGGCAGCAGGTCGGCCGCCGGAGGCGCGGGCAGGGTGGTGGTGAGGATGCGCGAAATACCGCCGGTGACGGCCTCGATCACACCGGTGACCGCGTCGGCCGGGGCCGTGCTGCGGGGAACGGCCACCGTCATGGCCGTGATCAGCCCGGCCACCAGGGCCGCGACCAGCCCGAGGGCCAGCCGGGCGAGCCCACGCAGGGCGGGCAGCCCGGCGGTGGCCCGGTCGGCGAACACCACAGCCATGGCTCCCAGCAGGGTTCCGCTCAGCGCGGGCACCGGCAAGGACAGCGGCGGGTAGATGCGCCACCAGGCCACCGCGGCGGCCAGGACGGTGATCAGGCCCAGCACCAGACGCTGCAGAATCACACCGGACTGGTGGCTACTGCTCTGGACCGGAGGCTGAGCCGAACCCGACTGCGGGCGCTGACGATTGGGGGCGTTCGGCGCCCGGCGGGTGGGGGCGTCGATCGGCGGGGCGCTCATCCCCACCTCCGGTTCCAGGCCGCGGCCAGCTCGGACGCGGTGGCCTCGGTGAGCACGGCGACGCCGGGCTCGGCGCTCGGGCGCTGGTTGCGGGCGGCCGGATCGACCACCGCGGCCAGCACGGTGGACCAGGTCTGGCGCAGCGGGGCCAGCGCGGCGAGCTCGTCCCGGGCGTTGGGGCCGAGGATGGCCACGGCCGTGCGGCCGCCGCCCGAGGTGCGCTGCGAAGCGCTGGCCAGGGTCTGCCCGTTGTTGTGGCCCGGCCGGCCGGGCTCGCCGAGGGTGATCCCGGCCAGGCCGTCGAGGATGGCCGAGGCCGAACCGGCCAGGCCCCGGCCGCTGACCGGGCTGACCCGCACGGTGACCGCCGCGGCCAGGGCCATGGTGGCGACCGAGGCGGCGAACGAGACCGCCTCCTCGAAGTCGTGCTCGCTGCGGTAGGAACTCGCCCGGTCGTCGAGCAGGATCAGGATGTCGCTGCGGGTGCTGTCGACGTGCGTGCGCACGGTCAGCGGCCCACCGCGGGCCAGGCCCTTCCAGTGGATGATGCGCAGGTCGTCGCCGGGCACGTACTCGCGCAGACCGGAGAACGTGACCCCGTTCTCGGCGCCGGAATTGGCGCGCGGGCCCTCCATGTCGCGCGACTGGCCCTGGGAGGGCTGGCTCAGCGGGTAGGTGCGCGGGCGCACGATGAGCTGCAGCACACCGCCCAGCTCGCGCTGACGGTGGGCGAGCTCGCACAGGTCGTGCTGGTGCAGGCGCAGCGGGCCGACCGGGAACACACCCCGCCGGCTGGTGTCGAGGTCGTAGACCACCCGCCGCATCTCACCGCTGGAGCCCTTCGGCACCGGGATCTCGTGCTTGCGGCCCCCCACCTGGTCGACCGCGCGCATCGAACGGCCCCGGCCCCCCATGCGGATCTGCAGCATGCCGATGGCCTTCTCGCCGACCGACACCCGCTGCGGGGCGATGCTGCGCTCCACCTGGACCGAGACCCGGGCCAGCACCTGCGCCGCGGCGACCAGTACGAGCAGCGCGGCGGCGAACGCCACCCCCACCAGCTCGACGTAGCCGAAGCCGAAACCGGCCACCAGACCGGCCACGGCCACCGCCAGCAGACCCTTGCCGGCCGGGCTGAGCCGGATCCGGCCGAGATCGACGGACTCACCACCGAGCGGACTGCCCAGCGCCGGCGCAGCGGCCCCGCCGGCCTGCCCCTGCGGCACACCCGGGCCGGCCGGAGCCGGGCGGGCGGACTGCGGCCCGGTCACCCCACGCGATCCACGCGGACCGGCGGGCCCGGCGGCCGGCTGGGCGCCGGCCGGCTCGGTCATCACCACCGGCGGTTACCCTGCCCGGCGGCCAGCGAGGTGGGCGTGGGCAGGCCACTGATCACCCGGTCGACCAGGTCGAAGTCGGTGACGCCGGCCAGCTCGGCCTGCGGGGTGAGGATCAGCCGGTGCGCCAGCACGGCCGAGGCCATCGACTTCACGTCGTCGGCGGTCACGAAGCCGCGCCCGTCGATCGCCGCCGCGGTGCGCGAGGCCCGCAGCAGGGCCAGGCCGGCGCGCGGGCTGGCCCCGATCCGCACCTCCGGCAGCTGCCGGGTGGCCCCGGTGACCGCCACGATGTAGTCGCGGATCTCGTCGGCCACGTGCACCTTGGCGATCTGGGTGATCATCTGCTGGACCACGTCCAGGCCGATGACCGGGCGGATCGAGGCCACGGTGGGGCCGTCCGCCTCGTACTTGAGCATGGCCGACTCGGTGCCCGGGTCGGGGTAGCCGATGCTGATCCGCATCATGAACCGGTCGAGCTGGGCCTCCGGCAGCCGGAACGTGCCGTCCATCTCGACCGGGTTCTGGGTGGCGACCACGGTGAACGGGCGGGGCACCGGGTACTCCCGGCCGTCCACGGTGACGTGCCGCTCCTCCATCACCTCGAGCAGCGCCGACTGGGTCTTCGGCGAGGCCCGGTTGATCTCGTCGGCCAGCACCAGGTTGGCGAACACCGGGCCGGGCCGGAACTCGAAACGCCCCGACTGCTGGTGGTAGACGGTGATCCCGGTGACGTCGGCGGGCAGCAGGTCGGGGGTGAACTGCACGCGCTGCCAGCGCCCCTCCACGCTCGCCGCGAGCGCCCGGGCGAGCGTGGTCTTACCGACCCCGGGGACGTCCTCGACCAGCAGGTGCCCCTCACTGAGCAGGGTGATCACCGCCAGCCGGACGGCCTCCGGCTTGCCCTGGAGGGCCCGCTCCACGCTGGAGCGGATACTCCCGGCAATGTCGGCAAGTTCAGACATCGTGTCTCCTGCGCTTTCCTGAGTCGTGCGTTGCGTCGGGTGGTGCACACGAGGCCGCTGCGCCGGTGCAGACGGCCGATCTGCCCGGCCTGCGGATCACCCGCAGGCCGGGCAGCCGATCACGTCCAGAACGAGCGACCGGTCGCGGCGAACCCGGACGGGGCGCCGGAACCCACCGGGGCGTAGTAGTAGCCGCCGTTCTCCGACCCGGAGTAGCGGTACTCCCGGATCTCGATGCCGTTCGCGTTGGCGCTGGTCCAGGCCCAGAACGCGGTGCCACCGTTGGCCTCCGAGCCGGCCGGGCAGGTCTGCAACTGCTGCCGGATGATGCCCCGCGGCTTGGTGATCATGCAGCGCATCAACTGCACCGTGCCGGGCTGCTGGGTGGACAGCGCCTTGAAGATCGGCGTGGCCTGGTACCAGCGCGTGGCCTCGGGGTTGTTGCAGTCCGAGTCCAGGTCGAGCATGTAGATGTCGCCGACCTCGCGGTTCTTGCACTGGTACATCTGCTTGCGCGCCAGCTCCTTCGACCGCACCGCCACCGAGGCCCACGGCCCCTGACCCTTGGCGTTCACCGCTCGCACCTTCACCGTGGTGTCGGCGGTGGCCGAAACGTCCTTGGCGGTGTGCTTGCGCTCCGCGGCACCCTTGTTCTGCACCGCGCCGTTACCGACCTGCACCTGGAAACCGGTGATAGCGCTGCCGCCGTTGGCGCCGGGCTGCCAGCTCACGTCGACCGAGCCAACCGCGGCGACCGGGGTGCCCAGCGTGACTTGACCCGGCACACCCGCGGGCACCACCGGATTGCCAGCGCTGCCCGGCTGCCCATCGGCAGGACGGCCGTACTCACCCTCGCCGCCACCCGAGCGCGCGGCCACCTCGACCGTGTACCCGGTGCCGTTGGTCAGCCCCGGGATCGTGGCCTCAGTGGCGTTGGCGCCGACGACCTCGACCGGGATGCGGTTACCGCCGGTAGTGACCGCGGCCGCCGTATAACCCTGGACCGCAGTGCGATTGCCCTGCGCCGCCGTCCACTTCACCGTGATCTGAGCATCGCCCGCGGTGGCACTGACCCCACCCGGAACACCGGGCAGGTCGGCGCTGGGCGTGACGTAACGCACCGCGGAGAGGTCACCGTCACCGGCTGCGCTGAGGGCACGCACCTGCACGCCGTACTGCTGGCCGTTGGTGAGATCGGTGAGCCGGTACTGACGCTCGCCGGCACCGACCTCAACGATGGCCTGGTTGTCGACCACGATGGCGTAGCCGGTGATCTCGGACCCGCGGTCCTGCGCGGGGCCCCAGGTGACCAGGGCCGCAGCGTCTTCCGGAACCATCTCGGCCACGACCGGCGCCTGCGGCGGATCGGCCGGTTCCTCGGTCGGCTCCGGATCCTGCGTGGGCTCCGGCTCTTCGGTGACCTCGGGCAGCCCGGTGGCCTCCGGGTCGGGCGTGGCCACCGCCGGCGGGCCGTCGTTCTCGATCGGCGTGACGTCCGGCCCGGGCGTCTGCGGCTCACCCTGGTCCTCGTCGTCCTGACCGGGCTTGGGCTTGTCCTGCTCGCCCTTGTTCTTGTCGTTCTTGTCGTTGTTGCGCGGCTGCTCGGCGTCCGGCTTCTCGCTGTCCGGCGTCTCGGGCGTCTGCGGGTCGGGAGTCTCCGGCGCCTGCTGCTGCTCGTTGTTCTGGTTCTTCTTTTTCTTCTTCGACGGCTTCTGGCCCGGCCGGTACTTCTCGATCGGCACGATCACGCCGTCGGGCTTGACCACCTTGACCTGGTTGCCACCGGAGTCGTTCAGGTACAGCAGGTTTCCGTGGGCCACCACGTCGTCGAGGTCTTTGCTGCCGACGTTGGGGATGGCCGCGCCGGTGCCGGCGCCCATGTCCACCTTGATCAGGCTGTCGGAGTCGCGGTCGACCACGTAGCCGATGCCGGAGACGATCTCGACCTGGTCGACCTTGGTGCCGGAGGGCAGCGAGACCGCGCGCCCCTCACCGTCGGCCGGAACCACCACGGCCCGCCCGTCCAGACCGATCAGCAGCCGCCCGTCGTTACCGACGTCGACCTTCAGGCCCTTACCGCCGCTGCCCTCGGGCAACGGCTCGAACGAGCGCGCCTCACCGTCACCGTGCAGCGAGAACGTGGAGCCCGCGGTGGTGTTCACCGCGAAGACCCGCTCGCCCTGCTCGTCGGCGGCCACCGTCACGTTCTGCCCGGCACTGCCCACCTCGGTACGGCCGACCGCGCCGTCACCGATCCGCACCACCACGCCCTGGGAGGGCACGGCCGCCCACAGGTAGCCCTCGCTGTCGACGACGGCCTGGCTGACCCCCTCGACCGCGACCGGCTCACCGATCGGCTCGAGCGAGTCGGGGTCGACCCGCTGCACCTGGGCCTTCTCGGTGTCGAGCACCCAGGTGGCGGCGCCGTTGGCCAGCACCCGCACACCGCTGGAGAGCTGCTTGGGCCGGTCGGAGACGTCGAGCTGGGCCCCGTCGATCAGGGTCGCCTTGCCGTTCTCGTCGACCGCGTAGGCGCCGTCGGGCCGCTGCACGACCTTGAACGGGGAGCTCAGGGAGCCGATCGGGACTGTCTTACCGGCCTGCCCGGCGTAGCCGTTGACCCAGGTGACGCTGCCCTGCGCGAAGTTCGCGAGCCAGGCCCCGCCGTCCTGCAGGCGCACCACCGCACCGGTCGCCTGGGCGCCGATCAGCCCCGCCCCAACCACGAGCGCGAAGACCAGCACGCACCCGACCACACCCGCACCGCGCACCTTGAGGCGCGACGCAAACCGTTCCCAGAACACAGGCCTCCCCCCAGAAGCTCACCGGCAGCGATTATGCCGCGCGAGTCCCTGCGATTCCCCTAAAAACACATCAAAACAACTTCATCTCTGGCTTCACCTGGACCACTTCACCCCCAGGCGAGACACCGGACCAGAGAAACAGGGCGACAGATTACTGACCCCGCCAAGCTCCAAGAACACACCCGGCAGTGTGCATACCCTCACAAGGTGCCGCCTGCGGGCGTCCTTTGTTGGAGAGACAGCACATTTCGATCCTTCAGCACGGATGGCAAACCGAAGAGACCATCACCTCCCCAGCCCACCCCGGATCGCGCTACGTACGCAGCCGTCACCGCAGAGTGCCCGTAGCTCAAGCCCTCTCGACCGCGGGGTAGTCGAGCGATCGCAATCGGTGATGTATCTCAGATCACGGGCACCGAAAGCCGCTGCAGGTAGTCGCGCAGCTGCTCGGCCATGTCCAGCGACTCGCGGTTCAGCAGCCACTGCACCTGCAGCCCGTCCATCAGCGCGATGATCCGCTGCGCCTCCAGGGCCGGATCGACCCCGTCGCGCAGCTCCCCCCGGGCCGCCATCTCCTGCAACTGCTCGTGCAGCCGGGCCGTCAGCCGGGCGTAGCGCCCCCGGAAGTACTCGTGCGCCGGGTGCTCGGGATCGGTCGCCTCGGCCGAGAGGATGCAGTAGAGCTCGGTCAGCCCAGGGGTGTCCTGATTACGCCGCACCACCTCGACGAGCTGCCTCAGCATCCCCGGCCCGCCGTCGGCGAAGTCCGTCGAGCCGTACTCGTCGCGCAGCTCCAGCACCCCGGCCAGCAGCTCGCTCTTGGACGAGAAGTGGTGCAGCAGGGTGGTGTGCGAGATCCCGATCCGCTGGGCCACGTCCCGCATCGACCCGCTGCGGTAGCCCACCTTCGCGAACACCTCGAAGGCCGACTCCAGGATCGCCCGGCGCCGCTCGGCCGTGCCCGCGTACGGCCCGCGCCGGCGGGTGGGGGGATCTGCCATTCCGGTGAGGTTAGCGACCGTCGGCCGAAGATGTCGACCCATCCTCGACCACGTGGTCGAATTTCGAGGTACGGTCAGGACAGGACCACACCTCGACGAGGAGAACCCATGGCGCACCCCCTGATCGAAGAGCTCACCCTCGAGGAGAAGGCCTCGCTGGTCTCCGGCGCCTCCTTCTGGACCACCCGCCCGGTCGAGCGCCTGGGAATCGAGGGCGCCACCCTGACCGACGGCCCGCACGGCGTGCGCATGCAGACCGCCGGCGCCGACCACCTGGGCATCAACGCCGCCCACCCGGCCACCGCCTTCCCCACCGCCGCCGCCCTGGGCTCCACCTGGGACCCGGAACTGCTGGAGCAGGTCGGGCAGGCCCTGGGCGCCGAGTCCCGTGCGCTGGACGTGGACGTGCTGCTCGGCCCGGGCGTGAACATCAAGCGCTCCCCCCTGTGCGGCCGCAACTTCGAGTACTTCTCCGAAGACCCGCTGCTGGCCGGTGAACTCGGCGCCGCCTGGGTCAACGGGGTGCAGTCCAAGGGCGTTGGCGCCTCGCTGAAGCACTACGCCGCCAACAACCAGGAGACCGACCGGATGCGGATCAGCGCCGAGGTCGACGAGCGCACCCTGCGGGAGATCTACTTCCCGGCCTTCGAGCGCACCGTCCAACAGGCCCAGCCGGCCACCGTGATGTGCTCGTACAACCGCCTGAACGGCACCTTCGCCTCGCAGAACCGCTGGCTGCTCACCGACGTCCTGCGGGGCGACTGGGGTTTCGAGGGCTACGTGGTCTCGGACTGGGGTGCGGTGGCCGACCCGGTGGCCGCGGTCGCGGCCGGCCTGGACCTGGAGATGCCCTCCTCCGGCGAGCGGGGCCCGAAAGCAATTGTGGACGCTGTCCGCAACGGAACGCTGTCGGAGTCACTTCTCGACATCGCAGTCTCGAACGTGCTTTCCACCCACGAGCGGCTGCGGGCCGCCCGGCCCGCGGACGAGACGCCGCAGTCGGTGGAACAGCTCGCCGAGCAGCACCACTCGCTGGCCCGCCGGGCCGCGGCGGCCGGCTCGGTGCTGCTGACCAACGAGGGCGCCCTGCTGCCGCTGGACGCCGAGAACGGCGGGAAGATCGCCGTGGTCGGCGAGTTCGCCCGCACGCCGCGCTATCAGGGCGCCGGTAGCTCGCACATCAACCCGACCCGGCTGGACGACGCGCTCACCGCGATCGGTGAGGCAACCCGTCGTGAGGTGGTTTTCGCTCCCGGTTTCGCCTTCGACGGTTCCGACGAGGAGACCCTGGTGGCCGCGGCGCTCGAGACCGCGGCCGGGGCGGACGTGGTGTTCGCCTTCCTGGGGCTGCCGGACGCCGAGGAGTCGGAGGGCTTCGACCGCACCCACATGGATCTGCCCGCCAACCAGCTGCGCCTGCTGGCCGCACTGCGGGGCACCGGGGCGAAGGTGGTCGTGGTGCTCAGTAACGGGGCCGTGGTGCAACTGGGCGAGGTGGTCGGCAACGCCGACGCCGTGCTGGAGGTCTGGCTGGGCGGTCAGGCCGGCGGCAGTGCGACGGCCGACATCCTGTTCGGCTCGGCGGAACCGGAAGGCCGCCTGGCCGAGTCGGTGCCGCTGCAGCTGAGCGACACCCCCGCCTTCGTGAACTGGCCGGGCAACCAGGGCAAGGTGTTCTACGGCGAGCGGCTCTACGTGGGCTACCGCTGGTACGACACCACCGGCCGCGACGTCGCCTTCCCCTTCGGCCACGGCCTGGGCTACACCACGTTCGGCTACTCCGACGCCAGGGTGACGGTGCCGGACCCCACGGTGGCCGCCGCGGTGGTCGAGGTGACGGTCACCAACCAGGGGACGCGTGCGGGCGCCGAAGTCGTGCAGGTGTACGTCGGCGACCCGGTCGCCGGGGTGGACCGTCCGGTGCACGAGCTGCGCGCGTTCGCCAAGGTGCGCCTGGAGGCGGGCGAGTCCCGCCGGGTGCGGCTGGAGCTGGACGAGCGGGCCTTCGCCTTCTGGTCGCCGAACGGCTGGGTGGTCGAGCCCGGTGAGTTCGTGGTGCAGATCGGCGCGTCCTCGCGGGACCTGCGGGCGGTCGAGACGATCACCCTCGACGTCCCCGCCCCGGAGCCCGAGCTGGGCAAGGAGGCGACGTTCGAGGAGTGGATGCAGCACCCGCAGGGCGCCGCCGTGCTGGGGCAGTTCCTGTCCGGGCTGGGTGAGGCGGGCGCCATGTGGCGTGACCCGGAGACCCAGAAGCTGCTGGGCAGCATGCCGCTGCGCAGCCTGATCTCGTTCTCCGGCCGCACCGACATCGACGGCACGGTGGCCGGCCTGCTCAACGAGGTGGACAAGGCCGCCAAGTGAACTGAAGTGGACTGAGACGTTTCAGCCGACGGCTGGGGGTACCCGTGTCCGGGTGCCCCCAGCCGTCGTGCGTTCCGGACGCCGGAGCACAATCCCGGCCCTTCACCCGAGCCCACACGCCCTTCGGGCGAGGCTCCCGCCGGACCGCTGACCGACGTCCTCAATCTGTTCGTAACTGCCTCTGGAAGCCCGAGGCCCGCCCGTGCTACGTTCCCATGAAACGTTTCAGCGACGAACGGACAACGCCGTCATGTCTCGACTCATCGATGTCGCCCCGCAGCTCGCGGCGCAGGCGATCGAGCTTCCCTCCTGGGCCTTCGGCAACTCGGGCACCCGCTTCAAGGTCTTCGGATCGGCCGGCACCGCCCGCGACCCGTTCGAGAAGATCGCCGACGCGGCGCAGGTGCACCGGTACACCGGCCTGGCCCCCACGGTGGCGCTGCACATCCCGTGGGACAAGGTCGAGGACTTCGACGCCCTGCGCAAGCACGCCGACGACCTCGGGGTCGCCCTGGGCACGATCAACTCGAACACCTTCCAGGACGACGAGTACAAGCTCGGCGCGCTCACCCACACCGACGCGGCGGTCCGGCAGAAGGCGATCGACCACCACTTCGAGTGCATCGAGGTGATGAACGCGACCGGCAGCCGCGACCTGAAGATCTGGCTGGCCGAGGGCAGCAACTACCCCGGCCAGGCCGACCTGCGCGGCCGCCAGGACCGGCTGGCCGAGTCGCTGGCCACGATCTACGAGCGGATCGGTGAGAACCAGCGCCTGGTGCTGGAGTACAAGTTCTTCGAGCCGGCCTTCTACCACACCGACGTGCCGGACTGGGGTACCTCGTACGCCCAGGTCGCCGCCCTCGGTGAGCGCGCCGTGGTCTGCCTCGACACCGGCCACCACGCCCCCGGCACCAACATCGAGTTCATCGTCATGCAGCTGCTCCGGCTGGGCAAGCTCGGCAGTTTCGACTTCAACTCACGCTTCTACGCCGACGACGACCTGATCGTCGGGGCGGCCGATCCGTTCCAGCTGTTCCGCATCCTGTTCGAGGTGATCCGCGGCGGTGGCTACGGCAACCCGGACGTGGCCTTCATGCTCGACCAGTGCCACAACATCGAGCAGAAGATCCCCGGCCAGATCCGCTCGGTGCTGAACGTGCAGGAGATGACCGCGCGGGCGCTGCTGGTCGACACCACCGCGCTGACCGCCGCGCAGGAGTCCGGTGACGTGCTCGAGGCCAACCGGATCTTCATGGACGCCTTCTACACCGATGTCCGGGCCGACCTGGCCGCCTGGCGCGAGACCCGGGGCCTGCCGGCCGACCCGATGGAGGCCTACCTGGCCTCGGGCTACCAGCAGCAGATCGAGTCCGAGCGCGTCGGCGGCACCCAGGCCGGCTGGGGCGCCTGAGCCAATCCCGTTTCCCGTCACACCGATTCAAGGGATCCAGAACAGATGACGAACGAGACCGTCGCCGCGCTGATCGCCCGCAGCAACCGCCTCGGGGCCGACCCGAAGAACACCAACTACGCCGGCGGCAACACCTCCGCCAAGGGCACCGAGACCGACCCGGTCACCGGGCAGCCGGTGGAACTCCTCTGGGTCAAGGGCTCCGGCGGTGACCTGGGCACGCTGACCGAGAAGGGCCTGGCCGCACTGCGCCTGGACCGGATGAAGGCCCTGGTGGACGTGTACCCGGGGATCGAGCGCGAGGACGAGATGGTCGCCGCGTTCGACTACTGCCTGCACGGCAAGGGCGGCGCCGCACCGTCGATCGACACCGCGATGCACGGCCTGGTCGACGCCGCGCACGTGGACCACCTGCACCCCGACAGCGGTATCGCGATCGCCACCGCCGCCGACGGCGAGGCCCTGACCAAGCAGATCTTCGGCGACAAGGTGGTCTGGGTGCCCTGGCGCCGCCCGGGCTTCCAGCTCGGCCTGGACATCGCCGCGATCAAGGCGGCCAACCCGCAGGCGATCGGCACGATCCTGGGCGGCCACGGCATCACCGCCTGGGGCGAGACCAGCGAGGAGTCCGAGAAGAACTCCCTGTGGATCATCGAGACCGCGGCCGCCTACATCGAGGCCAACGGCTCCAAGGAGCCGTTCGGCGGGGTGCGCAGCGGCTACGAGGCCCTGCCCGAGACCGAGCGCCGGGCCAAGGCCGCCGCCCTGGCCGCCACCGTGCGCGGGATCGCCAGCAAGGACAAGCGGATGGTCGGGCACTTCACCGACTCCGACGTGGTGCTGGACTTCCTGGCCAGCGAGCGCGCGCCGGAGCTGGCCGCACTGGGCACCAGCTGCCCCGACCACTTCCTGCGCACCAAGGTCAAGCCGCTGATCCTCGACCTGCCGGCCACCGCCACGGTCGAGGAGAGCATCGCCCGGCTGAAGGAGCTGCACGAGGAGTACCGGGCCGACTACACCGCCTACTACGAGGCGCACGCCGACGAGAACAGCCCGGCGATCCGCGGCGCCGACCCGCTGATCGTGCTGGTGCCGGGTGTGGGCATGTTCAGCTACGGCGCGAACAAGCAGACCGCCCGCGTGGCCGGTGAGTTCTACGTCAACGCGATCAACGTGATGCGTGGCGCCGAGTCGCTGTCCACCTACACGCCCATCTCCGACGCGGAGAAGTTCCGCATCGAGTACTGGGCGCTGGAGGAGGCCAAGCTCAAGCGCATGCCCAAGCCGAAGTCGCACGCCGGCCGGGTGGCCTTCGTGACCGGTGCGGCCTCCGGCATCGGCAAGGCCATCGCCCAGCGTCTGGCCGCCGAGGGCGCCTGCGTGGTGGTCGCCGACCTCGACCTGGCCAAGGCCCAGGCCGCGGCGGCCGAGATCGGCAACAGCGACGTGGCGATCGGGGTGGCGGCCAACGTCTCCTCCGCGGAAGACGTGCAGAACGCCGTCAACGACGCCCTGCTGGCGTTCGGTGGCCTCGACCTGGTGGTCAACAACGCCGGCCTGTCGCTGTCCAAGCCGCTGCTGGAGACCACCGAGGCCGACTGGGACCTGCAGCACGACGTGATGGCCAAGGGCTCGTTCCTGGTGTCCAAGGCCGCGGCCAAGGCGCTGATCGAGCAGGGCCTGGGCGGCGACATCATCTACATCTCGTCCAAGAACAGCGTCTTCGCCGGCCCGAACAACATCGCCTACTCCGCCACCAAGGCCGACCAGGCCCACCAGGTGCGGCTGCTGGCGGTCGAGCTGGGCGCCTACGGCGTGCGGGTCAACGGCGTGAACCCGGACGGGGTGGTGCGCGGTTCGGGCATCTTCGCCTCCGGCTGGGGCGCCAACCGGGCCGCCACCTACGGTGTGGCCGAGGAGGACCTGGGCCAGTTCTACGCCAACCGCACCATCCTCAAGCGCGAGGTCCTGCCCGAGCACGTCGCCGACGCGGTGTTCGTGCTGACCGGTGACGAGCTGAGCCGCACCACCGGCCTGCACGTCCCGGTCGACTCCGGCGTCGCGGCAGCCTTCCTGCGATGAGCGTTCCTGTTCCTGGCCGGGCCCTCGCGAAGGGCCCGGCCGGCACGGTCGCCGCAGTCGACCTGGGAGCCACCAGCGGACGGGTGATCCTGGGGACGATCGCGGACGGCGGCCTGCGCATGCGGCACGTCGCGCGCTTCGCCAACGACCCGGTGCAACTGCCCGACGGTCTGCACTGGAACGCCCTGGAGCTGTACCAGCAGGTGCTGGGCGGCCTGGCCGAGGCTGAGCGGCAGTCACCGGGCGAGATCATCAGCGTCGGCATCGACTCCTGGGCGGTCGACTACGGTCTGCTGCGCGGCGGCGCCCTGCTCGGGGTGCCCTACCACTACCGCGACGAGCGCACCGCCGAGGGCGTGAAAACGGTTCACGCGCAGTACGACCCGGCGGCCCTGTACCGCCGCAACGGGCTGCAGCACCTGCCGTTCAACACGGTGTTCCAGCTGGCCTGCGAGCAGGAGCGGCTGGAGCTGGCCGACCGGCTGCTACTGATGCCCGACCTGCTGGCCTACTGGCTGACCGGCGTCGAGGTGGCCGAGCGCACCAACGCCTCCACCACCGGCCTGCTGAACCCGCGCGACGGGCAGTGGGACTCCGAACTGCTGGCCGGGCTGAAGATCCCGCAGCACATCCTGCCCGGTCTGGTCGATGCGGGGACGTCGGTGGGCCCCTTGCGGGCGCACGCGGCCACCGTGGTCGGCCGGGCCCTGGACGTGGTCACAGTCGGCTCGCACGACACCGCCTCGGCCGTGGTCGCGGTGCCGAACACCGGCCGCGACTTCGCCTACATCTCCTGCGGCACCTGGGGTCTGGTCGGGCTGGAGCTCGACGAGCCGGTGTTCTCCGACGCCGCCCGCGAGGCCAACTTCACCAACGAGGGCGGCGTCGACGGGCGGATCCGGTTCCTGCACAACGTGATGGGGCTGTGGCTGCTGTCGGAGTCGGTGCGCTCGTGGGACCGGGCCGCCAACAGCGCCCAGCGTTCCAGCAACCTGGAGCAACTGCTGGCCGAGGCCGCCGCGGCTCCCCCGGCGGCTGCGGTGTTCGACGTGAACGACCCGCGGTTCATGGCCCCGGGCGACCTGCCCGCGCGGATCGCCGCCTGGTACGCCGAGCACGACCTGCCCGCGCCGGTCACCCACGCCCAGTTCGCCCGCGCCATCATCGACAGCCTGGCCCAGGCCTTCGCCGACTCGGTGCTCAAGGCCGCCGAGCTGGCCGGCCGGCGGGTCGAGGTGATCCACATCGTGGGCGGCGGCGCCCAGAACAAGCTGCTGTGCCAGGCCACCGCCGACCGCAGCGGGCTGCCGGTGCTGGCCGGGCCGGTCGAGGCCACCGCGGTCGGCAATATCCTGGTCCAGGCCCGTACCGCCGGGCTGGCCGAGGGCGGGCTGGCCGAGTTGCGCGAGCTGGTGGCGCAGGCCTTCACCCCCGTCCGACACGAACCCCGCGCCAGCTGAGGAAGGGCACACCGTGGTGCAACGTCAGGTTCCGAAGCCCGCCGAGGTCTTCGAGCTCATGAAGTTCAAGAAGCCCGAGTTCAACGGCCGCAAGCGCCGTCTGGACAGGGCGCTGACCATCTACGACCTCCGTACGATCGCCAAGCGCCGCACGCCGCGGGCGGCTTTCGACTACACCGACGGGGCCGCCGAGGGCGAGCTCTCGCTGGACCGGGCCCGCCGCGCGTTCGAGGACGTCGAGTTCCACCCGCAGGTGCTGCGCGATGTGGCTGCGGTGGACACCTCCACCACGGTCTTCGGTGGCCCCTCGGCGCTTCCCTTCGGTATTGCGCCGACCGGTTTCACCCGGCTGATGCAGACTGAGGGCGAGTACGCCGGAGCCGGGGCGGCCGCGGCCGCGGGCATCCCGTTCTGTCTGTCCACGCTGGGCACCACGTCGATCGAGGACGTGAAGGCCACGAACCCGAACGGCCGCAACTGGTTCCAGCTGTACGTGATGAAGCAGCGGGAGATCTCCTACGGCCTGGTCGAGCGGGCCGCCGCCAACGGGTTCGACACGCTGTTCTTCACCGTGGACACCCCGGTGGCCGGGGCCCGGCTGCGGGACAAGCGCAACGGCTTCTCGATCCCGCCGCAGATCACCCTGGGCACCGTGCTCAACGCCAGCGTCCGGCCGTGGTGGTGGTACGACTTCCTGACCACGCCGAAGCTGGAGTTCGCGTCGCTGTCGTCGACCGGCGGCACGGTGGGTGAGCTGCTGGACTTCGCGATGGACCCGACCATCAGCTACGAGGACCTGCGCATCATCCGCGAGATGTGGCCCGGCAAGATCGCGATCAAGGGCGTGCAGACCGTCGAGGACTCGCGCAAGCTGGCCGATCTCGGGGTGGACGGCATCGTGCTGTCCAACCACGGCGGGCGTCAGCTCGACCGGGCCCCGATCCCGTTCCACCTGCTGCCCGACGTGGCCCGTGAGGTGGGCAAGGATGTCGAGGTCGTGGTCGACACCGGCATCATGAACGGCGCCGACATCGTGGCCTGCATCGCCCTGGGGGCGAAGTTCACGCTGGTCGGCCGGGCCTACCTGTACGGGCTGATGGCCGGCGGGCGCCAGGGCGTGGACAAGACCATCGAGATCCTGTCCGACCAGGTGGTGCGCACCATGAAGCTTCTCGGCGCGCACAGCCTGGAAGAGCTCGGCCCGCAGCACGTCACCCAGCTCGAGCGCCTCGGCCCGATCCGCCGCACCCAGTGAGGGTGACGATCCAGGAACGCCGGATCGAGGGCCCGCACGGCGAGATCCCCCTGCGGATCTACTCCCCGGGCGGGCCCTCCACCGGTACGACCGAGGGTCTGGGGCTGGTCTGGCTGCACGGCGGGGGTTTCGCCGCCGGCGACCTCGACATGCCCGAGAACGACTGGGTGGCCCGGCAACTGGCCCAGCGCGGCGTGCGTGTGGTCACGGTCGACTACCGGCTCGTGCCCATGCCGCAGGCCGTGAGCTCACGCTGGACGGGCGAACCCCCGCAGGCCGACCGGACGCGCCCGAACCACTTCCCGGTCGCCTCCGAGGAGGTCACCGCGGCCTGGGTCTGGGCGGTCAACCACGACACCGCCCGCACCTGGGCCCTGGGCGGCGCCAGCGCCGGGGCCAACCTGGCGGCCGGCGCGGCCCTGCGCCTGCGGGACCGGGGCGGGCCTGCCCCGCGCGCCCTGCTCCTGGTCTATCCGGTCGTGCACGCCGAACTGCCGCCCCTGTCGGCCGAGCTCCGGGCCAAGGCCGAGGCTCTGCCGGAGGAAGCGGTGTTCGGGCCGGAGACGGTGCGCGCGATGAACCTCAACTACGTGGAAGACCCGGCCCAGCTCGACCAGCCCTACGCCTTCCCCGGCGGCCACGAGCTGTCCGGCCTGCCCCCCACGTTCGTCCTCAACTCCGACCACGACACCCTGCGGGCCTCGGGCGAGCAGTTCGGCGCCGAACTGGCCGCGGCCGGGGTCGACGTCACGGTGATCCGCGAACCAGGCGCCCGGCACGGCCACCTCAACACCCCCGACGAGCCCGAGGCCCAGCGCAGCATCACCCGCATCGGCGACTGGCTCACCTCCCCCACCCTCCTCGGCCGCGCCCACGAGAGGAACTGACCCCCTGCCCCGAGCGGCCGGCGGGCTCGACGGCGTCCTTCATTGGCGGTTGGGTCTTCACCATGACGGTGAACCTGATCCTGCTGGCGGTCGGCGTGCTGCTCGGGGTGAGCACGGTCTGGTTCGGCTTCGGGGGCGGGTTCGTGGCTGTGCCGGTGATCGCCTGGGCGCACGGCGGTGACGGGGCCGAGGTGCTGGGGGTGGCTACGTCGACGTCGTTGCTGATCATGCTGGTCAACGCGTTGGTGGCCACTCTGTCTTCACGTCGTGAGCTGCTGGCCCGCATCCGCCCGGCGCTGGTGGTGTGTCTGGCGGTCGGGGGCGCGTTGGGGGCCCTGGCCAATCCGCTGGTCAACGGCACCGTGCTGAAGTGGGCGTTCGTTGCCTACATCGCCCTGACGGTGCTGGACATCCTGTTCCGCCCGGGCTTCGTGCACCCCAGCTCCCCCACTGACCGTAAGGCACCGCCGTCCATAGGTATCCCGATCGGCGCCGTTGCCTCGTTCCTCGGCGTAGGGGGCAGCGTTCTCACCGTCCCCGCCATGCGCCGCTCCGGCGTTTCCATGGCTGATGCGACGGCGCTGGCCAATCCCCTGACGTTCGCCATTGCCCTGCCGGCCACTCTCGTCGCCCTCCTGTCCACCCCCGCTGCCGACGACTCCGGACGTCTTCTGGTCGGTTCCGTCGACGTCGTCGCCGCGCTGTGCCTGCTCGTCTCGGCGATCCCGGTGGTGATCGTGCTGCGCCTTCGCCGGGTTCCGGTGCCGGACACCGTGCACGCCTGGGCCTACCTGGTGCTGCTGGTGATCTCCGGTGCCGCGGTGGCGCTTCGGTGAAAGAATCCGGGGGCAACGGCTATCGAGGAGCATGTGTGAGCGGGTTCGACGAGTACACCCAGCAGTTCGAGGAACCGTCCGGCTACTTCAACTTCGCCAGCTACGGGCCGCCTTCCCGGCCGGTGGTCGAGGCGCTCTCGGGAACAGCGCAGGCGGCTGCCGGCGGCGCGGCGGGGCTGCACGACCACGACGAGCGGGCGCTGGCCGCGGTCTCGCGGCTGACCGGCTTCGACCGGGCGGGCTGCCTGCTCACCACCAGCACCTCGGCCGGGCTGCAGCAGATCGCCTTCGGCCTGCGCGGGGCCGACGTGCTGGTCAGCCGCGACGAGTTCCCGGCCAACCTCTACCCGTGGTGGCACGCGCAGGAGGCGGGGCTGCTCACGGTGCGCCACGTCACCCGCGAGCGCCCCGACGTTCCGGTGCGCATGACCGCCAACGCTGTCGCTGAGGCAATCACCCCGTCCACCACGGCGGTTGCGGTCAGCGCGGTCGATTTCCGCACCGGCTACCGCGCTGATCTGGCCGCGCTGCGCGACGTGATCGGGGAGCGTCTGCTGATCGTGGACGGCATCCAGGGCTTCGGCGTGCTGGATCAGGACTGGCAGCTGGCCGACGCGGTGGTGGTCGGCGGGCAGAAGTGGCTGCGGGCGGGCTGGGGTGCCGGTTTCATGGCGCTCTCGGAACGTGCGGTCGACCAGCTCGAGCCGATTCTGGGCGGCTGGACCGGGGTTTCGGATCCGGGTGACTACGACGGTCAGCCACACACTCCTGCGGGCGGCGCGAGCCAGCTCTCGGTCACCTACGCCTCGCCCTTCACCTCCGCGGCTCTGTGGGCGGCGCTGGAACTGCTCGAGTCGGCCGGGGCCCCGGCCGTGGCCAAACAGGTGGCCGAGTCCGCGAGCCTTCTCACGTCCGGCCTGAGGTCGGCTGATGTGGAGGTGCTTTCACCTCGTGATGAGGAGAACCGGGCGGGAATCGTTGTGGCCCGGGTGGATCAGGCGGCTTCGGTGCGGGATCGGCTCGCGCAGGAAGGTTTCACGGCTACGGCCCACGGCTCCGACCGGATCCGGCTGAGCGTGCACGCCACCACCAGGGCGGCGGCGATCGAAGAGGTCTGCCGTCTGCTCAGGAACTGACTTCTCCTGTTACTGACGGAACGCTACGAGGTGTCCCTTGGCGATGGCATGGATCAAACCACCTTCTCCGGCGGCCATTCGATCGATGCGGGGCAGGAGCCGCGGGACCATGGTGTGGCTGCCGGAGCGGTCGACCACCATCAGTGAACCGTCGGCGAAGGCGAACCAGGCCCGGCCGCCGGCCCGGGTCGCGGCGGTGAGAGCCCCGTACGAGTGGGTCCTGACCGCAGCGACGAGTCCGCGGTCCAGGTCGACGACGGCGATCCCGGCGCTGTCGAACAGCCACAGGGTTCGGTCGGCGAGCAACGGCGGGACCGCCCGAACATCCCGGGTGTGCTGCCAGAGCACCTGCGCTCCGTGCACCGGGTCGAGCACCATTACTGTCCTAGGGCCGCTGAGGAACGCGATCCGGCCGCCGGGGCCGGCATCGTACGCGGCATCACCATCCGGGATCCGGATGGGCTGCGGCAGAGACCATTCGGCCAGGACGGTGCCGGAAGAGGCCATCATCAGCAGCACGGATCGTTCAGTACCGGCCACCAGCACTGCCTGATTCTGGCCAGGTCGCCCCAACCGGAGCGGCAGCGGCCAGGCCAGGGGCCCGAGGTCCACCAGCGGCGTCTCGTCGAGCGGCAGGCGATCGCCGTTGACGAGCGACAACCGCATCAACGGCCGGTATCCGCGCCAGCCGCCCACGAAGACCACGTCGGCGCTGACCGTGACGTGGTAGCACCAGCTCAGACCGGGCGTGGCCCACAGCCGCTGCCCGGTCGCCAGATCAAAACAGTGCAGCACTCCGGCCTGGCTCAGATAGAGGCCACGGTCACCCGCGACGACGGCGGTACCCCAGCAGTCCTCGACGCGCTCGTCCCACCGGGGTTCTCCGCTGAGCGGATCCAGCCCGACCAGGCGCGAGTTGCGTTCCGCCACAACGACAGAGCCCTCCGACACTGCCATGGCCCGTGAGGACTGGTGCAGGCACCGAGACCACAACACATCACCTGGCGCGCCCGTCATCGTTCCATGATTGCATCGCTACGCCGCGGGTGGTCGCGAGCCCGAATTTGCCCATGCCCCGATCTCGACCGTGCTGGCGGCGCCCAACACCCGGATCCAACCGGCTCCCTATTGTTTTAGGACGTTTCTGGTCACCGACAGCAGGCGCAGTCGCCTTCGGTGGTGGTGGCCACCGGGACACAGCAGGCATCGCCGCGCCAGGCGTCGCGGCCCTCCTTCAGCGCCACCAGGGCGATCACCAGAGCTGCGACCGGGTCGGCCCACGACCAGCCGAACAGGCTGTTCACGGCCAGGCCGGCCAGGAGCACCGCGGAGAGGTAGGTGCACAGCAGGGTCTGCTTGGAGTCGGCCACGGCGCTGCGGGAGCCCAGGGCCCGGCCGGCCCGGCGCTGGGCCGACGACAGGAACGGCATGACCACCAGCGACAAGGCGGCCAGGATCAGGCCGGGCGTGGAGTGTTCGGCCTCGGATCCGGCGGTCAGGGTGCGCACCGACTCGAAGCTGATGTAGGCGGCGAGCGCGAAGAACGACAGTGCGATCAGGCGTAAGGCGGTGCGCTCTCGGGATTCCGGGTCGCTGGCGGAGAACTGCCAGGCGACGGCGGCGGCGGACGAGACCTCGATCACCGAGTCCAGCCCGAACGCGATCAGGGCCGTGGACGAGGCGAGCGCACCGGCCGTGATGGCGACGACGGCCTCGATCACGTTGTAGGTGATGGTGGCCGCCACCAGCAGGCGCACTCTTCGTGTGAGCCGGGCCTTTTCGGCCGGGGAAGGGCCCAGGGTCAGACTGGTCATCAGCAGCAGCCCTCCTCGTCCGAACTGGGGCAGGCCGCCGGATCGACCGCGAGCACCAGGCCGAGCAGGTCGCCCAGGGCGTGACCGATGCGCCCGTCGGCCAGTTCGTAGCGCGTGCGCCGGCCGTCGGGCACCGCGACCACCAGGCCGCAGCCGCGCAGGCAGGCCAGATGGTTGGACAGGTTCTGCCGGGTGACGCCGAGGGCGTCGGCGAGTTCGCCCGGGTAGCCGAATTTCTCACGCAGGGCCAGGAGGAGTTTCGCACGCGTCGGGTCGGACAGGGCGTGACCGAAGCGGGCGAGGACCTGGCCGTGCGTGAGCGTCTCCACCCGGCCAACGCTACAGCGAATGCTGAATACAGCAAAGGCTGAACTGTCAGGCACTGGTCCTCTGCCGGCCGCCGACCAGGGCGATCAGCGCGCCCGCGGCCAGGATCACGGCCAGAGCCGCGTAGCCGTAAACCAGAGCCGAAGCGGCCGCGACACCGGCCACGAGAAGGGGCCCACCGGCGTCTCCAAGTTCGCGTCCCAGTTCGGCCGAGCCCATGGTCTGGCCCATGCGCTCTTCCGGGGTGGACGCGGCCAGGGCGGCGAAGCCGAGCGGCGTCACCATGCCGGTGCCCGCGCCGATCAGCGCGGCGGCGATCAGCACGCCGGCCAGGCCCGGCACCATGGCGAACGCCAGGCCTGCGGCCGCGACGAACAGCCCCGTAAGCAACCCCAGACGAACGGTGAGGCGCCCCTCGTCGAGGAGCCGACCCGTCCTTGGTTGGACCACTGCCGCTGTGGCCGCCAATACCGACACCGCCGCGCCGGTCGCGATCGTGCCCAGACCGGCGGCTGCGCCGGACACCGGTAAGAAGCCGACCCCCGCCGAAAGCGCGGCCGTAGCAGCGGCCAGCGAGGCCGTGGGGCCGAGGAAGGCGCGGTCGGAAAGGCGACGGGCCAGGTCGGCGAGGGTCTGACGACGACGGGGCAGCGGCTTGATGTCGGGCACCGCCCGCCAGGCCCAGACTGCGACGACGGCGCCGCACAGGGCCATCACGGCGAAGAGCAGCCGTAGACCGCCGGCCCAGACCAGCACCCCACCGAGCAGCGGGCCGAGGGTGTAGCCGATGGACTTGTAAAAGCCGTAGCTGCCGAAAGCCCGCCCGCGCTTGGCCGCCGGGTTGATCAGCGCCACCAGGGCCGAGGCGGAGGGCGAGAAGGCCGAGGCCGCAGCCCCCTGCCCGAGGCGGGCCACCCACAGCCACGCCTGGCTGTCGGCGACCACGTAGACCGACGAGGCCGCAGCGAACGCCACCAGCCCGCCCAGCAGCACCGGCTTGGCGCCGATCCGGTCCGACAGGGCCCCGAAGACCGGTTTCAGCACCACCTCGGCCACGTCGTACAGGGCCAGCAGCGCGCCCAGCACCAGCAGCGAGTTCACCGCGTCGTCGGAGAAACCGCCCAGGTTGGCGGCGATGCCGTGGGCGCCGAAGGCCGTGGTGAAACCGGCCGCGTACAAGGGCCACATGGACCGGTTCACGAGGTACTCCCGTGCAGAGCTGCGAACACCTTCTCGGCGTAGTCCTCACAGGCCTCGGCGCACTGCTTCAGCCGGACCGCCGCCTCGTCGGCGGCCGGGGCACCGAACACGTCACGCACCGAGATGTCGCGGTGCCAGCGCCGCAGCCGCTCCAGGCTCTGCTCCTCCTCCTCGAGCTCGGCCAGGGTGAACTTGGCCACCCGGATCTCCTTGGCGATCTCCTGCTCGAACTTGAAGCAGTCGGCCAGGAACTCCTTCCACTCCTCCGAGCGCTCGGCGGTGAACATCTGCTGGAAGCGCTCGGCGTCCTCAGCCGTGCGCCCAGCGGCCTGCAACGTCACACTCACCCCGGCGGCGCGCTCGGTGAGGGCCAGGGCGCGTTCGACCCCGGCCGTGAACACCGGCACGTCGGGCGCGGCCCAGATGCCCTGACCGAGCGAGAGCGCGCCGACTTTGCGCAGCTCACGCCACACCGCCACCCGATGCCGGGAGGGCTCGGCGGGCAGTCTGACCACCAGGATCAACCATGGGACGTCGCCTGTCACAGCAGTAAATGTAGCAGCCGTTACATTCACCTGGGCGACTTGGCGAACCGGCCTTGTACATGCCAGGTTTGTGTCGTTCACCCGATCTCGGATACAAGACCGGTGGGAGTTCTTCGCCCGCGGTCGAGCGGGCTTCGGCGAACGGACGGAAGGAGCGCGGGGTGAGTGCCGCGTCATGACCACGTCCGGACACCAACGGGCCGGCGGAAGACTGCTGGCCGATCGATACCGCATCGGTGACCTGCTCGGCCGCGGAGGCATGGGCGCGGTCTGGACGGGCTTCGACGTCCTCCTGCACCGCGACGTCGCCATCAAGGAACTGATGCCCGCCGCGGGCGTCAACCAGCAGCAGCGCGACGACCTGAACCTGTGGATGCTGCGCGAGGCCCGGGCCGCGGCCCGGATCGACCATCCCTCGGCCGTCACCATCTACGACGTGTTCCAGGCCGACGACCGGCCGTGGATCGTCATGAAGCTGCTCACCGGCCGCAACCTGTCGGAGATCATCAAGGACGAGGAGCCGATCCCGCTCACCCGGGCGGTCGACATCGGCCTGGACCTGCTCGACGCGCTGGAGGCGGCGCACCGCGCCGGGGTCCTGCACCGGGACGTAAAGCCGGGCAACATCATCGTCACCGACAGCGGCCGGGCGGTGCTCACCGACTTCGGCATCGCCCGGATCACCGACGAGACCACGCTCAGCAACAGCGGCATGTTCGTCGGCTCACCGGGATACATGTCCCCCGAGCGCGCCCGCGGCGAGAGCCCGGCGTTCTCGTGCGACCTCTGGTCTCTGGGCGCCACGCTCTACGCGATGACCGAGGGCATGCCCCCGTTCCGCCGCCAGTCGGCCGTGCTCACCCTGACCGCCGTGGTCAACGAGCCCGCGCCCACCCCGCGCAATGCCGGGCCGCTGGGCCGGGTGATCGCGCAGATGCTGCAGAAAGACGTGGCCGCCCGCCCCGACACCGCGGCCACCCGGCAGCTCCTGCGCCAGGCCCGCACAGAGCTGCGCGAGGCCGGCGCCCGCGCCCGCGTCGTACCGCCCATGCTCGGGCTGCCCACCAAGTCCGCCCGTAAGACCGCGGCCGCCGCGCCCCCCGTCGTGGGTGAGACCGTCGCCGACGGTGTGAGCACCCCGGTTGTCAGCGAGGCCTCCGCTGCCCCGCCTGTTGAGAACGATGCTGCGACACCAGAAGTGGTGCAGCAGGCCGACGCGCCGGAAGCCGCAGCCGCAAGCCCTGTAGCTGAGGCGGCGGCCGGTATCAGCACGGCCGGCCAGGATGAAGCCGACCAGAGCGGGGCACAACGCGACACCGGCTCGTCCGACGAGTCCAGAGCGGGCAGTGACGCGAGCGCGCTGTCCAGGAGTGGGAGTGAGGGGAAGCCTGCCTCGTCCGGCCCGGCCGGAGCTGTTGCGGGTGCCGTGATCGGGGCAGCCGCCGCGGTGGGCGAGGCTGTCCGAAAGACCACTCGCGCCGAGGATGCGCCCGGAACCGCCGACGAGGCGAGCGCTGCGGCTGATGCGGACGCTCAGGCCCAGGACGACGCGTCGAATGCGGGCTCACGAATCCCCGACGAGGATGCTCCGGACGCCGGGGCTGAGTCCGGTTCAGCGGGCACTGCCTCGACCGGTGATGCCCCGGCCAGCGCAGCGCCAAGTTCTGCAGCCACCGCCGCGGACGGTTCTGCCCCCGCGCCCGAAGTCACCTCTGCCAAGGACATTCCCGAGTCTGCTGCTGCGGCCGGGGAGGCCGACGGCGATCCCGACGCAGACGCAACGCCGGCTTCCGACGCCGAGCCAGTCAGCACACCGACTGCCGTCTCGGGCGCAGCCACTTCACCAGAGACCGACGCCCCCAAGGCCACACCGGACGGCGACGCCGCTCCCGAAGCCCCTGCTGCGAAGTCGGCCACCCGAACAAGCTCACCCCAGGCACCTGCCGGAGCGAGCACCCCCGAGCCACCCGCGGCGGGCACACTCGCGTCTCCTGCGGGCGCCTCCCCCGCGAACGCCGTAACCGCCACACCCGAAGACGCTGCCGATCCGAGCGCGTCCGGGGCCGGCGAACAGGGACCGCGGGAGGCCTCGGCGGACAACGTCGTATCCGAGAAAGCGCCCACGCCGAGCTCACCCGACACCGACAACAGCACCGACACCGACACCGACACCAGCACGGGCACGGGCACGGGCACGGGCACGGGCACGGGCACGGGCACAGGCACGGGTACCGACACCAGCACCGGCACAAGCACGACCACCGACACCGGCACAGGTATCGGCACCGGCACAGGTATCGGCACCGGCACAGGTATCGGCACCGGCACAGGTATCGGCACCGGCACAGGTATCGGCACCGGCACAGGTATCGGCACCGGCACAGGTATCGGCACCGGCACGGGCACCGACACCGACGCAGGCACGACCACCGGCACCGACACCGGCGTAGGCACGACCACCGGCACCGACACCGACGCAGGCACGGCCACCGGCACCGACGCAGGCGAGGCAGCCACCACGTCGAACGGCGCCTCATCGGCCACCGCCTCAACGGGCAAGGACACCGCCCCGGCCACCACCACGGGCCAGGACACCCCGGCAGTCACCACGTCCAAGGCTGCCCCGGCCGTCACCGCCAAGAACGCATCGGCAGGTACGCCCGAACGCAAAGACGCACCCGCGGGCGGCAAGAGCCCCCGAGCCGACGCTGCCCCCGCAGCCAAGGCAACCGCTCCCCGGGCTACGACTGCCGGAACCGCGGCTGCCTCGGCCGCCGCAGCCCCCACTGGATCCGCCCCCACTGGATCCGCCCCCACTGGATCCGCCCCCACTGGATCTGCCCCCACTGGATCTGCCCCCACTGGATCTGCCTCCGCGGGATCTGCCCCGGCGCCCCGCCCCGAGGCCACCGAGGCCCTGACCACCGCCCCACCCAACGCGACCACCCCGTCCGCAATCACCCCGCCCCCGGCCACCCCGACACCGGCCACCGCACCTCCGGGGGCCACATCCGGACCTGGGAACGCGCGCAGCCTTCCCCCGGAAGGGCGCCGCTTCCTGGTGGTGCTGGCGATCGCGGCCGTGCTTGCGTCCATCGCCTTCGCCCTGTTCCAGCTGCAGCCCGACGATCCGGACGAGACCCCTGCTGCCGAACCCACCATCAGCGCAACGGCGACCGACGGGGAGAAGCCGGCGCAGACGTCCTCTGCTTCGCCCGAAGACACGAGCGCGCCCGCCACCACCACGGCGGCCGAGCCCACCACGCCCAAGGCGAGTGCGACGTCCTCTGATCCGGATGCCCTGCCCGACGGTTTCGCGGTGCGGAAAGACCCGACCGGCTTCAGCGTCGCGCTGCCGAAGGGCTGGGACCGCTCGACCAAGAACAGCAGCGTGTACTTCCGTGACCCCGACAGCGGCGCCTACCTGCAGGTCGACACCACCACTGAACCCAAGGACGACGCCCTCAAGGACTGGCAGGCGAACGAACCCTCGGTGCGGCAGCGGCTCCGAGATTACGAGCTGATCAGTCTGGAGCGGATCAAGTACCGCGACTACAACGCGGCCGACTGGGAGTACACCTGGACGACGTCCAACGGGAACCCGCTGCACGTGATCAACCGGAACATGCGGGTGAGCGACCAGCGGGCCTACGCCCTGGTGTGGTCGATCCCGGAGGGGGACTGGAAGTCCCGCCTGGACGACTTCGAGATCGTCACGGAGACGTTCAAGCCCGCCAAGTAAGCAGGGCCGGCAGGGCTTGGGAAGTGCCGTCGTCCTGAGTCAGCGTGACGATCAGCCAGAGCACGCTGACCACGACGATAAGCGCGCCCACCAGGAACGCCCAGGTGATCAGGGCGTTCAGGAACGGGGTCAGCCAGACCGGCAGCCCGCCGCGCCTCAGATCTATCCCGGAAGGCGGGCTGGCCGGGGCAGGCGGGCGCTGGCGGGGTAGCTCACCGGGGCCCACCACTGCGGCGGTCTTGCCACTGCCCGGGCACGGTTCCACGGCCCACTCCTCGGTGCCCTGCGAGCGATTGTGCTGCGGCAGGTACTCGCCGTACTGCTCCAGGTAGAGCGGCTGCACGTGGGCAAGGCAGTCCCGGCACCGGCGCAGGTTCGGCTGGAAGTGCAGCGTCGGGTTGGCCGGGCAGGGTTCGCCGTCGATGCCGACGTGCGCAGGCAGCGCAGTGCCCAGTTCGTCGACGGTGGCGAAGCGGCGCTCACAGACACCACAACGCACAACGGGACGGCCGTTCAGGGCCAGGGGGCTGGTCGGCAGGACCGAGTCAGGGCCCAGGGGTGTCACGGGTCGGACCCTCCGTCAGACGTCGCGGGCCGGCGTTCGCAGGCCTGTTCCGGCTGTCGGTCGGCGCCCTCGGGGGCGACGTGAGCGCAAGCCACCTGAACAGCCCAACACCAGAGGACGTCGGTTGTTGCCAACCTTTCGCAACAAGACTAGGTTCGTTGTTGCCAAGAGTTCGCAACAGGAGGACGAAGTGGCCGACTACTCCCTGCCGGAACTGCCGTACGACTACTCCGCGCTCGAGCCGTACATCTCCGGCAAGATCATGGAGCTGCACCACTCGAAGCACCACAACGCCTACGTCACCGGCGCGAACACGGCGATCGACCAGCTCGCCGAGGCCCGGGAGAAGCAGTCGTTCGGGGCCCTGGGCGCCTACGAGAAGAACCTGTCCTTCCACCTGGCCGGGCACGTGAACCACTCGGTGTTCTGGCCGAACATGTCGCCCGACGGCGGCGACAAGCCCACCGGCGAGGTGGCGGCCGCGATCGACGAGTTCTTCGGCTCGTTCGACGCCTTCCAGGCCCACTTCACCGCCAACGCGCTGGGCATCCAGGGCTCGGGCTGGTCGATCCTGACCTACGACGTGATCGCCAAACGGCTGCACATCGTGCAGCTGTACGACCACCAGGGCAACGTGGCCACCTGCATGGTGCCGCTGCTGATGCTCGACATGTGGGAGCACGCGTTCTACCTGCAGTACACCAACGACAAGGCCAGCTACGTCAAGCAGTGGTGGAACATCATCAACTGGGCCGACGTACAGGCCCGGTTCGAGCGGGCACGCAGCCAGACCGCAGGTCTGATCGTCCCGTGACCAGGTTCCTGCGGGCGGGTTGAAGGCTTAGCAACCCGATCCGCAGGTTTCGGTTGAGGGCGGCGCCGGGACATGGGACCCGCACGCCGGCGCCTGGGCGCCGGAAGCGGGCCCGGCGCCGTCCTCAATTCTGTCGTTCTGCCCCTGGACTCGTAGGCTCGGGCGCCGTACAAGTCCCAGGAGGTCCACCCCCATGTCCCAGCCGTCCGCCCGGGTCGTCGCCGACTCGATCAGCCCGTCCGGCGTCCGCCTCACCACGATCGAGGCGAAGATGCACCGCTACGTGCTGGCCGAGTTCAACACCCACCGCGTGTTCTCGCGGAACTCGGCCAGCTCGCGGGCCATCCCGGTGGCCAAGCAGATCGCGGCCGTGCAGGACGATCCGGCGCTGCCCCTGGAATGGGGTGCGAACAAGCCGGGCATGCAGGCGGCCGCGCCACTGCAGGGCGAGGATCTCGAACTGGCCCAGAAGGCCTGGCTGCGCGCCCGCGACGCGGCGGTGGCGGCCGCCGGTGAACTACTGGCCGCCGGACTGCACAAGCAGATCAGCAACCGCCTGCTCGAGCCCTTCATGTGGCACACCGTCATCGTCACCTCCACCGAGTGGGACAACTTCTACGAGCAGCGCTGCAGCCCGCTGGCCCAGCCCGAGATCCGCGCCTGCGCCGAGGCGATGCGCGCGGCCATGCAGGCCTCCACGCCGGTCGAGTTCGAGGCCGGGCAGTGGCACACGCCGTACGTCGGGGACGACGAACAACTGAAGCCCGAGGACGTCCTCAAAATCAGTTCCGCTCGCTGCGCCCGCGTCTCGTACCTGACGCACGACGGAATTCGTGACACCGCGAAGGATCTCGAGCTCTACGATCGGCTGGTCTCGGCAAAACCCATGCACGCCAGCCCGTTGGAGCACGTGGCCCGCCCCATCACCGCCACCGAGAAGCAGCTGGGCAACCTGCGGGGGTGGCGTCAGCTGCGGCACGACGTCGAAGTCGGCCCCTGAGATGGCCACGCGGACCAGGCAGGACTTCCAACGCTTCGCCGATTCCGCGGCCCATGCCGAAAACCCTCTCTATCAGAGGGTTGCCCGGGCGCTGAGCGAGTCCGACGAGGCTCTGGCCGTGGTCGAAGGGGCGCCCGGCCGTAAACGACGACCCGCCCTGGTCTTTGCGGCCCTTCACGACCTGGCCCTGTCCGGACGGGCCGAACCGCTGGCCCGGGCGTACGCGGCCGACGATGCCGAAGCCGCCGCACCGGCAGCGATCCAGGCTCTGCTGTCGCACCCCGAGCACGTGGTGGAGCTGCTCGGCCGCCGTACCCTGCAGGCCGACGAATTCGGGCGGTACGCCGTGCTGTGGCCGGTGATCGCCGAGGCAGCCCACCGGGCCGGCGCCGAAACGGTGGGTCTGGTCGACGTGATGTGCTCGGCCGGCCTGAATCTCAACGTCGGCCGCGTCGGTATTGCCTACAGCAACGGGCAGTTCTTGGGAGACGCGACGTCTCCCGTCCAGCTTGCGGCCTCGGTAGTGGGGAAGGCTCCGTTGCCGACCTGGCCGATGCCCAGAGTGGCCGCTCGCGTAGGCCTTGACCCGGATCCGATCGACACGAGCAAACCTGAGGACGCCCGCTGGCTGCGGGCCTGCGTCGAGCCGTCCCAGCGCGAGCAGCTCCGGCTGCTCGAGGCCGAACTCGACCTAGCGGCCACCGATCCCCCGGTGCTGGTGAAGGGCGACGTTCTCGACACCCTGCCCACCGCCCTCGCCCAGGTGCCCACCGACGTCCTCCCGATCGTCCTCACCACCTGGGCCCTCAGGGACCTGGCCCTCGACGACCGGCTACGCTTCCTGCACCGCCTCGACGAGGCCGCCGCCACGCGTCCGCTGGCCTGGATCTCGGTGGAGGGCGTGGGCGTGGCCCCGGCCGTGCCCACATTCGGCGACCGGCGCGCCTCCGGGCACAGCATCATCGGCCTGGCCCTGCTGGAGGGCTCGAAGATGCAGGTCGAGGCGGTGGGCCGGAGCTGGTCGCAGGGGCGGATGCTGAGCTGGACCGCGGGCTAGAGCAGACGCCCATTGCCTGATTAAGTGGTGCCGTTCGCAACCCCCGAGTGGCAAGGACGCTGACGTACCCATGCTCTACGGCGCCGACTACAACCCCGAGCAGTGGCCGGAACACGTCTGGGACGAGGACGTGGAGCGGATGCGTGAAGCCTCCGTGACCACCGTCAGCCTGGGCATCTTCTCCTGGTCCCGCCTGCAGCCGACGCCCACCACCTGGGACTTCGACTGGCTCGACCGGGTGATCGGCAAGCTGCACGAGGCCGGGATCGGGGTCAACCTGGCCACCGCCACGGCCTCCCCGCCGCCGTGGATGAGCGTGGAGCATCCCGACGTGCTGGCAGTGGACGAGAACGGCGCTACCTACTGGCACGGGTCCCGCCAGCACTACTCCCCCGCCTCACCGACCTACCGCCGCCTGGCTGCGCAGCTCGTCACCAAGCTCGCCGAGCGCTACGCCCATCATCCGGCGGTGGTGATGTGGCACGTGAACAACGAATACGGATGCCACCTGCCGTCGGAGTACTCCGACGCGGCGCAGACTGCTTTCCGGGGCTGGCTGCAGAAGCGCTACGGCGGCGTCGCCGAGCTGAACGAGGCCTGGGGCACGGCATTCTGGTCGCAGCGCTACGGCCAGTGGGAAGAAGTCATGCCCCCGCTCAAGGCCCCCTACAGCCGTAACCCCGCCCAGCTGCTCGACTATCACCGCTTCATGAGCGACATGTGGCTCGAGTGCTACCTGGCCGAACGCGACATCATCCGCGCCGCCGGGGCCACCCAGCCGATCTCGACAAACATGATGGGTGCCTTCAAGCCCGGCAACTACCAGTCCTGGGCCCCACACATCGACGTCATCACCGATGACTGCTACCCCGACCCGCTGGATCCGCAACGCCCGCGCAACACCGCCTTTCAGCGTGACCTGATGCGCTCGCTCAAGCCCGGCACCCCGTGGCTGCTGATGGAACAAGCAACGGACGCGGTGAACTGGCGACGTACGAACGTCTCCAAACAGGAGGGCCAGCTGGCAGCCGAGACCGCACAGTCGGTCGGCCGTGGGGCCGATGGCATCTTCTACTTCCAGTGGCGCCAGTCCCGGGCCGGTGCCGAGAAGTTCCACTCGGCAATGCTTCCCCACGCCGGTACGCGCACCCGCACCTGGCAGGAGGCCTCGGCGCTCGGTGGGCAGCTGGCCGCCCTGCCGGAACTACCTCAACCCAAGGACGAGGATGCGCGGGTTGCGCTGGTATTCGACTGGGAGAACTGGTGGGCGATCGAAAACCCCGACCACCCGACCACGCTCGACTACCTCAGCCTGGTCCGTGAGTGGTACGGAGCCCTGCACCGCCGCGGCGTGATGGTCGACATCGTGCCGCCGGAACAGGTGAGTGACCGCCACCACCTGGCCATCGCGCCATTCCTCTACCTGCTGCGCGACGAAGGTGCAGCCGCCCTCACCCGGTTCGTCGAGTCCGGGGGTGTGCTGTGCGCCGGCCCGTTCAGCGACATCGTCGACGCCAACGACCGCTTCCGCCTGGGCGGCTTCCTACAGCAGCTCGGCCCCGTCCTCGGCGTCGGCCTGGAAGACTTCCGCGCCCTCCCCCTGCCCAGCGCCACCGCCATCGCTGAGCGCGCCGGTACCGCCGAGATCGAGTCAGGCGGTGACCACCCGAGCAGCAGCGACCACGTGGAGCTGGACCTCACCGACGGCTCCACCCTGCGCGGCACCCACTTCGCCGAGGCCCTCTGGGCCGACGACGCCGAGGTGCTCGCCACCTTCCGCACCGGCCCTTCCGCCACCCGCCCGGCCCTCACCCGGCGCGTGCACGAATCCGGCGGTCAGGCCTGGTACGTCGGCACCATGCCCGACCCGGCCGCCCTCGACGCCGTGATCGGCCGCCTCCTGCGCGAAGCCTCCGTCGCCCCGGTGATCGAGAACCTCCCCGAGGGCGTCGAGGTCGCCCGGCGGGGAGACGTGGTGACGGTCATCAACCACGGCCCTACGGCTGCAACCGTGAGCATCCCCGGCACAGAATTGCTGACTGGGGAAGAATTTGGCTCCCGGGAACTGGCTCCTCAGGAATTCGCCTTCGTGAAGTCGGCGATCACCTCATGAGCTCACCAGCCCGCTGAATGCACGATCTGGGCGGCCGCCCCGGCGATCTCAGCGTCGGGGCGGGCCCACAGCGCATCCAGCCAGGGGCCGGAGAACAGGCCGACCAGCGTGGGGTTGCCGTCGGCCGCGGTGGCGTCGAGCCACTCGCTGACCGAGCCCTCGTCCGGCCCGTGGATCCGGTAGTACCCGCTGGTGTGCTCGGGCCAGAAGCGCTCGTCGAAGCGCAGGATCACCTTCTCCACCCGGCCCATGCCCAGGCGGCCGAGGGCGGCGCGGTGGGCGGCCGGTAGGGGCGGTTCGAAATGAATGACGTCGGCGGCCAGTACGTTGACGGGTGCGGTGACGATGATCGCGTCAGCGCGGTGGTCGATGGCGAGCCCGGTCAGGTGCACACCGTCGCTCTCGACCCGGATGCTCTGCACCGGGTGTCCCAGGCGCACGTCCAGCCCGTCGGCCAGGTGGTCCACCAGGAGCCGATAGCTGCCGGTGATCCACGCGTCGCCTTCGCCCACGCCGGCCTCGAAGCCGTGGCGGGCGCTGAGCCACTCCAGCGGGGCGCCGGTGTCCATGGTGATCTCGGCGTCCACGTACCGGCGGATGGCCAGCGGCGTCCAGGGTTCGGGGCTCTGCAGCCACTCGCTGAGAACGTCGGCCACCGAGGCCCCGGCGGGAGCAGCCTGCAGCCGGTCGTGCAGGGCCTGCTCGAGCCCAGCCTCGGAAGCGACCGGCCCCGGTTCGCGTGGGTCGTTGAAGTCGGTCACCGTCGTGGTCAGGCCCAGGCGCTCGGCCAGGCGAGCCAGCACGTTCTCGTCGTACTGCTGCAGCCAGTTCGCCCCCAGGTCGAAGGTGCAGCCGTCGAGGTCCACCCCCGCGGTGCGCCCGCCCAGCCGCTCGCGAGCCTCGAACACCTGCACCGACACTCCCCGGGCCATTAGCTCGCGGGCCGCCCCCAGCCCGGCCATCCCCGCGCCGACCACCGCCACCCGCCGGTGCCCGAGCTCCGCAGCCCAGATCCCCGCCTCGACACCCTTCTCATACGCTCCATGGGTCATACCCGAGCGAGTGGGATGGGTCGCCTCCCCGGCGATCCGCAGGCGGGTGCCCACCGGCGTCCCCAATTGAACCCTGTCGGCCGGACTGCCGTGGCGGCCGATCAGACTCCAGGAACCGCGTGACCAGGGGTCTTCACCCCAGCGGGACACGGCGTAGGCGACGGGCACGATCGGCATGGTTGGGAAGCTAGCGCCCGCAGCGGGTGGATCCAAGCGCTTATGTTCGCAGGGCGAGCGCCGCGGCCCCGTGGTTGGCTGGAACAACGGACGTCACCTATCCCCGAAAGGAAAGCCGTGACCCGCTGGACCGTCGCCGCTCTGTCGGCTCTGATGCTGCTGAGTGCATGCGGCGACGACGAGAGCCCGAGCCGCCCACCGACGTCTTCAAACACCCCGACCATGGAGTGCAACGACTACCTGATCGTGACGGTGCGGGGCACGGGTGAGCCCCTGGACGGCTCGAACCTGCTCGGGCCGGTGGCCGAGCAGATCGCCGCGGCCCATCCGGGCCGAACCAGGCACTACGACGTGCCCTACCCGGCCAGCGCCGAGTCGCTCAGCACTGCTCCCGGAGACGCCTACTTCGGTGAAAGTGCCGACGATGGCGTGCGTCTGGTACTGAACGAGCTGAACTCAGCAGCCGAGCAGTGCCCGCAACAACGTTCGGTGGTGATGGGGTTCTCGCAGGGCGCTCTGGTGGTCGGGGACGCCCTGATCAGCCCCGATCGGCGCGATGCCGGTCAGGACGAAGCGGAACTCGACTCAAGAGCAGCCGAGAACGTTGCAGCTGCGGTGGTTTACGGCGATCCGCGGTTCGTGGGTAGCGAGCCGTTCAACGCGGGCACCTACGACCGCAGCGTGAACGGGATGCTGAGGCCGCGCTCGGCCGGCGATCTCGACGCGTTCGCCGGCCGATTGCGCAGCTACTGCGTGGCCCACGACTTCGTCTGCCAGTCGGGCGGCCAGTTCGATCCGCACATCTCCTACTTCACCAATGGCATGCGCGACGAAGGGGCCCAGTTCGTGCTGGCGCGGCTCAGTGCGACAGCTTCACCTTGATCAGCGCGATGACCGCACCGGTGACAGCGATGCCGATCCCGCTCCACAGCGTGGCGGCCGAGGTGCGGCGGCCACTGAGGCGCTCGACGGCCAGACCGGTGGCGGCCAGGCGCAGGATGACCAGACCGGCGGCGGCGATCTCGGCGGCCAGCGGATCGAAGCGGTGCAGCGCGAGTCCGGCGAAGATCAGGGTGGGCGCCACCCCCGAGCTGAGAATCGGCACTGCATCGCGGATTTCCTGGCGCAGGTGCCCGGCGTGCTCGCGTGGGGTGCGGCCCAGTCGCTCACCCACGTTGTGCGCGAAGATGTGGGCGATGTAGGTGGTCAGGACCGCGGCGAGCACCACCAGCCAGGACTTGTCGTGGTCGTGCGCGCCGACGGTGCCGATGACGGCCGCCAGCACCAGGATGTTGCCGTAGACGTAGGCCGAGATCCGACTGCGGGCGCGGTCTTCGTCGAGCGGCTGGTCTGCGGGGAACTGCCGGCTCAGCGGCCCGAACACGGGGCGCTGCTCAGGGGTCTGCAACTCCGTCATGATCGAATCGTAGGGACGCATCGGACCACCCGCATGCGGGGACGAAAGCGGGACAAACGGCCCAGGCCGGAACGATCATCTATAGTGCTAGGTGATTAGTTCATTGGAGATGCACAGTGATCGATTTCTACCTGTCCGCCGGGTCCGGCGTCTCGCCGTACCTGCAGCTCGTGCAGCAGGTACGGCAGAACCTGCGGCTCGGGCTGCTGTCCGAGGGCGACCAGCTGCCCACGGTCAAGGAGGTCGTCTCCAAGCTCGCGATCAACCCGAACACCGTGCTCAAGGCCTACCGCGAACTCGAGCGTGAGGGCCTGGTGGCACCCCGGCCGGGGGTGGGCACGTTCGTCACCTGCACATCCGGCCCGAACCTGCTCGAAACCCACCAGGAGCTGCGCGAGAGCCTGCGCGAGTGGCTGCTCCAGGCCACCCGCTCAGGGCTGGAGCCGGACGACATCGAGGCGCTCTACCAGACCACCTTCCGGGCCACGATCACCTGATCAGTGCACGTGGGTCTGCAGCCCGTGCACCCCGAACAGGATCATCAGCTCCACCGCCCGCCCGTCGGCACTGCCCAGCCAGTGCGGCAGCGAGGTGTCGAACTGGGCCGCCTCGCCCGGCGGCAGCGTCATGTCCCGGTCGCCCAGCACCAGCCGCAGCCGGCCGGAGAGCACGTACAACCACTCACCGCCCTCGTGCGTCTTCAGCTCCGGCTCCAGGGGTTCGGACCGGGCCGGAATGATCATCTTGAACGCGTGCACACCGCCCGGATCACGTGACAGCGGGATGAACGTCATGCCGAACCGCTCGATCGGCTTGAGGTGGATCCGGGGGTCGCCGGTGCACGGGGCGCCGACCAGGTCGTCCAGCGGCACCCGGTAGATCCGCGACAGCGGCAGCAGCAGTTCCAGAGTGGCCCGGCGCTGCCCGCTCTCCAGCCGGGACAGTGTGCTTTCGGAGATCCCGGTCGTCACGGAGACCTCGGCCAGGGTGATGCCGCGCTCCCGCCGCAGGGTGCGCAGCCGTGCCCCGACGGTGCTGAGGACGTCTTCGGTTTCCGGATCCACGGCGTCCAGCTTGCCGGATCGGCAAGAAGACGTGCCAGCCCGGGCCCTGCGTGGCGAGACTGCGGGCATGACGAACCACGACGATCCGCTGACCTTCTGGGACAGCCTGTACTCCGGGCGGCCCACCGTCACCGATCCTCGGCCGAATGCCCGTCTGGTCGAACTGGCAACCGATTTCGAGCCTGTGGACGCTCTCGACCTCGGATGCGGGTCGGGTGGCGATGCGCTGTGGCTGGCTCGTCAGGGCTGGCAGGTCACCGCCACCGACATCTCCCCCGTGGCGGTGCAGCGACTGGCCGAACTCGCCGGTTCACTCGGGCTGCCGATCACCGCCGTGCAGCACGACCTGGCCCACTCCTTCCCGGCCGGCCAGTTCGACCTGGTCAGCGCGCACTACTTCCAGACGCCGTTCGACCTGGACCGCTCTGCGGTACTGCGTTCGGCGGCTTCGGCCCTGCGCCCAGGCGGGCGACTGCTGGTGGTCGACCACGGCTCGTCGGCCCCCTGGTCCTGGAATCAGGACCCGGAAGCGCGCTTTCCCGGACCGCTCGAGATCGCGGCCGGTCTGGCCCTCGATCCGCAGATCTGGACGGTGGAGCGCGCCGACTCACCCCGGCGCACCGCCACCGGGCCGGGCGGGCAGACCGCCGAGGTGATCGATCACGTCCTGGTGATCCGCCGGAGCCGTCCCTGATGCCCGGCCGCCGTGACACTCCCCCACCCCGAACGGGCAATACCGAGATCGAGGTGCTGAGAGGTTTTCTCGACTACCTGCGCACCTCGGTCGCCGCCAAGGTGGAGGGCGCCCCCGAACCACAGGTACGCGAGGCCGCGGTGCCGTCGGGCACCAATCTCCTTGGTCTACTCAACCACCTCACCGAGGTGGAGCGCTCGACGTTCCTGGGGGCGAGCGTCCGCAATTGGAAAGCCACCTTTCGGGCAGCCGAGACCGACACCGTCGCCGAAGTGGTTGCCCGTTACCGGGAAACGGTCGCGCAGGCCAATGCCGTCCTGGACAACTGTCCCGACCCGGGCGCCCCGCTTTCCCACCGAGGTGCGCCGAGCGTCCGTTGGGCCCTGACCCACATGATCGAGGAGACCGGCCGGCATGCCGGGCACGCGGATATCATTCGGGAACTGATCGACGGTCGCACCGGCCGTTAACGGGTTCCGCTGGTCAGCTCGTTCACCCCGGAAAGCCGCTGGGCGATCCAGATCGGGATGATCGAGATCAGGATGAGCACCACCGCAACCACATTCACCACCGGCGCCTGGCTGGGCCGGAACAGGTTGTTGAGGATCCAGATCGGCAGGGTCTGCACCCCGCTGCCGGCGGTGAAGGTGGTCACGATGATCTCGTCGAAGCTCAGGGCGAAGGCGAGCAGGGCCCCGGCCAGCAGCGCCGAGCGCAACTGGGGAAAGGTGACCAGGCGGAACGTGGTCCACGGCCCGGCCCCCAGATCGGCCGAGGCCTCTTCCAGGGTGGCGCCGAGGCGGCGCAGCCGGGCCTGGACGTTGTTGAACACGGTGACGATGCAGAAGGTGGCGTGGGCGACGACGACGGTGAAGAGCGTCAGCCGCAGGCCCATGATGCCCCGGAAGGCGTTGTTCAGGGCGATGCCGGTGACGATGCCGGGCAGGGCGATGGGCAGGATCACCAGCAGGTTCACCGCGTTGCGGCCGAAGAACGAGAAGCGTTGCAGGGCCAGGGCGAGCAGGGTGCCCAGGACCAGTGCGATCGCGGTGGAGAGAGCGGCCACCTGGAGGCTGGTGAGGACGGCGTCGCGGGCTCCGGCGCTGCCCCAGGCGCGGCGCCACCACTCCAGGGTCAGGCCGCTGGGTGGCCAGGTCATGGCCTGGTCGGTGTTGAACGAATTCATCACCACCACCAGCAGCGGCAGGTAGATCCCGGCCAGGACCAGCACGGTGAGGCCGGCCAGGACGCGGCGGGCGGTGCGGCTGAGGCTCATAGGTTGTCCAGGGCTCCGGTGCGGCGGACCGCGGCCAGGTAGGCGAGCATGACCAGGATCGGGATCAGGGCGACGGCGGCGGCCAGGGGCAGGTTGTTGGCCGCCCCCGCGTTGACGAACACCAGGTTGCCGAGCATCTGGCTGGCCCCGCCCACGATGTTCACGGTGATGTAGTCGCCCAGGGTCAGTGAGAAGCTGAAGATCGAGCCCGCGATGATCGCCGGGAACAGCAGGGGCAGCACCACCCAGCGCAGCGTGTGGCCGGTGCCGCCGCCCAGGTCGCCCGAGGCCTCCAGCAGCGAGTCCGGAACCCGTTCCAGCCCGGCGAAGATCGGCAGGATGACATAGGGCAGCCAGATGTAGGCCTGGGTCATCACCACCGCGGTCAGGCCGTAGCCCGGGCTCTGCAGGCCGATCGGCGCACCGAGCCACTCCAGCAGCCCGCCGTCGGAAAGCGTTGCCCGCCAAGCGAACGCCTTGACCAGGTAGCTGGCCCACAGCGGGGTGAGCACGGCGATCAGCAGGACCCGGCGCAACCGGGGTGAGGCGACCTTGGCCATGAAGAACGCGATCGGCAGGGCGATCAGCACGTCGATCACGGTGACCAGGGCCGCCACGCCCACGGTGCGCAGGGTCACCGTGCGGTAGAGGCTGCCGGTGAGCACGGTCTGCAGGTTGTCCAGCGACAGGGTGCTGCGGTCGAGGTCGCCGGTGAAGCTGTCCACCTGCCACAGCGCGGTCACCAGCAGGGCGGCCAGGGCCACCACGTAGACCGCGACCAGCCAGGTCAGCGGGGCTGCGATCAGCAGGCCCAGGCGCAGGACCGGGCGCCGGGCCAGCAGAGCGCCCGTGCGGCGGCTCAGCCCTTGATCTCGGTCCACGCCGCGGTCCACTGCGAGTAGTCGGTGCATTCGACGTCCCGGCCGTCCAGGCACTTCTTGATCGGAGTACGCCAGTACCAGAGGCTCTGGGAGAACTCCTCGTCGCCGGCGTGGAAGGTCTCGCAGTGCTTCGGGTCGGTGGTCTCGGCGCAGGCCGCCTCGCTGTTGGGCGCCTCCCCGAAGTACTCGGTGGCCTGGGCGTTGGCCTTCGGGCTGACGATGTAGTCCATCCAGGCGTAGGCGCAGTTCACGTTCTCGGCCTGGGAGGAGAGCATCCAGGTGTCGTTCCAGGCGGTCGAGCCCTCCTCGGGCAGCACCGCCCTGATGTTGTCCTTGCCGATCGCGTTGACGATCACCTGCCAGGTGGTGCCCACCACGGTGTCGCCGGTCTCCGACGCGGAGATCAGCTTCAGGTAGTCCGACCAGTACTCGCCCACGTACTCGCGCTGCGTCTTCAGCAGGGCCACGGCCGCGTCGAGCTGCTTCTGGTCGAGGGCGTAGGGGTTGGTGATACCGCTGTCCGGGTCGTGTTTCATCAGGTACAGCGCGGCGTCGGCGATGTAGATGGGTGAGTCGTAGGCGGTGACCTTGCCCTTGTACTTGGCCAGCTCCGACTCCTCGAACACCGCACCCCAGGAGGTCGGCGGCTCGGTGACCACGTCGGCGTTGTACTGCAGCAGGTTCGCGCCGTAACCGTGCGGGATGCCGTAGTTGACGCCGTCCACCGTGTTCCACTCGGTGTCCTTGAGGAAGTCGAAGACCCCCGCGTAGTTGGGCACCAGGTCGGTGTTCACGGCGGCCGCCTCGCCGGAGGCGACCAGTCGCAGCGACAGGTCGCCGGAGGCCGCGACCACGTCGTAGTCGCCGCTCTTGGCCAGGTTCAGCGCCTCGTCCGAGGTGCCGTAGGTCTTGCTGGTGACCTGGCAGCCGGTCTGTTCCTCGAACGGCGTGACCCAGTCGACCTCCGGGTCGTTGGTGCCGTCCTCCACGTAGCCGGGCCAGGCCAGGATCGAGACCTGGCCCTCCTTCTCGCCCAGTTCGGTCAGGGCCTGGGCACTTTCGCTGTCACCGTCGCCGTCCCCGCCGCACCCGGCCAGGACGGTCAGAGCCAGCATCGACACCAGCGCACCGGCGGTGCGGGAGTTTCTCCTCATTGCGTGCTCATCTCGCCTTCGGCAGGGGTTCTCGTTTCCAGAGGGACGAGGTCGCGGCGGTTCCAGCAGGCCGTCACCTTCGCGCCTCGGTCCTCTCGGGACTGGGATGTCGTTTCGAGTACGACGAGCGGGGTTCCGTCGTCCAGCCGGAGGTGAACCCGGTGGGCGGCCCCCAGGTAGATCGACTCGGTGACCACACCCTGGAGCCGGATCTCCGCGTCGTCCTCGACCGGTTGCTCGGTCAGCCGGATCTTCTCGGGCCGAAGCGCGTGGCTGCCCTCCAGGCCGAACAGCCGGCGCGACGACTCGGCGTCGAAAAGGTTCGACGTGCCCACGAACTGGGCCACACCCGGGGAGACCGGGTGCTCGTAGATCTCGGCCGGGGTGCCGACCTGAACGATGCGGCCCTGGTCGAACACCGCCACCCGGTCGCTGAGGCTGAGGGCCTCCTCCTGGTCGTGGGTGACGAAGACGAACGTGGTGCCCAGGTCGCGCTGCAGCTGTTTCAGCTCCACCTGCATCTGCTCGCGCAGCTTGAGATCCAGTGCGCCGAGCGGCTCGTCGAGCAGCAGCACCCGGGGCCGCACCGCGATCGCCCGGGCCAGGGCCACCCGCTGGCGCTGGCCGCCGGAGAGCTGGTGCGGGCGGCGGGCCTCCACGTGCTCCAGGCGCATCAGGGCGAGCATCTCCCGGGCCCGGGCATGCCGTTCCCGCTTGCCGACCCGGCGGACGCGCAGCCCGTAGGCCACGTTGTCGAGCACGCTCAGGTGCGGGAACAGGGCGTAGTCCTGGAACACGGTGCTCACGTCGCGCTCGAACGGGGCGGTGGCGGTGACGTCGCGGCCGTCCAGCTCGATCGTGCCCGAGCTGGCCCGCTCGAAGCCGGCGATCAGCCGCAGCACCGTGGTCTTGCCCGACCCGGAGGGCCCGAGCATCGAGAAGAACTCGCCGTCGTGGACGGTCAGGTCGAGGCCGTCCACGGCCACGACCTCACCGAACCGCTTGGTGAGGGCGCGCAGGACGACGGGTGGGGTTGACTGCACCCTTTAAACCTATGGGACCAGATGTTTAAACGTCCAGAGGTGACCTAACTTGTAACAACCCGGACCAACGACAGCGGCAGGTCGCCGCACCCGGTGCGCTCCCGGCAGTCGGCGAAGTCGATCAGTTTGCCTGCGGCGAGCCGGTGGTCGGCCGAGACCATCACCCGCCCGTGGTCCGAGACCAGGGTCGCGCCGGCCGCCCCGAGCCCGGCCAGCAGCACGTCCTCGAGCGTCTCGACCAGCGTGTCGGCCCCGACGATGCCGAGCATCCGGTCACCCGCCACGACCGGCTGGCTGAGGGTGACCACGTACTCGTCGGTGCACACGTAGTCGACGTAGGGGCCGGTGACGTGACGCTGTCGGGTGCGCTCGGGCACCCGGAACCACTCCCGGCGGGTGTAGTCGAGCAGGTCGCCGTCGGGTGAGCCGGCCTCCCCCAGCAGCCGCCGGCCCTCGCCCTGCCACCAGGCCAGGTACAGCGAGCGGTCGGCCAGCGCGTCCTTCGAGGAGACGAAACCACAACCGAGGACGAGTCCCGCGTCCAGTCGCGCACGGGCCCGCTCGCGCAGGGCCTCGACCACGGTCTCGGCCACGGCCGGGCCCTGGGCGAAGAGCCCGGCCAGGCACTGCCGCATGTCCTCGAGCGCTACGAAGAGACCTTCGAAGAGGTCGGAGACATCGCGGGCAAGAGCACCCATTGTGGTCTCGGTGCGCACCGCCGCATCATCGCACCGTGCGGTGGAGCTCGGCCAGACCTGTGAGCGCGGCGTCCACCTGGGTCTGGACGATCCGCCGGGCCGCGTCACCGTCGTGTTTCGCCAGTGCGTCGACCAGGTTCGCGTGGTGTTCCCCGGCCTGCTGCGGGGTGCGCGCCGACAGCCGCAGCAGCACCCCGAACTCGGCCTCCTGCCGCATCATCTCGCGGGTCATCCGGGCCGACTGGGTCAGCGCGGCCACCGCCAGGGTGAACTCGATGCCCAGGTGGCGCCAGGCGGCCACGTCCTCGCGGTCGGGCGGGGCGACGAGCTCGCGCAGTTCCTGCACGTCCTGCTCGTCGGCGAACTCCGCGGCCAGCTCGGCGCAACCGGCCAGGATCACCCGGTAGAGGGTGCCGCGGTCGCGCAGCTCGACCCGGGACATCCCGGCCAGGCGCTGGGCCAGCACCTGCTCGTCGAGCTTGTGCGGCCGCTGGACGAAACTGCCGCCCCCGCGCCCCCGTACGGTGGTGACCAGCCCCTTGTCCCGCAGGGCCTGCAGGGCCTCGCGGGCGGTGACCGTGGCCACGCCCAGCATGGTGGCCAGCTCCTGCTCGCTGGGCAGCCGCTCGCCGTCGGCCAGCAGGCCCACCCGGATCGCGTCGGCCAGGCGCTGCTCGACCCGGACCGCCCGGCCCACCTCGCCCAGGGGGGCGAACACCGCCGAGCGCGAACGTGAGGCGCGGCGAACAGACACAGGTCCAGGATACGGGCCGGAAACGACCAGCCCAGCAGGGCCCGCTCAGTTCAGCGCAACCTCCAGCGCGCGCACCGCCCGCCCCTCCGCGTCGCTCGCCCAGCGCTCCAGCACCTCCCGGGCCTCGTCCGGCTCGGCCGAGATCCCGACCTCCCGCTCCGGCGCCCACACCTCGTCCGCGCTGTGGTCGTGACCGGGTACGGCATTGCCCTCGCTGCAGGCCGTACACAGCATCCGCACCGTCTGCCCCCAGTCCTCGGCGGCCGGGAGCAGGTCGGTGAGCTCCTCCACGTCGTCCGGGGCCGGAGCCACCACCTGGGCCGTCAGGGTGGGCACGGTGCTGCGTTCCCAGAGCATGATCTCGTTGAACACCCCGACCTCCTGCCCGTCGATCCGGCGCGAGCCGACCGGGTCACCGTCGTGCAGGACGATGTCGCCGAAGCGGTGCCCGGACTGCGGCGTGGGCACGTTCACGATCTGCGCCCGGGCCGGGCACAGGCGCTGCGTCCACACCACCTCGGTCTCCCACACCTGGCCGTCGATCGACAACGGCTCCTGCCCGGCGAAGCGGGGCTCGGCGTTCAGCCGCACCGGGGCGGGGCCGAAATCGGCGGTCACGGCCTCGTTCGGGAGCGCGGCGCAGGGCAGCACCAGGCCGAAGGTCTCCCACGCCGCCCGCGCGGTCGGCCAGTCGCGCAGGGCCGTGGCCGCGATGCCCAGGTTCCAGGCGGCCGGCTGTTCCTGCCGGTGATGGTCCGGGATGAGTTCCAGGGCCCGGCGGCTGAACTCGGCCGAGTGCGCCCAGTCGGCCCGCCACTTGGCGTACATGCCGCGGTCGTACCAGAACGAGTCGTCGTCCGGCCGGCGCCGGGTGGCCTCCTCGGCCAGCGCCGCCAGCAGCTCGGCCCGCCCCTGCGGGTTGTCGTCCGCGTCGATCTCGGGGTGCACGGAGCGGTACCGAGCCATCAGCTGCCGGTCGGAGAGCTCGGGCAGCGGCCGGCCGGACAGGTCACGGCGTCGGAACATCACGGTGGCATTCTGGCGCACCGGCGTGGACCGGCCCGCGCCGGTGCGTCGCCCCTCGGGCCCGGGGCTGCGGGTGGAGCGTGATATTGCAGTAGCCGTGACCACTGAACAGCTCATCGGTACCGTCAGCAGCGACCGGCCCCTCCTGGTGGTCGCGGTCGCGGAAGAGGCCCAGTTCCTGGACGGCCGTCTGCCGGTCCTGATCACCGGGATCGGGAAGATCAACACCACCGGCGCGGTGCTGGGTGCAGTGGCCGGCGGCCCCCGCCCGGCGAGCCTGATCAATCTGGGCACGGCCGGCGCGCTGCGGCCCGGCCTGCACGGCCTGCACGAGATCAGTACCGTCGTGCAGCACGACCTCGACACCGACCTGCTGCTGCGGCTCACCGGCAACACCTACGGAGCGCCGATCCACCTCTCGGCCCCCGGGGACATCACCCTGGCCTCGGGCGACACCTTCGTGGCGGACGGCGCCCAGCGGGACGCCCTGGCCCAGCGCGCCCACCTGGTCGACATGGAGGGCTACGCGGTGGCCGCCGCCGCCCAGCGACTGGGCCTGCCGGTGCGGCTGATCAAGCAGGTCAGCGACGACGCGGACGAGAACTCCACCCGCACCTGGCCGGAGACCGTGGCCGCCTGCGCCCAGGTGCTGGCCGACTGGGTAGCCCGCGAGTCCGGCGCCTGAGGCCCGGCTCAGACCACGTCGAACAACTGCACCGAGATCTGCCGCCCGGCCTCCCAGACCGCGGCGATCCGGTTGCCGCCCAGCGATTCCAGGTCGGCGTAACCGGCGCCGTCACCCACCGCACCTTCCCTCACCACCGTGTAGGCGGGCCAGGTCCGGCCGTCGTCGGGTGAGGTGCTGATCGCCAGGTTGTAGCGACCGGTGAAGTCCTGGTGGTTGGTCGCCACCAGACGCCCGTCCGGCAGGGTGATCAGGTCGTCCTGCACCGGGGTGGAGGGCAGGCTGTACTCCGGGGTGGCCGGGCTCCAGGTCAGGCCCTCGTCGGTGCTGGTGGTGACGTACTTCCAGCCCGGCGGGTTGTTGTCGGCGGCCCAGCGCACGTGGGCCCGCAGGGTGCCGTCGCGCAGTTGGGTGGCCTGGATCTCGTTGGTGTTGTCGGTGGGCACGATGCCGCCCAGCTGCCAGGTCTCGCCGTGGTCGTCGGAGTAGATCGCGTGGCTGCGGTAGGCCGAACGCGCCGGGTCGTAATGGTTGCAGGGCACCAGAAGACGACCGCCGGCCAGTTGCCGGGCCCCACCGGGCCCGGTTGCGTACCAGCGCCAGGAGGGCTTTTTCGTGCTGTCGGTGATCTCTCGCACCGGCGCCCAGGTGACTCCGTGGTCGTCGGAGAAGGTGCGGTAGACGCGGCGGGTGTCTTCGGCCGTCCCGTCGTTGATCTCCACCTCGTTGTCGGTGGCGAGATTGCCGGTCAGCAGCAGATGCAGCCGCCCGGTGCTGCGGTCGAGAACGGGAACCGGGTTACCACGGGTGTTCTCACCGTCGTCCACCACCGTGATCTGCTCGCCCCAGCTCTTCCCACCGTCGGTGGAACGCCGGGCGACCAGACCGATGTGGCCGGAGTCCGCGTCGCCGTCCCAGCGGTGCTCGGCGAAGATCACCACGGAGTCGTCGGCGCAGCGCACGATCGCCGGAATCCGGGCCCGGCCACCCTCGACCGTGGAGATGACCTTCGTCTGCTCCGGCCCGGCGGGGGCCACGGCGGCCGGCACCACCGGGATCGAGTAGCGAGAGGCCAAATACGTACGGACGTCGGTGAGCTGTCGTTCGGTAACCGCACCTTTGATCACCAGGACAGCGAAAAGATCAACACCCCGGTTCACCCCACCCAATCGCAGGGGTGCTGAGGTGGTGACCGAGGCGGCGTAGCCGGAGTTGTCGGTACCGCCGCCACCGGCAACGATTTTCGCAGCGAAGTCGCCGTCCAACGCGGCCCGCACATCCTGCCCGGTCAGAGCGAGCTCGTACAGACGCACCGCCCCCAGCCCCCGCGCGGTGGTCTCGCGATGCGTGCGCGCCCCGGCGTTGCCCGTGACATCGCGCACCCGGAAGACGGTGCCCATCGAGGCCGGGCTGATGCGTTCCAGGTACATCGAGTACCCGGCCGGAGTGGAACCGTGAATGCCGTTTCCCTTGTACAGGAACGTGTTCCGCGGACCCGTGGTCTCCATGCTGCGGTTGCGGGCCACCACCAGCACCCGGAACGGCCCCTTGCCCGGATTCAGCTCCGGGGCGTCAGGAATGCCCAGGAAGCAGTCGGCCAGATCGGCCTGCGGCGTGGTGAAACGAACGGCGGGGTGCTGGTTCAGAGCACCGGCCACCCGGATCGGGCGCGCGGCCGGGTTGGCCTGGCGAGCCGTGAGACCGCCGCCCCGCGCATCGCCCCAGGCCCGAACCCGGCCCCCTCCGACCAGCACGTTCTGGTCGGAGTAGAGCTCCAGGGCCAGGAGATCTCCGAGCGTCTTGTCCGGATTTGTCACGTCCGTCATGGGCCGAAGCTAGCAGCCGGGCCCTACCGGCAGGCCCGAACTCCACTTCGGCCGACCCAGCAGCACTGATTACCGCAGATCGTGCCCCGGGTCGTGCAGTCTGGGAGAGCGGGCGTCAGGCCGGGGCGAACACTTCGGCAGACCGCTGACCGACGATCTGGGCGGCCGGAGTGAGCCCGTGCGGGCGCGGCGTGCAGTCGAGGCAGCTGACCGTGCGGCGCTGCGGCTGCGCCGGCATCAGGCCGACCGGGGTGGCCCGAGGGGTGACAACGGTGGCGTGGTCGAGGCAGATCGCCGCGCCACAGTGTCGGCAGCAACCGAAAGCGGTTGCCTGCAGACCGTTCTGGAGAGCGCAGTCAAGGCAGTTCATGAGATGTGACTCCTGGTTCGAGGTAGGGCTGAGCGCCCTGATCTACAGGTGGGATTCGCGCAGCAAGCACGCAAAGCGGCAGCACTGCACAGCAAGAAGGATTGGCGCCGGATCACCTTCACGGCGGCCAAGCAGAAAGTTACCCCGCCCGAACCAAATCGGCCACCCCGGGAAGAACCCGGCGTGTCACCCCCTTGCGGGCGAGCAGTTGCTCCGAGAACTAGTCACTGCCCGATCGGTCAACCCGTTTGTCCCCTACACCCCATCTGAGCAGAATGAGAACGACGCGTCGAGCCTGGGGGGGAACCATGGGGACGAAGCAGAACAGGGTTGTTCTGAGCGGCGGGGCCGGTCAGCAGTGGCTGCCCGAACACCCACTCGACCGGGAGCCCGACCCCGACGCTCCGGCCCGGCTCACGCTGCTGCTGCGCAGACGGGCTCCGCTGCCCAATGCACTCCTGGAGACTCCCGCCGTCATCTCTCTCGACGAGCTCGCCGCCCAGTACGGCGCTGCTCCGGACGATGTGCAGCTGGTCAAGGATGTGCTGGGCGCCCGGGGGCTGGAGGTCACCGACGCGGGCGACCGGCTGGTCACCGTGGAGGCCGGTCTGGCCGCGCTGACCAGTGTCTTCGGCGCTTCGCTGCGGCTGTTCGAGGGTGAAGACCCGTTCCGGCCCGGTCCGGTGCACTACCGGCGCCTGGCCGGCGACCTGCTGTTGCCGGCCGAGCTCGACGGCGTGGTGCTGTCGGTGGTCGGGCTGGAGACGCAGCCCGTCGCGCGCCCCGAGTTCTACACCCCCGACGGCGAGCCCAACTCGGTCTACTCCCCCATCGAACTCGGCCGCCTGTACCGCTTTCCGGCCGACATGGACGGCACCGGGCAGCGGCTGGCCGTGGTGTCGCTGGGCGGCAACTGCCATCCCGAAGACCTGCAGGCCTACTTCACCGGCCTGGGCCTGACCCCGCCGAGCATCACCCACATCTCGGTCGACGGCGCCGACATCTCACCGCCCACCGGTCCGGCCACCAAGTTCGACCTCGAGGTCACGCTCGACCTGCAGATCTCGGGTGCCCTGGCGCCGGGCGCGCAGATCCTGAACTACGTCACCCGCAACAACGGCCAGGGCATCCTGCTGGGGCTGCGCGCGGCCATCCACGCCACGCCGGCGCCCACCGCGATCAGCCTCAGCTGGGGCTCGCCGGAGATCACCTACTCCGGGCAACTGGCCCTGGCCATGCACGACCTGTTCGAAGACGCGGCGGCGCTGGGCATCACCGTCTGCGCGGCCAGCGGCGACACCGGCAGCGTCAGTGGAATGAAAGACGGCGGCCACCACGTCAACTTCCCGGCTTCCGACCCGTACGTGCTGGCCTGTGGGGGCACCACGCTGATCGCCGACGTGCAGACCAACACCATCCACGCCGAGACCACCTGGAACACCGGCACCTCCAGCGCCACCGGGGGCGGGGTGAGCGGCGTGTTCGACCTGCCCGACTGGCAGGCGGCGGCCGACGTGCCCAAGCGTTCGGGCAGCGACGACCCCGGACGGGGCGTGCCCGACGTAGCGGCCAACGCCGACAACAACACCGGCTACCAGGTGCTACTGGGCGGCCGGCAGATCTGCGTCGGCGGCACCAGCGCGGCCACCCCGCTGTGGGCGGCCCTGATCTGCCGGCTCACCCAGTCGCTGGGCCAGCCGCTGGGCCTGCTCCAGCCCCTGATCTACCAGGACCTGCAGGCCAATTCGGTCACCGCCGGGTTCCGCGACGTGATCAACGGGGACAACGGCGGCTACGCGGCCCGCCCCGGCTGGGACGCCAACACCGGACTGGGCTCACCGCACGGCGAGGACCTGCTGGCCGTACTGCGCGAACGCCTCCCCTGACCCGCTTGAGCCGCTTGAGCTCCTGAGCCCCCTTGAGCCGCTAAGCCCCTGACCCGCTAAGCCGCCTGAGCCCCTGAGCCCCTGAGCCCCTGAGCCCCTGAGCCCCTGAGCCGCAAGCTACTGCTCGGAGGACTCGCCAGGCTGCTTGTCGTCGATCAGCACGTCCCGCTCGTCGTCGGCGGTACCGGTCGAATTGCGCAGGGCTTCCCGCTCGTCCTGCAGGGCAACCTCCTGGTCCAGACCGGCCGGCTCGGTCGGGCTGGCCGTGGGCTCACTGGGATTCGTCATGTTCCCAGCTTTCCGCAGAGGCCGCCACCGCGGCCGCCCCCGCTCAGCCGGCTCAGATCCGGCGACCCCGCTCAGCCAGCCCGAACCCAGCCCCCCACCCAGCCAACCCAAATCCAGGCCACCCACTCAGCCAGCCCGAACCCAGCCACCCACTCAGCCAGCCCGAACCCAGCCACCCACTCAGCCAGCCCAGATCCGGCCGCCCCACTCAGCCGGCTCGGATCCGGCGTCTCGGATCAGTCGGCCGAGCGGCGCAGCACGAACATGAACGGCTCGGGCAGCCCACGCATGTCCATCGCCCCCAGCAGCGTGCCGGCGTCGACCGGACGGAAGTGGTCGATGATCGGCAGTGCGTCGTAGACCATCGACCCCGTCACCACGCCCCGGTACTCGACCATGCGCAGCCGTGCCTGGGGTTTCGAGGTCTTCAGCAGCGGCAGCAGACGGCCGCTGGTGCGCATCACGGCAGGCCGCCCGAGCAACTGTGGGTAGCGCACGCCCGCCCCGAGTGGCAGCAGAGAAGGGTTGACCCGAAACGGACGGCCACCCTGCTCGAAAACGAGCGGATCGACGTCCTCAGTGCTGTGAAAGTTCTTTCCCCGCCAGCCGGCCGCCTCCAGCTGACCGTCGAACACGTGGCCGGTGCGCAGCCCCGTGCCCCGCCACTGGCCGATCAGCTGATCCAGCCCGACCGCGGGCAGCGAGTCGAACAACTCCAGCGCCTGGTCGGTGGTGCTGCCCGTCAGCAGCTCGGCAAGCCTTTGCGATGCGTCGGTCATCCGCGATCCTCCCAGCCTCGGTAGCGAAGCCTACCTGTGCCCGAATCGGCTTGCCCCAGTGAGCGAGGACGCTGCACTGTCTGCGGAGGACCCCGCCGACAACGAGGAGATACCGGCCGCAATGGAGATTCGCGCCACGACCGAGGAGAACTTCCAGGTCTTCGTCGACACCGTTCACTCGGCCTTCGCGCGACTGCCCGAGGCCCCGGTCGACGGCGGCGGGCTCTGGTGGTCGGCTCTGGAGCCGGAACGCTGCCTGCTGGCCTTCACGCCGAAAGGCAAGGCGGTCGGCACCGCCGGTTCCTACCCCTTCGAGCTCACGTTGCCGGGTGAAAGGATCGCGCCGGCGGCCGGGGTGACCGCCGTCGGTGTTCTGCCCACCCATCGCCGGCGTGGCGTGCTCAGCGCAATCATGCGGCACCAGCTGACCGACCTGCGTGAGCGCGGCGAGTTCCTGTCGGTGCTGCTGGCCTCGGAGGCGGGCATCTACGGCCGGTTCGGCTACGGAACCGCCACCTACGAGGCCGAACTCACGGTGCGACGGCACGAGAACGCCTTCGCCCCTCCGAGGGCCGGTGGGACTGATCCCAACCGCGGTTCGATCGAACTGCTGCCCAGCGCCGAGTGCCTGCCCATCCTGGAAGACGTGTACGACCGCTACCGCCGCCAGCAGCCCGGCGCCCTGTCCCGGCCGCACCGCTGGTGGTCCTTACGAGCCGGGCAGCCGCCCATCGCCCCCCAGCCCCGCCTGATCGCGCTTCACCGGGATGCCGACGGTCTGGCCGACGGCTACGCCAGCTACGCGCGTGGCGAGGGCTCGTCGCTGAAGGTGGACGAGATCGTCGCCCCCAGCGACCAGGTGTTCACCACGTTGGCCCGCTACCTGCTCGATCACGACCTGTTCACCTCGGTGGTCTTCCGGCACGTCCCGCCCGAGCACCCACTGCGCTGGCAACTGGCCGACCTGAGGGCCGGACGGGTCGGCAAGGTCACCGACTGGCTCTGGGTGCGTCTGCTCGACATCCCCCGGGCCCTCACCGCCCGCGGCTGGTTTCACGACGGCGAACTGGTCCTCGACGTGCACGACCCGTTCCTGGAAAAGCAGGGCCGCTACCGCCTGCACGTCCGCGACGGCAAGGCCGAGTGCGAGCCCACCGACCTCCCACCCGACCTCACCCTCGACGTGCGCGACCTGGGCGCCATCTACCTGGGCGGCACCACCCCGAGCACGCTTGTCCGGGCCGGCCACATCCAGAGCCACACCGACGATGCTGCCGCCCGGGCCGACGTCCTCTTCCGCAGCGACCGTCTGCCGCACTGCCTGCACTGGTTCTGACCCGTCACGGGGATGGCGGCTCGAACTCGTACTGGAGATGAAGAGTGGTGTTTTCGGCGAGAGCTCGGGAACACGTGTGCCGACGGCGGGCCATGTGTGAGACGGGAAGGGCCCACGGAGGACGCTCAAGCCGCCGGACATGATGGTTCCACTTTCGATGGCCGAGACGATCGAGCAGACATAGGGCTCAGAACTTTATGGATCGTCGGCGCCTGGCGAGGATCACCATCCCTGATCTCCAGACCCAGCCTTGCCGTAGCGATGTGCCTGGGCCGGTTCGCGTAGTACTCAGCAGGTGGAAGTGGCTCGGGACTTCAGGCACGAGGACGCGGGCGGCGCCCGCCGGAGAAACTTTCGAACAAACCGGCCGCTCGCTGCATCTCACCTTCCGGCAGACGGTGAAGCGGACAGGAGCAGGTTGATGAAGCGGTACGGCAGGACGGCCCTGGCAACGGTGGCGATGGCGATGGCCGGGCTGGTGGCCGCCCCGGGGTCGGCGCACGCGGTGATCGACGGCAAGAAGAGCACGTACGGGCCATGGGCGGTGCGGATGATGGTCGACGGCAAGCCACACTGCACCGGCACGGCGGTCAGCAACCAGTGGATCATCAGCGCCTCGCACTGCTTCTTCGACCAGCCCGACGCCCCGGTCGCCGACCGCCGGATCACCTACCAGGTGGGCAACCTGAACCAGCTCAAGGGCACCACGGTGCGGGTGGTCCGGGGCAGCCGGGTGGCCAACCCGGACGGCGCCGACGTCATGATGATCAAGGTGCAGAAGATGAAGGGCGTGAAGCCGGCCCAGCTGTCCACGGCCAAGGTGAAGGCCGGGCAGCCGGTGCGGGTGTACGGCTGGGGCGCAACCTGCACCGACGACGAGAACAAGTGCCAGGCCAACAATCTGCGCCAGGCCGACCTGGTGGTGCGCTCACCCCGCACCGAGGGCTGCGAGTACTACGCCAGCCCGGCCGGCAAGGACTTCTGCGCCACCAAGGTGCGCGGCATCCCGGCCGGCGGTGACTCGGGCGGGCCGGTCATGACGGTCGCGCCCAAGGGCAAGCAGAAGCTCGTGGGCGTTTTCTGGGGCTCGGACCGCGAGAAGATGGCCGGCGCCGCCTCGATCGCACAGCAGCGCCGGTGGATCAGGTCGGTCATCAGCTGATCAGTGCCGGTAGTTCCCGCAGGCTGTGAATCACCGTGACCTCCGGCCTGGCAGCCTCTTCCGAGCCGTCACGGTCCAGCCAACAGCCCACCAGCCCGGCCGCCGCCGCAGCCTCGGCATCGGTGGCCAGGTCGTCGCCGACGTAGAGCACCCGGGTTGGGTCCCAGCCCAGTCGCCCGCACGCGCCCAGGAAGCTGGCCGCGGCCGGTTTGGCCGCTCCGACGTCAGCCGGAACCAGCAGTGGCATCCGTGAATCGAGTTCCAGGCGAACCATCTTCGCGCGCTGCTGGGCCCGGTCGCCGTTACTGAGCACTGCCGCCCGCCCGAGCTTGGGCACCACCTCGGCCACGTCCTCGAACGGCCGCCAGGCCCGTTCGTACTCACCGAGATAGATCGCGAATTTCTCGTCGAGGTGATCGACCGCAGCACCGTAGGCCGTCAGGAAATCCCGCATCCGGGCCCGGCGCTGTTCCGCGAAGCTCAATTCCCCGGCGAGATATCTCTGCATGTGCACTTTCTCCAGAGACCGCCAGAATTCCAGCGCCTCACCGACGGCCGCCGCGGGAACCCAGTGTCGGCACGCGCCCGAAAAGGCCACCCGGGCCGCGGCCCGGTGATCGAGCAGGGTGCCGTCCAGGTCGAGCAGAACGGCTTCGACGACGCGGGCCGGCTTCATGCAGCCAGCATCCCAGGGCGCCGTCAACAGATCGCAACAATCTGCCTACTTCCCTTTTTGTGAAGACGGCTTGTAACCTTGTGGGAGCAATATGTAAACCCTCCTCACTAATCATGTCTCCCGCCCTGAAGGGAAACTCATGAAACGTGTTCGACTGGCTGCTGCCTGCCTTGCGGCCACTGCAACGGTGGGCCTGATCGCCACCCTCGTCCCGGCCGGCGCACAGGCCGCCACCCCCACCGCCCGGGCCGCCGCGGCCTGCACCGGCCCGAACTGGGTCCGCGACGTCGCCTACGTCGGCGGCAACGTGGTCACTTACCAGGGTCACACCTGGACCGCGAAATGGTGGACGCAGGGCGACATCCCGGGCAACAACGCCCAGAACGTGTGGGTGGACAACGGCGCCTGCGGTGGCACCGACCCGACCACTCCGCCCACCACTCCGCCGCCGACCACCACTCCCCCGCCGAGCACCAACGGCAAGAAGGTGATCGGCTACTACACCAACTGGAGCACCTACCAGCGCAACTTCCAGGTCAAGGCGCTGGACACCAGCGGGGCCGCGGCCCGGCTGACCCACATCAACTACGCCTTCGGCAACGTCACCGGCGGAAAGTGCGTGATCGGCGACGCCTACGCCGACTACCAGAAGACGTTCACCGCGGCCGACTCGGTCAGCGGCACGGCCGACGCCTGGGACTCGCCGCTGGCCGGTAACTTCAACCAGCTGCGCCAGCTGAAGAAGAAGCACCCCAACCTGAAGGTGATCTGGTCGTTCGGCGGCTGGACCTGGTCGGGCGGCTTCGGTCAGGCGGCGCAGGACCCGGCCGGATTCGCCAAGTCGTGCCGGGCCCTGGTCGAGGACCCGCGCTGGGCCGACGTGTTCGACGGCATCGACATCGACTGGGAGTACCCCAACGCCACCGGTCTGAGCACCGACACCAGCGGTTTCGACGCCTACCGCAAGCTGATGCAGGCGCTGCGCACCGAGTTCGGGAAGGACCTGGTCACCTCCGCGATCACCGCCGACGGCACGCCCGGCGGCAAGATCTCCAAGGCCGACTACGCCGGGGCCGCCCAGTACGTGGACTGGTACCTGCCCATGACGTACGACTTCTACGGCGCCTTCGACGCGGACGGCCCGACCGCGCCGCACTCCCCGCTCACCGGCTGGACCGGAGCGCCGAACCCGGGCTTCGACTCCGACACCGCGATCAAGAAGCTCAAGAGCCTGGGCATCCCCAGCTCGAAACTGCTGCTGGGGATCGGTTTCTACGGTCGCGGCTGGACCGGCGTGACCCAGGCGGCTCCGGGCGGATCGGCCACCGGGCCGGCCGCGGGTACCTACGAGCCGGGCATCGAGGACTACAAGGTCCTGAAGAACAGCTGCCCGGCCACGGGCACGGTCGCCGGCACCGCCTACGCCAAGTGCGGCAGCAACTGGTGGAGCTACGACACGCCGGCCAGCATCGCCGGGAAGATGACCTACGCCAAGCAGCAGAGCCTGGGCGGGTCGTTCTTCTGGGACCTCTCCGGTGACACGTCCAACGCGGAACTGACCAAGGCCGTTGCCAACGGCCTGAGCTAGTCCGGCGGGCGCCCGGTCCGGCGGGGGGCCGGCCGGGCGCCCTTTCACCATCGTGAAACTCGACGTAGAGGATCACCATGCCCAAACGTAGAAACCTCCTCGCCACAGCCGTAAGCTCGGTCCTGATCGCATCGTCGCTGGGACTGGGGGCATCCATGGCCACCGCTGCCGTTCCTTCGCCGCCGGCCGGTTTCACCACGGTCTGGAGCGACGACTTCAACGGCTCGGCGAACACCCTTCCCTCCTCGGCCAACTGGATCTTCGACATCGGCCACAACTACCCCGGCGGCGCCGCCAACTGGGGCACCGGCGAGATCGCCTACCACACCAACAGCACCCAGAACGTGAGTCTGGACGGCAGCGGCAATCTGCGGATCACGCCCCGGCGGGACTCGGCCGGCAACTGGACGTCGGCCCGGATCGAGACGCAGCGCACCAATTTCGCGGCCCCGGCCGGCGGTGTGGTGCGGTTCGAGAGCCGCATCCAGCTGCCGAACGTCACCGGCGCTGCGGCGCAGGGCATCTGGCCGGCATTCTGGTCGCTGGGTGAGGCCTTCCGCGGCAATTACACCAACTGGCCCGGCGTCGGCGAGATCGACGTGCTGGAGAACGTGAACGGCCAGAACACCGTCTACGGCACCCTGCACTGCGGCGTCGCCCCCGGCGGCCCGTGCAACGAGTTCAGCGGCCTCAGCGGCAGCCGGGCCAACCTGAACCCCTCACCCCAGGCCGGATTCCACACCTACGCCGTGGAACTCGACCGCAGCACCTCACCGGAACAGTTGCGCTGGTACGTCGACGGCCAGCAGTTCTTCTCCGTCAACGCCAATCAGATGGACGCGACGACCTGGAACAACGCCACCCACCACGGTTTCTTCCTGATCCTCAACGTGGCGGTCGGCGGCAGCTGGCCCGGTCCCCCGACCGCGCAGACCGCTTCCGGCGTCCCGATGATCGTCGACTACGTCACCGTCTCGCAGAAGAACGGCGGCACCACCCCGCCACCCACCACCCCACCGCCCACCGGCGGTAGCCGCGACGCCTACGGCACCATCCAGGCCGAGAGCTTCGACAGCCAGTCCGGCACACAGGTGGTCGACGGGGTGAAGCTCGGCTACATCTCCAACGGCGACCAGGCCGTGTACAAGGGCGTCCGCTTCGGCACCAACCCGGCCCGCACGTTCGTGGCCCGGGTCGCCTCGGGAGCCGCGAGCGGGGTGAGCGGGCTGATCGAGGTCAGACTGGACAGTGCCACCGCAGCCCCGGTCTCCACCATCGCGGTCGGCAACACCGGTGGCTGGACGAGTTACCGGGACGTGCCCGGAGCCCTGTCCGGGGTCACCGGCAACCACGACGTCTACCTCACCTTCAAGTCGGGTCAGCCCTCGGACTTCGTGGATCTGGACAGTTTCACCTTCCGCAACTGACGCACAACCGACCCCCGCCAGGACGGGAAGTGCCCTCTCAGGTCATGCTGGGAGGGCACACCGGTCTGTGAAGGATGTGGAAGCGATGGCGGGCGGTACCGGCAGTACCGGCAGTACCCGAGCGCCCGGCGAACTCGTCGGTCTGCTGGTGGCCGATGTGCTGCTGCAGCGGCCCAAGACCCTGCCTGCCGGGGCCACCGTCGCCCAGGCCAGGGCCGCCTTCGACGACGACCACGTGCACATGCTGCTGCTGGTGGAGGCGGACGAGCGACTGGCCGGCACCCTGGTGCGCGACGATCTCGCAGACGCCGCCGCCGGCGCCGCACTGGCCCACGCCAGCCTGCAGGAGCGCACGCTCAGCGCTTCCCTCTCGGCCGAGGAGGCGCGGCAGGTGCTGGTGGCGGCTGGGCAGCGGCGGCGGGCAGTGGTCGATACCGATGGACGACTGGTCGGGCTTCTGTGTCTGAAGCGCCGGCTCACGGGGTTCTGTTCGGACCGGGACGTCGCCTCCCGGGCTGCGGAGCGGGGCGAACGACCCTGTGCTCCGGCCACCGTTCAGAATTCCGGACATTCCGGATAGCCTGCGGCTTCCGTCCCCGGTCAGGAGGAGCCGCTGGTGATCAAGCTCGGGATGAGCCTTCCGCAGTTGCACTGGTACGACCTGCGCACCGACGTCGCCGCGGTGGCCCGGGGCTACGAGGAGATCGGGCTGGACAGCGCCTGGGCGTTCGAGCGTCTGCTGGTGCCCGAAGACCAGAGCGGGAGCGGGGCCCACGGGCTGTTCCAGATGCCGGACGTGCCCTGGCCGGACTACTACCGCGACGCCCCCGAGCCGCTGACCGTGCTGACCACCGCCGGGGCCGTGACCTCGCGCATCGAGCTCGGCACCAACGTGCTCGTGGCTCCCCTGCACCTGCCCGTGCGCCTGGCCAAGACCCTGGCCAGCGTCGACGAGATCATCGGCGGCCGGCTGATCGCCGGGCTAGGCACCGGCTGGTCGATCGACGAGTACCAGGCCACCGCGCCGCGGCCGTTCGCCGAGCGGGGCGCCGCCCTCGACGAGTTCCTCGACGTGGCCGAGGCGGTGTGGGGCCCGGACCCGGTCAAGTTCCACAACGAGCGTTACGAGATAACGCCGGCCACCGTCGGGCCCAAGCCCGCCCGCCGGATCCCGGTGGTGCTGGGTGGCGGCCGGGGCAGGGCGCTGGACCGGATCGCCCGGCGCGCCGACGGCTGGCTCCCGACCAACCTCACGCCCGCACAGATCGGCACCCAGCTCACCCAGCTACGGCAGACGGCCGCCGACCACGGGCGCGACCCGGGCGAGATCGGCTGCATCACCCAGGTGATCAAGCGCGACTTCGAGCGGGTCACCACCGCCGGGCGGGCCGCCTACGCAGGCGACTTCGAGCAGCTCACGGAGGACGTGGCCGCGCTGGCCGAGGCCGGGGTGGACCACGTCTTCCTGGCCTCGTCCAGCGCTGCCCGTGACCGGGCCGAGCTGCTGGACTGGGCCGCCGCGTTCCACTCCGCCGTGCGCGCGGCCGGACTGTAGCGCGGCCTCCCCCGAGCGATCGGTGCGCTACACCCGTCCATTGTTCGAAAACTGCTGCAACAAGGCCAGAACCGGATCGCGATAGGGCAGCACACCCTTGTACTCCAGGTCGGCCGCGGGCATGACCTCGATCGTGGAGGCCAGGTCGGCGGCCACCGCCGGACGGTCGGCGAGCGCCGAGAGCGGTTCGTGCGCGGTGCGAATGGTGAACAGCACGCTGTTGCGAGCCGGCGCCGGAAGCAGGCGAAGGGTCTGGTACTCCACCCGAACATGCAGGGCCTCGGCCGCTTCCTGCCCGGTGCGCACCCGGATCCCCTGCCGGGCGCGGGAATCGGCGGCCGGCTGGTACAGGCGCGGGTCGTCGGTGATCGCCCAGTTGGCCCGGGTCATGATGCGGTTCTCCCGCAGCGAGGTGAGGAACTTGTCCACCGCGGCCGAGAGCTGGTCGGCGTAACCGGGCACCGGCACGTGGATCCCGACCATGTCCTGGCCCAGCTTCTCGGCCAGCAGCCAGCGGTTCGGCATGGCCAGGCTGGCGCCCACCAGCCGGGGGCGGCCGTCGCCGATGTCCACCAGGCACAGGTCCTCGGCCACCAGCCGCCCGGCCACGTCGAGCGGATGCCCCGACGGCGAGGGCGGATCCGGTTCCTCACCCAGCATCGGGCGCAGCAGGTCGAGCAGCACCTGCCCGGCGACCTCGGTGCCCGGCAACGCTGCGAACGCCCGCTCGCCCTCGGCATCGAGCAGCGCCCGGCGCCAGCGCACCAACGGCGCATCCAGCGGCCGAGGGCGCAGCCACTGCTGCGGGGGCAGGGTGCGCGCGCCGACCACGTGCCGGAACGGGCGTGGGGCCGGTTTCGGCCACCACGCGTCGTCCGCCCGCAGCGCCTCGGCCGGGAGCGCCGCCTCGAGCTCTTCGGGCGAGGTCCTCATCGCTCCAGTGTGCGTGAACGCCTAGCTTTTCTTCACCAGATCGGCGACCTCGCGGCGCAGCACCTTGCCCATCGGGTTGACCGGCAGCTTCTCCACCGGCACGAACCGGCGCGGGACCTTGTAGCGGGTCAGCTCCTCACGCAGGAAGGCCCCCAGGGCGTCCTGGTCGATCGACTGGCCCTCGGCGGCCACCACCGCGGCCACCACCTCGTCGTGCCCGTCCTCGTCGGGCACGCCCACCACGGCCGCCTCCTGCACGCTGGGGTGGGAGCGCAGGACCTCCTCCACCTCGCTGGGGTAGACGTTGAAGCCGCCGACGATCACCACCTCCTTGATCCGGTCGACCACCGAGATGTACCCGTCCTCGGCCATGGTCACGATGTCGCCGGTGCGGAACCAGCCGTCGGCGTCGAGCACCTCGGCGGTCTCCTCGGGCCGGTCGCGGTAACCGCCGAACACCTGCGGGCCCTTGACCACCAGCTCACCGCGCTCGCCCAGAGGCACTTCCTGGCCCGGGTTCTCCGGGTCGACGATGCGTACCAGCGTGTCCGGCACGGGGACACCGATCGAGCCGGGGCGGGGCTGATTCATCGGGTTGCCGATCACCAGGGGGGCGGTCTCGGTCAGGCCGTAGCCCTCGACCAGCGAGCCGCCGGTGGCGCTCTGCCACTCCTGGACCAGCTCGGCCGGCAGCGCCATGGCTCCCGAGATGGAGAAGCGCATGCTCTGCATCGAGACTCCGCGCCGCTTGGCCTCTTCCAGGATGCGCCGGTAGATCGGCGGCACCCCGGGCACGAAGGTGGGCTCACGGCGCTTGAGCGCGTCGACCATCAGCGCGGTGTCGGGCTTGGGCAGCAGCACCAGCTCGGCGCCGGCCCGGATACCGCACAGCAGGCCCACCGTCAGGCCGTAGGCGTGGAACATCGGCAGCGACGACAGCCATCGCTCCTGGCCGTACTTGAGCTCCGGTACCCACGCCACACCCTGGGCGCAGTTGGCGACCACGTTGCGGTGCAGCAGCGGGACGCCCTTGGGGGTGCCGCTGGTGCCCGAGGTGTACAGCAGCAGGGCCACGTCGTCGGCGCCCGGCCGGGGATGGGCCGGGTCCAGCGGGGCAGCCTTGACCAGGTCGGCGAACTTCGGGAACCCGGGGGCCGCGGCGGTCATCTCCTCGCGGGTGGCACGGGCCTTGGCCACCGGCAGGCGCAGCGCCAGCCGCTTGGCCAGCGGCAGGTCCTGGGTCATGTCCAGGGTGACCACGGTCTGCAGGGCCATCTGCGGATCGCGCAGGATCGGCGCGATCGTCTTCACCGCCTTGTCCCAGACCAGGGCCACCTTCGCCTGGTGGTCGGCGAACGGCTTCTTCAGCTCGCCGGTGGTGTACAGCGGGTTGTGCTCGACCGCGGTGGCGCCGAGGCGCAGCACGGCGTGGAAGGCCACCAGGTGCTGCGGGCAGGTAGGCATCAGCAGGGCCACGTGGTCGCCCGCGCGCACCCCGAGCCCACGCAGGCCCTCGGCGGCCCGGGCCACCTGGTCGCCGAACTCGGTGTAGCTGGTGGAACGCCCGAGGAACTCCAGGGCCGGGCGGTCGCCGAAGCGCCCGATCGTGTTCTCGAGCTGGTCGACCAGGGTCTCGTCGCCGTACTCGAGGTGGAGCGGGACTCCTGGTCCGTAGGAACCTGCCCAGATCGACGGGTCGGGCACGCGAACTCCTTCGTGAAGGGGGGTGAACCTACGCCAACGTAGGTTACGGGGTCCTGAGTTCCCGTGCGCCATCGGGACCGTCTGCCCAGCTGTTCAGCCTTCGTAGAGCTCCACGTACAGCTCGTTCACCTCGTCCGCCCGCTCCCCCAGGTAGTCCGGGCGCACGATGTTGTGCGGCAGGGCCTCCTGCTCCGGGAACTCGTGGGTGGCCACCTTCAGGTCGTTGGCCTCGGCGATCCCGGTCGGGATGTCGGTGGCCACGTCCAGGTCGATGTAGGGGTCGGCGTGCGAGACCGCCACCGCGACGTGCTGAAGCCGGTCGTTGACCGGGTCGTCGCGGTAGTTGCGCCGCACCCGCAGGTACTGGGCCAGGCCGCTGAGGGTGAAGTTCAGGTCGCCGACGGTGCGGTCGGGCAGCACCCGGTTGCCGTAGAGAACGATCAGGGGCCGCACCACGAACGGCGGGGCCTGCGAGGCCGCGGGCTGGTAGAACGGCGAGAGCACCAGCAGCCGGCTGACCGCGTCGGAGCGGTACTCGGCCAGCCAGGTGGCCAGGACCCCGCCGCCGGACAGGCCGATCACGCCGGTCTCCTCGCCCAGGCCGGCCGCCACGTTCAGCGCCTCGTCCGCGTAGTCGGCCAGCCCGTCGGAAGCGACCTGGCTGGCCTCGGTCACGTCCTGCAGCCCGTGGTGCGGCTCGCGCGGCACGTAGACGTTGTACCCGCGCTCGTAGAAGACGTCGGCCAGTTCCGCGTAGTCCTTCGGGCAGCTGGTGTAGCCGTGCAGCATGAGCACCGCCCGCGCGGTCTTGCGCGGGTGCACCCGCAGCATGCTGCGGCACTCGCTGCGCACCTGGGGATTCGCCGTATCTTCTTCCACCGCGACGTTTCCGGCCTTGGCGGCCAGTTCGAACGACAGCACGTCCGGCTCGGCATTGCGTAACCGGTCGCTGCCGAGCGGCCAGACGTACAGCAGCCCGACCAGCAGGGCGAGCACCACCACCACGGCCCCGAGGCCCAGCCCGATCCGACGCTTCATTACTCCCCCACCCCAGCAATTGGATGGGAATTCCTAGCACTGCGAGGGCCAGAACTACGAATTAAGGACGATTCAACGCGCCGATGGCGCCGAGGTCGCCTTGGTCACGGGCAGGTCCGCGGAGGCCAGAAGGGCGAGCCGGTCGGCGTCGCCCGAGGCGGGATCGGGGTAGTACACGACCATCCGCAGCCCCTCGGAGCCGTCGATGCTCAGCCGTTCCCGGTTCAGCCGGATCCGCCCGACCTGCGGGTGGTTCACCGTCAGCAGGGTCTCGGTCTGCTCGCGCACCTCGTGCCGGGCCCACAGCCGGCCGAACAGCGGGCTGGCCAGCGACAGTTCGCCGGTCAGCTCGATGAACCGGGGATCGTCGACGTCGTTGCCCACCGCCTTGCGGAAGCCGGCCACGTAGCACTCGGCCATGGCCTCCCAGGAGGGGTAGTACGCCTGCTCGGCCTGGTCGAGGAACATGTCTCGCAGCTGGTTGCGCCCGACCTGCAGTCCTGGTGACAGCGCCCGGGCCAGCCGGTTGGAGGCCAGCACGTCGAGGTAGCGGCCCTCGATGAAGGCCGGTTGCACCAGCGAGTCCAGCAGGCGCAGCGCGCCGGGCGGCACGACCTCCTTGCGCGGGCGACGACGACGGTGCCGGGGGCCTTCGGCGGCCAGGGAGAGCAGATGGGCCAGGTGCTCGTCGTTCAGCTGCAGCACCCGGGCGATCGACTCCAGCACCTGCACCGAGGGACGGCGATCGCGCCCGCGTTCCAGCCGCAGGTAGTAGTCGGCGCTGATGCCGGCCAGCATCGCGACCTCCTCGCGCCGCAGGCCGGGCGTGCGCCGCACCCCGACGGCCGGGATCCCGGCCTGCTGCGGCGTCACCAGCTCACGCCGGGCGCGCAGGAAGGCCCCGAGGCCACTCGTCGTCTCACTCACCTGGCCACCATAAGACGGCCCGGGCCGGGTAGCCGGGGTCCTGCCAGGCCCCCGGCTCCTCAGGATCCTGGCTGGCCTCCCCGGCCGGTTCGTACGTTTCCCATCGCCCCCCCAGGGGCCCTTGGACAAGGAGGAAACGTATGACCATCACCCTGATCACCGGCGCCAACAAGGGCATCGGCTTCGAGACCGCCAAGCAGCTGACCGAGCTCGGCCACACGGTCTACCTGGGCGCCCGGGACGCCGAACGCGGTCAGGCCGCCGCCGACTCGATCGGCGCCCACTTCGTGGCGATCGACGTCACCGACGACGCCTCGGTGGCCGCCGCGTTCAAGACCGTCGAGGCGGCCGAGGGCCGGCTCGACGTCCTGGTGAACAACGCGGGGGTGCAGGAGTTCGGGCCGTTCGACGGTCCTTCCGCGCTGCGCACCTTCAACGTGAACGCGGTCGGCATCGTGCGGGTCACCGAGGCGGCGCTGCCCCTGCTGCGCCGCTCGGCCAACCCGAACGTGGTCACCGTCTCCAGCTCCGCCGGCTCGTTCGGCGTGACCACCGGCCCGGACTTCCCGCTCAACATCGCGATCTACGGCGCCTCGAAGTCCGCCGCCACCATGCTCACCATGCAGTACGCCAAGTTCCAGACCGACATCAGGTTCAACGCCGTGGAGCCCGGCTTCACCACCACCGACATGACCGAGGGCTTCGAAGGTGGGCGTGACCCGCGGGAGAGCGCCCGCGTGGTCGTGCGCATGGCCGACCTGGGCGCTGACGGCCCGACCGGGACCTTCGTCGACGAGAACGGCCCGCTGCCCTGGTGACCCTTATCGGGTTTCGGGGGCTCCCTCGAGCCAGCTGATGTGCTGAACCACGCCACTGATCCACCAGGCGCCCTCGACCCGCACCAGGTGGTGGTCGTACCAGCCGCGCATCAGATAGACCGGCTCACCCTTGCGGTAGTGCTGGGCGTACAGGTACGACGCGCAGACCGCCCGGTCGTCGCCGTCGAACCGCACCTGGTGGTTGGTGCTCAGGTGCTGGCGGGCGTCCCAGGTCTCGAGGTTCTGGGCGGCGAAGCCGACGAACTGCTCGCGAGGGAAGTCGGCCGGCGGTAGCCCGGCCTCGGAGAAGTCGATGTGGACCGGGTCGGTGTGCAGGTCGCCGTAGGCCTGCCAGTCGGCCCGGTCGATCGCCCGGGCGTACTCGACCACCGCCGCGATGATCGCCTCCCGGTCCTCCAGCTGCTGCACGCGCCGTTCCAGGGCCTCGACGTCCATGTGGGATCCTTTGAAGAGAGGTTTGCTACTCACTTTTTGTAAGTGACTTGTGAAACGTAAGTTGAGGTGACGAGGCATGTCAAGCGACCTGGGTGACGAGGGGGCGCAGCTGTTCGGCCCGGCCGGCGAGGGCGGCGTGTGCGAGACCCTGAGCGAGCCGCTGTCGCAGGTCATGACCCTGCTGGGAAAGCGCTGGACGGGCGTGGTGTGGAGCACCCTGCTGCAGGGCCCGGTGTTCTTCAGCGAGCTACGGCGGGGCATTCCCGGGATCAGCGACCGGGTGCTGAACGAGCGGCTGGTCGAACTGGTCGAGCTGGGCCTGGTCACCCGCACGGTGCTCGACGGCCGGCCGATCCGGGTGCGTTACGAGCTCACCGAGCACGGCGCGGCGATCCGCCCGGCCCTCACCGAGCTCACCCGCTGGGCCGAGGAACACCTACGACCGCGCCGACTCTGAACTTTTCCGGGCCGGGGTGCATCTCAGTAGGTGTTCCGAAGAACCACATCCCGTTCGAGGAGAGACTGATGCGCACGTCCTTCAACCGCAGCGTCACGACCCTGGCCGGCGCCGCCGTCGCCACCACCGCGATCGTCGGCACCGCCCTGGCCACGGCCGGCGGCGCGAGCGCGCAGAACCAGGTCTCGACCGCTGGGACGCTGGAATACAAGCCGATTCAGGAGCCGTTCACCACGCCGGTCGGCGCGTGCGACCCCGAGGGCAACACCCTCGAGATGACGAACTGCTTCCTGAAGAAGGTCGTCAGCACCGACAAGAAGATCAATGCCCTGCAGAAAGAACGCTTTTCCGAGGCCGGCTCCGACCAGCAGCGGCGGGCCTACCTGAAGAACGACGCGCAGTGGCTGAAGAAGCGCGCGGCCGAGGCCCGGGAGGTGCGCCAGGGCGGGAGCATCGACTCGATCCGGTCGGCGCAGAAGATGCTTCAGCTGAGCAAGAAGCGGCTGAACAAGTTGCAGCACTGAGGGAGGGCACCGTGACGGTGCCCTCCCTCAGTGCCGGCGGATCAGGTCAGCTGATGGCCTTGATCGCCGCGTGCTGCACGGCCAGACCGGCCTGCCAGCGCTCGAGGTAGGCGGCGTAGTCGGCCACGTCCTGCTCCGACGGCGTCACCGGCTCGACCGCGGTGGCGGCGAAAACCGTCTCGTTCAGCCAGGTTCCGAGGTCACGGCCGGCCGCCGAGCCGTCCTTGACCGCGCGGGTGTAGGCGGCCAGCAGGGCGATGCCCCACGAGCCACCCTCGCCGGCGCCCTCGCCCACGGCCACCGGGGAGCCGACCGCGGCGGCGAGCACCCGCTGAGCCACACCGCCGGTGCGGAACAGGCCGCCGTGCGCGAACATCGTGTCCACCGCGACGCCCTCGGAGGCCAGGATGCGCATGCCCAGGCTCAGCGTGGCGAACACGCCGTACAGCTGCGCCCGCCCGAAACCGGCCAGCGTGAGCCGGGATCCGGGGGTCCGCACGAACAACGGACGTCCTTCGTCGGTTCCGGCGATCGGCTCGCCGGAGAGCAGGTTGTAGGCGAGCAGGCCGTCGGCGCCGTCACCGGCCTCCAGCGCGTTGCCGAGCACCGCCCCGAAGATCTGGTCGGACTCGGCCTTGACGCCCAGGGCGGCCGCGAACTCCGCGAAGATGCCCACCCAGGCGCCCAGTTCGCTGGAGCCGTTGTTGCAGTGCACCATCGCCACCGGCAGGCCCTCGGGGGTGGTGACCACGTCGATCTCGTGGTGCATGTTGGCCAGCGGGCGCTCCAGCACCACCATGGCGAAGATGCTGGTGCCGGCGCTGACGTTGCCGGTGCGCTTGGCCACCGCGTTGGTGGCCACCATGCCGGTGCCGGCGTCGCCCTCGGGCGGGCACAGCGGGGCGCCCGGCTGCAGGGTGCCGCTGGGGTCGAGCACGGCCGCGCCCTCGGCGGTCAGGGTGCCGGCCTCGGCCCCGGCCGGGAGCACGGGCGGCAGCAGTTCGAGCAGGCCGGTCGGGGCGCCCTTCGCCGAGGCCAGCTCGTCGAAGCGCTGCAGCAGCGTGGCGTCGTAGCCACCGGTGGCCGCGTCGATCGGGAACATGCCGGAGGCGTCGCCGACGCCCAGCACGTTCTGGCCGGAGAGCAGCTTGTGCACGTAGCCGGCCAGGGTGGTGAGCGAGCTCACCCGGGCCACGTGGGCCTCGCTGTCGAGCAGGGCCTGGAAGTAGTGCGCCACCGACCAGCGCAGCGGGATGTTGACCCCGAACGACTGCGAGAGCGTCTCGGCCGCGGGCCCGGTGTTGGTGTTGCGCCAGGTCCGGAACGGCACCAGCAGCTCACCGTCGGCGTCGAAGGCGAGGTAGCCGTGCATCATCGCCGAGACGCCGAGCGAGCCGTAGGTGCTCGGGGTCACTCCGTAGGCCCGGGCGACCTCGGCCGTCAGGTCGGCGTAGGCCTCGCGCAGGCCGGCGTGCACGGCCTCCAGCGAGTACGTCCACAGCCCCTCGACGAACTGGTTCTCCCAGGTGGAGGAGCCGGAGGCCAGGGCCCGGCCGGACTCGTCGATCAGCGTGGCCTTGATCCGCGTCGAGCCCAGCTCGATGCCCAGCGCGGTGCGCCCCTCGTCGATGGCCTGCCGTGCCGCCGCCGTGTCGCCGGTGGCCGAGGTACCCGAAGTCATGTTTCTGTCCCGTCCTGGTCTGTCTGTCGGCTGAACTTCAGCACCATGATCATGGTCTTGGCAACGCGGGTCGGCCCTCACCCCTGGCTGCGCCCCCGCAGGCGCCGCCGGAGCCCGGCCAGACCGGCGCCTACCAGCACCGTCGCCACGCTGCCGCTGAGCGCGCCGGAGGTGAACGTGGTCCAGGCCAGGCGGCGGAAGGTGAAGCCGGGGGCGGCCGCGGGCCAGGAGACGATGGTGACGTTCGTGACCCTGACCTTCACCTGCGAGTCGGGGTCGCCCACCACCAGCCGGGCGGTGAGCAGATGGTCGCCCGGGCGGCCGTCGGCCAGCATCACGTACCGCCCGGACGGCGGAACCGGGTAGCGGGCCTGGGCCACGTAGACGGTGATCGCGTCCAGGTCGAGCTGCACCTGCTCGCTGCCGTCGCCGCCCTCCACCTCCACGTCGAACTCGATCAGCCCGTCGCCGGGCAGACTGCTGAGGATCATGGCAGCGGTCGGCCGGGCCGGATCCAGCTGCAGCTCGGCCCCGGTGATCCGACCCCGCCGGACGGCCCGGGCCTCGATCCGCCGCTCCCAGGGCTTCCAGGCCACCTCGGGCATGCGGGTCAGTTCCAGGGGACGCAGGGGCCACAGCGAGCGGTAGGCCGGGTGCAGGCGGGCCACGGCGGCGCCGGCCAGCGGTGACCAGCCGTAACCCACGCCGCGGGTGGCCTCGCGCACCGAGCGGGCGTACCAGTCCACCGCGTACAGGTGGGCGGCGTTGACCGCGCGCACCACGTGGTGGCTGGGGGCGTTGCCGGGGGTGAGCATGACGTCGACCACCCCGGACAGGCCGGGCATGCGGTGGTAGGGGCTGCCGAACACGGACGAGTACGAGTCGACGAACGTCCGCCCCTCGGTACGCCCCGGCGTGAGGCGCGGCAGCACCACGTCCATCAGGTTGGCCGCCCCGCTCAACCGGGACAGCCGGTTCTCCGGGGCGTCGAGCAACGTCACCTGTTCGGGCCCCTTCTCCAGGGCCGCGGCGGCGTGCACGGCGACGGCGCTGCCGTGGCTGTGCCCGATCAGCTGGATCCGGGCGTCCGGCTCGCTCCCCGTCTGATGCAGGGCCTGCTGCAGGGCCAGGGCGAGCCGGCGGCCGTTGATCTGGGTGGCCTGACGCGAACGGTAGGCCAGGAACAGTTCGGCGTCGGTGGCCGACTCGTCCAGCCACGAGTAGTGCAGCACGCAGTGCTCGGGCCCCAGGCCGGCCAGGGCCTCCAGCAACTGCAGGTAGTACGAGCTGAGCGTGCGCCCGGTCGGGTCGATCAGCCGCGGGTCCCAGGCGGGCAGGGCGCTGACCAGGTCACCCACGGCGTGGAAGCGTTCCTGCAGCCAGAAGCCGGGCTGCCAGCCGTGCACGAACACGTGGACGAAGCCGGCCTTGACGCTGCCCGGCTCGACCGGGTGGAAGGTGGTGCCGTCGAAGCGGCTCAGCCTCCGCAGGGGCTCGTCGGCCCGGGGCGTGATCCAGGCCTGGTGTTGCGTTGCCATGCCCCCATCATTGCCGGGCCAGCATCGAGCGGAGCACGTAGGGCATGATCCCGCCCTGCCGGTAGTAGTCGACCTCGCGGGGGGTGTCGAGGCGCACAATCATCTCGAAGGTGTGCGAACCGGCCCGCACGGTGACGTGTTCCGGTCGCACCCCCCGGCCCAGCGGTTCCAGGCCGAGCACGTCGAACTCCTCCTCGCCGCTCAGACCGAGCGTCTGGGCGTTCTGCCCGGGCCGGAACTCCAGGGGCAGAATGCCCATCCCGATCAGGTTCGAGCGGTGGATGCGCTCGAACGACTGGGCCAGCACGGCCCGCACGCCCAGCAGCGCGGGGCCTTTGGCGGCCCAGTCGCGGGAACTGCCGCTGCCGTATTCCTTTCCGGCCAGCACCACCAACGGTGTGCCCTGGGCCTGGTAGGCCAGGGCGGCCTCGTAGACCGGCAGCACCTCGCCGTCGCGGGCGAAGCACTTGGTGACCCCGCCCACGGTGGGGGCGACCAGTTCGTTGCGTAGCCGGACGTTCGCGAAGGTGCCCCGCACCATCACCTCGTGGTTGCCCCGGCGGGAGGCGTAGGTGTTGAACTCGGACGGCTTGTTCCCGAGCCCGGCCAGGTAACGCCCGGCCACGGTAGAGGTGGGGATCGCGCCGGCCGGGGAGATGTGGTCGGTGGTCACCGAGTCGCCGAGCTTCACCAGCACCCGGGCGCCGTGGATGTCACCGACCGGCCGGGGCTGCTCGGTGAAACCGTCGAGATGGGGCGGGCGGCGCACGTAACTGGAGTCCGGGTCCCAGTCGAAGGTGGTCGAAGCTTCCGCGGGCAGCGCCTGCCACTCGGCGCCGCCGTCGAAGACGCTGGCGTAGGCATCGGTGAACATGTCGGCGTCGAGGCTGGCACCGATGACCTGCTGCACCTCGGCCTCGGTGGGCCAGATGTCGCGCAGATAAACCGGTTCGCCGTCGCTGCCGGTGCCCAGCGGCTCGGTGGTCAGGTCGCGGTCCATCGTGCCGGCCAGGGCGTAGGCCACCACCAGCGGCGGCGAGGCCAGGTAGTTCAGGGGCACGTCGGGGTTGATCCGGCCCTCGAAGTTGCGATTGCCGGAGAGCACCGACACCACCCGGACACCCTCGTGCGCCGCGGCCGTGACCTCGGGGATCAGCGGCCCAGAGGCGCCGATGCAGGTCATGCAGCCGAACCCGGTCAGGTGGAAGCCCAGCTTCTCCAGGTCCCCGGTGAGACCGGCCGCGGCGTAGTAGTCCATGACCACCCGGGAACCCGGCGAAAGCGTGGTCTTGACCCAGGGTTTGGAAGAAAGCCCACGCTGCACCGCGTTTCGGGCCAAAAGCCCGGCAGCGACCATCACCGACGGGTTCGAGGTGTTCGTGCACGAGGTGATCGCCGCGATGGCGACCGCCCCGTCCTCAATTTCGTGTTCTTCCTGATTGAGGACGATCGTGCTGCGGTGACGCTGCCCGCCCACCTCGGTGGCGAAAGCGTTCTGGGAAGAACTCAGCGCCACCCTGTCCTGCGGCCGGCGCGGGCCGGCCAGCGAGGCCTCCACGGTGGACAGGTCGAGGGTGATGTTCTCGCTGTAGCGCACGGGCGAGTCGGGCTCGAACCACAGCCCCTGCTCCTTGGCGTAGCGCTCCACCAGATCCACGTGGCCAGCGCTGCGGCCGGTCATCCGCAGGTAGCGCAGGGTTTCGTCGTCGATGGCGAACATGGCTGCCGTGGAGCCGTACTCAGGGCCCATGTTCGCGATGGTGGCCCGGTCGGCCACGGTCAGGCCGCTCACCCCCGGCCCGACGAACTCGACGAACTTGCCCACCACCCCGTGCCGGCGCAACATCTGGGTGACCGTGAGCACCAGGTCGGTGCTCGTACTGCCCGGCGGCAGTTCACCTTCCAGCCGGAAGCCGACCACCGGCGGCAGGGGCAGCGACAACGGCTGGCCCAGCAGCACCGCCTCGCCCTCGATCCCGCCGATGCCCCAGCCCAGCACCCCCAGCCCGTTGACCATGGTGGTGTGCGAGTCGGTGCCCAGGCACACGTCCGGGTAGGCCCACTCCCCCGCATCCACCACGACCTGCGCCAGGTACTCGATGTTGACCTGGTGCATGATCCCGGTGCCGGGCGGCACCACCACGAAGTCCGGCAGTGCGGCCTGACCCCATTTCAGGAACCGGTAACGCTCGCGGTTGCGCCGGTACTCGATCTGCACGTTCAGCTGCCGTGCGTCAGGCCGGGCGAACGCCTCGGCGATCACCGAGTGGTCGGCCACCAGCTGGGCCGGGATCATCGGGTTGACCAGCGCCGGGTCAAGCCCGAGATCGGCCACCGCGTCGCGCATCCCGGCCAGGTCGACCAGGGTGGGCACGCCGTTGGTGTCGTGCAGGAACAGCCGCCCCGGGTACAGGTCCACAGCCGCATCCGGGGTCGCGTCCGCGCTCCAGCCCAGCAGAGCCTGCACCTGCTCGTGCGCCTGAGCCCGGAGCAGGCTCTCCAGCAGGATCTTCAGGCTGTAGGGCAGGTGCTCGCTGTCCAGCCGGGTCAGGTCGTGGATCGACCAGCTCCGCCCGGCTGCCATGAGCTCGCGCCGGGTGTCGAAGGCGTCTTTGCCATTCGAAACGGAGGCCATGAGGGTGCCTCTTCTCGGATCAGAGTGCGAGGGCCGGCGAGCAGTAGGTGTTGACGTGCCCGCCGGGAAGGACGAACCGCGCGGCGGCCTTCCGCCATCGAGCGTAGTGCGCGGTGCTGCGATGGTCGACCTCGAAGGCCTCCTGGCTGCGGTAGATCTCGTAGAGCAGGAACCGGCCGGGTTCGGCGTCCACGCGCAGCACGTCGAAGCGCAGGCACCCCGGTTCGTCACGCAGCGAGGCCTCGGCGTTGACCTGGATCTCGTGCAGGAAGTCCTTCTCCTGCTGTACGTCGATGTCGAGCGTGACCAGCACCACGTAGCTCATCGCGCTGCGCCCAGCCGGTGTTCGACGTTGCACTGCTCGGCCAGGGCCACGAAGTCGTCGAGGGTCTTGACCGGCAGCCTCAGGCCTTCGCGCTGCCCCCGGGCCAGGGCCCTGTCCTCGATCTCGCCGGGGTAGAAGATCTCCTGTGCCCCCCGAGCCAGCGGCACCGCCTTGGTCGTGGTGATCAGCTCGTCCAGGCGGGCATCGAACACGGCCGGGTCGATCAGCCCGTCCACCCGGATGGCCATCAGCAGGTGCCCACAGCCGCTGCGCCGGTCGGGCACGTACGGCCCGGCCACGCCCTCGGCGTACGAGCTGCCGGTCAGCACACCGCTGAGCACGTCCATCATGAACGAGATGCCGTAGCCCTTGTGCCCGGCCATCGGCAGCACGATGCCCTCGATCGCAGCCCGGGGGTCGTTGGTGGGGGCGCCTTCGGCGTCGATCGCCCAGCCGTCCGGGATGGCTTCGCCCTTCTCGAGCGCCGCGTAGATCTTTCCCCGGGCCACAACGGTGTTGGCAATGTCAAGGACCACCGGCGGACGTCCGGCGGCGCCGGGGGTGGCGATGGACCAGGGGTTGGCTCCCACGGTCTTGCGGCGCCCGCCCCAGGGAGCCATGGCTGGGCTGCCGTTGGTGGTCAGGATGGCCACACAGCCGGCCCCGGCCATCCGGCGGGTGAAGTAGGCGGCCGTGCCGAAGTGATTGCTGTTACGTACGGCCACCACGCCCACCCCGTGCTCGCCCGCGCGGCGCACCGCCTCGTCCGCAGCGTGCGCCGTGACTACCTGGCCTACGCCGTCTTTGCCGTCGATGACGGCCAGTGCGCCACCGTCGACAACGATTTCCGGCCGGGTGACCGGGTGCATGACTCCCGAGCGCAGGCGTTCTACGTACCAGCCGAGCCTCAGCAACCCGTGCGAGGGATGCCCCCACAGATCCGCGGTGACCAGACTGTGGGAGACGAGACGGGCGTCCTCTGCTGGAACCCCCAACGAACTGAGGACGCCGGTGGCCACCTCGATCAGATGGTCCGGTTCCAGGGGAGCGGAGAGATCGGATCTGCTCATCGCACAGCCGCTTGACTGCCGTAGCGGGACTGGATGTCGGCAACCTGCTCGGCGTTGAGGGCACGCACCGGCAGGCCCCGCAGCATGAGGTAGAGCTTGGCCGTCTCTTCCAGCTCCTCGGCTGCATCGGCGGCGGCCGCCAGGTCGCGGCCCGAGACCACCGATCCGTGGTTGGCCAGCACGAAAGCCTGGTGATCGGCTGCGATCTTCTCGACCAGCGGCTCGAGCCGGTCGTCGCCGGGGGCGTGATAGGGCAGCAGCGGCAGCTTGCCCACCCGCATCACGTAGTACGGGGTCAGCGGCGGCAGCAGGTCGGCCGGGTCGAGGTCGGCCAGGCACGAGACCGCCACGACATTGGTGCTGTGCAGGTGCACCACGGCGTTCGTCCGGGGCTGCGCCCGGTAGACAGCCGCGTGGAAGAAGGCCTCCTTGGAGGGTTGAGGGCCCTCGAGCGGTTTGCCGTTCAGGTCGATGGTGGCCAGGTCCTGCGGGCGCAGCGACCCCAGACTGACCCCGGTGGCGGTGACCAGGATCTTCTCGCCCAGGCGCACGCTGATGTTGCCGGTGCGCCCGAAGGTGAGGGTGCGCCGGAACAGCGAGGCGCCCAGCTCCACCACCTCCTGCCGCAACCGGTCCTCGTCGGCGGAACTCATCTCCTCGTTCCTTCCTGACCGCGCACGAGCAGGTCGTCGCGGCCGAAGTTTCCGGATTTCAGCAGCAGGGCCGGGTTCTCGCCGTCGACCGGCAGGATCCAGGGCACGCCGGTGTCGGCCTCGGAGGCGACCACGGCCGCCTGCACGCCCAGCGCCTGGACCACGGCACCGGAGGTCTCGCCACCGGCCACGACGATCCGCGCGCGCCCGGCCTCGGCGGCGGCCCGGGCCACGGTGGCCAGGATGGATTCGAGGACGTTCGCGGTGTCGGGCCCCAGGGGGTTGTCACCGCGTTCCTCGGCCGGGGCCGAGGAGTAGATCAGGACGTACTCGTCGTCCTGGTGCTTGTGGAGCCACTCCAGCGCATCACGCCGGAGTTGCTCGGCATCGGGTGTTGCGACCGGGTCGATGCGGTGCGAGGGCATGCGCTTGCGGGCGTAGGCGACCTGCCGGAGCGTTGCGGCCGAACAGCTGCCCGCCAGCGCCAGGCCCGGTCCGAGCGGCAGTTCCGACTCGGACTGCCCGGCTTCCCGGCCCAGCAGCACGTTTCCCAGTGCCCGGCCCAGTCCGGCACCGCCGGTGTGCAGGGTGAGGTGCTGCCCGGCGCGGGCCAGCACGTCGAGGTCCTCGTCCTGCACCACGTCGGTGACCAGGTAGCGAACCCCCTCGTCCTGGGCCTGTTGCACGGCGGCGCGGACCGCCTCCTCGCCGGCCCGGACCACCGGCAGGGGCAGGTGGCCCACCTTGAGCCCGGTCTGGGTGGCCAGCACCGCGCGGATGTCCGGGTCGGTCATCGGGGTGAGCGGGTGGTGGCGCATCGGGGAGTCGCTCAGCAGCACGTCACCGACGAACAGGTGCCCCTGGTAGACCGTGCGGCCGTGTTCCGGGCTGGCCGGGGTGACGAAGGTGACGGGCGAACCGGTGAACTCCAGCAGCGCGTCGGCGACGGGGCCGATGTTGCCCTGAGCGGTGGAGTCGAAGGTGGAGCAGTACTTGAAGTAGTACTGCTGAACGCCTTGTTCACGCAGCCACCCGGCCGCCGCCAGGCTCTGGGCGACGGCCTCGGCCGCGGGGACGGTGCGGGTCTTGAGCCCGATCACGATGGCGTCGCACTCGGGCAGGACCATCTCTGCTGCGGGCACGTCGAAGACCAGCGCGGTGCGCAGACCCACCCGGCGCAGCCCTGCGGCCACGTCGGTGGCGCCGGTGAAGTCGTCGGCGACCAGGCCGATCACGACCGCTCCCCCGCCACCTGGTCGCGCAGCCTCTGGGCGGCCAGGTCGGCCGGGCTCAGCACCGGGACGCCCAGCGCTGCGACCCACTCCTGGTCGAAGCCGGGGGTGAGCGAGTACTGCGCGATCAGGATCAGATCGACGTCCGCGGCTGCCGCCTTCGCCGTGGCCGACAGGCGCTCCCTCAGGGCCTCGACATCGCCGGCCCGCGCCGCCTCCAGACCGCCCTCGACCACCACCGCCTGCACCTCGGCCTGAGGGAGCAGGCCGCGCAGGCGGGTGGCCGAGTCGCCGACCGTGCTGGGGGTGGTGCCGAGCACCGCCACCCGGCCGGGCCGCAGCCGGGCCGCCTCGGCGTACATGGCCTCGTCGGAACCCTGCCGGGGCAGGTCCGAGCCGGTGTAGCCGGCCAGGACCGGCCCGTACATCGAGCAGGTCAGCAGCACACCCTCGGCCCCGCCGGCGACCGCCTGGCCGATCAGCGTGTTCATCCGCTCCTGCAGGGGCGGGGTGATGCCGCCGGCCTGGTCGGCCTCCAGCATCAGGCGGTCGTCGAGCAGGTTCCAGAGGGTGGCCTCGGGCCACACTCGAGCGAAGGCCGCTCTGGCGGGCTCGATCACGAGAGGGGTGGCGTGGATCAGCGCCACCAGAGGGCCCTGGCTCATGCGCGGGCCAGGCGCTCGATGACGGCGTCGGTGAACGAGGAGCAGGTCGCGCGGCCGCCCATGTCTCCGGTCATCACACCCTCCTTGACGGTGAGTTCGACCGCGCGCTCGACCAGGGTGGCGACCTCGGCCAGCTTCGGGTCGCCGGTGCGGGCGGACAGCCACTCCAGGAGCATGACCGAGGACAGGATCATGGCGATCGGGTTGGCCTTGTCCTGGCCGGCGATGTCGGGGGCCGAGCCGTGCGCGGCCTGGGCCATCGCCTTCTCGTGCGAGGAGTTCAGCGAGGGCGCGATGCCGAGCGAGCCGGCCAGCTCACCGGTCAGGTCGGAGAGGATGTCGCCGAACATGTTCTCGGTGACCAGGACGTCGAACGCGTTGGCCCGGCGCACCAGGTGCACGGTCATCGCGTCGATGTGGAAGTCGTCGATGCTGACCTCCGGGTAGTTCTGACCGACTTCCCGGCACACGTCGCGGAACAGGCCGGTGGTCAGGCGCAGCACGTTGGCCTTGTGCACGATGGTGACCCGCTTGTCGCGGCGCATGGCCAGCTCGAAGGCCTCCTTGGCGATCCGCTCCACGGCCGGGCGGGTGATGATGCCCATCGCGATCGCCACGTCGGGCGAGGGCATGTACTCGCCGGTGCCGGCGTAGGTGTTGCGGTCGGCGTAGAAGCCCTGGGTGTTCTCCCGCACGATCACCAGGTCGGTGCCCGGCACGACCGGCTCCGAGCCCTGGAAGGACTTGGCCGGGCGGATGTTGGCGAACAGGTCGAAGTGCTTGCGCAGCGTGCCCGAGGGGTTGAGCTGCGACTTGTGCGGCTCGGGGTAGGCGGCGCTGTCGTGCGGGCCGAGCAGCCAGGAGTCCAGGCCGGCCAGGGCGTCCAGCGTCTCCTGGGGAGTGGCGGCACCGTGCGTGTCGATCGCGGTGCGGCCCAGGGGCAGCTCGACCCACTCGATCGCGGTGCCGCCGACGGTCTTGACCGCGGCGTCGATGATCTTCACGGAGGCGGGCACGATCTCCGGGCCGATGCCGTCGCCCTCGAGCAGGCCGATGCGGTGAGTGGTGTTCTCGGACAATGGATTCTCCTTGCTGGTTGGATCGGGAAAAGTGCAGGGGCGAGGTTCAGACCGTGATCAGGTCGGTGACCTCGGCGGGAAGGACCTCGGTGGGCGGGTAGACCAGAAGGGCCTGTGGCCTGACGGCCAGGGTGACCTCACCGCCCAGGCCGGACTCGGACGAGACCACCTGCACCACCTGGTTGCCCAGTTTCAGGTCGTACTCGTAGCGGGAGCCGAGGTAGGAGCTGCTGAGCACTGTGGCGCGCAGTTCGCCGGCACCGGCGGGCACCGCCTCGTGCCGTTCCAGGATGGCGATGCGCTCGGGACGGATGGCCACGGTGACGCGATCCCCCGCGGCGAAACTGCCTTCCGCACTTCGGATCGTATCGCCTGTGGCGTCGATTCTGATGACCAGGCCGTGTGATTCGGCTCCCGTCACGACCCCGTCGAGGAAGTTGCAGCGCCCGACGAAGGCAGCCACCTGGGCGGCGGCGGGGCGTTCGTAGATCTCCTTGGGCGTGCCGACCTGCAGCATGTGCCCCTCGGACATCACCGCGATGCGGTCGCTCAGGGCCAGCGCCTCGTCCTGGTCGTGGGTGACGTAGACCGTGGTGATGCCCAGCTCCTCCTGCAGCCGCTTCAGCCAGGCCCGGGCCTGCTCACGCAGTTTCGCGTCGAGGTTCGAGAGCGGCTCGTCGAGCAGCAGCACCCGCGGCGAGTACACCAGCGCCCGGGCCAGGGCCACGCGCTGCTGTTGCCCGCCGGAGAGCTGGTGTGGGTAGCGGTCTTTGAGGTGGGCCAGGCCGACCTTCTCCAGTGCGTCGTGGATCAGCGGCGCCTGCTCGGCCCGCTTCATCTTCCGGATGCTTAGCGGCATGGCGAGGTTGGCGGCGATGGTCATGTGCGGCCACAGCGCGTACGACTGGAACACCATGCCCAGGTTGCGGGCCTCGGGCGGCAGGAACGTCTTCTCGTCCACGAAAGTGGTACCGCCCACCGAGATGCTGCCGCCGGTGGGGCTCTCCAGGCCGGCGATGCAGTTCAGGGTGGTGGACTTGCCGCAGCCGCTGGGCCCCAGCAGGGTGAAGAACTCCCCGTCCTTGATGGTGAAGTCGACGCCGTGCAGGACGGTGGTCGAGCCGAAGGTCTTGCGCAACTCGCGCACGCTCACGTCAGGCATCGTTACGCCCCTTCCTCAGCAGCAGTCCGGCGATCGCGACGAAGGTCGCGGTGATGACGATCTGGATGGTGGCCAGGGCGGCGACGGATCCGGTGTTCCCCTGCCGCCACAGCTCCAGCATGGTGGTTCCCAAGATGTTGGTCTCGGCGCCACCCAGGAACACGGCCGGTGAGTACTCCTTCAGCATGGTGACGAAGGTGAGGATCAGCGCCCCGACGAACGGCGCGGTGAGCAGTTTGGGCAGCACCCGCACCACCGTGCGCAGCCAGTCGGCCCCGGACACCCGGGCTGCGTTGTCCAGTTCCTGCCCGATCTGCATCACCCCGGGGGCGATCGAGCCGAAACCGCTGGGCAGGGCCCGCACCCCGAAGCCGATCACCAGGGCCAGCAGGGTGCCCTGGAAGAAGCCGCCGAGCCCGCCCGGCAGGAAGGCGAAGGCCCAGAACAGGCCGATACCGACGATGATGCCGGGCATCGACTGCGGGGCCAGGGCCAGGTACTCCACCGCCCGGGCGAAACGGAACTGCGAGCGCCGGGCCACCAGCACGGCCACCAGGGCCAGCACGCTGACCAGCACGGCCCCGGCGCCGGCCACGATCAGGCTGTTGCGGATCGACTGCACGTAGACCGGGTACTCGAAGATCCGCTGGTAGTTCTCGCCGGTGAGGCTCTGCAGCGGCGACTGCAGCGGGGTGAAGATCAGGGTGAAGGAGCGGAAGACCAGCCCACCGATCGGGATCAGCGCCCCGAACACCACGTAGATGCTGATCGCGCTCACGCTGACCCACTTCAGCCACCCCAGGTCCAGCTTGCGGGGGCGGGTCGCCTTGCCCCGCACCGAGACGAAGCGCTGGGCGTTCTTCAGCAGCTTGGCCTGGACGTACACCAGTCCGACGGTGACCAGCAGGATGATCGAGGAGGCGGCGCCGAGGATGCCGTAGTCGGGGCTGATCGAGGTCAGGCCGTTGCGGTAGAGGAAGGTGGAGAAGACGCTGATGTCCACCGGGGTGCCGTAGAGCAGGGGCACGCTGAGGGTCTCGACCGAGATGCTGACCACCAGGATCGAGCTGTACACGATCGGCGGGCGCAACATCGGGGATGACGGTGAGCAGGATCCGCAGCGGCCCGGCCCCGCAGACCTGGGCGGCGCTCTCCAGCGCGGCGTCGTTCTGGCGCAGGGCCCCGGCGCAGAAGGTGTACACGATCGGGGCCAGGGCCACCGCCTCGGTCAGCGCCATGCCGGGGATGGAGTAGAGGTTCCAGGGCACGTCGCCGAAGGTCTGGATCATCCAGGTGCTGACGAAGCCGGCCGGGCCGTACATGGCGATCCAGCCGAAGCCCAGGATCAGCGAGGAGATGAAGAACGGCCACTGCATGGCCGCGGCGAAGAATCCACCCAGGGGCAGCTTGGTCCGCACCACCACCACGGCCATCGGCACCGCGATCAACAGCGACAGCACGGTGGTCAGGGCGGCGAAGAGGGCAGTGTTGAGGATGACCTCGCCGAAGCCGGCGTCGCGGAAGAGCCGCACGTAGTTGTCGGCGGTGAAGATTCCACCGGCCTCGTACAGCGGGCGGTCCAGGACCGACTGGTAGAGGGTGGGGACGATCGGGGCCAGGACGAGCACGGCCAAGAAGCCGAGAACGCCGTACTGGATCCAGGTCTCACGGCCGACACCCAATGGACGTCGGTAGCGGGGAGGGTGGTGGCCCGGCGGTTGTTCGGGGGCGGGGGCCTGGGGCAGGGCGGTCGTCATCTCGCCAGGAGTCCGTTCCAGCGGCTGAGGAACGTGTCCACGTCGGTCTCGGAGACCTTCTCGTACTCGGCGAGGATGACGTTCTCCTCACCGACGGCGTCCACGACCTCCTGGTAGGTGTGCAGACCGGCTGCCGCCTTGACGTTCTCGCGGTAGGAGGTCAGGCCGCCTTCGGCGACGGCCCGCTGGCCCTCTTCGGAGAGCACGAAGTCGACGAACAGCTTGGCCGTGTTCGCGTGCGGGGCGTCCGGGGCGATGCCGATGCCGCGCGGCAGCACCACGGTGCCGTCATCGAGGAAGGTGACCTCCATCAGGCCGTTGCTGTCCTGCACCACCGGGTAGGCGGGGGCGGCGCTGATGAAGAAGCCGGCCAGGTACTCACCGGCCAGGATCTTCTCGGTCTGGGTGCCGGAGGACTGCTCGGGCCGGGCCAGCGGCAGCACCTTCTCCAGGTCGGACCAGGCGTCGGGGCGGGCCTGGGCGAAGTCGTAGGAGACGCTGAAGCCGAAGGCGCCGTTCACGTCGCGGGCCGTCAGCTTGTCCTGGAACTTCTCCGGGTCCTTGGCCACGATCTGGCTCAGGCTGGCCAGCCCGGTGGGCTTGGTGTCGCCGATCAGCGCGGTGTTGTAGGCGATGGTCATCGGGTCCAGCGACATGGCGTACACGTTGGGCAGCAGCGTCGCGTGCTCGGGCAGCTCGGCCACCTCGGGCGATGCGTACTCGGCGAGGGTGCTGGGGCGCTCGGCGTACTCGGCCCAGGCCTGCGCGGCGTTGGAGACCAGTAGGTCGGCCGGTGAGTTGCCGGTGGCCTGCTCGCTCAGGGCGCGCTGGAAGACCTCGTCGCTGTCCAGGTTGTTGGCCGCGATCTTCTTGACGAACGGGTACTTCTTCTGGAAGTCCCGGAAGATCGGCGCCCAGTTCTCCTGGTCGGTGTTGGAGTAGATGGTCAGGGAGCCACCCTCGGCCTTGGCGGCCTCGATGACCTTGCTGTACTCGGCCGGGTAGTAGGAGGGGACCTCCTCCACGGCGATCGGGTTGGCCGGGGCCTTCTCGGCGGTGGAGCTGCCGCCCCCGCAGGCGCTCACCCCCAGCACGGCCGAGACGGTGAACCCGGCGATCAGACTGCGGCGCGTGACCTTCATGTGCTGTCTCCTTTGACGGCGACGGGAGGCCGGGTGGCCTCAGCGCTGCGAACAGATTGCAGGTTATAACCTGCAACGTCAACGGGGTTGCCCGGTGAAATTTGCCGACTGGACAAGGTCGCGAGCGCCTCGGTAGAACGGTCCTGAACAGGGAAGTTGCCGGTCCGTCGCTCAAACGCGCATCGGTCTGTACGCTATAACCCTGACCGGAGGAGCGGATATGACCGAACCAGCACGCCGCCTGTACACGACCAAGAGCGACTACGCGTACGACAGGGTGCGCGAGATGATCCTCGACGGCCGGTTACAGCCTGGTGAGGTGCTGAACCAGGCCTCGCTGGCTCAGGAGATCGGGATCAGCACCACCCCCCTGCGCGAGGCCATGCGCCGGCTCAAGGGCGAGGGTCTGGTCGAGCTCGACGCGCACCGCGACGGCCGGGTCTCGGCCCTGTCCGCCGAGGAGGCTCGCGACCTGCTCGAGATCCGCCGCTCCCTCGACCCGCTGGCGGCCGGTCTGGCCGCCGAGCGGCGCACCAGGTCCGACATAGCGGCGATGCGCCTGGCCCACCAGGGCCTGGAGTCGCTGCCGAACGACCCCAGCTACGACCAACTGGTGCACCACCGGCGTTTTCACGCCGCGGTCTACTCCGCCTCGCACAACGACATGCTGATCAGCGTGCTCGACGACCTGTGGACCAAGGCCGACCGCTACCGGCGGATGGCCCTGCAGGTCGACCGGGGGCAGGAGGCCCGCGACCGCAAGGCGCACGAGCACCAGAGCCTGCTCGACCTGGTGATCGCCGGCGACAGCGCGGGCGCCTCGGCCCTCATGCGCGAGCACATCGACACCAGCCTCGGCGCCCAGGCGGCGTGGCGACTGAAGAAGCACACCGACTGACCGCACGAAACCCGTTTCATCCGAGGATGTCCGGTTCCGGCCGTGACGTCCTGGCACCTGCACGATCAAAGGAGATCCATGTCCAGCCTGCCCAGCGCCACCGCCGACCTGTGGGACGAGTACGGCGCGGTCCTGCAGTCCTGCCAGACGCCTTTCCTGCAGTACGGGGCCCGCAGCGTGTTCAGCGGGCCCATCTCCACCGTGCGCTGCCACGAGGACAACGCCCTGCTCAAGTCGGTGGTCTCCGGCCCCGGTGAGGGTCGGGTGCTGGTCGTCGACGGTGGCGGCTCGCGCCGCTGCGCCCTGATGGGCGACATGATCGCCAAGATCGCCCGGGACAACGGCTGGGCCGGCGTGGTGATCCACGGCTGCGTACGCGACGTGGCGATCCTGGCCGACGTCGACCTGGGGATCAAGGCGATCGGGTCGAACCCGGCCAAGAGCTCCAAGACCGGCGCCGGCGAGCGGGACGTCGAGATCTCCTTTGGGGAAGTCACTTTCCGCCCCGGCGACCTGCTCTTCAGCGACGACGACGGGATCGTCGTCAAGTCCGCCGACTGACGCAGGTGTCACGGGCGACCGCCGCCCTGCTGGCCCACTCGGTCCTGACCCAGGTCATCACCTTCCTCCTGCGCCCGGCCACCACCTACCGGGCTCTGGAGATCGACACCCCGGCCGCCTGGCTCGGTGTGCTGTCGGCCTGCTTCGCCATCGCCCCACTCGTTCTGGCACTTCCCAGCGGGGCCGTGGTCGACCGCATCGGAGAACGCGGAACGGCGCTCATCGGCGCCCTCACCGTCACTTCCTCGGCGCTGTTGCTGACGGTCTCCGGCGACAGCGTGGCCGGTCTGGCCGCCGGAACCTGCCTGCTGGGTGTCGGGCACCTGGGCAGCGTCGTTTCCCAGCAGACCCTGGTGGCCAACTCGACGACCAAGAACGGCCGCCTGGACAGCGCTTTCGGCTACTACACGTTCGCCGCATCACTGGGGCAGGCGATCGGGCCGGCCGCCCTGGTGCTGTTCACCGACGGTGGGACACTTCCGGACACTCAGCAGATCTTCGTCTCGTGCGTGGTGGCCGCAGTGGTCCTGGTCCTGCTGTCGGCGCTGCTGCGCGGCCCCGGCCGCCGGTCCCGGGCCGGCGAAGGGCCGGAGCAGACCGGCCTCCGCGCCCTGCTGGGCCTGCCCGGACTGGGCCAGGCCCTGCTGACCAGCAGCGTCATCATCGCTGCGGTCGACATCACCCTGGTCTACCTGCCTGCGCTCGGCGCCGAGCGGAACATCGAGGCATCACTCATCGGTGTCCTGCTCACGGTGCGCGCAGTCTCCTCGATGACCACCCGCCTGTTCCTGGGCCGGCTCACCGCGGGTTTCGGACGTCGCCGGGTGCTGGTCTCCAGCACACTGCTGGCGGCCGTGGCCCTGCTGCTGACGGCCCTGCCGGTACCGTTCCCGCTCGCCGTCGTCCTGATGGTCCTGGCCGGGCTGGGACTCGGTGCGGGACAGCCGATCACGATGTCCTGGCTGGCCGCATCGGCCCCCTCGGGAGCCCGGGGACGGGCGATGTCCCTGCGACTGGTGGGTAATCGCGCGGGGCAGGTCGTCATCCCCAGTGCCGCAGGCATCCTCGCCGCCGGCACCGGGGCGGCCGGCGTTCTCGGGATCACCGGCGCAGGCCTGGCCCTGATTGCGTTCAATGCCCGTCATCTGCCGGTGGACGACGCGCCGTGACGGCCCAAATCCAAGTCTCACAACGATTTTCACGGTAAGAATCACCACCCGGACACCTTGACACGGGTGCCGCTGTACACAAGTATCCCTGAAACGTCGATCGCTTACGGCCCGACAGTTTCCCCGGTGGGCGCTTCCAGCCCCCCTGTCGCCCCTTCGCCGCCGGTCCCACCTCTGAACTCCGGTCCCGGCCCACCCGCTCGAACCGCAACGATCAAGGAAGATCCGCATGCTCGCAGTCCTTGGGTTCGCCACGCTCGGAACCTTCATGCTCACCGTCATCCGCCGGTGGGCCACCGCTTTCGTCGCGATCATCGCCACCCCGATCGCCGCCGCCGTGATCGCCGGGCACGGCTCCGAACTCGGCGACATGATCATGTCCGGGCTGGAGACCGTCGCCCCCACCGCCGTCCTCCTGCTCTTCGCGGTCCTGTACTTCGGCCTGATGATGGACGCCAAGCTGTTCGACCCGATCTCGGTCGGCATCCTGCGCTTCTCCAAGGGCGACCCGGTGCGGATCTGCGTCGGCACCGCGGTGATGGCCCTGCTGGTGGCGCTGGACGGTGACGGCACCACCAGCTACATGATCATCTGCTCGGCGTTCCTGCCGATCTACCGCCGCCTGGGCATCAATCCGCTGATCATCGCCACCATCGCGACCATGGCGCTGGGCCTGATCTCGGGCTCGACCCCCTGGGGTGGCGCCGCCACCCGGGCCATCTCGGTGCTCAACCTGGACGCCGGCGAGTACTTCGTCCACATGATCCCCAGCCTGCTGCTCACCGGCATCACCATCATCGCGCTGGCGTACTACTTCGGCCTGCGTCAGCGCCGCAACGTCGACCCGGCCGCGATCACCGAGCTGGCCGCCGAGATCGAAGAGGCTCGCCGGGCCCGCACCGAGCGGGCCGGCTGGCGGGTGTGGTTCAACGCCTTCCTGACCGTGCTCCTGCTGGTCCTCCTGGTCACCGAGGTCGCCGAGCTGCAGGTGCTGTTCATCTGTGCCTTCATCATCGCCCTGGTGGTCAACTACCCCGACCTGTCCGACCAGCAGGAACTGATCAAGAAGCACGCGGTCAGCGCCGTACCCGTCGTCATGCTGGTGCTGGGCGCCGGCGTGTTCACCGGCATCATGTCCGAGTCCGGCATGATCACCGCGATGGCCGACGCCCTGCTCAGCGTCGTGCCGCCGTCCATGGGTGGCTGGATCCCGCTGTTCACTGCGCTGATCGGCATTCCGCTGAGCTTCTTCATGAGCAACGACGCCTACTTCTTCGGGGTCCTGCCGGTGCTGGCCGAGTCGGCCGGGACCTACGGCATCCACGCCAACGAGATCGCCCGGGCCGGCGTGATCGGCCAGATGGCCCACTCCATCGGCCCGGCCTCCGCCCCGCTGTGGGTCCTGCTCGGCCTGGTCAAGGCGGAACTGGGCGACTTCCAGCGCTTCGCCATCCTCTGGGTGCTGGGAATGTCGCTGATCTTCACCCTTTTCGCGGTCCTGACCGGGGCCATCAGCATCCTCTGATCCACCCTCGTCCCAAGGAGTCCCCATGACCGTCGCCGTTCTCTACGCAGCCTCCGACGCCGGGCGCAGCGCCCTGGCCGCAGCCGCCGCCGAGTGCACCACCCACAACGCAGCTCTGCTCGTCCTGGTCTCCCGCGGTGAGGCGGGCGAGGCGGCCCGGCCGGCCGTCCTGGCCTCGGTCGAGGAGGAGGTGAACGACGTGGTGCCCACCGCGGTCTCGCGCACCATCGAGCTGATCGGCCCGGACACCGCCGCCGACACCGTCGACTCGCTGCTGGCCCGGGTGGAGGAGGTGGCGCCGCGGGTCCTGGTGATCGGTAACCGGCGGCGCTCGGCGGTCGGGAAGTTGCTGATGGGCCGCGACATCCAGCGCCTGCTGCTGGAGGTGCCGGTGCCGATCCTGCTGGTGAAACCGCAGGCCTGAGCTCCGCGAGATGGTGTATACATGTATCCAGAGAGCTCACCATTCGTGGAGGTACCGATGATCGCCCTCGTCGTATCGCTCAGGGTCCGCCCGGGCTGCCGGGAGGAGTTCCTCACCGCGATCACCGCCAACGCCGAGGCCTGCGTGGCCGACGAGCCCGGGTGCGTGTCTTTCGACATCACCTGCGACCGGGAGGACGAGGACCACTTCTTCCTCTACGAGGTCTACCGCGATCAGGACGCGATCGACGCGCACCGTCAGGCGCCGCACTTCCTGGCCTGGCGGGAGGTGGCAGCCCGGGTGATCGAGCCCGGCTCGCAGGTCAACCACCTGGCCGACCGCCTCGTGCACCTGACCGCCTGATCGGGCGGAACCCCCTCGGGAACAATCGAAACGGAGCACCGATGAGTGAGCAGCCCCCCGCCCCCAACCTGCTGATCCGCCCCGGCCAGGTGGAACCGTTCGACCGCGGTTCCGGCGTGGCGACCATCCCCTACGTGGGGAAGTGGAACAGCGAGCAGAACCTGGTCACCACCGGGCAGACGGTGTTCCAGGAGGGGCGGGGCCTGCCGCTGCACAGCCACAACGTCGAGGAGTCGGTGATCATCCTCGAAGGGCTGGCCACCGCCCAGATCGGCGACGATCACTTCGATCTCGAGGTGGGCGACGCCACCTGGGTGCCCGCGAACGTCCCGCACCGGTTCTTCAACCGCGGCGCTGGCGTGATGCGGATCTACTGGGTCTACGGCGGCCGGTACGTCACCCGCACGATGACGGCCACCGGCGAGACGTTCGAGCACCTGTCCAACTCGGACAAGGGAGCCCAGGCCAAGTGAGCATCACCACGATCGACCCCACGACGGGCGCACCCCTGCACACCTACCCGACGCACGGGCCCGACGAGATCGAGGCCCTCGTGGCCAGGGGCGCCGCCGCTGCGGCGGCCTGGGGCCGGGTGCCGCTGGAGCAGCGGGTGCAGTTGGTGCAGCAGTTGGCCGAGGAACTGCGCGGACACCGGGACGATCTGGCCGGGCTGATCGTGGCCGAGATGGGCAAGCCGCTGGCCGAGGCCGGCGGTGAGGTGGAGAAGTCGGCGCTCACGGCCGAGTACTACGCCGACAACGCCTCGGCGATCCTGGCCCGCCGCACGGTGGAGGTCGGCCCCGCACGGGCCTGGATCACCCAGGAGCCGCTGGGCCTGCTGCTGGCGGTCATGCCCTGGAACTTCCCGCTGTGGCAGGTGATGCGGTTCGCCGTGCCGGCCGTGGCGGCCGGAAACGGTGTGCTGCTCAAGCACTCCCCCAACGTCACCGGCAGCGCCCTGGCCCTGCAGGACCTGTTCGAGCAGACCGGTTTCCCGGCCGGGCTCCTCACCACCCTGGTGGTGGCCGAGCCGCAGGTGCCCGCGACGATCGAGTCGCTGATCGCCGACGACCGGGTCGCGGCCGTCACACTCACCGGCAGCAACCGGGCCGGTGCGGCGGTGGGGGCGGCCGCGGGCCGGGCCGCCAAGAAGTCGGTGCTCGAACTGGGCGGCTCGGACGCGTTCGTGGTGCTGGAGGACGCGGATGTCGAGGCCGCCGCTGCGGCCGCGGTGAAGGCCCGGTTCACCAACGGCGGCCAGAGCTGCGTGTGCGCCAAGCGTTTCATCATTGCCGCAGCAGTCGCCGAGGACTTCGTCGCCCGGTTCGTGGCGGGCGTGCAGAAGCTGAGCGTGGGCGACCCGGCCGAGCCGGGCACCGACATGGGCCCGATGGCCCGCGACGACCTGCGCGAGGCCCTGGCCCGTCAGGTCGAGCAGTCGGTGGCGGCCGGAGCGCGGGTCCTGACCGGCGGTCAGGCGGTGGAGGGCGAGGGCTTCTTCTTCGCACCCACGGTCCTGGCCGATGTGAAGCCGGGGATGGCCGCCTTCGACGAGGAGACCTTCGGGCCGGTGGCGGCGCTCACCATCGCCGAGAACGACGACGAGGCAGTCACTCTGGCCAACGCCACCCAGTTCGGTCTCGGCCTGAGCATCTGGACGCGGGACGAGCAGCGCGGTGTGGCAGTGGCTGAGCGCATCACCTCCGGCGCCGTGTTCATCAACGCCGTCGTCGCCTCCGACCCCCGGGTTCCCTTCGGGGGCACCAAGAAGAGTGGCTACGGACGGGAGCTGGCGGCCGACGGGATGCTGGAGTTCACCAGCACACGCACCTACTGGGTGGGCCCGGCATGAGCGGCAAGCCCCGCGCCCTGCTGCTGGAAGGCATCCACCCCAGCGCCGTCGAGGTGCTGGAACAGGGCGGCTACGAGGTCGACCTGCGGGCCGGGTCGCTGGCCGAGAGCGAACTGGCCGAGGCGCTGCCCGGTGTCGAACTGCTGGGCATCCGCTCGAACACCTCGGTCGGCCCAGCCGCCCTGGCCGCCGCCACCGACCTCAAGGCGCTGGGCTGCTTCTGCATCGGCACCAACCAGGTAGACCTGGAAGCTGCTGCCGACCGCGCTCTTCCGGTGTTCAACGCCCCGTACTCCAACTCCCGCAGCGTGGTGGAGCTGGTGATCGGTGAGATCATCGCGCTCTCGAGGCGGCTGATGGACAAGAACCGGCTGCTGCACGCCGGCATCTGGGACAAGTCCGCCCGCGGAAGCCACGAAGTGCGCGGCCGCACCCTGGGCGTCGTCGGCTACGGCAACATCGGCACGCAACTGTCCAACGTGGCCGAGGCGATCGGCATGCGGGTGGTCTTCTTCGACGTGGCCGACCGCCCCGCTCACGGAAACGCCCAGCGGATGCCCAGCCTGCAGGCCCTGCTGCAGCGCGCCGACGTGGTGAGCCTGCACGTCGACGGCCGCCCGGGCAACGCCGGACTGTTCGGCGCGGCCGAGTTCGCGGCGATGAAAGCCGGTTCGCTGTTCGTCAACGCCTCCCGGGGCATGGTGGTCGACGACGTGGCCCTGCGCGCCAACATCGAGTCCGGGCACCTGGCCGGCGCCGCGCTCGACGTCTTCCCGATCGAGCCGAAGAGACAGGGGGACGCCTTCGAGTCCGGTCTGCGAGGTCTGGAGAACGTCATCCTCACCCCGCACGTGGCCGCCTCCACGCTCGAGGCCCAGGAGGAGATCGGCTGGTTCGTGGCCGGCAAGCTGCTGCGTTACGTGCGGGACGGCTCCACCGGGCTGGCCGTCAACGTGCCCAACGTGCAGGCCGCGGCCGGTGAGCCCGGGCACGTGCTGACCCTCCTGCACCGCAACGTGCCCGGGGTGATGGCCGACCTGAACCAGGAACTGCAGAGCGCCGGCTTCAACATCACCTCGCAGGCGCTGTCCACCGCAGGCTCGCTGGGCTACGTGGTGACCGGACTCGACAAGGCTGCCGACGCGTCCATTCGTTCGAGGATCGCCGCGCTGCCGGCGGCCATCGACTGCCGGACCCCGGGCGCCTGAGACCGCCCTACTGAGCCGACAGACGTCCCCCAATGGCCCGCAACGCCTCGTCCCGGGCGGAGACCACGTGCTCGAAGGCCAGCCGGCCGGCCTCCTCGGGCTCACCGCCGACCACCGCCGCGCAGATCCGGCGGTGGTCGGCGAGCGCCTGGTCGCGCCGTTCCTGGGTGTGGTTGGTGAAGGCCCGGTAGCGCTGCATCTGGTTGCCGATCTGCTCGTGCATCCGCAGCGCCCAGGTGTTGGCCGCGATCCCGGCGATCCGCGCGTGCAGTTCCCGGCCCGAGCGCATCGCGTCCTCGGCGAAGGTCACCAGCGCGGCGTTACGCGCCACCACCCCCTCCAGCACCTCGGCCTCCTCCGGCGTGATCCGGCGGCACGCCTCGGCCGCCATCAGAGCCTCCAGGGCCGCCCGCACGTCGTACAGCTCGGCGATCTCGCGCTCGTCCAGCCGGGGCACCACCACGCCGCCGGTGGGCTGCTGCTCCAGCAGGTTCTCGGTGATCAGCCGGCGGATGCCCTCGCGCAGCGGGGTGCGCGAGACCCCCAGCTCCTCGGCCAGCGCCGGCTCGTACAGGCGAAGCCCGGGCTCGAACTCCAGCTCCAGGATGCGCCGCTTGAGCTCGCTGTAGACGAAGTGCCCGCCCGAACCCCGTACCTGCCCTCGTATCTGCCCTGCCATGTCCCCACTCCTCTGCTCTGGGCACATGTATACACCGCGGCGCTGGCTCGGCTCAGGGGACGTACTGCTCGGCCAGTGCCGTGACCGGCCCGTCCTCGAACGCGGGATCGGGGTGGCGCACCCAGACCGGCACCCGCTGGCCCTCGGCGCGCCGGAAGTTCTCGACCAGCTGCTCGCGCGTGATGCTCTGGCGCTCGACCACGGAGGGGTCGTCGATCAGCATGTTGATCCCGATCAGGCTGGCGTCCTCGGCCAGGACGTACTGGGCCTCGGTCGAGGTGTCGTTCTCGGCGATCAGGTAGCTGTTCGGCGGGACCACCCCACCGTTGATCGTGGCAGCCGCCTTGCCGCTGTAGAACTCGGCCTCCTGCACCGTGAGCCGCACCTTGCCGTCCTTCTGCGAGACCTTGGTGAGGAAGCCGAACTCCAGGCCGGGCAGGGCGTAACCGTCCTCGTCCACCGCCTCTTCCGGGATCTCGTCGTAGCTGCTGGTCACGTCGGCCGGCCCGGCCGAGACCGCCTCCGCGCCACTGACCACCTTGGCCTGGCCGTCACCGTCGGAACGTACCTGGCTACCGACGACCCCGAAGACGCCGGCGCTGATCGCCACAACAGCCAGTGACAGCGCGACACGCCTGACGTTCACAAGATTCTCCTCCGAGCACCGATGGTCCGGCCGATCCTCCCACGCAGACCGGACAGGTCCGGGATCCGGACCCTCGGGCTCAGGTACCGGCGGCATGATGCGGTTCATGACGATTCCGGAGCCACAGTCCTTCGCCCGGGCCTGGGCCGACGCCTGGAACGCCCACGACGTCGAGGCGGTGCTCAGCCACTTCGCCCAGGACGTCGTGTTCACATCGCCCGTCGCGGCTCAGCTCTTCGACGACGGTGACGGCGTGCTGCGCGGCAAGAGCGCGTTACGCGCCTACTGGGCCCGGGGCCTGCAGCTCATTCCCGACCTGCGCTTCGAGGTCGTCGGGGTGTACGCCGGGATCTCGACGATCGTGATCCACTACCGCAACCACAAGGGCGGCCTCGTCTGCGAGGTGCTGCGCTTCGAGGAGGGCCTGGTGGTCGAGGGGCACGGCACGTACCTCGATGCCGGCTCGGACGACAACCTGGCCGGCGCGACCGGCCCACGCTAGCCCCCGCCCCTACATGGTTCCGCCGGGCGGCTGGACCGTACGTCGCCGGACCCGTTCACCGAGCCCCAGCGTCTCCAAGGCGACGTTGAGGGCGGCCATGGTGGTATCGAAGCCTTCCGGAGTCAGGGCTTCCCGCAGACGCGCGTCGATCTCGGCCCGGGTGCGCCGCGTGGCCTCGACGGCGTTGCGGCCGGTTGCGGTCAGGGCGACCGGTCGACGCCTACGGTTGGCCGGGTCGACGGCCGGCTCCACGTGGCCGAGCGCGGCGAGTTCCTTCAGCACCTTGGAGACCGCCTGCTGGGTGATGCCGAGCTCCTCGGCGATCTCGGTCGCGGTGGCCGGGCCCGCCAGCAGGCGCTGGATCAGATAGCCGTGGCCCGGGCGCAGGCCCGTGCCCCGCAGCGTCTCGAGCACCTGGCCGGTGACGGCATCGCCCAGCAGGGTGAGGGCCGAGGACATGTCGAGTTCGGGGAGCGGCGCTTCCAACACACAACCATGGTTGTGTATCGTGGCAGACATGGCAACCCCGCAGACCGCCACCGATCCCGGAACCGTCGCGCGGCGCTACTACGCCGTGGTCTCCGACCTCTCCTCCACCGAGGACGACCTTCGCGTACTGCTGTCCCCAACGGTGAAGGTCGTCGAGCACCCCAACGCGCTCACCCCGCGGGGTGCCACCCGGGATCGGGAAGCCACCCTGGCAGGCTTCCGGGCGGGCAAAGCCCTGTTGTCGCACCAGGTCTTCGAGGTGCACGAGGTACTCGCATCGGGCTCACGAGTGACGGTGCGGGCCACCTGGCGCGGCGTCATCGCCTCCGACGCAGGGCCTTTCCGCGCCGGGCAGCACCTGACCGCACACGTTGCCGCGCTGCTCACGGTGCAGGACGCTCAGGTGAGCGAGCACGAGACGTTCGACTGCTACGAACCCTTCGACTGACCAACATCCGAGGTGGTCTTAAGGGTCTGGGGCCTGCCCGACATCGCAGACTCAAGACGGCCGGGGATCCTGCCGATACGGGCGGGGTGACGCGTTCCGACCTGGCTGGGTCTGCCCGAACAGCCGGAACGGGTCTGCCGACAGTGCGATCGGTGTACCAGCCCATCGTCGACCTGGTCACCGGCGAGGTCGTCGCCTACGAGGCGCTCGCGCGGGGCGAGGGCGGAACCCCGCTGGAGAGCCCGGCCGACCTGTTCGCCTGGGCCCGCCGCAACGACTGCGAGGCCGATCTGGACCTCGCCTGTCAGGCCGCGGCCATGACCGGGGCCCTCGAGCGCAGGCTGCCGGCCTCCGTCCCCCTGTTCATCAACGCCGAGCCGGCCTGGCTGCACGTGCCCTGGCCCGGTCCGCTGGCGCAGGTACGCGACCAGGCCCGCAAACGTCTTCAAGTAGTTGTCGAGATCACCGAACGCGCCCTGGTGGCCGATCCGGCCGGCCTGTTCGCCGCGGTCCGCGAGGTCCGCCAGGCCGGATGGGGAGTGGCACTGGACGACGTGGGGGCTCATCCGGCCTCGCTCGCCCTGATGCCGTTCATCGAGCCGGACGTGATCAAGCTGGATCTGCGGCTGATCCAGCAGAACACCACCGCCGAGATCGCGGCCGTGATCAACGCGGTCATCGCCCAGGCCGAGCGCACCGGCGCGATCGTGCTCGCCGAGGGCATCGAGACCGAGCAGCACCGTTCCCGGGCCCTGGCCATGGGAGCAACCCTGGGGCAGGGCTGGCTGCTCGGACGTCCCGGCCCGCTGCCCGGTCGCCATCCTGTCCCCCAGCACGACCTGTCCTTCACCCGCGGGCACCACTGTCCTCCGGCAACCCCTTTCGAGGCGGTTCGTCAGGTCCGCCCGGCCCGCATCAGCACCAAGGACCTGGTGCTGCCGATGAGCCACTACCTCGAGAACCACGCCCTGGGCGACAGCACACCGGTGCTGCTGTCTGCCTTCGAGGACGTCACGCACTTCACCCCCCAAACCGCGATCCGTTACGAGAAGCTCTCGCAGCAGTGCGCTTTTGTGGCCGCGCTGGGCGCCGGTATGGAAGCAGCGCCCGCCCCCGGCGTCCGGGGCGCCGATCTGCGCAGCGACGACCGCCTGGCCGGGGAATGGGTGGTGGCCGTCATCGGCCCGCATTTCAGCGGAGCGCTCGTGGCCAAGGATCTCGGCGACAGCGGACCGGACCGCGAACGTCGTTTCGAGTGTGTCATCACCTACGACCGCGATCTGGTGCTCGAGATCGCCCGGAGCCTGTTCGACCGGATCGATCCGATCTGAACGGGTGATCCGGTGCCGAACGCAGGCTCTGGACATCTGTTCTCAGACGGTGGGCACGCCGTGCTCGCGCAGGAGTCGTTGATACAGGCCGTCCTGGGCGGCCAGATCCTCGTGCCTGCCCCGCTGCACGATCCGCCCCTGGTCCAGCACCAGGATCTGGTCGGCCCGGCGGATCGTGTCCAGGTCGTGAGCGACCAGGACCACACTGCCGTTCTGGGCCAGCTGATAGGCGGTTTCGGTGATCAGGCGCCGGTTCTGCGGGTCCAGGGCCGAGGTTGCCTCGTCCATCAGGGTCAGCGGGGCTGACTTCAGCAGGGCGCGGGCCACGCAGACCCGTTGCCGTTGCCCACCGGACAGTTTGCTGCCGCCGGGCCCGACCGGCGCATCAAGGCCGATCTCGGCGATCAGGTCAGTGAGCCCGGCGGCCGCCACGGCCTGGGCCACTTCAGCGTCGGTGGCGTCGGGGCGGCCGGCGCGGATGTTCTCGCCCAGGGTGGTGTCGAGCAGGTAGTCGTCCTGCAGCACCGTGCCGATACCGGCGTAGAGGTCTTCGGGCGAAAGGGCACGCAGGTCTTCGCCATTACGCTGCACGGAACCGGTGGTCGGGTCCCAGAAGCGGGCGAGCAGGCGGATCAGGGTGGTCTTGCCCGCACCTGAGGGCCCGACCAGTGCGGTGAGCCCCCGCTGGGGCAGGGTGAAGCTCACGTCACTCAGGACCGGGGTCTCGCCGTACCCGAAGGTGACCTGCCGGACGTCCACAATTTTTTCGCTGCGATGCTTTTCGACGGTTTGCACAGCCAGGGGCGGGCTGGTCAGGATGTCGGTCAGCCGGGTGAGGGCGCCCTGCTGCAGGCGCAGGCCGGCGGCCAGCTCGGCGCCGGTCGAGGCGATGGCGCTGAGCCGGGCCAGAACCACGACGACGCCGATGAACACGGCGCTGCCCCCGTTGCCGGTCCAGGCCAGACCCAGGGCGATGAGGCCGGCGAAGAGCGCGTTCAGAGTGACTCCGAAGAGCAGCAAACCGGGGACGACGGCGGTCGCCGAACGCCGACCGGCTCGGTGAACCTCGGCGAGAGCACGATGAAGATCACTGCTTTTGGACGGGGTGGGAGCCCAGGCGCGGTCAGTCCGGATCAGGGGTTGCCGGGTTGCGTACTCGAGCAGGCGGCTCGTGCCCTCGGCCGAGGTCTCGTGGCGGCGATGGTCCACCTCGGCTGCCTTCCGGGTGCTGAAGCGGCTCACCCACCAGCTGATCGCGGCGGCTCCGAGCGCGGCGAGGGTGTAGCGCCAGTCGAGCAGGGCCAGCGTGGCCGCGGCACTGATCGGGGTGATGACGGCGGTCAGGGCTGGGCGCAGCAGTAGCGCCGGGTAGGACATGAGTGACGTGACTCCGCCTGTGGCCGAGCCGATCACCTCGGCCTGCCGGGTGGCAGTGAACCAGCCCAGGGGGAGCCGGGCCACGTGCTCGCCGAGTTCGGTGTGCAGGGCCCGGGCGGTCTCACTGCCCACCCGGAAGGCGATCATCTGGGCGATCCACTGGACCATTACGAAGGCCAGGGTGACCATCCCCAGGGCAATGCCGGCCGGGGCGGCCGACTCCCCCGGGTCGAGCAGGTTCGCGATCAGCAGGCCGGTCAGGCCCAGAGCGATTCCGTGCAGGACGGCGGCCGCGGTGAGCCAGCCGACCAGCGCGCGCAGACTGCGCCGGTCGCGCTCAGGGAGGACAGCCAGAAATTTGCGCAGCATCAGAGGTGGCTCCCTGTCGGGATAGCCCCGTGGGCGCCGGATTCGTCGTCGGTCAGCAGGGCCTGGTAGGCCGGGCAGGTGAGGGCCAGCTGGTCGTGGGCCCCGAGGCCGGCCACCCGTCCCTGGTCCAGCACCACGATCAGGTCGGCCTCGCGCACCAGATGCATCTGGTGCGCGATCAGCAGCACGGCCCGTTCCTGAGCCTCGGAACGCAAGGTCTGCACCAGGCCGGACCGGGTGCGCGCATCAACGGCCGAAAGAGCCTCGTCCAGCACCAGAACATCGGGCGCTCGCAGGAATGCCCGGGCCAGGCACACCCGCTGCCGTTGCCCACCCGAGAGCTCGGAATCCGCCCCGAGCACCGTGTCGTACCCATTGGGCAGGTCCTTGATCTCGTCGTGGATCAGTGCTTTTCGGGCTGCTTCGATCACCGTCTCGTCCGGGATCACGCCGCCGCCCGTCAGATTGTCGCGGACCGTGGCCCGCCGCAGAGCGGTGTCCTGGAAGACGAACCCGATCCGTTCGTAAAGGTGCTGCTCCGACACCTCGCGCAGATCCACCCCACCCAGCAGCACCCGTCCTTCAGTGGGATCAGTGAATCGGGCCAGCAGTGCCGCGATCGTACTCTTGCCGCTGCCGGATGTTCCGACCAGCGCGATGAGCCCACGCTCGGGCAGGTCCAGGCTGACGTTCTCCAAAGCCACGCGCTCGCCGTGGTAACGGTGACTCACCTGCTCCAGCCGCAAAGCACCCCTCGCCTGCTCGCTGCCCCAGACCAGACGTTCTTGCCCCAGGAACTCGCCGATGGACGAAGCTGCGGCCAACCCGGAGCGCACCGCCTGCAACCTCGGCCCGACCACGGCCACCGGAGCCCCGATCGCCGGGCCCAACAGCACTCCGGCCACCAGCCCGCCCGGGCCGACCCAGCCCAGTTCCATTCCGGCCCAGCCGATCAGGGCAAACCCGGCGGCGGTCAGACCGGGAGCCACGACGAGCCAGGAAGCTGTGGTCACGGCTGCGGTACTCCGAGACCAACCTCGGAAGAAGTCGTGAAAGGCGTTGGTGGCGTCGAGGTAGCGAGTACGCGCTCCCCCGGCCCCGCCGTAGACCTTGGCGCTGGGCAGGCCCTGCACGTAGTCGACCACGGCGGCGCCTATTTCCTGCTGTGTGCGCCCGAACTCGGCGAATCCTCCGCCGGAGGCGTTCAGTGCCTTCAGGTACCAGGTGACGCCCAGGGCCAGCGGCACGATGCCGATCAGGGCCAGTCTCCAGTCGAAGACGGCCAGTGCCACCAGCCCGACGACCGGGGTGACCACGAAGCCGGTGACGTCGAGCAGGGTGTGCCCGACCAGGTAGTGCAGAGCTTCGGTGTCGTCCTGCACCACCTTCTTGATCCGGGCCGCCCCGGCGCCGGTGACAGTGGGAAGCGGAGCCCGGCGGATGGTCTCGGCCATCTGCTCACGTAACTGGTAGGTCAGGTCGGCGTCGGCCCGGTGGGTGAGCACGGTGGCTGCGGCCGACAGCAGCGCCGCCCCGATCGTGGCGATGACCGCAGTGGCGACCAGAGTGCCTCCGGGCAGCGGGTCTTCGTCCAGGGCGGCCTGGGCGAAGCGGATCAGGACGATGAGTGGCACCAGCACCAGGGCGCCGGCCAGAGCCTGGAGCGTCACGGCCGCGGTCAGGGCGCCCCGGACCGGCCGGAGCAGTTCGGACGCTTTCATCGAAGTCGGCCTCCGGAGATGGTGAGAACACGGTCGGCGCTCGCCGCGACGCGCTCGGAGTGGGTGATCAGGAGCATGGGAATGCCGTGGCTTTCGCGCCATTTCTGCAGGGCTTCCAGCACCTGCTCGGTCGTGGCGTGATCCAGCGCGGCCAGGGTCTCGTCGGCGATCAGCACGTCGGGGGCGGCGGTCAGGGCCCGGGCGAGGGCGAGGCGATGGCGTTGCCCGCCGCTGAACTCGTCCGGGGTGCGCGGGGTTACGTCTTCGGGCAGGCCGAGTTGCTTGAGCAGGTCGGCGGGTTCGATCCGGGTTTCTCGTCCTGCTCTGGTTGCTGCGGCGGCGGCCCGGCGCAGGGTGCGGCCGACACTTTCGTGAGGGTTGAGGGCTGCGCGGGCGTCCTGACCGACATAGGCGATGAATGGTTGACGTTTGTGGGCGCGGGTTGCGGCGTCCCAGTCGAGCACTTGCCCGTCGAGAAGCAGGGAGCCTGAGGTGGGTGGTGCGAGGCCCGCGAGCGCACGGCCCAGGGATGTCTTGCCGCAGCCGGAGACGCCTTGTATCGCAAGCATTTCGCCGCGATCAAGGTGTAAGTCGGCCGCGGCGAGAACTGGGCGGCCGCCTCGGTACAGCGACAGGCCGGTGGCCGATAGATACGCCTGGCCGGGCCTTTCGTCGGTCTTCCGGTCGGTGGGCCTGGGGTCGGTCATGGCCCCGGCCGGGCGTGCGCTTCGGGCCGGCTGGTCGGGCTGCGATGATGGTGGCGCCCACCGCCCGCTGCGTATTTCCCTCACCTCGTCGGCCGCCGCAGCCACCAGGTCGTGGTCGTGGCTGATCACCAACACGGCCGGCGACCACGGCAGGGTGGTGAAGGCCTGGTGCACCCTCGCGGCCGTGACAGCATCAAGGCCGCTGGTCGGCTCGTCCAGGATCAGCAACGCGGGCCGGGTGACGAAGGTCCAGGCCAGCAGAGCCCGTTGGGCCTGACCGCCGGACAGGCTGCGCGGGTGGCGTTTGAGAAGTCCCGGCTCGAGCACGGCGGCCTCGGCAGCTTCACGCACGCGTTCCTGAAGCTGCTGGCGTTCCTGGCCGGGGTGGGCGATACGAGCTGCGGTCAGCAGTTGGGCCTGAAGGCGGCGCTGCGGGTCCAGCGCGCTGGCCGGGTCCTGGGGCAGGTAGCCCGTGACCTTGCCGCGCAGCGCCTTCCGGTCGGCGAACGGGTCTCGCCCGGTTACCCTCACCTGGCCCCCGGTGAGGCGCAGCCCAGGGCCCAGGTGGCCGAGCAGGGCGAGGGCCAGCGTGGTCTTCCCGGCGCCGGATTCTCCGACGACAGCGGTGACGGTGCCCGGCCACAGCTGCAGATCAACGCCGTCGAGCACGGCGGTGCCGTTCGCGGCGTGAATGCTCAGTCCCGCCACGATGGCGAGGCTCATGTCAGGTGCCCCGTCTGCTCCACCCCGCCGGCCCGAAGCCCCGCCGCCCGGTCGAGCACGAGGGTCACTCCGACGGCGAGCACGACGAGCAGGGCGGCGGGGACGATCACGGGAAGCGGGTTCATCGTCAGGCCGGTGCTGTTCTCGCGGACCATGCGGCCCCAGTTGGCGGCCGGGGCACCGGCTCCCAGTCCGAGAAATCCGGCCGTGGCGGCCAGCTGGGTGGCAGCGACGAACCGGATGCCGCTCTCGGCCAGGGCGACCGGGGCCAGCCCCGGCAGGATGTCGTGACGGATCAGTACGAGGGTGCAGTCGCCCCGGGCCTGCGCGTCCCGCACGTAGTCGGTCGTGGCCAGGTGGGCAACGCGTTCGTGAATGACCCGTACGGAGAACGGCACGCTCACCAGAGCAATGGCCAGCGCCACGGCGGTGTCACTGCCACTGAAGCCGGAGGCCAGCAGGAGAAGAAGCAGCAGAGCGGGTACGGCGGCGAAGGCGTCCACGATGCGCAGCACGACCCGGGCTCGGGTCAGGGCGCTGGTGATGCCCAGCACCAGGCCGACGGCACTGCCGAGCAGGGTCGCGCCCGCCGCCTGCAGCACCAGCGCACGGCCCCCGGCCAGCACCCGGTCGAGCACGTCGCGGCCCAGGACGTCGGTACCCAGCAGATGCTCGTCACTGGCCGCCACAAAGGGTGGAGCGACCGGCGCCGAAATGCTTCCACCGACGAGCCAGGGCCCGGCCAGGGCCAGCAACACCACCGCCGCGGTCGGCAGCCAGCGGGTCATGAGCTCGTCTCCACGCCACGGCGTGTGAGCAGCCGGGCGACGATGTCCCCGCCGAGCAGGATCAGCAGCGTGGCTGCGCCCAGCACCAGGCTGATCCCCTGGACCAGGGGCACGTCGCGGGTGCCGACCGCCCGGGTGAGTTCGTAGCCCAGGCCCGGGAGGTTGAACAGGGTCTCGACCACGATGCCGCCCCCGAGCAGACCCGCGGTCATCACCGAGAAGGCGTGGACCGCAGGCCCGGCGGCGTTGGACACGACCGTGCGCAGATAGCGCGGGCCCAGGATGCCGTTGAGGCGAGCGAACTCTGCGTAGGGGCTGCGGGTGGCCTGAGCCACGCAGGCCCGCAGGAGACGCATGGTCGAGCCGAAGCCGCCAAGAGCAAGAGCCAGCGCGGGCAGGACGATCACGTCGGGGTGCTGCCACGGCGACTCGCCCAGGGGCACGACGGCCACGGCCGGCAGTACCGGCCACCACAGCGTGAACAACAGGAGCAGGGCGGTGGCGATGAGGAAGTCCGGGGTGCCGATCAGGCCCAGCGTCGATCCGGACAGGATCTTGTCCAGGCGGCTCCCGGCCCGTACCCCGGCCAGGACGCCCAACCCTCCGGCGAACACCAGGATGAGCACGGCTGCGGGAACCAGGACGGCCAGGCTGGCTCCGGCCCGGTCGGCCAGGACCTCCCCGACGTCCCGGCCCGACACCAGCGACGTGCCGAAGTCTCCCTGCAGCGCTCCCCCGGCCCACTCGAAGAACCGCTCTGGAGCCGAACGATCGAGACCGAGAGCCGAGCGCACTGCCGCGCGCTCGGCGTCCGTTGCTCCTGGGCCCGAAACTGCGCCGACCGCATCACCGGGCAGGACCTCGGTGGCCCAGAACACCAGGGCGCAGAGCGCGGTGAGAGTGGCCGCACCGGTGGCGACCCTCACCGCGATCCACTGGGGCAGGCTCATTCGGAGACGATTGCCTGGGAGAGGTCGGGGAACTGCAGCTCTCGCACGCCGCTGACTCCGTTGCGGGCGGCGCTGATGCTGGGCACGAAGACCGCGCCGATCTGGTTGCCCTCTTCCCACAGCAGTTTCTGGGCCTCGTGCGAGGCCTGGAGCCGGGCCTCGGGCGAGGTCGCGCTGCGGGCCTGGGCCACCAGGGCGTCCACCTCAGGGAAGGCCCCCGGGACGTGGTTGGGCTCGAAAGTGGCGGGCGGGTTGTATCCGGCCTTGAACGGAAGCTTCTGGTAGGCCGGGTAGTCGGCGAACAGCTGACCGGCGGGCAGTTCCTTGAGCGTGGCCTTCACGCCGACAGCCTTCAGGTCCTCGACGATGAGGGTGGCGGTCTCGAGCATGCCCGGCATCTCCGGTCCGGCGGTCAGTTCGACCTCGATCCCTTCGGCCCCGGCTTCGGCTTCGGCTTCGGCGAGCAACTCCTTGGCCTTCTCCGGGTCGTGGGCGCGCTGCTCGAGCTCGGTGTCGTAGTTGGGGAAGCCGAGGCCGGGCACGTCGTTGCCCACGAATGCCCGCCCGAAGTAGACGTTCTCGACGATCCGTTCCCGATCGACGGCGAGCTTGAAGGCCTGGCGCACCTTGACGTCGCTGAACGGCTCGGCCTGCGGGTTCATGCTGAACTGCAGGTACGAGGCGTAGGGCAGCTCGCTGGAGGTGACGGTGACGCCGTCGGCGCTCTCCAGCGTCTTGGCCTGGGCGGGGGCGATACCGCTGATGTAGTCGACCTGCCCCTGCTGCAGGGCGTTCACCCGGGCGGTGGGGTCGGCGATCGAGACCAGCTCGATCGCGTCCAGCGTGGGGGCCTGGCCGTAGTAGGAGTCGCTGCGCTCGAGCGTGGTGGAGCGCCCCGGCTCGAAGGCGGTGATGCTGAACGGGCCGGACGAGGGCGTCTCGGGAGTGAACTCCTTCGTGCCGTCCTTGATCGCCAGCATGCTCTGACAGATCAGGTCACGCCCGTCGGCGATCGGCGAGAGGGTGGGGAGCACAACCGTGGACGCGTCCGGGGCGCTCGCTTTCTTCAGGTCGAATCCGCGGGACACCAGCTGGGTGAACGGCAGACCCTGCAGCAGGGCCGGCGCCTGCAGCGAGTACAGCACGTCCTTGCTGGTCAGGTCGGAGCCGTCGGTGAACTTGACGCCGCCGCGCACCTTCAGCGTGTACTCGCCGAGATCGTCCGAGACCTCGATGTTCTCCAGAACGCCGTAGGAGACGCCGTTCTCGGCCTCGGCGTCCAGCTCGCACAGCGGCGCGTGCACCAGCTTGGCCCGCACGTAGTCCAGCGCCGTGGGCCCCTGCAGGTAGTTCAGCGTCTCCGACGCCCCGCCGGCGAAGGCGGCCCGCAGGGTGCCGGCGCTCTTGGCGCCGGCCTCGGCGCCCTCGGCCTCGGAGGACTCGCCCCCGCAGCCGGCGACCAGGCCAACGGCCAGTACCGCAGCAACGCCGGCGCCCAGTGCGCGGCTTCTCGTGGCCATCATCCGACCCTTCCGATCCAATTCGATCATGCCTTCGAGCCCGGCCGATGCCGGACGTTTACTATGTATACCACGGTAATGAGAACGGTTATCAAGTAGTTCGAACCACTACCCTCGTGCCGGTGGGAACCCTGAACCAGGACGCGATCGTGCAGGCAGCGCTCGAGATCAGCCGCACCGAGGGGCTGCCGGGCGTCACCATGCGGGCGGTCGGTGCGCGTTTCGGGGTCACGCCGATGGCGCTCTACCGGCACATCACCGACCGGCCCACCCTGGTGCGCCTGGTCACCGATCGGATCGGCACCGCGATCCGGCCGTCGGCCGCCCCGGACGCCCCGTGGGAGGACCGTGTCCGGGCCTGGGCCCAGGCCCAGCGCGCGGTCCTGCGTGCTCACCCCGGCACGGCCGCCTGGCTGATCGAGAACGGCCCCTCCGGTCCGCAGGCCTACCGGCTGCTGGAGTACCTGGCCTCGGCCCTGGCCGACGCCGGGCTGGACGACGCCCGCACCGCCCGGGGCACCGCGCTGGTGATGAGCTGGACGTTCAGCCGGATCAGCATCGAGGACGCAGCCGAACTCCCAGCCCGCCGACCCGGGCGTTCCCAGGCCTTCGTGGACGGCCTGCAGACGGTGGACGAGGCCGACCATCCCACCGCGGCCAGGATCGGCCCCGAGTTCTTCACGCTCTCCGGCGAGGTCGTCTTCGAGACCGGCCTGGACTGGATCGTCGCCGGGATCAGGACCGAGGCGCCGGGCTGAGGACCAGATGGGGGACGACGCTGGCGAGCTTTTCGCACGTCTCCTCCAGTTCCCGCTCGGGCCGGGAAGCGCCCACCACACCCGCCCCCGCACGCAACCACGACCGTCCTTCGTTGGTGAAGACACTGCGCAGCACCAGGGCCGCGTCGAGCGCCCCGGTGTGATCGGCCACGATCACCGCCCCGGAGTACAACCCCCGCGGGGTGCTCTCCAGCCGCTGGATCGCCGAGTAGGCCGCGGCCTTCGGAATACCCGAGGCGGTGACCGCCGGGAAGAACGCCGCGAACGCGTCCCAGGCGCCGTAACCGGGCCGCAGCCGGCCTTTCACCCGGGAGGCCAGATGCTGCACCGCGCCGCGCGGCAGCACCCGCATGAACTCCCCCACGTGCACGCTGCCCTCCTCGCAGATCGCCTCGGCCTCGTCCAGGGCCAGCCGCACACTGGTCGCGTGCTCGGCGATCTCCTTCAGGTCCGAGAGCAGCTCGGAGCGGTTGGCCGCGTCCTTCTCCGGCCCCAGCCCGAAGGCCCGGGTACCGGCCAGGGGCTGGGTACTGACCTGACCGTCCGGCGCCACCTCGACCACGGTCTCCGGGCTGAAGCCGGTGGCCTGCCAGCCGCCCAGATCGAGATGGAAGCTCCGCGCCGCCGCGACCGCCCTGCGGCCCCGCCGAAATGTTGCCACCAGATCGATTCCGGGCGGCAGCTCGACGGCCCGAGACAGAATCACCTTGTCCAGAGCGGTGGTCCGGATCTCCTCGACCGCCTGCGCCACGACCGAACGGTAGGTGTCTGCGCCGACCAGCAGGTCCGGGCTGACCGGGCTGACCGGGCTGACCGAGCTGCTGATCTCCCCCGGCTCGTCGGGGCGATCGGCGACCAGCTCGACCTCGGGCACGATCAGGTGCAGCAGGGTCTCGTCCCCCTCGAGCCCGGTCTCCAGACCGGCCCGGTGCAGCGCGAGCTCGAACCGGGCCCAGCCGAACACCCTCCACTGCGGGTACGGGCAGGCCTCGAGCACCCTGGCCACGTCGCTCAGTTGCGGCCGGCTCACCGGTGCGGCCCACGACGACGTCAGCTTCTGGGCCGAGAACCTCAGCTCGGCGCGGACTCCCACGGCGTGCCGGGTGACCGGGCCGTTCTGGTACACGACGAGCGGGCCACCCGCGGCCATACGCACCGCCGTCTCGAGCACCTCCTCCTCCGGGGCCTGGGCCTGGGCCGGCGAGGTCAGCGTTTCGGACATCAGTGGACCTTTCTCGGATCGTGCAGCACTGCGACCTCGGGCAGGCCGGAGCCGGTGCGTCCGCCGAGCGGCTCGACCTGCAGACCGGACTCCCGGGCCAGTTCCTCGACTCCCACGGCGTGCCACCGGTAGCCGCCGCGGACCTCTCGCTTCACTGCACCGGCCGGGTCGCGCACCACCCAGCGGGAGCTGAACCGCATGGCGCCGTCCGGCTCAGGGGTGCCGCCGACCCACCACTCGTAGGTCAGATCGCCCACGTGCGAGCGCAACTGGCAGACCTCCGGCAGTGGCCGGTTGCTGCGCACGCCCATCAGTTCCACCACGATCACGCCGCCGGGAATCAGGCGCTCCCGCAGCCGCCCCCACAGCCGGGTGCGGGCCTCGGCGTCCAGATGACCGGCCACCCCGAACACCACTGCCGCCCGGATCCGGCTGGGCAACGCCAGCTCCGGGGCGGCTTCGGTCGAGACCGTCACCCGCGAGCGCAGGTCGCCGGTGAGCCGGGAGGTCAGTACGGCCCGCATACCGGGTGCCGGCTCCACCGCGAGAATGTCGGCGGCGGGAACGGTGTCGGCGATGATCTCGGTGATGCGTCCGGTGCCGGAGCCGATCTCGACCAGGGTTCCGGCCTCTGCCGGCGAGCCGGACAGAGCCTGGCGCAGCAGCGGGCCGCTGCGCCGGGCCTGTTGCTCGGCGACCAGTTCGTAGAACTCGGCCATGTCTGCGTAGGCGCCGACGTCTTCGCCGCTCACGGTGTGTCCGGCCAACTGCGGCCGGTCCCGGTCAGCGCGGGGTCGAGCACGGCCAGCACGTCCGAGACCACCGCCCGGCGCTGGGGCACCAGGTAGAAGTGGTCACCCGGCAGCATGCGGGTGACCACGCGGCCGGTGCCGAAGCGGGTCCAGCCGAATGCGCCGTCCTCGCTGGGCCCGGCCAGTTCCGGGTCTTCGCGCCCGCCCAGGACGCGGATCGGGCAGTGCACCGGCGCGCCGGGGATCGGGCGGTAGGTCTCGACCAGCCGGTAGTCGTCGCGGACCGTACCCAGCACGGCCGAGCGCAGCACCTCGTCGTCGAGGACCTCGGCCGGAGTGCCGCCCAGACGTTCCAGTTCGGCGCGCAGCCCCTCCTCGTCGGAGCTGTGCACGGAGCCGCCCAGCCCTCGGTCGGGAGATCGGCGCCCGGAGACGTGCAGCGACAGAGGCAGGCGGGCGCCCTGGTCCTGGAGCTGGCGGACGGTCTCGTAGGCCACCATCGTGCCCATGCTGTGGCCGAACGCGATCCACGGCCGGTCCAGCAGCGGGCGCAGCGCCTCGGCCAGGTCCTTGCTCATCTCGGCCAGGCCGGAGGCGGCCCGCTCGCCGAACCGGTCTTCCCGGCCCGGGTAGCAGGCCGACAGCAGTTCCACCGAGTCCGGCAGCAGGGCGTCCCAGGCCCGGAAGGAGGACGGGCCGCCCCCGGCGTGCGGGAAGCAGACCAGCCGGACGGCCGCCGCCGGTTTCGGCCTGTAGCAACGCAGCCAGGGGTTCACCAGGCGACCCGCAGCGATTCCAGGCCGTAGGTGGCGGAGTCGGGCTTGACGTCCAGTGGTGCGCCCGGGTCGGCCTCACGCAGGTGCGGCATGCGGGCGAACAGCGCGGCCAGGGCCTCGTGCAGCTCGACCCGGGCCAGGTTCTGTCCCAGGCACTGGTGGATTCCGTGGCCGAAGGCCAGGTGGTGCTTCTGCGGACGCTCCGGGTCGACGAGTTCCGGGTCGGGGAACTCGGCCGGGTCGTGGTTGGCCGCGGCGAGCAGCGCGATGATGCCTTCGCCCTCGGGAACGGTTCCGCCGGGCAGGGCGACGTCCGAGCGGGCCACCCGCAGCGGGATGGTGTCGGCCACGCTCAGCACCCGCAGCAGTTCCTCGATGACCGGGGCCCAGAGCTTCGGATCGGCCAGCACCCGGTCGCGCAGCTGCGGATTGCGGCTCAGGTAGAGCGCGCCCAGGGTGATCATGCTGGTGGTGGTCTCGCGGCCGGCCACGATGGTGATACCGATGGTGGAGAGCAGTTCCTGGCGGGTGATCAGCTCGGGCATCAGGTAGCGCTGCACCAGGGCCGACAGCAGATCCTCGCCGGGCTTGTCGATGCGCTCGTCCACCAGGGCGTTGAGCATGCCGAACAACCGCCCCAGAGCCGCGTTGACCTCTTCGGCGGTGCTGTCGCGCCCACCGGAGACCCGGGTGACGTCGCGGAAGAACTCCACGTCGTCGGTTGGAGCCCCGAACAGTTCGAGCACGGTGGTGGTGGACAGCACGTTGGCGTAGTCGGTGACCAGGTCGGCCGGGGCGCCGGTGCGCTGCATCAGGTCGAGCCGGCGTTCGGCGGTGGCCCGGATCCTCGGCCGCAGGGCCTCGGTGCGGCGCATGGTGAACTCGGCCACCAGCATGCGGCGGATCCTGGTGTGCTCGGGCGGGTCGGTGCGGATGAACGGCCGGGCCTTGGCCGCAGCCTCCTGCTCCCCCGCCCCCATGGCCGGGAAGGCCGGGATCCGCACGTCCGAGCTGACCGCCGGATCGGCCAGGGCCGCCCGCACGTCCGCGTAGCGGGTGACCAGATGCGGGGTCTTGCCGGTCGGGATCCGGACCTGCGGCAGCGGGTCGTCCTCACGCATCGTGCGGTAGGCCGCCGGTGGTGCGAACGGCTGTTCGCGGGTGAAGGGGAAGTCGGCCAGGGTCGCGCCGGTGACCGGGCACCGCGGTTCGGGGTTTGTGCTCATGGCTCCTCTAGTGCTGGTGAAGGGATGCGGGGCGCAGGACGCCGAGCGGTACGGCACCGTCGGCGTTGAGAACCTGCAGCTCCAGGCCGGACTCGGCCGCGACGTCGGCCAGGGTGACGGGCCGCCAGATGTGCTGGGCAACGGCGGAACGATGTACGGCACCGGCCCGCGAGACTTCCCAGGTGCTGGTCATCTCACTGCCGTCGGGATGCGGGGCGACCGAGAGCGACCAATGGACGTCGTCGCTGCCGATGCGCGTCTCGCCCAGTCGCAGAGGCCCGAAGTCTGCGTCAGGGCCGAGTGCCAGCAGTTCGACCACCAGCGGGGCATCGGGTACGAGTCTTTCCGACAGCCGCTTCCACAGCGTCCGCCGCGCGTCGGTGCTCAGATGCCCGGCCACCCCGCAGACCACGGCGGCGCCGATCCGCTCCGGCAGTTCCAGGTCGGGGGCCGCGCCGTCGGTGACCGTGACCCGGTCGCGCAGGTGCGGATCGCGGACCACCTTGGAGGTCAGCACCGCCCGCATGATCGGGTCGGGCTCGGCCGCAATGATTCTGGCCCCGGGTAGCGCCCTGGCGACGGCGGCCGTGAGCAGCCCGGTGCCGGCGCCGATCTCGACGATCGGCCCGTCCTGATCGGTGAGACCCGCCAGCGCCCCCACCACGTTGCTGACCGCGTCGGTGCGCTGCCCGGCCACCAGGTCGTAGAACTCAGCCTCGAGCGAGTACCCCTGCGGCACCGTCGCTCCGGCTGGTTCGTGCCCGGTTGTGAGGTCGCCGACCGGGATGATCACCGGAGCAGAAGCGGTGATCCGTTCCGGCGGGCCGAGGACAGACGTGAGGTTGTTCCAGATCCGGGCGGTGGAGAGGTCGAGCTGCGCCTGCTTCAACGGGTCGGCCTGAGCAGCAGCCGCCTCGACCAGACCGTCCAGGGCCCGGGTCACGGCTTCGGGCCACCACTGCCCCATCGCCTCGGCCATGGTCGTGGCCTCGCTACCGGCAAGGACCGTCGTGCTGGCCTGGTCCAGTCGTTCGTCTCCCCGCAGCACGAGCCGGTGATGCTCATCGCGGTCGGCGTGCCAGCGCGGGCTCCACAGCACCGGGCCGTGGGTGTCGGCCAGCGTGAGCACCCCGGCCGAGGTACCCAGGGCGATCCGGTGCCACAGCAGCGCGTGGTTGTCCCGGTCCAGCGGGTCGAGCTGGTTCTGTACTCGCAAGGTGACCGGCACCCCAGCCAGCGTTCCCGTGATCGACCGCAGCGCCCCGTCCCCAGTTGGTTCGTTCCAGCTCCACGGCCGTACCCCGCCCAGCGCCGCGGCCAGAACATCAATCAAAGGGTGCAGGACGTGCACGGGCGCGGCCGCGTCCACGAAAAGCGGCTCGCTGCGGGCGATCAGCCGCTGGGCGGCCTCGATGAAGACCCGTACCGGCCGCACCTGGCGGTAGTGCAGGTTCACCCGGTGCTGAACGCCGTGCCGGCGGGCGGTGCGGGCGCAGGCCAGGATTTCGTCGGGGTGCAGCGGATGCTCCTGCAGCACGTGCAGGCCGCGGCTCAGGAGCTGTTGCGCCAGATCCGTTCCCGGGCCGCCGGAGATGGCCGATCCAACCGCCACGCAGGCGATGTCGGCCACGAGCGGCAGGTCGTCCAGGCTCCGAGACAGATCGAAGTACGGCACGCCGTGGGCCTGGGCCAGTTCGCGGGACGCCGCGCCGCCCTTTCCGGCCACGCCGGCCAGTTCGTAGGAGCCCCGACTCCCGGCCACGGCTTCGGCGTGGATCCGCCCGAAGCCACCGCCCACCACGACGACTCTCGGGATGTCGGCGAGTCCGCCGGTCACAACGCTCCTTCCTCGTCCTCGGCGCCACCCTCCACCAGGTCGATCCGGGTGCCCGGATCGGCCGTGGCCAGGTCTTCCAGCAGCTTCTGGGGATCCAGGGCCCGGTCGGCGAAGTGCACGCCGGGCGGCACCTGGCCGTCCAGGACCTGCTGCACCGTGCAGGCTCCTACCGCTGCGGTCAGCCGGTAGCTGTCCGGGCTGGTGACCAGGGCCGACCTCTCGGCGCCGGCGGCCTCGGTGAGCGTGAAGACCATGCGGTAGTAGGGGGCCCGGCCGGTCAGGTCGATCTCGGCCGCCCGCAGGATGCGCTCGGTCAGTTCGGCCATCGGGGTGTTCGCCTGCTGGGCGGCCGGCAGCGTGGCCAGGACCGAGCGGACGGCCGGGCCGGGATGGACGTGCCAGGCCTCCAGACTGCGTAGCCCGAGGTCAGCCGCCACGCGTTCGGACTCGAGACTGAGGAAGGGCTGAACCGCGACCCGGCCCGGGAAGCCGGGCGCCTCCACATCGTCGTCCGGCACGAGAACCCGGGAACGCCGGGCCCCCTCGCGCCAGGCCGCCCCGGCCTCACCGAACAGGTTGGCATCGGCCACCGCGCCGAGAGAGAGCACCAGATCGGCGGCCACGGTGGTGGTGGCCCGTTCCCGGCCACCCGTGTGCACGACCAGACTCGCGCCTGGTGTCGCCGGGGACGTTCGAGAGGTGACCGATCCCGACGAAGACGCGCCGCCCCGTCCATAGTTCTGCCCCAGAAGCCGCGGCAGCAGACCGGACAGGCCGGGCAGGGTGCCCGCGGAAAGTACGACCGGCGTCTCGCTCGCCACACTGCCCGCGCCCGTCAGCGCCTCGAAGACCGGTTGCTCCCCCGTCACCAGCACGCACGGCACGCCCTCGGTCAGCGCCGCGAACGGTACCGCCTCACCCAACTCGTAGCTGGGACCGGTGCAGTCGAGCACCACAGCACAACCCCGCACGAAGGCGCGCAGTGCCGCCGCGTCGGTCACATCTACGGCAACCACGTCATTCTCACCGGGGAAGGCGGCCTGCAGACGGGCACGGTTGCGTGCTCCGAGCCGCACCGGGCCGAGCCCGAGCCGCCGCAACGCTTCGACGGCGGCTGATCCAACCTCACCCGAGGCACCGAGCACCGCGATCGGCCTCATCGCAGCACCGCCCCATCGGTGATCCGCACCAGGGTGTCCAGCAGACCGGCCGCATGGTCCACGTCGATGCAGGTGAAGTGGTCTCCGGGCACGTCCACGATGTCCAGGTCGCCCAGGCACAGCTCGGACCAGTGCTGAGTGACCGCATCGCGACTGCCCGGGAAGGGGTAGGCGCCACTGTGGCGCAGGAAGGTGATGTCTCCCGCGTAGGGCTCGGGCTGGTAGCGGGTGATGGCGAAGACGCTCTGGCGGAACGTCTCGCGCAACCGGTCCATGTGCTCGGGCTCGTACATCCCGGCCGTGGCGGGCACCAGCTCGCACAGCCGCTCCACCCGCTGCGCCTTGGGCAGCGCCGAAAGCGCGGTGAAACGCTCACGCACGTCGGCGAAGTCGGCTCCCAACCGGGTGAATGCGCCGCTCTCGATCACGCCGTTGCCCGCCGCCAGAGCGGCATCGGCAGCGGCCGCCACCCGCAGTTCGTCGGCCGGGAACCCGAGGGCCTGCGGATCGATGCCCATCATGATCGCGAACGAGTACTCGCTGAGCAGCTCGTCGTCCAGGCGGAAACGAGGGCTGTGACTGCTGATCGCGGTGAAGGTGGCGACGTCGGCCCCGGCCTCGGCCAGCCCGCGGGCGATCTCGGTGGCGATCAGACCGCCCAGGCAGTAGCCGATCACGTGCACCGGCCCGCGGGCCAGGGGCAGGAGCTCCTTCACGTAGCGGGCCGAGACCTCCTCGATCAGCCCCTCCGGTTCGGCCTGGAGGAAGTCCGGCAGGTGCGGCACCTCCACGCCGACCACGTGCCCGGTTCCGGCCGAGCGGCGGCGGATCTCGGTGATCAGGGCCCGGTAGGGCATGACGGTGCCGGTGCCGGCGTGCACCAGCACGGTCAGCGGGCCGTTGCCGTGCGGGTCTCCGTGCAACGGGACCACCGCATTGGTGCGCTTGGGCACTGTTTCCTGGCCCTCGTTCTCAGTTCTGGTTCCCGAAAGACCGCGCAGATAACCGGCCAGCGCGGCGATGGTGGGACGGCGCAACATCTCGCGCAGCACCACCTCCCACTCCGCGGTGACGACCCCCGGCACCCGCTCGCGCAGAAGTGCGACTAGGCGGGCCACGAGCAGGGAGTCCCCGCCCAGCGCGAAGAAGTCGTCGTCGCGGCCGACCTGTTCCACGCCCAGCAGTTCGGCCCACAGCTCGGACAGCTGACGTTCCAATGCGCCCTGAGGGGTACCTCCGGCGCCGGCCGGACCGGCGGTGGCTGCGGTGGTGGCAACGACGGCGGCCAGGGCGGTGCGGTCGACCTTGCCGTTGCTGGACAACGGCATCCGGTCGAGGACCACCCAGCGGCTGGGCACCATGTAGCCGGGCAGCAGTTCGGAGGCCCGACGGGTGAGCTCCTGCGGTTCCACCACCGCCCGGATGGTCTTGGCCTGCGCCAGGATCAGGCGCTGGCCGGTGGCGGCCAGCGGCTCGTCCGGACCCGGAAGCTCGCCCCGTACAACGAATCCGGCCGCGTGGAGGGCCTGCCGCCACTGCGTGTCGCTGAGGAAGGCCCGCCCGTCGACGGCCCGGGCATCGTGCACCGGGCCGGCCGCGGCCTCGAGGAACTCGGTGGAGACCAGGAGGGCCGGGTCGTCGTCGTGGGTCTGCTCGATCACGGCGATCCAGCCACCGGGTCCGAGGACGCCGTGCACGTGGCGCAGGGCCGCATCGATGTCGGGCAGAGCGTGCAGGTGGTTACCGGCCACCACCACGTCGACGCTGTTCGCTCCCAGCCCCTGGAGCGCCGGGTCCTCGCGCAGGTCGAGACGGGCGGTGCGGACCCAGGGGTGTTCGGGGAAGCGGTCGGTGGTCTCGGCGACGAAGAAGGCCGCCGGGTCGGTGAAGAGGTAGTCGGGCCGGTGGGCGGCCAGGGCAGGTACCAGCTTCGAGGTGGTTCCGGCGATGCCTCCGCCCACCTCCAGCACGCGCAGCGGCTGCGGGCGGCGCCCGGCCACCTCGCCCAAGGCGGCTCCGAGGGCCTCGTGCAGGTGGGCGACGGCCAGGTTGTCCCGGTAGGCGCCGAGCATCAGTTCCGGCTGGGCACCGGGAAAGAACAGCTCACGGACGTCGGTGGTCCCGTCGACGAGGCCACCGAGGTTCTCGATGCCGATGGTCACGATGCGGGCCAGATCGGCGCCGTGCTCCACGGCTGCTGCGACGTTCTTGAGGCTCTCAGAGGCGTCTTCCGGGGCGGTGTCCGTGAACCGCCACCGACCGTTCTCGGCCGCCTTCACTACTCCGGCTTCTTCCAGGGCCGGCAGCCATCGCCGGACCACCGGTGCAGTCAGGGCGGTGGCCCCCAGCGCCGCACAGATCTCGTCCGGAGTAGCCCCCGTCGCGGGCACCGCCCCGCGCTCGCGCAGCAACCTGGTCATCGCCACGACCGATGCCTGCCCCAGCGCCTCCCGGAAGGCCGCGAACGCGCTCAGATCCATCGCCTGCTGTACCCGGGTGGACGCCGACCTGGCCTTTCCCACGGTGTCTTCCCACTCGGCACGCCATGGGTCGACCGGGCCCGGCTCGAGGACCGCGGGCTCGATCACGCCGACGAGGGTCCGTGCCCCCGAAGGTTCGGTGTCGACCACGGCGGCCGCTGCCCCCACCGCCGGATCGGCCAGGATCGCCGCCTCGACCTCGGCCAGTTCGATGCGGTAGCCACGGAGCTTCACCTGAGTGTCCTCGCGGCCGAGGAACTCGATCTCGCCGTCGGGCCGGTAGCGCCCCAGGTCGCCGGTGCGGTAGAGGCGCTCGCCGCTGACCGGGTGAACGATGAATCGTTCGGCCGTCTTCTCGGCATCGCCCAGGTAGCCCATGGCCACCCCCAGGCCGCCGATGAACAGCTCGCCCGGGCACCAGTCGGGCACCGGTTCCAGATCTGCGTCGAGCACCTGGAAGCTCTGGTTGGCCAGCGGCTTTCCGTACGGGATGCTCGGCCGGTCCGGATCCACCCCGTCGATGGTGTGCCAGATCGACCAGACCGCGGCCTCGGTGGCGCCCCCCATGCTGATCACCTGCAGTTCGGGCATCAGGGCGCGGGCGGCGTCGGGCAGGGTGACCGGGATCCAGTCTCCGCTCAGCAGCGCCACCCGCAACGAGGCCGGAACCGTACCCGGATCGGTGCGCAGGTAGTCGATCAGCATCTGCAGCTGGCCGGGCACCGAGTTCCAGACCGAGATCCGATGACTGACAGCCAGTTCGGCCCAGTGCGACGGGTCTGCGCGACGCTGCGGATCGGGCAGGACCAGGGTGCCGCCCCTTCCCAGGGTGGCGAAGACGTCGAACACGGACAGGTCGAAACCCAGCCCGGCCAGGCCGAGCACCACGTCGTCCGGCCCCAGGCCGATCCGGTCGGCCACGTCCTGCAGAGTGTTCAGGGCGGCCCGGTGGCTGATCATCACCCCCTTGGGCACACCGGTCGACCCCGAGGTGTAGATGACGTAGGCAAGATCTTCCGGCCGGGCCGGTCGTCCCGGCCGGGCGGTGACCGGGTCGAGTTCGTCCACGACCACGACACGCCGCGACCCGCTGGGATCGGCGTGCACGGCCAGAGCGGAAGACGTGACCACGGTGGTGACCTGAGCACTGTCCAGCACGACCGTGCGCCGGGCGGCCGGCTGGCTGGTCTCCACCGGAAGATAGGCCGCACCCGCCAGCAGAACCCCTAGCACGCCGACGATCTGGTCGGCGCCCTTGTCCAGGTACACCGCGACCGGCTCGCCGGCCGCCACTGCGGTCAGGGCCGCTGCCACGGCACCGGCGCGCTCGTTCAGTTGCGCATAAGTGAGGACGCCGGTGGGCCCGTCGACCGCGATCGCATCGGGAGTGCGGCGGGCCTGGGCGAGAAAGGCCTCGTGCAGGAGCCCTTCGGGCACCGGCGCCTGTGTGGCGTTGACCTCGGCCCGGCGAGCCGCCTGCGGCGCGGGCAGACCCGGGCCGTACGCGTCCCAGGCCGAGTCGTCCTCGGCCAGTTCCTTCACCAGGTCGGCGAACGCCTCGAACGCCTCCGGCGCGACCCCTTCGGCCAGCACACCGTCGCGCACGTCCCAGGACAGGACCAGGGCATCGTCACGCCGTACGGTCTGACAGTCGATCCAGACCTGCGGTGTGCGGGTCGAGACGTAGGCCACCGTGCCGGTGCTGGGTGCGACCGGCCCCGTCGGCAGGTCGAGGGTGCTGGTGAACACGACCGGCAGCAATGGCCTCCGGCCGGTGCGACGGGCGACCTCGGCCGCCACCTCGGTTCCGGGGAACAGGGCATGGTCCAGGTCTTCGAGCAGCCGACCGGCCATGGCCCGGGCGTGCTCGGTGATGCTCCGGCGGGCGGTGAGGTCGACCTCGAGCAGCTCGATCGTGGTGAAGTCGCCGACCAGTCGCGTCACGTCGGGATGCAGCGGCAGCCGGCCGAAGGTGGGCACGGTGAGCGTGAACGCACGATTGCGGCTCCAGCGGGCGATGGTCAGCGCGTAGGCCGTCATCAGGACCGACGAGAGGCTGAGGTCGCGCTCTCGGGCCCGGCGCTCCAGGGCCTCCAGGCGGACGGCCTCGACCGGGCGTTCGTAGCGGCTGAAGGTGGGCACGGACTGGGTGGCCCGTGCGCTTGCGCCGGCCAGGGGAAGCTCCGGCGCACCCGGCAGGGTTCCGGCGCGCTTGCGCCAGTAGGCGCGATCGCGCTGGAAGTGGGCGGTTTCAGAGATCGCCCGACGGGCAGTGACGTAGTCGCGGAAAGTGAGCTCCGGAACCGGCACGTCCTGCTGCCGCCCGGAGAGCAGAAGGTCGGACTCGGCGAGCAACTGCTGCACCCCGGCGTAGTCGGCCGCCAGCAGCTCGATGCCCAGATGCAGCACCGCCAGGCCGTCCCCCCGGGTGAGGTGCAGGTCGATCAGGGGCCAGCGGTCCGGCGGGACGTCTCGGGCCTGAAGGCGCTCACGGGTGCGCACCACCGCCCGCTCGACGACCTCGGAGGCCTGGCCGCGCAGGTCGTCCTCCCCGACCGGAAGCTCCGGCACCTGCTCCAGGACATGCTGAGTCCCGTCTGGGTGCACCACGGTTCGCAACGCGCCGTGACGACGAACCAGCTCCGTCCAGGCCCTCCGGACCGCCTCCGGCTCCAGGTCTGCATACCTGATCTCGACATATGCATGACAGGCAATCCCGCCGTACTCGTAGGCGGCGCTACGGCCGGTGAGATACGCAGCCTGCACCTCCGTCAGAGGGAAGGGCCGGTGCGCCCCCTGCGGGTCGGGCACGGCCCGGGGCAGCCCGAGCGCGCCGTCGAGACGCTCGACCAGGGCCTGCCGGTGAAGCCTCACCTGATCCTTCAGGTCCTGACCGAAAGCCCCTCGCGGGGCCCGGAACCGCAGCTCACCACCGTCCACCCAGAGGCGGACGCCGGCGCTCTCGAGACTCTGCACAAGGTCGTCAAGCTCCACGGAGATGGTTGTCCTTTCACGTCGCGGACCACGCCGCGAGACGTCTCCCCCGCTGGTTCGAGCACCCGGCCGGGGGTTGCGCCGGGCGCCTCGGACTGACTACTAATTGAGAATGATTTTCACCTTCAGGTGGCCTCATGCAAGCACAACCGAGCACGATCGCGCCAGAGGGGAACGGGGATGAACCGGACGGGGACCGATTTCTTGACAATCCCGCAGCACTATGTAAAACATTGGCGACCCGTTACTTTCAGCGGATCACTGCGACGCTGGGCCCGGCTCTGGTCCGATACCGTGGCCGTGGTCGACCCACGTCAACGGCTCACCTACCAGGAGCTGGACGAGAACGCCGACCGCGTCGCCGCCGGGTTCGCCCGGCTCGGGGTGGGGCGCGGCGACCGGGTGGTGGTCCAGCTGCCCAACCAGGTGGAGTTCCTGCAGGTGTGGTTCGGCCTGCAACGCCTGGGCGCCGTGCCGGTGCATGCCATGCCGGCCCACCGCCGCGACGAGATCGTCCACCTGGCTGCTACTTCGGGGGCAGCTGCACTGGTGGTGGGCGAACGCCAGGGCCGGTTCGACTTCCGGACCATGGCCGTGGAGGTAGGAGCCGAACTGGGCAGGAGAGGGCTGGCGGTTCCCGAGGTGGTGGTCGTCGGCGAGCCGGGTGAGTCCGGGGGCACTGCCTTTTCCGAGCTCTGCCGACTCGCCCCGGCGCCGTCCGCCGCACCTGTGTCGGCCGGCCTCAGCCATTCCACGGACGCACGCCTGCTCCCGGTGGCCGAGCCCGATCCGGACGACCCGCACGGCCCGGCCGCCGGTGACCTCGCGCTGCTGCTGATCTCCGGCGGCACCACCGGCCGGCCCAAGCTGATTCCCCGCAGCCACACCGACTACGACCTCAACGTCCGGCTCGGCGTGCGCGCAGCCGCAATGAACTCCGCCACGGTCTATCTCGCGGTACTCCCGGCCGGCTTCAACTTCACCCTGGCCTGCCCCGGAATCCTGGGCACCCTCTCGGTCGGCGGCACCGTCGTACTGGCGCCCGATCCCAGCCCAGCCACGGCTTTCGACCTGATCGCCACCGAGAAGGTGACCCACACCGCCCTGACGCCGGCCCTCGTCCCCCATTGGCTCACCGAGGCCGAGACCCGTCGTGAGGCACTGGCCACCCTGCAGGTGGTCCAGGTCGGCGGGGCCCGACTGCCCGACGAACTGGCCCGCCGGGCCGGGCCGGCCCTGGGGGCCACGATCCAGCAGGTCTACGGCATGGCCGAGGGGCTGATCTGCTACACCGCGCTCGACGACGACCCCGAACTCGTCGCCACCACGCAGGGTCGGCCCGGTTGCGAGGACGACGAACTGCTCATCGTCCGGCCCGGCACCACCGAACCGGCCGAGAGCGGTGAGCTTCTCGTGCGCGGGCCCTACACCCTGCGCAGCTACTACAACGCCCCGGCGGCCGACTCGGCCTTCACTTCCGAGGGCTTCTACCGCACCGGCGACGAGGTCCGCCGACTGCCCTCCGGACCCGTGGTCGTGGTCGGCCGGGTGAAGGACCAGATCAACCGCGCAGGTGAGAAGTACGCGGCCGTCGAGGTGGAGGAGCACCTGCTCGACCTCGACGGGGTGAAGGCGGCCGCGATCGTCGGACTGCCGGATCCGGACTGGGGCGAGGCCGCGGTGGCCGTACTCGTCCACGACGGCCCCGCCCCCACGGTCCGCACCCTGGCCACCCATCTGCGCGAGCGCGGACTGGCCGCCTACAAGGCACCGCAGCGAGTTCACAGCATCGACGCCATGCCCCTGACGCCCGTCGGCAAGGTCGACAAACAGGCGCTCCGGGCCCGGCTGGCCCGATGACCACCGAAGGGAAACCCGTGACCGTCCAGTCCGACCCGATCGCCGACCTGGCTGCCGCGCTGCAGCTCGACCCGTCCGAGTTCGACGACCAGAGCGACCTCTTCGAGCTCGGCCTCGACTCCCTGACCGTGATCCGGCTCATCGGTCGCTGGCGCCGGGCCGGGTTCGAGGTGGGCTTCGCCGACCTGGTCGAGAACCCCACCCCGGCCGGCTGGCGCCAGGCCCTGTCCCGCTCGGCCGCTGCCGCGCCCGGACCGGTCCCGCCCGAGCCGCACGGACTGGCCGACGAGGCCGATGGGGAACCTTTCGAGCTGGCCACCTTGCAGCACGCCTACTGGGTGGGCCGGCAGGACGGGCAGCCCTTCGGCGGGGTGGCCGCGCACTTCTACGTCGAACTGGACGGGCACGGCGTCGATCCGGGCCGGTTGCGCGGTGCCCTTCGCCGGATCGTGGCCCGGCACGCCATGTTGCGGATGCGGATCACTCCAGAAGGCCGGCAGTGGACGGCACCCGCATCCACCGCCGAGCAGGCCGACATCACCGTGCACGACCTGCGCGCCCTGGGCCGGGACGAACTGCAGCGAACCCTGGAGCAGACCCGCGAGCGCCTGACCCATCGGCGGATGGCGGTGGACGAGGGCCAGGTTCTCGATCTCCAGCTGAGCCTGCTGCCGCACGGCGCCACCCGTCTGCACGTGGATCTGGACATGATTGCCGCCGATGCGCTCAGCCTGCGCGTGCTGATGGCCGATCTGGCCCGGGCCTACGCCGATCCGGACTGGGCAGCCCCGGCCCCCGGATCCACCTATCGGCAGTATCTTTCGGCCGCGCCGGACGAGCGCCGGGCCGAAGACCGATCGTGGTGGGCCGAGCGCGCCCCTGACCTGCCCGGCGCCCCGATGCTCCCGCTTCGGCCGGACGCCGGTGCCCCCGGCACTGCGGCCCGCAGCGTGCGGCTGCACCACTGGGCCAGTCCGGCGACCACCGCGGCGCTGAACCGGGCGGCGGCGGCCCACGGCGTCACCCTGGCCGCGGCCTTGGCAACGGCTTTCGCCGAAAGCATCGGCACCTGGTGCGAGCAGCCCGAGTTCCTGCTGAACCTGCCCCTGTTCAACCGGCGCCCGATCGTGGCCGATGTTGACAGTCTGCTCGGTGACTTCTCCTCGTCCGTCCTGCTGGCGGTGGATGTGTCGGGCCGCCTGAGCTTCGCCGACCGGGCCCGCCAGGTGCGCACCGACCTGCACGCGGCGGTCGCGCACGGCAGTTACGGTGGCGTGGAGGTGCTGCGTGACCTGGCCCGGTTGCGCGGCGGCACGGTGCTGGCACCGGTCGTGTACACCAGCGCCGTGGGCCTGGGTGAGATCTACGGCCCACAGGTGCGCTCGTGTTTCGGCTCGCCGGTGTGGACGGTCTCGCAGGGCCCGCAGGTGTGGCTGGACGCCCAGGTCACCGAGCACGACGGCGGGCTCCTGCTGAACTGGGACGTGCGGCTGGACGCGCTGCGCGAAGAGCCGGCCCGGGCCGCCTTCGACGCCTACCAGCGGCTGGTCACCGCGCTGGCCGTCGACCCGGCGGCCTGGGAGCGCCCGGGTGCTGCGGACCTTTCCCAGCAACAGGTGCAGGCCCGGCGGGGGCTGGACGCGACCGCGCGCGCTCATCGTCCGCGTCTGCTGCAGGCCGGCTTCCTGGAACAGGTGCGCCGTGATCCGCACTGGCCCGCTGTGCTCTTCGGCAACGAGGTGCTCAGCTACGCCGAACTGCACGACCTGGCCGCCCTGACCGCGCGCGAACTGGCCGAGGCCGGGGTGAGGCCGGGCGACAGCGTCGTCATCACCCTGCCCAAGGGACCGCAGCAGATTGTGGCTGCTCTGGGGGTGCTGCTGGCCGGCTGTACCTACGTGCCGGTCGGCATCGACCAGCCGGCCACCCGCCGGGCCCGTATCCATCGGGCCTCGGGGGCCGTTGTGGCGCTGACCGACCCGGCCCACGCCGGGCTCGTCCAGCCGGCCGGGGCCCGGCCGGTGTTCGTGCCCACCGAGGCCGCCCACAGCCCGATCGGCGCCGACCTGGCCTCGGCCGACGACGTTGCCTACGTGCTGTTCACCTCGGGCTCCACCGGCGAGCCCAAGGGGGTGGAGATCTCGCACGCGGCGGCCGCCAACACCATCGACTCGATCAACGAGCGCTTCGGCATCGGCCCGGACGACCGTGTCCTGACACTGTCGGCGCTGGAGTTCGACCTGTCCGTCTACGACGTGTTCGGCCTGCTCTCGGCCGGGGGCACGCTGGTGGTGCTGCCCCAGGAGCACCGGGCCGACCCGGTGGCCTGGTACGCCGCCGTGACCCGGCACCGGGTCACCGTCTGGAACACCGTGCCGCCGATCTTCGACCTGCTGCTGCGTACCGCCGAGCACGCCGGCCCCACGGGATTCCCACTGCGCACCGTCCTGCTGGGCGGCGACCGGGTGACCGGTGACCTGCCGGGCCGCCTGCACACGCTGGCCCCGGCCGCCCGGTTCGCTGCACTGGGCGGCATGACCGAGGCCGCCATCCACTCGACGGTGTTCGAGGTGCGGCCCGGTGACGAGATCGATCCGGCCAGTCCGAGCCTGCCCTGGGGGTTGCCGCTCGACGGCGTGGCCTGCCGTGTGGTCGACGCCGACGGGCGGGACCGGCCGCAGGACGTGGTGGGTGAGCTGTGGATGGGCGGCGTTGGTCTGGCCCGCGGCTACCGCGGCGATCCGGAGCGCACGGCCGAAAGATTCGTCGAGGCCGAAGGGCGCCGGTGGTACCGCACGGGCGACCTGGCGGTGGTCCGGGCCGACGGAGCGCTGGAGTTCGCCGGTCGCGCCGATCACCAGGTCAAGGTCAGTGGCCACCGGATCGAGCTGGGTGAGATCGAGGTCGTGCTCACCGCCCATCCCGATGTGGAAGCCGCTTCGGTGCAGGCGATCGGCACCGGCCCGGGCGTGCAACTGGCGGCGCTGGTGGTCGCGGACCGGCCCGGTCCCGGCGATCTGAGCAACTGGCTGCACGAACACCTGCCCCCGCACATGCGGTGCGCCTGGTTCGTCACCGCTGAGGCGCTCCCACTGACCCGCAACGGCAAGATCGACCGGGCCGCAGTACGTTCTCTGCTGCTGGCCGCCCACGCGACCCCGACCTCCGCGACCGGAGAGCCGCCCCGCACCGACGTGGAGCGGGTCGTGGCCCAGGCCTGGCGCACTCTCCTCGGTGCGGACCAGATCAGCCGCGAGGACGACTTCTTCGCCCTGGGCGGCGACTCCCTCCTGGCCACCCGCCTGCTCGTGGCCCTGAACCAGGCGGGCGTACGCGGTGCCGGTCTGGGCGCCGTCTTCAGCCACCCGAAACTGGCCGACCTGTGCGCGCACCTGTCCCTGGGCACCCCGGCCGCACCCGCGTCCACCACCCTGACCAGCGACCCCACTGGCCGCTTCGCGCCTTTCCCGCTCACCGACGTCCAAAAGGCCTATCTGATCGGACGCAGTCCGGAACTCCCCCTGGGCGGCGTGGGCACCTGGCAGTACAACGAGTTCGACGGCCCTGACGTGGATCTCGGCCGGATGCAGAAGGCCTGGGACATCGTCCAGGCCCGTCACGACATGCTCCGCGCGGTCGTCGTCGACGGCCGGCAGCGGGTGAACGAAGACCCCGCGCCGACCCGGATCGCGGTGCACGACGTGCCCCCGGGCACCGACGCGGCGCCGGTTCTGGCCGAACTGCGATCGCGGATGTCGCACCGTCTGGTCGATCTGGCCCGTGGGCCGCTGGTGGAGATCGAGGCGGTGCGCTACCACCAGGACGGGCAGGTCCGCACCCGGCTGGGCCTGGGCTACGACTACATCGTGCTGGACGCCCTGTCGATCATGCGTGTGCTGACCGAGCTGGACCGCCTCTACCACGATCCGGAGGCGGACCTCGGGCCGGTCGGGCCCTCGTTCCGCGACTACGTTGTGGCGCACACCGACCGCGAACCTAACCCGGAACACCTGCGGCACTGGGAGAACCGTCTGGCCGAACTGCCACCGGCCCCTGCCCTGCCCCGGGCGCCGCACCCCATCGACGTCCCGGTCTTCGAGCGCCGCCAGCACCTCCTTCCGCCGAACGTCTGGCAAGCGCTGCAGAACCGGGCCCGCGCCCTGAAGGTCACTACACCCTCAGTCCTGTTCGCGGCCTATGGGGAGGTCCTGGCCCACTGGAGCGGCAGTACCGGCGTCACAGTCACCCTCACCCGCTTCGAGCGCCGTCCGGTTCACCCGCAGATCGACCTGGCGGTGGGCGACTTCACCTCCCTGGCCCCGGCCGGCTACGAAAGGGGGGCAGACACGAGCTTCACCGAGGCCGTGCGGGCGGTTCACCGTCGCACCGGTGAGGACCTGGATCACAGTGAGGTCCCGGCCTCGTGGCTGCTGCGCCGTCTGGCCTCCGCCAGCGGTGACGGCCAGCCCGTGCCGGTGGTGTTCACCAGTGCGGTCGGGGTGGGCGAACACGTCAGCATGGACCGCTCAGAAGGCTTCCCGCAGCCGGTCTGGGGCCTGTCCCAGTCGCCGCAGGTCTGCCTGGACAACCAGGTTCTGCCCTCGCGAGGCGGGCTGCAGATCACCTGGGACTCGGCCCAGGGGGTGCTGGCCGACGGTGTGGTGGAGGAGATGTTCCAGGTCTATCTGCGGCTGCTCACCTGGCTGGCCGATCACGACTGGGACGATGAGCCCGATCTTCTTCCACCGGCGCAACGTCGGGTGCGCGAGCAGGTTTCGGCCACCGGTGACGGCGGCCCTCCAGCCACCCTGCTCGTCCCGATCCTGGAGCAGGCTGCTCAACATCCCGATCGTTGCGCACTGGTGGCCGCCGACGAACCGGGCGCGCCCACCACGTCCTTCGGTGAACTACAGGCCGACATCGAACGCTGGGCAGGCTTGCTCGCCCAGAACGGCGTCCGGCGGGGCGATCTGGTGGCCGTGAGCCTGCCCAAGGGCCCGGGCCAGGTGACCGCCGCCCTGGGAGTGCTGGCCGCAGGGGCGGCTTATGTGCCGGTCAGCCGCACCGCACCAGCCACGCGACGCGAGATGCTCTTCGCCAGAACCCACTACGTGATCACGGACGAGGCAGCGCCGACCGGCCCACCCAGCATCGACCCGGCTGATCTGTCCGGCGCCTCGCGCCGGGCTCCGGTGCAGGCGGCTCCGAGTGACCTGGCCTACGTCATCTTCACCTCGGGCTCCACCGGCGAACCCAAGGGCGTGGAGATCACGCACGATGCGGCCGCGAACACCTGCCGGGACATCGTCTCCCGCTATCAGATCAACCAGAACGACCGCGTGCTGGGTCTTTCCGCCCTCGAGTTCGATCTGTCGGTGTTCGACATCTTCGGTGTGCTGGGCGCCGGCGGCACGCTGGTGCTGCCCAGCGAGGAGGAACGCCGCGATCCGGCCCGCTGGCTGAGTCACGTGCACCAGCACGGCGTGACGTTGTGGAACACCGTTCCTGCGCTGCTGGACCTGCTTCTGGGCGAGGGCGACCTGCCCGACACCTTCCGCCTGGCCCTGGTCTCGGGCGACTGGGTCGGCCTGGACCTGGCCGGGAAACTGCGCACGGCGAGCCGCGGTACGGCTCACCTGGTCGCTCTGGGTGGGGCCACCGAAGCGGCGATCTGGTCCAACGCCTACGACGTGGCCGGGATCCCGTCGCACTGGACGTCCGTCCCCTACGGATCTGCCCTGTCCGGGCAGCGTTACCGGGTGGTCGACCCGGCCGGGCGGGATGCTCCCGACGGTGTTGCCGGCGAGTTGTGGATCGGGGGACGCGGGGTGGCCCGTGGGTATCTCGGCGATCCGGTGCGTACAGCAGAGCGATTTGTCGACGTAGCGGGCGAGCGTTGGTATCGCACCGGCGACTTGGGTCGTTTCTGGGCCGATGGGACGTTGGAGTTCCTGGGGCGCACCGATCATCAGGTCAAGGTCAACGGACACCGTCTCGAGCTCGGCGAGGTGGAGGCCGCGCTGGAAAGCCTGGCCGGGGTCGAGCGAGCGGTGGTAGTTGCCCCGGGGCCGCGTAACCGGCGCACCTTGCATGCGGTGCTGGAATGCCCGTCCGGAGACAGCCAGTCCATCCGCCAGGCGCTGCGGGCAGTGCTGCCGGCGCACGCTGTTCCGTCTCGCATCAGCTTCGTCGAGCGGGTGCCACTCACTCCCAACGGCAAGGTCGACCGGGCCGCTCTCCTGACCCTCGCGGAAGCCACCGGCGCCTCCGAAGGCGCTCACGGACGTCCATTGTCGGAGATCGAAACGGCCCTGAGCCCGCTGTGGATCGAGGCCACCGGTAACCGTGAGGTCGACCCGGAACAGGGCTTCTTCGCTGCCGGGGGCGACAGCCTGGCCGCACTGAGACTCGTGGCCACGGTGCGTGAGCGGTTCGCCGTACCGATTTCGGCCCGGGACCTGTTCGCCACCCCGACCCTGGCCGCGCTGGCCCGGCTCGTCGAGGCCGCGGGGATGGAGGTGGACGAAGGAACGCTGTGAGCGAAGCGAGAAGGGGCCGGTGGTCGCCCACCGGCCCCTTCTCGTTCTGCCCGGCTCAGTCCTGGAAACGGATGGCTCCGGAGGGGCAGGCCTTCACCGCCCCGCCGACCCCCTTCAGATCGCCGTCGATCAGGTCGGCGACCGGCCGGACCAGCCCGGTCTCCTCGTCCTGATCGAACTGCTCCGGCGCCCACCGCACGCACTGCCCGGCGCCGATGCACCGGTTCTTGTCCACCAGAACCTTCACGCCTGCGCCTTTCTCAGCATCCAGAAGGTGCTCTGCCCAAGCCGCTCCAGCGCCAGCCCCACCGACGTGGCCTCCCGAACGACGTCATCGACGGCCGGATGCCGGTACCGGTGCTCGGTGGTCTCCTCGACCAGCACCCGCTCGCCCTCGAGCGTGAGATAGCTCATGCGCCAGCGCATCACCTCACCCTCGAGCGGCCAGGCCTCACCGATGACCTTGTAGGTCAGCTGCCCCACGGTCGCGGCCCTGAATTCGAACGGCTCGATGCGCCGCGGGCTTTCCGGAGCCTGGAGATCGATCAGCGCGGCCCCGCCCACCGGCAGCCGGTCAGCCAGTTCGGCCAGCAGGGCCAGTCGCTCCCCCGGGTCGAAATGCCCCAGCACGCCGAGCAATACCGCACCACCGATCTGCTGCGGCAAGGGCGCCGAGAAGAAGTCCTCCGGCCGCACCGTGACCCGGGCATGCCAGTCCGGCCGGGCCGCGATCCGGGTCAGGAGCAGGGAGCGCATGGCCGCGCTGGGCTCCAGAGCCAGCACCTCGGCCCCGGGAACGCACTCCAGAACCTCGGCCACGTTCAGGCCGGAACCGGCCCCGACATCCAGCACCGGCCCCGTTCGGGGCCTGACCAGGGGCAGCCACACCTGCAAGGCATCCATCTGCCCGGCCCGGGCGGCCGCGTTGAAAAGGTCGTAGGCGCCGGCGGTGGCCGCGTACGGGTCGCTCACCGGGCCATGGTCACTGCTCATCGCGGGCCTTCCGGGCGGTCGGATCGATCATTGACGCCACAGTAGCTTTACTGGGAATCATTCTCAATGCGATCGCCCGGGGTACAGTTCAACGTATTGCAAACTGTTTATGTGGACGCTGGAGTGACTGTGGTGCAGGCGGAACCGGGGCTGGCCGAGGCCGCCCAGTTGTTCAAGATCCTCGGGCACGAGTCGAGGCTGAGGCTGCTGCGCCTGATCGGCGACCGGCCCCGCACCGTGGGTGAACTGGCCGACCTGACCGACATGTCCCAGCCCCTGGTCTCCCAGCACCTGCGCTCCCTGCGGCACGGCGGCCTGGTCACCGCCGAGCGCAGCGGCAAGGAAGTCACCTACGAGATCGCCGACACCCACGTCACGCACGTGATCGCCGACGCCGTCGCCCACGTCCTGGAGGAGTGAGCGGCCTGGTGAACGAGGCAGCCGTCGGGCCGCCTCATTCACCGGACACAGTCTCAGTGTTCGTCGTAGTGATCCCCGTGAACGGCGTGACGGTGGCCGTCGTGCACGTAGTCGACGTGGTCGCCGTGCTCGACCGACGCGTGGCCGCAGTCGCCGCCGTGGGTGTGGTCGGCGGTGCTGTGCTCGGCCGGCGACTCGTGCTCGTCATAGTGGCCGTCGTGCTCGGCGTGACGGTGCGTGCCGTGCAGGTAGTCCACGTGGTCGCCGTGCTGGACGGCCTCGTGTCCGCAGTCGGCACCGTGACGGTGCTCGGTGACCGAGTGCTCGGCATGCGTGTCGATGACGCTCATCAGGCCCGTTCCTCTCGTTCGGCGACCCTGCGGCCGCTGCGGCCCGGGAGTGGGCCCGAGAGAAGTGGACCAGATACATGCAAACATTGCAATATGACTATGCAACTGAGAGTCACTCTCAGGCGCAGCGCGGAACCGCTCCGGTCCCGCCGGGGGTAGCCAACCGACTAGCAACTCGGTTTATAGTTCCGCTGTGTCCTCGCTGAAATACGTCATGCTCGGCCTGCTGACGGCCGGGGAACAGCACGGCTACGAGCTCAAACGCTCGTACGACGTGCGTTTCCCGGCGGCCCGGCCGCTGGCCAGTGCCCAGGTCTACGCCACGCTGGCCCGCCTGGCCCGCGACGGGCTGGTCGTGGCGGGCGAGCCCGAGCGGGTCGCCGGGCCCGACCGCACCACGTACACGCTCACCGAGTCCGGGCAGGACGAACTGGCCGCCTGGCTGCAGGAAGTGGAACCGCCCAGCCCGTTCGTCTCCAACCCCCTGGCGATCAAGGTGACGCTGTTCCTGCTCACCGCCGGCCAGGACGGCGCGCGCGGCTACCTGCGCCGGCAGCGGGCCGCGCACCTGCAGCGCATGCGCGAGTACACGCAGGTCAAGACCAACCCGGCCAGCAGCCTGGTGATGGTGCTGGAGGCCGACTACGCCATCGAGCACCTGAACGCCGACCTGCGGTGGATGGACAACGCCCTGACCCGGGTCTCACTTCTGGACAAGGAGATCAACTCATGAACCCACTGCTGAGCTGCCGGGCGGTGGTCAAGTCGTACGGGGCTTCACCGGCCCTGCGGGGAATCTCGTTCGCCGCCGACCGGGGTGAGGTCATCGCCGTCACCGGGGCCTCCGGATCCGGCAAGTCCACTCTGCTGCTGTGCCTTTCGGGCATCCTGCGACCGGATTCCGGGGAGGTCCACTTCGCCGGCAAACGGCTGGACACCGCCTCGGACTCCGAGCGTTCCCGGTTGCGCCGCACCGATTTCGGCGTGCTCTTCCAGTTCGGCCAGCTGGTGCCCGAGCTCACCGCCGTCGAGAACGTCGGCCTTCCCTTGCTGCTGGCCGGAGCCCGCCGCCGCGAAGCGATGCGAACCGCCTCGTCCTGGCTGGAGCGGCTGGGGGTGCAGGAGCTGGCCGGCAAGCGGCCGGGGCAGATGTCGGGTGGTCAGGCCCAGCGGGTGGCCACCGCGCGCTCGCTGGTCACCGGGCCGAGGGTGCTGTTCGCCGACGAGCCCACCGGCGCCCTGGACAGTGTGAACGGGGAGGCCGTGATGGCGCAGATGGTGCACGTGGCCAAGTCGGTCGGAACCACCGTGCTGATCGTGACCCACGATGCCAAGGTGGCGGCCTACGCCGACCGCGAGGTGGTGGTGCGGGACGGACTCGTCGAGGGCCCGGACGGCCGGCTCGAGGGCGACCCGTACACGCCGGGAACTGCTGCGGGCGGTCTTCGATGAGCACCTCGCCCCGTCGCGACGGCCGGATGTCCTGGCGGACGGTGCTGTGGCTGGCCGGCAAGGGCGGCCGAGACGACGGCACCCGGATCGTCCTGACCGCGGTGGGTGCGGCCCTGGGCACCATGTCCCTGCTGGCCGCGGCCACGGTGGCGGCCGCCGGTCACGGCGACGGGCCCTACACCAGCGACCTGCTCAACCAGCCCGGCCTGCACCCGGGCATCGTGATCGCCTTCCTGTTGCTGTGCGTGCCGATTCTGGGCTTCGTCGGCCAGTGTTCGCGGATCGGGGCCCCGGCCCGCGACCGCCGGCTCGCGGCCGTCCGGATGCAGGGCGGTACGCCGTTCGACGTGGTGCGCATCGCTGCCGCCGAGACCGGGCTGGCCGCCGCTCTGGGGGCGGTCCTGGGAACCGGCGCGTTCTTCGTCCTGCGGGTGCTCCTCGGCAATCCGGTCACCGCCACCTACCGGCTGCAGGAGCAGGACGGCTACACCGAACGCGAGTACACCGGCCCGGCGTTGCGCTTCCCCACCGATGTCCTGCCCTCCACCCCCGTGCTCGTCCTGGTCGTGGTGGTCATTCCGCTGCTGGCAACGTTTTTCGCGGTCTACGCGCTGCGCGGGGTCACGTTCTCACCGTTCGGGGTGGTCCACCGCGAGCAGCACCGCCCCAGCCGCTTCACGGCGTTGCTGCTGTTCGCCGGGGGAACGCTGGCGCTGGCCAGCTTCTCCACCGTTGTCGACGTCCTGGGCCTGGAAGACGGTGCCGCGGCCGGGATCGGTCTGCTCTTCCTGGTCCTGTTCCTGGTCACCGGCATCGGCCTGCTGATGAGCACCACTGCTCTGGCCGCAGCCATCGGCCGGCTGCTGGTGCGCTTCGGCGAGCGGCCCAGCCTGCTGATCGCCGGGCGCCGGCTGCTGGCCTCCCCCAGCCAGAGTGCGCGCACCAATGCCGCCCTGCTGCTGGTGGTGCTGCTGTGGGCCTTCACCCAGGGCTTCGGGGCCAACCTCCTGGCCGGCGTCGAGCGGGACGAGGCACTGTTCCAGACCAACGGCTCGTTCTACCGAGGGGCTCTGGCTCTGGTCGACCTGGGTTTCGCGGTAGGTGCGCTGATCACTGCGGCCGGTCTGCTGGTCGGCTGCGTGGAGAGCGTGCTGACCCGGCGGCGCATGCTGGCCAGCCTCGCCGCCGTGGGCGTCCCACGCTCGGTGCTGGCCCGGGCCACCGTGATCGAGTCGATGGCTCCCCTGGTGCCCGCGGTGCTGGCGGCCACCGCAGCAGGCATCTTCGCGGCTCGAGGCGCGCTGGGCACCACCGTCGGCAACAACGGTGCCGAGTTCGAGGTGGGCGTGCCCTGGGCCGGCCTGGCTGCGGCCAGCTTCGGCACCCTGCTGGTCGTTCTGCTGCTGATCCTGCTCACCCTGCCGCTGCTGCGGCGCAGCACCGATCCGGCCGAGCTGCGGGCTGAGTGATGCGGTGCGAGTCCTGCTGAGAGCCAGCTGATCCTTTCACAGAGATATACTTCTGGGAACTATACTTCTGCAACTCTTGGAAGGTCGCCGTGAACAAGCCGCCCCAGATCTTCGGCCGGGCCCGTGAGTGGCAGGGCCTGGTCTCCTTCGCCGACAGCCCCCTGGCCGCGACCCAGAACGCTGCGTCCTTGGGCGTGGTGAGCGGTCGGCGTCGGCAAGGCAAGAGCTTCCTGCTGCAAGCCGTTGTCGAGCAGGCCGACGGGTTGTACTTCGCGGCCACCGAGGCCACCGAGGCCGAGTCCCTCCGCCTGTTCTCCGAAGCCCTGGCCAGACACACCCAGCAATTCATCGCCGAGCCGTTCCGGGACTGGAACGACGCCATAGCGCACATGTTCCGGAGCCTGAAGGGGCGGCCGACGGTGGTCGTCATCGACGAATTCCCCTTCTTGACCAAGGCCTCCCCGGCCCTCCCGTCGATCATTCAGCGCGAACTGGGCCCGGGAGGCAGCGGCCGCTCGAGTTCGGTGCGCCTGGTGCTGTGCGGCTCGGCGATGTCCGTCATGGGCGGCCTCCTGTCCGGCCAGGCGCCACTGCGCGGGCGGTCCAGCCTCGAACTCGTCATGCAACCGTTCCGCTACCGCGAGGCCGCGCAGTTCTGGGGGATCACCGACCCCCGACTGGCCGTTCTGGTCCATGCCGTCGCCGGAGGCACGCCCGCCTACCGCTACGAGTTCACCCGAGGGGACGTCCCTGCGTCGATCGAGGATTTTGATGCCTGGGTGATCCGAACCGTCCTGAACCCTCAGACGCCTCTGTTCCGGGAGGCCCGCTACCTGCTGGCCGAAGAGGCTGCCATCCGCGATCCAGCTCTCTACCACTCGGTGCTCGCCGCAATCGCTTCGGGAAACAACACCAACGGCGGGATCGCCGGCTTCATCGGCCGCAAGTCGGACCAGATCACGCATCCGCTGAACGTTCTGGAGGACTGCGCGCTGATCGCCCGCGAACCGGACCTGTTCCGTCCCGGCCGGTCCCGCTACCGCATCGTCGAACCGCTCATCACCTTCTACGAAGCGATCATGCGTAAGCGCTGGGCGGAACTGGAGATCCACCGGGCCGAGCGGGTCTGGGCCAGCACCCGGCAGACCTTCCTCACCCAGGTGGTCGGCCCACACTTCGAGTCCCTCGCCCGGGCCTTCACCCTTGAGTCGGGAGACGACCTGTTCACCGAGCAACCCTCCGAGGTCGGATCCGCGACGGTCAACGACCCCGCCAACCGCTCCCAGATCGAGATCGACGTGGTCGCACTGGCAGCGCAGGAGGGCAACCGAGCGCGCCCCGTCCTGTCGTTGGGCGAGGCCAAATGGGGGGAGGTCATCGGGCGCCATCACGTCGCTCGTCTCGCCACTGCTCGTGACCTACTGCAGGCCAAAGGTTTTGACACCAGCAAAACAGTACTGACGGTCTACGGCGGGGCCGGCTTCACAGACGAGTTGAAGGCCGCAGCCGCGAACGACGACAGCATCCTGCTGGTTGATGTCGAGCGCCTGTATTCCGCGGCGACGTAGCCGGCGGTTCCTACCGGACAGGCCGGTGCCCAGGCCGATCTGGCGGCATGCCACCCTCACTACGGTCGGGCCCTCTCTCGAAGGAGCTAACTGTGAGCCAGAGCCCAGAGTCACCCGTCCGCTTCGGCGTGGTCGGCACCGGATGGCGGGCGGCGTTCTTCGTTCGCCTGGCCCGGCTCCGGCCCGACGCCCTGCAACTGGCCGGGGTGGTCTCGCGCAGCCCCGACAAGGCCCGTCGGCTGGGCTGGGAAGTACCCGTCTTCGGTGCCGTGGACGAGATGATCGCCCAGACGGATCCGGCTTTCGTGATCAGCTCGGTCACCTGGGACGCCAACCCCGGGGTGCTGGAACAGGTGGTCGCAGCCGGCGTCGCCGTGCTCAGTGAGACCCCGCCGGCCCCCGACCTTCCCGCGCTGAAGGAACTGTGGAACCGGGTCGGGGGCAGCGGACTGGTGCAGGTCGCCGAGCAGTACCCGCTGATGCCGATGCATGCCGCTCGCCTGGAGGCCACGCGGCGGGGGCTGATCGGGACACCGACGTCGGTACACGTCTCCTCCACCCACCAGTACCACGCGATTGCCCTGATCCGGGCCTTCCTGGGGGCCGGGCTCGGCGACGTGCAGGTGCGGGCCTCCACCTCCAGCGCTCCGTTGCTCGACCCGATGACCCGCGCGGGGCTGCGCGAAGACCCGGGCCCGCACCCGGCCACCACCACGATCGCCACCCTGGACTTCGGGCCGGGACGCTCGGGGCTGTACGACTTCACCGACAACCAGTGGCACAACCGGCTGCGCTCGCGCCGGCTGCTCGTCCGCGGCACGCACGGCGAGATCAACGACGAGAGCGTGATCCGCTGGGACGGGCGCGTTCTCACCTCACCGCTGCTGCGCCGGCAGAGCGGGTACGACCTGGACCTGGAGGGTTACGACAGCGAGTGGATCGCCCTGGACGGGCAGCTCCTGTGGGAGAACCCGTTCGTCGGGCTGCGTCTGCCGGACGAGGAGATCGCCATCCTGACGCAGATGCTGGCCATGGCCGCCTGGCGGCGCGGCGAGGGCCCGGCGCCCTATCCCCTGGCCGAGGCCTGCCACGACCACGCCGTGAGCCTGGCCGTGGAGCAGGCGGCGGTCACCGGCGGGACGGTCGAGGTCTCGGGAGTGCCTTGGACGAGCTGATTCAGGAGAAGTCGGCCGCCTTCAGCGGGTTCGCCGGGGCCTTGACCACGACCTTCTTGTTCCAGTCGGTGAAAGTCATCCGGCCCTGCGGGTCCTGGTAGCCGGCCAGCCGGTCCGTGCCGTCCGCGGCGATCAGGAGCGTTCCCTGGACGCCCCGCTCCTTCAGGCCGATCGTCTTCTTGTAGCCCTTGACCGTCCGGCCCTTGACCTTGACCAGGCCGCTCTCCGGGCCGGACAGGGTGAAGACGTCCTGGGTGTACGTCTTCATCGAGGCCAGCCCGAAGAAGTCGTCCAGGCCCTCACCCTGGTGGAACTCGATCCACCGCCCGGCCAGCAGCGCCTTCGCCTGCGCGTCGCCACCGGTGATCTTCTCGAGCATGTCCGCGCCCGGCTTGAAGAAACCCTTCTTCTGGCTGACCAGGATCAGCTTCATCGAGCCGTCCGCGGGCGTGGAGAGGCTTCCCGTGGCCTTGCCGTCCTTCGTGACCCGCAGGTCCACCCGGACGTTGCCGTCGGTGTGCCTGATCGTGGCCTGGACCCGCACCGACTTGGCCTTGCCGGCCTTCCTGCGGGCGGCCTCGAGGATCTGCAGCGGCGTCTTCGCGGCGGCCGAGTAGGCAGCCGGGGCAACCTGGGTCAGGGGCGCGGACACGCTGGGCGCGGCGGCCGCCTGAGCACCCTCGCCACCAGGGCCGGTGAGCAGTACCGCGGCTCCCAGAGCGGCCGCCGTGACGGCGGTCAGGAAGCGGGTACGAGGACGTCGCGGGCTACGGGCGAACATGGCAGCAGATCCGTTCACTGGTTCGGAGCGCACCTGCGGAATGCAAGAGGCGCGCAGGGCGACCGGGAAACCCCTCCGGCGCCGCGTTTCCTTGAGATTAACTGTGAGTCCGGGCCGACCATTGGTGCGAAAGCGAACCTTTCCCCCTATTCCACCCTCGGCTTCTCACGCTCTGTGGTCGCCGTCTCACCCAATCGTGTTCTGCCCGAGCCCGGTTCGTCCGACATCGTGCGACAGGTACCAGAAAGCTGATTGAGGACGACCGGGGTCGCCTCGAGAGCGCCAAGCCGACTACATCGCAAAAGGGATGACAGTGGGCTGGTGCCGCCTGAAACTGGCCGATCCAGGACCTGTTCGCGCGGTTCTCGGACTGGAGCCGGCCTGCAGGCCCCGCTTGGGGGCATTCAGTTCGTGGTCGCGAACTGCGTCCGGTGCAGCTCGGCGTAACGCCCGTCCAGGGCCAGCAGCTCGTCGTGCGTACCACGCTCCACCACCCGCCCGGCCTCCAGCACCAGGATCTGGTCGGCCGAGCGGACGGTGGACAGGCGGTGGGCGATGACGATGGCGGTGCGGCCTTCGAGAGCCTCGTCCAGGGCGGCCTGCACGGCGGCCTCCGAGGCCGAGTCCAGGTGTGCGGTGGCCTCGTCCAGGACCACCACCCGGGGCTGCGCCAGCAGCAGCCGGGCGATGGTCAGCCGCTGCCTCTCGCCACCGGAGAACCGGTACCCACGCTCCCCCACGACCGTGTCCAGGCCCTCCGGCAGCCCGGCGATCACATCGGCCAGCCGGCTGCGCCGCAGGGCGTCCAGCAGTTCCTCGTCACTCGCTCCGGGCCGGGCCAACTGCAGGTTGGAGCGCAGGGATTCATGGAACAAGTGGCCGTCCTGGCTGACCACCCCCACGGTGCGGCGCAGCGAATCCGTCTGCAACTGCCGAACATCGCTGTCGCCGACGAGGATCTGCCCGGAACTGACGTCGTACAGCCGGGCCAGCAGGTTCGCCAGCGTCGACTTCCCGGCCCCGGACGAACCCACCAGCGCGACCACCTGACCGGGTTCGACCCGGAAGGACACGCCGTGGATGATCTCCGCCCCACCGCGGGTCTCCAGCGTCGCGACATCCTCGAGCGAGGCCAGTGAGACCTGCGCCGCGCTCGGGTAGGCGAAGCGCACATCACGGAACTCGACACTGACCGGTCCCTCGGGCACCGGGCGGGCGTCCGGAGCCTCCTGGATCAACGGCACCAGGTCCAGCACCTCGAACACCCGGTCGAAACTGACCAGTGCGCCCATGATGTCGATGCGGGCACTGGCCAGGGCGGTCAGAGGTGCGTAGAGCCGGGTCAGCAGCAGGGCCAGGGACACGATGCTGCCGGTCTCCAGGCTCCCGGTCACCGCCGCCACTCCGCCGACTCCGTAGACCAGCGACAGGGCCAGCGCGGAGACCAGGGTGAGGGAGGTGATGAGCACCGTCTGCAGTACCGCCGTGCGCACCCCGATGTCCCGCACCCGTCCGGCCGCCTCGGCGAAGAACCGCGACTCGTCCTGCGGCCGCCCGTAGAGCTTGACCAGGGCGGCCCCGCTGGCCGAGAAGCGTTCGGTGCTCTGGGTCATCATGGCCGCGTTCAGCTGGGCGGCGTCCTGGGACAGCAGGGCCAGGTGCCGGCCCATGATCCGGGCCGGCACCACGAACAGCGGCAGCAGGACCAGGGCCAGCAGCGTCACCGGCCAGGAGATCCCGATCATGACCGCACCGGTCAGGGCGACCGCGATCAGGTTGCTGACGATACCCGACAAGGTGTTGCTGAAGGCCCGCTGCGCCCCCAGGACGTCGTTGTTCAGCCGGCTGACCAGGGCACCGGTGCGGGTGCGGTTGAAGAAGGCCAGCGGCATGCGCTGCACGTGGTCGAACACCCGGGTGCGCAGATCCAGGATCAGGTCCTCACCCAGGCGCGCCGACAACCAGCGCACCGCCACCCCCAGGACCGCCTCGGCCACCGCGATGAGGGCGATCAGCAGGGCCAGCCGTACCACCGCGCCCCTGTCCTGCTCGCCGATCGCGTCCACGACCCACCCGGCCAGGAGCGGGGTGACCACCGACAGCACCGCGGTCACCGCGCTGCCCACCACGAACAGGGCGAACGGACGCCAGCGCTCGCGAGCCATGGCGACCACGCGGCGTACGGTGCCGGGCCGGAACGGCTGCCGTTCCCGGGCCGACCGGGCGCCCGCGATCGTCGACCAGGCGGCCATTTCCATGCTCATGGAAAGGCAACCTAGCGGTCGGCCGGCCCCACAGTGACCGGTCTGGACGCAACGACGGGCCCGCCCTGCCTCAAGGATCAGCCGAAGAGCGCCGCGGGAATGTCGGCGTAGAACAGAGCCGGGTCGCCGGCGAGCGAGGCCTTGACGTTGGCGGTCGGCGCGTCGCCGATCACTTCCAGCTTGCCGGCCTCGAGGCCGTCCAGGGCCAGGGCGACCACCTCGCTGGGGGCGAGCTTGGGGATGTCGTAGGCGGCCATCATGTCGGTGTCCGCGATGGCCAGGGCCAGAGCGGTCACCTGGGTCTTCTGCTCGGCCAGCTCCAGCCGGACGCCGTTGGTGAGCGACCATTCCGCGGCCTTCGAGGCGGCGTAGCCGTTGTTCGCGGGGGCGAAGACGTACCAGCTCAGCGCCGAGATGACGTTCAGGATCGCACCGCCCGCCAGCCTGGGGGCGAAGGCACGCGTGACGCTCAGGGTGCCCCAGAAGTTGGTGTCGAACTCACGACGGACGTTCTCCAGGGAAGCACCGAGCAGCGGGGCGTCGGTCGAGATCCCGGCGTTGTTGATCAGGATGTCGAGGTCGCCCACCTCGGCCGCCGCCGCTTCCACGGAGGCCGGGTCGGTGATGTCCAGCCGCAGGGGTGTGACGCCGGGGATGTCGATGAGCTCGGGGCGACGGGCGCTGGCGTAGACGGTGCTGGCGCCGCGGGCCACCAGGGCCTCGGCGAAGGCCTTGCCCAGGCCGCGGTTGGCGCCGGTGACGAGTGCTTTCTTTCCGTTGATCTGCATGTCGGCCAAGCTAGAACCTGACACCGGCGTCAGGGGCAAGTCCGTGTCAACCCCAGGTCGACCTCCCGGCTGGAAGAGGTGATCTCAATGACGAGTTCCAGCCCGTCCGGCAACACGCCCTCCCCCTGACCGGGCACCCGGACGATCCGGTCGGTCCGGACCACGACAACGTCCGGGATGACGCACACGCGATCCGTTCCCGGCTCGAAGACATTCACGCCCTCGAGAGCCTGCACAGCGGCGACCTACAGGCTGAAGGACCGCGCCACCATGTGGATAGACGCCCAGAGCCGGATCGTCAGAGATCCGGACCGGGCCGAGCCGATCCTTTGGGAAAGGGGTTCTCAGACATAGCCGCAGCCTGAGAGGCCCGGCCAACAGGCCTCGGTCCGGCCCGGTCGCGGCGTTCGCGCGGCCGGGCCTGACCGCCGGCTACCGCAGTACGTTCAGCCCCGCAGCATCCGCATAGCTCCCGGAAGACACCTTCTTGCCGAACATCGCACAGACAGCGGTGATCTGGGCTTCGCCATAGGCCTGCGCCGAGGCCTCCAGCGCCGGGTCGTTCTTGTCGGCCACCGTGATCAGGGAGATGTTGACGTCACTCGAGACCGTGCGTTGGCCGTCGGGGCTGACCAGGGTGATGGAGTTGTGCCCGAGCGTGCCGCCGTCGTGCCCCCAGGCCGTGCCACAGGACGTCTTCTGAGAGAAAAGCCCCAGCCCGTAACGGTACAAGCCCTGTTCGTCCATCGGGACGGTCTTCTTCATCTCGGTTAGCTGGGCGGCCGGGAGGAGTTTCCCCGACAGCAGGGCGGCGTAGAAGGCGCTCAGGTCGCGCGACGTCGAGATCACGGCACCCGCGGCGCCGCCCCAGCTGAGCGACCAGTCGGAGGTGTCGGTGTAGGTGAACTCACCGTCGGCGATCTCGAGGGCGTACCCGTGGGCGAAGCCCGGACCGGTGTCCTCGGCGAACGGGTCGGCCAGGTAGGTGTCGCGCAGCTTCAGCGGCTTGGCGATGCGCTGCTGGATCAGGTCTTTCACCGAACGGCCGGTGAGCTCGTGCAGCATCTCACCGAGCACCACGTAGTTGGTGCTGGAGTAGTGCCAGCCCTGGCCCGGCTCGAAGTAGGGCTCGTGGCCGAACGCGATCTTCAGGATTTCCGGCGGTGCGATCACACGGCTGGGCTCGGTCACGATGCCCGGGAAGAAGTTCTCGTGCTCGGTGTAGTTGAACAGGCCGCTGGTGTGCTGCAGCAGCATCCGCACCGTGATGTTCCGGCCATTGGGCACCACGCCCGGCAAGTACTGTTCCACCGGCGCATCGAGTTTCACCTTGTCCTGGGCCACCAGCTGCAGGGTCAGGACGGAGACGAAGGTCTTGGTCTGGCTGCCCGCCTCGTACTGGTCCTTGTTCCTCATCCGCCGCTGGGTGTTCAGGTCGGCCAGGCCCGCGGTCGCAGTGCGCACCTGCTGCCCGTCATTCACCCGCACCAGGTAGCCGACCGCCCCGGCCTCGACCACCGCGTCGGCGGTGCGCTGCAGATCGTTCCTGGGCCGGTCGGTGCCTGCGGCCTGCGCGGCTGCGCCGGCCAGGGTCGTGGTGACCAGCACTGCCGCAAGGCTGAACGCAGTTACCGCAGAGCGGCCGAGATGCTTTGAGTTCGTCATGACTCCCCCTGTCGTCTACCCCTCGTCAGATCCAGACGAACCACACCGGCGGTGAGTGCCCGGCCCGGCGGCACCGAGTCACTGCGGGTGAGGGACGACGCCTTACCTCGAGCATGGACGAATTCCCCTCCTGATTGGGGTCTCAGGAGGAACGCTGGGACCGGCGCAGGCCGTGGTACCAGGCCAGCTGGTGGTTCTCCACGATCCGGAAGAGCAGGGCCAGCAGCACGCCCAGCAGCCCCAGCATCAGCATCCCGGCCCAGGTCTCGGCGATCGCGAAGCTGCGCTGGGCCTGCACCACGGCGAAACCCAGGCCGTTGGAGGCGGCGAACAGCTCGCTGATCACCATCAGGATGATCGCCACCGAAAGGCCCTGCCGCAGACCGGCGAAGATCTGCGGGCTGGCCGCGGGCAGCACCAGGTGGCGCAGCCGGGCCCGGCCGGTGATGCCGAAGCTGCGGGCGGTGTCGCTGAGCACCTCGTCGAGGGCGCGCACCCCCTCGACCGTGTTCAGCAGGATCGGCCACATGCAGCCGAAGGCGATGACGACGACCTTCATCCGATCGCCGATCCCCAGCATGAGCATGAAGATCGGCACCAGCAGCGGGGGCGGGATCGCGCGGAAGAACTCCAGCACCGGTTCGAGGAAACCGCGCACGGTGCGGGAGGTCCCGATGAGCAGGCCCAGCGTGACGGCGAACGCGGCGGCCAGGCCGTAGCCGGCCAGCAGGCGCAGGATGCTGGGCAGCGCGTCGGCCCTCAGTCGAGGGCCGAACCATTCCTGGACCAGGCTTTCCAGGATCTGCGACAGCGGCGGGAAGAAGAAGTTGGTGCTGTTGGCGCTCAGTACCCACCACAGGGCCAGCAGGACGGCCGGCAGGCCCAGAGTGAATCCGATGCGGCGCAGTACGGCGATCACCGGTTGATCTCCCCTCGCTGTGCCGGGTGCCACCACAGCGCCCGTCGCTCGGTCCAGCGGAACCCGATGTTGACCACGACTCCCAGCAGCCCGGTGACGACCACGATGGCGTAACTGGTCTCGACGGCACCGCTGCTCTGGGCCACCGCAAGCAACTGCCCCAGGCCCGGGTTGCCGATGACCAGTTCCGAGGTGACGGCCAGGATCAGTGCCACCGCGGCGGCCAGGCGCAGCCCGGTCATCGCGTAGGGCAGGGCGGTGGGCCAGGTCAGGTGCCGCATCCGGGCCCAGGGCCCGAGGCCGTAGACCCGGGCGGTGTCCAGGGCCACCGGGTCGACGTCCTGCACGCCGTAGAGCACCTGCACCAGGACCTGCCAGAAGGCGGCGTAGACCACCAGCAGCAGCTTGCTCTCCAGGTCCGAGCCGTACAGCAGCACCGCGATCGGGATCAGGGCCACCGAGGGGATCGGGCGCAGGAACTCGATGGTGGAGGCGGTCAGGTCGCGGGCCAGGCGGGAACTGCCGATCAGCACGCCCAGGACGATGCCCGCCGTGGCCGCGATCGCCAGGCCCAGCGCCCACCCGGTGAGGGTGTCGGCCAGCGCCTGCCAGAACACCTCGCGCCCGGCCTGTTCCGCGATCGCCGAGCCGATCTCGGAGGAGGGCGGGAAGTACTCGCGGGGCAGGACGCCCACCCGCGGCAACACCTCGAACACGGCGACCAGAGTGAGCAGGCCGCCCAGTCCCAGGACGGGCGCCGGAATGCGCGGGCGCCCAATGGTGGACGGGGTGTGGGTGGCGGTGAGCGTCATGGCAGGAGCCCGGCCACGTCGGCGGTCTTCTCCAGCGCTGCGGTCATGTCCTTGACCAGCTCCGGTCCGGACTCGATCAGCCGCGGCGAGATGAAGAACAGTTGGGTGGGGTGGCTCTGAACGGCGTCGTTGCTGAGGTAGGTCCTGTCTGGACGAGACCAAGCACGAGAACTCCTTCGACGAGCGACCGCGACCGTCAGAGCTCCCGATGGTTACACAGGCATATACGGCACCGCAACGCTGCTCGCCACGGTCACCTCAGGGCCTGCACGACCAGTTGCTGAGCCCCAACCCCCTGAGGTGGCGCCACATCAGGGGGGAACAGAACGACCGTCTGGCGTTCTGGGTGTGTTCTGCGAGCACCTGACTGCTCAGAACAACTCGATCGCGGCCGACGGCGCAGCGCCGGTGTCGGCCGCGTCGTTGTGCATGTCTCGTTGCCGGCGCATGACATAGCTGTCCTGGAGCGCAGAGAGGGTCTGGGCGGGTGAGGGCAGGTCGGTTCTCGCGCCGCCGAGGTAGTCCGCCACGCCCTGGACGTCCTGGCCGGCGCTGGTCAGGCCCTTGGTGACGGTCTCGACCGACTGACGCACGATGTCCTGGAACTGCAGCTCCCCCACCAGGCCGGTGGTCAGCTCGTCCAGAGTCTGCGCGGAGGAGTCGATCTCGTTGACCGTCTGGCCGAAGGTGGCGGCCGAGGTCTCCATCAGTGCGGTGATCGAGCGCTGGGCCTCGAAGACCTTTGACATTCCGTCGTTGCCGGAGGAGCCTTCACCGGAGGCCTGGCGCAGCTTCTCCTCGATCATCGCGGTGACCCGGTTGATGCCGGCGCCGATGTCCTTGGCCGCCTGGTCGGAGGTGGAGGCGATGCGGCGCACCTCCTCGGCGACCACCTGGAAGCCCAGGCCGAACTGCCCGGCCCGCATGGCCTCGATCTTGGCGTTGAGGGCCAGGACGTTGGTGGCCGAGGCCAGCTGCCGGATCTGCTCCACGAACACGTCCAGGCTGCGGACCTCGGCCACCAGGGCCAGCACCGAGGCGTCGCGCTGGGCGACCTCGGCCACGAAGGCCTCGACCACCTGGGCGTTCTCGGTGCCGAGGGTGGCCACCTGGTCGGCGTGACGCACGGACTCCTCGGCCAGCGCGCGGACCTTCCCGGCCAGCTGGGCGGCCGAGCCGTCCACCCCGTGGATCTTCTCCAGCAGGCCGTAGGCGGCCGTCTCGGTCTGCGTGACCACGTCGTCCAGCTGGCGGCCCAGTACGTCGAGCACCGGGCCCACTTCGCGCAGCGTGCGCTCGGCCGCGGCCGGGTCGGCCTGGCCCCGGCGCGGGCCGGTACCCGCCCCGGACTCGTCGCGCCTGCGGGGGATGGAGAATCCGCTCACTTCTTGCCCGGGAGGACCTGACGGACGACACCGAGCAGGTCGGGACCCTGGACGGGCTTGACCAGCCAGCCGGTGGCACCGGCCGCCTTGGCCTCGTTCCGCTTGGTCTGCTCGGACTCGGTGGTCAGCATGAGGATGGGCACGAACCGCATGCCGGGGGCCTTGCGGACCTCCTTGACGAACGTGATGCCGTCCATCCGGGGCATGTTCACGTCACTGATGATCAGGTCCGGTTTCAGGCCACCGAGCACCCGGTCCAGGGCCTCCCGGCCGTCGCCCGCGGTCTCGACCCCGATCCCCGCCTTGCCGAGGATCGTCTTGATGCTCATGAGCATCGTAGGGGAATCGTCCACCAACATCACCGTGGTCATCACATGACCTCCTTCGCGCTCGACTCAGCACCGGAGTCACCGGCCACCAACGTAGCCGCCTCCGGGCCAGGTTCTCCGGTCTCGTCCGGCTTGTCCGCGCTGTCCGCGTGTTCGACCGAGTACGTGACACCGACCCCGACTGCTACAGAGCCGTTCTCGCCTTGCACAACCTCTTGCACAACCTCCTGGACGACCATTTCCTCGATGACCGTCTCCTGGACGACCGTTTCCTGAGCGACCGGCTCGATTGGCTCAGCCTCCTGCTGTGTGCAGTCGTCCTGCGCCTCGTCCTCACCCGGGTTCTCGGACTGCCCGAGCAGCGGCATGACCCAACTGGCCAGGAACGGGTCGCGGGGCGGGCGGCTGATCTTCGTGCCGTGGACAAGGAAGAGCTGCAGCACAGCGGTGTGCAGGTGCTCGCAGTTGTGCAGGATCACCGGGGAGGCGGGGTGGGCCCGGACCCACTCGGCCAACGGCTCGACCTCCTCGACAGTGACCGTCCCGCAGAGCATCGCGACCTGGTCAGCCAACCGGACAGGCATAGCGCACCAGCTCCTTCACATCCAGGACCAGCAGGACGAATCCGTCGCCCAGCAGGGCGGTTCCGCGGAACCCGGGGGTGCCGGCGACGATTCCGCCCAGAGCCTTCACGATGACGTCAGTATTGTGGTGGAAGTCGCTGATCTCCAGGCCGATCCGGTCCGGCCCGGCCTGGCACACCAGTACCGAGATGTCCTCCTCGTCCTCACTGCTCACCGTTCCCATGCCGAGCAATTGAGCGAGGTCGACGATCGGCACCAGCACCCCGCGCATGTCCAGCACCGGCATCCCGCCGACCTTCTGCACCCGCGAGCGCGGGATCCGCACGGTCTCGATCACACTGTCGACCGGTACTCCGAATCGCTGGTCCAGGACCCGGATCACCATCACCTGCGAGACGGCCATGGACAGCGGCAGGCGCAGGGTGACGGTGCTGCCCTGGCCGGGTGTGGAGCGCAGGGCCACGCTTCCACCGAGTCGCTCCACGCTGCTGCGGACCGCATCCATCCCCACGCCCCGGCCGGACACGTCCGAAATTGCCGCCGCGGTGGAGAATCCCGGTTCGAAGACCAGATTGACGGCGTCCTCAGGGCTCATGGCGGCCGCCGCGGCCGCGTCGATCAGGTTGCGTTCCACTGCCTTGGCCTTGACGCGCTCGGGGTCGATGCCACGTCCGTCGTCGATCACCTCGACGATCACGGCGTCGGCCTCGGAGGTGGCGCGCACGGCCAGCAGGGCCTCGGTCGGTTTTCCGGCCTCGGTCCGCTGGTCGGGGGTTTCGATGCCGTGGTCGAGGCTGTTGCGGACCAGGTGGATCAGCGGCTCGGCCAGAGCCTCGATCACGTCCTTGTCGGCCTGGGTGTCCTCCCCCTCGACGTCGAGGCGTACTTCCTTGTCCAGCTTGCGGCTGAGATCCCGGACCAGACGCGGCATCCGGGCGAAGGCGACCGAGACCGGCAGCATCCGGATGTCCATCACCGAACCCTGCAGTTCCTCGCAGATCCGGCCCAGGACGCTGTACTGGTCCTTGACCTTCCGGGCCAGGCGCAGGGTGTCGGGCGTCTGGGCGTCGCCGACCAGGAAGGGCAGGGCGTTGTTGGCCACCGTCAGCTCGCCGACGATCTCCAGCAGCCGGTCGACCTTGGCCTGGTCCACCCGCAGGACCCGGGCCACCGGGCCGCCGGTGTCGGCCTCGGCAGCCGGGGCGCGGCCGCTCTCGACCTGCGGTTCAGCGGATTCGGGGGCGGCGTCCTCGTTCGGATTGACGACGTTCGTGCGCACGTTGGGTGCCGCGGCTCCCGCGGTCTCGGCGATGGCGGTCAGAGCGGACGTCAGCGGTGCGGTGGTTCCTTCGGCCAGGGACGCCTCCACCGCAGCGTCGAGGTCGGCGCCCAGTTCGGTGCTCTCCAGGGCCATCAGGGCGGCCTGGGCCGCGGCGGCGGCCGAGCGCACCCGTCCTTCGAGTCCGTCCGGAGGGCAGGGCGCTCCCAGGGTCTCCAGCTGGGCGGTGAGGATCCGCAGGGCGAGGCTGTGCCGTTCGTCGAGTTCCGTTGAGGCGGCGGCCGGTTCGGCCGGTGCGCTCTCCTCGGGTTCGCCGGCCAGGAGTCGTTCGATGCTCTCGCCGTCCACGACGGCGATCTCGACCTCCTCGTCCACGTAACGGAACAGGTACTCCAGCTCACCCAGGCCGGCGCGGGTGGTGCCGACGAAGGCGACCACGTTGGAGTACTCGTCGAACTCCTCGGGCGTGGGCATCGGAGTGGGCATCCGGACCTGCAACTGGTCCAGGGCCGGAACCTGCCGGACCAGGCCCAGCGGGTCCTCACCCCGGAAGTAGCAGCCGGCCTCGGGCTGGTAGTGGAAGGCCCGGACCCGGGAGGAGGTGACGCTCAGGTGCTGGGCTAGCGAGCGCAGGTACTCCTCGCCGCACACGGCGAGCCAGTCCGGGGCGCGGTGCACGGCCTGGGGCGTGACCAGGGCCTCGACCACCGCCGGATCGGGCCCCTCCCCCAGTGGGGCGCGCAGGCGGGCGGCCAGTTTGACCCGCACGGGCACGGCGTCGGGTGGGGTGGTGCCGGTCTCGGCGATGTGGTCCATCCAGGCGCGGACCACGTCGAAGGCGGCCAGCAGGGTGTCGGTGAGGTCGCCGGTCAGGGCGATCTCACCGCCGCGCACGGCGTCCAGCAGGTCTTCGGCGGCGTGCGTGAGCGCGGTGAGCTCGGGCAGGTCGAACAGGCCGGAGCTGCCCTTGAAGGTGTGCGCGGCACGGAAGACCGAGTTGACGATGTCCTCGTCGTGCGGGTCCCGTTCCAGGCGCAGCAGACCCTCGCTGACCGAGGCGAGCAACTCGTCGGCCTCGGCCACGAACTGTTCCAGCAGCGGGTTCAAGGCCGCCCGCCCCCCGAGACACCCGCCGTCGCCTTGGCCGAGACGGTGAGCAGGTCGGCGACGGTGGTCAGTTCGCGTGGGCTCACGGGTTTGACCAGGTAGAGGTTGGCTCCGGCAGACTGGGCGCGGCCCTCGTGGTCGGTCTTGTTCTCGGTGCTGATCATGACGATCGGCACGGCTGCGGTGGCCTCGTCGCGGCGCAGCGACTGCACCAGCGTGAAGCCGTCCATGACGGGCATGTTCACGTCCACGAGAAACAGGTCGTAGTCCTCGGCCCCGGCTCGTTCCAGGGCCTCGTAGCCGTTGACGGCCTCGTCGACGACGTAGCCGCCGCCTTCCAGGACGCTGCGGTGGTACTGGCGGATGGTGGCGGCGTCGTCGACGATCAGGACGCGTGCTGGCTGGCTCATCGCCTGGCTCCTAACGAGGGCCGCTGGTAGACCAGCCCTTCTGGGAAGCGGACCGGCTCGAAGATCGGGGAGATCCGGCTCATCGACTCCGAGTGCCCCAGGAACAGGAAGCCGCCCGGGCGCAGGGCGCCGAAGATGTTCTCGGCGGCCTGGCGCATGGACAGTTCGTCGAAGTAGATGAGCAGGTTGCGGCAGAAGATGACGTCGAAGGAGCGGAAGCGCCGCATCACCTCCGGATCGGTCACGTTGATCACGTCGAACGAGATGGCCTCGCGCAGGTCGTCGATCACCTGGTAACGGTCCTCGCCGGCCGGGCGGAAGTAGGCCGAGAGCTGCTTGCGCGAGACGCGTTGCAGCGAGCGGGCTCCGTAGACGCCCTGGCGGGCCCTCTCCAGGGCCCGGGTGTCGATGTCGCCGCCGGCGATCTCCACGTCGACGGTCTCGATGTCGGGCCAGTCGTCCATCAGCCGGATCGCGATGGAGTACGGCTCCTCCCCGGTGGAGGTGGGCAGCGACATGATCCGTACCGGGCCGGTGATGCGTTCGGCCTTGCGCTGGGCCATCACGGCGGGCAGCACCGAACCCACGAGCGAGTCGAACTGGTAGTCCTCACGCAGGAAGTAGGTCTCGTTGACGGTGAGTTCGTTGATCAGTTCCTGCACCAGACCGGAGTCGGTGCCGTGGCGCACGGCCGAGAACCACTCGTCGAAGCCGGCCCGGGGCCCGAAGGCCCGGATCCGCCCGATCACCCGCTTGTCCACGAAGTAGCGCTTGTTGTCGGGGAACTGGATGCCCGTGCGGCGGTAGAAGTAGTCCCGCAGCCGGATGAACTCGGCGTCGGTGAGCTGGTCGGCCATCGTCGGGGTCGAGCTCGCCCGGGAGGTCAGGCTGGAGTGCGCGGCCGTCACGACTGGGCCCCCACGTGCTGGGCGCGCACCATGCTCTCCAGGTGCTGCAGGTAGGGGTTGCCCGGGAAACGCCGCACGGCGAGTTCGGCGGTGGCCAGGAGCACGGGGGCGTCGAGGTCGTAGAGGGCCTCGACCGAGGCGGCGACCACGTTCTCCACCTCGTCGAAGGCCACCAGTTCCTCCAGCAGCCGGCACAGGTGCTCGGAGGTGGCCAGTTCCTTGACCACCGTGACGGCGCGGATGCGTACGTCCGGGTCGGGGTCGGCCAGCAGCCCGGGCAGGACGTCGGGGGCGCAGTCGGCCATGGCGATGAGGCTGTCGGTCACGGCCGTGCGCAGCGAGGCGTCGTCGCTGCGCAGGAACTGGGCCAGGGCCTGGGCCACCTCGACCGAGTCGAACCCGGCCAGGGTGGTCAGCAGCGCGTCGCGCACGGTGCGGTCCTGTTCGGCGGCGACCGCCTCGACCAGGGTCAGACCGGCGCGCGGGTACTCCCGCAGGTCGATCGCGGCCAGGCGGCGGGTCTCGGGGTCGCGGTCGTGCAGGCGCTCGGCCAGCGACCCGAAATCCCGGGCCGGGGGCGGTTCGGTCGCCGGCTCGTCCTGAGGTGTCTTTCGGACCAATGCCATGGTGGCTCCTGTTGCTCGAGCCTTCCCGGACGGTTTCGCCGGGAGGCTCCAGACTGATGTCGGCCGCGTCTCAGATCCACTTCATCAACTGAGCGCAGATGTCCCCCGCAGGCAGCACAGCGGTTGCTCCACCGGCTGCCACGAGCTGTCCCGGCATGCCCCAGATCACCGCCGACTCCTGCGACTCGGCGATGGTCCGGCCGCCCCCGGTGCTGATCCTGGTCATCTGCTGGGCCCCGTCGTCGCCCATGCCGGTGAGCAGGACCCCGAGCAGGGCGGGGGCCGGGACGACCTCCAGGGCCGACTCGACCAGCCGGTCGACGCTGGGGTGCCAGCGGTGACTGGCCGAGGCCGGCACGCTGCGGGCGCTCAGCACGCCGCCGCGGCGGCTGATCACCCCGTCGGCGTCGCCCCGGCAGATGTAGGCGGTGCCGGGCTGCAGCGAGGCCGGCGAAGTCAGTTCGACCGCCCGGATCTGGGCCACCCCGTCGATCCGCGCGGCCAGCGAGCGGGTGAACCCGGCGGGCATGTGCTGGGCCACCACGATCGGGGCCGGGAAGTCACCGGGCAGTTCGCTGAGCAGTTCGGTGACCAGGGCCGGCCCGCCGGTCGAGCTGCCGATCAGCACGGCCTGGACCTTGCTGGTGGCGCGTACCGGTGCGGTCCGCCGGACCCGGTCGCGTTCCCCCCGCATGCGCTGGGCCAGGCCGCTGCTGCGGGTGCGGGGCCTGGTCCGGGCCGCGTCCCTGACCTTGCGCACAAGTTCGTCGCCCACCTCGGCGACGTTCAGCGAGACCGTGCCGCCGGGCTTGGCCAGGTAGTCGACCGCGCCCAGCTCCATGGCCTCGAGCGTGGTCAGCGCCCCGCGCTCGGTCAGCGACGAGAGCATGACCACCGGCGTCGGCTGGGTGCGCATGATCTCGCTGAGGCAGGTCAGCCCGTCCATCTCGGGCATGTTCACGTCCAGCGTGATCACGTCCGGGCGCACGCTCGGCAGTTGCTCGATGGCATCGGCCCCGTTGCGGGCCGTGGCCACCTCGAAGCCACCGGCGTCCTCGAGCATGCCGCGGATCGCCTTGCGCATCAGCGCCGAGTCGTCCACGACCATCACCGTGATCACGGCGCGGTCGCGAGCTGAGCCCCCGCCCCCACCGGCTCGCCCTCCAGCTGTTCCAGCTCGTCCGCGGCCAGCAGTTGCCCGGGCTGCAGGATCAGCAGCATCCGTCCCGCCGCGACCAGGTTGGCCACCTTGCCCACCAGCTGGGCCTGCTCGGCCGACAGCTGCGGGGCCGGCTCGATCGTGCCCTGCCCCACGCGCAGCACCTCGGCCACCGAGTCGACGATGAAACCGGTCGGGGTGCCGTGGATCAGCAGCACCACGATCCGCTGCCGTTCGTCGCGTTCCACCCGGTCCAGCCGCAGCCGGGTGCGCAGGTCCACCACCGGCAGCACCGCGCCGCGCAGATTCACCAGTCCTTCGACGAACTCCAGCGACTGGGGTACCCGGATCAGGCTCTCGGGCACCCGGATGATCTCCTGCACGGCGTCGACGTCGACCCCGTACTCCTCCTCGGCCAGCCGGAACACGACCATCAGCTCGTCGTCGCCGCGCCCGTCGTCCTCTGCCATCGTACTTCCGCCCTCCTGGACCTCCTCCTCGACGAGGTCCTGCTCGCCCACCTGCGCATCGATCGCCTGACGGGCCGAGGCGTCGAACAACCTCTCCGCGGCCAGCACCGACACCAGCCGGGCCCCGTCCTCCAGCCGGCAGACCGACTCCACCTGGGAGGCGGCCATCCCGTTGGTGGCCACCGCGGGCAGGTCCCCGACCAGCGACTGCGGCACCCGCAGCACCTGCCGCACGGTGTCCATCACCACCCCGACCACCAGCGGGCCGTGGCCGGGTTCGCCGTCGACCCCGATCACCACGATCCGGTTGTGCGGCTGCAGGTCCTCCTGCCCCATGCCCAGGATCCGGCGCAGGCTGAACACCGGCAGCAGCCCGCCGCGGAGGTCCATGACCCCGAGCATCCGCCGCTCGCTGTTGGGTACGGCGGTGATCCGCTCGGGCATCTGGACGATCTCCTGGACCCGATGGATCGGCAGCGCGTACTCCTGGCCGGCCACCGTGAAGCTGACCAGTTCCAGGGTGTCGGCGCCGTCCTCGTCGGAGTCGTCCTCGGCCCGCGGACGGGAACCGGCCTCACCCGAACGTGTCTCGCCCTCGGACAGGTGCGCGATCGAGGAGAACTCGGCCTCGACCAGCGCCTGCACGTCCAGCACCGAGGTCAGCTCACCGCCGGCGCCCTGGATCACCCCGGCCAGCAGGTCCGAGCGCAGCGTGACGGTGACGGTCTCGGCGGGCACCAGACGGTCGTTCTCCACCGAGGTGACCGCAGCCACCCGGTCCACCACGAAACCCAGGGTGGTACCGGCGTCCACCACGATGACCCGGGTCGCCTCGTCGTGCTCCACGTCCGGCAGGTGGCAGCACCGGCGCAGGTTCACCACCGGCAGGACCCGTCCGCGCAGGTTGGCCAGCCCCTCCAGGGCCGGGCCGTTCAACGGCAGCCGGACCACGTCGGGCATCCGGATGATCTCCTGCACCCGCTCCATCGGGAAGGCGTACGTCTCCCCCGACATCACGAACGTCACGAAGTCGGTCCCGGCGCCGTCGAGCGGTTCGTCCCCGTCCAGTTCCTGCGAACTGCGTTGCTCCGGAACACCTGCCACTGCCGACGGGACGCTCTGGGTGGTGCTCATCGGCCCTCCCCTCCTGCCCGGCTGAGCTCAGGCGTTCTGCAGTTCGTCGGCCAGGGCGGCGATCTCCTCGATCGCCGCAGCCAGTTCCTCGGCGCCCTGCCCCTGCTCGCGAGCCGCGTCCGAGGCCCGGTTGGCCATCGCGTCGGCCTGGTTGGCGGCGGCCCCGATCTGCTCCAGCCCGCCCTTGACCTCGCCCAGGGCCCGCACGATGTCCTGCGCCGCGGCGCGGACCTCGTCGTTGCCCGCGCGCAGCGTCCCCATGCCCCGCTCCACGTCGATCAGCCGGGTGGTGGTGGTCTTGGCCCGTTCCACCTCGATCAGCGCCAGGCGGGAGGTCTCCTCCAGGTCGGTGCGCACCGCCACGATCCGGTCCTGCACCTCCTTGACCAGGTCCTTGATCCGCTCGGCGTTCTCGGCCGAGTCCCGGGCCAGGTTGCGGATGTCGGTGCTGACCACGGCGAAACCCTTGCCGAACTCGCCGGCCCGGGCCGACTCCACCGAGCCGTTCACCGCCAGCATGTTGGTCTGGATCGAGACGTTCGCGATGGCGTCCACGATCTTGTCGATCTTGCGGCTGATCTGCTCGAGTTCGACCACCTGGCGCACACTCTCGCGGCTGCTGGTGGCGGCCGTGGTGATCGTGCCGATCATCGCGTCGACGCTCTGCTTGTTCTGCCCCAGCTGGACCAGCAGGTCGTCGGACCGCTCGACGCCCTCTTGGCCACGCTCGGCCGCCACCTGGGCACCGTTCTCGATCTGGGCGATCGCGCCCTGGGCGTCCTGCATCTTCACCGACTGCGCCTGCGCGCCGCGGCTGATCTGCCCGATGGCCGTGGAGATCTGCGCGGCGGCCCGGTTGATCTCCTCCACCGCGGAGGACAGTTCCTCGGCCGTGGAGGCCACGTCCTCGGCACTTTTGCCGATGTCGGAACTGCTGCGCAGCTCCTCGGCGACCTCGGACAGCAGTTCGGCCGCCTTCTCGCTCTGCTGCAGCGCCTCTCCCTGCTGCGTGACCGTCTGCAGGGACTCCTCGGCGGCCGCAGACTGCTCCTCGGCGGCGGCGGCGATCTCCTCGGAACTGGCCTGGGCCTGCTGGGCTGCCTTCTGCGACTGCTGCGCAGAACTGGCCACCTCGACCGCGGCCTCCATCATCCCGGACATCACCTGCCGGATGGTCTCCAGAGCCGAGGTGATCTCCTTGCCCTTCTCCACCTCGTTACGCGCCGAAGACGCTGACGCCTGGACACTTTCGGCGATCACGGTGACCGAGGACCGGACCGAGTCGATCAGACCCCGGATCTCGCTGGCGCTGCGCTCGGAGGTCTCGGCCAGAGTGCGGACCTCGTCGGCGACCACCGCGAAACCCTTACCGTGCTGACGGGCCCGGGCGGCCTCGATCGCCGCGTTGAGCGCCAGCAGGTTGGTCTGGTCGGCGATCCGGGCGACCGCCGCGACGATCTCGCCGATCTCCTCGGCCTGCTTCTCCAGCTCGGTGATCATCACGACCGAGGTGTCCTGCCGGGCGGAGGCGTCGCTGACGTTCGACAGCAGCCCGGTGATCCCCCCGATCGTCTCGACCAGCAGCGACTGCAGGTCGCGGGAGGTGGTCTCCAACTGCTCGGTGGTCTGCATCTGCAGCCGGATCTTCTCGGCCACCTGCTGAGTGACGGCGAGGCTCTGGGTGCAGGCGCCCGAGGCCTGCTCGGCGCCCGCAGCGATCTGCTGCATGGCGTCGCGCAGCTGCCGGGACGCCTCGGTCGCCTCGGCGGTCTGGGAGGCGACCTCGGTGGTCGCCGCGGCGATCCGCTCGGCCGCCTGTTGCTGCTTGGCCACCGAGCGGGCGCGCCGCCGGTCGGCCTCGGCGGCACGTGAGGCGCCCTGACCACCGTCGCTGGGGCCACGCTCGGGCGGTGGTGTGCGCCGCGACGACGGGACACCGGCGGACGGGCTCTTGGTGATGGGCATGTGCAATGTCCCTTCCCACGTGAGGGGGGCGGGCCGTCGGATCGTGCGGCTCGAGAAGAGGATTCGGCCCGGTGGCCCGCTCTTCTTGAGGATGGCTTCGCAGCGTCGCCCCAACGAGTAGGCGCAAGGGGGGAACCAGGTCACCATGGGTCACCAAAAACCCCATGCATCACTCCCGTCCGGCCTGCTTCCCAAAGGGCCTGCAGTAGCCGGGCGACACAGAGGAGAGCGCGCCCGCGTCACTTGCCGGGAGGCCGAGCACGAGTAGCGTTCCGTGGACCAGCAGCAGAACCAGGCCAGGTGAGGTGACACCGATTGAGCAGCACCGCCAGTGCATTCCTGGCCGGACTCACCGTGCTCCTGGTGAGCGCCTGCGGCAGCGACGGCGCGGCCTCCGAGGCCGGGGACGTGGCTGCCGGTTTCAGTCAGGCCGTCGGCTCCCAGGACGGCGCTCGAGCCTGCGCCCTGCTGTCCCCGAAGATCGCCACAAGCCTTGCCGAGGAAGCCTCGCAAACGTGCGCAGACGCCGTCCTCAATCAGGATCTGCCCGCACCGTCCGGACTGGAGCGCGTGGAACGCCAGGGGCGCAGCGCGTTCGTCGTCACCGCTACCGACACGATGTTCCTGTCCGAGTTCCCGGACGGCTGGAAGGTGATCGGTGCCGGCTGCACCGAACAGGGCTCGGCTCCCTACGACTGTGCCGTCTCGGGAGGATGAGAGCTCATGCGTCTACTCTTCGCGGCCTACGCCTTGTTCATCGCCGGCGGGCTGGTCTACTTCTTCGTGCTCGCCCTGCTGGCCCGCTGACCCATGCGTAAATTCCTTCACGACAACGCGCTCGGCCTGTTCTTCGGGTTCATCCTGCTGCTTGCCCTGGCCGGGCAGGCGGTGGCCGGACTGGCCGACCACAACGCCGAGCAGGTCAGCAACGGGCTGGCCACCGTGACGATGGGGCGCTACCTGACCTCGTCCTCGTTCGGCACCGACGTGGCCGAGAACTGGCAGAGCGAGTTCCTGCAGTTCCTGCTGTTCATCGTGGCCACCACGTGGCTGCTGCAGCGCGGTTCGCCCGAGTCCAAGCCGCTGGACAAGGCCGGGCGCGAGAGCGACAAGGACCAGAAGGTCGGCGCCTACATCACCCCGAAGTCTCCGCGCCTGGCCCGGGCCGGGGGTTGGGTGAGCGCGCTGTACTCGAACAGCCTGGGGCTGGTGATGGGGCTGATCTTCCTGGCCTGCTGGTTCGTGCAGTCCCTGACCGGTCAGGTGGCCTACAACGAGCAGCAGATCGCCCAGCTCCAGGCGCCGGTGAGCTGGGCCGGCTATCTCGGCTCCCCGGACTTCTGGAGCCGGACCATGCAGAACTGGCAGTCGGAGTTCCTGGCCGTGGGCTCGATGGCCGTGTTCTCCATCTACCTGCGCCAGCGAGGGTCACCGGAGTCCAAGCCGGTCGGATCGAGCCACGACAGCACCGGCGTCGAGGGCTGAACGTCCAGTGCCGTGCGCTGCCGCGCCTCAGCGACACCGTGATTGCCGCCACCTCGCAGAGCACCGCTCAGCACCCGGACGCCCGCGGCGACCGAGGAACGCGCCACACCGCTGATCACGTTCTGTCGCTCGAGACTCTCGCACCGCTGATCCTCACGCTCGCCACCGCCTGCCAACACACCTGATCCGCTCTTCGCGCCCATCTGCTATAGGGCATCGATCAGGACACGCGCACTAGATGTGGTGTTGGCGCACCCGGCCACCTACGGCATATGGTGCGTGATGTTGCTGGTTCGTCCTGCCATCCAGGTGGGCCGTCGTAAGAGGGAACCCGGTGTGACTCCGGGGCTGCCCCGCAGCGGTGAGTGGGAACGACCGCCGTCAACAGCACTGGGTGCGCCTGCGCGTCTGGGAAGCGACGGTTACTAGGTGCTGGGTCTGCGGCCCGGCATGCCCGCGAGTCCGAAGACCTGCCAGCGATGCGCCCGCCCCGATGAGGGTGGGCGCGTCCGTGGTGCCGCGCGGGACGGAACCGGACGGCTCAGCAGACTGCCTCCTTGGGCACCGCTGTGCCGTCTTCCGGCTCTCGCGCACCTGGTTCCAGAAGATCGGGAAAAGAGAGCTATGACGATTACGGTGTACAGCAAGCCGGCCTGCGTGCAGTGCGACGCCACGAAGCGCGCCCTGGACAAGGCGGGCCTCGCCTACGAGGTCATCGACATCACCCAGGACGACACGGCCCGTGAGTACGTGCTGTCGCTGGGCTATCTCCAGGCCCCGGTCGTGGTGGTCGGCGAGGAGCACTGGTCGGGTTACCGCCCCGACCGCATCAAGGCCCTGGCCGCCCAGCCCGCCTGATCCGGTGAGTTCGCTGGTCTACTTCTCCAGCGCCTCGGAGAACACGCATCGTTTCGTTCAGAAACTGAACGTGGAGGCTGAGCGCATCCCGCTGCGCCCCACCGAGCCCATGCTCCACGCCCAGTCCCCCTTCGTGCTGGTGGTTCCCACCTACGGCGGGGGCAACGAGGGCGGGGCGGTGCCGCGGCAGGTGGTCCGGTTCCTCAACGACGAGGGCAACCGGTCGCTGTTGCGCGGGGTGATCGCGGCGGGCAACACGAATTTCGGCAGCGCGTACTGCGTGGCCGGCGACATCATCTCGGCGAAGTGCCAGGTTCCGTACCTGTTCGCCTTCGAGCTCATGGGAACGACTGAGGACGTGCAGCGCGTCCGCGATGGATTGGAACGATTTTGGCAACGACAGCCGGTCTGAAGGACGACCTACAGGTCATCGAGACCGCTCCGGTGAGCCTCGACTACCACGCGCTGAACGCGATGCTGAACCTCTACGGTCCGGACGGGGAGATCCAGTTCGACAAGGACCGTGAGGCGGCGCGGCAGTACTTCCTGCAGCACGTGAACCAGAACACGGTGTTCTTCCACGACCTGGACGAGAAGCTCGACTACCTGGTCGAGAACAAGTACTACGAGCCGGAGGTGCTGGGCCGGTACGACCGGGCCTTCATCAAGCGGCTGTACCAGCACGCGTACGCGCAGAAGTTCCGGTTCCCGACCTTCCTGGGCGCGTTCAAGTACTACACCTCGTACACGCTGAAGACGTTCGACGGCAAGCGGTACCTGGAACGCTTCGAGGACCGGGTCTCGATGGTGGCCCTGGCCCTGGCCGACGGCGACGAGACGTTCGCCCTGCAGCTGGTGGACGAGATCCTCTCGGGCCGCTTCCAGCCGGCCACGCCCACCTTCCTGAACCTGGGCAAGGCCCAGCGCGGCGAGCCGGTCTCGTGCTTCCTGCTGCGCATCGAGGACAACATGGAGTCGATCGCCCGCGGCATCAACTCCGCGCTGCAGCTTTCCAAGCGCGGCGGCGGAGTCGCGCTGCTGCTGAGCAACATCCGTGAGCACGGCGCCCCGATCAAGCACATCGAGAACCAGTCCTCCGGGGTGATCCCGGTGATGAAGCTGCTGGAAGACTCCTTCTCGTACGCCAACCAGCTCGGCGCGCGCCAGGGCGCGGGTGCGGTGTACCTGCACGCCCACCACCCCGACATCATGAGCTTCCTGGACACCAAGCGGGAGAACGCGGACGAGAAGATCCGGATCAAGACGCTCTCGCTGGGCGTGGTGATCCCGGACATCACGTTCGAGCTGGCCAAGAAGAACGAGGACATGTACCTGTTCTCGCCGTACGACGTGGAACGCGTGTACGGCAAGCCGTTCGCCGACGTGAGCATCAGCGAGAACTACCGGGACATGGTCGACAACGGCCAGATCCGCAAGAAGAAGATCAACGCTCGCGACTTCTTCCAGACCCTGGCCGAGCTGCAGTTCGAATCCGGTTACCCCTACATCCTGTTCGAGGACACGGCCAACCGCGCGAACCCGATCGAGGGCCGGATCACGCACTCCAACCTGTGCTCGGAGATCCTGCAGGTCTCCACCCCCTCGACGTTCAACACCGACCTGTCGTACGACCACATCGGCCGCGACATCTCGTGCAACCTGGGCTCGCTCAACATCGCGCACACGATGGACTCCCCCGACTTCGGGCTCACCATCGAGACCGCGATCCGCGCGCTGACCGCGGTGTCCGACCAGACGTCCATCGAATCGGTCCCCTCGGTCAAGCGCGCCAATGCCGGCGGGCACGCGATCGGCCTCGGGCAGATGAACCTGCACGGGTTCCTGGCCCGCGAGCGCATCTTCTACGGCTCGGACGAGGGCCTGGACTTCACGAACATCTACTTCTACACGGTGGCCTACCACGCCATCCGCGCCTCGAACCTGCTGGCGCGAGAGCGTGGTACGAGCTTCGCCGGGTTCGGGAAGTCGAAGTACGCCGACGGTTCGTACTTCGAGAAGTACGTCTCGAAGGCCTGGGTCCCGCGCACGGCCCGCGTCAAGCAGTTGTTCGAGGACGCCTCAATCGCCATCCCCACTCAGCAGGACTGGGCGGTTCTCGCCGAGGCGGTGCGCGAGCACGGCCTGTACAACCAGAACCTGCAGGCGGTTCCGCCGACCGGCTCGATCTCGTACATCAACAACTCCACCTCCTCGATCCACCCGATCGTCTCCAAGATCGAGATCCGCAAGGAGGGCAAGCTCGGACGCGTGTACTACCCGGCGCCGTTCATGACGAACGAGAACCTGGAGTACTACCAGGACGCGTACGAGATCGGCTACGAGAAGATCGTCGACACCTACGCCGAGGCCACCCAGCACGTCGACCAGGGACTGTCGCTGACGCTGTTCTTCAAGGACACCGCCACCACCCGGGACATCAACCGTGCGCAGATCTACGCCTGGCGCAAGGGAATCAAGACGCTGTACTACATCCGCCTGCGCCAGCTCGCCCTCGAGGGAACCGAGGTCGAGGGCTGCGTCTCCTGCATGCTCTGAGAGGTTCGAACACCATGGTCAAGGTCATCGATCGCGTCTCCGCGATCAACTGGAACAAACTGCAGGACGAGAAGGACCTCGAGGTCTGGGACCGGCTCACCGGGAACTTCTGGCTGCCGGAGAAGGTGCCGCTGTCCAACGACATCCAGTCGTGGGCCACCCTCACCGATGTCGAGAAGCAGATGACGACGCGGGTCTTCACCGGTCTGACGCTGCTGGACACGATCCAGGGCACCGTCGGGGCGGTGAGCCTGATCCCGGACTCGCTGACCCCGCACGAGGAGGCCGTCTACACGAACATCGCGTTCATGGAGTCGGTGCACGCCCGCTCGTACTCGAGCATCTTCTCCACATTGATCTCCACCCCGGAGATCGACGACGCCTTCCGCTGGTCGGAGGAGAACCCGAGCCTGCAGCGCAAGGCCGAGATCGTGCTGGAGTACTACAACGGTGACGAGCCGCTCAAGCGCAAGGTCGCCTCGACCATGCTGGAGTCGTTCCTGTTCTACTCCGGCTTCTACGCACCGATGTACTGGTCGAGCCGGGCGAAGCTGACGAACACGGCCGACCTGATCCGCCTGATCATCCGCGACGAGGCGGTGCACGGCTACTACATCGGCTACAAGTACCAGAAGGGCCTGGAGCTGGTCACCGCGGCCGAGCGTCAGGACCTGAAGGACTACACGTTCTCGCTGCTGTTCGAGCTGTACGAGAACGAGGTCGAGTACACCCAGGACCTGTACGACCCGCTCGGCCTGACCGAGGACGTCAAGAAGTTCCTGCGCTACAACGCCAACAAGGCCCTGATGAACCTGGGCTACGAGGCGCTGTTCCCCAAGGACGAGACCGACGTGAACCCGGCGATCCTGAGTGCGCTCTCGCCGAACGCCGACGAGAACCACGACTTCTTCTCGGGTTCCGGCTCCTCGTACGTGATCGGCAAGGCCGTGAACACCGAGGACGAGGACTGGGACTTCTGAGATGAGCGCCGGCACCGAGGTGGGCTCGCGGGTCACCCGCTGGCGTGGCATCGCTCTGCTGATGGGCCCGGCCCTGGTCGCCTCGGCGGCCTACGTCGATCCCGGCAACGTGGCCACCAACACCTCGGCCGGCGCCCAGTTCGGATACCTGCTGGTCTGGGTGATCGTCGGGGCGAACCTGATCGCCGCTCTGCTGCAGTTTCTCTCGGCCAAGCTCGGCATCGTCACCGGGCAGTCGCTCCCGCAGCTCCTGCGCGAGCGGCTGCCCGCCCCGGCCCGGCTGGCCTACTGGGGGCAGGCCGAGCTGGTGGCGATGGCCACCGACCTGGCCGAGATCGTCGGCGGCGCACTGGCCCTGAACCTGCTGTTCGGGATCCCGCTGCTGCCCGGCGCACTGATCACCACGGCCGTCTCGATGATCGTCCTGGCCTTCGGGCGGGCCGGTTTCGGGCGGGTAGTGGTGGTCATGCTCGGTGTGGTGTTCGCCGGGTTCATCGCCGGGCTGCTGTTCGACCTGCCGGCTGCGGGTGACCTGGCCGGCGGGCTGGTACCCCGGCTGCAGGGGCAGGAAAGCCTGCTGCTGGCGGTCGGGATGCTGGGGGCGACGGTCATGCCGCACGCCATCTACGCCCACTCGGCCCTGGCCAGCGAACGACACGGCCGGGTCGAGACCGACCGGTTACCCAGGCTTCTGGTGGCTACTCGCACCGACGTCGGGGTGGCCCTGCTGGCCGCGGGAGCGGTGAACCTGTCCCTGTTGCTGATCGGAGCGGGAGCACTGAACGGCCTGGACGGGGTGAGCTCGATCGAGGGCGTGCACGAGGCCATCGGCGACACCCTGGGCCCGGTGGCGGCCCTGTGCTTCGCCGTGGCTCTGTTGTTCTCCGGACTGGCCTCCACCGCAGTCGGTTCCTACGCCGGCTCGGTGATCATGGGTGGGCTGCTGCACCGGCAGATCCCGGTGCTGGTGCGGCGTCTGATCACCGCGATCCCGGCCCTGACGATCCTGGCTGTGGGCGCCGACCCCACCACCGCCTTGATCTACTCCCAGGTGGTTCTGTCGTTCGGTATCCCCTTCGCCCTGATCCCCCTGCTGATCCTGACCTCTCAGCGATCGGTGATGGGCGAGGCCCGCAACAAACCCGCAACCATCGTTGCCGCGGGGGCAGCGTGCGTCCTCATCGTCGTCCTCAATCTGGTTCTGCTGGGCCTGACCTTCACCGGCTGATCCACTGAGAACCGGAAGGATCCCGCCGAAGCAGGCCGAGAACAGCTATCTGCGGCCGGTCTTCGCTCAGGCGCCGAAGGAGTCCGAGAGACACGCCGCCACCCCTGGTTCCTGGGTGGCTCTGGCGGGCCTGGGACTCTATGCCCTGGCGCCTCTGGCCCTGGCGACCGGTGCTCCCACGCTCGTCGTCGTGGCCACCTACTTCGTGGTCGGCGTCGGTATCGAACTGTTCAACGTACCCCGGTTCACCGCGACCCAGCGCGAGGTTCCGCCGGAGCGGCTCTCCCGCCTCTCGTCCTTGGACTTCCTGGTCTCCTACGGCCTGGCCCCGCTGGGGCTGGCGCTGATCACGCCGGCGATCGACTCCTTCGGGCTGCGTCCGGTGCTGTTCGGCGCGGCCGTGGTCTGCGTGGCTGAGCCACTGGCGGCTGCCTGCATTCCCTCCAGCCGGCGCTTCTCCAGGTAGAGCCTTCGATCTACGCGTCTACACGAGTGCGGGAGCCAGACGGCGCCACTGCTCGCGCGGATCGGCCACGCCCTCGGCGGTCAGCACCTGAATGGTCACGTGATCGGCTCCTGCAGCGCGGTGTTCGGCGATCCGGGCCTGGATCGCGCCCTCGTCGCCCCAGGCGATCATTGCATCGAACACCCGGTCGCTGATCGTGTCTATGTCTTCCTGGGAGAAGCCCAGGCGCAGGAGGTTGTTGGTGTAGTTGGGCAGCCCGAAGTAGCCCTTGAGCCAGCCGGTCCCGATCTGGCGGGCCTCCGGCCGCGAACCGGCCAGAACGACCGTCTGCTCGGGCAGTACCAGCGGCCCCTCGCCCAGCGCCTCACGGGCGATCCGGGTGTGCTCGGGCGTCACCAGATAGGGGTGCACCCCTGCGGTACGGCGGCGAGCCAGCTCCAGCATCTTCGGGCCCAGCGCCGCCAGGACCCTGGATTCGGCCGGAACCGTCGGTTGCGCCTGGTCGAGGCCGTCCAGGAACGACGCGGTGGCGGCCAGCGGCTTCTGGTAGCGGCCGGCCTCGGCCTTGTCCACGATCGGGGCATGACTGACGCCGATGCCCATCAGGAATCGCTGCCCATAGGTCTGCGTCAGTTCCGCGTGAGCGGCGGCCGCTGCCTGGGGCTCGTGCATCCAGAGGTTGAGAATGCCGGTGGCGACCACGATCTCGTTGGTCGCGGCCAGAAGGTTGCGCACGGCGTCGAAGACCGGGCCGCCGGTGTCCGGGATCCACAGGGCGCTGTAGCCCAGGCTCTCCAGCTCTGCCGCAGCCTGAGCCACCTCCTGCGGGTCGCCGTAGCGCAGCCATCCGTCCCACACACCGACACCTGAGAGCTTCAAACCGGCAACCCCTTCTCAGCTTCGAGCACCTGCGGCGGCGCCCCTGTAGCCAACCTCAGTCTTCGACCGCAGTCAACGAGGACGTGGTCCCGCGTCCGAAATGCGCCCATCCGCCGACTCGGTGAAGATCATGCACATGAGTGAGACGGATGTGGTGCTTCGGGCCCGGCGTAGGCAGAACCGATGGCTGGGCATCCTTGCGCTCGTCTCCATCGTCCTGACCCCGCTCCTGTACGGCGTGCTGTTCGTCCTGTCCGACGGCGACTCACCGCTGTTCTGGGTCGTCCTGACCCTCGCCGTGACCGCGGCCGCACTGATCCCACTGGGCCTGGTCGTCTGGCTGCGGCGAAGGGGCACCGCCTGGGCGCAGCCATCCCTGTTGCTGGGAGTCGACAAGAACCGGCGAAAGGCCGTCGTGAAGGCGGTCAGGGCGGGGCAACCCGTCGAGGAGCGGGACCATGAGGTCGCCGTCAACACCGCCCAGGGCCTGGTGCGTCAGCGCCGCCTGCTGTGGATGGTGCCGTTCTTCCTGCTGCTGTGGACCTTCAATCTGCTGGACGGCGAGTTCGAGCCCTGGGACGTCCTGATCATTGTCGGGATCGTCGGGGTGACAGCGTCCGTGCCGTTCCAGATCCGCGACTCCCGGCGCGGCCGCGCGTGGCTGGAGAAGTACGGGCCTACTAAGGGCCTGGATCACCTCAGCGTGCTGCCGAGGGGCCGTGACTGAGCGGCCCCTCGGCGGCTCGTTCTAGCTTTCCGAGTTCTGCTGGTAGTACTGCGCGTTCGTCTGCCCGATGCCCACCGTGGATCCCGCCGACCAGCCGCCGTCGATGACGAACTCGGCGCCGGTGGAGTAGCTGGCGTCGTCGGAGGCGACGAACAGGACCATCCGGGTCACCTCTTCCGGGCCGGCCATCCGGTCCAGCGCGACCTTGCCGTGCACCACCTCGTCGCCCAGGGGCCCGAGGATCGGGGTGCGGATGTAGCCCGGGTGCACGGAGTTGACCCGGATGCCGTAGGGGGCCACTTCCATCGCCACCGCCTTGGTGAAGCCCCGGACCGCAAACTTGCTGGTGGTGTAGTCGGCCGCGTTCGGCGTGCCGATCAGCCCCGCGAACGACGAGATGTTGACGATGGCGCCGCCACCGGCCGCCTTCATTCCGGGAATCACCGCCCGGGTGCCCAGGAAGACGCCGTCCAGGTTGACCGCGAGCAGCTTGCGCCAGTCGGCCAGCGTCTTGTCCTCGACCAGGGTGCCGCTGCCGCCGATCCCGGCGTTGTTCACCAGCACGGTGGGCGCGGAGAAGGCGGCCGTCGCTGCCCGGACGACCTCGGCCCACTGCTGCTCGTCGGTCACGTCGAGGTGGCGGTACAGCGCGGCCTCGCCGAGCTCTCCGGCCAGCTCCTCGCCCTCCGCGTCGAGCACGTCGGCGATCACCACCCGGGCACCTTCGGCGACGAAGCCACGACTGTGGGCAGCGCCCATCCCGCGGGCACCGCCGGTGACGACAACGGTCTTACCTTCGAACCTGGTCATTTTCGCGTCCTTTCTGCGCCGGCCTCTGTGCCGACCGAAAGAACTCTACGCCTCTATCTGACACATGTCAGATAGAGGCGGGGACTACACTCGAACGATGGATTCGCGCTTCCGGCGCTCCCGGGACGCTCTGCGGGTGGCCGTCTACCGCCTGGCCGAGCAACGCCCGGTCACCGACGTCACCGTCACCGAACTGTGCCGAGAGGCCGAGGTGACCCGCGACACGTTCTACCGTCACTCGAGCTCACCTCTGGACCTGCTGGCGACCCTGCTGCGCGAAGAACTGGAGAACATCGCCGGCGATCACCCGGACCTCTCCGGAAGCAGCCGGACGGACTCCGGCATGCGGGCCGGGGTGCGCGCACTCTGCCAGCACGTCGCCGATCATGCAGGCGTCTACCGCAACGCCTCCACACCCCACCTGCTCAGCCCTCTTCGGGACAATCTGGAGGCGGTGGTGCGCGGATCGCTGGAGGCACATGCCCGCCGACATCCCGGAATCCTGCCCGCCGGGGCGCAGTCCGACGGCGACATCAGAGGGCTCGCCGCCTACGCGGCCGCCGGCACCGTCGGGGCTCTCGAAGTATGGCTCGAGGCAGAAGTTCTCGACGTCGAGCGGGGCGAGTGGCTGATCATGGCCGCCTCACCGGCGTTCTGGCACGGGCCTCAGGAAGACACCGAAGGAAGCCGATCCACAGAAGCTACTATGACGTAGGGTCTGAGTATGGCTTCCTGGCGCAGATACTCACGGCAGGAACTCGATGAGCAGTACTCGCCGAGCAGTCGCGTGGAGTCTCTCACGGCCTACCTCGACGCTTACGCCGAACGCAGTCGCCGGGCTCGGACCTGTCTCGAGCACCAGCCTGATCTCGCCTACGGCCCGGCCCCGGCCGAGCGGCTGGACTTCTTTCCTGGGCCGGACCCTGACTGCCCCCTGGTGGTCTACGTACACGGCGGCAACTGGCAGGCCCTCAGCCGCCAGGAGTCGGCCTTCGCCGCCCCGGACGCACACCGGGCCGGCATCGCGTTCGCCGCGATCGGCTACGGCTTGGCCCCGGACAACTCCCTACCGAGCATGGTGGCCTCTGTCAGAGGCGGTCTGACCTGGTTGCACGACAACGCCACCACCCTGGGCTTCGACGCCGACCGGATACACGTGGCCGGATCCTCGGCCGGTGCCCATCTGGTCGCGGCCGCGGTTCTCTCTCGGACCACGCCGGTCGCCGGGTGCGTGCTGCTGAGCGGGATGTACGACCTGGAACCAGTGCGCCACAGCTATGTCAACGACGCCCTGCGCCTCGACGCCACCAACGCCCGAGCCCTGAGCCCGATCCACCACCTGCACGCCGACTGCCCCCCGGTGATCATGGCTCGCGGCGAGAACGAGACTGACGAATACGCCCGTCAGCACCGAGAAATGGCCCATCGGCTGAAGCCGGCGGTCGACCTGGTGGTACCGGGCCGTAACCATTTCGACCTGCCCTACGACCTGCTGGTGAAGGGCACAACACTCGGCGACGCCGTGCTGACCTCGTTCACCTGACCTGGGCCGCCGACCACGGGATCGGCCGCTCCCCGGGGTGACACACTTCCTTACGTATCGTCGATACGGCGACAAACTACCAACGATCCATGAGTGTGTTACGATCTTCGTATCAACGGAACGGGCAAGCCGTACCGACGATATCGACAGACTGGAGTGCATCATGACCGACTCCCCCCAAGTCGTCCTCATCACGGGCGCTTCCAGCGGCTTCGGCCACCTGACCGCCCTGTCCCTGGCCCGCGCCGGGCACACGGTCATCGCCGGAATGCGCGCCACCACCGGCCGCAACGCCCAAGTCGTCGCCGATCTCGCCCAACTGGCCGGCACGGAGGGCCTGCGCCTGAGCGCCGTCGAACTGGATGTGCAGTCCCAGGCCTCCGCCGACGCCGCCCTCGACGAAGTGAACCAGCAGCACGGACGTCTGGACGTCATCGTGCACAACGCTGGCCACATGGTGAGCGGACCGGCCGAAGCCTTCACCCCCGATCAGCTGGCCGCCCTCTACGACGTCAACGTCGTGGGCACCCAGCGGGTCAACCGGGCCGCCCTCCCCCTGCTGCGCGAGCAGCGCTCCGGCCTGCTGGTCTGGGTGGGCAGTTCCTCCACCCGCGGCGGGCACCCGCCGTTCCTGGCCCCCTACTTCGCCGCCAAGGCCGCCATGGACGCCCTGGCCGAAAGCTACGCCGGCGAGCTCATCCGCTTCGGCATCGACACCACGATCGTGGTCCCCGGGGCGTTCACCTCTGGAACGAACCACTTCGCCCACGCCGGCCGCCCCGAGGACCAGGCGACCGAGGCGGCGTACGCGCCGCTGTACGGTGAACTGCTGAACGACCTGCCTCAGCGCCTGGCCGCACTGATTCCGGCCGACGCCGACGCGCAGTCCGTCGCCGACGAGATCGTGCGCGTGATCGATCTCCCCGCAGGCCAAAGGCCTTTCCGCACCCACGTCGACCCCAGCCGGGACGGCAGCGAAGTGGTCTCGGCCGTCGCCGACCGCATCCGCGCCGAGTTCTACCGCCGCGTCGGCCTCGAGAGCCTGCTGCCCTCAAACGCCGCACTCTGAAAACCCGTCACCAGAAAGAAAAGAGAACAACCATGCCTTTCGCCAACCTCAAGGTTCCCGCCGACACCCTCACCCCAGAGTCGAAGAAGAAACTCTCCGACGCGGTGGTCGAGGCCTACGTCTCGGTCTACGGTGAACGCGCCCGGGCCACCACCCTCGTACTCGTCGACGAGGTCGTCGAGGGTGGCTGGAACCTCGGCGGAACGATCCTGACCGCGGAGATGCTCGGCCGCAGCTGATCGGCGCCTGCCCCCGCCTCCTGTCGTCGCGGTCAGGCGCAGGTCACCCACCTCCGCCTGACCCGCTACGAGCCGGTCTCCTCCGGGCCGATCACCGGGCCAATTGCCCGGACGACCGGCTGGTCGCCGAACGGCCCGAAGAGATGGAGGATCTCGACGGCCGTGCCGTCCGCAGGACCGAACCAGTGCGGCTCGGCAGTGTCGAACTCCGTCATCTCGCCCGGCACCAGGTGAAATTCGCGTTCACCGACAATGAGGCGCAGCTGTCCGGCGAGCACGTAGAGCCATTCGTATCCGGGATGCGAGACCAGGTGCGGTTCACGCGGCGCCAGAACCTGTTTGAAGACGCGTACCCGTCCGGGATAGCGGGTCAGCGGTACCAAGACGCTGCCGCTGTCCCGGCGCTGCGGGGTCAGGTGCGTGCGCGGGTCGCCCGTGGCCGGTGCGGCGACGAGCTGGTCCAGTGCGACATGCAGAGCCTGGGCCAGGGGGATGAGCAGGTCGAGGGTCGGCCGACGGCGGCCGGTCTCCAGCCGCGAGAGGGTACTGACCGACAGGCCGGTCTCCTCGGCCAGCGACTCCAGCGTCAGTCCTCGGCTCTGACGTACTGAACGCACCCGTGTGCCGATGCCGTCCAGGATTTCCTCCACACTCACGTCCACCATTTTGCAGTTCTCGCAAATTCCGTCGCCCCGGCCCCACCCCCGCCCACACGATGAGCCACCCCAATCGCTTCCGACGGACGGTGACTCGTGACCATCTCCCAGCAGGTCTCCCCTGCATCCCCCGCGCTCAGCACGAGGCGGCGCTGGACGGTGCTGGCCGTGTGCGCGACCGCCATGTTCCTCATCGGCCTCGACACCACGATCGTCAACGTGGCCCTGCCGGACATCGGCCGTGACCTCCGCACGGACACCCGAGGGCTGCAGTGGACGGTCGATGCCTACACGATCGTCTTCGCCGGCCTGCTCATCACCTCCGGTTCGCTCGCCGACCGGTACGGGCGCCGCCGGGTGTTCCGGACCGGCCTGGTGACGTTCGGTGCCGCCTCGCTCGCCTGCGCGCTCGCCCCGTCCCTGGAGGTCCTGATCGCGGCGCGCGCACTGCAGGGTGTGGGCGCCTCGATGCTCAGCCCGGTGGCGCTGGCCATCGTGGTCAACGCCATGCCCGAGCCGCGTGAACGGGCCCGCGCGATCGGAGTCTGGGCGTCCGTCTTCGGGCTCAGCATGGCCACCGGGCCGGTCCTGGGTGGGGCGCTGACCACTGCGCTCGGCTGGCGGGCGGTGTTCTGGGCCGGGGTCCCGATCGTGCTCGCGGCCCTTCTTCTGGTGGCGCTCGTCGTGCCGGAGTCCCGAGGTCACCGGCACCGCCGCCTCGACCTGCCCGGCCAGGTCCTGCTGATGACGTCGATCGGCCTGGGCGTCGGACTTCTGATCGAGATGCCGCGACTGCACCACGCAACCGCTGGGCTGATCGCGGGCCCCCTTCTCCTGGCGGTCCTGGTCCTCGCTTTCGTCCAGATCGAGACCCGCCGGCAGCAGCCACTGATGGATCCGGCCCTGTTCCGCAGGCCGGCGTTCGCCGGCGCCGTGCTCGGGGCCGCGGCGGTGTTCGTGGCGCTGAACACGATCCTGTTCCTGAACACCCTGTACCTGCAGGAGACCCTGGGCTGGTCGGCAGCACGGGCCGGGGCGGCGACGCTGCCTCTGGCAGTGGGGGCCACGATCTGCGCGCCCATCGCCGGGACGCTGATGGGCCGGCGCGGGCCCCGTCTGCCCTTGCTGCTGGCCGGCGGGTTCCTCGCCGTGGGCGGGCTGGGTCTGCTCCTGGCCGGCGACCGGGGAGGAACCGGATGGGCCCTGCTCGCCCTGGCCCTGGTCGGGATCGGGATCGGCTTCGCGAACGCTCCGCTCACGACGACCGCGGTGACCGGTCTGCCGAAGGAACGGGCGGGTGTGGCAGGTGGAACCACATCGGCGGCCCGGCAGGTGGGCGCGGCCATCGGGATAGCTGTCGGTGGGAGTCTGGTGGCCGATGTCGATGCGGCGGGCCTGGCGGCCGCCTCCCGCCCCGGTTGGATCATCGTGTCCGGTTGCGGGCTGGTACTTGTCGCTGTGGCTGCGCTCAGCGCACAGTCCCCTGGGCGACCAGGGCGCGGGGACGAACAGCCTCCCCGCTGAGGCGTCAACGGCGGCCCGCACCAGACCGACGTCCTCAGGTACCCGCGTCCAACCATCGTCCATGTTTTGTTGATCGTGCCCTGTTGTGCTGATCGGCATGAACGACGCAGTGATCATTCCCCCGGCCGCCCTGGACCTTCTGACCAGCCAGGTGGCCGGTCCCGTAGCTACTCCTGCTGACCAGTCGTACGGCGACGAGACCTTTGCCTGGAACCTGGGTTTCCCGCAGACGCCGGCAGTGGCGGTCGGCGCCACCAATGCTGCCGACGTGCAGGCGGCCGTGCGCTTCGCCGCGATCCAGAACCTGCCGGTGGCCGTTCTGGCCACGGGGCACGGTGTGATGAGCACAGCCGACCAGGCTGTACTCATCAACGTGCGCCGGCTGAAGAGCCTGCAGATCGATCAGAGGGCCCGAACGGCGACCGTGGGGGCGGGCGTCGAGTGGCAGGAGGTGGTGTCCGCGGCCGGTGCCCTCGGCCTGGCGCCGGTCAGTGGTTCGGCCCTGAACGTGGGGGTGGTGGGTTACACCCTCGGTGGTGGCCTCAGCCCGGTGCTCGGGCGCCGCTTCGGCTGGGCGGCCGACCACGTGCGTTCGTTCGACATCGTCACTGCGGACGGCGAACTGCGCACGGTGACCGCGCAGAGCGAGCCCGACCTGTTCTGGGCCGTGCGCGGGGGCAAGTCCAACTTCGGGGTGGTCGTCTCGCTCACGTTCTCGCTGATGCCGGTGTCTCGGTTCTACGGCGGCGGCCTCTACTTCGACGCCGAGCATGCAGATGCCGTCCTGAGCGAGTTCCGCCGTCTGGCCGGTCTGGACGACGACCGCGTCAGTGTCTCCTTTGCCTTTCTGAGGCTGCCTCCGGCGCCGTTCGTCCCCGAGCCTCTGCGCGGGAAGGTCATTGCGCATCTGCGCTTTTCCCATCTGGGTACGGCCGCGGAGGGTGAGGCGCTGCTGGCACCGGTACGGGTCGCGGCGCCGGCGCTCATCGACCTGGCGCAAGAGCGTCCGTACACCGAATATGCCGTGGTACACAATGATCCGGTCGAGCCGCTGCCGGCCTACGAGCGCACCACCATGCTGACCGGATTCCCGCCAGAGGCAGCCCAGGCCTTCGTCGAGGCCGCGGGCGCAGGGGCGGACACCCCCGTCCTGGTGGCCGAGATCCGTCGCCTGGGAGGAGCTCTCGGCCGCGAGCCCGAGGTGGCCAACGCGGTCGGCCATCGAGACGCGCCGTTCACCCTGTGGTTGGGAGCAACCGCAGCTCCGGGGAATCAGGCGGCGGTCGCCGACCCTCTTGATGCGCTGCTGGATGCCCTGACCCCGTGGAAGCATCCTGGGTCGGTGCTGAACTTCCTCAGCCCGGCCGACGCAGACCCGGCGCAGATCGCGCGGGCCTATTCCCCGGCCGTTCACGAGCGGTTGCTCGAGTGCAAGCTCAAGTACGACCCGTTGAACCGGTTCCGGGTGAACCACGTCCTGATCGCCGGCTGACGGCGAGGCCGACGTGATCTCCCTCGACCCCGATGTCTCCTCCCTCGTCGACGCCTACCGCTCGTGCGAGTTCGCCACTCTCGGGCCGGACGGCACACCACTGGCCTGGCCGACCCTCACCCTGCGGCAACCGGACGGCTCGTTCGTGATCACCACCACCCTCGCCTTCGCCCAGAAGGCGGTGAACGTGCGCCGGGACGGCCGGGTGGCTCTGTTGTTCTCCGACCCGACCGGCAGTGGCCGGGACCTGCCGCCGCAGGTCCTGGTGTCCGGCTCGGCCCTCAGCCCGGAATCGGTCCTGGTCTCTCCGGAGGGTCTGGAGGCCTACTGGGCGATGGTCTTCGCCCGTCAGCCGGGCAATCGCGCATACCTGCGCGGACCCATGCGCCGGCTGATGGACTGGTACTTCGTCCGGCTTCGGATCGACGTCGAGCCGACGGCGGTCACCACGCTGCCGGCCTTCCGACCGCAGAAACGGGCCAGCATGTCAGCGACAGGCCTGGTGGGGGCCGAGGCCCTGGCCCAGGCTCCCTCGGCCGTGCTGGGGGCCCGCGACCGGTCCGGGGCGCCGGTGCTGTTCCGCGTGGAGGCCGTGGCGGACGCTCCGGCCGGTGGATACCGCGTCGACGTCCCGGCCGGTATCGAAGCCCTGGACGGGCCGGCCAGTCTGCTGATGCATCACCACGACGAACTCGTGGCCGGACAGGCCAACGCCCTGGTGCGTGGGCGCCTGGAGACAGACGGGACGGGGCGACGGCTGTTCGTGCCCGAACGGGTTGTGGAACCGATGCGGTTGCGCACCCCGCTCGACCTCCTGCGTCTGGTCAGGAAGAACAAGCAGGCCACCCGCCGCTATCGGGACCGGCGCGGGATCAGCCCGGCCCCGGTGCAGTGGGACCGGTTCCGCCACCTGGCTGGGTAAACCGTTGCTCAGGCCGGGGCGCACAGCCGATCGCTCGCGTGGTCGGCCTGCACCCGGGCCACCTCCCGCGCCCCGTCGGTGGCATGGGCCAGGCGCATCATCACGGTGCGCACGACGGGGTCGCTCAGGCGGTAGTGGTGCTCGGTGGCGCACTCTCTGAGCAGCGAGACGTCGATGCAGGCGGCCGCCGCGAAGAACACCTGGTGCACCGGAATCCGTAGGAGGTCGGCGATCCGGGCGGCGGAGTACTCCTGGTCGGGCAGCAGTCCCAGCATCCGGATGATCCGCGCCGCTTCCGGGTCCAGCACGCTGTAGGTGCGCTCGACCGGCGCCGCGAGCAGGTCGCAGTCCGCGTGGCCGGAGGAGAAGGGGTGGGCCATCTCTTCACGCATGTTCTGGGTGATGGCCGAGACGTTCCACCGGGGCAGGTCCCGTACCCGCTGGGCGAAGACCCGCACCGCGAGCGCGTACCCACCGCTGAGGGCCGCCAGCTCCCGGCAGGCCTGCGTCTCCTGGGCCACGCGCTCGGGCCCGGCGACCGCGGCGAAGAGCTCGAGGCTCTCCGAGTGGCTCAGCGGCTGCAGCCGGACCCAGGTGACGTCGGCCATGCCGTGCACCTGCCGCAGCGAGGTGAACAACAGGGCGGCTGAGGGAAGGGCCTGGCGAAGGAGCTGGAGCTGCTCGAGCGAGCTGACGTTCTCGACGACCAGCAGCAGCCGCTCGCCCGACGCGAGTGTGTTCAGCTCAGCCGCCCTGGCCTCCCGGCCGGGCAAGGCTGAGAGATCGGCCCCCATGAGCCGCAGGAGCTGTTCCAGCACCCCGTCCAGTCCTCCGGGGCCGGCCAGATCCACGTAGACCTGACCGCCGGAGAACCCCGGAGCCAGACGGTGGGCGGCCAGAACGGCCAGCGAGGAGCGGCCCGAACCGCCCATCCCCGCGATCCCCGCCACCGCGCCCGGGCCGGTCAGCGCCGACTCCAGCTCGGCCAGCGCTTGTCGGCGCCCGACGAAGTCGGCCAGGACCACGGGCAGGTAGGTCACTTGCCGCGCGGGGGGCCGCGCGGGGACGTTCTCGTCGTCCCGCAGGATCTGCTCCTGCGCCGCGTGCAGGGTCGGGCCCGGCGAGAGCCCCAGTTCCTCGCGCAAGAGATGCCGTCCGGTGTGGAACACCTCCAGCGCCTGCGCGCGCCGCCCCTGGTGGTGCAAGGCCAGCATCAGCAGCGCCCGGAGGTCTTCGTTCAGGGGGTTCTCCTGGACCAGGCCGGTGAGGTCGTCGACCTCTCGGGCGCTGGGTCCTGCTTCTCGTAAGCGGGACCGGATCAGCGCTTCGGTCGCGGCCACGCGCAGGTCGTTGAGACGCACCCGCTGGGCCTGCGCCCAAGTTCCCGGTACCCCTTCCAGGGCTGGGCCGGACCAGGCGGCCAGGGCATCGGCCAGGACGGGGATCGGGTCGGCGGCGCTGCCCGTGACCTGGTTCAGCGCGGACTGGACGTCCCAGGCATCCACCCGCAGGCCTTCGTCGCGCAGTACGTAGCCACCGGCGACCGCATCGATCCGGGCCCTGGTGCCTTCCAGGAGGCGCCGCATCCGGGAGATGTAGGTCCGCACCGTTCCCAGGGCGGTGGCCGGCGGCTCCTCGCCCCAGACCACGCGGATCAGTTCTGTGATCGAGACTGCACGGCCCCGGGCCAGCAGCAGGGCGCCCAGCACAGCCTGCTGCTGCGGCGAACCGGTTGCGATCTCCTGCCCACCACGCCACAGACGCACCGGGCCCAGAACGGCAAAGCGCAGTTCGGTGGCCTCTTCAGTCGTCACCGGAGTCCTTTCCGAACCGATCGCCTTACCGAACCCAATACTCTAGCTGACGATTCGAGAGGGCGAAGCATCCTACTGGAGAGGGACTTTCGGTCTCCTTCCGGACAGGCGGAGACGCCCCCGGCCGCAGGGCCGGGAGCGTCTTCGAGGGGGATGGATCAGGAGATGCTGGAGGCGCTCAGCGGGTTCGCCGGGGCCTTGATCTTGACCTTCGCGTTCCAGGCGGTGTAGGTGAAGCGGCCTTCCGGGTGCGTGTAGGCAGCCAGCCGGTTCGTGCCGTCAGCGGCGATCAGGATCGTGCCCTGGATGCCCCGCTCCTTCAGGCCGATCGTCTTCTTGTAGCCCTTGACCTTCTTGCCCTTGACCTTGACCAGGCCGCTCTGCGGCCCGGCCAGGGTGAAGACGTCCTGGGTGTAGGTCTTCCACGAGGCCAGCTCGAAGGCGTCGTCCAGGCCCTCGCCCCGGCCGAACTCGATCCAGCGCCCGGCCAGCTGCTCCTTAACCGACTCGTCGCCCTCGGCGATCTGCTCGAGCATGTCCTTGCCCGGCTTGAAGTAGCCCTTCTTCTTGCTGACCAGGATCAGCTTCATCGAGCCGTCACCGGGGGTGGAGAGGCTCCCGGTGGCCTTGCCCGCCTTCGTGATCCGCAGGTCCAGCTTGATGGTGCCGCCCGGGTCCTTGATCGTGGCCTGGACGCGCACCGTCTTGGCCTTCTTGGCCTTGGCGCGGGCGGCCTTGAGGATCTGGATCGGCGTCCGCGCGGCGGCCGAGTAGGCGGCGGTCTGTGCTCCGGTCGGGGCGGCAGCCTGGGCCAGGGGCGCCGAGACGTTCTGGGCGGTGATCGCCTGGGCGCTCTCGCCACCGGTCCCGGCGAGCAGTACGGCAGCGCCGAGCACGGCGGCCGCGGTGGCGGTGAAGAAGCGGGTGTGGAGAGGTCGCGAGTTGTTCGCGGACATGCGATTCCGTTCGCTGAGTTCGAAGCGTGCCGGCAGGACGCAGGAGGCACGCTGACGCGGCCCGGCATCCTCCCCGGGGCGCCGCGTCAGCTTAGAATTACCTGTGAACCGGTGCAGGCGATTTCTCGAACATTGAAGGTCCTCCTCAGGTGGCTCTCAGGTTCTGCGACCTGCGAAAGGCCCGGATCTCTCCTCCGCACGGGCCTGATCAGGGCATGCTCCTGCTTCGCCACTCGGCAGCCGCCCCTCATGCTAGGCAGTGGAGTGCCGACAAAGGGTGGGTGAGGAACAGTCTGACGGGACGGCCCCTGATGCAATTGGCGCGTTTGGTACGCGTTGGGTTTCCCGTGGCTCTCATGGTGGTCGTTGTCGTCGCCGCCGGCACTTACGTCCACAACACCACGTCGGCCTCAGGGGACAAGGCCCTTGCCGAGTTCGATGCCCGGGTCGCCGTTGCGGCAAAGTTCGTTTCTGGCACTTTGGCGGGCAACGACGCCCAGATCCGGGCCGACGCGGAACGGTACTTCGCCGGCACACAAGCGCAGATGCGGGTGAACACCCGCAACCTGGATCTGGGGACGGCGTGGTACGCCGTTCTGGACGCCGACGGCCGGATGCTTTTCGCGCACCCGAGATCCGATGTACCAGCGGAGGCCGTCCTGTCGTCTGACCCTGGTTTCGCCATATCCCAGGAGACCGGAAAAATAGCTTTCGGGAACATCGACCGCAGCAGTGACTCTTCGGGCGTTCTGGCCTATCAGCCTTTCGACGCCCTGGACGGCCCGCGCCTCATGGTGGTCCCGGTTCCTCTGGCGCAACTGGACCAGCTCTTCGCTGGAGCTATCAGCCCCGTCACGGGCTCTTCGTACGTGATCGACGGAGAGAAACAAATCATCACGTCTTCGACGACAGCTGAACCCGGCACCCCCCTGGGCGACCAGACCAGGACGGTACCGAGTGGATCGATGAGCAAGGGCGTTGTCGGCAACACGTACTTCTCGGCGCACCAGATCGCCGACAGCCGGTGGCAACTGCTCATGACAGCACCGCGTACGACACTGCTGGCTCCCGTCCAAGCGGCCAGCAGGGCGGCCTGGCAGTTGTTCGCAGCCTTCGCCGCTGCCATGCTGCTCATCCTGCTTATGGGGTTCTCAGCCCTGGGAAACGCCAACCGCCTCGCCAAGGCCCGCCTGCACGACCCACTCACGGGCCTGCCGAACCGCGCCCTTTTCATGGAACGTACCGACGCAGCGATCAACGACTGGCGGCGCAGGAGGTCGACCGACCCTCCCAGCATCGTGGGGACACTTTTCCTCGACCTTGACGGTTTCAAGCCCGTCAACGACACCTACGGCCACGCCACGGGTGACGACCTCCTGCGACAGGTCGCCCGGCGCCTTGCCGACGCAACTCGCCCTGACGACTTCGTCTGCCGTTTCGGAGGCGATGAGTTTCTCGTGCTGTGCCGCGGCGTACGTCACAGCACCGACGTACACGCGGTGGCCGAGCGGATCCGCAGTGCTCTCTCCGAACCCTTCGACCTCGACGGCCACCCGGTGACCATCGGCGTCTCGATCGGTATCGCCGTCCTCACCGAAGACAGCCCCGAAGCGGCGACCCTCATACACAACGCAGACATGGCGCTGTACCGGGCCAAGGAGAACGGCCGGGGCCGCATCGAGGTCTTTGCCTCAGCGTGATCTGATCTGTTCGCCCGCCCGTACGAACGCTTGCTCAGCCGTAACCGCCCCGATCGTGTCCCTCCAGCAGAAGACCGATCTGATGCAACGCTGCTACCTGTAACAGATCGCCGGTTACGAGCGATCGCACGAAGGAGACCCGGCGGCACGGTATCGGCCTGATCGGAGGCGGCGATGACCCGGGAACCAGAGCCCACTCCATCGAGCCGGCGACCGACCTCCAGGGCACGCGTCCGAGCCGCCCGTTCCGCCGCGGCCGCCGCGATCATCGCGGCATCCGTCCTGACCTCGCCGGACCTCTTCGGCACCGGCGTGGTCACGGCCGACCCACTCACAGCGTCGGCCGCTGCGCTCGCTCAGGACACCGACGTATGAACACCCGTCCCGCTGCACCGCAGCGACAGCTCAACCATCTCCCTGCTCGGCGCATCCAAGGCCGGCTTCGCGGTGCTGCAGCGCAGGGACCAGGATCTGCTGGCTGGGCCGCCCGATTCGCGGCTGCAGTTGTTCCCCTCGCAGTCAGGCGCCTTCCTCACCCCGGTCGGCACGCTGAACGGCGTCATGGGCTGGCGGACGAGCGCCAACCCGGCGACGGTGGGCCCGCCGTTCCGCCTGCACCGCTTCGACCTGGTCACGCGCACCGAAAGCATCACCGAAACGGCAGAGACCCCGCTCGCCCCTGACCACCGACGGATGGCTGGGGTACGCCGACGGCACGTTGACCCGCCACGGCCCCCACGGATCCAGCACGGTGCAGCTCACCGGCCTGCAACAGGCGCCGGAGGTCGCCGCCGACGCGATGGGGGCCAGGGTGACCAGTCATACGGTCAGCGCGGACGGCATGCAGACCACCTACGCCGTGGATCTCATTGATCTGGCGACCGCGAAGGTGCAGCGGATCGAGTCCTCCACCGGCACGCTCTTCGGCCCCGCTATCTCGGCGACGACGATCAGCTGGTTCAGCCCCGGCGACTTCGCAGATAACAAGCGGGAGATCCGCCTCTGGGTGCGATCCGGTGACCGGATCACGCGGTACACCGAACCGTTGTGGCCGCAGTCGGCTCTGGCGCTGGCCGACCAGCGCGTCGGCCCGATCGTTCGCCCCGGCGACAGCGACTGGTGCTTGAGAATCTTCGACGGCACGAGCGTGCGTACCGTGAAACTGACCGGCCGGAACACGGGCGTGGCCGGTGTGGGCAACCGCTTCGTCGCGGCGGTCGGCGGCCCGCTGAGGACCGCGGGGGTGTACTCGATCGACCGGACCGCCAAGCGGATAGCCACTGTTGGTGCAGAGAAGGCCTTGATTGCCTCGGCTCTCCTGAGCGCGGGGCAGCTGTGGACCGCTGACGGCTCCCGGTAGAAGCAGCCTGGAGCCGAGGTCTGGCAGCATCAGGGTCTCCGGCACAGACGAACCAATTTTTCGGACGAGCGTCAGCTCCGGTTGGGTGCCTCGGGGCGGCCGATTGCCTTCTCCGCGGGACGCTGTGCCCTGGGTGTGCCGGGCACACCGGGCGCCTACCGACTGCTGGACCGCGGCAACGCCACCCACACCGTGCAGCCGTACGGGGACGGCCGCGGCGATTCCTGGCGGCTCGAGTTCAACACCAGCAAGCCGCTGACCGCGGTCGTTCTCACCGTCCGCAACAGCACTGGACGGACCGTAGAGACTCTGAAAGGCAATGCACCGGACGGGAGCATCCGCGACGTGCGCTGGAACGGCAAGACCCAGACCGGCGGCAAGGCTGCAACGGGTACCTACACCTGGGAACTGAGCGCCAAAGCGGCTGACGGCGAAGGGAAGCTGATCGGCGTCGACGGAGGGGCGATCACCGGCCGCGTCGCCCTGAGTCGCTGAGAGCCGTCGTGAGTGGCGAGGCACCGGCGACTAGCTGGGGACGACTCGCCCGTGCGCGGCGCTGCCGAGGAAGCCGCTGGAGCACCGGACACCGAGTGACCTAAGAGATGGCCCCGGCCACTGTGGTGGCCGGGCGTTCTCGTCGGTGGGCGGGCGGGCACAACGGGTCTCCTGGCACTACCGTCCTATGCCATGTCACAACGCGTCGTCGTCACCGGAGCCGCCGGCAAGCTCGGCCGGGCCGTCATCACCGACCTGGCCACCCACGGGTGGGACGTCCTGGCCGTGGACCGGGTGAGTGTCACGGGCTGGAGCGGGGATTCGCTTCGCGCCGACCTGACCGACTACGGGCAGGTGCTGGAGATCGTCTCCGGAGCCGTGGACGAGCGCGGCCCCCGGCCCGAGGCCCTGGTCCACCTCGCCGCGGTCCCCGCCCCCGGCCTGATCCCGAACTCGGCCACGTTCGCCAACAATGCCCCCGCGACCTGGAACGTCTTCAACGCCTGCCGGGCCGCGGGCGTCCGCAAGGTGGTGTGGGCCTCCAGCGAGACCGTGCTCGGCCTGCCCTTCGACACCCCTCCCCCGTACGCGCCCGTCGACGAGGAGTACCACCCCCGCCCGGAGTCGACCTATTCGCTGGTCAAGACGCTGGAGGAGGAGATGGCCACGCAGTTCTGCCGCTGGGACCCCGAACTGTCGATGACCGGCCTGCGGTTCTCCAACGTCATGTACCCCGAGGACTACGCCGCTTTCCCGGCCTTCGACGCCGACCCGCAGTTGCGTAAGTGGAATCTGTGGGGCTACATCGACGCCCGTGACGGAGCCCAGGCCGTGCGCCGCTCGTTGGAGTACCGCACCCCGGGACGCGAGGTGTTCGTGATCGCCAATGCCGACACGGTGATGTCCCGCTCCAGCGCCTCGCTGATGGCCGAGGTCTTCCCGGACGTGGAGATCCGCAAAGAGCTGGGCGAGCACGAGACCCTGCTGAGTATCGACAAGGCACGTCGCGTACTGGGTTACGAGCCGCGGCACTCCTGGCGCGATGAGGTTTCACCGGACTGAATGTCATCACTGCGAAACCCCGCGGGGCTTCACTGCTGGTGCGCCGTGCTCGTCGGACGTTTTCCCTTGCTGGCGGGCGACGGCGGGCATCAGGATGTGGCGCATGCGGAACATTCGCAAGGCCATGGCCGAGGAGACGGTCGGCATCCTTGAGCGCGGAACCTACTCGGTGGACGGGCGAGAGGTCGACATCCGCGGGCAAGTCACCGCAGCGGTGACGGGGACGGTCCTGTACGTCCCGGACGACGCCCTGGCCGCACCGGCCGTCCCTGCACGGAAGGCCGAGGTGACGGTGACCAACGAAACCAGCCTGTCTGCAGCGCAGCAGCTCGGACATGGCGTGGCCTGCCTGAACTTCGCCTCGGCCCGCAATCCCGGCGGCGGTTTCCTCAACGGCTCTCAGGCGCAGGAGGAGAGCCTGGCCCGGAGCTCGGCCCTGTACGCCTGCCTTCGCCCCGTCGAGGGCTTCTACGGCTACCACCGCAGGCATCCAGAACTCACCTACTCCGATCGCGTCATCTACTCCCCCGATGTTCCGGTGGTGCGCGATGACGACGGCAACCTGCTGGCCAAGCCCTACCTGGTGTCGTTCCTGACCTCGGCAGCCCCGAACCGCGCGGCCCTCACCAGGCAGCAGCCCGCGCTCCTGCCCAGCGTGGCCGAGATCCTCCAACGCCGGGCCGCCCGAGTCCTGGCCGTCGCCGCCGCGCACGGTCACCGCCGGATCGTCCTGGGGGCCTGGGGGTGCGGTGTCTTCGGCAACGACCCCACTGTGGTGGCCGAGGCCTTCGCGCTCGCCCTGGATCGCGGGCCCTGGTTCGACGAGGTGGTTTTCGCCGTCCTGGACCACCACCGTGGGACACCCACCTACGCCGCCTTCGCGGACGTCTTCAGCTGATCAGACTTTCACCTCGCGTTGCCCGCCCGCAGCCAGGCGATGTAGTCGGCCGCCGCGGCGGCGGTGTCGTACTCCGGTTCGAAACCGGTGTCCTGACGAAGGCGGGTGATGTCCAGCCAGGCGGCCGGCTGCGCGCCGGCCGAGGGGAGCTCGGCGTCGAATGCGGGCTCGGCCGAACGGATCGCGGCGATGACCTCGGTGTTGCTCGTGGCCCGGCCGGAGGCCACGTTGTAGGTGGGGTGGTGGAGTTCGCCGGCCAGTTGCAGCAGGGCCAGGGCGCGGCCGGTGTCCCTGACGTACATCAGGTCCAGGGAGTCCTCGGCGTGGGCGGGCTGCGCGAGCCCGCTCAGGTCGGGCTCCCGGCGCAGGGCGGCGGCCTGGATCAGAGAGGGAGCGGCGAAGAAGGGGTCGGGCAGATGGCCACCGGGGCCCCAGGTCCCGGAGATGCGGGCGTTGACGATCTGCACGTCGGTCGTGTTCGAGAGGTGCCCGGCGACCAGCTCGGTGATCTTCTTGAAGGTCGGGATGGCGTGGGTGAACTCCAGCGACAGGGGCATGTCCTCGGTGAGGGCACCTTCGACCGGGGTGCCCATGTAGACGCCGATGGTGCTGGCGGTGACGACGCGGCGCACGCCCCAGGCCTGTGCGGCCCGCACGATGTTCAGGAACGACTCCAGCGACTGGCCGAAGGAGTCGACCGGGTCGGCGCCGTCGTTCACCCACGGCAGCGAGACGGCCAGGTGCACGATGCCGGTGATCGGGTACTTCTTGCCCACCGCGAGCAGGGCGTCGAGGTCGGAGATGTCGGCCTGGACCGTGTGCACCGGTAGGCCGGCCAGGTGCTCGGGCAGGGTGGGCTCACGCCGCTGCAGGAGGACGCACTCCTCACCGGCGTCGGTGAGGGCGCGGACGGTGTGGGAGCCGATGAAGCCGAGCCCGCCGGTCACGAGGATCATGATGGTGCCTTTCGGTTGATGTCTGATCGTCAGTGCTGCTGACGATCAGACTAGGCGTAGACTGCGGGTCATGTCCAGCGAAGCCCGCCCCGCCGCCGATCCGCACGACGTCCTGGCGTATCTGCTCAAACACGCCACCGCGAGGCTCACGGCCGCGACGGACGCCGCTCTGCAGCCGTTCGGGATCGACAGCAAAGACATCGGAGCACTGCGCGTCCTGGCCCACCAGGAGCCGAAGTCACAGCTGCAGGTGGCGCAGACGCTCGGTATCGACCGGACGACGATGGTGGCGCTGCTGGACGCCCTGGAGCGCAAGGGCGTGGTGACCCGCAGGCCCGACCCGGCCGACCGCCGGCGCAACGTCGTCGAGCTGACGCCAGAAGGCCTGAAAACGTTCGATGCCGCGTGGGCGGCGTACGCACAGGCCGAAAAGTCTTTCCTGGCAGGCCTTGACCCGAACGCATCGGCTCAGCTCCACCGCACGTTGCGCACACTGCTGGAGGGGTGAAACCCAAGGCGGTGGCCACCTGAATCGTTCAGCGCAGCCACCGCCCCGGTACGTGTCAGCGGCGAGCAGTCAGCGAGCACCCCGCCCGCTTCAGGTCCAGCGCCGAGGACTTGTTCAGGCACCCGGCGATCTGGTGTACCTGCTGACCGTAGCTGTGGCCCTCACGAACGACGACCGTCCCGTCCAGGCCCACTTCGCACGGGTTGCTCTCGGTGCAGCGCTCACCGCTGTCGTTGTGCGTGTTGTTGATTCCCAGCACGGTGCCCCCGCCCAGGGACACCAGCGGCGAACCGGAGTCGCCGGGCCTGCTGGTGCAGGCATCAGCGAGGGCGTATCGCACCGATTTGTCCTGCTGCCAGCCGGCTTCCCGCAGGTGCGGCACCACGGCCTCGACCGAGCAGGTGGGACGGGCCATCTGGTTCAGGAAGGCGAAGGAGTCACCGGCGCGCAGAGGGCGGGTGGTCAGGTCGAACACCTTCGCCCCCTCAGTGGTGAGCCGGGCGTAGGTCTTGTCCAGCCGGTACAGGGCGATGTCGGTGCCGGTCATGGTCGCGTACACCAGCCGCTCGGCGCGGGCGCTGGCCTGCGGGTATCCGGCGGCGTCGGCGATGACGACCGGTGCGTCCAGTCCGGCGGGCCGATCGACCAGGGCCTTGCCCGGCGCCGGCCGTGAACCCGCCACGCAGTGGCCGTTCGTGAGCACCAGTGCCTTGTCCTGTGGCCGGGCGGTGCGGGGGCGCACCACCGCTCCGCGGCAGTCGCCGACCGTGGCCGAGCCCTCCATGTCCGGGATGACGCTGTCGGCGGGCACATTCGTGCCGGTGATGATGCCGTTGACCCAGTCACGGTTCTTGGAGATGTCGGTGTACATGACGGGCAGGTCTGCCCCCCGGGTGCCCGGGCCGATCACCGTGCCGGCCAGGACCCAGTCGCCGTTGACGCGCATCAGGGCGGGGCCACCGGAGTCCATGTTGCCCGCGCCGACCGCCGGTTCCCTGCTGCCGATGCACAGCGGCAGGGTGTTGCCGTCCTCGTCCCAGCACTGGGCCAGGGGCACGACCTTGGTGTCGGCCTGGTGCAGCTGGCCGGGAAAGCACGTCCGGTCATTGAACTCGCCGAAGCAGGCCTCAGAGGTGGCACCCCATCCCAGGATCCGCACAGCGGTTCCGTCCGCCGGGGTACCGGTGGACAGCGTCACCGGTTTCGCCTTCACCGCATGCTTCAGGTGCAGCAGCGTCAGGTCCTCCCCGGCCGGGTCGTACCGATTGTGGCGCCGGTAGAACTTGCCCACCTCGACGAGCTCACCGCCGGTGTCGGTGCTCAACGAGCCGACCCGCACCTTCCAGCCGCGCGGCACTGCCACCGTGGCTCCGGTCGGGGTGTTGGCACAGTGCCCGGCCGTGAGCACCCACTGCGGTGCGATCAACACACCACCGCACCGGTGCCCGTCACTGCGGGGCGATTCGTACTGAACTGACGCCATGAACGAATAGGGCTGCCGGGCTTCGGTACTGCCGATGACCGCGGCTGCGGGACCGGTACTGACCAGCGCCCACCCCACGGCCATGACCATGGCCAGGCCACCCAGCACGATCGTCTGTATCCGTCTGCTCATGGCCACGGAAGCTAGCGACGGCGGGGTTTCGTCAGCGTAAGCAAGATCGCAGACGCTGACGAAACCCCAGAGCCGTCATGGCGCTCACTCAGGGGTGCGCTCAGTCGCAGCTGAGTTCCTTCGGTGCTTCACGGCGAAGTCGGCGAGCGTGGTGGCGGGGCGGCCCAGCAAGTCAGGGATGGTCGGCTGCACAACCTTCCGCCGTCTTGACCACGACGCACTACGTCCACGTACTGGTGAGCCAGACCGCGTGCCCGCCAGTCCGGAACCCCCGAAGCGCTCAGCCTCGCGTAGAAGACCGGCAGCTGGAGGTAACGCACCCGGCACCCCAGGGCCTCCGTGAGGAGGCTGGCGATCTTCAGGAAGGAGCGAGGACGATCCTTGGTCAGCAGGTACGTCTTCCCGCCATCGCCGGCCTGCCCCTGCAGATCGAGATCGGCCAGGATTCGGGCAACCACGGCCGCAGTATCGGCCGTGGCGCCCATGCGGGGGCGCCGTTTCCGCTCGTCTGCGGCAGCGAACTGGCGGATCGCCGCCGCTTCGGTCGGCAGGTTACCGACGAAGGCGCCGGGTTTAAGAACAGTCCAGGCTGCGCCTGATGTACTCATCGGCCCGGGCGTGGTCATGCGCCCAGAGAATGGCTAATTCCGGGTTCGCATCCGAGATCTTCACCGCATGAGACACTCTCGCATCGACGGCGGCATCGACGATACGGCGGTTCTGCCCGCGCTGCTGCAGCCCCGGCGGAGCGTTCAAGAACAGCTGATCACACTCACGCAACGCTGCACGCAAGCCGTCGCTGTCGTCCAGGCTGCCCTGAGCAGCGTCGATTCCGCGGCCTAAGAAGCCACGTACCTGTTCGGCACGTCGGCACATCACCCGCAGATCGGCGCCGCCAGCGAGCAGCTCGTCGGCCAGGGCGCGACCGATGGCCCCGATGACCAGCGAGCGCCCCTCAACGTCACTCTGCGCAGAGGGCAAGTACATGGGTAGGGATTTAGACATGCCCACCTTACGGATAGCAGGAACCTGATAGTGAGGGAATGGAAGACCCAAGCGGTGGCAAGCCGATGTGAACGTGCCCCCTCAACACATCGACGGCCTGGGCAAGTGGTTTCTGATCCCGCCGCACGCTAGGCCGAACGCGAGCTACCAGATTTTCGCCCCGCGCGGCATCTCTCCCGTGCAGTTCGGCGTGCAATGCCACCCGTCCACCGGGGCCGTGTTCACCCAGGCTGATCTGGCACGTGAGGTGCTGGCACGCCCACAGTCGATCAGCGGTGTCCTGGACGGACTGGTGGAGCGCGGTGTAAGCCGCTGCGAAGGGGCCGGGCCAAAGGACGCCGCAATCCCTGCCCTTACCGACCCGGGGCACGCTCTGACGCAGGAGGTCTGGCCCGCGGTGCAGACCGAGAACCAGCCGGATCAGCTGGGGTTGCTTCGGGAAGAAACAGACACGCTGAACGCGGTGCTCCCGCGCTTGGCCCCTAGCAGGACGAACAATCCATGCGCGTGATGGGGTGCCGACAGCAACGGGCCCTCGCGAGTACTAACGCTTCAAGCCCGCGGACCCCCTGCAATACATCCCTGCGCCTCCGCTAGGCGCCGGCCAGGCCCTGGTTGAGGGATCCCGGTCTGGCCGGCACCAGCGGCCCCGAGAGAACCTGGGAGAGCGTTCCTGCGGGAAATATCACCCTGATGACATCCCCGCAGGAACTGCGCCCCTCCCAGTTGGGGCACTCATGACACGAATGAGCATCGGTTCCGGTTCAGCTGCTCACTCAATGAGCGGCTCTTGCCCTGACCGGCTACGAAGCGACCGTCTCGTTCTCGGCGGCAATGACGAGGTGAAGGGTACGCATAACCCTCGACACCCCGGAAAACCGAGTGCCGAGCACCAAGGCCAGCAGCCTCAGACAGGCGTTCGGGCATCCTGACACCGGCGCGCTCGTCGTCACCGACGCGACCGGGCGCGAATCCTGAGTGCTGCCTGCACGATGAGTTCTGCCGGCTTCGCCGGTCCTTCCTGCGGAGCCACCCGCAGACTGGAGAAGCCCGATGCCCCGCTACATGATCTCTTTCGACGAGGGCACCATGATCTTTACCCCGGAGGAACTGCCCGAACTCGCGAGAGCCTCGATGGCAGTGGTGAGAGCGGCCCAGGCCGCGGGAGTGTGGGTGTTCGGAGGCGGGTTGATCCATCAGGGGAGGCAGGTGGTCGCCACCGACGGGTCGGTTACCGACTACGTGGGTGACGCAGTAGAAGAAAAGGCCCTGGGAGGCTTCTCGATCGTGGACGTGCCCACCAGGCAGGAGGCGCTGGAGTGGGCGGCCCGGATCGCCGTCTCCTGTCGATGCCCCCAGAAAGTCCACGAACTGATGCCGGATCCGCAGGTGTGAGCACCCTCGTCCCTCTAGGCCTTACCCAGGTCCAGGATCAGGCGGCCACGGATGCCACCTCGTTCGACGAGTCCGTGCGCCCGCACCACCTCGTGCATGGCCAGCACCTCGCTCACGACCGGGCGGATCTGCTTTTGCTCGACGTAACGGGTGAGCGCCTCCAAGTCGGCCGCTGAAGGATTGTTCGTGAACGCCCGGGTCCTGGGTGCGAGCACCCCGAGGAAGGAACGCAGCAGATGATCCGGGTCTAGCGCCAGGGTGACCAGCCGCCCCTTCGGGCTCAGCTGCCGACGCAGGTCCGACACCTGCGTGCCGACCAGGTCGAGGATCACGTCGAACTGTTTTAGCGTACGCAGTGGCGTCTTCTTGTAGTCCAGGACGACGTCGGCCCCCAAGGACGTCGCCAGATCGCCATGGCGTGCGTTCGCCAGTGCGGTCACGTGAGCACCCAGGGCCTTACCCAGCTGCACCGCCACGACTCCCACGGCGCCGGTGGCGCCCCGAACCAGTAGGCGTTGGCCCGGGCCGAGAGTGACGCTATGGGTCAGCGCCCGCTGGGCGGTGGTTCCGGCAACAGGAAGAGTGGCCGCCTCGATGGCGCTGATCGAGTCCGGGATGCGTGCCACCTTCTCCTGCGGGACAGCCACGAACTCCGCGACGCTGCCCAGTTTCATGTGCGGCATGACCCCGTAGACAAGCTCGTCGACAGCCACCCGGCTCACCCCCTCTCCCACTGCAGCGACCCGCCCGGAGAAGTCACCGCCCACGCCCCGCGGAAACCGGCCCGGAACGATCTTGCGCAGTTTGCCCTGGCGGATAGCCATCTCGACCGGGTGAACCCCCGCGGCGTGCACCTCGACGAGCACCTGCCCGGCTCTGGCCACAGGTGGAGGAACCTCGAGCACCCGCAGCACCTCGGGCGGACCAAACGCTTCGTAGCAAACTGCCTTCACGGCACCCTCCCTGCGAGCACGGGACTACGCGACGGGCCGCGGTGAGCAAACCCCTACACCCTTTGACACGCCTGGGTCGACGAGGAGGTTCACGCATAGCCCAGACGCCCAGCAGAAAGATCGAATTCAGGACGAGTGTGAGGGCCGGGCCTCTGGACCTCACCGAATGGTGTGGGGCCTAGAAGGGGAGGGACCGCTCAGCTCCCGCTGAGGGCGGCGAAGATCTTCTCGTACCGTTGCTGCGGGTCGAGCGTGAGCCCGGACTTCACAAACTTCGCCCAGTCGTCCGCCAGGACCTCCTGGGCCCCCGACTCGATCGCATCCAGGCCCGCGCCCGCTAGGTCGGCCACCGGGACCTTCGGCGCCTCCAGGCCCTTGCTCATGTCCGTGTCGACCAGGCCCATGTACACGCCGACCACATGCGTCCCCTGGGGTGCGAGTTCGAGGCGCGCATTGTCGGTCAGGCTCCACGCTGCGGCTTTCGACGCCGCGTAGGCGCCGGCCCCGGGAAGGGTGAACCAGGACAGGGCGGAGACGACATTGAGGATGGCGCCGCCGCCGTTGGCCTTGAGGACGGGGGCGAAGGCACGGGTCAGCAGCAGCGCACCGTAGAAGTTGGTGTCCATCTCCCGCCGTACGGCCTCCTCGTCTCCCCCGATCAGCGACGTACCCGTGGAGATGCCGGCGTTGTTGATCAGGACCTGCACGTCACCGGCGCGGCGAGCCGCGGCCTCGATCTGGCCGCGGTCGGTGATGTCGAGCCTGATCGGCTCGACGCCGTCGGCCTGGATGGAGCTCTCGTCCCGGGCGGCGGCGTAGATCTTGCCGGCTCCGCGCTCCTTCAGGAGCCTGACGAACTCGGCCCCGATGCCCCGGTTCGCTCCGGTGACGAGCACTACTGCGTCCTTCAGCTCCACGACAGTTCCATTCTGTAGCGATCACTATTGATGTCGGGGACGCTACCACATTCCATAGCGATCACTACGTTATGATGGGTGCATGGCCGGCCGACCCCGAAGCTTCGATCGCGACGCAGCCCTGGCGGCTGCCGTCGAACAGTTCTGGCGCGAGGGGTACGACGCGACGTCGATCGCGACGCTCACCGCGGCCATGGGCGTGTCGCCGCCGAGCCTCTACGCGGCGTTCGGGGACAAGCAGCGTCTGTTCGAGGAAGCCTCGGCCGAGTACTTCCGGCGCACGTGCGAGGGACTCGACCAGGCGGCCGAACTGCCCACCGCGCGCGAAAGCATCCTGCGCATACTGGACGACACCGCCCACGCCCACACCGACGTCCAAACGCCTCCCGGTTGCCTGATGCTGACCGAGCCACGGCTCGCCTCACAACGCGAGGAGCTTCATCAGCGGCTCGTGAGCCGACTGGAGCGCGGTGCGAAGGACGGCGACCTTCCGCCCGGCACCCCCAACGACCGCCTGGCCTCGTTCCTCGTGGCGATCCTGCGCGGCATGTCCGGCTGCGCGCGGGATGGCGGCACCCTTGAGGACCTGCAGGCCATCGCCGAGACCGCAATGGCGGCCTTTCCTCCCCAGGGCTGATCATTCGATCCCGGCCCGCACTTCAGAGACCAGGCTGAACGCCCGATGTTCGCGAGGTGGCGGATGCGGAGGTCGGGGTGCAGCGGGCCGAGATTTCCGGCGAGGACGCGCTCCTGGCCGAGTACGAACTGCCCGAGGAAGCTCCACAGGAGCAACTGCGGGCCATCACCCGGGTGGCGGCCGCCGTGTGTGGTACGCCCTCGGCGGTGGTGAACCTGCTGGGCGGATGCTTCCAGCATCAGGTCGGATCAATCGGTTTCGACGGCGGCCGCTCCGATCTGGGCGACTCGATGTGCGCTCGGGCGATTTGCGACCCGAATCTGCGCTACACGCCGAATGCCCAGCTGGAACCGGCTTTCCAGAACAACCCCTGGGTGAACGGGGTGCTGGCACAAGTACGTCTGTACGCCTCGGCGCCGTTGTTGCTGCCGGACGGCCGGGTTCTGGGAACCCTGTGCGTGTTCTCCTCCGAACCGGGGCAACTCAGCGAGATCCAGCGCGCCGCCCTGGTCGATCTGGCCGACCAGGTCGTGACCCTGTTCGAGTTCGCCCGGGTCTCGCGGGAGTCCCAGCAGTTCGCCGAGGACGCCGAGCAGCGTGAGGCGCTGGTCAGTGCGGTCCTGGACACCATCGACGTCGGGGTCGTCGCCTGCGACCGGCAGGGCCGGCTGACGCTGTTCAACGGGGCCGCCCGCCAGATGCACGGCCTGGACGCCGATTCCAGCCTGGACCCGGAGCAGTGGGCGGACAAGTACAGCTTGTTCGCCGAGGACGGCGTGACCCCGTTGCCGGCCGAGGACATTCCGCTGAACCGGGCGCTGAACGAGGGCTATGTCAGCGACGCTCTGATGGTGATCGCACCGGCCGGCCGGCCCACGGTCACGGTGCGATCGGCCGGACGTACCCTGCATGGCGAGACGCTGGGCGTCGTGGGTGCGGTGGTAGCCATGACGGACGTGAGCGTTCTGCGTCAGCAGGCCCGGGAGCTGGCCAAGGCCAGGGACGCGGCCGAACATGCGACCCGCGCCAAGTCGGCGTTCCTGGCCACCGTCAGCCACGAGATCCGCACCCCTCTGAACGGCGTCCACGGGATGCTCGAACTGCTCCTGAACGACGAACTCGATGCCGAACAGCACGAACGGGCCCGCATCGCCCTGGCCAGCGCCCGCACTCTGATCGCCCTGCTGAACGACATCCTCGATCTCAGCAAGGGCGAGGCCAAGGAGACGACCCTTCGGCCGCGGCCCATCGATCCGGCGCACCTGGCCCATGAAGTGGCCGACAGCGTGCGGGGATCCGCGTACGTGAAGAACCTGAGCGTGGACCTGATGATCGGCGAGGGCGTTCCCGCCCAGGTCGAGGCCGACCCTGACCGCCTGCGTCAGATCCTGCTCAACCTTCTGGCCAACGCGGTGAAGTTCACCTCCACAGGAGGCGTGAGCTTCACCCTGGACGTGCCCCGGCCCAAGCACCTGCGCTTCATCGTCGCCGACACCGGCCCGGGCATCAGCGCGCAGGAACTCCCGAACCTGTTCCGCCCTTTCCAGCAGGGTGCGGCCGGGGCCACCCACGGCGGCACCGGCCTGGGCCTGGCCCTGTGCCGCCAGCTCTGCGAGCTCATGGGCGCCACCATCAACGTGACCAGCAGCCAGCCCGGCGGCACGACCTTCACCATGGACCTGCCGGTGACTGCGATCTCACCGCATCAGCTACCAACCCAGTCGCAGCACTCCGGCGTGCCGTCCCAGATCCCGCACCCGCCCGCAACTGCGCCGCGGGTCCTGTTGGTCGATGACGACGACATCGGTCGCCGGGTCGCCAGCGCCTACCTCAACCAGCTCGGCGCCGAGGTGACCACCGCCGGCGACGGGGCCGAAGCACTCGCCATCGCCCAGGACGGCCACTTCGACCTCATCTTCCTGGACCGGCACATGCCACGTATGGACGGGCTGCAGACCAGCCGGGCCCTGCGCGAGAACCCCCGCACCCGCGACGTGTTCATCGTTGCGCTCACCGCCGCCGGGGAGGACCAGAGGGACGAATGTCTGGAGGCCGGTATGGACGACTATCTGACCAAACCCATCAATCGCGCCAGTCTTGCGCGTCTCTTCGAAACGATAGACGCCGCAATGCCATGAAACCAGCGGCGGTCCCGCAGCCTGCCGCACCCCATCCGTCCGCAGCCGCAAGTCACGGTGCTGCAGAACGAGCCCGGATGGTTGGCGACATCCAGGTAGATTGAGTCCGGCGTCGACCGGCGACGGCCCAGAAGGCGGTTTCACCCCGGATCAGGGGGCTCGGCATCCGAAAACCGTGCAACCCAAACGATGAATGACGTAGGACAGCAACGCGGCCGAAGCGGAAGAAGTAGCAGCGCGCCCCCTCGTTCTGGGGAATTCGCCCCGGGCTGTAGAGCGAGCAGCCAGCCTTCTCCGACCATGCTGATGTGTGCTGATATAGCGGGTGGCGAGCGGCCAGGCAGGCCCAGAAATTCTCCCGATTGTTCATCTCGGCCAGTTCCGCAGGGCAGAGATTCGGTGGGCGGGCCCTGCAGCGGCATCAGAGGTAGCAGTTCATGCGACGGCACGAGCGACTGCGCGGGTGAATTGCAGGGTTGCGCCTCAGCGATCCTCGTCACGAGAAGCACCGTAACGCAGGCCTTTCAGAAGGAGGCCGGCTATCTGCCGGGCCTCCTCCAACCACCCTCGCTCACCTACATGGCACAAATGCCGCCAAGGGCCTGCAGGAGGACGGGGCAAGGCACATCACCGCCTACGGTGCCGGCAGCGTTGCCGACTCAAGCAGGCGAGTCAGAGCCTGCCCCATCCGGGCCCGGGCGTCATCAAAGACCGGTGAGTCCGTGGCCATAATGCCCCGCAGGGCCACGAGCATCCCTTTTCGTAACGGCTTGTCTTATTAGGGCAGCTTCTTGTAGCACGTGATGGCGGCGCCGAGGGTGAGAAAGGCTGCGAAGTGGGAGGCCTTGCGTTCGTAGCGGATGGCCAGGCGGCGATAGCCGGTGAACCAGGCCATGGTTCGTTCGATGACCCAGCGGTGGCGTCCGAGTCGCTCCTTGGACTCGACGCCCTTGCGCGCGATCCGGGGCACGATCGCTCGCCCTCGCAACCACACGCGGATCCCGGCGCAGTCGTAGGCCTTGTCCGGGTGCAGCTTGGCCGGTTTGCAACGGCGTGGCCCGCGCGGCAACCGGATCGCGGGAATTGCTCTGACCAGCAGCTTTAGGGCCGGGCTGTCGCTGGTGTTGGCCGCGCTGAATGCGACAGACAGCGGCAGGCCGTTGTGGTCGGACAGTGCGTGGGTCTTCGATCCGGGCTTGCCTCGATCGACCGGGCTCGACCCGGTCAGGGACCTCCCTTTCCCCTTCACGCTCGCGGCATCCACTTGCTGAACCGGCGATGCGCGGTCTGGCACTTCACGCCGAACGACGGCGGAAAACACCACCAGGCAACACCGCTGGCCAGGACGAAACCGAATCGCCGTGAACATCGCCCGGTCCTCCACCCGAGGCCGGCCACCACCCTGCGGCCGGGTTGGAGCCTCGGGGATCAGCGGCTACACGATCACCCAGAACTCATCCAGGACCAGACGGCGAGACAGTTCATCCACGCCGCCCCACCATGCCAAAACGGCCAGTTCGTTCCTAATGAGACACGCTCTAAGAGCCGCTTAAACGAAACTGCTATGTGAATCATGCCGGCCTGCTGAGCAGCGAGAGTGAGCAGACGGTCAGCGGACCCGGTCGCCATGATCGGTGGGCGCGGGCACCGCACCGGGAGCAACGGAGTTTCCTCCGTCGCAGCGGTCACCGGCAAGATCTGCCGGGACCGCCGCGGCATGTTCAACGAGACAGGAGGAGCCGACCTTGATCGACAATCGCCGTGCTTGGGGTGGTCAGCATCCTCACTTTCACCAAGCGGAGAGAATTGCGTCCGCCAGCGCCGCCGGATTCGAAAGGAACGGCGAGTGCGAGGTCTGCAGCGCTACGACATTGGTTGCGGATGTGGAGACTTCGTCAATGTCTTTCACAAAACGGCGCTGCAGCGGTTCAGGGATCGCGCGGTCCTGCGTACAGATCACGTAGGTGTGGGGGACGCTTCCGCCCCGAGACGCCGTGACCCTCACCTGGTCCAGCGACGGCAGGAGGGGCGCATCGCTGGAAAGCAAGCTAACGGCAGCAGCGGCGGTCGCCACCTCCACGTCACCGTAGAAAAGTTCACGGAAATCGTTAAGCAGTGATGGATTGCCGGTGTCGTAGCGTAGGGCTCCCACTGCTGCTGGGTCACCCACCAGGAGGTCGGTCACACCGGAACCGGCGGCCTCGGGCAGTGCCGCGTAATCGATCACGGAACCGGTGATAGGGGCGTAGGCGCTGACATACACGAGGTGCGCGAACAGTTCAGGAGCAAGTTCGGCGGCCTGCGTTGCCACGACTCCGCCCATGCTGTGGGCCACCACGACGCACGGTTCACCGTCGCCGATCAGGCGAATCTGTTCGATCAGTGTGGAGGCCGCGGAAGCTGTGGTGACACCGGATAACGGAGAGGACTCACTGGCGAATGCTTCGGCGTCGAAGGGCCTCGCCCATCGCGCTTTCGGAGACCGGCTACTTAGGCCGTGTCCGGCCAGATCGACGGCAACCGATGGGACGCCGTGGGCAGCGAGCTGAGCCGTGAGAAGCGACCAGCACCAGCTGCCATGCCAAAACCCGTGAACCAGGATGATCGTACGCATGTTCGTCTCTGTTCTGGGCCGTCAGGCCCTTCGTGTGGATGTACAGACAAGATGCGCGCCGATGCAGCAAAGTTCGGGAGTGCGCGAAATTTAATCGGTGGCGTTGAAGACCCGTAGAGTGGCGACCTGATCGTCGTCGTAGGCGAGCATCCAGGCCGTGCGGGGTGGGCAGCCCGTGCGGGAGTTCAAAGGCTTTCGGATGTTCATCTCCCAGATGGCAACCGTGCTGCTGGAGACTACAGACGTCAGGTGGAAGCGGACGCCCTCCGCCATGCTCGGGTACAAGAGCCTTCCGATGTCCTCGATTCCGTGGAACTGGCGGCCATTGGCCCAGACGGCCTGGACGTCAGCGCGCCAGTAACGACTTAGCTCCGAATGAAACGTTCCGGCGTGCAGACCCATGATTGCGACGCGGGCCTCGTGCACGCGGCGATCGTTCAGGCGTGTAACCCCGGATCGCACAAGGCCGTCGGCCTCCAACAGGCTCACGGAGAGTCGACGACGGCTATCGCTGAGTCGGCTACGGACGGTGCCCACCGGTATTCCACACAGGGCAGCGATCTGGTCGTACCGGGTAATGGTGGAGAAATAGCGCAGCATCGTCACTGACCGCAGAGCGTGAGGTAGCCGTTCCAGGGCTTCCCACACCCGGTCCCTTTCGGCGTGCCGTTCAAGCACCGCCTGCGGGTCGGCCATCTCAACGTTGTGAGGCAGGAGGGCAGGAACGGCATCCAGTGCGGTCGTGGTGACCCGGCGCAGCTTCATCCGACAGTTGTTCCGCACGATCATTCGCAGCCAAGCACCCACCGCCAGCGGATCACGCACATCGCCGATGCGGATAAGTGCCGTCAGCATCGCATCCTGCACAGCATCTTCAGCGTCGTGCACGTCTCCCAGCATTGCCAGCGCCACCGCGAACATGTCAGCCCGTTGCTCGGCGAGCAAAGCTCCGAATGCCCCGGCCTCACCGGCTTGCGCAGCGCCGACCAGCGTCGACTGTCTCGCCTCGTCGAGGAGGGAGGACGCAGTACATCTCATGCCAGCATTCTGCACATGTTGCTCTCTTGATCAACTCCGGCCGGGCCGCTCGGCGGATGCCGCCGGAATCAGTGTGGGACTCATTCCAAGTTCCGAGGCGCGCTGAGGACGCAAGGAGGCGATCGTGTGCCACGGCAACGCCCCGTTACCACGCAAACCATCCGAAAGTGACCAATGTTGTCGGCACCGTCCGATCACTGAATTGATGTCATCCTGGTGAATTACCCTGCCCGGCTGGGGTTTGAACGGCCTTGACCAGGTTGGTGGCGTCGCTGGGGCTGGATCGGATCTTGCGCAGGATGCGCCAGTTCGTCAGCTGGGCGTTGGCGCGTTCGCCGATGGCGCGGATGCGGGCGTGAGCGGTCTTCGCGGCCCTCTGAGCAGCGGAAACAGGTTTCATCGTCTTCATGGCCGGGTCCTGGCGGCCGCCGCGCAGCGGGGTCCGGACGTTGTCGGGCGAGCCCTGGTAGGCGGTGTCGGCGAAGGCCGTCACCTCGACCTTGGCCAAGGCGGTGAAGATCTCGTGGTGGCGGGCGACCCTGATGTCGTGGACGGAGCCGGGCAGCGCGGGTAAGACCCAGATCAGCCGGCCCGCTGGGTCGGCGATGACCTGGACGTTGACGCCGTGGGTTTTCCACATCCCGCTGCAGAAGGGCCGGTCTCGTTTCGAGGCCATCATGACCCGGTCGATCCGTAGCAGACTGTCGTCCAGAATCACGAACGCCTTGCCCCCGAGCAACCTCGATCGCCTCTTCCAGCGTCGGCGACGCCACCGCGTCGCAGCAGGCGCCATCGCGCAGAGCAGATCGATGCCCTCGCCCACGTACCGGTAGACGGTGCGGATCCCGATGCCGAAACCGCAAGCCAGGTCGGCATAGGTCTCGCCTCTGCGCAGGTGGGCCAGGACCAGCAGCACCTGCCGCCCTGGTTCCAGACGGCGCCAACGTGAGCCCATCTCGCGGCGGGTCCGGCGGATCGCCGCGGACAGCAGATAGCAGATTCAAGGCGCGACCAGACACAGCCATGCCCGACAGGTAGGAAAGCATGTGGAGCCCCTAGTGGTGCGGATGATCTAGACAATTCCCTTCCCACCAGGGCTCTTTCGCATCTCGGACCAGGGGTCAGGCGCCAAGATCAGGATGACAAGGGCTCATTCTCGACGCCGACCGTGACGTTGACCGCCGGCGAAGCCAACCGCAAGTCTTTTGACCACTTGATGCCCGCTGATGGGAAGCAGACCGCGCGCCGATTGGGCAGGTGCCTCTTGCTCACTCGGCCACCGACGGTTGCCTGCTGGATTTCAGCGCGCAAATCCTCGCATTCTGCCTGGCCGACCCCATTTTCCGCCATGGCCGCACCGCCGCTGGGGCCGGTTCCTCCAGTCCAGCGGTCCCAACCCGGTCCCTGCGCCGGCGAGCAACTGCTCAGGGAGCTCCACGTTAGACATCATTCTGATTTGGGATGAACCTTACAGGGCCGAGGAGCCGTGATCTTTTTGTCTACACCCACAACGAAAGGACCGTCATGCGACTGACCGCTAGAATGACGATTGCGTTCCTGGGAGTCACCACACTGCTGCTGTCGGGCGCCTCTTCGGCTTCCGCGCAGTCGATCGACGCGCAGGAGAGCCCTAGTACAATGTCGTCTTCGCAATTCGTCCGCGCAGATCCACCCGGAGTCACCTCTGGGACACCAACTGGTTTCACCCCCGCTGGGTCTGACCAGCAAGCATTCCAATCGCTGTGGAATATATTCTGCAACAATGGCGTTGGCGTTGATTACCTAGCCGTCTTTCCGCAGAACGGATCGACGACAACGATCGTGCAACCGAACCAGTGCCTCCCGATCGAACTATCTCCCAACGAGCCATACATCCTTCGGGTTCTGCGGCGGAACAGCGCTGAATACAAGGACTACGCTGGGTACATCGTCAAATGCGACCGCTACATCGCTCTTTCAGGTACCTACGAGCAGACCAGCGTTCCGACACCGAATAAATGCTGAGCATCGCACCACGAAGATCTAACCACGGCATGTGCCATGGTCCGGCCAAGCGTAGAACGGGCCGGCTGGCTGCGCTTGAACGGTCAGCCCATGCCTGACGAACCACGGCTCGACAGGAGGATCGTGGACTCGCCCAGAGGCAGGGTATCTGGTGCGTGGCGAAACGATGCTCCTGACGCACCTTCCTGCGCCTCGGCCCTGATCGGCTAGTCCCCCGGGAGCAGATCCAGGATGACCAAACCCTCCTGGTCCCAGTCATAAGAGTCATTAATTGCACGACCAGACCAGTGCTGTACGTCGGCATGCCGGCCGCCAGCGACAGGCGCCGGGAAAGGTAGACCAACCGACATCTGCAGGACTGCTCTCGGGTGGCTGCACTAGGCAGGCTCCCGGCCGTCGCTACGAAGCTCCGGCCGGGAGCCGGGCGAAGAGGTCAAGGGATGCTTGCCTTCCGAAAGTCTTGCGTGGCGCTTGGTTCAGCTTCTCGCTGATCCGCTGGAGTTCCTTGGGTGGAATGAAGGTTGAGGTCGTTCCTTTGGTGAAGTAGAGGGGAAGCAGCCCGTCCGTGTTCTCGTTGCTGTCCCGCTGCCAGGGGCGGCCCGGTCGGAAGAAATAGATGAGTATCCAACCGCTTGGGTGACCATGTGGACGAAGGGCCATCTCAAAGCCTTGGTCCCAGGTTAGAACGTCGTAGGTGATCGGGTAGCAAGCGAAGAGCGAAATTAGTTGTTCTCAGCGGGTTTCCGCTAGTAAAGTCCCATCCATGGGCAGCAGGATGGTAAAGCGGGCTGTTCGTTCGACGAGGGTGCCGATGGCCGAACGGTTGCAGGAGCCGACGATCAAGTTCCTTTCCAGACGGCCTGTAATGGAGCGGGTTTCAGCCTTAATCGGACGATCTTCGTTATAGCGAACGATGAAGCGAGGTCGGTGCGCGTCGCCAGGTCCGAAGCACGACCCGTGCCTCTCGCTCGAGTAGATCGTCTCAATGGCATTTCGTCGGCCGTGCTTGGTTCGTAGCTTATGGGCGCTCTGCTCCGGACTCCAGCGCTTATCCACGATGCCGTGCGTGAATGAAAGGGTGCCGACCGATCAGATGTCGCACTGGCTGCAGCCTTCACTGCTCCTAAGGCAGGGCCGGTTTCGCCACCCGGGGCGGCTGCGTGCGGATGACCGGGCGGTCCTGGAAGCGATCGTGTGGGTCGCGCGCACGGGTGTGGGGTAAAACCGGGTCCTGATCTCGCTGTTCGGCGTCTCGGGCGCCACCTGCTGACGGCGCCTGGACGAATGGCACGAGGCCAGGCTTTGGCAGCAGCTGCACGAGCAGTTCTCGGGTGAGCTGCGCGCGGCCGGCAAGCTGGACCTGAGCGCGGCCATCGTGGGTTCCTCTCACACCAAAGCCCTTACGAGGGGTTGTCTCTACGGTCCTGCCAAGCAACAGCGATAGCTGCTGCAGCCCCGGCCGCAGGCCGGGGCTGGTAGGGCTTGCGGTCGCAGAGCATGGCGAACAGGACGTCTGCGCGGCAGCGGGCCAGGCAGATGCCGAGCACGGCCCCAGCCTGGGCGTTTACCGCTGGTACGTCGAGCGATCCTTGCCTGGCTGCACGCCTCCAAACGCCTGCGCACCCGCTGCGAACGCCGAGCCGACATCCTCGAAACCTTATATCCATTGCCTGCTCAATCATTTGGCTACGACTGCTCATTCTGAACTGATCCTTTACTCAACAGGCCCGGCAACCCGAGCAGCACCCCTGCGCTGGGAAGCGCTGCGGTGGCTGCTTCGGGCCATCCTGCGTCACAGCCCCCCGCATACAGGAGCCAAAAGCTGACAGGCGAAGCCACAGCTCTTAATCGGATTCGCGCAGCTCTCAGCCCAGCGGGTCCCGCACCCGGAATGAACGGTCAGCGTGGAACTGTTTGGACCCGTCGTCCTGGTCCACCCACAGCTGCAGGCCACGGTGCCGCAGGAACCAGCCCGGATAGTTGGCGGCCTCCAGCCAGATCGAGTCCGCTGTCGACCCGGCGCCGGCGCAGAAGGTGGCATCGCCCCGGAACAGGGCGGTCCCGGCATCCGGGGCGCTGCGCAACCGCCACGACGAATGACGCAGGTACTCACCGTCGGCGAGGCGGAAGGAGTAGCAGGTCGGATCGGACAGACCCGCGACGACCTCGAACGTGGCCCGGGTACGAGCACTTTTGCCGCTCGTGGGTCCGACTTCGTCGATGATGGCGCCGGTCTCGCTGGTCGAGGCGTAGAAGCCGCCCATGTTGACGGGTTCCAGCGAGACCCGTCCGAGATCCAGTCGCCCTGCCGGCCTGGTCGTGCTCGTGGCCACGGGTTTCGCCAACCGGGGACGAGGGGTTGTGTCGACCGGGGACGACGTGGGCACCGGCGCCGGATCCGTCACCACAACCGGAGGCGACGGAGAGAAGTCCGGCCAGTTCACGGTGCCGACCATCGCGCCGGTCACGACGGAGCCGGTCAGGAGTATGACGGAAACTGGGTGCGCGGCAGCCGTCTGGAGAACGTGGGCGCTGAGACCCGCCTTACCACCGAGCGCGCCGCCCGTGGCTGTACCCGCGGAGAACTTGTCGAGCAGGGTCGTGGCCAGGGCGACCGGGACGGGGAGCAGGACCAGGCCCACCAGCAGCCCCTCGGGGGCGATCAGGCCGTTCGCCGCACCCAGGCAGGTCGGGCAGGTGCGGGTATGCCGCAGGATGCGTTTGCGCCACACCGGCTGGGGCCTGCCGTCCCACCTGTGCAGGGCACGCTCGAGGTCGGCGCAGCGGGGCCGGCTCTCGACGGCTGCGGTGAGGCTTCGGGTCAGTTCGAGTTGGGCGTGCATGCGCTGCACGCGCACGGTGGCGTGCGCGACGCTCACCCCCAGGGCGGTAGCCAGGTCGGCCCGGGTGAGCTGGCCGGTGACTTCGAGCCACCACAGCGAGAGCAAGGTCTGGTCGTCAGGGCTGAGCCACTGCTGGGCGCGCACCAGCTGACGACGCTGATCGGCCACCTCGAGGTTGAGCACCGTCGCGTCCTCGAACTGCACGGCGAGCGCCTCTTCGTCCTGGGTGAGCTCCTCCAGGGCCGCGGTGCGGGCGGTCTGCCTGCTCCAGCGATGCTGGTGCGTGCTGATCTGGCGGATGGTGATCGCGGCCAGCCAGGCCCGGAAGCTCTCCGGATGGTTGAGTCTGGGCAGTTCCCGCAGGGCCCGCAGCATCGTCTCCTGGACGACGTCGTCGACCTCCGGGCTGCCGCTCAGAGCCCGCCGGACGATGGTGTAGACGAACGGCAGGCGCGCATCGAGTAGCGCTTCCAGGGCTCGTCGGTCGCCGGCCTGGGCCGCGACGACCCGGGCTGTCTCATCAGGGTGGCTGGTCTGCATTTCCATGTCGCTGTCGGTCGGAGCGGCCAGGGCCGCGCGCCGGTGGGGAACTGACTCTGAACGAGGGCGTTGGTGGAGTCAAGCCGCGGTGGTCACCGGGCGCCCTTGCGACCACTGCGGGATCGGCCGTATAACAAGAACTCAGCACATTCTTTCCACCGCCGTGTCCGCTCCGGCCCTGACATTCCCTTAGTCAAGGATTGCTGAACTCAAGAACAAGAACAATGGACGACCGGACGGGCACCCGGCCCAAAAAATTCTTTTCAGAAGTTGTTATCTCGAATACCTCCGCCTGGTCGCCGCCGTGAACTCGACAGACCGGACCACCCGTCACAAACCTTTTCCCAGATAATTGCGAAGACACCTTGCAACCACTCTGAACAGGCACGATGTCGAAAAGACCGATCGCCGGGCCGTGAGCACGCTTGTCTCGGCGAAAGGGCTCTGCCAGCATTGAATTACGCCGATCCAGACCCGGACCGCAAAGAAGACCATTGCATCCGGATCCCTTTGGCCCAGGTTAATTCTTGCCCTTCGAGTGACCTGCGCCGCCCCGTAGGTCGCCGACCGCCGACCCTTTTCAGCTCCGAGAGGCACCCAACTCATGACCGTCACCGTCCCAACCGACCGGACCCCACGCGTCCATTGGTGGAAGGCCTGTGTGGCCACCGCAGCCGCCGCCCTTCTGGGCGGGGTGACCCTCGCCGTCGCCGCGCCGGCCGAAGCTGCCACCACGCTCGGCGCTTCGGCAACGGCCAAGGGCCGCTACTTCGGCGTCGCCGTCGCCGGTGGCCGGCTGAGTGACTCCACGTACAACCGGATCGTGACCAACGAGTTCACCTCGCTCACGGCCGAGAACGAGATGAAGTGGGACGCCACCGAGCCCTCGCGCGGCTCGTTCAACTACACCCGGGGCGACCAGATCCTGAACAAGGGCGTGGCCATGGGGGCCAAGGTCCGGGGGCACGCTCTGCTCTGGCACTCCCAGGAGCCCGGCTGGGCCCAGTCGATGTCCGGCAGCGCCCTGCGTAGCGCCGCGATCAACCACGTCACCCAGGTCGCCACCCACTACAAGGGCAAGATCTACGCCTGGGACGTGGTCAACGAGGCCTTCGCCGACGGCGGCAGCGGTGCCCGGCGCGACTCCAACCTGCAGCGCACCGGCAACGACTGGATCGAGGCCGCGTTCCGTGCAGCGCGGGCCGCCGACCCCGCCGCCAAGCTCTGCTACAACGACTACAACACCGACGGCATCAACGCGAAGTCCACAGCCGTCCTGAACATGGTCAAGGACTTCAAGGCCCGTGGGGTGCCGATCGACTGCGTCGGCTTCCAGAGCCACCTGGGCACCAGCATGCCCGGCGACTACCAGGCCAACCTGCAGCGCTTCGCCGACGCCGGCGTGGACGTGCAGATCACCGAGCTCGACGTGGCCCAGGGCTCCAACCAGGCCAACACCTACGCCGCAGTGACCAAGGCCTGCCTGGCCGTGTCGCGCTGCACCGGCATCACCGTGTGGGGTGTGCGCGACAGCGACTCCTGGCGCACCGGTGAGAACCCGCTGCTGTTCGACAACTCCGGCAACAAGAAGGCCGCCTACACCTCGGTCCTGAACGCCCTCAACACCGGCACCAGCACGGGCGGCAACACCGGTGGCGGCAACACGGGTGGCGGCAACACGGGTGGCGGCACCGGCGGGGGTTCCTCGGCGATCGACACCAACGCCTCCTACGTCCTGCTCAACCGCAACAGCGGCAAGGCGCTCGACGTGTACAACCTCGCCACCGACGACGGCGCCCGGATCGCTCAGTGGTCCCGCAACGACGGCACCCAGCAGCAGTGGCAGTTCGTCGCCTCCGGTGACGGGTACTACCGGCTGAAGTCCCGCCTGTCGGGCAAGGTCCTGGACGTCTACAACTGGTCCAAGAACGACGGCGCCCAGATCGTGCAGTGGGGCGACCGCAACGGCGCCAACCAGCAGTTCAGCATCCAGAACGTCGACGGCCACATCCAGCTGATCAACCGCGACAGCGCCAAGGCGCTGGAGGTCAAGGGCTCGGCCAAGACCGACGGCGCCGACGTTGTGCAGGGCACCGACACCAACGCCGCCAACCAGCAGTGGCAGCTCACCCGCGTCGGCGCCACCACGACCCCCGTCACCACGAGCCCTACGGCCGGGTGCACGCTCCCGTCGACGTACCGCTGGACCTCAACGGGATCACTGGCCAACCCGAAGTCCGGCTGGGCCTCGCTGAAGGACTTCACCACCGCCCCCTACAACGGCAAGCAACTGGTCTACGCCACCACCCACGACAACGGGGACAAGTGGGGTTCGATGGCCTTCAGCCCCGTCTCGAAGTTCTCCGACCTGGCCACCGCCACCCAGACCCCGATGAACTCGGCCACGGTCGCTCCCTCGCTGTTCTACTTCGCGCCGAAGAAGATCTGGGTGCTCACCTACCAGTGGGGCCCGACCAAGTTCTCGTACCGCACCTCCTCCGACCCCACCAACGCCAACGGCTGGTCGGCCGCCCAGACCCTCTTCACCGGCAACATCACCGACTCCGGCACCGGCCCGATCGACCAGACCATCATCGGTGACGGCACGAACATGTACCTGTTCTTCGCCGGCGACAACGGCAAGATCTACCGCGCGAGCATGCCGATCGGGAACTTCCCGGGCAGCTTCGGCTCCAGCTCGACCGTGGTCCTGAGCGACACCAAGAACAACCTGTTCGAGGCCCCCCAGGTGTACAAGGTCCAGGGGCAGAACCAGTACCTGATGATTGTGGAGGCGGTCGGCACCAACAACCGCCGCTACTTCCGCTCCTTCACTGCCACCAGCCTGAACGGCACCTGGACCCCGCAGGCCGCCACCGAGAGCAAGCCCTTCGCAGGCAAGGCCAACAGCGGTGCCACCTGGACCGACGACATCAGCCACGGCGAGCTGATCCGCACCAGCGCCGACCAGACCATGACGGTCGACCCGTGCAACCTGCAGCTGCTGTACCAGGGCCGCAACCCCAGCTCCGGCGGCGACTACGGCCGTCTGCCCTACCGGCCGGGCCTGCTCACCCTGCAGCGCTGAAACCCACTCCCCCATCTGAGTTCATGACCGTGCCGGCCCGTCGCCCCAGGACGCGGGCCGGCACGCTCAGCCAGGAAGGCACGACATGACGCACGATCAGAACCGGACGAGTGGGCGCAGGCTGCTGGGCCGCCGGACCATCCTGACCACCATGGGCGCGGTACCGGCCCTCGGCGTGGCCGCGCTCGTGGTCGGCGCCAACCAGGCCTCAGCCGCCCCCGCAGCCATCAACCCCGCAGCCCGCCGGCAGACCATCCGAGGCTTCGGCGCGATGACGCACGCGGCCTGGATCGGCGACCTCACCACGGCGCAGCGCGACACCGCGTTCGGCACCGGCGAGGGCAAACTCGGATTCTCCATCCTGAGAATCCCGGTGGGCGAGAAGGAAGCGGACTGGAGCCGTGACCTGGCCACCGCCAAGCGGGCAGTCGCACTCGGCGCCATCGTCTTCGCCTCGCCGTGGAACCCCCCGGCCTCGATGACCGAGACCTTCACCCGCGGCAACCAGACCAACGCCCGTCGTCTCAAGGCCGGTTCGTACGCCGCCTACGCCAAGCACCTGAACGACTTCACCGTCTACATGCGCAACAACGGGGTGGAGCTGTACGCCATCTCGATGCAGAACGAGCCCGACTACGCGCAGGAATGGACGTGGTGGACCACCGCAGAGATCACCCGCTTCCTGCGTGATCACGCCGGCTCGATCAGCACCCGGGTCATCGCCCCGGAGTCGTTCCAGTACACCAAGTCCCTGTCCGACCCGATCCTTAATGACGCCGCGGCGCTGGCCAACGTCGACATCCTCGGGGCGCACCTGTACGGCACGCAGTACTCGAACTTCGCTTACCCCCTGTTCAAGCAGAAGGGGGCAGGCAAGGAACTGTGGATGACGGAGGTGTACTACCCCAACAGCAACACCAACTCGGGCAACGCCTGGCCCGAGGCCCTGGACGTGGGCGAGCACATCCACCGCGCCATGGTGGACGCCGAGTTCCAGGCTTACGTGTGGTGGTACCTGCGGCGCAGCTACGGCCCCATGCTCGAGAACGGGCAGATCAGCAAGCGCGGCGCTCTGATGACGCACTTCGCGCGCTTCGTGCGCCCGGGGTATGTGCGCATCGACGCCACCGCGAACCCGGCCTCAGGCGTGCTGGTTTCGGCCTACCGTAACGACAACACGGTCGTCATCGTGGCCATCAACAAGAACACCTCCGCGGTGAGCCAGCAGTTCGCCCTGGCCAACAGCTCCACCTCGGGCAGCGTCGCCAACTGGCTCACCGACGCCACCCGGAACGTGGCCCCCCAGGCAGCCCTGGCCATGTCCGGCGGTTCGCTCACCGTCTCTCTGCCCGCCCGTAGCGCCATGACTTTCGTGGTGCCTCTGGGCACAACCCCGGCTACCACCCCGAGCACGGGCGCCAACGAGACGTACAAGCTGGTCAACGTCGCCACCGGCCTGGTCCTCGGCGTGCAGAACATGTCCAAGGCCGACGGTGGCCTGGCCGTGGTGTGGAACGACGCCAGCACGGCCGACCACAAGTGGGTCAGAGTCACGGACGGCACCGCGTTCCGGTTCCGTAACGCCCACAGCAACAAGGTTCTGGGCGTGCAGAACATGTCGAAGGCCGACAGCGCCCGCGTTCTGCAGTGGGACGACAACGGCACCGCCGACCACCGCTGGACCCTGGTGAGCAACAGCGACGGCTCGTACCGCATCCGCAACGTCAACAGCGGCAGGGTGCTCGCCGTGCCCGCCGGCTCCAGCGCCCGGGGCACTCAGGTGGTGCAGTACTCCGACAACGGCAGCGTCAACCACAACTGGCGCCTGGTCAAGGTCAGCTGACCCAGATCTGCTCCGGACTGTTCTCAGCTGCGCGGTCCGGAGCAGACGGGTACTGACTGCCGGTGAGGACGGCCTCGATGAGATGCGTCCCGGGGGTGGAGGTTGCGGTCTTGAACTGGGCGGCCAACTCCTCCACGGTGCCGGCGCGGGTGGCGGGTACGCCCATGCCTTCGCTGAGGGAAACGAAGTCGAGGTGAGGACCGACCAGGTCGATCATCGACGCCGCCTCCGGTCCCTCAGCCCGGGCGCCGACACGTTTCAGTTCGGCGCACAGGATCGCTTAGGCTCGGTGTTCAGGATGACGGTGGTGATGTCGAGGCGCTCACGGACGTGGGGCCAGAGCGCCGAGAGCGTGTACATGGCACTGCCGTCCGCCTCCAGGCAGACGACCGGGCGCTGTGGGCAGGCAATGGCTGCCCCCGCGGCCAGAGGCAGGCCCTGACCGGTGGCCAGGCCGGTCAGGCCGAGCACGCAAGGCAGCAGCTTCGATGCCTGCGTCGTCAATGTCGACCGGACCCCGGACGACTCAGTCCGGGTACGGGACCGGGGGTGCCGGCTTCGTTGGAGTAGTTCGGTGGGGTCTACCTCGACCAGAACGGGCTCAGCCTGGTCGACCCGGCCTGCGGCGGTGCCGTCTCCCAGCCGGCCCAGACTCGTCTCACCGCCCGCGGCTCAGCATCCGGAGTCCGGATTGTCCTACTGGTCTCGGGCACGCTGGCCGGCGCCACGGGCTGTTCCTGGCCGCCTCGGGCTCGACGGGTTGCAGCCCTGAATGTCTGCCGTCGGAACTCACGCCTGCAGCAAGTGCCGGCTCGTGCCGGCTCGGGCCGGGGTTTACTTTCCCCACTCCTGAACCTTCGGGCGCAGTTCAGCGTGGAGAGAGGTGGCCACGGTCGGCATGCCTAGCGCAGACACCGAGATCCATCAAGGGGGGTTTGCCCTCTTCGCACAGAGGGACAGCACCCTCCGGAGGAGGGATGTCCCCATATCTGCAGTGCGGCCGTCCTTGGAATCGTCGGAGCATGCTGCAGACCGCGCTGCCTCCGGCAGTTCACGATCACCCGGACAGCCCGGCCCTTGTGACCCGCCCCTGTCCAGCCGGGCCAGGACCGGACGCCGACGAACAACGCCTGGCCGACCTCATCCGCACCCACCGCCCCGCCCTGCTGGCGTTCGCGACCCGTCTGGTGGGTGGCGACAGCGCCCTCGCCGAGGACATCGTGCAGGAGACCTTCGTACGGGCTTGGCGGCGGATCGACCGGATGACCCCGGAGCAGGGCTCGGTCAACTCCTGGCTGCACCGGGTTGCCTATAACATTGCGATCGATGGGCACCGGATGCGCAAGGTCCGGCCCACCGAGGTGGAACTCCTGTACCAGGACGCCTCGCTCGGGCAGAGCGTCCCGGACGAGACCGACCGGGTTTTGGCGCAGCTGGTGGTGCGCGACCTGCTGGCCTCGATCTGGCCCGAGCACCGCGCCGTGGTCGAGCAGGTCTACCTCAAGGGACACACTGCGGCCGAGGCCGCCGGCGTGCTCGGCATCCCGGTCGGCACAGTGAAGAGTCGCCTATTCTACGCCCTTCGTACCCTTCGTGGCGACGCCGTGCGGATGGGCCTGCAGGAAGCCTGGTGAGCACCGGCCAGGCGCAGCAGCAGAGCGTGCCAGTCGCCCGCGTCCGCTAATTCCGGGGTCGCCGTCCTCCCAGATCGATCGGCAACTCCTGGCCGCTGCCCCCGTCCACACCTTCCCCACTTCAGCCACAATTACCTCCGCACCCGTACGGACCGCGGATCCAGGTCGAGGACCGGTGTCTCCTCGCACCACGGGCCGGTAACTCACCGGCTTCACCGCCGGGCACGGATATGAACCCGTGCGACCCGGCATCCGTGATAGAGGGAACGCATAAAGGAGCGCTGATGTCCGCCCACCCGCCCAGGTCCGGCGCCTGGTGGCGCGAGATCACGACCGCGGCCGTGGCTGCCGCACTGTGTCTGCTCGGCGGGGCGGCGCGCGCCGACGGCTCCCTATCGACTCCCCCACTGACGGCGTACCTGATCGCCGCGGTGTCGGGCGCAGTGCTTCCGTTACGGCGGCGGGCGCCGGTACCTGTCATGGTGGTACTCATCGGCTGTGGGCTACTGGTGACGGCCGACGGGCTGCTGCTGAGCCCGCTGACCGTGGCTCCGGCGGTGTTTGCGGCCTATTCCTACGCGCTGAGCGCCCGCTCCGAACGCCGCACACTGGGCGCGATCTCGCTGGCAGCGGGAATCCTGGTGGTCGCTTCCGCGCCGTGGGCCGAGGGGCTATCGTCGCAGGACATCAGCAGGCTGGCTGCAGTGGCTGCGTTCCCGCTGGTGGCCGCCGTGTTCGGGCACTCTGTGCAGAACCGCCGCGCCTACCTGACCGCGGTGGAGGAACGGGCCCGCCGGGCCGAGCAGACCCGCGAGGACGAGGCCCGCCGACGGGTGGCCGAGGAACGGATGCGCATCGCCCGGGAGCTGCACGACCTCGTCGCCCACCAGATCACCCTGGCCAACGCGCAGGCCACGGTGGCCGCCCACGTCTTCGACACCCGTCCCGAGCAGACCCGGGCCAGCCTGGGCGACCTGGTCCGCACCACCCGCCATGCCCTGGACGACCTGCGGGCCACGGTCGGCTTGCTGCGACAGTCCGGTGACGTGGAGGCGCCCGGCGAACCAGCTCCCGGCCTGGCCCAGATCCCTGCCCTGCTGGAATCGTTCCGGCTCGCCGGCCTCGACGTCTCCCTGCAGCAGGAGGGCGCGGCCCAAGCTCTGCCCCCGGCCATCGACCTCACCGCCTACCGCATCGTCCAGGAGTCCCTGACCAACGTGACCAAGCACGCCGGCACCGCCACCGCCCGCGTCCACCTCACCTGGAACCCCGATCACGTTCGCGTCGAGATCAGCGACGCCGGTGGCCCGGCCCGCGCCGAACGCCCACCCGGCTACGGGCTGATCGGGATGCGGGAACGGGCCACGGCCGTGGGAGGACGCCTGTGGTCGGGTCGCGCGGCCGAAGGCGGCTGGTCAGTGGTGGCCCACCTACCGGTACCGACAGCCACAGAGGAGCTGCGATGACGTTGCGGGTGCTGCTCGCCGACGACCAGGCCCTGCTGCGCGAGGCCTTCCGGATCCTGCTCGACAGCGCCGAGGACATCACCGTGGTCGGTCAGGCCTCCGACGGCCGTGAGGCGGTGCAGCTGGCCCGGCAGTTGCGCCCGGACGTGGTGATCATGGACATCCGGATGCCCGAGGTAGACGGCCTGAACGCTACTGCCCAGATCAGCACCGACCCCGACCTGAGCGAGTGCCACATCCTCATCCTGACCACCTACGAGACGGACGAACACGTCGCCCAGGCCCTGCGGGCGGGGGCCGGGGGCTTCATCGGCAAAGGTATCGGGGCCCAGGAACTCATCGACGCCGTCCGCACCATCGCCGAGGGCGAGACTCTGCTCTCCCCCGCCGCCACCCGTTCCCTGGTGGCCCGTTTCCTGGCCACCCCGAAGAACACCGACAGCGCCTCGACCGAGGAACTAGCCACGCTCACCCCACGCGAACGCGAGATGGTGGCCCTGGTCGCGACCGGCCTGTCGAATCCCGAGATCGCTGAGCAGATGTTCCTGAGCCCTTTCACCGTACGCGCCCACGTGCAGCGCGCCATGACCAAGCTGGGCGCCCGGGACCGCGCCCAGCTGGTGGTCATCGCCTACCGCACCGGCCTGGTCTACGGCGGCCAGACCTAGCTCAGGCCCAGCCGCCCCGATACATCTCATGCCCGGACGCCGAAATCTGGTAGTTGAACGGCGGAATGGGCCGGACGGGGCGCCGGGGTGGGCATGCTGATCAGCTTTTGCAACCGGGCATTGCGCTGGTGCAGAGCCTTTTCCGTGACCGGGAAGAGCGTGGCCGCACCATTGTTGACCAGAGCCTGGTTGGCCGTGACGAACGGCCGCATACGGTGTTCGTAGTCAACCAACGCCCGATCGATGTCGGGCTCGGCGTCCAAAGCGTAGGCTAGGAGGTACGCCCCGACCAGAGCCAGGCTGGTGCCCTGGCCGGTGAGGAACGACGGCGCGTAGGCCGCGTCCCCGACCAGCACCACCCGTCCTCTCGACCAGTGCGGCATCCGGATCTGTGCGGCCGTGTCGAAGAACAGGTCGTCCGCCCCACGCAGGGCCGTCAGAAGAACTGGAACCTCCCAGCCCGCCCCTGCGAAGGCTCGCTCCACCAGATCCCGCTGGGCCTTTCGATCACGTAGTGCCCCGGTCGGCATCTGCGGCTGGTGGAAGGTCAGGAAAGCCTGCAGCTCGTCTCTGCGTTCTCCCACCGCGTACAGTGCCGCCGCCTGACCGGGGGCATTCCACATCGTGAGCTCTCGATGCATCCCGTAGGTGTTCGGCACCGTGAAGAGGGCGAAGCAGTAGCCCAGGTAACGGTGGAAGTGCTCCTCGGGGCCGAACGAGCGATGCCGGGTCTGCGAGTGCATGCCGTCGGCGCCGACCACTAGGTCGAAAGTGCGCCTCTGCCCACTCATGAATGTCACCTCGGCACCGGTCCCGGTCTGAACCACAGTCTCGACGGCGTCCCCGAACCGGAACTCCACCTGGTCACGCACCAGGCCGTACAGGCCGGCGGCCAGGTCGCCCCGGCGAACTTCCAGATCCCGCCCGGCCACACTGCCGGCCACTGCATGCGGGTCGAGCACAGCGACGGTGCCACCGTCAGGACCGAGAAACGTCAGGTGCCGCGAATCAGTCTGCACCTTCAGCAGTTCCGGAAGCAGCCCCATGCGGCGCACCACCTCCACGGCCGTTCCGCGCACATCGATCGGATAGCCACCTCCGCGCACCGCCGGGGCCCTCTCCACCACCGTGACGGTGAATCCGGCACGCTGCAGCCAGTACGCCGTTGCCGGGCCGGCGATGCTGGCTCCACTGATCAGAACGCTTCTCATGCCTGCTTTCCCTTCTGAGTGCGGCGCAGTGCCAGCAATGACAGTCCGGCGACCAGCCCGGCCACCACGAATCCGGTGGTGAAGGCCGACTCGCTGGGTAGTTCGGTCGCCGGGTCGGTACCCAGCGCCAGGATCGCCCCGGCCACCTGCACCC